>NZ_PSYX01000003.1:0-442787 GCF_003586325.1 Haloferax sp. Atlit-10N
TAAGCTCACCTGCGTTCTGGTCAGTACTGGAGTGAGCGATCCTCTGGGAAATCCAGTTCGCCGCCCCCACTCATACAGAGCCCACTGGACTTCGGTCCAGTGGGCTTTTTTCATTTATAGCGAGCGGCAATCGCTCGCTCGCACACTACACAGACAGCGACCGCTCTCTCGGTCGCGTCTCTCATGTCGTCCGAGAGTGGCAACGCTCTCGTCGAACGCACCGGTTCCGCCGACACCACTCGCGTTCGACCGTGACGGTGTTTCGACGGGACCCGGGCGGCCGTTCGGCTCGAAACTCGGCGAAATCGACAGACGAAGGCCCGATTTCGAACACGTTGATTGGGGTGAAATTCAGCGAAAACCGGGGTTACGATTCTCCCCTTTTACCGTATCAGGGTTAGAAGGGAGGGTTGCATGCGCGGCAGCAAACACCTCACCGTAGTCATGGTCGTTGCGATGCTCGCCGTCGCGATGGTCCCCGGGACCGTCAGTGCAGCGAGCACCGATGCCCTCCAGGTCGGCGTCACGCAGGACGCCGACACGGGCGACGCGACAGTGACCGTGACGCGGAACGAGACGGCCGTCGAGAACGCGACGGTCGTCGTCGAATCGAGCAGTAACTACTCCGGGAACGGAACGTACGCGACGGGTGCGAACGGCACCGTCGACCTCCCCAATCCGCAGGAGCGTGTGAACGCGACGTTCACCGTCACGGAGGGGAACAACACGACCACCGCGTCAGCCGTCCTCGTCCCGCTCGACGAGTCCCTCGATATCTCCGTCGAGGCTGACGACGCCAACGACACGCTCACCGCCACCGTCACTCAGTACGGCGACGCCGTCGAAGGTGCGTCAGTCGTGGTCAACGGAACCGCGTACGACAACGGAACGTACGAGACGGACGCGAACGGTACCGTCGAGGTTGGCGAACCGACGACCGCGACGAACCTGACGTTCGTCGCGATGGACGGCGACCTCTCCGCGGAGACCACGGTCGCGGTCGAGGCTGACGACCTCAACGTCTCTGTCGAGGTTGACGACGCCAACGACACGGTCGTCGCCACCGTCACGCAGGACGGAGAACCGGTCGAGAACGCGTCGGTTCAGGTCAACGGGACCGATTACGCCGACAACGGGACGTACGAGACGGATGAGAACGGTACCGTCGAGGTCGCCGAGCCGACGACCGCGACGAACCTGACGTTCGTCGCGACGGCCGACGGCCTCTCCGCCGAGACGACGGTCGCCGTGGAGGCTGACGACCTCGACGTCGCCGTCTCGCAGGACGAAAACGAGTCGGTCACCATCACCGTGACCGAAGACGGCGAACCCGTCGAGAACGCCTCGGTCGCGGTCGAGGGCAACTACACGGACGCGGGCGAGTACGAGACGGACGCGAACGGTACCGTCGAACTCACCGCGCCCCTGCAGACTGTCACGGTCGACGTGACCGCCGAGTACGACGGCCTCAGCGTCGAGACGACCGCCACCCTGCAGGGAGAGGTCGCCGAGGACGACCCGTTCGGCCAGCTCGTCAGCCGGTTCGTCGAGCGGCTCAAGGACACGGGCGGTGACGGCCCCATCGGACAGGCCGTCTCCGACTTCGTGACCGAGAACAACCCGGGTAACGCGGACGACAAGCGTCCGGACCACGCTGGCCCGAAGAACAGCAGCGATGACGCTGACGGCGAGGAGGACGCACCCGGAAACTCCGGCAAGGCCAAGAACGGTAGCGCCGGTGGCCCGCCGGAGCACGCGAACAACGACAAGGCGAGCGACGAGGACGAACAGCAGACCGCCGAGACTGAGGAGACCGACGAAGAGGAGACCGACGACGACTCGGACGACGAGTCAGAAGACGATGACGAGTCCAACGGTAATGGTAACGGCAACGGTGGTGGCCCGCCGGAGCACGCGAACAACAACTAACTAATCGAACACGGGTTCCCACGCATCAAGCGTGGGTTTGGGTTTCACCCTTCGCACGCGCCCGGGCGGGTACTGTGGACAGAGGCACCCCCACATCTCTTACGTCCCCGACCGTGGTTGTCAGAGCACGACGGTCGGGCTACTCACTCGCCCGACGCGACTTTTTCTGTGGAAACGTCACCGAGCGCGCCGACGAGCGCCGGGTCGACGTCGAACCGTCGAACCGCGAGCCGTGCGCCCGCGACCACGAGGTCGTCGTCGACGCGGGCGGGCGCGCCGCTGGGATACCACGCCGAGTCGTCGGACGCGCGGACGCTCGACTGGAGCGACTCGCGGAGCCGACGATGTGCGAACAGCGTCGAGACGAACGCGAGCGACGCCGCGAGTGTCACGCCGCCGCCGTCGAACCCCGTCTCGGTCGCTTCCGTTCTGGCCGTTTCGAGCGCACCGGCGACGGCGAGCGACTGTCTCGCGTGGTCGCCGTCGGTGAGCGCGCGGCTAAGCGCGGCGTCCTGAATCTCTCGAATCGCGCTTGCTGTCGTCGGGTCGGTCATCGGAGGAGAGACGGAGTTAGCTCACGCCCCGTCGAGCGGCGGCACGCGGAGCGTGTGGTCGACGACGGTCTCGTCCGGTCGCAGCGTCACCGTCCCGAGGAACACCGTCTCGCCCTCGGCGGCGTTGGTCGCGACGGTCTGAAGCGTCGCTCGCTGGTCGAGTTGCTCCCAGGTGACGCGCTCGACGAGGCGCTGGAACGCGTCGGGATCGGTCCACCCCGAATCGATATCGGACGGGACGTTGACCACGAACCGAAGTTCGGTCTCGGTGACGTGGATGCCGACGCGAAACGTGTCCGCGTCGATCGAATCGTCCGGCGAGGGCTCGGTGGCGGCCGCGTCGGAGTCCGTGTTCGACGCGGGTGCGGTTTCGCTCGCCGTCTCGTCGGGGTCGGTCATGCCCGGCTGTCGGAGACGTGGAGACAAAGATGCACCGGACGTGAGCCGAAAGGCGAACCACGAGCGTGCATCGTCGCCGACTCCCCGGCGTGGCCCGGCTACCGCGTGCTGCGAACCCGGCGACGAAGCCGCATCTCCGGCACTCGAACCGGGGCGTTGTGCGCGGAGAATCGCTCTCCTCGGCCCCGGAAGCGTGCGAATATCACGCATGCAGAGACGAACGTCGAACGGTTATTAGCGTTCGAGACACCAGTCCGACCAACGAATGAGTTACAAGATCGGTCTCGTCGGAAAACCGTCCGTCGGGAAGTCGAGTTTCTTCAACGCGGCGACGATGAACGACGTGCCCGAGGGCGCGTACCCGTTTACGACCATCGACCCCTCCATCGGCGAGGCGTACGTCCGCGTCGAGTGTGCGGCCCCGGAGTTCGACGAGTCGTGTACGCCCTCTGTCGGCTACTGCGACCACGGAATGCGATACGTCCCGGTCAAACTCGTCGACGTGGCGGGTCTCATCCCCGGCGCGCACGAGGGGAAAGGGCTCGGGAACCAGTTCCTCACCGACCTCAACGAGGCGGACGTGCTCGTCCACGTCGTGGACTTCTCCGGTGAGACGGACATCGAAGGCGAGGCGACGGAGGGCCACGACCCCCGAGAGGACATCGACTTCCTCGAGAACGAACTGGACATGTGGTACCTCGGCGTCCTCGAGAAGGGCATCGACCGCTACCGTTCGGGTTACCACGGCGAGGACAAAGACGTCGAAGTCGACCTCGCGGAGCAGATGTCCGCGTTCAAGACGAACAAAGACGAGATCAAGCAGATCATCCTTTCCCTCGGCCTGGAGCTCGACCCCGACGAGTGGGACGACGCGGACAAGGAATCGCTCGCCCGCGAGATTCGAAAGCGGACGAAGCCCATCATCATCGCGGCGAACAAGATGGACAAGCCGGTCTCCCAGGAGAACTACGAGGAAATAACGGCCGACGCCGACTACGAACACCTGACGTTCGTCCCGACCTCGGCGCACGCGGAGAAGGCGCTGAAGAAGGCCGACGAGGGCGGCGTCGTCGACTATCGCCCCGGCGACGACGACTTCGACATCGTCGGCGACGTGAGCGACGAACAGGAGGCGGGCCTCGAACAGATTCGCGAGTTCGTCGCGGAGTTCGGCGGCACGGGCGTCCAGCAGTCGCTCGAAAACGCGCTGTTCGACGTGATGGGTGCCATCGCTATCTTCCCCGGGAGCGCGAACGGCAAGAGCGACTCGCAGGGCGTCTTCCGCGACTGCTTTATCCTCCCCGAGGGCTCGACGACCGAGGATTTCGCGTACCACCTGCACTCGGACATCGGCGACGGTCTCCTCCACGGCATCGACTGCCACTCGAAGCGGCAAATCGGCTCGGACCACGAACTCGCGCACCGGGACGTGGTCGAAATCGTCTCGACGAACTGACTCTCTCGGACGCCAACCGCAACACCGTTATATCCGTGGCTGTAGGACCCGGGTATGGGTGAGGCCGAAACGACGGCCGCGACACTCGACGTCGAGATTGGGGGTCTCGGCGGCGAGGTGACGCTGGCCGACTTGTTCCCGTCGTCGTGGGTCGAGTCACATTGTCAGGCGGCATCGATTAGTGAATTCCTCGAAGAGAGCGGTTTCGCGGTCGCAGACCAGGAGTCCTTCGAGTCGATACCGGCCCACGAGTTGGACCGGTACGTCGACGCGAACACCGAGTTCGACGACTGGCAGGAGATGCTCTCCGCCGGCGTCGAGCGCTACGTGCTCGAACAGGCGGGGTCCGACGGCCCGGCTGCCGACGCGGCCGCCGAGGTTGACGACGTCGGCGAAGTCGAGGCGGTCGAGGGGAGCGACTCGGCGGAAACCGAGACGGAAGACTCCCTCGAAGCCGGCGTCTGAACGCGGGTGACGGGCCGGGAGATGGGAAGGAACCTCGGCTTAGGTAGTGCTGTTCTGTCCGGTGTCTTCGACGAGCGCAGCGCCGCGAGCGAGCGCGTCGTCCCACCAGTCGCATTCCCGAGCGTCGGCCACGGACAGCGGTGCTGCAGGTTCTTCGGGTCGCTCGCCGAGGTCGAGACTCCACCACTCCACGTCGTGCCACGCGTCGTGTTTGTAGCCGACGCGCTCGAAACGGCCGACGCGCTCGAAGCCGAACGACTCGTGGAAGGCGATGCTCGCGGGGTTCGGGGTCGTGACGACGGCGACGGCAGAGACGTAGCCCTGCCGTTCGAGCAGGTCTAAAAGCGCCGTGTAGAGGCCGCGGGCGACGCCCCGGCGCTGAAAGTCCGGGTGGACGTAAATCGAGGTCTCGACGGCCCACTGGTAGGCGATGCGCTCTCGAATCGTCCCGGCGTAGGCGTAGCCGGCCACCTCACCGTCGAGTTCGCAGACGAGCCACGGGTAGTCGGTCTTCTTCTCCAGCTTCGATTCGAGGTCCGCGACGCTCGGCGGGTCGTAGGCGAACGAAATCGCGGTGTCCTCGACGAACGGCGCGTAAATCTCCCGAATCGCGGGGAGGTCGGACGCCGTCGCCGTGCGGAGGCGGACAGTCATGACTCAGGAGGGGTCACGCGGAGAGAAAGATGCGACGATGGCGGCCGGTCTCGCGGGTGATTCGACTCGAGGTCGAACCGGCGCTCAGTCGCTCGTCGGCGCCGCGTCGAGGCCGTCGGCGACCGCCCGCGCCCGCTCGCGGATGTCGTCGGCGTCCGCGCGGACGTGTTCGCCACCATCGTAGAGCACGTCGCCGTCGACCATGGTGAACACCACGTCGTCGCCGTGGGCGGAGAAGACGAGGTGCGAAAGCACGTCGTGCATCGGCGTCGCGCGGGTGAGGTCGGTGTCGATACCGACGATGTCGGCTTTCCACCCCTCACGGAGCGCGCCGACCCGGTCGAAGCCGGCGGCCTTCGCGCCGTTTCGCGTCGCCATCTCGAAGACGGTCGCGGCCGGCGTGCTCGTCGAGTCGAACGAGTCGACTTTCTGGAGGAGGCTGGCCTGCCGCATCTCGGTGAAGGGGTCGAGCGTGTTGTTGCACGGCGGGCCGTCGTTGCCGAGGGCGACGTTGATGCCGCGGTCGAGGTAGTCCGGAATCGGCGCGATGCCCGACGCGAGCTTCATGTTCGACGACGGGCAGTAGGTGACGTGCGTGCCGGTCTCGGCGAGCACTTCGCGCTCGGACTCGTCGGTGTGGACGCAGTGGGCGAGCACCACGTCGTCGCCGGTGATTCCAACCTCGTCGAGCCAGTGGATGTTCCGCATGCCCGTCTCCTCCTCGACGGTGGCGATTTCGTCGCGGTTCTCGCTCGCGTGGGTGTGGATGCGGACGCCGTCGTACCGGTCTGCGAGTTCGCGGACGCCCCGCAGACACGCCTCCGAGCAGGTGACGGCGAACCGCGGCGTGACGGCGTACTGGATACGCCCGCCGAAGCCGTCGTGGTAGCGCTCGATGAGGCGCTCGGACTCGGCGAGGCCGGCGTCGGTGTCTTCCTGTAGTCCCTCGGGCGCGTTCGTGTCCATGAGCACCTTCCCGATTCGCCCGCGGATGCCCATCTCGCCCGCCGCCTCGAACGCCTCCTCGGCGTGTCGAACCGAGAGGTGGTCGACGACCGTCGTCGTCCCGGACTCGATACATTCGAGGTAGCCGAGCTCGGCGGCGACGCGCATCCCCGCCGCGTCGAGGCCGGCTTCCATCGGAAGCACGTGGTCGAAGAGCCAGTCGAGAAGCGACGTGTCGTCGGCGATACCGCGTCCGAGCGACTGTACCGAGTGGACGTGCCCGCCGACCAGCCCCGGCGCGATGACGTCGAACTCGCGTCGCTCGTGGCCCGGATACCGCTCTGTCAGGGTAGCGCGCCCTCCGACCGCGACGATGCGGTCGTCGTCGACGACTACGGCTCCCTCTTCGATGATAGTGGACGCGTCGGCGACCACGGTTCCCGCGAGTAACATCCTCGTGCGGGTAGACGACCGGGCGTGAAATAGGTGGTGACCCGGTCGCCGTCCGAGGTTGGTTGGAGTGAGCTTGCGGTCGGTGGCGGTGTGGGTGGTCGGGACCGGTTCTCGCGGGGCGAGCGGACCCCGCGTCACTCCGACTCTTGTTCCGTCCGCAACTTCCCTCACAATTCCGCTAGTATATGCTAACCAGTTCCGGCCCGAGCGGTATCGCTCCAGAAATACTCGGATAGGACTCCGAACACGCATGGGTAAGATTAGTACATGCTAAGTCAGTTCGCGACAGAGCGGAGACCGAATGCGCGAGTTCGAATTCGTCGTTCGCTTTTCCGAGGGCACCGACGTGCTGATGGACCTGTTTCACGAGTATCCGAGTCTGCGCTCCCGGTCGTCGGTCTGTTCGTCCACGGAGGACGTGATGTGGCGGGTCGACCACGTCGTCGGCACGCCGGAGGCGCTGTCGGCGTTCGAGGGGGTGTTCCTCGACGAGACGCGGTGCAACGAGTGTCTCGACGCACCCGACTGCCACACTCACCGCGACTACCACGTCCTCGACCGGTCGGACAACTCGATGACCGTCTACACCTACCGCGAGGAGGTGAGCAACTGCCACTCGATTCCGCGGTACGTCCTCGAACACGTCGGACCGGGCGTCATCTTCGAGTCGTCCCGCCGTGCGGGCGCGTACCGCTGGCGCATCCTCTACCCCGGCGACCACCCGCTCGGCGAACTGTACGAGACCATCGAGGCACAGCTCAGGGAGGGGCTACAGCTGGACGTCGAACACCTCACGAGCGCGGGCAACTGGGACGCCGAAGCGCGTATCGCGGCCGACCTCTCGTCGGCTCACTGGGAGGCGCTCGAAACCGCCGTCGAACACGGCTACTACGAGCGGCCGCGAAAAGTGACCGTCGAGGACCTCAGCGAGGTGCTCGACGTGCCGCGCTCGACGGTCCAGTACCGACTGCGAACCGCCGAAGACCTCGTGATGTCGAAACTCGGCGACCGGAATCGGTAAGGAATCGACGCCGCTCGGAAGCGAACGCTCGCTGTCGCTCGCGGTTCAGGGGTTGAGAGAAGTGCTCCGTCAGGGATTCGAACTCACTCGCAACGCGTCGCGTTGCTCGCTGCTCGAACCTTTCTGTCGCATTTCGGACCAGAACACGCTCGCTGTCGCTCGCGGTTCAGGGGTTGAGAGAAGTGCTCCGTCAGGGATTCGAACCCTGGTCATCACCGTGAGAGGGTGATATGATTGGCCGGACTACACCAACAGAGCACGTTGGTACATCCTTTCGTATTGCTCGTGATTGTAAAAGGTTGTCGCTTCAAATCGGGTATGATACCGACTGCCGTGTTGCGATTAGACGACCTGCTCGCCCTCGCGATACACCTGCTTGACCGTCCGCCACGCGCCCGCGTCCTCGCTCGGGTCGGCGTCGAGGACGACGAGGTCCGCGACGTAGCCCTCGGCGACCTTCCCCACGTCGTCCAGTCCGAGCAGGTCTGCGCCGCCGACGGTCGCGGCTTCGAGGGCCTCGGCGGGCGACAGGCCGTACTCGACGAGCAGGTCCATCTCGCGGAGCGCGTTCTCGCCGTGGTCGTTGAACGGCGTGCCCGCGTCGGTTCCCATGGCGATTTTCACGCCGGCGTCGAGCGCGTGTTCCCACGCGCCTTCGAAGCGCTCCACGGCGTCTTCGGCTTTCGCGACCGCCTCGGGCGGGATGCCGGCTTCGACGCCCGCCTCGACGATTTCCCGGACCGCCGAGGCCGTCGGGACCCAGTACGTACCGTGTTCGACCATGAGCGCCGCGGCCTCTTCGTCCATGAACATCCCGTGTTCGACGCTCGAAATCCCCGCGCGGACGGCGTTCTTGATACCTTCCTCGCCGTGGGCGTGGGCCGCGGTCGGGACGCCCTTCGCGCTCGCGGCGTCGACGAGGGCGCGAATCTCCGCCTCCGTGAACTCGGGCGCGCCCGTGACCGCGCCGGTGGTGAGGACGCCGCCGGTCGCCATGCACTTCACCACGTCGGCGCCGCGTTTCAGTTGCTCTCGGGCGGCCTTGCGGACCTCGGTCGGGCCGTCGGCCTCCCGACCGAACCAGTGGCCGTGGCCGCCGGTCATGGTGATGTTCTCCCCGGCGGCGAGGACGCGCGGCCCGTCGAGTTCGCCGTCGGCGACCGCGGCCTTCGCGCTCGTCGCGAGGTCGCCGGGAGAACCGAGGTCGCGGACGGTCGTGACGCCCGCTTCCAGCGTCTTCCGGAGGTTGGCCGCGGCTCGATAGCAGGCGCGTTCGACCGGCTCAGACTGGTAGGCCGCCACGTCGGGGCGGCCGTCCATCATGAGGTGGACGTGTGCGTCGACGAGTCCCGGCGCGACGACCGCGCCCGAGTGGTTCCGCGTCTCGCCTTCGGTCTCGTCGCCGACGGACGCGATGCGCCCGGTCGACTCGTCTACCACCACGTTCGCCTCGCGGGCCCCGTCGGCGTCGACGACCCGCACGCCGGTCAGCGTGAACATGGGTCTCTCAACCGAGCCAGACGACGTAAATCCGCGGGTGTCGGCGAGGCGGAACCGCTCGACTGCGGGGCGTTCGAACGCTACGAAAAACGGACCGACTCACTCGGAAACGACGTCGCCGACGGTGACCGCGTCGCCGACAGACAGCGTCTCACCCCACGAGGACTCCGGGACGGTGGTGTTGACCATGAGCCGGAAGTCGTGGTCGAACCAGTCGCCGCCGGACCACTCGGGGAGCGTCTCGCGGCGCTTCCTCATGAGCGTCGTCCGGAAGTCGGGCGTCTGCTCGCCCGTATCGGGGTCGCGGCTCGGAACGACACAGCGCTGGCAAGGGTTGACGCCCTCGAAAGCCACCCCGCCGATAGTGAACTCGACGACCGTCCCGCGCCGGTCGAACAGGTGGTCCTCCCAGAACGGCTCGGCCGCGTCGAGGACGAGGTTCGGCCGGAGGCGACGGCGCATCTCGTCGGCGTCGACGCCGTCGAACCACGAGGCGACCGCGTCGAGCGTCCCCGTCGAGATAACCGTCGGGCCGCTGGCCTCGGTGTCGTCGGGAAACCCGCCGGCGGGGTCGCGTCGGAGTTCGACCGGGTAGCCGAAGTACGCCGAGAGCCAGTCGTCGGCCTCGGCTATCGGGCCGTCGTAGTCGGTCATCTCGGGGGCCGAGAGTTCGACCGTGCCGTCGTCGAGCGAGACGGAACTCCGGATGCCGTGGACCGCCCGTTCGCGCTTCCCGTTGACGTACTCGCCGTCCTCGTCGAAGATGGCGTACTCGCGGTCGCCGCGGAGCCCGCCGTTCTCGACGATATCGGCGGCGTCGACGAACTCGGCGTCGAGCGACTTCACGGGGTAGACCGCGATGCGGTCGAGCGTCACGGCCGCCGCGCCGGCGGTCGCGCCCGCTCCCGAACCCGCCGATTCCGACGCGTCCGCGTCGGTCGTCTGGACGCTATCGTCGGTCGGGCTCCCGTCTGTCATCTACTCCTCGGCTTCGTCCGCGTCGTCGTCCTCTCCTTCCGTCGCGTCGGCGAACAGTTCGGCGATGGTCTCCTCGTCGACGATTTCGTAGCCCGCCTCGGAGACGGTGACGAGGTTCAGCTCGTCGCTCTCGATTTCGTCGTCGGCCGCGACGAGCGCCTGGACGGCGAGCGCGAGGCCGTCTTCGAGCGACAGGTCCTCGGCGTACCCGTCTTCGAGGGCGGCCTGTACGTCTTCGCGGTGCCCGCCGATGGCGACCGCCTTCCACTCTTGGGGCGTCCCCGACGGGTCGGTCGCAAAGAGGCGACCCGAGCCGTTCTCGACGCCGCCGATGAGGAGCGACGCGCCGTACGGGCGGGTGCCGCCGGACTGCGTGCTCTCTTGGATGTTGTCGGTGATGGTCTTCGTGAGCGTCTCGACGCCGATGGGCTCGCCGTAGCGCAGGTGCTCGCGCTGGGCGGTCGTCCGCGCGAAGTCGACGAGCTTCCGCGCGTCGGCGACGTGGCCGGCCGTGGCCGCGCCGAGCGCGTCGTCGAGCTTGTGGAGCTTCTCGATGCTTTCGGCTTCCATGAGTTCCGATGGGGTCGACCGGAGAGCGGCCAGAACGACGCCGTCGGCGGTACGGACGCCGAGGACCGGCGCGCCGCGCTTGACGGCCTCGCGGGCGTACTCGACCTGATAGATGCGTCCGTCGGGAGAGAAAAGCGACGTACCGCGGTCGTAGGCCTGCTTGTCGTTTCGGTTCATCGTGCGACCTCCTCGCTCGCGTCGGCGACGTTCGTCATTACTCCGTGGTCAGTTCCGGAGGCGGAAAAAGCCTCCACACCCGGCATCGGTGTGGGGGTAACGTTCGAATCGCCGCGAAATCCGACGATTCCCGACGAATCGAGGGCTGGAAGCCCCGAACTACGCCTCGACCACGTCCGCGTCGGGCGCGTTCCGCTTCACGCTCTCGATTCCCTGTTTCGCCTTCTGTTTCGACGCGTAGCCCTCGCCGGAATCGGCGAGGATGTTCCCGTTGTCGTGGACGAGTCGCCACCGGTACTTGTCCGCCGCGTCGACGAACACCTCGAAGTGCGCCTTGCTCATACTCGGACACTGTTGTCAGCAAATAAAAGTGTACCCGCCAAGACGGGATTCGAACGCCGACTTACGCCGCCTCGGGTTCGAGCGCGTCGGCGTCGACCTCCAACAGTCGTTCCTCGCAGTCGTCACAGCGGACGACGAACACCTCCCACGACCGGCAGCACGACTCGGCCGTCTCGGTGCCGAATCGAACGTCCCCGCCGCAGGCCGGACAGCGGTCGAGGTAGATGCGGAGCCCTCTCGCCAGCGCGCTCCGCTGTTCGCCCGTCAGGCGGTCCCAGTCGTCGAAGCGGTCGCCGAGGGCGGCGTCGGCGGCCACGTCGGCGACGAGCGCGGCGCGCGACTCCCACGTGCCGACGGTGGTACCGTCGACGACCGCGACGAACCACCGGTTCCGAGACCGGGATTCCAGCGAGATGTCGTCGGCGTCGAGGCCGGTGAGATCGGCGAGTCGCCGTCGAATCGTCGCGTCGTCGGTGCGCTCGATTTCGTCGTTCCACGCCGACTCGAACGCGGGGTCGAGGCGCAGTTCGTCGCCGCTTTCGTCCCAGTCGAGCGCGCCGGCCTCCAGGAGCGACGACTCCACGTCCAACTCCTCGGCAGACTCGCCGCCCTCGTCTAACTGGCCCGCCTCGACCTCGTCGCTCGGCGACTCGGCGTCAGCGTCGTTCTCCGTCGCCGGCGCGGCCGGCGCGGACCCGACGCGGGTCGGCGTCGGTTCCTTGTCGAACCACCGGAGGACCCGGTCGGGGAAGTACGTCTTCGTGAGCGTCGGCGTGCCGGGAATCAGGTAGCCGCGGAAGTAGATGGCCCCCGCGAAGACGGCGAACGAGACGAGCGCGAGCGGCGGCCACGCGACGCCGAGCAACAGGCTCAACGCGGCGGCGATGACGACGTTCACGACGGTACACGGGGTACACCGGTTCTCGCCGGTGTACTCGGGCTGACGGAGTCGGTCTGCGAGTGTCGAGGCGGTCATAGCGAGGGAAACTACGTTCCCTGTTATGAGGACTCACCCGTCAATAAACCTACCCGTCATCTGCCACGAATCGCGCGGACACTCCGCGCCGCGGATGTCCCGCCGGTCTCACAGACGACTTGCAGACGAACGTGTCAGTCGGCGACGACCCTTCCGATAGCACGCGTCACGCACTCGCTTATCGCTTCGTGGCGCGTGTATCGAGTATGGCTTCGTACTCCGCTGTCGCCCTTCTCGCGGTGTTCTTCGTCGGGCTCGTCGTCGGTGCCGGCGTCGTCGTCTACTCGCTTCCGACGGAGACGACGACCTCGCCGACCAGTTCGATGACCACCGCGACCGGCTGTCTGCTCGCCGACGAGACCGCGCCCAGTTCGTGGGTCGGTCGGATGCCCGCCGGCGAGCAGACGACCGTCGCGTTCAACCGGACCTTCACGCACGACGCGCCGAGCGTCGTCGTCCGCGGCGAACTCGACACGGCCGAAGACGGCGTCTACGTCTACCGAATCACGACCACACCCGACGAAGACGGCGAAAAGGAGCCGTCAGACGACTGCGTGCCGCGCACGACGCTCGACGCCGTGGTCTCGGTCCCCAGCGACTACGACTCGGTCACGGTCACCTTCGACGGCGAGGAGATGGTCCGGTTCGAGGGCGGCGACTCGTCACCGCTGTTCCGGACGCTCGAAGACTGAAGAGAGTAGGTAAAAACGGGGACCGAACGGAGAACGGCGAATCTCAGCGCTTCGGCCGCTTGAACACGAGCGCCGTCTGCCCGCTGTTCGCGCCGGCACCGCGCGAGTCGGAAATCGTGTCCACGAGCTCCCAGCCGTCGCCGCCGAGGGAGTTGAGGGCGTCTTCCATCGGGGAGGTATCGCCGCTGAACAGGCCGCCGTCGGCCGTGCGGACGATTTTGTACTCCCACTCGCTCGAGTTAGTCATCGGATTCCTCCGTGCCGCGGTCGGCTGCGTCGGGTTCCCGGCGTTCCCGGCGCTCGTACGTGACGAACGAGAAGCCGTCTCGGTCGTCGCGGTCGGCCTCGACCCACCCTTCGCGGTCCCACTCGGGGAACCGCGTGTCGCCCTCGTGGGTCTCGTCGAGTTCGGTGCGAACTAGCCCCGCGGCGCGGTCGAGGAACTGCTCGTAGACGGTCGCGCCGCCGACGACGTACACCGTCTCGACGCCCATCTCGTCGGCCGCGTTCTCGGCGGCGGCGACCGCCGATTCGACCGAATCGACCGCCTCAGCCCCCTCGGGGAGGTCGAGGTCGCGGGTCGTCAGAACGACGCTGTGGCGGTCCGGAAGCGGGCCGCCGAGCTGGCGGGCGATGCTCTCGTAGGTCTTGCGGCCCATCACGACCGGGTGGCCGGTCGTCGTCCGCTTGAAGTGCTTCAGGTCCTCGGGAATATGCCACGGCATGTCGCCGTCGCGGCCGATGACGCGGTTGTCGGCGACGGCGGCGACGAGGACGAACCGGACCGCGACGTCGCCCTCGGTTCCGGACCCAGCGGGCTCCTCGCCGCTCATTCGGCCACCGCGAAGCGAATCCCGTCGGCGGGGTCGTAGTCCCGGAGGACGATGTCCTCGAACGAGAGGTCTTCGAGCGGCACGTCGGCCACGTCGAGCGTGGGGCGCTCGCGGGGTTCGCGCGAGGCCTGCAGGAGCAGTCCGGGAACGTGGTCGTAGTCCTCCTCGCCCTCGGCCTCCTCGGGTGCCGCGTCGAGGAGCCACTCGCGCACGTCGAGGTACCCTTCGGGGGAGTCCACGTCGGCGAGGCGGGACTGGAGTTCGTCGAGGTGGTCGCCGTACCACGCGCCGCGCTCGCCGGTGCCGCAGTAGACGTGGGCGTCCACGATGGTGTGGGCGAACGACCCGAGTTCGAAACCGGCGCGCTGGGCGACGACCTGCGCGAGGATGGCGTACGCCGCGAGGTTGAACGGGACGCCGAGCGCGATGTCGCCGGAGCGCTGGGTCAGATGGAGGTTGAGTTCGTCGCCCTGCACGTTGAAGACGAAGGTGTAGTGACACGGCGGGAGCGTCGAGACGGCCGCGTTCGCGGGGTGCCACGCGTTGATGACCAGCCGGCGGGAGTTCGGGTTCTCGTCGAGCGTGTCGAGGACGTACGCGAGCTGGTCGAACGTCCCCTCGTCGTTCATCCAGCGGTGGTCGTCCTCGGGCCACGCCTCGCCTGCAAGCCCTTCCTCGGGGACCGGATAGCGTCGCCAGAACCGGCCGTAAGCCGTGTCGAGATGGCCGTCGTCGTCGGCCCACGCGTCCCAGATGCCCGTTTCCTCGCGCAGGGTGCGGATGTGTTCCTCGCCGGAGAGGTACCAGAGGAGTTCGTGGATGAGGGAGTTCCACCGGAAGCCCGAGAGGTCCTTGGTCGTGAGGAGCGGGAAGCCCTCCTGCAGGTCGACGGTGTAGTGCTTCGAAAAGCCCGAGATAGTGTCGACGCCCGTCCGATTCGGTTTGTGTCGCCCGGTTCCGAGAACGTCTGTCACGAGGTCGAGATATTGGCGCATGAGAGGTGCCCTGGTTGGATGTTGGTCGTCGTCGGCCCCTCTAAACCCTACCGTCCTCGGCCCGGATTTCCGCAGCGCCCACAACACGGAATAGCCCGCTTTTCGTACCTGTGCCCATGATTCGCAACCTCGCGCAGGGAATCCGGGTCTTCACGAGCAACGCCTTTCTCGTCGACGGCGAGACCACCGCGCTCGTCGACGCCGGCGCGAACTTCGACGTGGTGCCCAAAATCCGCGAGTTCACGGACTCGCTCGACGCGGTGTATCTGACCCACACCCACCCGGACCACATCGGAAACGTCGACGCCGTCCGCGACGCGTTCGACGTGCAGACGTGGGGTTACGACACCGGAAACCTCGCCGTGGACAAGCGCATCGACGACGGCGAGCGCATCCAAATCGGCGACGACGTGTACGAGGCGGTCCACACCCCGGGACACAAAGACGACCACCTGTGCTTTTTCTCCCGCGGGGCGGGCGTCTGCTTCGCGGGCGACCTGGTCTTCGCGAACGGCGGATTCGGCCGAACCGACCTCCCCGAGGGCGACCGCGGTGCGCTCGTCGAGAGCATCGACCGCCTGCGCGAGGTCGTCGGGGACGACCTGACCGAACTCCACACCGGTCACGGGCCGAGCGTCACCACTCGCCCAAAAGACGACATCGACCTCGCGGCGAAAGCGGCGCGGACGAGGTGAGTCGCCGAAGCGACCTCGCCGCCGGCTCGTCGTCCCGTTACGCCTCGCCAACTCGTTACGTCGCGCTAACTCGTTCTACCGACTCGTGTAGCCGCCGTCGACGGTGAGCGCCTCGCCCGTCGTGAACGACGCGCCGTCGGAACAGAGCCAGACGACCGCGGAGGCGATTTCGTCGACGTCGCCGAGGCGGTTCATCGGGTGGAGCGACTCGATTCCCTTCCGCGCCTCGGGGTCGTCGAGGCCGCCTTCTCCGAGTAGTGGCGTGTCGATGAAGCCCGGACACACCGCGTTGACGCGGACGCCCTGCTCGGCGTACTCGATGGCCGCGCTCTTCGTCAGTCCGAGGACGCCGTGCTTCGCGGCGACGTAGTGGCTCGCGTTCGCGAAGCCGACCTTTCCGAGAATCGACGCCATGTTGACGACGACGCCCCCGCCGTTTTCGAGCATCGCGGGAATCTCGTGCCGCATCGACCGCCAGACGCCGTTGAGGTTCACGTCGATGACCTGTTGCCACTCGTCGAACGAGAGGTCGGCGGCTGGTTTCTGCGCGCCGCCGATGCCCGCGTTGTTGCAGGCGAAGTCGAGTCGGCCGTACTCGGAGACCGCCGTCTCGACCATCGCGGCGACGGCGTCGCCGTCCGTCACGTCCGTCTCGACGAACGTCGCCGTCCCGCCGGCCTCCTCGATGCGCGCGACGGTCTCTTCGCCGCCCTCGACGTCCACGTCGGAGACGACGACTCGCGCACCCTCCGCGGCGAACGCCTCCGCCACCGCGCGGCCGATTCCCGAGCCAGCACCAGTTACGACCGCGACTTCGGTGTCGAATTGAGCCATAGTACGCTATAGTCAACAACCACCTGACAGATAACCGTTTGTGCGACTCTCAGGTCGGGAGAACGTCGCGACGCCGACCGGCGCGGTGGGTTCGTGGCGGCGGTTACTCCTCGTCTTC
This sequence comes from Haloferax sp. Atlit-10N, assembly GCF_003586325.1. Lineage (NCBI taxonomy): Archaea > Methanobacteriati > Methanobacteriota > Halobacteria > Halobacteriales > Haloferacaceae > Haloferax > Haloferax sp. Atlit-10N. The sequence goes on from NZ_PSYX01000003.1 coordinate 16,587, forward strand.
TTCGGGGATAGCGTCGGGGTGGAGGCCGAAGTAGCCCGGCTCGTCGCTCCGGGGGTCGTTGATGACGAAGTCCTCCTGGTTGGCGACGATCCACGGGATGGTCCACTGAACGATGCGGTCTTCGGTCTCCTCGCTGAGGTCGTCCTGCGGGGACAGCCCCTGCATCAGGCGGGCGATTTCGCCCACGGTGTACATGTAATCGGGGTCGAGGATGTCGGCGGGTTCGTACAGGAGATACCCGTAGAGGGTTTCGAACTCGTCTTTCGGCTTGGGCATACTCACGCTTCTCGGTCGACGGGCAAAACCCCGACGACCGCAGGCAGCGAGCGGCCGGCGGCGTGCTGGTCGACGGCGGGCGTCCGTCGCCCGTGCGACCGCCAGCGACCTCATGAGTAGGCTTATCAGGCGCGACGCGAGACCCGAAGCGATGAGCGACGCCGCTGCACGACTGGTTGAGACCTTCCGAGACTTCGGTGGGGACGACCTCCGAGACCTCTGGGTCTTCGACCACCACGGCTACGAACACCTCTATCTCCGGGCGGACGTCTCGAACGCGCTCGAATGCCTCGACATCTCCCGATTCATCGACAACGAACGGTTCGGCTACATCACGAGAGACACCTACGAGACGCTGTACTACGCCGACTACGGCTACACCGTCCGCGGATTCGACTCGTTCGAGCAGTTCCGAACGTTTCTCGGCGACCGTCCCGTCGGCATCTTGGCCAGCTTCGACCGCGGCACCGACGGCCGGGATTTCGCCGCCCTGAACGACCGAGTCTGCGAGCTGAACGAGGCGTTCGACGGAGCGGAACTGTTCGATGACGCGGCCGCCGGCGACCGACAGTCCTGAGAAGGCGACCGTACCCGCGAGAGACGACCCTCAGCACTTGGTTCGACGCGGAGAGCGCCGCCGCTGGCGACGTCGCGTCCGAAAGAAAAGTCGGGATGTACCGGGTCTACTCGAAGAGTTCGACGGCTTGGTCGTAGCGGGCGGCGGGTTCGTCCCAGTCGACGACCTCGAAGAACGCGGAGACGAAGTCGCCGCGGGCCGGGCCGTAGTCGTGGTAGTAGGAGTGCTCCCAGACGTCGAGCGCGAGGATGGGGTGGGAGCCCCAGAGCGCACCCTGGTCGTGCTTGTCGACGACGACGTTCCGAAGCTGGTTCGAGAACGAGTCGTAGACGAGAAGCGCCCAGCCGCCGGCTGCGCCGGCCGCCGCTTCGAATTCACCCTTCCAGGCTTCGTAGGAGCCGAAGTCCTCGGCGATGCGCTCTGCGAGCGCGCCTTCGGGCTCGTCGCCGCCTTCCGGCGACATGTTCTGCCAGAACAGGTCGTGCAGAATGTGTCCCGAGCCGTTGTGGGTGACGTTACGAAGCGCGCCGGCGGACGAGCCGAACTCGCCTGCTTCGCGGTTGTCGGCGAGGGTCTCCTCGGCCGCGTTCCAGCCGTTGACGTAGCCCTGATGGTGGGTGTCGTGATGCCACGTCAGCACCTGCTCGGAGATGTGCGGTTCGAGGGCGTCGTACTCGTACGGAAGCGGGTCGAGTTCGTAGCTCATACTGTGTAACCTCCGTATCACGGGTCGGGCGGAATCCTGTTAAAACTTGAGGAGAGGTATGCTAGCACAAACCACGCCGTGCGGGTCGCTGTCGGTCGATTTCTCCGATTCGAGAAACTCCGTTTCGCGCGAGCGTGTCAGCCGTCGAACGGGTCAGCTCGGCGCTCGTACTCGATTTCGGTCGAGACGGCGTCGGCGATGTCCGACCCGAACTCCCGTTCGACGACGTGTAACGACAGGTCCAGTCCGGAGGTGACGCCGCCCGCGGTGAGCACGTCGCCGTCGTCGACGACGCGGGCGGAGACGACTTCCGCGGCCGTCTTGCGGAGGTCCGAGAGCGCGCCGCCGTGGGTGACCGCGGGGCGGCCGTCGAGGATGCCGGCGCGGGCGAGGAGCATGCCGCCGGTACAGACGCCGGCGACGGTGGTTCCGGCCTCGTGGAGCGCCGCGATGGCGTCCGGAATCTCGCCTTTCTCGGCTTCGGCCCACGCGCTCTGTGCGGCCCGGGAGTTCCAGCCACCGCCGGGGACGACGAGGAGGTCCGGGCGGTCGGTCTCGGGGTCGAGGACGCCGTCGACGCCGACGCGCATCCCGTGGCTCGCGGTCACGAACTCGCGGTCGGAGAGCGCGACGAGTTGGGCCTCGCAGTCGGCCCCGGCCGCGCCGGCGTTCTGGAACACTTCGAACGGCGCGACGGCGTCGAGTTCGTCGAAGCCGTCGTAGAGGATGATAGCGACCTGCATGCTTGCGGAGTCGGTTTCCGGGGAGAAAGTCGTTCGCGCCGCGGCGACCGAGGGTGGAGAACAGCGGACGGGCTCGGTCGTCGGTCAGTCGTCGCCGCGGGCGGCCTCGAACATCGAAATCGCCCGCTCGCGGCGCTCGGAGTGGTCCACGATGGGTTCCGGATAGTCGGGCGCGAGGCGCTCGCGTTCGAGGTCGGTCAGCTCGTGCCACTCGTGGATGGTGTTGGCCGTCACGTCCGATAGCTCGGGGACGTACCGCGTGATGTACTCGCCGTCGGGGTCGTAGCGCTCGCCCTGCGTCATCGGGTTGAAGATGCGGAAGTACGGTTGGGCGTCGGTCCCGGTCGAGGCGGCCCACTGCCAGCCGCCGTTGTCGTTTGCGGTGTCGTGGTCCGCGAGGTGCTCGCGGAAGTGCGCGTAGCCGTGTCGCCAGTCGCACAGGAGGTCCTTCGTGAGGAACGACGCGACGATCATCCGGACGCGGTTGTGCATGTACGCCTCCTCGCGGAGCTGTCGCATCCCGGCGTCGACGATGGGGTAGCCGGTCTTCCCCTCCTTCCACGCCGCGAGTTCCTCGGCGTCGTCGCGCCACGCGATGTCGTTTTCGTACTCCTTGTAGTTCTCCGTGACGACGTTCGGATGCTCCCGGAGGACGTGGGCGTAGAACTCCCGCCACGCCAACTGCGACTGGAACTCCTCGACCGACTCGTCTCGCTCCCCGCCGACGCCCTCGCGGGCCGCCGCGGTCGCCGCGTACACCTCGCGGATGCCGATGGTCCCGAACTTGAGGTCCGTCGAGAGCCGCGACGTGGCGTCCCGCGTCGGGTAGTCGCGGTCGTCGGCGTAGCGGTAGATGGCGTCCGAACAGAACGCCGAGAGGCGCTCGCGGGCCGCCTCGGTCCCCGCCGGCTGGACCGATGCCGACGGCTCCTCGAAGCCGAGGTCCGAGATGGTCGGCAGGTCGCCGGCGGCGACGTCGAACTCGGCGTCAGCGAGCGCTTCCGCCGCGGTTTCGAGCGTGTTGGCGTCGGCGAGGTCGTCGGCGTCCGGTTCCGGATAGGGGTCGGGTTTGTCGCGGTCGCGCCACTTCTTCCAGAAGTAGGTGTAGACGGAGTAGGTGTCGCCCGCGTTTGTCGTAATGCTCCCCGGCGGGTGGAAGATGGCGTCGTGGACCGGCTCGCGGGCGACGCCGGCGTCGTCGAGGGCGAGTCGCACGTCGGCGTCGCGCTCGCGGGCGAGTCCGGAGTAATCGATTGCCCAGGTGGCCCGTTCGGCGTCGAGCGCCGCCGCGACCGCCGGGACGACGACTCGGGGGTCGCCGCGGGCGACGAGCAGGTCGCTCCCGCGCTCTTGGTACGCGCCGCGGAGTTCGGCGAGCGCGTCGAGTAAGTACCTGACGCGGGGCGCGCCGGCGTGGTCGAGCACGTCCCGGTCGAAGACGAAAAGCGGGGCGACGGGGCCGGCCTCGGCGGCCGTCGCGAGGCCGCGGTTGTCCGCGACTCGCAGGTCCCGGCGGTGCCAGTGCAGTTGCATAGCCGCGCCTCAGGACGGCGGCTATGTCAATGTAGCGGCAGTCCGACCCCCGACGCGAGAGCGAAGCCGCCTAACCCGTCCGTTCGAACGAACTTAATCAGCCTACGGCTCGGGAAACGGTATCCTACCGCGTCTAACGGCCGTCACTGCCCCGTTTTCGGACGCCTGCTGGCATGGATATGGTACGGTGGCCGACCCTCGGGACGGCGCGACTGTCTCGGGTAATATGATGTTATCGACCGAATTCCGGGACGGGAGCACGTTTACGTTCTTGCTATCTGGTGTACCCGGTTCATACCTATACCGCGTCGAACCCACGGTTCTGGTATGTCCGGGCATCGCCTCCTTCCTGACTCCGCGGTCCGACAACCGCGTCTCCGCTCCCCACTCGTGTTTCCGCTCCTCCTCTTGACGTTCGTCTGCGGAACGCTCGGGTGGCTCGTCTGGGTTCCCTACGGCGTGTTCCTCGGTGTGCTTCCGCCCCTGGTCGTCTTCGGCTTCGCGTTCGTCGAACTCTCGTCGGCCTCGCCGTCGCCGCCGATGCTCCCGTCGGCGCGTCCCTCACCGCCGCTCTCGCTCGACGGTCGCGTCGACCTCGCCGCCGCGCTACACGGTGCGGGCGTCTTCGCGACCGACGCGGACGACAACCTCTCGCTGTCGCCGCGGTTCGCTGAGGACTGGCGTGCCCGCATGCTCGAAACCGACGGGCGGGACCACGACCGCGAGGCGCTCGCGGCGCTCCTCGGCGTCGACCCAGACAGAATCGAGATGGGGTGGAACGAGCGGGGACTGTTCGCGCGACTCGACCGCGGAACCGTCGGCCAGTGGACCTCCCGGGCCGCGTTCGTCGCCGACCTCACGGCCGTCGCGACGTTCCGCCGGTACTATCCCGAGTGGTGGCGGTTGCCGACGGCGGACCGGAACCGCGTCCTCGGCGCTCTTCGGTTGTGTCTCCGCACGTGCCCGACCTGCGACGGTGCAGTCGCGGTCGAGAGCAAACGGGTGGCACGGCCCGACAGCGAGCGGACGAAGCGACGCGTCTCGGCGACCTGTCAGGGGTGCGATTCGGACCTGTTCGACGGCGTCGTCGAGCAGTCGGCGGGCGTGCCGTCCGGGTCCGACGAGGGGGCCGGCGTTCACCCGCAGAACACGCGCTGAGCGCGACGCTCCGCCCGACTGAGCCGCGACGGCGGGAACTCGGACTCGCGGCGGACCGCCGCTCTCAGGGGAGCGGGTCGATGCCGTCGCGTCGGCCGTCGAGAACCGAAAGACGCTCTCCGCGGCGTCGTTCGAGCCACCGGAGCAGGCGCTCGGCCCACCGGAGCTTCTGCGCTTTCACCGCCCCCACGCTCGGGTCGTCGAAGTCCCAGCCGACGAAGACGAGCCGTCCCGCGCCGAGTTCGTCGGCGATGAAGGCCGCTCGGTCGCCGTCGGTGAAGCCGCCCCAGTTGACGACGGGGCCGACCGGGGCCGCCTGCGTCGTCCCGAGGACGTTGTCGGCGTCGAACCGCGGCACCCACTCGCGGACCGCGGGGAGGTTGTCGCCGTGGGCGTGGGCCGCGACGGGCACGCCGGATTCCGTTAGCTCGATCGCAGTCTCGGGGTTCTTGTCGAGGTCGGTCACCATCAGGTCGAGGTCGAACCCGGCGGCTCGGACCGCGTCGGCGGCGGTGGAGGCGGCGACGACCACGTCCACGTCGGGGGCGTCGAGCCTGTCGAGTTCGTCGTCGAGCGTCGGGGCCGCCCCGCAGACGGCGACGGTCGCGTCCGCCCAGTCCAGTCGGTCGCGGTCGAAGGGGCTCACGAGGTCCGCGAGCGCGTCTCTGGCGCGCTCGTCCCCGGCTCGTTCGAAGCCGAAATCGTCGAGAATCCGCTCGTAGACGGGTTCCCAAGTGGTGAAATCCATGGTGTAGCTGTCGCTCAGAATGTAACTGTATGGGCCGGAATGGCACTCGTGTACCCCTACCCGCGTGCCCTTCCGGCGTCCACAGGACCGTTTTAGAGTCGGATGGTATAAGTTTTCTCTTAGTAGAACGGTCAACGTCTGCCGAACGTCAGACGGATAGACGGGTCTGGTACGAGATAGCGTACCAGTTAGTTCGTCGCCCGCTCGACGGTCTCTAAGGCGGCTTCGAGGGCGTCTGAGGCATCCGTGACGAGGTCCGAAAGTCGAGTGAGCGCGGCGGGACTTCCGACCAGAAGCGCCCCGGTGTCGCCGGCGGCCAAGACGGCTCCCGCGTCGCCGACGGCGGCGGCGAGAGATTCCCGGTCGTCGGACCCGAGCCCCTCCAGTTCGAAGACGCGCGTGACGCTCTCGGCGGCGACTTCGCGGTTCGCACCGACGCGGTCGAGGTGTCTGGCGGCCTCGCCGGAGGTCGTCACGTCGAGTTCCTCGACCGACACGTCGCCGGGTTCGCGGATGCGGCGGCGCTTGAACTCGTGGCCGATGAGGGCGGCGTCGCGGGTCTCTCTGACGTCGTGAGTCCGGACGACGTGCGCGCCGCGTTCGACCGCCATCGACGTGGCCGCGAGGCTGACGGGCAGCGCCTCCTCGGTCGAGCGGCCGGCCACGTCGCGGAGGAAGTTCTTGCGGTTGATGGAGACCAAGATGGGGTGTCCGTAGCCGCGGAACTCCCGCAGTCGGTCGAACGTCTCGCGGTCGTGTTCGAGCGTCTTCGCCTCCGACCAGCCGCCGAAGGCGGGGTCCACGATGGTCTTGTCGGTGAAGCCGTTCAGTTCGAGGGCGTCGTAGATGTCGTCGACCTCCGCTATCGCGCCGGGGCGGGTGAGGTCCGGCGGGCTCGCCATCTTGGCGACGGCGGCGTCGTGCGCCTCGCAGACGCGGGGCATCTCCGGGTCGGCGAAGCCGCAGATGTCGTTGACCATGTCGAAGCCGCCGTCGAGCGCCGCCTCGGCGACCTCGTGGTAGCGCGTCTCGATGGAGAAGACGGCGTCGCCGGAGACGCTGTCGAGGACCGAAAGCGCCGTGTCGAGCCTGTCGAGTTCGTCTTCGGCCGACAGCACGTCGAGGCGCTTGTTCGCCGATTCGAGGCCGACGTCGACGATGTCGGCCCCCTCGTCGATGAGTTCGCGGTCGACGTACTCGGCGGCCTCGCTCGGGTCGTTGAACACGCTCGGCTTGTACGGGGACTCCTTGGAGACGTTCAGCACACCCATGATTCGCGGCGGGTGGTCGTCGCCGATTTCGAGTCCTGCCGCATCGACGGTTCGCATACCCGCCGGTTGGACCACACGAACATATGCCGACCGGTCGCGGAAGACGCGTCGAGTCGCCCCCGCGGTGGCGGCTCGCCGTCTCTGGCGGACGGCTGACCGGCATCACGCCATTTTTATCCGCCGCTCGGCTACCTCGGATCATGGCGAAGGTCAGCGTCGGACTCCGCGGATGGCGGTTCGAAGAGTCCGAGATATTCACCGACGAGGGCGAGTTCAAACCGCTCGACGAGATTCCCGAGGACCCGCGGGAGCGACTCATGCGCCTCGTCTCGCTCGTCGAGGAACCGTGCGACGCCTGCTATCTGGTCCACGGCGACGAGGGGATACAGCAGTGCCGACAGGCGTCTATCGTCTACGGCGAGCCCCGCGAGGAGGTGCTCCTCTGCGAGCGCCACGAGCCGGACTTCCTCTACTGGTTCCGCGAGGAGGACGGCCGCGACCTCGTCGGCGACGCGGTGTTCGCCGACGCCTTCCACGAGTGGTTCGCGGACGGCGGTCGCGCCCCCGACGGCTACGGCGGACTGGACTACGTCGACACCGACCCCGACGAACTCCCGTCGCCGCCGGACGCCAACGAAATTCAGCGCCGGCTGGAGGAGAACTTCGTCGAGGGCGAGCGCATCAACCTCCGCGACTACGGTCCCGGCGCGGACGACGACGAGGACGTGACGCCCCTGACCGAAGACGACCTCGACGCCGTCGACCTCGACACGGACTACCCGACCAAATGAGCGGCGACCGAGACGCCGGTGCGGGCGGGAACCGCGAGTTCGTCGTCGTCGTCGTCGAACCCGAGACGCCCGGAAACGTCGGCACCATCGCGCGGGCGATGAAGAACTTCGGCATCTACGACCTCCGTCTCGTCGACCCGCCGGAGCTGGACCCCGACGGCGAGGCGTACGGCTTCGCCGGCCACGCTCGCGAGGACGTGCTCCCGAACGCCACCGAGACGACCCTGAAGGAGGTCGTCGAGGAGTTCCACACCATCGGGACGACCGCGGTCTCCCACGAGGACTCCACCCGGCACATCCGCTACCCGTTCAAGACGCCGGTCGAAATCGCCGACTCGCTCGAGTCGGTGGAGACGAAGACCGCGCTCGTCTTCGGCCGCGAGGGGACCGGCCTCGACAACGAGGAGTTGGCGATGCTCGACGAGGTCTGTTGCATCCCCGCCGACGACCGCTACCCCGTGCTCAACCTCGGGCAGGCGGCGACGATTCTCATGTACGAGCTTCGCCGCTTCACCGTCGAGGAGACGCAGCTTCCCGACGTGGAGCGCGAGCGCGCCTCCGAGGCCGAAATCGAGGTCGTCTACCGCTTCTTCGACGAGTTGCTCGACGCCGTGGACTACCGCGAGCACAAGCGGACCAAGACCTCGCGGATGATGCGGCGACTGCTCGGCCGCGCCCACCCGACCGAGCGCGAGGCCGCGACGCTCACGGGCGTGTTCCGCCGCGCCGCCGAGGCCGTCCGCGACCCGGACCGCTTCCGCGACGACGAGAACTGACGCGCCCCGCGCTATTCGCCGCCGTCTCGCCGGGCGAACATCACGTAGCTCACGAACGAACAGACGTCCTCGACTTCTCCGGACTCGCGCTCGGCGCGGGTCGTCGTCCGAATCTCCACGAGCCCTCGGTCGTCGGTCTCGGCGGTCGTCTCCAGCACTTCGGTTTCCACGACGAGCGTGTCGCCCGGGTACACCGGCTTCCACCAGCGGAGTTCGTCGACGCCCTTCGCGCCGAGGGACGCCGAGTCGGCCAGGAAGCCGTCCACGAGCAGGCGCATCGTCATCGCCGTGGTGTGCCAGCCGCTGGCGATGACGCCGCCGTACATCGACTCTGATTCGGCGCGCTCGGGGTCGGTGTGGAACCACTGCGGGTCGTACCGCCCGGCGAACTCCAGAATCTCCGATTCGGTCACGTCGTACTCGCCGAACTCGTGGGTGTCGCCGACCGCGAAATCCTCGAAGAACTGCATGACTCCTCTTCGGCCGCCCCCGTGGAGAAACTAGCGGTGCCGGCGGTCCGGGCGGCGCGGTCGCTCGGCCGCGTTCGACGACTCCGCTCCGCCGGCGCGCCAGACAGCTTTTGCGACCCGACGCCCTAACGTCACGCGAGATGGCATCGTCCCCGCGCCGCTCCCGCCTCCCGATGGTCGTCGTCGGCGTCGTCGTCCTCACGTTCTACCTCTCGCTCAGCGCGCTCAGCGCGTTCGCGGTGGTGACGCTGTGGCGGCTGCGTCCGGACCCCCTGACCGCCGCCGTGGTCGGCGTCGTCGTCGCCGTCGTCCTCGGCTACCTGAGCTTCCGCTTCGGCACGGTGCGACTGCTCAGCCAACTCGACGCACGCGACATGTCACCCGCAGAGTCGCCGTCGGTCCACCGCCTGCGCGACCGCCTCGCCGAGCGGATGGACCTCGACCCGCCGACGCTGAAGCTCGCGCGTTTCTCCGCGCCGAACGCGATGGCGCTCGACCCGATGGGGCGCGACGTGGTCGTCCTCGACGCCGCGCTGTTTCGCCTCCTCGACGCCGACGAGTTCGAGGCGCTGCTCGCGCACGAACTCGCGCACCTCGAACGGAAAGACGGGTTGGTCCAGTCGCTCGTGGCGAGCGTCCTCCAGACGGTCGTCGGCGTCGGCTACCTGTTCGTCTCGCCGGTGACGTTCCTGACGACGGGCGTCGCCCTCGGCTCGGCGTGGATTCGCGGCCAACCGGGGTCGTGGCACGAGACGCTCGCCGGGCGGCTTCGCCTCCGACTGGACGAGTTCGTCGGCCTGTTCGGCTTCGGACTCACCGTGTTCGTTCGGTCGCAGTCGAGAAAGCGGGAGTTCGCGGCCGACGCGCGGGCCGCCGAGGTGACGGGTAAGCCGATGGCGCTCGCGTCGGCCCTGCGAAAGTTAGAGCGGGCCGCCCGGCCGCAGTTCGGCCTGTCGCCGCTGTGGGTGTACGGCGAGGTCGAGGTCGAAGACCCGGTTTCGGACCTGCTTTCGACCCACCCCTCGACCGACGAGCGCGTCGAGCGACTGGCCACGATAGCCGAGGAGTCGATGACGCGAATCGAGGTGCGGTGAGATGCCCGGTTCGCCCGACCCGGTGCTCGGCGACTGGCTTCTCACCCACGTCGTCGCCGTCGCCGCCGCGCTCGGCACCGTCGGCGTCGTCTACGCGACTCGCGCCCGGAGCGCCCGTGGCTTCCTGATACCCGCGCTCCTCGGCGGCGGCTACGCCGTCGCCACGCTCGCCGTCTGGACCGCGGCGCGACTCGCCACCGACGCGTTCCCCTCGGGCTTCGTCGAGGACTCGCTGGCCGCGGCGGGCTTCTTCGGGTTCTCGTTCCTCCTGCTCGCCGGGTTCGTCGTCGTCGCGGCCCTGCTGTTCGCTCGCCGGGGACTGGTCGCGCCGCTCGTCGGCCTGTTCGGCGTGACGGAACTCGTCTGGTGGGCGTTCCTCCACGTCCGCGGCGAGACGGACGCACTCGGGATGTTCCTCATCGTCGGGCCGGCGCTGTTGGTCCTCCTCTTCGTCGCGGCCGGCGTCGAGTACGCGGGTCGATGGGTCTGGCGGCGGTTCGTCCGCGGTGGCGGGCGCTCGGCGTCGTGAGAACGGAGAGAAAATTGGATGCGGTCCGAAGCCTCGGCGTTCAGGCCCGCTTTTGAATCTCCTCGCGGAGCACGTCGCTGACGACGCCGCCGTCGGCCTTGCCGCGGAGCGCGCCCATCGCCTCGCCCATGAGCGCGGAGAACGCGCCCATGCCCTGTTCTTCGACCTGGTCGGCGTTGCGCTCGACGACCTCCGCGATGGCCTCGCGGACCTCGTCCTCGGAGACGCCGGAGAGGCCGGCCTCCTCGACGGCTTCCTCGGCCGTGAGGCTCGGGTCCTCGGCGATGGTGGCGAGCACGTCGTTGACGCCCTCTTTGGCGAGGTCGCCGTCCTCGACGAGGTGCATGACCGCGAGCAGGTGGTCGTCGGTGAGTTCCGAGACGGCCACGTCGTCGCGGCGGAGTTCGGTCAGCGTCGATTCGAGCAGGCCCGCCGCGAACGTCGCGTCGATGCCGGCGTCCACCGCTTCTTCGAACAGCGGCATCTTCCGGCCGTAGGCGACCTGTTCCGCGAGGCCGGCGTCGAGGCCGAACTCGTCTTGGTAGCGGTCGACCTTCTCGGTCAGGAGTTCGGGCGTCTCCACGTCGCTCGGGTCGAGGTCGACGGTGAGCACGTCCGTCTCGGGGTACATCCGGGCCGCGCCGGGGAGCGGGCGGAGGTAGCGCGTCGTCCCGTCGTCGTTAGCTCCGCGGGTCTCCTCGGGGACCTCCTCGATGGCGACGGCGGCGCGCTCGGCGACCGCGTCGATGGCGAGGTCGGCCGTCTCGGGGTCGTCGGCGACGATGGCGACCGCGTCTTCGGGACCGGCGTCGACCGCCTCGCGGAGCGCTTCGACCTCGGTCTCGGTGACGCCGTACGCCGGGAGTTCGTCGGTGTGGAAGATGCCGCCCGCGCCGTGGCGCTTGGCGTGGTCGGAGAGTTCGGTACCGAGGCGGCGGTCCGGCTGCAGCTCGCGGCCGACGAGGCCGTCGAAGCCGTACAGGGGGACGGCCGTGACCTTTCCGCCCGCGTCCAGCGCGCCGCGGATGACGCCCGAATCGCTGTCCTCGAACACGTCGGTCACGTCGGCCACGTCGCCGACCGAGGCGTCCCGCGACTGGAGTTCGTCGCGAATCTCGACCAGTTCGGCCTGTCGGCCGACCTCGAAGCGGACGATTTCGTCGATTTGGTCGAGCGCCTGCACGCCCTTGATTTCGACGCGCGCGCCGTCGGCGATGGAGACGTTCACGTCCTGCCGGATGGTGCCGAGGCCGCGTTTGACCGTGCCCGTCGAGCGCAGGAGCATGCCGATGGTCTGGGCCGCCTCGCGCGCCTGCTCGGGCGAGGAGATGTCCGGCCCGGTACCGATTTCGACGAGCGGGATGCCGAGGCGGTCGAGGCTGTAGAGGACGCCGTCGTCGCGCTCTTCGACCCGCTGGGCGGACTCCTCTTCGAGCATGAGGTCGACGACGGAGACGGGGCCCTCGCTGGTCTGAATTTCGCCTTCCTGCGCGATGAGCGACGAGCGCTGGAACCCCGAGGTGTTCGAGCCGTCGATGACGAGCTTGCGCATGACGTGCGCCTCGTCGACGACGTTCATGTCGAGCAGTTCGGCGATCTGCATGGCGACCGTGCGCGCCTCGTGGTCGAGTTCGTGCGGCGGCTCGTCGTCCTCTTCGACCAGACAGGTCGAGTCGTAGGCGAGGTACTCGAACTCGCGTTCGACGCGGCTCTCTTCGAGCGCGGCGTCGTCCAGTTCGCCCAGTTCGCTCTTGGTCGGGTGGAGGAAGCGCGTGAACGTGCGCGCCGCCTCGTCGGGCTCGCGGAGGTCGGTCGGACACCCGCAGAACAGCTTCGTCTCGGTGTCGAGTTGCTGGTGAATCTCCAGCCCAGCCACGAGGCCGAGGTCCTCGTAGTCGTAGTCGTAGTCGGTCATTGCTACTCCCTGCGTTCGGGGGGAGTAAAAAAGGATTCAGTCTGCCGTCAGAGGCGACGAAGCCCCTCGCCGATACCTTCGACCTGTTCACACTCGGGACAGACGTACGTCCACCCGTCGTTCGTCGCTCGTCCCTCCGGGAATACGGCCCCACAACCTCGACACTCCAACATGTCTCGCCCGCGGGCCCGCTGCTCTTGCAGTCCGGCCATACTGGTATAATCGTCAAAATCAGGCTTCAAAATACCGATTTTCGAGATTTCGTGACAGTTCTTCACTCGGGGGTGACTGTCACGGCGGTGCCGGAGTGCGATTGCTACCGCGAGCCGAGTAAATATAACGGTCTCTACGACTGAACCGACTGAAATCGTCGAGCGCGCGCCTCGAATCGGGGCGTCCACCCGCCCGCCCCGACGTATCAAAAAGTGGACTGCTTTTTCTCGGCCGGACTCAGTCGTCGCCGAGGATGCCGCGGTGGGTCATCTTCTCGGGGTCGAGCACCTCGTCGGCTTCCGCCTCGGTGAGGTAGCCTTCGTCGACGGCGACCTGCCGGACGCTCTTGCCGTCCGCGAGCGCCTTCTTGGCGACCTTCGAGGCCTTGTCGTAGCCGATTGCGGGGTTGAGCGCCGTCGCCAGCGCCATCGACTGTTCGACCCGCGTCTCGCAGTGTTCCTCGTTGGCTTCGAGCTTGGCGACGAACCGCTCGGCGAACACCTCGGAGGAGTTCGCCAGCAGCTTCGCCGATTCGAGGAAGTTGTGCGCGAGGACGGGCTTATAGAGGTTGAGGTCGATTTGGCCCTCGGCGGCACCGGCGGAGACGGCGGCGTCGTTGCCGACGACCTGCTTGTGGACCTGATTGACGGCCTCCGCGACGACCGGGTTGATTTTGCCGGGCATGATGGAGGAGCCGGGCTGGTTCTCCGGCTGTTCGAGTTCGCCGAGCCCGTTGCGCGGGCCGGACGCGAGCAGGCGGAGGTCGTTGGCGATTTTGTTGAGGGAGCCGGCGACCGTGCGGAGCGCGCCGTGGGCCTCGCTCATCGCGTCGTGGGCCGCCTGCGCCTCGAAGTGGTTGTCGGCCTCGCGGAACTCGACGCCGGTCTCCTCGGACATGTACTCTGCGGCCTTCGCCGGGAACTCGGGGTGCGTGTTCAGCCCCGTGCCGACCGCGGTGCCGCCGAGCGCGAGTTCGCCGAGGTGTTCACGGACGTTCTCGACGCGGCGGATGCCCTTTTCGACCTGCGTGCGGTAGCCGCCGAACTCCTGTCCGAGGCGGACGGGCGTGGCGTCCTGCAGGTGGGTGCGACCGGTCTTGACGACGCCGTCGAACTCGTCTTCCTTGTCGCCGAGCGCCTCGGCCAGCGTCTCCAGCGCGGGGAGGAGGTCCTTCTCGACGGCTTCGAGGGACGCGACGTGCATGGCCGTCGGAATCACGTCGTTCGAGGACTGTCCGAAGTTGACGTGGTCGTTCGGGTGGACGACGCGGTCGCCGATGCCCTCGCCCATAATCTCCGCGGCGCGGTTGGCGATGACCTCGTTGGCGTTCATGTTCGAGGAGGTCCCGGAGCCGGTCTGGAACACGTCCACGGGGAACTGGTCGTCGAGTTCGCCGGCGATGACCTCGTCGGCGGCCTCGACGATGGCGGCCGCGACGTCCTCGTCTATCATGCCGAGGTCGCGGTTAGCCTGCGCGGCGGCCTTCTTCACCACGCCGAGCGCGCGGACGAAGCGCCGCCCGAAGGTGATACCGGAGATAGGGAAGTTCTCGACCGCCCGCTGGGTCTGTGCGCCCCAGTAGGCGTCGACAGGAACTTCCATCTCGCCGAGACTGTCCCGCTCGATTCGATAATCATCGTCGCCCATGGTTCGGGGGTCGTTTTGGCAGGGGGTAAAATCCATTGGTCCGTGTGTCTGCCCCTCGTTCATGAAAATTTACTCATGTTTAAATACTTATTAATTGGTCTCGTGACTGGGTGCAGTCTTCCGATTCTAACCAGACAGTTCCTTGATGACAAAAAAATTTACTCGATTTCGAATTGTTGATTTGGAAAGTCTTAAGTAAATCGTGTAAAATTCATTGTCTGGACTTGTCACGGACCAACAATCATGACTGACACACCTGATTCGGACGACGTTTCCCGACGCACGTATCTCAAACTCGCCGGCGGTGCCGGAACCGCGACGTTCCTCGCGGGCTGTACCGGCGGCGGCGGAGAGTCGACGACGGAGTCCACGGAGAGTTCCGGCGACTCCGAGAGCACCGAGGAGACGAGCGGTGACGACTCCGACTCTTCGACGGAGTACAACGCGCTCGAAGTGCAGCACTGGTGGACCGGCGGCGACGGCGGCGCGGCGGTTCAGGCGCTGTTCGAGGGCTTCGAAGAGCAGCACCCCGACATCGAACTCACGGAGAACCCCGTCGCGGGCGGCGCGGGACAGAACCTCCGCGCGGTCATCAAAAAGCGCATCCTGAACAACGACCCGCCGAGCTCGTGGCAGGCGTGGCCCGGCGCGAACCTCCAGCCCTTCACGGACGCCGACAAACTGGAGGATATCGAGGAGTCCGTCTGGGGACACAACGACATGAAGAACGCCTACCTCGACGGCCCCCAGGAGGCGGCGCAACCGGCGGGCAACTACGTTTCGGTCCCGCTGAACATCCACCGCCTCAACAACCTCTTTTACAACGTCGAGGTCGTCGAGGACGCGGGCGTCGACCCCGCGAGCATCGACTCGCCGAGCGCCCTCGTGGACGCGATGGCGACCGTCGACGAGGCGGGCTACGTCGGGATGGCCCAGCAGACGAACTCCGCGTGGTCGACCGGCCAGCTCTGGGCGCAGGTGCTCCTCGGCGAGTACGGCGCGGACGTGTACGCCGACGTGACCGCGGGTAACGTCGAGGCCAACGCGGACGCCGTCCGCGACTCGCTCGACATCGTCAAGCAGTACTCCGAGTACTACCCGAACGACGCCGGCTCCATCTCGTGGCAGGACGCCAACTCGAAGATTATCGAGGGCGACGCGGCGTTCTTCCACCAGGGCGACTGGGCTGCGGGCATGTACCGCGGGCAGGACGGCTTCGAGTACGAGTCCAACTGGGACCACGTCCCGTTCCCGGGTACCGAGGGACTCTACTCGCTCAACATGGACTCGTTCCCGATGCCGACGAACAACCCGTCGCCCGAGGCGACGAAGGCGTTCCTCCGCTACGTCGGCTCGGTCGACGCCCAAGAGCGGTTCAACCCCAAGAAGGGCTCCATCCCGCCGCGCACCGACGTGCCGCAGGACGCCTTCGGACCGTTCCTCCAGAACCAGATGGACGACTTCTCCAACTCCGAGGCCCAGCCGCTTTCGATTCAGCACGGCCTCGCGGTCGCCCCCGACGCGCTCACCGCGTTCGAGGACGCGATGGCCTCGTTCATCTCCAACTACGACGTGGAGGCGGCCTACAGCGCCGTGCAGTCGGCGTTCCAGTAAGGGAGCACTCCCCCATTTCCGATTATGTCAACTCACATCCTCAAGCGACTCCTGGACCGTCTGCGAGACGGCGGTCCGCCGGTTCGAACCGACGGCGGGACGGCCGCCGCGGGGAGCGAAACGGCCGGGGGCGACTCCGACGTCGGGTCGGCGCTGTCGTCGCTCCGCGAGAGCGACGCGGTCCGCTCCGCGCCGTTTTGGCTCCCGCCGTTCCTGCTGATGGGCTTTTTCGTCTACGGCGCTATCAGCTGGAACATCGTCATCTCCCTCACCGACTTCGGCGGGCTCACACTGCCGACGTACGACCCCTCGACGTTCGACCTGGAGATGTACCGGCGGGCCTTCTCGGACGGCCAGTTCTGGATCGCCACCCGGAACACGTTCGTGCTCCTCATCTCGTTTACCGGCCTCTCGCTGGCCGGGGGGCTCGGCCTCGCCATCCTCGTCGACCGCGGCATCCGGTTCGAAAACTGGTTCCGCACCGTCTACCTCCTGCCGTTCAGCCTGTCGTTCGTCGTGACGGCGGTGTTCTGGCGGTGGATGTACAACTTCGACTCGGGGCTCATCAACGCGTTCCTGCGGGGAATCGGCCTCGACTTCGTCGCGTCGAAGTGGCTCACCGGCAGCATCGACACGGGCGCACTCGGGGCGATACCGCTCGTCCCCGACACGTTCTACTTCAAGCTGTTCGCCGTCATCTTCGCGCTGCTCTGGCAGTTCAGCGGCTACGCGATGGTCGTCTACCTCGCCGGTCTACGCGCGATTCCGAACGACCAGTACGAGGCCGCGCGGGTCGACGGGGCCTCCATCCTCCGGATGTACCGGCGGGTCATCCTGCCGCAACTCCGCGCCTCGACGGTGAGCGCCGCGGTCGTCCTCATGGTGTTCGCGCTCAAGGCGTTCGACTTCCTGTACGTCCTGTTCGGGAGCAACCCGGGCCCGACAGCGGACATCCTCTCGACGATGATGTACCGACAGGCCTTCTCGGCCAACGAGTGGGCCTACGGCTCCGCAATCGCCGTGGTGCTCTTCGTCGTCGCGCTGACCGTGGTCGCGCCGTACCTCTACGGCGAGTACCGGCGGGGTGAACTATGAGCGTCCGCGACGACCTCGCAGAGCGAGTCGGCGTCGACCTCGAAGCCATCGACCCGCTGCGCGTCGCCCTCTACGCGACGCTCGTCGGACTGGTGGTGTTCTACCTGTCGCCCCTCGAATCGGGGCTGATGACCGCGCTGAAGACCGAAGCCGAGTTCGCCACGTCGCCGCCGTTCGTGCCGCCGACGGTCGAGGGCTTCACGCTCGAACCGTTCGGCGTCGCCATCGACACGCTGTCGTCGGCTATCCTCAACAGCATCATGCTGGCCGTGCCGGCGACGGTGCTGTCGGCGCTGTTCGGCAGCTTCGCGGCGTACGGCCTCACGAACTTCGAGTGGCGCGGCCAACTCGGCGTCGTCGCGCTGTTCATCGCGGGTATCTTCATCCCGTACCAGGCGGTGCTCATCCCGCTGTCGCGGCTCTGGGCCATCGTGGACACACAGGAGTTGCTCGCGCCGCTTCTCGACATCACGGTGTTCTCGGCGCAGGTGCCCGTCCTCGGGACGGTCGAACTCGCCACCCACCCGCACTACGCGAGCATCATCAACCTCATCATCACCCACACGGCGTACGGGATTCCCATCACGACGCTGCTGTTCCGAGGCTACTACAAGAAGCTCTCGACGGAGATGCTGGAGGCCGCTCGCCTCGACGGCGCGGGCGCGTTCACCGTCTACCGCCGCATCGTGCTCCCGCTTTCGATGCCGATGTTCGCGGTGACGCTCATCTACCAGTTCACGCAGGTCTGGAACGACCTGCTGTTCGCGCTCATCATCATCCCCTCGGGGTCCGGCCCCGCGGCGGTGGCGACCATCGCGCTCAACGAACTGACCGGCGGCATCATCCAGACGTTCAACACGCAGATGGCCGGCGCGTTCGTCGCCGCCCTGCCGACGTTGCTCGTCTACGTCCTGTTCGGGGACAAGTTCGCGAAGGGGGTCGCGGGCGGCACATGAGCCGACTCGCACGCGGCGCGGTCGGCTTCCGCCGCTCCCGTCGCACCTCCCTCGTCGCATCGCAGACGACCACCACGACACGCACACAGACCCATGGCTGACCTCACGCTCGACCACGTATCGAAGTTCTTCGACGACGGCGGCTCCAAAGTCGTCGCCGTCGACGACGCCTCCGTGACCATCGAGGACGGCGAGTTCCTCGTCCTCGTCGGTCCCTCGGGGTGCGGGAAATCGACCACGCTCCGCATGATTGCGGGGCTGGAAACCGTCTCCGAGGGCGAGATTCGACTCGGCGACGACCGGATGGACAACCGCCCGCCGCGCGACCGGGACATCGCGATGGTGTTCCAGTCGTACGCGCTGTACCCGCACATGACCGTCCGCGGGAACATGCGCTTCGGGCTGGAGGAGTCGACTGACATGGGCGACGCCGACATCGACGAACTCGTCGAGGAGACGTCGTCCATGCTCGGCATCGCCGACCTGCTCGACCGCAAGCCCGGCGAACTCTCCGGCGGCCAGCAACAGCGGGTCGCCCTCGGGCGCGCCATCGTGCGCGACCCCGAGGTGTTCCTGATGGACGAGCCGCTGTCCAACCTGGACGCCAAACTTCGCTCGCAGATGCGGACGGAGCTCCAGCGCCTGCAGGAGGACCTCGGCGTCACCACCGTCTACGTCACTCACGACCAGACGGAGGCGATGACGATGGGCGACCGAATCGCCATCCTCAACGACGGCGAACTCCAGCAGGTCGCCACGCCGCTGGAGGCGTACCACCGTCCGGCGAACCGCTTCGTCGCGGGCTTCATCGGCGAGCCGTCGATGAACTTCTTCGAGATGGACGTCCAGGGCGACGAACTCGTCGGCGACGCCTTTTCGTACGAACTCTCGGCGAAGTCCGCGGAGGCGGTCGAGGGCTCGGAGCGCGTCACCCTCGGTATCCGCCCCGAGGACGTCGAAGTCATCGACGACGCGGCCGCGGACCACGCCTACGAGACGACCGTCGACGTGGTCGAACCGATGGGTAACGAGAACGCTGTCTACCTCGAACTCGGCGGCGAGCGCCGCTTCGTCGCCACCGTCGGCGGCATGCGCCGAGTCGAAGCCGGCGAGTCGGTCGTCGCCCGCATCCCCGAGGACGCGGTTCACCTGTTCGACGCGACCACCGGCGAGACGCTCCAGAACCGGTCGTTAGAATCGGCCGACCTCGACGCGCCGGAAGCGAACCTCTGAGCGGGCCGTTCGGGTTCAGTCGGGTTCAGGCGGGTCGGTCTCTTTTCGGTCCGTTCGCCGTTCTCAGTACGTCGGTCGCGGTGGTTCGTTCACTCCTCCAGCGCTGCGTACTCCTCGGGCGTGTACGTCTTCAGTTCCATCGCGTGGATGTCCGTCGTCATGTGGTCGCCGAGGGCGTCGTAGACGAGTTGGTGCTGCTTGACCAACGACTTCCCCTCGAAGGCGGGCGAGACGACGACGGCGGCGTAGTGGTCGTCCTCGTGGTTCTCGTCGACCGTTCGCGGCCGCGAGACTGTCGCGTCGGCGTCCTCGATGTTCGATTCGATGAGTTCCTCGATGGCGGCGAGTTCCATGTGCGTACTGGCGGCCCGCGCCGGCAAAAAGCGTCCGGGAAGTGACGGGCGTACTCGCGGAGGTTTTTATACGGCGACGACCCACCACGGCTCGTGACTGACGTGACATCTCACGACGGACTCGCCGAGGAGGCCGCTCGCGTGCTCCGCGACGAACACGAGCGACTGTTGACCGTCGTCGGCCAGTGCGCCACCGCCGTCGCCGCCGAGTGGGACGGCGATTCGGTGGCGGACCGCGAGCGCGTCATGCCGCCGTTCAGGCGCGCGCTCGACGGCTCCGGCGCGCTCTCTCGACTGCCGCGAGCCCTCGCCGACGCGGTGACGGCCACCGGCAGACCGATGGCCGCGCCGCCCGTCGCGGCCCCGCCGTACGTGGTCGTCACCGGCGAGGGCGTCGTCCTCCGCGCCAACCTCGGCGAGGAGCGACTGGTGGTGCTCCTCCGGGCGTTCGAAGTCGTCCGCGACGGCGACGACGGCTCCCACCGCTACCGCCGCATCGACGGCGTCGAAATCGAGGCCGAAATCGTCTGAGTCGAGCCGTCCCGTCTCGACCGCGGTTACATCTGGTAGCGGCGCACGTCGTCCCGCGGCGGGGCCTGCGACTGTCCGGTCATCTCCTCGTAGGTCATCCCCGCGAGGTACTCGTCGTAGGTCACGTCGTAGCCCTGCCGGAGGTGGAAGTCGAGTTGGCCGCGGTCGAGTTCCGACTGGAACAGCGCGTGGACCGCCCGGCGGACGAGTTCGTCGGCGTCGTCGGGGTCGAACAGGGCGACGAGCATGGCGAGTTCGTGTCGCGTCTCGCGGTCGAGCGACACGTCGAGGCTGTCGCCGAGGTCTCCGTAGGCCGCGTCAACGTCGTCTGTGAGTTCGTCGAGCGTCATCGCCCGGCGATGGGGTCGTCACGGGGATACGCGTTTCGACCGCGGAGAGGAGAGTCGACTTCTCGTCCTCGCGGCGTGACGACGCTCCGGCATCGCCACGGCTAAACGCGGGCCGTCCCAAGCCGGGGCGATGAGCGACGCGCCGTCCGAACTCCCCGCCGACCTCGACCGCGAAGCAGTCCAGTCCGCGCTCACCGAGTGGTACGAGGCCGACCACCGGGACTTCCCGTGGCGGCGCACCGACGACCCCTACGAGATTCTCGTCTCCGAGGTGATGAGCCAGCAGACCCAACTCGGCCGCGTGGTCGAGGCGTGGGAGGCGTTCCTCGACGAGTGGCCGACGACGGCCGACCTCGCGGCGGCCGACCGCGCCGACGTGGTGGGCTTCTGGACGAACCACCGACTGGGGTACAACAACCGCGCGAAGTACCTCCACGAGGCCGCCCGGCAAGTCGAAGAAGACCGCGGCGGCGAGTTCCCACGGACGCCCGACGGCCTCTCGGAGCTGATGGGCGTCGGCCCCTACACCGCCAACGCGGTCGCCTCCTTCGCGTTCAACAACGGCGACGCGGTGGTCGACACCAACGTCAAGCGGGTGCTGCACCGCGCCTTCGCGGTCCCCGACGACGACGCGGCCTTCGAGGCCGCCGCCTCGGAACTCATGCCCGACGGCGAGTCCCGCGTCTGGAACAACGCCATCATGGAACTCGGCGGGGTCGCCTGCGGGAAGACGCCGACGTGCGACGAGTCCGGCTGTCCGTGGCGGCGGTTCTGTCACGCCTACGAGACGGGCGACTTCACCGCGCCCGACGTGCCGACCCAGCCGAGTTTCGAAGGGAGTCGGCGGCAGTTCCGCGGTCGGGTCGTCAGAGTTCTCGGCGAGTACGACGAACTCGGCCTCTCGGAGTTGGGGCCGCGGGTCCGCGTCGACTACGGCGGCGACACGGGTACGGAGTGGCTCCGCGGCCTCGTGGACGACCTCGAATCCGACGGGTTAGTCGATGTCGCGGAGAACGACGACGGCGTCCGCGTCTCGCTGGCGAAGTAGTTCGCGCTCCGCCGGTGGTTCTCGCCGCGCTTGTTTCGCCGCTCGTAGTTATCCCACCGCACTAGTCCGGCACCAGTCGCACTCCTCGTCTCCGACTACGTACAGTCGATGGCAACACGCGACGCGTCGTCGTTCGACCCTCGCGAAGCCGCGGAGTCCGCCGAAGCAAAGACCCTCACGCTGGACGGCGGGCGGCGACTCGCCTACGCCGAGTACGGCGATTCCGACGGCATCCCGGTCGTGTTTCTCCACGGCGCGCCGGGGTCGCGCCTGCTCGGGGCACTGTTCGACGCGTCGGCCGAGGAACGCGGAATCAGAGTCCTCGCGCCCGATAGACCCGGCTACGGGTTGTCGTCGCCGCGCCCGACACCCGAGGAATCGGACGGCCCGAGCCAGCGACCCGCGACACCTGCACCCGCGGAGTTCTTCGACGCGCTTCTCGACGACATCGGCGCGCAGTCGGCGGGGCTGGTCGCGTTCTCCGGCGGGAGCCGCGACGCGCTGGCTGTCGCGGCGGCGCGGCCGGACAGGGTTCGGCACGTAAGCGTCGTCGCGGGGGCGGTTCCACCGGCAGCGAGCGAGGAAACGCCCCGAACGCAACGGCTCCTGTCGTGGCTGGCGACGAACGCGCCGGCGCTCCTCAGCTATCTCTTCCGCGGGCAGGCGTGGCTCGCCGGGAGGCTCGACCCCTCGCTCGTCGTCGCGCAGTACACGGCCGACGACGCGACCGGAGCAGTTCCAGACGGGGTCGCCGCGGTGGTTCGAGACGACTTCGCGGCGTCGGTCAGTCGCTCGCGGCGGGGCGTACTCTGCGACTTCCGGGCCGCGGCCGCGCCGTGGGGGATTCCCTTCGACGACATCGAGGCCGGCGTGTCTCTGTGGCACGGCGACGCCGACACGAACGTCCCGATAGCCGGCGCGAGACGCCTCGAACCGGAGGTACCAGGCGCGCGGCTTCGAGAGGTGCGCGGCGCAGACCACCTCCGGACGCTCCTCCGGAGCGCCCCCGGCGTGCTGGACGAACAACGCCGCGCCGCGGGGTCGCTCGACCCGGACGCTTCGGACGGCTCGTCGGAGCCGACCGCCGCCGCCGAATCGCACCACTGCGTTTGATATACCGGACCGAAAAACGGTCGTTCGAAACGGAATGAAACACGCCCAGTTCTCGGTCGACTACCCGGACCGGCTGGTCCACCCGCTCCAGCGCGGGATGATGCGCGACTCGCCGGTCGACCGGGCGGAGCTGTTGATGTGGAGTCCGACGGCCGACGCGACGACGCTGTTCTGGTTCGACGGCGACCGAGACGCGGCCGACGCGCTCGTTTCGGACGTCGATTCGCTCGTTCGGGCGCACTTCGTCGAGGGAGCTGAGGGGACCTACGGCTTCCTCCACCAGCGCGACTACGAGTTCGCGGACCCGCTTCTCGGGGTCATCGCCGACGCTCGAGTGATATTCCTCCCGCCGGTGGTGTTCCACGCCACCGGCTCCGTCCGGTTCGAGGCTGTCGGCGAGGTGTCGGCGCTCAGCGCGTTTTACGACGACATCGCGGCGCTCGGCGACCTCACGGTCGAGCGCGTGAAGCCCTTCGACCGGCGGCGGGCCCCCTCGCAGCTCACCGACCGACAGCGGGCCGCGCTGGAGACCGCGGTGTCGGCCGGCTACTACGAAATCCCTCGCGAGGGGTCGGTCGCGGACGTGGCGAACGCGCTCGACTGCTCGACGAGCACGGCCGGCGAGCTACTCCGAAAGGCCGAGGCGACGGTGCTCCGGGAGTTCGTCGGTTCGGGGTGACGCGCGCCGACGCCTACGGTACCTTCAGGTAGGCGTCGCCCGCCGCCTGTCGCGCCACGAGCTCGCCGACGCCCGAGGGAACGACCTCGACGCCGTCGGCCAGTTGGTCGGCGTCAAACCCGCGGCCGTCGAGCGAGTTTCGACAGGCGCAACAGCGAACGCCGGCCTCGAACAGCGGGTCGAGGCGGTCGCGGACGGGCGAGTCGGCGAGGAACAACAGCGCCGCGTCGCCGTTTGCGAGAAGCGTGACCTCGTCTGTCTCGACCGTCTCGTCGTCGAGCAGGTTTCGGACGTTGCGGATGGCGTGCCGCCAGTCGCCGAGGTCGGCGCTGGAGACGTGGAAGACGACGTTCACGGTTGGTTTTCGCGGTCCGGGTTCCTGTGTGTTGTGCCCGTCCGACACGCTCGACTGCGGCCGACGAGATTTTCACGGCGCTCTCGGAGATACAGGGTATGACGCAGCCACACGTGGTCGCCATCTGCGGCAGTCTCCGCGACCACAGCTACACCCGATTGGCGCTCGAACATGCCCTCGCCGGCGCGTCGGCCGCCGGCGGTACGACGGAACTCGTGGACCTCCGCGAGTACGACCTCCCGCCGCTCGACGCCGATTACGACGAGCAGGGCGATTCGGCCGAACTCGTCCGCGTCGTCGACGGCGCGGACGCGGTCATCCTCGGCACGCCGGTCTACCACGGCTCGTACTCCGGCGTCCTCAAGAACGCCCTCGACTACTGCGGCTTCGACGAGTTCGGCGAGAAGACCGTGGGCCTCCTCGCCGTCGCCGGCGGGTCGTTTCCCGTGACCGCCCTCGAACACCTCCGGTCGGTCTGCCGGTCGCTGAACTCGTGGGTGCTCCCCCATCAGGTCGCCATCCCTCGCGTCTCCTCGTCGTTCGACGGCGACGGCCTCGTGAGCGAGGACCTGCGCGAGCGGGTCGAGCGACTCGGCCGCGACGCGGTCGTCTACGCCAACATCGAGCCCGAGCCGCCGACGTTCGAAAGCGGCGAGAACGTCGGCGCGGACGACTGAGCAGTCGCCACGCGCTGTTTCGAACGCGGCGTGGGTTCGGTCGACCGACCCGTCTCGACTCCCGACCGTCGCGGCAGATGAACAATCGTTTTGACCCTCCTCGTCCCCCAGTCAGGATATGCACGCCATCACGCAGAGCGGATGGATAGAGGTCATCTCCGGCTCTATGTTCTCGGGGAAGACGGAGGAGCTCCTCCGACGCCTCCGCCGGGCCGAAATCGCGGGTCAGGAGATTTCGGTGTTCAAACCCCAGCTCGACGACCGCTACGGCGAGACGACGGTCGGCTCTCACGCCGGTCGTTCGTGGGAGGCGAGCGTCGTCCCCTCCGAGGGCGAGGGCGTCTGGCAAATCGCCGAGGAACTCAACGGCGAGGACGTGGTGGCCATCGACGAGGCCAACTTCTTCTCGGCCGAACTGGTCGACGTGTGCGAGGCGCTGGCCGCCGACGGCAAGCGCGTCGTCGTCTCCGGGACCGACCAGACGTTCCGCGCCGAACCGTTCGACCCGCTTCCCCAACTGATGGCGCTCGCCGAGTACGTCGACAAGCTGCAGGCCATCTGCACCGTCTGCGGCGAGCCGGCCACACGGAACCAGCGACTCATCGACGGCGAGCCCGCGCACGTAGACGACCCCACTATCCTCGTCGGCGCGGAGGAGTCCTACGAGGCGCGGTGCCGGAACTGTCATACCCTCCGGCGGGACTAGAGGCTAACGTGACTACTTGGGTCGAAACCCCACGCGAGGGCCGCGACCGCGGGCTGACCGGCATCCTCCGCGCGTGGGTCGCTGTGGTCGTTCGCCCCCGCCAGTTCTTCCGCGACGGCGTCGCCCCCGGCGACCAAGCGCCCGGCCTCGTGTTCGCCATCGCGGTGGCACTCGCCTATCAGGGCCTCGGGTTCGCCTTCGAGCCGGCGACGATTCCGGCCATCGAGGGCGGCCCGCTCGTCTCGGCGCTCGTCGCCCTGCTCGTCGTCGCGCTGTTCGTCGCGCCGGCGCTCCTCCACCTGACGGCGGCCATCCAGACGGCCCTTCTCATCCCGCTTTTGTCCCGCCGCGCGGGGGTGAGCGAGACGGTGCAGGTCATCGCCTACGCCGCCGCGCCGTGCGCCTTCGCCAGCCTCCCGATTCCCGGCGTCCGCGCGCTGTGCGCCGTCTACGGTGCGGTGCTCCTCGTCGTCGGCATCAGCGAGGTCCATCAGACGACGGTTCCGAAGGCGGCGCTCGCCGCGGCCGTCCCCGCCGGCGTGGTCTTCGGCTACGCCTTCGGCGGCTTCCGCGCCCTCTCGGAACTCGCCGCGGCGCTCGCGCTCGTCTGAGCCGAACCTCGCCTCGAATCCCCGCGTTTCGACCGACGGAGCGGCGGTTTCCCGCCCGCACACGCGCCACTCTCCCCTGAGCGTTTTTCGACAATCGTTTTAGTTAGGGGTTGTTTGCTCAACGCAATGGATTGGATTACGCACGAGGAGGACGTCTGGTTCGAATTCCGGGGCAATAGCCCCCACCAGCTCGTCCCCGGCCGATTTTACAAAGGCACCGTCGACGGGTACGCCGACTTCGGTGTCTTCGTCGACCTCGCTTCGAACGTGACCGGATTACTGCACCGCAGCGAACTCGACCGCCGCCTCGAATCCCTCGAATGGGAGCCGGGCGACGAGGTGTTCGTTCAGGTGAAGAACGTCCGTGACAACGGCAACATCGACCTCGGCTGGTCGATTCGCCAGTCCGACTCGGAGTTCCGCGGCGCTCGCATCCACGACCCCGACGGCGACGCCGACGGCCAGCCCGTCGAGCAGGAAGCCGAAAGCGACGGCCCGACGGCCGTCAAGACGCGCCCGAAGACGGGCAAGACCGCGAAGCCAGCCGGCGCGAGCACGTCGTCCGAGACGGTCGAAACCGAATCGGAGCCAGAACAGGAAGCCGAGCCCGAGCCCGAGCCCGAGCCCGAGCCCGAGCCCGAACAGGACGCCGCGTCCGAGTCCGAGTCCGACGCCGGAGACGAGGACCGCGCGCCGACCGCCGGGGACGTCGTCGACGACATCGCCGCCAACGGCGAGTCCGAGCAGGACGTCGAAGCGGAACCGGAGAGCGAACCCGAGTCCGAGTCGGAGCCCGAGCAGGACGACACCGACGCCGAGCAGGAAGCCGAGACCGAGGTTGACGCCGACGCCGACGAGGCGGAGCGCGTGACCCTCGGCAGCATCGACGACCGCGTCGGCGACGTGATTCGCGTCGAGGGCGAAATCGCCAGCGTCCGCCAGACCGGCGGCCCGACGGTGTTCGAACTCCGCGACGAGACGGCTATCGCCGACTGCGCGGCCTTCGTCGAGGCCGGCGTCCGTGCGTACCCCGAAGTCGAAGTGGGCGACTACGTCCGCATCGACGGCGAGGTCGAGCGCCGCCGCGGCGAACTGCAGATAGAGACCGAGGAGCTGACGATTCTCGACGGCGACGAGGCCGACACCGTCGCCCAGCGCCTCGCGGACGCCCTCTCGGACGAGGCCCGACCGGACGCCGTCGCGCCGCTCGCGGCCCACGAGCCGGTCGCCGCCGTCGGCAAGTCGCTGCTCGACGCCGCGGAGGCCATCCGCCGCGCCGTCCTCGAATCGCGCCCCATCGTCGTCCGCCACACGGCCACCGCCGACGGCTACGTCGCCGGCGCCGCCGTCGAGCGCGCCGTGCTCCCGCTCATCCGCGACGAGCACCCCCGTGACGACGCCGAGTACCACTACTTCACCCGTCGCCCGCTCGAGGAGGCCGTCTACGGCATGGACGCCGCCACGAACGACGTGACGCGGATGCTCGAAGACCGCGACCGCCACGACGAGAAGCTCCCGCTCGTGCTTCTCCTCGGTGCCGGCTCGACCGCCGAGTCCCTCGACGGCCTCGGCCTGCTCGGCGTCTACGGCTCCGAGCGCGTCGTCGTCGACGCCGCGCCCGCCGACGACGAGGTCGCCGAGGAAGTCGACGTGCTCGTCAACCCCGCCCGCGAGGGAGCCGACGCCCGCGACCTCTCGGTCGGCGCGCTCGCGTCGACGCTTTCTGTCGCCGTCAACGAGGACATCCGCGACGACGTGTCGCACCTCCCCGCCGTCAGCTACTGGGAGAACTGCCCGCAGCAGTACCTCGACCTCGCCGAGTCCCACGGCTTCGACGCCGACCGCGTCCGCGAACTCCGCGAGGCCGTCGCGCTGGAAGCCTACTACCAGTCCTATCAGGACAAACGCGAACTCATCGCCGACCTGCTGTTCGACGCCGACGAGGGCCTCGCCGGCCACGTCTCCGAGCAGTTCCGCATCAAGCTCGAAGACGAAATCGAGACGGCGCAGGCGAACCTCGAACGCCGCGACGTCGGCGCAATCTCCGTGGCCGTCCTCGATTCCGACGCCTACAGTCACCGCTTCGACTTCCCGCCGACGGGCCTGCTCGTGGACGAACTCCACCGCCGCACCCGCGAGGGTGACGCCTTCGTGACCGTCGCGCTCGGCATGGACGAACTCTACCTGCGCTCGACGGGCGACCTCGACCTCCGCGCGGTCGTCGAGTCGGCCGCCGAGAAAGCGCCCGCCGCCGGCCTCGCCGCCGCGGGCATCCGCGAAGGTCGCATCGAGTTCCTGACCGGCGCGCGCGACGAGGCGCTCGAAGCCGTCCTCGACGCCGCCGCCGAGCAGTTCTAAGCCGCAATCCAGACTCCTCCTCGCGCGGTTCGACGGAGGGCTGTATTCCAGCCTCCCGAGCGACACGCTTATCCACGAAACGACCCGATTCGCGCCCATGAACCGCCACCACGTCGCCGAACGGGAGGTGTGTCCGTGAGCGCCGAGACCGAGACGGAGTCCGAGGCGTTCGAGCGGACCTGCGAGGCGCTCGTCGACCGCATCCTCGCGGGCGACGTCGACCGCGACGACCTCGAATCGGCAAAGCTCGACGCCTGTTCGGAACACTCCTCGCCGAAAGTTCCGAAGAACGCCGAGATTCTGCAGTACGCGCCCGAGGACCGACGCGAGGAGGTCAAAGAGGTCGTCCAGCGCAAGCCCGTCCGGACCGCCTCCGGCGTCTCGCCGGTCGCCATCATGACCTCGCCGCACATGTGCCCCCACGGGAAGTGCCTCTACTGTCCCGGCGGCCCCGCGAGCGAGTTCTCCTCGTCGCAGTCGTACACGGGCCACGAGCCCGCGGCCGCCCGCGGCGTCCAGAACGACTACGACCCCTACGGGCAGGTCACGCTCCGCCTCGAACAGCTTCGACACATCGGCCACCCCGTGGACAAGGTCGAACTCATCTTGATGGGCGGGACGATGACCGCCCGGAGCCACGACTACCAGGAGTGGTTCGTCAAGCGGGCGCTCGAAGCCATGAACGACTACGACCTCGACAAGGAGCCCGAACCGGCGGAAGACCGGTCGTTCAAGCCCGACCCCGAGGATGTCGAGTTCGAGTACATCGAGGACGTCATCGCCGAGAACGAGACGAACGACATCCGTAACATCGGGACGACCTTCGAGACGAAGCCGGATTGGTGCGACCCCGAGCAGATAGACCGGATGCTCGACTTGGGCGCGACGAAGGTCGAAGTCGGCGTCCAGACGACCTACGAGCGAATCAACCGCGAGATGCACCGCGGTCACGGCGTGCAGGCCTCCATCGACGCCAACCGCCGGCTCCGCGACTCGGCGTTCAAGGTCGGCTTCCACATGATGCCCGGCCAGCCGGGCATGACCAAGGAGATGTGTCTGGAGGACTTCCGCCAGCTGTTCGAAAACAGCGACTGGCGGCCCGACTACCTCAAAATCTACCCGACGCTCATCGTCCGCGACACCATCACCTACGACATGTGGCGTCGCGACGAGTACGAGCCGCTGAACAACGAGGAGGCCGCCGACATCGTCGCGGAGGTCATGGGCATGATTCCGAAGTACACCCGCCTCCAGCGCGTCCAGCGGGACATCCCCGCGGACTTCATCGACGCCGGCGTCTGGAAGTCGAACCTCCGACAACTGGCCGCCCAGCGCGCCGAGGAACGAGGTATCGTCCAGCGGGACATCCGCGCCCGCGAGGTCGGCATGAACGAGGCCGACCCGGACCCAGAGCGCATCGAACTCGACGTGATGACCTACGAGGTCGCCGGCGGCACGGAGCACTTCATCTCGTTCGAGGACCCCGTCGAGGACCTGCTCGTCGGCTTCTGTCGCCTCCGGTTCCCCGGCAACCCGGTCCGCCGCGAACTGCAGGACGCGGCGCTCGTCCGCGAACTCCACGTCTACGGCTCCGAGGCGGGCATCGGTGCCGACGGCGACTGGCAGCACAAGGGCTACGGGAAGAAGCTCCTCGCGCACGCCGAGGAACTGTCCCGCGACGCCGGCTACGACAAGATTTCGGTCATTTCGGGCATCGGCGTCCGGCAGTACTACAAGGAGAAACTCGGCTACCACCAGGACGGTCCGTACGTGTCGAAGCGGCTGTAGGGAATAGTCGGATTTTTGGTCCACCGTGAGGCCGTGCCTCACGAGCCTTCGGTCGCAGTCGCTCCCGAAGACAGATTTTTGCGAGACGAGCGTAGCGAGTCCCGGAAAAAGTGGGCGCTACGTGTCGAAGCGGCTGTAGACTGAGCACCAGTTTTTTGGTCCAGATTTTTGCGAGACGAGCGCAGCGAGTCTCGGAAAAAGGTGGGCGCTACGTGTCGAAGCGGCTGTAGCCGACGAAAACACCAACCTCGGTCGATTCTCACCACTGATTGTCGCTCCGCCACGTTTTTACTTTTCGGCCGACCGCACTCGGTAGAATGGCACCACAGGGGGGTGCGGCGGTTCAGGGGCAGGCGACGACGTGGCTTCAGGACCTCCGCTCGGCGCTCGCACAGTTCGTTTCGACCGAAGAACGACTCGGTATCTCGGCGGCGCTCGTGGCGCTCGCGCTCGGAGTCGCGGTCTTCCTCGCGCCACGACTCGTCTCGCGGGCGACCGCCGAGTTCCGAACGCGAGTGTTGGCCCACCCGCGGGTTCCCGACGCCGTCACCGACGCGGCGTGGCTGTTCCCCGCGACGGTCGTCGTCCGGACGCTCCAACTCGCGGTCTTCGTCGGCGTGGCGCTGTCGCTGTTGCTTCTCTGGGGATACACCGGCCTCGCCGCGGATTTCGCCGAGGTACTCGCCGTCGCTATCCCGAACGCCGCCAAACTCGGGGCCACGGTCGCGCTGTTCGCCGGGGCGCTCGTCGGGACGAACGTCCTCGAAGAGAAACTGGACTCGTACGCGACCGCCTCGGACAACATCAACGCCCACCAGCAGGGCATCGTCTTCCGCGTCCTCCAACTGGTCGTCCTCCTCGCGGTCGGGATGGCGGCGCTCACGGTCTGGCAGGTCAGAATCGGCGGCCTGCTCGTCGGCGCTGGCTTCCTCGGCATCGTGGTCGGGATGGCCGCGCGACAGACCCTCGGGTCGCTCATCGCGGGCTTCGTGCTGATGTTCTCCCGGCCGTTCGAACTCGGCGACTGGGTGGAGATAGACGACGCCGAGGGCATCGTCACCGACATCACCATCATCAACACCCGGCTGAGCAACGCCGACGGCGAGACGGTCGTCTTCCCCAACGACCGCGTGACGAACGCGAAAATAACCAACCGGACGAAGCGCAACCGACTCCGACTTCGCCTCGATGTGGGCATCGACTACGAGGCCGATATCGAACACGCCGAGTCGGTGGCCGAGGAGGCGCTCACCGACCTCAAGTTCGTCGAGGACGTGCCGAAACCGCAGGTGATGCCGACGACGTTCGGCGACTCGTCAATCGGGCTCCAACTCCGCTTTTGGATTACGAACCCCTCGGCCCCGCGTCGGGCGCAGGCGAAAGCCGAGGTGCTTCGGAGCGTGAAACTCGCGTTCGACCGCGAGGGAATCAAGATACCCTACCCGCAGCGCGAACTGCTCGCCCGCGAGGAGGCCGACGGCTTCCAGCTCCGAGAGGCCCGTCGCAGTCGGCCGGTGGAGAAGTCGGTCTCGAAGGAGTAGGTGTCCCGGCTACAGCGATTTTCGCATCTCGACGTGCGGGATGCTGGCCTCGTCGAACTCGTCGCTCGTCGTCTCGTAGTCGAGGCCGTGGTAGAATCCCTCCGCGGTCGTCTGGCCGTGGAGCAGAAGCGAGTCGAACCCGCGCTCGCGCGCCTCGGCTTCGAGCGCGTCCATGAGTCGTCGCCCCCAGCCCTCGCCGCGAGCCGATTCGAGGACGGCGACGCGTTCGACCTTACCGACGCCGGGTTCGTACTCGCGCAGGCGGGCCGCGCCCACCGGGTCGCCGCCGCGGTAGGCGACGAAGTGGACCGCCTCGGCGACGGGGTCGTCGTGTTCGTCCCACTCCAGTTCCTCGTCGACGCCCTGTTCGTCCACGAAGACGGCCTTTCGGACGGCGAAGGCGTCGTCGCGCTCGCCTTCGCTGACCGCGACGCGGACCTCGGTTTCGCTCATGGAAGCAGTTCCGCGGGCGGCCACCTGACGGTTGCGGAGCGGGTTTTATCATGTCGTTCCACTGACTAACGTCCGTGAGTACGCTCGATAGGTTCTTCCTCGGACGCGAGGACGCGCCCGTCCGACAGCATCAACTGGGCGGCGTCGCCCTCTTCGCGCTCGTCTTCGCCACGCACCTCCCGCCGGACGCGGTCGGTCCGCTTTCGTACCCGTTCGGGCTCCGGCTGTGGCCCGTGGTCGCGCTCGGCCTCGGTGGCGGCGCGGTCGGTGCGCTCCGCGGCGACGGTGTCTTCGGGGCGCTCCCGCTCGGCGTCGGTCCGGTACTCGGGTTCTTCGCGGCGCTCGGCGCGGCCGAGTTGACGACGCCGAGCATGGGGCTCTGGCAGGGAGTCGCGACCGGCCTCGTCGCCGGTGGGGTCCTCGCGATCCTCGGGTTCGCGCTCGGTTTCGGCGGGCGCTACGCCGTCGCTCGCGTACTGTCGTCGGCGTGACCCCGCGCCGACTCGCCGCCGAGCGCCCAGCCGAGCCGGTAGACGAGCGACCCGGTCGCGAGCGTCACTAGCACCCAGACGACGAGCAGTATCCCGACGAACAGGACGCCGTAGCCGCCGAAGGGAACCAGCGGAAGTGCGAAGGTCACGGGTGCGGCGACGATGGCGAGCGACAGCGGGCGCGTGCTCCCGCCGCGCCGGGCCGCGTAGCCGAGGGGGAGAAACAGCACGACGGCGGCCTCTAACGCGAGCGCGCTGAGCGAGAACCACGGATTCGGTCCCGGCATCGCAATCGCGGTGGCGACCGCGAGCGCGACCTGCGGCCCGACGGTCGCGGCGACGAGACGACGGAATCCGAGCGCTTTGGGGCGAACCGCCGAGACGACGCCGAGCGCGACGAGTTGGAGTGCGAGGAGCCACGCCATCGCGGCGACGCTCCCGGAGAACGCCCGGACGACGAGGAGGCAGAGGCCCCACAGGACGCCGAGTCCCGCGACGACGGGGCCGAACCGCCGCGCCCCCCGGTCGCCGTCGAACCGGCGGTCGAAGTGCCGGATGAGGAGGACGCCGATGGTGAGCACGAGCGTCGGGACGAACGCGACCCACGCGACGTTCGTGAGGACGCCGGGGCCCGAGTCAGCGGCGAGGCTCGCGTAGGCCGCGGCCGTGGTCGCCAGCCCCGCGTCGGGGCCGAACGTGAGGTACGTCTGGCTTCCGACGCTGGACGGATCCCCGTCGTCGGCGCTCCAGACGGCGGCCGTCTCGTTGGTCCGCGTCCCGGGGGGCGCGGTGAGGAGCGCCGACTCCTCGGGGCCGGTGACGACGAATCGGTCAGCATCGACGTAGACGGTTCCGCTGACCTCGTCGTCGTGGAAGTAATCCACGACCAGCACGTCCCCGTAGCCGCGATACGCCATCCCGGGCACCTCGAAGGTCACGACCGCGGTGTCGCCGTCCATCCGGGTTTCGAGGCGTCTGCGGTCGTCGGTGAACACGCGGTGTTCTTCGAAGGTTCGGCGGACGACGCGTTCGAGTCGGTCGGGGCGCTCACGGAACGTCGCGGCCGACTCGTCGTCGAGTTCGACGCGGGCGGTCCACGCACCGACGCCATCGTCGCCGACGCGGACTCGAAGCGCGCTCGATTCGACGGTGAGCGGGACGCCTGCGGCGTCTCCTGCCTCCTCGAACGTCTCGCCGCAGACGCCGCAGACGGCCTCGGGCGGCGGTCGCGCCTCGGCGGGGACGCTCCCGACGGGGAGCGCGGCCAGCGCGACGAGGAGGGCGAGGGCGGCGAGAGCGAGGGTGCGGGGACGCATTCACCGAATACATTCTGTCTGGCTGATAAGTATCTTCTCCCCGATTCGGGCGGTCGCAGAACCCGCGGAAACGACACCCCTTTTCGTTCGCCGCCAAAAAGCGAGTCCATGGACCCGAAGCGGGAACTCACGAGCGTCGACCTCGCGGCCCTCGTCACCGAGTTGAACCGGTACGAGGGCGCGAAGGTCGACAAGGCGTACCTCTACGGCGACGACCTGCTTCGCCTCAAGATGCGGGACTTCGACCGCGGTCGGCTCGAACTCCTCCTCGAAGTGGGCGAGATAAAGCGCGCGCACCTCGCCGCACAGGAGCACGTGCCGGACGCTCCCGGTCGGCCGCCGAACTTCGCGATGATGCTCAGAAACCGGCTCAACGGGGCCGACTTCGCGGGCGTCGAGCAGTACGAGTTCGACCGCATCCTCACGTTCACGTTCGAGCGCGGCGACGAGAACACGAAAATCGTCGTCGAGCTGTTCGGACAGGGCAACATCGCGGTGCTCGACGAGACGGGTGAAGTCGTCCGCAGTCTGGAGACGGTGCGGCTCAAGTCGCGGACGGTCGCTCCGGGGTCGCAGTACGAGTACCCCGCCTCGCGGCTCGACCCCCTCACCGTCAGCCGCGATGCCCTCGGCCGGAATATGGAGCAGTCCGATACCGACGTGGTGCGGACGCTCGCCACCCAGTTGAACCTCGGCGGCCTCTACGCCGAAGAGCTGTGTACCCGCGCCGGCGTGGAGAAGACGCTCGATATCGCCGACGCGACCGCCGACGACTACGACGCCGTCTACGATGCCATCGTCGACCTCCGCCAGCAGGTGCGCTCCGGGGAGTTCGACCCGCGGCTCTATCTCGACGAGGACGGCGAGGTCGTGGACGTGACGCCCTTCCCCCTGCGCGAACACCAGAACGCCGGGCTCGACGAGGAGGCCTACGACACGTTCAACGACGCACTCGACGAGTACTTCTTCCGGCTCGATTTGACCGCCGACGAGCAGGAGGCGACCTCTGACCGCCCGGACTTCGAGGAGCAAATCGCCAAGCAACAGCGCATCATCGACCAGCAGGAGGGCGCAATCGAGGGCTTCGAACAGCAGGCCCAAGACGAGCGCGAGCGCGCCGAACTGCTGTACGCCAACTACGACCTCGTCGACGACGTGCTGTCGACCGTCCGCGGCGCGCGCGAGGAGGGCGTCCCGTGGGACGACATCGGCGAGACGCTTGCGGAGGGAGCCGAACAGGGTATCCCCGAGGCCGAGGCCGTCACGAACGTCGACGGCGCGAACGGCACGGTCACCGTCGACCTCGACGACGCGACCGTCACCCTCGAGGTGTCGATGGGCGTCGAGAAGAACGCCGACCGCCTCTACACCGAGGCCAAGCGTATCGAGGAGAAAAAGGAGGGCGCGCTGGCCGCCATCGAGGACACTCGCGAGGAGCTCGCGGCCGTGAAGAAGCGCCGCGACGAGTGGGAGGCCGACGACGACGAGGACGACGAGGACGACGAGGACGAAGAGCCGGAGGAGACAGACTGGCTCGCGCTCGATTCGGTCCCCGTCAAGTCCACGGAACACTGGTTCGAGCGGTTCCGTTGGTTCCACACCTCCAGCGGCTACCTCGTCGTCGGCGGCCGCAACGCCGACCAAAACGAGGAGTTGGTGAAGAAGTACATGAGCAAGCACGACCGCTTTTTCCACACGCAGGCCCACGGCGGGCCGGTGACGCTCCTGAAGGCGACGGGGCCCAGCGAGCCCGCGCAGGCGGTCGATTTCTCCGAGGAGACGCTCCGCGAGGCCGCGCAGTTCGCCGTCTCGTACTCCTCCATCTGGAAGGAGGGCCGCTTCGCCGACGACGCCTACATGGTCGAGCCCTCGCAGGTGTCGAAGACGCCCGAGTCGGGCGAGTACATCGAGAAGGGGAGCTTCGTCATCCGCGGCGACCGCGAGTACTTCGAGGACGTGGCCGCGAAAGTCGCGGTCGGCATCCAGTGCGAGGACGAGACGCGCGTCATCGGCGGTCCGCCGTCGGCAATCGAGGCGCGCGCGGAGACGACGCTGACGCTCACGCCGGGGCAGTACGCCCAGAACGACGCCGCGAAACTGTGTTATCGCCGGCTCCGCGAGCGCTTCGCCGACAAGTCGTTCGTCAGAAAAATCGCATCACCCGACCAGATTCAGGAGTTCCTCCCGCCGGGCGGCAGCGACATCGTCGACGAGTGAACGTCGACGCCGTCCCCCGGTAATCAGACGCTAGACGGCTTAATATTCAATTATTCGGTTGCGTCGGGTACAAGATTATATACTTTCTCGTCGTAATGTTGCTTCGAGCGCGCGTGTCAACCCGCGAATCTCACATTCGGCCGAACGGCCGGTGGGTGGGTGGGTGGTGGCGCTCGGTGAATCCCAATGCTTTCAGAATCACTCAATTACCTTCGAAACGGCGAGGACTGGGTAAAGACGGTCCTCATCGGCGGCGTCCTCGGCCTGTTGAGCTTCCTCATCGTCCCGACGTTCCTCGTCATCGGCTATCTCCTTCGGGTCGTTCGCGCGACCATGAAGGGCGACGAGGTTCCCCCGGTGTTCGACGACTGGGGCGACATGGCGATAGACGGCGTGAAAGGCTTCGCTATCGTGTTCGTCTACGCGCTCGTCCCGGCCATCATCGCGGGCGTGTTCGGCTTCGCCGGCATCGTCGGCGCGGCGGCCGGCGGCTCCGACGCCGCGGGCGCGCTGGGCGGCATCGTGGCGCTCGTGGGCCTCCTGCTCGCGTTCGTCCTCGGCCTGCTCGCCGCGTACCTCATCCCGGCGGCGCTGTCGAACTACGCCGAGACCGACCGCATGGGCGCGGCGTTCGACTTCGGCACGCTCCGGCCCATCCTGACCTCGGGCAAGTACGCCACCGCGTGGCTTACGGCCTTCGCGGTGCTGTTCGCGTCGTCCATCGTGGTCGGCGTCCTGAACGTCATCCCGCTTCTCGGCTTCGTCGTCGGGGCGTTCGTGACGTTCTACGCGGCCGTCGCAGCCTACTACATCATCGGCAAGACGTGGGGCGAACTCCACGACATCGAGATGATGGACGAGGGCGAGACGCCGGGCGAACAGCCCGCCGTCTGAACTGTCAGCGAAAAACCGAATTTTCGACGGAATATCTAAGCCGCTAGCGGCGCGACACCCCAACGGTATGCTCTCCGACGCGCTGTGGTTTCTCAAGCGAAGCGACGACTGGGTTGCGACGACGATTATCGGCGGGGTTCTCTCGCTGCTTTCTGTACTGATACTCCCGGGGATTATCCTGCAGGGCTACTTCGTCAGGGCGATGCAGGCGGCCGCGAACGGCGAGCGGGCCGCGCCCTCGTTCACCGACTGGGGCGGCCTGTTCGTCGACGGCCTGAAGCTGTTCGTGGTGACGTTCGTCTGGGCGTTAGTGGCCATCGTCCCGTCGATGCTGCTCTCGGTCATCATCGGCATCGGCACCTTCACCGTCTCCGAGGCGGCGACGGGGAGCGCGGCGGCGTCCTCCGCGGGCGGTGTCGGGCTCGGTATCGTCTCGGTCGTCCTCGGCCTCCTCGTGTTCGTGCTCAGCCTGCTCGCGGCCTACCTCGGGCCGGCCGCAGGGGCGAACTTCGCCATCGAGGGGAATCTCGCTGCCGGCTTCGACGTGCGTACTATCCTCTCGGGCGCGTTCACCGGCGAGTACGCCGTCGCGTGGTTGCTCGCGCTCGTCGTCGCGGTCGTGCTCGGCTTCATCGGGGGTCTCCTTTCGGTCATCGTCGTCGGGCTCTTCGTCCTGTTCTACGTGCAGGTGATTACGTACTACCTGTGGGCTCGCGGCTTCGCCGACGCCACCGGCAAGGGCCAGCAGCCGACGCAGTCGACTGGCTGGTGAGCGGCGCAGGGCGGCAGGCGGCGGCCGGGTTGGCGTCCGCGACGCCGACTCGCGACGGGTGACCGCGATAGCAGGACTCTTTTCCGTTCCCCGACGACCGGACGTGTATGCGCATTTCGAGCCGCGGTCGCGGCGAGGAGGGGCGCGAGCGAATCACGCTCGTCCCCGAGAACGTCGACGACCTCTGGCACCTCTCGTACGTCCTCGAACCGGGTGACCTCGTCTCCGGCGACACCACCCGCCGCATCCAGCGCGACGACGAGCAGATGCGGGACACCGGCGGCGAGCGCGAGCACCTCAACGTCACCATCGAGGTCGACGACGTGGAGTTCGCGCGCTTCGCCAACCGCCTCCGCGTCGGCGGCGTCATCGTCTCCTGTTCCCGCGAGGACCAACTCGGCCACCACCACACGCTCAACGTCGAGGAGCGCGCCGAGATAACCATCGAGAAGCACTTCAAGGCCGACCAGATAGACCGCATCGAGACGGCCGAACAGGCCGCCGAGAACCCCGACGTGGCCATCGCGACCGTCGAGGAGGGCGCGGCCTACATCCACACCGTCGCCCAGTACGGCACCGACGAGTACGCCTCGCTCACGAAGCCGACGGGGAAAGGCGAGTACGCCCGCCCGCGGTCCGAACTGTTCGACGAACTCGGGTCCGCGCTGTCACATCTCGACGTGGACGCCATCATCCTCGCCGGACCGGGCTTCACGAAGAACGACGCGATGGACTACTTCGAGAACAACTTCCCCGAGGTCGCAGAGACAATCGTCACGACCGTCGACACCGCCGGCGTCGGCGACCGCGGCGTCCACGAGGTGCTCAAGCGCGGCGCGGTCGACGACGTGCAGAAACAGACCCGCATCGCCGAGGAGGCTAACCTCATCGACGAACTGATGGAGAACATCTCGACGGGCGCGAAGGCGGCCTACGGCGTCGAACAGGTCGCGGAGGCCGCGGAGTTCGGCGCGGTCGAACACCTGCTTCTCCTCGACTCTCGACTCCGAGCCGAGCGACAGGGCGACGGCGACTGGGACGTGGACGTGAACGACATCATCGACTCGGTCGAACAGAAAGGTGGCGAGGTCACCGTGTTCTCGGCGGAGTTCCAGCCCGGCGAGCAGTTGAAGAATCTCGGCGGCATCGCCGCGGTCCTCCGGTACCGGCTCCAGTAGACCGCCTTCGCCGCCATCGCCGGAGAAACCGTTTAGCCGCCGGAAACCAACGTCTAGTCGTGATTCGGAGGGGGCTCTCGGAGGCGACGAGGCGGGTCGACCGCTGGCTCGACCAGGTGTTTTTCGCCGCGTGGGAGGTGTCGGTACTGGCGATTCCGACGCTCTGGCTCCTGCTTTTCGCGACCCCGAGAGCCGCGGTATCGCTGTCCGGTCTCACCGCCCTCGCAGCGAGCGCCGTCGCCGTCGGCACCTTCCGCGGCGGCTACGTCGGAACCGGGTCGTGGCCGCGGCCCGGCCACCTGCCGACGCTCCCGATTCGCTCGGCGTACTACAGCCTCGTCGTCGGTGGCACGGCCCTGCTCGGCGCGTTCGCGCAGACCGAACTGGGGGCGTTCTGGCCGGGCATCGTCGTCCCGGCGGTCGTCGGGGTCGGCGCGCTGGCGCTCGTTCCGGTCGTCCTCGTCGGGACCGAGCGGGTCGCGCGACTGACGATTTGACCGGCCGGCGGACGCTTACTGGCCGGTGAGTGACTCGCTCGCCGGCGAGAAGTCGATGGTCGTTCCGAGTCCCTCGTCGCGTGCCTTCTCGTAGAGCATGTGCGCCGCGGCGACCGTCTCGATGCCCGTGCCGCCGCTGTCGAAGACGGTTATCTCCTCGTCGTCCTCGCGCCCGGCGGCGACGCCCGCAACGACCTCGCCGAGTTCGGCGTGGATGTGGTCCTCGTCGACGACGCCGGCCTCGACGGCGGCGAGGAACGACCCGGCGTCCATCGTGGCGCGCTCGCGGAGGTCGGGGACGTACGTCGCGCGCTCGATGGTCGTCTCGTCGAGTTCGCGCTTTTCGGGGTGGTACTGACCCATCGCGGTGACGTGCGTGCCGGGTTCGAGCAGGTCGCCGTCGAACACCGGCTCCGCGGCGGTCGTGGCGGTGACGACGATGTCGGCACCCTCGACGGCCGCGGCGCTGGAGGCGACGGCGGCGACGCTGGCGTCGAGGGTGCGGTCCAGCTCGCCCGCGAACGACTCGCGGCTCTCCTTCGTCGGCGAGTAGACCCAGACGGTGTCGAGGTCGCGGACGGTCGCGGCGGCCCGGAGCTGTCCGCGGGCCTGCGCGCCG
Organism: Haloferax sp. Atlit-10N; assembly: GCF_003586325.1. Taxonomy (NCBI): domain Archaea; kingdom Methanobacteriati; phylum Methanobacteriota; class Halobacteria; order Halobacteriales; family Haloferacaceae; genus Haloferax; species Haloferax sp. Atlit-10N. The sequence goes on from NZ_PSYX01000003.1 coordinate 56,479, forward strand.
CTCCCGATGAGCGCGAGCGTCGAGGCGTCGTCGCGGGCGAGGGCGTCGATGGCGACTCCGCCCGCCGCCCCGGTCTTGAAGGGATTCATACTCGCGCCGTCGAGGAGCGCCAGCGGCTCGCCGCTCTCGGCGTCGAAAAGCGGCGTCATGAACCACGCGTCCTCCGCGCCGAAGCCGGCGGAGTACATGTAGCCGCCCATCGCGCCCGTCTCGGGGAGCACGGCCGCGTAGGAGGTGAGCATGCCCGGCGGCTCGCGGTTGAACAGTTTCGTCCGCGGCTCGGCCGGCGCGCCCTCGCCGCGCTGTCTGTAGCCCTCGCGGACGGCCTCGACGTACTCGGAAGGGGTCGCCAATCCGCTAACCTCGTCGCTCGTGAGGAACAAGGTCGCTGTCATGGTCGGAAAAACGAGACCTGCGGTCAAAACCCTGCGGGCCGGCGAACCGACCGGACGGGCGCGGGTTGGGGGTTAGTCTGCGTCGAGGACCGAAGGAGAGGGTGCGTCAGCGGCGTTGGGACCGGCGTGTTCGTCGAGGCGGGCGGGGGACGGCGACGAGGGCCCGTTCACGAAGAGCGCGTGGCCGGTGAGGAGCGCGGCCATGCCCGCTGCCATCGGCACTGCCGTGGTCAACTGCAACCCGGCGACGGTAAGCGTGCCGGTGATGCCGAGGAGTGTGAGCGGAATGAGCCCAAGAATGTAGTCGTAATATCCGGTCATAATATATAGCATACTACGGACGTAAGTGGTATAATTCTTTCCCATAGATGACCGATACTGTTTTTGTGACCTTCCGATACCTTTCTCATAACTTATGGCGAGATAATCGCAAGACGACGGAGGGTTTGTAGCCCCACGAGAACATCACAAATTCGATACTGTGGATTGTGCCTCTCGCCCGAACAGTCGGGCCGGCGCTCGCGTCGTCTGCCGGAACTCCACACGATTATGGGAGTCGGTGCCGTGGCCGGAGACGTGAACCGCAACGACCGCTCAATCGTCGCGTTGGTGATGCTCGCCCACGGGATGGTCCACACGTACGAACTGTCCATCCCCATCTTCGTGGCCATCTGGCTCGGGGAGTTCGCGAGTATCGACCTCGGCCTCGCGACGGTTCCCGTCACGACCGCCTCGCTGGGCGTGATGACCGGCCTCGGATTCGCGCTGTTCGGCCTCGGGGCGCTGCCCGGCGGCATCCTCGTCGACCGCGTTGGTTCCAAGCGTCTCATCGTCGCCTGTCTCCTCGGCATGGCCGGGTCGTTCGTCCTGCTCGCGCTGTCGCCGAACCTCGTCGTCGTCGCCCTCGCGCTCGTCGTCTGGGGTGCGGCGGCCAGCGTCTACCACCCCGCCGGACTCCGGCTCATCAGCACCGGCGTCGAGGAACGCGGAACCGGTTTCGCCTACCACGGCATCGCCGGGAACCTCGGCATCGGCTTCGGCCCCTTCCTCACCGCGCTCCTCTTATTGTTCTTCGACTGGCACCTCGTCGCCGGCGTGCTCGCGCTCCCGGCGCTCGTGGCCGCCGCGCTCGCTACCCGCGCCAACTTCGAAGAGCAGGCCGCGGTCGCCGCGACCGACGGCGGTGAGACGGGCGACACCGACGACGACAGCGACACCGGCGGCGACGGTAAAGCCGGCGCGGGCGTCTCCTCGTTCGCGGAACTGGTCTCGCAGTCGAAGCACCTCTTCGCCGGCGGGTTCGCGCTCGTCTTCGCGCTCGTGATGTTCTCGGGGCTCTACTACCGCGGCGTCACGACGTTCCTGCCGGACCTCCTCGGTTCGGTCATCGGCATCGAGCCGATACCCGTCTCCGAACTCCTCCCCGCCGCCCTCGCGTCCGGGTCGGCCGGTGGTGCGCCGACGCTCGACGTGGAACTGTTCGTCTACGCCGGTCTCCTGACGGTCGGCGTCTTCGGGCAGTACGTCGGTGGGAAGCTCACCGACCGCATCAGGACCGAACGCGGTATCGTCGCCGGCTTCGGCGCGCTCGCCGTCATCGCCGTCGCCTTTCTCCCCGTGGCGAGCCTCGGCGTCGGCCCGCTCCTCGCAATCTGTGCGCTCCTCGGCTTCTTCCTGTTCATGGTCCAGCCGTTCTATCAGGCGACCGTCGCGGAGTACACGCCCGCCGGGCTCCGCGGGCTCTCGTACGGGTTCACCTACCTCGGCGTGTTCGGCGTCGGCGCGCTCGGCGGTGCCATCGCCGGCTACATCCTCACCGTCGCCGACTCGACGGCGCTGTTCGTGGTCCTCGCCGGGTTCGCGACGGCCGCGACGCTCCTCGGCGTGACGTTGTTGCGACGACGGCCGACGCCCGCCTGAGGGCGGTCGATCGGCCGAAAAACAGTTTTTGACGGACGGATTCGGTCCGGTCTCCGCGCCTCAGACGAGTTTGAAGTACAGCGTCCGCCAGACGCCGAGCGCGACGGAGCCGAGCACCAGCATGACCGCGACGAACGTGAGTTCGACGCCGCCTTCGAAAAGCGGCGTCCAGCGAATCGCCATGCCGATGACGGTCGCCGCGAGCCAGGAGCGAATGCCGAGCGGGACGGCCGACTTCGCCGACTCGGCCGCGCCCGGCGAGTACGCGCCCAACAGCGGGGCGGTGACGAGCCATCCGATGAGGAACGGGACCGAGGTGAGTACCCAGCCGACCGGGTCGGCCGAGAGGTACGACACCCCGTTGTGCTGAACCACGCCGACGGTGACGAGGAGGAAGATGGCGAGCACGTCGCCCACCGCGATGGGTAACGCCCCGGCATCGAGTCGCTCCTCTAAGAACGAAGTCGAGGTTGCCATAGGCGAGGATTCGTCGCCCCCCTAATGGCTTTCCCGCTTTTTTCCGACCACCGTGTACTCGAAGCCCCGTTCGACCACGTCGGCCTCGAACCCGACGCGTTCGAGAAAGCGCACGAGCTCGTCGGGCGTGGCGAACGCCGAGCCGAAGCCGACGACCCGCTCGGCGGCGACGAGCCCCCGTCCGAGGAGCGTCTCGGGGTCGAACTCGTTGACGGCGAACACCCCACCGGGCGCGAGCACGCGGAAGACCTCCTCGGCGACGCCCCGCTGGTTCGGCATGTGGTGGAAGGCGTCCACGACGGTCACGGCGTCGAGTGAGTCGGCGGCGAAGGGAAGCCCTCGGGCGTCGCCGCGGACGCAGTCGAGGCCTCGTTCGCGCGCCCGACGGAGCATCCCGGCCGAGCGGTCGAGGACGACTCGCTCGGGAACGTCGAGCGCGAGAGTCGCCCGCCCGGAGCCGCCGCCGATGTCGACGACGCGCTCGACGGGGCGGTCGGCGCGGTCGAGCGCGGTCCCGAGCGCGCCGGGGTCGGCGGGCGGCATCACGAGGTCGTAAACGGGTGCGAAGCGGTCGAAGAACCGAACGTCGCCAGCGCCGTGCATGCCCGACTCCACGGCCCCGTCGGGGAAGGTTCTTGCGCGCGGCGGTCCCATCTCGGCCATGGAGTTCGACCTGCTCGGATGGCCCGAAGACGGGCCGCGACTCCGCCTCGACTACCGGCGGTTCGCCTACGCGGGGAAGTTCGTCACCGCGGGGACGGGCAAGACGGTGTTTCGCGACCCCGACGCGCCCCTGCCGGCGCTCGACGACGACCGACCCGCGCCGACCGGCGGCCCCGATTCCCTGCCGCCGCTGGCCGAGGGCGTGGTCGCCGCCGTCGCGTTCAACGAGGACCGAACGGACCCGACGACGCTCTGGCTCCGGTACGTCACGGTCCGGCGGGACCGCCGGGGCGACGGACTCGGTCCCGATCTCCTCCGGCGGACCTGCGAAGCCGCCGCGGACCGCGGCTACGAGACGGTCCGCATCGCCGCGAACAACCCCTTCGCCTACGAGGCGTGCCACAAGGCCGGGTTCGGATTCACGGGCCGCGAGACGGGCGTCGCCGAGTTGGTCTTGGAGCGCCCCGCCGACGTGCCCGTCGCGGTCTCACGCGAGACGTACCAGTCCGGCCTCGACCGTTACCGCGCCCGCGACCTCGGCGACCCGGAGCGGTCGTTTCTCGCGGCGCGCGAGGGGGCGGAGCCGCCCGGAGTCGGCGGACTTCACTCGGACGATTGAAACCCTCGGCCCCCGAAGGCCGAGCAAATGGGAAACGCAGACCTGCGGACGCTCGCCGCGCTCTCCGAGGTGTCGTTCGACGAGGTGGCCGGGAGCGTCGTCGCCGTCGACGCCCACAACTGGCTGTACCGGTATCTCACGACGACGGTCAAGTGGACGAGTTCGGAGAAGTACACGACCGACGCGGGAGAAGAAGTCGCCAACCTCGTCGGCATCGTCCAGGGGCTCCCCAAGTTCTTCGAACACGACCTGACGCCGGTGTTCGTCTTCGACGGCGGCGTCACGGAGATGAAAGACGACGAGGTTGCGAAGCGCCGCGAACAGCGCGAGAAGGCCGAAGCGCGGCTCGAAGAGGCCCGCGAGGCCGGCGACGCGGTCGAGGCAGCCCGGATGGAAGCGCGCACCCAGCGGCTCACCGAGACGATTCAGGACACCAGCCGCGAACTCCTCTCGCTGCTCGACGTGCCGGTGGTCGAAGCGCCCGCGGAAGGTGAGGCGCAGGCGTCCTACATGGCCCGCAAGGGCGACGCTGACTACGTGGGCAGCGAGGACTACGACACCCTCCTGTTCGGCGCGCCCTACACGCTCCGACAGCTCACGAGCAAGGGCGACCCCGAGCTGATGGACCTCGACGCGACGCTCGACAAACACGACATCACCTACGAGCAACTCGTCGATATCGCCATGCTCTGCGGGACCGACTTCAACGAGGGCATCACGGGAATCGGCCCGAAGACGGCCGTGAAAGTCGTCACGGAACACGGCGACCTCTGGTCGGTCCTCGAAGCCCGCGGCGCGAGCATCCCCAACGCCGACCGCGTGCGCGAGTTCTTCTTGGACCCGCCGGTCACCGACGACTACGACTACGACACCGACATCGACCCCGACGTGGCCGCCGCCCGCGAGTTCGTCACCGAGACGTGGGAGGTCGACCCCGAGGAAGTCCGCCGCGGCTTCGAGCGAATCGAGGAGTCGGTCACGCAGACCGGCCTCGACCGCTGGACGTAGGGCGCGTTCGCATCGAGACAACAGCCCGCCGACACGTTTACACGGACTGCTTCGGAACTCCGCCGTGTGTCCCCCGACGACGCTCCTCCCGCGGACGACGCCCCTCCCACAGACGACTCTCCCTCCGACGAACGCTCCTCGCTCTCGCGTCGCCAACTGCTCGGCCTCGTCGGCGGTGCGGGCGCGGTTGCCGGCGTCGGCTGGTTCAGACCGACGTGGCTCCCCGACCCGATTACGGACTGGCTGACGACGATGTACCCCGACCCGCCGAGCAACTACGTCTGGCAGCCGCCGGTGAGCGACGAACACGCCGACGCGGCGGTGGCGAACCTCGAAGAGACCGTCGAGCAGGCGAAGCAACTCCGCTCGCAGGTCGACCTCGACTCGGTGGACGAGGATATGCGGTTTCATCTCCGCGGGTCGCCCGCCGGCGGCCACCTCGACGCCGCGAAAGAGGAACGAGATGCCCGTGAGCGTCTCTTCTCGGCAACCTACGGAATGCTGTTCGCCGGCGAAGCCGTCGGTTACGCGAAGGTTGCACTCGGAGAGGAGGACCCGGATGCCCGTCTCGAACGCGGCCGTGAACTGTGGGAGGCGAGTGACGCGGTTGCGGACTCCATCTCTGCGTACCGTGTCTCCGACCCCGGCCGTGACCTCGGGTATCTCTACGCCATCGAACGCCAACTGGCCTTTGTGCGAATCAGTTCGAACTGGAATGGGACGTCCGTCGGCGGCGACCCCGACTCGGTAGACGAGTACTCTCCCCACGGACTCGCGAACACCTGGGGGTCGCAGTTGCAGGCGGAACAACGACTCGAAAACGCACGACACTACCGAGAGCAGTATCGCTCGGGTCTCGGAGACGACCCACAGCCGCATCGCGAGCGACTGGACGACGCGCTTCTCGGCCTCCTCGCCGAAACCGACCGGTTCCCGAGACGTGACCAGATGCGGACGAAACTCGAAGACGAACTCGAACTCGACCGGTCGTCGCCCTACGGTGCTGCCCGCTGGGAGTTGTACACGCTCTGCTTCGACAACGGCTTCAGATTCTACGGCAACGACCTCCGCCGAGACCTGACGGTCCTTCGCGTCGTGAAGACCGGTCAGGCCCTCCTCGCGCGACAGGCCCACGAGTACGCCCTCGAGGAACTCGGCGTTACTCCTGCCGACACCGGCTACGACTCGGGTCGAGCGTTCCGGGCGAAACGCCGTTCGATGCGCGACTTTCGGGCGACGCGCGACGAATACGACTCGAACTTCGCGGGCGTCGTCGCGAACGAGGCGGCGAGCATTATCCGCGCCGGCGACGTGAGTCTCGAAATGGGCGACGGTCCCGCGTGGAAAGAGCGCGTCGAGTCGGCGGTGTACTACCTCGTCGGTGCTGGAATGATGCGGGAACTCGGGAACGTGGTCGAACCCGTCGTCAGCCTCGACACGAACTGACCGACCACGTTACGACACGTCTTCGATGGCGTCCAGCAGCATCGTCGCGCCGAGGTCGATTTCGCGGGCGGTCACGTCGAGCGGCGGGAGGATTCGAAGCACCTTGTAGCCGCACGAGAGAGTGAGGAGACCGCGCTTGAGAGCGGCTTCCTGCACGGCGTCGCGGCGTTCTTTGGTATCGAACTCGACGGCGAGCAGCAGGCCCTTGCCGCGCACGTCGACGACGGTGTCGGGCGCGTCGTCGCGCATCCGCTCGATGAACTGGCGGCCGCGGGCGACGGCGTTGTCGAGTAGGTCGTACTCCTCGATGGCTTCGAGGGTGAACACGCCCTGCATCGAGGAGACGATGTCGCCCGCGCCCCACGTCGAGGAGAGCCGCGAGGTCTCGTCGGGGAATATCTCGTCGTTCGAGATGGTCGCGCCGACGCGGAGGCCCTTCGCGCCGGTGATGATGTCGGGCTCGATGGGGTAGTGGTCGGAGCCCCACAGCTCGCCGGTTCGGCCGACACCGGTCTGAATCTCGTCGGCGATGAGCGTCAGGTCGTAGTCGTCGACGACGGCGGCGAGTTCTTCTGCGAAGGCGTCCGACGGGAAGCGGTAGCCGCCCTCGCCCTGTATCGGTTCGACGATGACGTAGGAGACCTCGTCGGCGTCGATGTGGCCCTTCTTCGGGTGGAGCTTCTGCCGGAGTTTGGAGACCGCGGAGTCGGCGTCGGGAAAGAAGCCGCAGGAACACGTCTCGGGCGAGCAGGTCCGGTCGTCGCAGAACGGCACGTCGAGGACGCCCGAAATCTCGGGAAACTTGCGCCGGTAGACGGACTTCGAGCGGTTGAGCGAGAGCGCGCCGAGGGTGCGGCCGTGGAACGCGCCCTCGAAGGTGACGCCGTACTTCGCGCCGTCGGCGTGGTCGTAGGCGATTTTGATGGCGTTCTCGACGGCCTCGGCTCCGGAGTTCGACAGGAACACCGTGTCCATCCCGTAGTGGCTCGTGAGTTCGGTCAGTTTGTCCATGAGCGCGGCGGGGCCGGGAAGCCGCTCCTCGCCGGGCGCGGAGCCGTCGCTGACGTAGAAGTCCTGCCCGGCGATTTTCGTCGGGTCGACGAGGTCGAACTCGGCCATGCGGTCCAGTATCTTCGGGTTGTTGTAGCCGAGCGGGGCGGCCGCGACGTGGCTCGTGAAATCGAGGAGGACGTTGCCGTCGACGTCGGTGCAGAAGGGCCCCTCGGACTCCGCCGTGATGTCCCAGACGAAATCGTAGACGTACGTGCTCGGCGCGGCGTGCTCGTGGTGGTACTCGACCCACTGGCGCGCTTTCTCGCCGGGCATCGAATCGACGCGTGGCACCGCCGTCTCTCGGTCCATGCGGCTCGGTACGAAGACACGTGTGTTAAGATATTCGTTATTAATGGTGCAATATCGGCCGGGGCGCGGTCCAGTCGGTCGGTTTCGCCGCGCGAGAGGACGCCTTCGACGGCGGAACGTGACGGTGTGACGTCGTGACCTGTCGCTCCCGCGATAGGCTTTTGACGCCTCCGCGTCCGTGTTGGGTATGGCTCTCCCCGACATCCAGCGTTCCCGCGCGATGTGGTGGTCGCTCGCGTTGGTCCTCGCGGGCGCGCTCACCTACGTCGTCTACTCTTTTATCGGAACGTTCGTCTTCGGTCTCTTCATCTACTACGCCACGCGACCCATCTACCGGCGGATTCGGAGGCGGGTGAAGCCCCCGAGCCTCGCGGCGGCCGTGGCGCTTTTCGCCCTCGCGCTCCCCGCGCTCGGACTCGTCGTCTACGCCGCGACCATCGCCCTCCGCGAGTTCCTGAAATACGCCGACCAACTCTCTTCCGACGAGGTGCCCATCGACCTCGAAGCCTACGGCATCGACCCCACGCTGTTGGAGGGAATCGCCAGCCCGCAGGCGCTGTTGGAGTACGACTTCCGGTCGGTGTTGACTCCCGAGGCGATCAGCTCGGTGTTCGACTCGCTGAGCGTCGCCGCCAACACCTTCGCGTTCCTCGGTATCGGCGCGATTCACCTGTTCGTCATGATCGCGTTCGCGTTCTATCTCCTCCGCGACGGGCACCGACTCCGCCGGTGGGGCCAGTCGATGTTCGCCGACGACCACGGCATCCTCGAAGCCTACATGCGCGGCGTGGACCGCGATTTCAACAATATCTTCTTCGGCAACATCCTGAACGCCATCCTCACGGGCACTATCGGAGTCATCGCGTACTCGCTTTTGAACGTCATCGCGCCCGTGGGCGTCAACATCCCCGCACCGGCGCTTATCGGCCTGCTCGCCGGCGTCGCGAGCCTCATCCCCGTCGTCGGGATGAAGCTCGTCTACGTCCCCGTCGCTGCCTACATGGCTCTCGAAGCGACGATTGCCAACCCGCCCGGGTTCTGGTTCGTCCTGCTTTTCGCCGCCGTCTCGTTCGTCATCGTGGACACGATTCCCGACCTCGTGCTCCGGCCGTACGTCTCCGGACGGAGCCTCCACGTCGGGGCCGTGATGCTCGCCTACACGTTCGGTCCGCTCCTGTTCGGTTGGTACGGCATCTTCCTCATGCCGATGATACTCGTGCTGTTCGTGAACTTCGTCCGGCTCGTTCTGCCGGAGCTCCTGGCGGGGAAGCCGATTCGGCCGTACATGGTCGACCCCGGACATCTGGTCGACGGCCCGCCGGTCGAGGAGTTGACGGCCGACGAGGCGGACGACGCACCGCGAGAACCAGCCGCGACCGACCGACCGGAAGAGAGCGAATCGGACGAGCTAGAGACGTTTACCGACCGAGATGAGAAATCGAGTCGTGACTCACGGTCGCCGTCCGACGCCGGTGTGGACGGGTAGTCCGAGTCGCCCGCTCACGCTTCGAAGTCTTCGGGGACGTACTCCGCTTCCCACTCGTCGCGGGCCTTTATCTCGCGGCGACCGCGGCGGGTGAGCGTGTAGTAGTTGGTCCGGCGGTCGCGCTGGCCCTTGTCGACTAGCCCCTTCTCGACGAGCGTGTCGAGGTTGGGGTAGAGCCGCCCGTGGTGAATCTCCTTTTCGTAGTAGGCTTCGAGTTCTTCTTTGATGGCGAGTCCGTGCGGCTCTTCGAGACCCGCGATGACGTACAGCAGGTCTCGCTGGAATCCTGTCAGGTCGTACATCGGTAAATTCGACTCGTATGTTACTGTCTAATTCAGATAAGCATATCGGCCTCGACCGACGATTCTCCCTCGAAAACCCGCTAGTCTCCGAGATACTCCATCAGCAATTATGTAGTCCAAATTACTAATTCCCCGAAATTGCCGTTTCGATGTCCGGATATGTCCACAAATGGACGGCTCGGGCGCATTAAGGGAGTAGATTGTTAAGTGTTATCAATGAACAACCACTCGACTATCCAAAACGGAAATCCGAGGTGAGGTGGCGGCGTCACCACTCTCTCGGAACGACTGGCGGCGGGTCGAACACGTAGCCTGTGTGATAAGAACGAGCTGACGACTCGGATGACCACCGAGAACGGCCGGAGCCGGAGCTCGGGTGTACTCGAACGCGGCGCGAATGAAACAGTCGCTCTCGGGTCGTAGCTTCGCGCAGAAGGAAAGCAAGCCGTGCCGGAAATCTCCGGCACGGCATGCCGCCCTGAATTGGTCCCCGCTGACGCTTCGGCCCTCCAAAGCGAAGCGTCACTATCGGCTACTGTTCGGTTTCACTTAAAGATAACGACGCGTGCCAAACATTGACAATTCGGCCAACTGTCCGTCTGAGTGGCACGCACGCGCCGAATTCCGGAAACGATGCGGTTCCGCTCTGCTCGAAGATTTATGTTATGGAATTCACATGTGTTCCTCTTCCAAGACCCAGCCGAGTGCCCGCTTATAATGGGTCATGAGCTTTCTGACCCCCTCGTGTCGCATCTCGTCGGAGTCGAGTTCGTCCTTCAGGAACTCGTACTGCTCTCGGACCTCGGATTCGCTTCGCATATGCCGACGGTGGGCCGCCGGACGTATGTAGCCCGGCGGTCGTCTCGGCTGGCGACCGCTCGCGGCCGCGTCGACTCGCCTCGCACTTGATGCCCCGGCGTCGGGTCGCCGTGCTTTTGCGCCGCCGGGTCGAACCCAGTCGCATGGAGATACGCGGCGAGCGCGAGTGCAAGGAGTGCGACCACCGGTGGTCGTACTACGAGACGGGAAGCGTATCGTGCCCGCAGTGCGGGAGCCTCCGGAGCGTCGGCGTCGGCGACAGGGAACGCCACACCGCCATGCAGATCAACCTCGACCTCTCGGCGCACCGATCGGCCGTCGGCGACGGGTCGATTCGCGACGCCGCCCCGGCGTTGAAGTCCGACCTCCGCGACTACATCCGGCAGACGGGCTACATCCGCGGGGGCGAACTGCTCCCCCTCGGCGACACCCCGCTGGCGGCTCACGAACTGCTCCACGCAGTCGATGTGGTCGCCCGGTCGAACCGGCCCACGGACGACGAACAGCTGTACGTCATCACCCTGCTCCGCCGCGCCGACGAGGGAGAGCGCCCCGACCCCGACGCCGTGCCCAAGTCGATGGCCGACTCCCGCGGTCTCGCCTACGCCGAGGCCATCGACGACTACTGCCGCGACCTCTCGACGTGGCTCGACGACAACCCGAACCCCGAGGTCAGGACGACGCTCGAAACCCTCTCGAACCATCGCAAGCGCGTCGAAGCGCTCGACGGGGCCGTCTCGTTTTCGGAGTCCGAGGCGCTCGTCGAGGCCGCCCGCGAGATACACACCGCGCTCGTCGACGACGACCTCGACGCGCTCGCGTCGGCCCGCGACACGCTCGCGGCGCTGTTCTGACGCTTCCGAACGTTTTTCCTCCACGACGACCCTTCGCCGACGATGACTGCCGGATTCGACATCCACGACGTGCGCCACCGGGTGAAACTGCTTCGCGACGACGGCGACACGATGCTCGTCGAGAACCGCGACGGCGTGGCCTGTCCGGCCTGCGGCGACGACTTCTCGCAACTGCTCATCTCCGACCGAGCGGCCCACAGCTTCGACGTGGACGCCGACACCCGGTTCTGTGTTCGGCGGGGCGACGACCAGTTGCTCGTGGCGACGCACGAGTGAGAACAAGTTGCGGTCGGACGCGCGTCAGCGCCCGAGCAGGAACCGAATCAGCCCGCGGTCCAGCGTGTCGTCGGGGAGCGTCTCGAACCACGCTACGTCGGCGATGGCCTCGTCTTGGAGGCCGGGGTCGTCGGTGAGGTCGCCCGCGACGGTCGCCTCGTAAATCGCGAATCGAAAGCTTGCGGCGTCCTCACCGTAGTGGAACGACTGCTCCGTGACGACTCGAAGCGCGCCCGCGTCGGCGTCGAGGCCGGTCTCCTCGGCGACCTCGCGGACCAGCGCCTCGCGTCTCGTCTCGCCGGCTTCGACCCCGCCGCCGGGGAGGACCCACTGGCCGTCCTGCCGGACGAGAAGCACCGCGCCGTCGCGCTCGCAGAGCGCGCCGACGCCCCACTCGAGGCCGTCTTCGATACGCTCGACGGCGCGGGCGAACGCCTCGGCGTCGAGGTCGTGGCGGTTCCGACGCCGGACGACGCCGTCCACGTCGTACGTCCACTCGCCGTCGATGTCGGCGTCTGACGGGGGATTCACGTCCCGAACTCAGGGAAGGTCCACGTCGACGCCCTCGGCCTCGGCGGCGGCCTTCACGGTGTTCCAGAGGAGCATCGCGCGGGTCATCGGGCCGACGCCGCCGGGGACGGGCGTGATGGCGCTGGCCTTCTCCTTCGCGGACTCGAACTCCACGTCGCCGACGAGTTCGTAGCCTTTCTCATTGTCTGCATCGACGCGGTTGACGCCCACGTCGATGACGACGACGTCCTCGGAGAGCATGTCGCCGGTGACGAGTTCGGGGACGCCCGCGGCGGCGACGACGATGTCGGCCTCGCGGGTCTTCGCTGCGAGGTCGTCCGTGCGCGAGTGGCAGACCGTGACCGTGGCGTTGCCGCCCTCGGCCTTCTGGATGAGCAGGTTCGCCATGGGCTTGCCGACGATGTCCGAGCGGCCGACGACGACCACGTCAGCGCCCTCGGTCTCCACGTCGGCGGCGGCGAGGAGCTTCTGGACGCCGTGGGGCGTACAGGGCTTGAAGCGGGCGTCGCCGGCGACGAGGCGGCCCACGTTTTCGGGGTGGAAGCCGTCGACGTCCTTGGCGGGATCGATGCGACGGAGGACGGTCCGGTCGTCGACGTGGTCGGGGACGGGCATCTGGACGAGGATGCCGTGGACCTCGTCGTCGTCGTTGAGGTCGTCGACGAGCGAGTAGAGTTCGTCGGCGGGCGTCTCGGGGTCGAGTTCGTAGTCGAACGCCTCGATGCCGACCTCCTCGCAGTCGCGCTGTTTCATCGAGACGTACGTCTCGCTGGCGGGGTCGTCGCTCATCAGCACGGTCGCGAGCCCCGGCTTCACGCCGGCCTCGTCGAGCGCGTCGATAGCATCAGACAGCCCGTCGCGAATCTCCTCGGCGACGGCGTTGCCGTCGATGATGGTCGTCATTGTCTCAGACAGCGCGCCCCGCCCATTTCAAAGATTCGGATTCGTGCGTATTATCGGCCTCAATGAGTTCAAAATATACACGAATGTGGTCACAAACAGTCACCCGAACAGCAGGTTCACCGCGGCCACCGCGACGCCCGCGAGCGCCATCCGCAGGCCGGCGACGTACCACCGCTGGTCCGATATCGACCCCATGTACGCGCCGAACGAAAAGAGGATGCCCGTCCCGAGGCCGACCGAGGCGAGCGTCGCCCACGTCATCGACAACAGCGTGCCGACCGCGAGAAACGGGAGCAGCGGGACGACGATGCCGACGAGCGGTCCGAGTCCGCTAGCGGCCGCGTTGATTCCCCGCGCCGCGACCTTGTCGCGTTCGACCGCGGTCCCGCCGAGGTCGGTCAGCATGGCCTCTTCGATGCGGCCCAGTTCGGCCCGCTTCTCGGCGCGCTCTATCTCCCAGACGCTCCAGACGCCGGAGGTCGTCAGGCCCACCGCCGCGCCGACGCCGATTTTCACGACCGTCAGCCCCTCCGTGACGCCGGTGAGGTACGCGCCGATGACGAGACCGATGCAGGTCAGCGCGCCGTCGAAGCCGTTCGAGACGAAGTACCGGCGGGAGATGGCGCGGACGCGGTCGTCGCGCAGGAGCGAAGCGAGGCGAGCCGACATCACGACGACGACGGGTCCTGCGGCTGGTCCCGGTACGCAACCAGCGTCTCGCCCGCAACCACCTCGTCGACGGAGTGGACCGTCCCGCCGAGGTCGCGAATCCGCCGTTCCACCTCGTCGTCGTCGACGGCCTCTCCCTCCACGACGAGTCTGAGGTTCTGGACCTCGCGGTCGGTTTCGAGGAGCGTCGCGTTCACGCCGGCCACGCCGGCCGCGTCGGCGACCTCGCGGGCGAACTCGACCGTCGACGGCGAGTGCGGTTTCAACACGTCGAGAACGAGCCGACGAATCGGAGCCATATCGAGTGGTGATACGGCGGCCCGGGTAATAGTGTTACTCGGGTGAAGGGTTAGAAAAACCGGGCGGGTGCGACCGCGACGGTCGCCTGCGAGCGTCGCTTACTCGTACAGCGGATTCGCGTCGCAGAGTTCCTGCACGCGCTCGGAGACTTCCGCGAGCACGTCGTCGTCTTCGGGGGCGTTGACGACTTTCACGATGAGTTCGCCGACTTCGCGCATCTCATCCTCACCGAAGCCGCGGGTGGTGAGCGCGGGCGTGCCGGCACGGATGCCGCTGGGGTTGAACGCCGAGCGCGTCTCGCCGGGGACGGTGTTCGCGTTCAGCACGACACCCGTCGATTCGAGCGCCTCCTCGGCGGTGCCGCCGGTGAGGTCGGGGTGCGAGTCGCGGAGGTCGACGAGCACGAGATGCGTGTCGGTGCCGCCGGAGACGACGCTGAGGCCGTGGTCCTGGAACGTCTCAGCGAGGACCTTCGCGTTGTCGACGACCTGCTGAGCGTACTCCTCGAAGGCGGGTTCGAGCGCCTCTTTGAAGCCGACCGCCTTGCCGGCGATGTTGTGCATGAGGGGGCCGCCCTGACCGCCGGGGAAGACGGCGCTGTCGATGTCGGAGGCGTACTCCTCGTCGCACATGATGATGCCGCCGCGACCGGCACGGATGGTCTTGTGGGTCGAGCCGGTGACGAAGTCGGCGACGCCGACCGGCGAGGGGTGGACGCCGGCGGCGACGAGGCCCGTGATGTGGGCGATATCGGCGAGGTGGAGCGCGTCTACGTCGTCGGCGACCTCCTGAATCGTCTCCCACTCGACGGCGCGCGGGTACGCGGAGTAGCCGGAGACGATGATGTCCGGTTCGAACTCCGCGGCCTTCTCGGCGAGCTGGTCGTAGTCGATGTAGCCGCTTTCGGCGTCGACCTCGTACTGCTCGACGTCGTAGAGCTTCCCCGTGAAGTTCGCGGGGTGACCGTGGCTCAGGTGGCCGCCGTGAGTCAGGTCCAAGGAGAGAATCTTGTCGCCGGGTTCGAGCATGGCGAGGTAGACGCCCATGTTGGCCTGCGTGCCGGAGTGCGGCTGCACGTTGACGTGTTCCGCGCCCCAGAGTTCCTTGGCGCGCTCGATGGCGAGGTTCTCCACGTCGTCGGCGTACTCACAGCCAGCGTAGTAGCGCTTGCCGGGGTAGCCCTCGGCGTACTTGTTCGTCAGCGCGCTCCCCTGCGCTTCGAGGACCGCTTCGCTGACGTGGTTCTCCGAGGCGATCATCGCGAGCGTGTCGCGCTGGCGTTCGACCTCGCCGTCGAGGGCGTCTGCCACGGCGGGGTCGACGTCGCGGACGTGGCTGTAGTCCATACGTAGTATCCGGTCCAATTACGGCATAAATGTGTCCCATTTGGCTACGCCTGCCGGTGTTGTGTTGCACGCCCGTGTATATTCTGTGGTGTGCTACCGTGAACAGATACACGAACGCGCGATACCGACCGTCTCCGACGTGTCCCCGAGCCGAACTGACTGCCGAGGCCGACCGCCGCGGGCGACAACTCCCGGACGCACGGGGTTCTCGGTTCGCCATCGATTTTCCCGCTCGCCGATAGGAGTAAAATTTCTGAAACGAAATGCTCAATTCGCGCGATACAGCGTTGGTACAACTCGATTTCGAATACGTTCTGCCGGTCGTCTTGCGTTAATATTAAATATATTACTGGCGATATTCAAGCTATGGCTATTCGTTCTAATCTACTCGCTGAGGGGGTAGGAGACATCATCGAGTCCGTCCTTTCCTCGTCGGAAGACGAGGTGCTGGTCGCGAACCCGACCGCCGAGGTCATCGAGGGGCTCGTCGCCGTGGCGACCGACATCGATGGTGACCTGCCGAAAATCCGTCTCGTCGCCGACGAGGGCGTCCTGAAGGACGTGCTCGACGACTTCATCGTCGCCTCCAACGCCGCGAACCTCGTCGCCGACGGCACGCTCTCGATGCGGACCGCCGACGACGAAGTCGAGAACACGCTGTTCGTCACGCCGAACTCGGTCGTCGCGCTCGTCGCCGCCGGTGACAAAGTCGCCGGCCTCGTCACCGACGACGAGGCGTTCGTCGAGACGGCGTTCGAGGCCCATCAGGCCCACTGGGCGGACGCGCCCGAATTCAAGCTCCGGACTCCGCCGCTCTCGCGCGTCCGCGAGACCCTCGGCGAGGACATCGGCGAAGAGACGCTCGCCGACTTCGACGCCGTGCTCGCTTCGCTGTCGTCGGCTCGCGGCGACGGCGACGGCCTCGACGAGGTGACTATCTCCCTTCTCGTCGCCGCCCGCAACGAAGTTCTCCTCTACGACATCTCGAAGTGGGGCGAAGACGTGGGCATCGCCAGCAAGGCGACCTTCTCCCGGACGAAGACGAAGCTCGAAGAACTCGGCCTCATCGACACCGAGAAAGTACCCATCGACGTCGGTCGCCCGCGGCTCCGCCTGAAGCTCGGCGCGGACGCGCTCGTCGCGGCCGCCGCCGACGAACTGGCCGACGAGGCCCAGAAACTGCTCGACGCGTAGCCGACCGCGACCCCCTCGCTTTTTCCCGCCGCCGCTCGTCGTCGCGCGCATGAACATCGGACTCGTCGGGAGCGGCCCCGCCGCCGAGTCGATTCGCGCGGCGTGCGCCGACATCGACGCGACGGTCTCGGAGACGACCCCCGACTCGCTCGGTTCGTTCGACCTCGGCTTCGTCGTCGCCGCGGCCGGCAGCGACGCCTTCGACGCGGCCGACGAAGCCGCTTCGAGATGGTTCGCCGTCGAAATCGGCGGTGTCGGCGGCCACCCCGTGGACGACCTGGACGCGGCCGTCTCGGCGTTCGACCCCGCCAGCGCCGACTTCGCGGACCTCCGGGCGCGCGTCGCGTCCACCACGGAGTCGGAGGGCCGCCCCGGCGGTGACCGCGCGGCCGTTCGACTCGCCGGCGCGGTGGCCGGGCGGCGCGGTATCGCGCTCCTCTCGGGCGACGACGTGGCCGGGACCGTCGTCGAAGTCCCCGGTCCCGAGCGGTCGTTCCTCCCCGCGCCGTCGCCGATGGAGCGGGACCGAGCCCTCGACCGCGACTTCCGCGCCGTGGAGTTAGACGACGCGCTCGCGCGGGCCGAATCGGCCGTGGACGACCGCGTCGGCATCGTCACGCAGGTCGGCGAGCGCGAGTCGTTCCCGCTGCCGTACTACGTCGCGCAGACGGCGGACACGACGGTCTACGCCGACGCTCGGGCGGCCGAACTCGCCGGCGGCGCGGCCGCAGGCTGGGACGAGGCCTACATGAAGGCGCTCGGCGAGGCGCTCGAACGCTACTCGGCGGGCGTCTACCGCTCCAGCGAGTTCGCCGTCGCGCCCGCGGCGTCTCGGCCGGCCGCGGTGCCGCCGAGTCGCTTCGTCAGACCCGACTCCTTTCGCGACCCCGACCCCGAGGAGCCGATTCAGTGGGTCGAAGGCGAGGACCTCGCGACCGACTCGACCGTCTCGCTCCCGGCGGAGTTCGTCCACTACCCGCCGCCGTCCGAGCGACACAAGCCGTCGATTACGACCGGGCTCGGCCTCGGCAACTCCGGGACCGAGGCGATTCTCTCGGGGCTCTACGAGGTCGTCGAGCGCGACGCGACGATGCTCGCGTGGTACTCGACGTTCGACCCGCTCGGACTGGACGTGACCGACGAGACGTTCGAGACGCTGGCGGCCCGCGCCCGCTCGGAGTCCCTAGAAGTGACCGCGCTCCTCGTGACGCAGGACGTGGACGTGCCGGTCGTGGCGGTGGCCGTCCACCGCGACGGCGAGTGGCCGAAGTTCGCGATGGGCTCCGGCGCGGACCTCGATGCGAACCGCGCCGCTCGCTCCGCGCTGGCCGAGGCGCTCCAGAACTGGACCGAACTGCGCGGCATGGGACCGGAGCAGGCCGCGACGCAGGGCGGCGCGATTGCGACCTACGCCGACTTCCCGAAGCCGGCTCGGACGTTCGTCTCGCCGGACGCGACTATCCCAGCGGACTCGGTCGGCCCCGACGAGGTCCCCGAAGGCGCGGCCGAACTCGACGCGGTCGTCTCGGCGGTCACGGACGCCGACCTCGACGCGTACGCGGCGCGGACCACCCCGCGCGACGTGGAACGACTCGGCTTCGAGGCGGTCCGCGTGGTCGTTCCGGCCGCACAGCCGCTTTTCATCGGCGAGCCGTACTTCGCCGACCGCGCCGAGTCGGTGCCGCGAGACCTCGGCTTCGAGCCGCGACTGGACCGCGAGTTCCACCCGTTCCCGTAGCTGGCGGGTCCCGGGGGTCGCGGGCGTCAGAGCTGACAGCCGGCACGGGCGGCCGCGTGACAGGCGGGCCGTCGAATCCGCGCGCCGGTGTGCCGGACACCCGCAGGCCGCCGCACGGCGTGAGTCACAGAATAGCGGCGTTGGCCGCGGCTCGGTACTTGAACCTTCGCCGGGGGAGAAAACGAGTGGTCGGAAAGCGGGAGACGGCGGGGCGGTTAGACGCCGAACGTCGCGCGGAGCATGTCGCGGCTCCCCGGCCCGAGGCCGACTGCGAGGACGGCGATGAGGAGCAAAATCGCGTAGCGCGGGCTGTCTTCGAATATCTGCTCGTCGAACACCCAGACGACGGCCGTCGCGGCCACGAGTTTGACGAGCAGGAACGGCCACGCGTCGCCCGTGACGGCCAGCACCGACTCGGGGAGCGTGGAGGCGGTAAAGTCGACGACCGCCTGGTTCACCGGGTGCTTCGGGACGAGGTTGTTCCCCGCCCCGAGCGCGACCATCCAGTCGAGGCCGATGACGTTGGCCACGCCGTCGATGGCGTGGCCCCAGATGACGACGAGACCGATGTATCCCGTTCCCTCGTTGACCTCGGGAGCGAAGCGCTCGACGAGCCACCACGTCGCCGCGGTGACGAGCGTCGCGCCGACGAGGATGACGGCGAGCACCTGTGGATAGAACGTCGCGCCCTGCGCGCCGGTGAGGCCGGCCCACAGGAGGTAGCCGACCGCCACCGCGAGCACCGCGAGGCCGGCCACGAACAGCGGTTTCACGTAGTCGTCGACGAGGCCCTGCCGTTCGGCGAAGACGCTCCCGACGACGGCGACGAGCGTGATTGCGAAGACGGTCACGTAGATAACCGGGCTGATGACGAGCGTGTTCAGCGGGTAGCTGATGAGCGCGTCGGCGACGCCGGGCGAGTCGTTAGCGTCCTCGACCACGCGGAACGCGCCGCCGAACAGCATGAACGGAAAGAGCGCGTAGAAGAACCGCGGGCGCTCGCCGATGTCGAGGCGGCGGAGGAGGAACACGACGCCCGAGAGCGCGATGACGAGCGTGACCATGTAGCCGACCTCGGAGACGAGGGTGTAGCCGGGGTACGCGACGGGTTCGGCCGCCGCGGCGCAGGCCGACGCCGTGTCGAGATACTGCGTGACGCCGTTCGCCCGAACCGCACAGACGGCCGAGTTCGCGTCGGCTTGGACGGGGCCCCAGAAGTAGTGCCAGATGAAGCCGTCGTAGACGACACGAGGGAACGCGAGCGACCCGCCGACGAGGGCGACGAGGATGGCCGCGACGCCGAGCCCCCAGAGGCGCTCGGGGTCGAGACCCATTCGCTCTGCTACCGTTGCCATAGGCGATACCCCGACGGCGGGCCTGTTTAGGGTTCCGGTCTCTCGCATCCGCCGCGCACGCCTCGGCGTGGCGAGTCGGCGTCGCAGCGAGGTGGCGCTCCGCGGCGGGCGTGGTTCAGTCCTCGTCGTCGGGGTCGCGAATCGGCAGCACCGGGTCGTCGTACTCGGTCCCGAGGATGACCATCGTCTGGGACCGCGAGAACCCGTCGAGCTCGGCGATGTGGTCGAACATGAGCTCGCGCAGGGCGTCGGTGTCCTCGGCGTACACCCGGAGCATCACGTCCCACTCGCCGGTGGTGAGGTCGATTTCCTGGACGCCCTCGATGTCGCGAAGCTGTTGGAGCGCCTCCTTTTCGCGACCCTGCTTGACCCGGAAGCCGACCAGCGCGGAGGTGCCCAGCCCGACCTGCCGCGGGTCGACGTGGGCGTGGTAGCCCTCGATGACGCCGGCGTCTTCCATCCGACCGACCCGGTCGTGAACCGTCGCGCTCGACATGTCGATTCTGCGGGCGATTTCGCTGAACGGGGTCCGCGCGTCTTCCATCAGAATCCGGAGAATCGCCCGGTCCGTCGCGTCGAGGTCCATGCTATCCCTACTGATGGGGGGTGACTTCGCACTTGCGGATGGGAAGCACGCTCGCGCCCGCGGCGAGCGCCGTCCGGTTCCGGTTTTCGTCCGTCTACCGCCCGTCGATTTCGCGGGCCGCCTCCAGCACGACGTCGTGGACGCGCCCGTTCGACGCGACGAGTCCCTCCGAATCGTGTCGCCACTCGTTGCCGTCGAGGTCTGTGACCGTCCCCCCGGCCGTCCGAATGAGGTGTGCACCGGCGACCGAGTCCCACGGGTTCGCCCGCTTGTTCGTGATGACGCCGTCGAGCGAGCCGTCGGCGACGTACGAGAGCACGACCTGCATGCTCCCGTAGCGACGGAGGTCGCCGAAGCGCGTGACGATGGCGCGGGCCGCCGCGGCGTACTCGTCGCGGACGTCGTAATCCCACCAGAACGTCGGACAGACCGTACACGTCTCGGGGTCGTCGCGCTGGCTCACCGAAATCTCCTCGCCGTTGCGGTAGGCCGCCCCGTCGTCGGCCGCGTAGCAGTCGTCGAGGGCGGGCAGGTAGTTGGCCGCCGCGATAGGGTCGCCGTCGCGGACGGCGGCGACCGAGGTCGCCCAGACCGGCACGTTGCGCACGAAGTTGTTCGTCCCGTCGATGGGGTCGACGACCCACGCCGGTCCCGACTCGGGAACCGACTTGAGTTCGTCGTCCTCCTCGCCGACGATGGGGTCGTCGGGGAACGCCCCGCGGATTCGCTCGACGACGCGGCGCTGGGCGTCCTTGTCGGCTTGGGTGACAACGTCCGTTTTGCCGTCTTTCGTCTCGACGGCGATGCCGGTTCTGAAGGCCCGTCGCGCGACTGCGCCGCCGTCGCGGGCCGCGCGCTGTGCCCGGTCCGCCCGGGCATCGAGTTCGTTCATGGGCGTGACAGGACCGGCAGGTGCCTATATCCACCGACCCGACGCCGACGCGGCCCGGTGGCTTATGTCGATGGACGGTTTACCTCGTGTCGTGTCAGACGCTATCGACCTCCCGGCGCGGGTCCGCGAATCGCTCGCGGAGTCCTTCGACGACGCCAGAGCGGCCGTCAGAGCCGGCGACGCCGAAGCCGCGCTGGAACACGTCGAGACGGCGTCCCGCGTGCTCGGCCACAAGGTTCCGCCGAGCCCGCTCAAGGAGAAACTCCGGCACGGCGTGGCGGCCGTCGAGCGCACCGCGGCCGACGAACCGCTCGTGGCCTCGGAGTACCTCCGGCTCATGAGTCAGTTGGTTCGGCCGTAGCGTCGCGGACTGCGCCGTCCCGCCAGACGGCCGGCTCGCTCGGGGGTCGGAAAACGGAAAAAGCCAGAATCCGCAATTAGAACCCGGACGGAAGACGTTTTCCACAGCCCTCACGACCGTTTTCGGCTTGCGCCGAGTTCCCGAACTCCGATTCCTCGTGGTCCGGTACTTGGTCTTCCCGCCGCTCGCTCGCAGAGCGGTTTACGGGGCTGTTTCGGTTCCTCTTCGGCACTTTGACCTCGTCTTCCTGTTACGAAAGACTCGGTGTTCGTGTCGATCCCATTCCTCCGCGTCTTGCGATGCGTACCATCGTCGACGCCTTTCACGTCGCCCGACGGATTCGGTTTGGTCATCCGGTGCGTCCTTGCGCTTCCGGCAACACTACAGTAGGTCGGAGAATATAATGAATGTTTCTGATAAACTCTGGACTGTCCGGAGATACTGATAGTTCGGCCGACGGAACGGTGGTGACGCTCGTCGCCGAACGTCGTCCTCGGTCGGCCCCCTTCCGGCGCTTTTCACCGGAAACCCGGTCTGTTCATGATGAATCGTTCGGGATACTGGCGGCGGCGCTGTGGTGGCGTCGTAACCGGATGACCGGCGGGGGACAGAAGAGAACGTGTCCGCCATCGAGCGACCGGGTTTATACCGGGGTTGCGGGCCGCCTCGGTGCCCGCTTCCCGCCGTGGGGTGCGCTGCACTCGCCGCTCGTCACGTCGTTTCTCGCCATAAGTGCGAGGGGAGGGATTTGAACCCACGGACCCCTACGGGAGCGGATCTTGAGTCCGCCGCTTTTTCCTGACTTAGCTACCCTCGCGCGTACTCAAGTACGACAGGGGGACCGCTAAAACGTTGCGAAACGTCAGACGAGGCCGCCGAACTGTTCGACGACGAGGAGGCCGCCGACGGCGATGCCGACGACGCCGGCCGCGGCGCGGAGGACGCGCGTCCCGCCGACCGCCATCGAGCGGCCCCAGAGGAACGAGACGGTCGCCATCGTGGCGATGGTCAGGAGGCTGAACGCCGCGAGGAACGCGACGGCCTGCCCCACCGCGGGTGCGGTCGAGACCATCGCGATGACGAGCGCGCCGCTGCCGGCGAAGCCGTGGAGGACGCCGACCCCGAACGACTCGTCGTGGACGTGCGTGTGTTTCGTCCCGAACGCGACGTTCCCGAGCGAGAGGTGTCGGTGGACGCCGCTGTCGTGGTCGTGGTCGCGGAGCGTCGGCACGGAGACGCCGGCGGCCCGGAGAAGCATCCGCGCCCCGAGGAGGACGAGAATCGCACCGACGACGACTTCGAAGAAGTGCGTCACCGACTCGGGCAGGCGGACGCCGAGCGCGACGAAGGTGAGACCGACGACGGCAATCGGAATCGAGTGCCCGGCGCCCCACGAGGCGCCGACGATGCTCGGTCGGTCGCCGTCTTCGACCATCGTCGCGACGGCGGCGAGGTGGTCGGCTTCCAGCGCGTGCCGGACCCCGATAACCCCGCCGGCCACGAGTGCTGATGCGAGTGCCATACGCTCGAAAGGACGAATCGCGGTAAATAGGTCAGGGGTCCCGACGGGTACTCCGACCCGGTCGGAGCCTACTCCGGCCGCCACTCGCAGGACGCGCCGGTCGTCAGCCCCGCCGCGTCGATGTGCGACGAGAGGCACGCGTAGTTGCAGAACGCGCCCGCCGGCACGCGCTCGCCGGCTTCGAGCTCCGCCACGAAGACGGGGTCGTGACGCCGAACGTCGCTGCCGCAGTAGGTGCATTCGATTGTGTCCGTCACGTCCGACCGTTGTCGCGCTCGCACGAAAAAACTGCGCGGCCGGTGTCGCCACCGATGGAGTTACCGGCTTCCCGGTCGCCCTGACTCACATGGACGAACACACCCGCGACCCGAGCGTCGCCCCGCCGCTCGGCAACCCGACGGGGTGGAACGACGACCTGCGGCTGTGGGAGCACGCGACGCTCCGCCGGGCGGTCGAACACGGCGTCCGCCTGTTCAACTCCGGCGACTTCCACGAGAGCCACGACTGCTTCGAAGACGAGTGGTACAACTACGGCGCGGGGACCGCGGAAAGCGCCTTCCTCCACGGGATGGTGCAGGTCGCCGCCGGCGCGTACAAGCACTTCGACTTCGAGAACGACGCGGGGATGCGGTCGTTGTTCGAGACGGCACTCGAGTACATCCGCGGCGTTCCGAGCGACTTCTACGGCGTCGACGTGGACGACGTGCGCGACACCCTCCGGGCGGCGCTGGACGACCCGACGGCACTCCACGGCTGGCAAATCGAACTCGACGGCCACCGGGCGACCGCCTACCCCGCCGACTACGAGTACGTCGAGGGACTCGACCACTAACCGCGTCGGGCCGCGGTCTTCGCCCGCCACGAACCGTCTCCTCCGACTAACACGTCCGCGAAAGCGGCGCGAACCGGGAGAATCTAAAGGTCCATTAGCGTCCAGTTCTAGGAACCGGCAATGCGAATCTACGAACTCGGTGACGGCACGCCCGAAGTGTCTGTCGTCGGGTCGATCCACGGCGACGAACCGTGCGGCGCTCGCGCCATCGAGCGGTTCGTCGCGGAGGACCCCGACGTCGAGCGCCCGGTGAAGCTCATCGTCGCCAACGAGGAGGCGCTGGCGGCGGACGAGCGCTACCTCGACGAGGACCTCAACCGGGCGTTTCCGGGCGACCCCAACGCCGAGAGCCACGAGCGACGCCTCGCCCACGACCTCGGCCGCGAGGTCCGCGGCACCACCGCTTTCTCGCTTCACTCGACCCAGTCGTACGCCGAACCGTTCGCCATCGTGGACACGGTCGACGCCATCTCCCGGTCGATTCTCCCCCGGCTCCCGGTCGACGTGGCCGTCGAGACGAACCACTTCGCGGAGGGCCGACTCATCGAACACGCCCACACCATCGAGGTCGAAGCCGGCCTCCAGAAGTCCGACGAGGCGGCCGACAACGCCTACTGGCTCATCCGGGCGTTCCTCACCGCGACCAACGTTCTCCCCGCCCCCGCGGTTGCGAGCGACGGGAGCGGCGAGCTCGACGAGGAGTCCGAGTCGCAGACCGAAGACGACCGCCTGAAACTCGCGATTCCGGAGGAGAACAGCATCGACGTGTTCCGCCTGCTGGAACGGCTTCCCAAGCCGCCGGCGGACCAGTACGAGGTCCACGCGACCAACTTCGAACCCGTCGCCGCCGGCGAGACGTTCGCCCGCGCCGACGCCGAGCAGTTCGTCGCCGACCGGGACTTCTACCCCATTCTCCTCTCCGCGTACGGCTACGCGGACATCTTCGGCTACGCCGGCGACAAAGTCGGCACGCTCCCGTAGTCGGCAGACCGTCTCGTCTCTCCCGCGCTACGCGTCGTCCTCGCCGAGGATTCGAGCGGCCGCCTCGGCGACCGATTCGACCGCCGCCGGGTCGTCGCCGGGGCCGTCGTCGCCGACGTGGTACGCCTCCCACCCGGCGTCTCGCGCCCCGACAACGTCCTCGTCGTAGGTGTCGCCGACGTAGACGTAGTCGTCCGCCGGGAGGGCGGTCTCCGCGGCCTCGAAGACCCCCGAATCGGGCTTCCGCGAGGCGACCGCGGGGTCGTTCGAGACGACGACGGCGTCGACGACGCCCGCGAGGTCGTGGCGTTCGAGCTTCGCCCGCTGGACCGCCGGCGCGCCGTTCGTGAGAATCCCTGTCGGTCGACGGTCGGCGACGCGGACGAGCGCCTCGCGGGCCGACGCGGGGACCGTCGTGGCGGCGAGTTCGGCCTCCGCGTAGCGCGCCACGAGCGCCTCCGGGTCGCCGCCGATGTCGAACTCGTCGGTGATTGCCTCGAAGCCGACCGCGTAGGGGTCCACGGCGAGGTCCTCGAACGCGTCGAAGAAGACGGAGAGATACCGGTCGTAGGCACCGCCCGGAGCGTCCGGGACCGCGCGGTCGAAGATGGTCTCGAAGTCGGCGGTGTAGCGGAGGAGCGTCAGGTCGAGGTCGAAGAAGACGGCGGTCGTCATATCAGGGCCAGCGGCCGGGAACCACAAAAATCCCTACTCGTCGGCGGGTTCGAACTCGACGAGCGTCAGGTTTCGGTCGAGGTGGCAGTGGTCGTGCGGCGGGTCGCCGAGCACGTCGCTGATGCGGTACTCCTGGTCGAACTCGGCACCCTCGGGGACGCAGTACTCGTGGCTGGGGCACTCGGTGTGCGGACACGGGCCCTGCAGGCTGGCCTTGCTTCCGGCGTACGCCCCCTTCGAGGGGACGTTCGCCGTGACCGGTGCCGGTTCGACCTCGACGGCGCGGACGCCCTCGTCGTGGACGGCGCAGTCGAGGACCTGCGTGTTCTCGCGCACGCCGAGGACCCGGTAGCGGACGCCCTCGGTGAGGTTGAGGCACTGCTGGCGGTACGGACACCCCTCGCAGGCGCTCGATTCACCGTGGTAGACGAACTCGGTGCCGGGGTCGGTCAGGCGGGCACCGACAAGCGTGACGGAGGTCATAGCGGTGGTTCTCCTGCGAGGTGGTTAAGGCTCCCGCCCGGTCAGCTCGTCGAGCTTCTCGAAGTAGTCCTCCCGGGGGATTTGGTAGGCGCTCCGGTAGTCTATCTCGCCGTCTGAAAAGCGCCCGGCGATGTCGGTCGCGCCCTCGACGGCCGCCTCGCGGGAGTCGAACTCCTCGACGACGACCTCGATTTCCGGTTCGAGATAGAGCACCGCGTGCCACGTCTCGGTGCGTATCTGCGTCGCGCCCGGGCGGTTCGCCCGCGACCCGTTCCACACGAAGACGGTCGGCATGCACTCGGCGGGAAAGGCGCTCTCGTTGAACACGTCGGGGCGGAACGCGAGGATGCGCCGACCCTCGTGTTCGTCGTTCCAGAGGGTCCACCCGTCGGGCAGGTTGGTCATGGGTGTGCTAGTCCGCCGCGCGTCCTAAGCCTTCCCGCTTCCGCGCCGAAGGCCGGTCGTCTCGACCCGGCTCGAAGCGCGTGGTTCGGGCCTCGAACGCGACCCATCGGAGACGACATGAATCCCAGCCGACCCGATTAACGACACCGACAGTCGACTGAACCGCCGATTAAATCGATACACTTCGGCAGGTTGGAGGGTCACGAGACGTGGTACGTATCTGGATTGGTTGGCGTTCGAGACAATATGTTGACTACTTTCAGAGAAAGCGTTATATGTTAACGTCCCTCATTGATTGGTAGTCTCGGTCCCCGGGCCGAGCGAGCCGTCGCGCATCGTCCGCAAATTGCCGATTCTGTCGCCAGTCGCCGACCCGTCGTAAGCGCGCAGCGGCGGCGACGCACTTCGACCTACTGCCCGCGGTCTGCGCCGCGGGTCCGTGGTTCGCGGTGTGTCGTCTGCGACCCGCGAATGCGGGCGCGTCGCCCTCGGTCGTCTAACCGGACGGCTGGTCCGACGAGGCTCCACGAACAATGACCGGCGAAATTGAAACACTCGCAGACCTGAGCAAGCACTACAAAGACTCCGTGCCCGCGGACCTCCGCGAGGCGAAGAGCTTCGAGTGGTACTTGGAAGAGGTCTACGCTCACCCAAAGATCGCTCGCAACGCCCACCAGCGCGTGGCGGACATGTTCGACTTCTACGGCACCCGTTACGACGAGGACGCGGGCGTCGTGGAGTACCTCATGGCCTCCGAAGACCCCCTTCACGACGGTGAAAACGTCTTCTACGGCCGCGAAGTCCACGAGTCGATTCACGAGTTCGTCAACAAGGTGAAATCGGGGGCCCGCGGCCTCGGCCCCGAAAAACGCATCAAACTCCTCTTGGGTCCCGTCGGCTCCGGGAAGTCCCACTTCGACTGGATTTCCCGGCGCTACTTCGAGGATTACACGATGTCCGACGAGGGGCGGATGTACACCTTCCGGTGGACGAACCTCGGCGACGTCATCCGCGACCAGGACCCCTCCGACGACGTGGTCCAGTCACCGATGAACCAGGACCCGCTCGTGTTGCTCCCGCAGGAACAGCGCGACGTGGTCATCGAGCAGTTGAACGAGAACCTCGATGCGCCGTACACCATCCGGAACGACCAGGCGCTGGACCCCGCCTCGGAGTTCTACATGGACCGGCTGCTCGCCCACTACGACGACGACCTAGAGGAGGTCGTGGCGAACCACATCGAGGTTATCCGACTCGTCGCCTCCGAGAACAAACGGCAGTGCATCGAGACGTTCGAGCCGAAGGACAAGAAGAACCAAGACGAGACCGAACTCACCGGCGACGTCAACTACTCGAAACTCGCGGTGTACGGCGAGTCCGACCCGCGGGCGTTCGACTACGCCGGCGCGTTCTGTAACGCGAATCGCGGCATCTTCTCCGGCGAGGAACTGCTGAAGCTCCAGCGCGAGTTCCTCTACGACTTCCTGCACGCCTCGCAGGAACAGACCATCAAGCCGAAGAACAACCCCCGAATCGACATCGACCAGGTCATCGTCGGGCGGACGAACATGCCGGAGTACAGAGAGAAGAAGGGCGACGAGAAGATGGAGGCGTTCAACGACCGGACGAAGCGCATCGACTTCCCGTACGTCCTCGAGTACGAACAGGAGGCCGAAATCTACCGGAAGATGCTTCGGAACGCCGACGTTCCCGACATCCACGTCGAGCCGCACACCTTAGAGATGTCCGGGCTGTTCGGCGTTCTGACCCGCATCGTCGAACCCGACTCCGACACCATCTCGCTCGTCCAGAAGGCGAAGGCCTACAACGGCGAGTTGGACGACGGCGACGACGTAGACGTGCGAAAACTCCGCGAGGAGGGCGAGAAGAAAGCCGACATCGCCGAGGGGATGGACGGCGTCTCCGCCCGCTTCATCGGTGACGAAATCGCCGAGGCAATCATGGACGCGACCCACCGCGGCCGCGGTTACCTCTCGCCGCTGTCCTCGTTTACCCACCTCGAAGAGAACCTCGAGAACCACGGCTCGATTCCCGAGGAGAACCTCGAACGCTACCACCGCTACCTCGAGATGGTCCGCGAGGAGTACAAAGAGCGCGCCATCGAGGACGTGCGCCACGCCCTCGCCTACGACATCGACGAGATTCGCCGGCAGGGCGAGAAGTACATGGACCACGTCATGGCCTACATCGACGACGCGACGGTCGAAGACGAACTGACGGGCCGCGACCAGGAGCCCGACGAGAAGTTCCTCCGCGCGGTCGAAGAGAAGCTCAACATCCCCGAGGACCGCAAGGACGACTTCCGACAGGAGGTCTCCAACTGGGTCTCCCGGCGCGCCCGCGAGGGGACGTCGTTCAACCCGCAGGACAACGACCGCCTCCGCCGCGCCCTCGAACGCAAGCTCTGGGAGGACAAGAAGCACAACATCAACTTCTCGGCGCTCGTGAGCGCGAACGAGCTGGACGACGACGAACGCAACGCGTGGATAGACGCGCTCGTCGACCAGGGTTACTCGCGCGACGGCGCACGGGAGGTGCTCGAGTTCGCCGGTGCGGAGGTGGCGAAGACCGAACTCGAAGGGTGACCATGCGAGACTACATCCGCGAGGCGGACGAAGCGCTCCGCGGCACCTACGAGGAGCCGATGAGCCTCGGCGAGTACGTCGACGCCGCGTTCGAGTCCCCGTCTATCGCCTCCCACGCGTCGAAGTACCTCTTGGAAGCCATCGAGTCGATGGGGACCAGACAGGTGGTCGAACAGGGCGCGGAAAAACAGCGCTACCGCTTTTTCGACGACCCCGCCAACGACGGCGAGCACGCGGTCCTCGGCAACACGGAGGTGCTCAACGCTTTCGTGGACGACCTGCGGACCATCGCCGCCGACCGCGGCAAAGCCGAGAAAATCGTCTGGTTCGACGGCCCGACGGCCACGGGGAAATCCGAGTTGAAACGCTGTCTCATCAACGGGCTTCGGGAGTACTCGAAGACCGACGCGGGGCGACGCTACACCGTCGAGTGGAACGTCGCCAACGCCGACGACACCCGCGGGCTGTCCTACGGCGGCGAAGTCGACGCCGCCGACGAGGACTGGTACGAAAGTCCGGTCCAGTCGCACCCGCTTTCGGTGTTCCCCGCGGAGGTTCGCAAGCGGCTGCTCGCCGACCTCAACAGCAGGAACGGCGACCACATCCCCGTCGACGTCGACGAGGACCTCGACCCGTTCTGCCTGGAGGCGTACACCTTCCTCGAAGAGGAGTTCCGGAGAGCGGGCAAGCAGGACCTCTTCAGCGCCGTCACCGACCCGAAACACCTTCGGGTGAAAAACTACGTCGTCGACGTCGGCCGCGGCGTCGGCGTCCTCCACTCGGAGGACGACGGGTCGCCCAAGGAGCGACTGGTCGGGTCGTGGATGCCGAGCATGCTCCGCGAACTGAACTCCCGCGGCCGGAAGAACCCGCAGGCGTTCAGCTACGACGGCGTGCTGTCGCAGGGCAACGGCCTCCTCACCATCGTCGAGGACGCCACCCAGCACGCCGACCTGCTCCAGAAGCTCCTGAACGTCCCCGACGAGGGCCACGTCAAGCTGGACAAGGGAATCGGGATGGACATCGACACGCAACTCGTCATCATCTCGAACCCGGACCTCGACGCCGAACTCGACAAGTACGCCGACAGGAACGGCCGCGACCCGCTGAAGGCGCTCAAGCGCCGGCTCAACAAACACGAGTTCCGCTACCTGACGAACCTCTCGCTGGAGGCCGAGCTCATCCGCCGCGAGCTGACCAACGAGACGAGCGTCTGGACCGACGACCCCGAGGCGATGGCCGACCGCGTCGCCGAGGCCGTCTTGCTGGACGTCCGCGAGGGGCCGGGCGAGGTCCGTACGCGCGAACTCGCGCCCCACGCCGTCGAGGCCGCGGCGCTCTACAGCGTCGTGACCCGGCTCGACGGCGACGACGTGCCGCGCGACCCGGACATCGAGTTCGACCTCGTCGACAAGGCGCTGTTGTTCGACCGCGGCTACCTGCAGGTCGGCGACCAGCGCCGCGAGGTGTCGGCGTTCGAGTTCGTTGGCGACTCGGAGGGGACTCACGGGATTCCCGTGACGTTCACCCGGGACGTCATCGCCGACCTCCTGCACGACCGCGTCGACCGCAGACACCCCGACCTCGACGTGTCTTCGGTGGTGATGCCGACCGACGTGCTCGACGAGATGGTCGCCGAGCTGTCGGACGCGCCCGTGTTCTCGCGGGCGGAGTCCTCGGAGTACGAGGGCCGCATCGCCATGGTCAAAGAGTACATCTTCGACCAGCAGGAGGCGGACGTACTCGACGCGCTTCTCGCCGACAAGGGCGTCGAGCGCGAGACGGTCGAGGAGTACGTCGAACACGTCTACGCGTGGGCGTCCGACGGGCAGATAGAGACCGAGCGCGGGCCGGTCGACCCCGACCCGCTTCTCATGAAGCTGTTCGAGACCGAGCACCTCGGGCGCTTCTCGCCGAACGACTACGAGGGCAACGACCCCTCCGAGACGGTCGAAGACTTCCGCAATGAGAAGGTCATCACCGCGCTCAACCGCTACGCGTGGGAGAACCGCGACGAGGGCTTTACGGTCTCCGACGTGGACCTGACCGAGATTCCGGTCATCCGGACGGTGCTCGAAACCCACGACTGGGAGGACGTGCGCCGGCTGTTCTCTGACCTCGACCCCCGCCAGTGGGACGACCCACCGGCGAACACCGAGACGGCGCGCGTGAAAGCACGCACCATCGACGAGTTGGTCGACCGCGGTTACACCGCCGCGTCGGCCGAACTGACCAGCCGTGCCGTGATGAAGGAGGTGAGCCACACATGGGACTGAGAGACGACCTCGAACGATTCCGCGAAGTGGGCGAAGAGCGCCGCGAAGACCTCAAGGAGTTCATCTCCTACGGCGACCTCGGCGCGTCCGGCTCGAAAGACATCAAGATACCCATCAAGGTCGTGGACCTGCCGGAGTTCAAGTACGACCGCCTCGACATGGGCGGCGTCGGGCAGGGGAAAGGCGGCACGCCCGACGTGGGCCAACCGCTCGGCCAGCCCGAACCCGGTGACGGCGAGGGCGAAGACGGCGAACCCGGCGAGGAGGGGGCCGAACACGAGTACTACGAGATGGACCCCGAGCAGTTCGCCGAGGCGCTGGACGAGGAACTCGGCCTCGAACTCGAACCGAAGGGCAAAGAGGTCATCGAGGAGGTCGAAGGCGACTTCACCGACATCACCCGCAGCGGCCCCCACAGCACCCTCGACTTCGAGCGCCTGTTCAAGGAGGGCCTGAAGCGCAAGCTCGCGATGGACTTCGACGAGGAGTTCGTCCGCGAGGCGATGAAAGTCGACGGCACCTCGGCCCGCGAGGTGTTCCGGTGGTGCCGCGAGCACAACATCCTCGTCTCGATGGCGTGGATCGAAGACGAGTGGAGCCGCATCCCGGACGACGAACGCGGGACGTGGGCGTCCTTCGAGGAGATGGAGGAGAACGTCGAGCGGACGACGGCCATCCAGCGCATCCGCCGCGAGGGGCTCCGCGAGATTCCGTTCCGCCGCGAGGACGAGCGCTACCGCCACCCCGAAGTCATCGAGAAGAAGCAGTCGAACGTCGTGGTCGTCAACATCCGCGACGTGTCGGGGTCGATGCGGGAGACGAAGCGCGAACTCGTCGAACGCACGTTCACCCCGCTGGACTGGTACCTCACGGGCAAGTACGACCACGCCGAGTTCGTCTACATCGCCCACGACGCGGAGGCGTGGGAGGTCGAACGCGACGAGTTCTTCGGCATCCGCTCGGGCGGCGGGACGCGCATCTCGTCGGCCTACGAGCTGGCGAAGGAGGTGCTGGACGAGCGCTACCCGTGGCGCGAGTGGAACCGCTACGTCTTCGCCGCGGGCGACTCCGAGAACTCCTCGAACGACACCAAAGAGCGGGTCGTCCCGCTCATGCAGGAGATAGACGCGAACCTCCACGCCTACGTGGAGACCCAGCCCGGCGGGACCGCCATCAACGCCACGCACGCAGAAGAGGTCGAACGGAGCCTCGGCGAGCAGGGTAACGTCGTGGTCGCGTACGTCTCGGAGCCCGACGACGTCATCGACGCCATCTACACTATCCTCAGCACGGAGGCGACAGCAGAATGAGTTTCAGACGACACCGCAGAGACGCACAGCGCGAGGCCGCCAGACTCGACGAGCCCGTCCGGGAGGCCGGCGCGCTCGCGAAGAAGCTCGGACTCGACCCCTACCCGGTGAACTACTGGGTGGTCAACTACGACGAGATGAACCAGCTCATCGCCTACGGCGGCTTCCAAGAGCGGTATCCGCACTGGCGGTGGGGAATGACCTACGACCGCCAGCGGAAGACCGACCAGTTCGGCATGGGCAAGGCGTTCGAAATCGTCAACAACGACGACCCGGCGAACGCCTTCCTCCAGGAGTCGAACTCGCTGGCCGACCAGAAGGCCGTCATCACGCACGTCGAGGCGCACTCGGACTTCTTCAAGAACAACCAGTGGTTCGGGCTGTTCTCCGACGAGGGGCAGTTCGCCGCCGCGGCGATGCTCGAACGACACGCCCAGACCATCGAGCGGTACGTCCAGAACCCCGAAATCAGCCGGGACGACGTGGAGAAGTTCATCGACGCCGTCCTCTGTCTGGAAGACACCATCGACCAGCACCGGACCATCCGCGAGGCCGCCGCCGACGAGGACGGCCGCATCCCCGAGGACATCCGCGCGCAGTTGGACAGTCTCGACATCTCCGACGACGTGCGCCGCGAGGTGTTCGACGACGCGTGGCTCGAACAGGTCGAAGAGGCCGAACGCGAGGCCGCGAAGCTCACCGACCCCCGGAAGGACGTGCTCGCGTACGTCCGCGAACACGGGATGCGGTACGACGAGGAGACGGGCAAGGCCGAAGAGATGGAGCCGTGGCAGAAGGACGTCCTCGACATGCTCCGCGAGGAGGCGTACTACTTCGCCGCCCAGAAGATGACGAAGGTGATGAACGAAGGTTGGGCAGCCTACTGGGAGTCGCTCATGATGGGCGACGAGCGCTTCGCGGGCACGGACGAGTTCATCACCTACGCTGACCACCAGTCGCGCGTCCTCGGGTCCCCCGGGCTCAACCCCTACAAGCTCGGCAAGGAGCTGTGGGAGTACATCGAGAACTCGACGAACCGCGCGGAGGTCGCCGACAAACTCCTGCGCGTGAAGGGCGTCACGTGGCGCAACTTCCACGAGACGGTCGACTTCGACGAGGTGCAGACGCTCCTCCGGACGGACCCCGCTATCGACGGCGTCAGCGCCGACTCACTCGACGAACTGTCCGAACTCGGCCCCGACGACCCGAGAGTCGACCACGAGACCCTCGACAGGGCGCTGTCGGGCGACGAGTCGCTCGACCTCGAAGCGTACCCGTGGAAGCTCCTCACCTACGAGGGGCTCGCGGAGCGACACTACTCGCTCGTCAAAGCGCAGAACCGCGGGTTCCTCAGCCGGATTCGGCGCTCCGAACTCGAACAGCTCTCGCGGTACATGTTCGACGACGAGGTGTACGACAGCGTCGAGGAGGCCGTCGCCGACGTGGACAAGACCGCCGGCTGGGACCGGATGCGCGAGATTCGCGAGAGCCACAACGACGTGACGTTCCTCGACGCGTTCCTCTCCGAGGAGTTCGTCCGCGCGAACCACTACTTCGCCTACGAGTACTCCCAGTCGTCCCGGCAGTTCCGCGTCTCCTCGTCGGAGTACCGGGACGTGAAAAAGAAGCTCCTGTTCCAGTTCACCAACTTCGGAAAGCCGACTATCGCGGTGTACGACGGCAACTTCGACAACCGCGGGGAACTCCTGTTGGGACACCAGTACAACGGCGTCATCCTCGACATGAAGCAGGCGAAGGGCGTCTTGGAGCGCGTCTATCACCTCTGGGGCCGCCCGGTGAACCTGATGACCATCACGAAGGAGTTCGACGAGCACGAGGTCGAAGTCGCCCGTCGACGGGGGCGCGAGCCGACGCCCGAAGAGCGGGCCATCCGCATCCGCTACGACGGCGAATCGTTCGACGAACACGACCTCGACCCCGAACTGGAGGCGCGTATCGCCGCCAGCGAGGTCGACTACGACACGAAGCCCGATGATTGGCTCTGAACGGGGCGATGGCCGAGCCTGACTCGCCGACCGTCTCCGGCGAGCAGGCGGACGGCTCGCTCGACGAGGCCGACATCCACGACGTGCTCAGAAACGAGCGGCGGCGGCTCGCGCTCGAACGACTGCGCGACGGGGACGGTCCGGAGTCGGTCGGCGACCTCGCGGAGCACATCGCCGAGATAGAGTCCGGCGAGTCGCCACCTCCCAAGAACGTCCGCCAGAGCGTCTACATCTCGCTGCATCAGACCCATCTGCCCAAGCTCGATTCGCTCCGAATCGTCGCGTACGACTCGCGGGCGAAGACCGTCTCGCTCGGGTCGAGCGCGGCGGAGCTCGACCACTACTTGGCGGACGGGGAGCCGACGCAAGCTCCCTTCGCGCTCCTGTCGCTCGCGACGTGTCTCGCCGGGCTCGCGCTCCTCTTCGCCGGCTGGATGGGCGTCCCCGTCATCGACCGCGTGGACCCGCGGCTCGTCGCCGGCCTCGCGCTCACCGTCGCCGCCGTCGCCGCCGGCGCGGAACTCGGCCTGCAGACGCGAAGCCGGACGTAGACCCGGAGACACGGCCGGGGGTCGCCCCAGAACCGCCGTTCGACTCAAGTCAGCCCCATCCTAAGCGCCGCCGACGATGTCCGAGTCAACTTCGCTCGCGTGGTTCCGCCGCGACCTCCGTCTGCACGACAACGAGGCGCTCGCGGCCGCCTGCGACGCCGACGGCGTCCTCCCGGTCTACTGTCTCGACCCCCGCGAGTACGGCGACCGGCCCTTCGGCGGGTCCGACTCCTTCGACTTCGACAAGACCGGCGCGCACCGCGCCCGCTTCCGCCTCGAATCGCTGTCCGACCTCCGGGCGTCGCTCCGTGACCGCGGGAGCGACCTCGTCGTCCGCGAGGGAACACCCGAGTCCGTCCTTCCGGAGTTGGCGGCGACCGTCGACGCCGACTTCGTGACGGTCCACACGCGTCCGACCCCCGAGGAGTCGAGCGTCGAGTCGGCGGTCGAGCGAGGACTTCGAGACGACGGCGTCGACCTCCGTCGCTTCTGGGGCCACACGCTCACCCACCTCGACGACCTCCCGATGGCGCTCTCCGAACTTCCGGACACGTACACGACGTTCCGGAAGGCGGTCGAATCGGCCGCCGAAGGCGACGAGGGAGGTGACGCAGGCCAAAGTGGCGAGTCAGCGGGCGACGGCGACCCAGCCGGTCGTGACCCGCTCTCCGAACCGGACGTCCCGCCGCTCCCGGTCGACGCACCCGCCGCGGGCGACCTCCCCTCGCTTTCGGACCTCGTCGGGACTGGGGCCGCCGAGTCCCCCCGCACCCCCGACGACCGCGGCGTCCTCCCCTTCGACGGCGGTGAGACGGCCGCGTTCGATCGCGTGGAGTCGTACATCTGGACGGGCGACCACCTCCGCGAGTACAAGGAGACGCGAAACGGACTGCTCGGGGCCGACTACTCCTCGAAGCTCTCACCGTGGCTGAACGAGGGCTGTCTCTCGCCGCGGTACGTCAAGGCCGAGGTGGACCGCTACGAGGACCGACGGGTCGCAAACGACTCGACGTACTGGCTCGTCTTCGAACTCCGCTGGCGCGACTTCTTCCAGTTCCAGTTCGCCAAACACGGGAGCGACTTCTTCCGCCGCGGGGGCATCCGCGAGCGGACCGACATCGACTGGCGGGCGGACGAGACGCAGTTCGAGCGCTGGGCGGCGGGCGAGACGGGTATTCCTTTCGTCGACGCGAACATGCGGGAGTTGAACGCGACGGGCTACATGTCGAACCGCGGGCGGCAGAACGCGGCGTCGTTCCTCGCCAACGACCTCCGACTGGACTGGCGACGCGGTGCGGCGTACTTCGAGACGCAGCTCGTCGACTACGACCCCGCGTCGAACTACGGCAACTGGGCCTACATCGCGGGCGTCGGCAACGACTCGCGGGACCGCTCGTTCGACGTGCGCTGGCAGGCGAAGCGCTACGACGAGGACGCCGAGTACGTGAGGACGTGGCTCCCCGAACTCGACGTGTTGCCCGCCGAGTACGCCCACGAACCGTGGGAGCTAAGCGACGAAGAACAGGCGACCTACGGGGTCGAGTTGGGCGTGGACTACCCCGAACCGATGGTCGACCTCGACGGGAGTTAGAGCGGCGACGGCGCTCGGAGTGCGGGCCCAACCGCGGTCACATCCCCCACGCGTCGTCGGCCGACCCGCCGAGGCGGGCGGCGGCGAGCGCGAGGACCGTCACGAGCGCGAACCCGATGAACGCGAGTCGCGGAATGGTCAGGATGCCGCCGAGCATGGGATATTGGATGGACGTACACGGGCCGCCGACGGTACAGGTCGCGCCCGGTGCGACCTGCAGGTACGAGTGGTAGCCCGAGAGGGCGAGCCCTCCCAGCGAGAGGGGAAGCACCGTCTTCCAGACGCCGGGTCGGTCCTCGACCGCAGCGACTCCGAGCACCACGACGAGCGGGTACATCAGGATGCGCTGGTACCAACAGAGGTCGCAGGGCGTGAGTCCGAGACCGAGGCTGAAATAGAGGCTCCCGCTCGTCGCGGCGAGGGCGACGAGCGTTCCGGCGGCGAGCGCGGCGCGCGTCGTGTCCGACACGGTCAGACGCTCCCGAGATCGTTTCTCGCCCGGTTCGGCTTCGGGGCCGACTGTTGTCGCTTCGCGTGCGGTTCGCCACGGTCTCGTCGGGTCGGGTCGCGTATCATCGCTCGGTGGACGTAGAGCCACGATAGACGCCGGCGAACCTCAAGCCATCGGCTTCGCAGTCGAGCCGTCGGCGCGGACGGGGGTGGTCGGACGAATCGGGGTACTCAGACGAGCGCAGTCGCTCGGGAGGGTGGATACGTGGAGTGACCCTCGCCCGTCGGGGGACGACCGACGGGCGAATCTTCGTGGGTCGCTCGGTCACGGGATACGCGCCGAACCAGTGCGATTTGATTGCCGCGGCACGGTGCTATCAATGTTGTGTCGCTGACTGTTGTGTCGGTTCGGTAATTCCGCGTGCGCGTGTCTCCGTGCCGCCCGCCTTACGGGCGAAAGACGACG
Source organism: Haloferax sp. Atlit-10N (assembly GCF_003586325.1). Classification (NCBI taxonomy): domain Archaea; kingdom Methanobacteriati; phylum Methanobacteriota; class Halobacteria; order Halobacteriales; family Haloferacaceae; genus Haloferax; species Haloferax sp. Atlit-10N. The sequence goes on from NZ_PSYX01000003.1 coordinate 94,135, forward strand.
ATAGCGACGCCGGCGACGCCCGCCGCCACGAGGAGCGCGCTCCGCCGGGCGACCGGCCCGAGGAGTTCGCGGTCGACGCTCGCCGCGAGAGCCACCTTGACCGCGATGCTCGCGGCGGTTCCGGCGAGGACGCCGACGACGGCGGTCGTCCCGTCGATGTTGCCGCCGCCGTAGAGCGTGACGGCGGTCGTGACGACCGACCCGCTCGACACCAGTCCGCCGAGGAAGCTCGTTACGACGAACCCGGTCGCGCCGAAGTACTCCTGTGCCGCCGCGGAGGCGAGCAACACGAGGAGGAAGAAGACGCCGAAGCGGAGGGCGCTTTCGAGGCTGAACGGCGACTCGAACGCGACGTCGAGGTCGACGCCCCACTCGCGGGAGTGAAGCGCGTAGCCCACCCCAACGAGCGCGACGAGTCCGAGGGGAATCCCCACTTGGACCGCGAGCTCCGGGACGAACACGACGACGAGCGAGAGGTTTCGAAGCGCCATCGCCGCGTCGGCCATGAGAATCGCGCCGGCCGCGAGCGGCCGAATCGACGGGTTTCGCCTCGTTCGTCCGGCGATCTCGCCGATGACGGCCGTCGAGTTCACCAGCCCCCCGAAAAACCCCGTGATGGCGATGCCGCGCTCGCCGTACCGCCGGATGATGACGTAGTTGATGAAGCCGATTGCGCTCACCGCGACGACGAGCAACCAGACGGTTCGGGGACTGACGGCGTCCCACGGCCCGATTCGCCCCTCGGGGAGCAACGGATAGACGACGAACGCGATGATGGCGAACTCGACGGCGCTTCGAGCCTCGTCGGTCGTCAGCCGCCGGGCGAACCCGTGGAGTTCACGCCGCAGGACCAACAGCAGCGACGACGTGAGCGCGACGACGACGCCCTCGATGACGAAGCCGCTCACGACAGCCGCGCCGACCGCGTAGGCGACCAGAAGCGACGTGGACGTGGTGAGCGAGAGGCTCACGCCGAGGTCGTCCAACCGTGCGGCTCTGGCGTCGTCGAGGCGGGCTTCCCCGGAGTCGGAATCTGAATCGACGTCGAAATCCGCGTCGGAGTCGGGTTGCGGGTCGTCGTGGCTGTCGGTGTCCCGGGCGTCCAACTGGTGCTCGACTAACCCACGGCTCCCGAGCAACACCGCCTGCACAACCACCAGTAACCCGCCGACCGCGAGGAGGATGTCGCTCCCGACCGCAACGGCGACACCACCGAGAAGGCTCGTCAGCGTGAACGTCCGCACGCCGGCGCTCTTTTTCGACCGCTCGCGCTCCAAGCCGAGGAACATCCCCAGCGCCGCCGCGACAAACAGGCGGACGACGACGGGGTCAACCTGCGAGACGAACTCTTCGAGCATCATCGAACTCCCGTCCCGGGACGCTCGTGCTCCATGCTATGTGTATATTTAATTGCTATCGTTAAAAACGTGTAAGCTAACTACTGTGGGCGCGAGTCGAGTCGGTCGGTGACCAAGAGACGCGGAAGTCTCTCGGAGGGTTGTGTTCGACAGAAGTGCTCGGTCAGGGATTTGAACCCTGGTCCTCGGCTCGAAAGGCCAAGATGATTGGCCGGACTACACCAACCGAGCGTCTGCATTCACGAGTGGTCGTTGGACTATTTTAAGCGTTGCGTTCCATCGTGGGTGAGTGAGAGGAACCCACCCACGGCTTCGACTTATTCGCCCGTGAACTCGGGGTCGCGGTCGCTCGTGAAGGCGGCGATGCCCTCCATCAAGTCCGAGGTGGTAAACAGCAGGCCGAACGCCTGCGCTTCGACTTCCAGCCCCGAATCGGTGTCTTCCCAGCCGTTGTGCATGGCGCGCTTGGTGTAGCGCTGGGCGACCGGCGGGCCCTGTGCGAACCGCTTCGCGTACTCGAAGGCCCGTTCTTCGAAGCCGTCGTTCTCGACGACCTCGTTGATGAAGCCGTAGTCGGCCATCGTCTCGGCGTCGTAGCGGTCGGCGCTGAAGATAATCTCCTTCGCGCGGCCGGTGCCGACGATGCGCTGGAGACGGACCGTGCCGCCCCAGCCGGGGAGGAGCCCGAGGTTGTGCTCCGGCTGGCCGAGTTCGGAGCGCTCCGTGGCGATGCGGAGGTCGGCGCACATGGCGAGTTCCATCCCGCCGCCGAGACAGAAGCCGTCGATGCCGGCGATGACCGGCTTGTCGAGTTCCTCGAGCTTTCCGAACGTCTGTTGGCCCTTCCGGGAGATTTCGACGCCCGAGACGGCGTCGCCGCCGCCCGCGGCGATGCTCGTCACGTCGGCCCCGGCGGAGAACGCGCGGTCGCCGGCCCCCGTGAGGAGCACGGCGCGGACCTCGTCGTCCTCGGCGAAGGCGTCGACTGCCTCGGAGAGTTCGTCCATCAGTTCGATGCTGATGGTGTTGAGTCGGTGCGGGCGGTCGAGGGTGATGTGACCGATGCCGTCGCGCACCTCGATGGAGATGTCGTCGAACGCGGGAGCCTCGTCGGATTCCTCCTCGCCGCCGTAGAAGCCCTCGCCGGACTGGGCGAGGTCGCGGAGGTACTGCACGGCCTCGTAGCGCTCCTCACCGGTTTCGTCGTGGAGGTTGTCGAGCGCGCCGACGAGGGTCGCGATGCCGGCGCTGTCGGCCATCTTCGCCGGGCCGTCGGGGAAGCGTCCGCCGAGTTTGACCGCGCGGTCGATGGCGGCCGGGTCGGCCACGTCGTTGCCGACGAGGCCGGCGACCTCGTTCGCCATGACGCCGAGGAGTCGGTTCTTGACCGCTTCGCTCCCTTTGTCGTGGGGAACTTCTGCGCCCTCGCCGTCCTCGTAGTCGTAGAATCCCGTGCCGGTCTTCTGGCCGAGGTCGCCCTCTTCGACCTTTTCGGAGAGGAGCGGGCACGGCTCGTAGGCGTCGCCGAGCACCTCGTGCATGTATTCGAGGACGTGATAGCCCACGTCGATGCCGACGTAGTCGGCGAGTTCGAAGCTCCCCATCGGGAGGCCCATGTCGTACTTCGTCGTGGAGTCCACTTCGGCCATCGTCGCGTCGCCGGCGTGGACGATCCACGCGGCCTCGTTCATCAGCGGGACGAGGATGCGGTTCACGATGAAGCCGGGGCTGTCCTTGCGGACGCGGACGGGCGTCTTGCCCATCTCTTCGGCGAGGTCCTCGACGAGTTCGAGCGTCTCGTCGGCGGTGTGCGCGCCGGAGATGACCTCGACGAGGTCCATGCGGACCGGCGGGTTGAAAAAGTGCATTCCGCAGAAGCGCTCGGGTCGCTCCGTCACTTCGGAGAGTTCGGTGATGGAGAGACTGGAGGTGTTGGTGGCGAACACCGTGTGGTCGGGAGCGTGTTCCTCCAACTCGGTGTACACCTCCTTTTTGATGGACATCTTCTCGGGGACAGCCTCGATGACCACGTCGGCGTCGACGACGGCCTCGCCGAGGTCCACCGCCGTCGAGACGCGGGCGAGCGCGGCGTCGGCGTCGTCCTGCGACAGTCGGTCCTTCTCGGCGAGTTTGTTCAGCGACCACTCGATCTGGTCGTAGCCCTTCTGGACGAACTCGTCTTTGATGTCGCGCAGTACGACGTCGTAGCCGGCGAGAGCCGCGACCTCCGCGATGCCGTGGCCCATGTTGCCCGCTCCGAGAACGGTGATACTGTTGACGTCATCTACGTTCATGGACGAACGTTATAGTGCGCGGCGGTTTCAACGTTTCCCTCGCGTGAAATATAAACGTAACAGTCGTTTATTCTCTCGATCGGAGAAGCCACCGCAGTCTGTCGATTATTCGACTCACTCTAGCTTTCCACCCGTTCGAAGTTAGTCCACACACCGCCAGAGATACCGGCTGGCGTAGCTTCGATAGGGGGCCCAGCGCTCGGCGCGCTCGCGCATCTCGCCGCGGGAGACGGCGTCGGGTTCGAACCCGAAGACGCGTTCCATGCCGCGTCGAATCCCGAGGTCCTCGACCGGGAACACGTCCTCGCGGGCGAGCACGAAGATGAGGAACATCTTCGCGGTCCAGTCGCCGACGCCGCGAATCTCGGTGAGCGCCGCGACGACCTCGTCGTCGTCCATCTCCCGGAGGGATTCGGCCGACAGGCCGTCTCGGAACGCGTCGGCGACGTTGCGGACGTAGCCGACCTTCTGAGTCGAGAGGCCGCAGTCGCGCAGGACGGCCTCGTCGGCGGCCAGTATCCCCTCGGGTGTGACCTCGACGCGGTCGAACAGGCGGTCCCGAATCGTCGCCGCCGCGGTCGTCGAGAGCTGTTGGTTGACAATCGAGACGACCAGTCGCTCGAAGGGGTCGTCGGCGGGGTCGAGCGAGAGCGGGCCGTGTTCCTCGACCACGTCGCCGAGGTGCGGGTCCGCCCGGAGTTCGCGGTAGGCGTCGTCGCTCATCGGCCAGTGGTTGGGTCGTCGAAGAGAAAAGTGCGCGTGTCTCGGGCGCGGTCGTCGGTCGTCGCGCCGATGGCGAGCGCGCCGATGGCCGTGGCGTGGCGCGGGCCGACTTACTCTTCGAGGAGTTCCTCTTCCTCGTCGTCGCTGTCGTTGCGGTCGGCGTTGGCGCGGCGGCGCACGTCCACGCGGTAGTGTTCGAGGATGTCGCGCCCGAGCAGCAGCGGGTAGTCCATGTGCGAGCGGTCCTCGACGCTGGCGGTCACGGTGTGCTGGGTGCCGCCGATACCGATGACGAGGTCGACCACGGGGCGGGCCTTCCCGCCCTTGAGGCTCCCGGACTTCACGCGCGTCATGCTCTTGATGGGCCCCGCGCCGATTTCGGCGGCGAGGCTCGTGTCGATGCTCGTCCGGGTCGCGCCGGTGTCGGACTTCGCGAGGGTCTGCTGGGAGCCGCTGGTCCCGTTGACGACGACCTCCTCGATATAGCCGATGATGGGCGCTTCGCCGTCGATGATGGGCGACTCGTTGGGGGCACACGAGGGGACGGAGTCGTCGAGCGTCGCGGACAGTTCCTCGACGCGTGCCTCGTCGACCTCGCCGCCCGCGCGCTCGATCGCGAGCTTCGCGATGTGCGGCGCGGGGCTCTTGCCCGTCGCCTGATAGAGGCCCTTGAAGCCGGCGGTCGGGTTGGCTTCGAGGACGAACCAGCCGTCTTCGCCCTCGACGAGGTCGACGCCGACGTAGTCCATCTCCATCACTTCGGCCGTGTAGAGCGCAGTTTCCCGCGCTTCCTCGGGCATCTCGTCGGTCGCGTTGAGCACGTCGCCGCCGAGGGCGACGTTGGTCCGCCAGTCGCCCTCCGGGGCGTAGCGGTACATCGCACCGATGATTTCGCCGTCGACGATGTAGACGCGCAGGTCGCGGTGGCGGTCGCCGTCACGGTCGATGAGCTTCTGCAGGAACGCCTGTCGGTTGCCGACCTTCGGGTTCACGGGCTCGGTCAGGTCGACCTTCCACGTCCCGCCGCCGTGGGTGCCGATGGCGGACTTGTAGACGCCGACGTCGCCGAAGCGCTCGCGGCCCTTGTTCAGCCGGTCGTTCGAGAGCGCGAGGAGCGCGTCCGGCACCTTGATATTCCAGTTAGCGAGCGTCGCGGCCGTGGCGAACTTGTGGATGGCCGCGAGGACCGCGTCGGGCTCGTTGAGCATCGGTCGGATGCGGTTGAACGTCGTCGCCAGCCCGAGCAGTTCCGCGGGTTCCTCGGTGTTCGAGAGGAGTAGCCGATTCGCGATGATGTCCACCTCAGGCTCGACCGTCACCTCGCCGTCTTCGATGCTGACCGCCGCGTTCTCCCGACGGAGCCACACCGGCTCGTGACCGAGGTCTTCGACCGCGTTGAGGATTGCCTTCGTCTCCTTGCTGTTGTGCAGAGAAAGCACGCCGACACGCACGGCGTCGTCTGTGGTGGACATACTCAGTTGATACCCTCCCGGTTTCAAAGACATGACGGTCGAGAGCCGGCCGCCCGCGGTTCGCAGCCGCGAGGTCGGCGTCGGGCGGTCCGTCGCGACCGTTTATAACCCCGGCCCTCCCATCGCATCACATGGCCGACAACGAGGCCTTCACCTACAACGGCGGGAAGGTCGAGCCGGGCGAGACACAGGACATCCGGTACGGCATCTCCGAGACGTATCTCGGCGACCCGGTTCGTATCCCCGTCACCATCATCAACGGGGAGCGGCCGGGGCCGACCGTGTTCCTCTCCGCCGCCGCCCACGGCGACGAACTGAACGGTATCGAGGTCGTCCGCGAGGTGGCCTACGAGTGGGACCTCTCGGACCTCGCGGGCACGCTCGTCTGTATGCCGGTGATGAACGTCCCCGCGTTCCTCGCCCAACAGCGGTACCTCCCCATCTACGACCGCGACCTGAACCGGTCGTTCCCGGGCTCCGAGACCTCCACGGGAGCAAAGCGGATGGCCCACCGCATCTACCAGAACTTCATCGCTCCCTGCGACCTCGGCATCGACTTCCACACCTCCACGCGGGGGCGAACTAACATGCTCCACGTCCGGGCGGACATGTCCGACCCCCCGGTTGCGCGCCTCGCCAACGCCTTCGGCTCGCACGTCATCATCGACAGTTCGGGGTCCAGCGGGATGCTCCGAACCGAGTCGTCGGCGAGCGGGACGCCGGCCATCACCGTCGAGATGGGCGAGGCCCACCGCTTCCAGCGCGAACTCATCGACGAGGCGCTCGCGGGCGTCGAGAGCGTCTTCGCCGAGTACGGCCTCCGAGAGACCTCGACGGTCAACTGGCCGGGCTGGCGGACCGTCATCTCGGACGAAAACGAGAAGACGTGGCTCCGCGCCGACGCGGGCGGCATCGTCGACATGCACCACGACCGCGGCGCGCTCGTCCACGAGGGCGACCGCATCTGCACGATTACGAACCCGTTCAAGGACGACAACGTCACCGTCGTCGCCCCCTTTACGGGCCTGCTCGTCGGCGTCCTCGAGAATCCGGTCGTCTACCCCGGGAACCCGCTTTGCCACCTCGTCGAACTGAAGGACAAGGTGCGGCGCGTCGTCGAGCGCGAGCAGTCCGGCACCCCCGAGCCGACGCTCTGAGACCGGCCGCCCCGCCCCGAGATATTCGGGGTCCGGCGACTTTTGCCAACCCTCACGAAACTCCATACACGTAAGTTCTATACCCTCCCCTTCCCGACACTCACAAGAGCATGAGTCAGTCTTACAATCGGGGCCTCATCGAGGACTTCAGCAGATGGCGGGAGTTCTCGGCCGGCATGTGGGCCTGGATATTCCACAAGTTCACCGGCTGGGTGCTTGTGGGTTATCTCTTTACCCACATCGCCGTGTTGTCGACGGCCCTCTCGGGCGCGGCGGCGTACACGAACACGATTCAGGCGCTGGAGAGTCTCTTGGTCGTGCGTATTCTGGAAGTCGGGCTGCTCGCGGTGGCGGTGTTTCACATCCTCAACGGACTGCGGCTGCTGTTCGTCGACCTGGGCGTCGGGCTGGAAGCGCAGGACAAGAGCTTCTACGCGTCGCTCATCCTGACGGGTGTCATCGTCGTTGCGAGCGTTCCCACGTTCCTCTCGGGGGTGAGCATCTAATGGCAGAACGATACACGTCCTTCGAGCCCGGCGGCCGGCGGTGGCTCTGGCAGCGGCTGACCGCCGCCTTCCTCGTCGTGGTGCTGGCGTTCCACTTCTTCCTGCTCCACTTCGTCAACCACGCCGACGAAGTGACGTTCGCCCTCTCGCAGGCGCGCATGGAGCAGTTGACGTACTTCTCGCTGATGATCCTGTTCCTCGTCACCGCGACGTTCCACGGGGTCAACGGCGTCTACAACGCCCTCGTCAACCAGGGCCTCTCTGGCACCCGGAAGACGGCGGTTAAGGCGATTCTCGGTCTCGCGAGCGTCCTGCTCATTGTGCAGGGCGTCCGCACGGCCCTCGCGTGGGCCGGAGGTGTTCCCATCTAATGAGCACGCAAGTTCCCGAATCAGTCGAAGAGGAATCGGCCACGGAGACGGCGTCTGCCGGCAAGCAGAAGCGCGACGCGAAAAAGCGCGAGCGCGCCGAGCGAGTCCAAGAGCAGCGCGAGGCCGAGGCGGCCGAGAAGGCGCGCTCCGCGGACGACACCTTCCACCTCAAGGTCTTCCGCTACGACCCCGAGGTGCCGGAGAAACAGGAGCCCCGCTTCGACGACTTCCACGTCCCGTACAAGCAAGGGATGACGGTCCTCGACGCGCTCATGTGGGCGCGGGACCACTACGACTCTTCTCTCACCTTCCGGCACTCCTGCCGGCAGGCCATCTGCGGATCCGACGCGCTGTTCGTCAACGGGTCGCAGCGACTCGGCTGTAAGACCCAGCTTTCGGACCTCTCGGAGCCGGTTCGGATCGAACCGCTCCCGCACGCCGACGTGGTCAAGGACCTCGTCGTCGACATGGAGCACTTCTACGACCAGATGGAGTCGGTCGAGCCGTACTTCCAGACGAACTCGCTTCCGGACGGCGAACTCGACGAGCAGCGCCAGACGCGCGAGAACCGCGAGAAGGTCAAGATGTCCACCCGCTGCATCTGGTGTAGCGCGTGTATGTCCTCGTGTAACATCGCCGCCGGCGACAACGAGTATCTCGGTCCCGCGGCCATCAACAAGGCCTACCGCTTCGCCATGGACGAACGCGAGGGCGAGGACATGAAGCAGCGCCGCCTCGAAATCCTCGAACAGGAACACGGCGTCTGGCGCTGTCAGACCCAGTTCTCCTGTACCGAGGTGTGCCCGAAGGACATCCCCCTCACGGAGCACATCCAGGAACTCAAGCGCGAGGCGATTAAGAACAACCTGAAGTTCTGGTGAACTTCCCGGTGAAACCCTGAAGTTCGACCAACCCTACGACACACCCAAACACACCATGTACGAACACGACGTTATCGTAGTCGGCGCGGGCGGGGCGGGCCTGCGCGCGGCGATTGCGGCACACGAGGAAGGGGCCGACGTGGCCATCGTGTCGAAGCTCCACCCGGTCCGAAGTCACACGGGCGCGGCGGAGGGCGGCATCAACGCCGCGCTCCGCGAAGGCGACTCGTGGGAGGACCACGCCTACGACACGATGAAGGGCTCGGACTATCTGGCCGACGCGCCGGCGGCCGAGACCCTCTGTAAGGACAGCCCGAAAGAGACCATCAAGCTCGAACACTGGGGGATGGCGTTCTCCCGTGACGACGACGGCCGCGTCAGCCAGCGGCCGTTCGGCGGGCTCTCGTTCCCGCGGACCACCTACGCGGGCGCGGAGACGGGCCACCAGCTGCTCCACACGATGTACGAGCAGCTCGTCAAGCGCGGCATCAAGGTCTACGACGAGTGGCACGTGACCCGACTGGCCGTCTCCGACGAGGAGAAGCCGGAGGACCGGAACTGCCACGGTATCGTCGCCTACGACGTTCAGACCGGACAGGTCGAGGGCTTCCGCGCCCGCAACGGCGTCATCCTCGCCACCGGCGGCCTCGGGCAGGTCTACGACCACACGACCAACGCGGTCGCCAACACCGGCGACGGCGTCGCGATGGCCTACCGCGCCGGCGCGCCGATGGAGGACATGGAGTTCATCCAGTTCCACCCGACGACGCTCCCCTCGACGGGCGTTCTCATCACCGAGGGCGTCCGCGGCGAGGGCGGCATCCTCTACAACGAAAACGGCGAGCGCTTCATGTTCGAGTACGGCTACGCGAACAACCTCGGCGAACTCGCCTCGCGCGACGTGGTCTCTCGGGCCGAACTCACGGAAGTCAACGAGGGCCGCGGCATCGAAGACGAGTACGTCCACCTCGACATGCGCCACCTCGGCGAAGAGCGCATCATCGACCGCCTCGAGAACATCATCCACCTCTCGGAGGACTTCGAGGGCGTCAACCCCCTCGACGCGCCGATGCCGGTCAAGCCCGGCCAGCACTACGCGATGGGCGGCATCGAGACCGACGAGAACGGCGAGACCTGTATCTCCGGTCTCTACGCGGCCGGCGAGTGCGCCTGCGCCTCCGTCCACGGCGGCAACCGCCTCGGCGGCAACGCGCTCCCCGAACTCATCGTCTTCGGCAAGCGCGCCGGCCACCACGCCGCGGGCAAGGACATGGAGGAGGCCAAAATCACGACCGGCAAAGAAGGCGAGTACGAACTCGGCGAGGTCGACTCGCCGGTCGAACTCGGCGAAGCGGGTATCGGTGAGGACGCCGTCGCCGACGGCGGGACGGCGGCGGACGCGGGTGCGACCGTCTCCGGAGCGGACCTCGTCCAGCGCGCCGTCGAAGACGAGCGCGAGACCATCGACACCCTCTTGGAGCGAGAAGACGGCATCCAGCAGGCCGAGATTCGCGAACGCGTCCAGAAGTCGATGACGCGCAACGTGAACGTCTTCCGCGAGGAGTCGGCCCTCAAGGACGCGCTCCGCGACATCCGCGAGGCGCGCGAACTCTACCAGGACGTGTTCGTGGCCGACAAGTCGCGGACGTTCAACACGGACCTGCTCCAGACGCTGGAGACGCGCAACATCCTCGACATCGCCGAGGCCATCACGCTCGGCGCGCTCGCGCGCAACGAGTTCCGCGGTGCCCACTGGCGCAAGGAGTACCAGGAGCGCCGCGACGAGGAGTGGCTCAAGCACACGCTGCTCTCGTGGAACGACGGCCGCCCGGAACTCTGGTACAAGCCGGTCATCCTCGAAGGCGAGGACAAGACGTACGAGCCGAAGGTCCGGAGCTACTGAGCCGACCGCGACTCAAGCGAGTCGCAGACGCCCTTTCTTTCGACGTCGACTCCCGAGCGGTGCCCCGACGCGCCACAGCGCGCCGAACCGCGCGACCGCGACCGGAGCCCACCAACGGCTATTTGCCCGCTCGACCCCTACGCCCGCCCGGAAGGGTGGCTCAGTGGTAGAGCACACCGGCGCAGGCCCTCGCGGTCGGTCCGGTGGTTTTCAATGGCTTCGCGTGGTTCGACTCCCGCCCCTTCCGTCTCGGAACCGCGCGCCGCCGGGCCTCGCCACCCGACGGCCCGCGACCCGTTCCCTTCGACGACAGTCGAAGTCGGCGGCGTCGAACACCGACAATTATCCGATGTACGTTCGTGACGAATACAACGATTCTCTCGAATTCGGGACGTTCGCGGCCTCACCCCCGACCTCGGTTCTTCGACGATTGTTGTAAGAGAGTTTTATTATCGTCGAAGCAAACAGGATGACAACGACCATGCAACAGACGGTTCCGACCATCGAAGTCCCCGGCGAACTCGAATCGCCCTCGGCCAAGCTCGTGTACCTCTATCTCACCACGCACGACGGCGCGTCCATCACCGACCTGCAAAACGGGCTGGAGATGAAGAAGATCGCCCTCTACAGCATCCTCAGTACGCTGTCGAAGCGCGGCTTCGTCCGACAGGACGCCGAACGCTACCACGTCGCTCAGTGACGGCTCGGCGAGTCAGTGATTTCTCGGTGACCGCGCCGCCCGTACCTGTGCGCCGTCGCGGACCATATCCTCGCAGTTCGGGCAGACACGCGGATTCTCCATGCCATCTGGAGTGAAGACTCGGGCGTATGCGGGCGTCACGAACGAACCACAGTTCTGACATTCCGGCATGGTATCTAGTATCCTCCATGAATATCACATAAGTTTTCTCCCTAGACGAGTGCGAGAAGGAGGCCGACGAGGAGGAGCGCGAAGATGAGAAGCGTCACGGCGAACATGAATTGATCGGTCCCGTTCATACCGAACACGACGTTCCGGATAAAGATAAAATCCCGTCTCGACGCCGCGTCCCCGCCGCGTTCGACGGGATTCTCTGATTTTCGACCGCGATAACGAGGGGGGTAGAACTAAATTCATCGCCACCGTCGGTCCCGTAACGGTCCTCCAATGGAGTTCGTGTACGCGTTATCTGGGTTGTTCGCCGGGCTCTTTCTCGGAGCGGTGGCTGTCGTCACTGCGCTCACGTACACCCCCTACGGCGCGTCGCTGTTCGACACCGCGATAACGGCGCTGACCGGTGTCACGCTCCAACTGGGAAACCTCCTGTTTATCTCGGCGCTCACCGCCCTCGCGTTCGAGGGGCTCGCGATGAGCGGCATCCGGTATCCGGTCGTCGTCCCCGCGGCGTTCGCGTACGTGCTCACTCACGTCACGGTTTACTACTCGTGCATCCGCATCACCGACCTCCAGTCGGAGCCGCTCGACCCCGACGTTATCATCAAGCATAATCCGTTTCGGGCGCTCGTCCTCGGCGTGCCGGGGTCGCTTCTCCTCATTCGGGTCCGGCCGCCCGCGGGGCGGAACTGAAACCGTATCGACGAACCGCGGGCGCGGCTCCGGCTCGCTGCGACTGAACGCGGGGCCCGCGTGGGGCGCAAAAAACGGTCGAACCGGCGAAGGAAGCCAGGAGTGGGATTTGAACCCACGAAGTCTCGATTACAAGTCGAGTGCATGAACCGCCCATGCTCTCCTGGCGCGTCCGTCGATTACCGGTCCTCCTTTGAGTGTGTATCGTTTCGCATCGATTTCTCCAGTTCGACGCGGTGCGGTCGGTAGCCGTGCCGCCGATAAAACCGACGGGCGGCGTCGTTGTCCGCCAGCACGTCCAGCGCGACGGTATCAGCGCCGGCGTCTCCGAGCGCGGTCTCCGCCGCCGCCAGCAGTCGCGCGCCGACCCCGGCGTCTCGGTACGCCGGGCGGACGAACAGGTTCCGAATCATCCCGCGGGTCGCGTCCTGCTCGTACGCCTCCGCCTCGATGTCGAACATGACGAAGCCGACGATATCGCCCGTCTCCGCGCCCTCCGCTTCGTCTCCGTCGTTCCTCTCGGTCCCATCGGTCCCCTCCTCGCGGGCGACGAGCACGCCGTCGGCGGCGACGTGTCGCGCCAGCGCCTCCCGTATCGGCGTCCGGTTAGCGTCGGCGCGGAGGTGCGACCCGAACGACCGCTGGTCCGCGGCGAGTTCGACCCACAGGTCGGCGAGGTCGTCGAGGTCGGAAAACGCCGCCGAACTGACGCGCATGGGCCCTGTCGGGGCTCTATCCGCTTTTAAGTGTCGGCGATTCGGGCCGAAATCGGGGAATCGCGGCCCTGCGGGGTGCCGAGCGGGGTCAGTAAAGACGACCGATGAAGAAAGATTTATCTATGTTTATCGTCCGCACATATCATGAGGATAGTTATCAATGGGTATTGCCGAAACCTACTCCCGTGGCAGGCAGTTCGCCATCGAGCGTCCGTTCGCGCTCGTCTTGGCGGTCATCGTAGTCGTACTATTCGGTGACTTGCTTCGCGGGTTAGCAACAGGGCAGACGCAGTTTGCCGACATTGGCACGCTGGTCTGGGATGGTCTGATGCGGGGGCTCGTAATCGGCCTCGCGGGCATCGGGTTGTCGATGACGTACAGCATTCTAAACTTCGCTAATTTCTCGCACGGCGACTACATCACAGCCGGGGCCTTCTCGGGGTGGGCAACGACGTACCTCATCGCCGGACTGGGACGCGCCGACATCGGCGCGCTCCTGCTCGTCGGGGCCGGGGGGTCGGTCTACGGCGGGACGCTCGGCATCGGAATGCTCTCGACGCCGCTCGCGGTCGTCGCCGGCATCGTCGTCTCCGGCGCGTTCGCTATCGCGCTGTCGCTCGCGGTCGACCGCACCATCTTCAAACCGATTCGGAACGAGGACGGCATCACCCTCCTCATCACGAGTATCGGCGTCGCGTTCGCGCTGCGCTACCTGATGCAGTTCGTCTTCGGATCTGACGTGCGCGGCACGACCGCCCAGCCGCCGTCGGTGTCGCTGTACTTCATCGATGGCACAGTCTTCATCAACGCCCACGACATCACGCTTCTCGTGGTCGCCTCGGCCTTGATGCTCGGCGTCCACGTCCTCTTACAGCGGACGAAACTCGGGAAGGCGATGCGCGCGATGGCCGACAACAAGGACCTCGCGCTCATCACCGGTATCTCGACCGAGCGCGTCGTCCGCGCGACGTGGATTATCGGCGGCGGGCTGACCGGCGTCGCGGGGTACATGTTCATCCTCTGGAAAGGGACGCTCGGGTTCAACGACGGGTGGCTCCTCTTGCTTCTCATCTTCGCCGCGGTCATCCTCGGCGGCATCGGCTCCATCTACGGGGCCATCGCCGGCGGCCTCGTCATCGGACTGACGGCGTCGATGTCGGTCCTGTGGATTCCCTCGGCGTTCTCGCGGGCCGCGGCCTTCGTCGTCATGATCGTCATCCTCCTCGTGAAACCGTCCGGGCTGTTCAGCGGGAGGGCGACCGCATGAGCGTCCGCGACGACTTCACCGCCCGCATCCCGGGCGGCGACGCGGGCCTCATCGTACTGGTCCTCCTCGGGACGTACCTCGCGTACGTCCTCGCGGGGGTCGTTCTCGGATACACGCTCCGCGGTCAACTCAACTCCATCGCGACGCTGACGTTCTACATCGGCGTCTTCGCCATGCTGTCGCTCGCGCTCAACCTCCATTGGGGGTACACCGGGCTGTTCAACATCGGCATCGTCGGCTTCATGGCCGTCGGCGTCTACGTCACGGCAATCGTGACGAAGCCGACGTACGTCGCCGGCGGCGCGGCGCAGGTCGGCGGCCTCGGCCTGCCGCTTTGGGTGGGTATCCTCGCCGGCATGACCGCGGCCGCGCTGTTGGGACTCGTGGTCGCGCTCCCGGCGCTTCGGTTGCGGGCCGACTACCTCGCAATCGTCACCATCGCGATGTCGGAAATCGTCCGGTTCAGCTTCCTCTCCGGGGAACTCCAGCAGTTCCAGCTGTTCGGTAACCGCGTCGGATTCGGCGGCGGGTCGGGTCTCATCCTCGACTTCGCCCCGCCGCTGGAGGCGCTGCTTCGTGGCGTCGGCCTCTGGAACGGATACCTCGGCTTCGTCGATGCCTTCCAAGTCCTCGTGCCGAGGAACCCCAAGCCGGTCGTCGACGGTCTCGTCTACGGGCTGTTGCTCCTCGGGTTCGTCGCGGGCTTCTACTGGCTGCTCAAGCGCACCGGCGAATCGCCGTTCGGTCGCGTGCTGAAGGCCATCCGCGAGGATGAGGACGTCGCGAACGCCCTCGGCAAGAACACCGACCGGTTCAAAATCAAGTCGTTCATGCTCGGCTGTGCGCTCATGGGGCTCGCCGGCATCCTCTGGCTCGTTCCACAGGGCGCGGTGACGCCGAACTTCTTCCGGCCGCGCGTGACGTTCTTCATTTGGATCGCGCTCATCATCGGCGGGGCCGGTTCGAACACGGGGAGCGTCCTCGGTGGGGCCGTCTTCGCGGCGGTGCTCTACCAGGGACCGCGGTACTTCCAGAACCTCGTGTCGGCGGTGTTCCCCAACCTCGACTCGCCGTCCGGCTTCGGGCAGGCAATCTCGCCGCTCATCTCGCAGTTCGACCCCGTGCCGTTCCTCCTGTACACGGTCGACAGCATCCGGCAGCTCCAACTGGTCGTGATGGGGCTCGTGCTCATCTGGCTGATGCACAACCGGCCGGAGGGGATGCTCGGCTACCGCAAGGAGACCGCGTCCGTCATCCCGCTGTCGCGGCCGAAGTCGATGGCCGTCGACGGCGGCGACGACGACTCGGTCCGCACCGACGGCGGCGTCGACGCCGCGGCTCAGGGAGGTGAGACCGATGAGTGACGCCGCGGACCAACCGGTCGAAGACGTGGCGAACAAGGTCGACGAAGGGGCGCTCGGCGCGTTCGCCTCCGGCGTCGACACGTCGGTCGACTACCCGCTCCGAGTCGAGGGACTGGAGAAGTCCTTCGGCGGCATCACCGCCGTCGACGGGGCGACCTTCGAGGTCGAAGCCGGGTCGCTCACGGGTCTCATCGGCCCGAACGGGGCCGGCAAGTCCACGACGTTCAACCTCTCACGGGCATGCTCAAGCCCGACGCCGGCACGGTCACGTTCAACGGCGAGGATATCACCGGCGAGGAGCCGCACGAAATCGCCAACCGCGGGATGGTTCGGACGTTCCAAATCGCCCGCGAGCTGAGCGAGATGACCGTCCTCGAGAACATGATGCTCGCGCCGAAACACCAGCGCGGCGAGACGCTGTGGCGCTCCGTCATGCCGGGCGTCCGCGACGACGTCCGCGAACAGGAAGAGGAACTCCTCGAACGCGTCTGGGAGGTGCTCGACTTCTTCGACATCGCCCACATCGCAGAGGAGTACGCAGGCAATCTCTCCGGCGGGCAGCGCAAACTCCTCGAGATGGCGCGGGCCCTCCTGACCGACCCCGACATGCTGCTCTTGGACGAGCCGTTCGCCGGGGTCAACCCCACGCTCGAGAAGAAACTGCTCGAACACGTACACGAACTCCGCGAGCAGGGCTACACGTTCCTGCTCGTCGAACACGACATGGACCTCATCATGAACAACTGTGAACACGTCATCGTCCTCCACCAGGGCTCGGTGCTCACGGAGGGGACGCCGGACGAGATTCGGAGCAACGAAGAGGTCATCGAGGCCTACCTCGGGGGTAACGTATGAGCGTCGACGCCAACACCGACGCGACGAGCGGCGCGGGCGTCGAAGGGCGCGACGACGTACTCCTGCGCGTCCGCGACCTCGACGCCGGCTACGGCGACCTCCAGATTCTCACCGACGTCGACATGGACGTGTTCGACGGCGAGTACGTCACCATCGTCGGCCCGAACGGGGCCGGCAAGTCCACGACGATGAAGTCCGTCTTCGGCCTGACCGCCCACATGGGTGGGACCGTCCGGTTCAAAGACGAGGACATCACCGGGCGTCGACCCGAGGACATCATCCACGTCGGCATCGGTTACGTCCCGCAGAACGACAACATCTTCCCGACGCTGACGGTCGAAGAGAACCTCGAGATGGGCGCGTACATCCTCGACGAGGTGCCGCAGGACGCCATGGAGGCGGTCTACGAGCGGTTCCCCATCCTCAGAGAGCGGAAAGACCAGAAGGCGGGCACGATGTCCGGCGGGCAACAGCAGATGCTCGCGATGGGTCGCGCGCTCATGCTCGACCCCGACTTGCTGCTTCTCGACGAACCCTCGGCGGGGCTCGCGCCCGACCTCGTCGAGGAGATGTTCGACAAAATCGACGAGATTAACGAGGCCGGCACGGCCGTCCTGATGGTCGAACAGAACGCGAAGGAAGCGCTCCGACGCTGCGACCGCGGTTACGTCTTAGCCAACGGACAGAACCGCTACATGGACACCGGCACGGCGCTCCTCGAAGACGAACAGGTCCGCCAAGACTTCCTCGGCGGGTAGTCCGTCTCGGCGGCCCACGCTCTTTTTCGGCAATCAACTGCAGACGTACTCGAATGACTCGACCGAGAGGTCGCCATCTCCACCGCCGCCTCCGTCGCCGTCGCCTCCGCCGCGACCATTGAGGGTCACCGTCACGTTCGTGTTCCAGCAGTAGCACGCCGCGTAGTCGACCGTTTCGGACCCCGCGGCCGTCTCGATAGTGAGTTCGTACACGTCACCGATGGGAACCTCGAAGCCGACGGTCGATTCGCCGGGCGGGGCAGTCCGGTTCGTCTCCGAGACGTCCGCGCCACCAGAGCCGGTCTCGCCGCCGGCGTCGTCACTAGCGGTGTCCGCGTCGGCGGGTCGAACGAGCGTCAGCGTCAGGTCGCGCTCCGCCTCGCCCTCGTGTTCGACGTGAACCGAGGCCGTCTTGGGCCAGCCAGACCCGACCCGAAGCGAGCCGTCTGCCGCGACGAGCACCGCGAGCGTCGGCCAGCCCCAGTTCTCCGGGATGTCCCACTCGTGGGTCGCGGTGCGGCCGTCTTCGGCCTCCACGACCACCTCGTAGGTCCCGTGGGACGCCACGAGCGCCGGCGTCGAAATCTCGCGGTCGGTCGCCGCGTCGAAGGCGCGTTCGAAAACGCGGCTCCCGTCGTGGTCGATGGCGACGGTGAGCCGAGCGTCGGCGTCGCTCCGATTCCGAATCGTCGCGCCCGGCGGTGCGAAGATGTCTTTCGCACCCGTGACGGTGTACGGGAGATCGGCAGCGTCGAGAGCCGGCCGCACGCGTTGTCGCGGTTCGAGGTCCGCGTCGGACGTGACGACGAGTTCGAGATGGCGCGCCTCGTCGGTGACCGTCCACTCGTAGTCGAGCGTCGCGCCCGCTTCGAGTTCCGCGACGACGCGGACAGTTCTCTCACCGACGAGGTCGTTCTCGACGCTCCGCCCGCGGCCGGGCCCCGCTCCGATGTCGAGCGACCCGACGAAACGCGTCTCGTCGCCGTCGGTCACACGGACCGACAGCGTGTGCGACTTGTCGTCCTCGTTGACGACCGAGAGGCCGATGCTGGAGTCCGGTTCCGACGTGTTCGTCTCGGTCGTCGTCTCGGTCGTCGTCTCGGTCGGCGGGTCGGTCGTCGCCATCGTCGTCTGTGGGTTCACGGGGGTCTCGACCGGTTCGTCCAAGTCGCTGAGACAGCCGGCGGCGAGCCCGAGGGCCGAACCGGCGACCGTCGAGAGGAGGGCGCGGCGCTTCATCGACTCACATCTGTCAGCGGTCGTATGAGTGTCTTGTGTCGGGGAGTCGTGTGCGGCAGTCGAGCGCAACCGCTCGCGTCGGCGGCGACGAAAGAAAAGTCGGGTCTGTCGAGTCGGTCTCAGTTGTCCGGGCCGGAGAGCGCCGTCTCGATGACGGAGGAGTACGACGACTCGCCGATGTTGAACGCGACCTGGTTGTACACTTCGCCGTCGAACGAGTCGCTGAACACGTTCGAGAAGCGCTCCGAGAGCTGCTGGCCGTAGTCGTTGTTGACGTACAGCGTCGAGACCGAACTGACTTCGAGGCGCTCGGCCATGACCTGCGCCATGACGCGGCCCTGCAGGAAGTCGGACGGTGCAGTTCGGAAGATGAAGTCGTTGTCTTCGAGGTTCGAGACGGACAGCGCCGTCGAGGACGGCGAGCACCCGACGATTTCGTTCGGGATGAACGCCTGCTGCGAGACGGGGACGTTCACGCCGGACGACGCGGACCCACAGACGGACGGAACACCCGCGGAGACGAGCGACTGCGCGGCGGAGACACCGGCGTCCGGGGACGTCTGGGTGTCTTCGATTTGGGCGTTGACGGAGAGCCCGGCCGGGTTGGCGTCGTTGACCTGCATGACAGGAATCTGTGCGGCCTGAATCATCGGCGCACCGACGGCAGCGAGGTCGCCGGTTTCGGGCAGCAGGATGCCGACCGACATCTCGCGGTCGGAACCGCCCGGACCGCTGTCCGCGGACGGGCCGTTCCCGTCGGGGTTCTCGCCGGCGAACGACTGCGTCTCGACGCTCGACGTGGCGTTGTTCTCGGCGTCGAACTCCCAGATGGCGTACGCGGCTTCCGCCGGGTCGCCGTTCTCGTCGAAGTTGACGGACGAGGACGCGCCCTGGTAGTCGATGTCTTCACCGTTCGCAGCGGCCTCGATGCCCTCGACGAGGTTGTCCGGTCCGACGGTCATTCCATCGGGGTTCGCCATCCGGCGCATCTGGTCTTTGATGGCCGGGCCGGAGTTCTCCCCGGCGGCGGCGTTCGAGAGCAGTTGAATCGCGACCGAGTCGTAGGTCTGCGACGTGAAGACGCCCGGGGCCGCGCCGTACTCGTCTTCGAACAGTTGGTTGAACGTGTCTTGGTTCGGACCGCCCGCGGCGGGTGCCGTCCCGGTCACGTTCGCCATGTCGTTGCCGACCTGTCCGGGCATCGACCCGGAGCGCATTCCGTCGGGCACGAGTATCTCCTCGCTCCCGTCGGACGCGCTGTAGTAGTCACGGAACAGTTGAATACCACTTTCGGGGTAGCCGATGACGACGAGCCCCTCGGGACCGCCGCCACCGCCGCCGCCACCGATGCATCCGGATAAGCCAGTCAAGCCTGCCGCGCCCGCGGCTCCCACTCCCTTGAGGAAGTCGCGGCGTACGATATCACGTACCATGTGAAAGGCAATGGCAACTCCCGCTTATAAAATTTACTCCCTGCGTTTGAAAAGCCACGATAATTGCGACCGACGGCGGTGCGAGAATCGGCTGTGTGAGAACGTCAGACATCGTGCTTTATATACTCACACGCCGAAGCCGGAGAACCGCTGCGTTCAAACCCGTTCGCGGGCGTCTTTGGGACAATGACTATCCCGTCGTTCGTCATCGGTATCGCGGGGGGGAGCGGTGCCGGCAAGACTACCGTGGCCCGACTCATCACGGAGAACGTCGGCGAGTCCGTGACGCGGATTCCGATTGACAACTACTACAAAGACCAGAGCCACCTCGAGATGACCGAACGCGAGCAGGTGAACTACGACCACCCCTCGGCGTTCGAGTGGGACCTCCTGTACGAACAGCTCTCGGAGCTGCTGGAGGGGAGAGCGGTCGAGATGCCGCAGTACGACTTCGAGATACACAACCGGAAGCCCGAGCGGAACACCGTCGAACCGACCGACGTCATCATCCTCGAGGGGATTCTCGCGCTCTACGACGAGGACGTAAACGAGATGCTCGACCTCCGGCTCTACGTCGAGACCGACGCCGACGTTCGCATCCTCCGGCGCATCCAGCGCGACGCCATCGACCGCGGACGCGACCTTCAGGGCGTCATCGACCAGTACCTCTCGACGGTCAAGCCGATGCACGAGCAGTTCATCGAGCCGACGAAGAAGCACGCGGACCTCATCATTCCCGAGGGGGCCAACAGCGTCGCCGTCACGCTGCTCGAAGAGAAAGTCCAAGCGGAAGTCGAAGGCGACGAGACGCGCACTTGGGAGCGCGACGCTATCGAACGGAAAGTCCAAGAGCGGACCTCGTCCCGCGGTCCCGACAACTAACGCGGCGTCGCGGGTCGAAAACCGGGGCCTCGAAGATTACGCTTTCTTGCCAGTGACGAACTGCGCTGCGCCCTCGTAGAACCAGAAGTCGTTTTCGCGCATCGCCTTGCCGACTGCCTTGTGCAGTTCGACGAAGTCGCCGAACTCCTCGCCTTCGACGTGCTCGAAGATGTCCGCGAGCGAGACGACGCGCTCGTAGTCGAGTCGGATGGGGTGGTCGCCGAACTCCTCGACGAACTCCGCTTTGTTCAGCGGGAAATCCTCGTCTTCGTCGATCTTCTTCGCGATGACCGCCTGGCCGTACTTGCGTCCGCCTTCGCTCCCCTCTTCGCCGTCCGGGTCGTGTGGCCAATCCATACCCGAGTGTTGGCAGGCCGATTCAAAGCCGTTACGCATTTGTGGGAATCTGTCATGCGGAACGCCGCGGTCGAGCTCTGCCCTTCGTGTCGTTTGCTACCGATGAACAAGAAATATACGCGTGGCACGCCATCGTTCTTGGAGTCATGCGAGCGACCGAGCGGCCGACGTTCGAATCCGAGGCCAGCAAGCTGATTTACGAGTACGTCGAGCGGCACGGCACCGCGAAACGGAACGTCCTTCTCGACGTCGCGCCCGTCTCGTCCGACGAGTTCAGAACCGAACTGGAGCGACTGAAATCCCGCGGCTATCTCCAAGAAGACGGCGGCACCCTTCAGTTGGCGCTCGACGTGGGCGCTATCGAGGAACACCAGACTGACGCGGGAATCGTCACCATCCGGCCCGCCCGTCAGCGCGACTTCGAGGGTCTGGTCGACGCCATTCGCGACGTGACGTCCGAAGAGACGTACGTCGTCGCCGAGGCAATCGCCGAACAGCTCCTCTACGACGAGACGGTCACGCGCCACAACCGGGTGGAGTCTCGGGTGTTCTTCGTCGCCACCATCGGCGAGGAGGTCGTCGGCTGGACGCACCTCGACCTCCCGCAGGTGTCGCGCATCCGCGAGACCGCCCAGCAGACCGTCGGCGTCAAGGGAGAGTACCGTGGTTCAGGCATCGGCAGCCTCCTGCTTCGCCGCGGGCTCGACTGGGCCGAAGCCAACGGCTTCCGGAAAGTGTACAACAGCGTTCCGATGACGAACGACCGCGCGCTGGAGTTCCTCGGCGACCACGACTGGGAGACCGAGGCGATTCGCAGGGACCACTACACTATCGGCGACGAGCACGTCGACGAAGTGATGATGGCGTACCGGTTCTGAGCGGGGCGGCGGCAGTGGGTCGGTTTTTGCGGGGTTGTCGGTCGATTCTCTGAGAACGCGGTGGGACTGGGATTTGAACAACGTCGAGACGGTCCCTCGCTCCGCTCGGGCTGCGACTCGTCTCGCTCAAATCCCAGTCCGTCTCCGAGTCACGCGTTCACCGGAGACGCGCAGCTAAACCTGCGCGTCTCGGTTCTCTGAGAATGCGGTGGGACTGGGATTTGAACCCCACTCGCTCCGCTCACACCGTTCGCGTCGCTCCCTGCTTCAAATCCCAGTTGACCGACTCGACGCTCACGCCGGCGAGCACACGCGACGCGGTGCTCGCCGAGTTGTTCGCGTCAGAATGCGGTGGGACTGGGATTTGAACCCAGGATTCCGTGAGGAAACCTGCTTTCAAGGCAGGCGCGTTAGGCCACTCCGCCATCCCACCTTCGCACGACAGTTTTGAGTCGGATACCTAAGTGTTGTCGCTTCGCTCAGTCGCGGACGAGCTCCAACACGCCGTCCGTCGATTCGACCCGAAGCCCCTTCTCGAAGACGAACGTCGTCGTGTGCTCGGGGACGACCCGCTCCGACTCGACCCGCGAGCGGAGCATCGGCACGACCGTGGCGAGGTCCGCGCCCGTTTCGAGGACGGGAAGCATCGGGACGTAGTCGAGGCCGTGGCCCGCGTCGTCGGCGCGCTCGGCGAGCGTTTCGACTTCCGGCTCCGCGTAGGCGTCGGTGAAATCGATGGGGTCGAGGAAGCCCGAGAAGTAGACGCGCCCTTCCGTCGAGGGGCCGAGGACGACGGGCGTGCTCCGGAGCTTCATCGCCGCGCTGTCGATGTGGGTGCGCCCGAGAAGCGGCGCGACCGGGCGGACGATAGCGGCCGAGTGGACCTCCTCCTCGTTGAGGAGATGCGAGACGGTGTTGCCCGCACGGGCGGAGAACGACGAGCCGACCTGCGGTTCGAACCGCACGCCATCGGTGCCGCCGAGGGCGTCGGCGACGACGCTCCGAATCTCGGCTTCCGAGTCGTGGTCCCCGGCGAACTCGTCCGGGAGGTCGTCCTCGGTACGGTAGTTGACGAGGAGGTCGCCGCCGGAGCGCTCGACGGCGATACAGGCGTCTTTGAGCATCGCGGCGTAGAGCTCCGCGGCTTCGGCTTCGGTGAGCGGACTCGTCTCCGCGAGTGCCGAAAGCACCAGTCCCGGCCGCGGCGGTTCGGCGAGTACGGCGATGACCGTCATACCCTCCCCTCGCGCCGGGGAACCCTTGAACCCGCCGCTTGTGGCCCGTCGAATCGGGGGGCCGCGGGGACGGAACGCTCCGCGCGCCGCCCCGTTTCAGCGACTCTGTCGTCCCTTCGTCTGTCGGTAGTCCCGGCCGAACACGGACTCGCGGACGTGTTCGACGAACGCCTCGGCGTCGGCGTCGGTCAATCGCTCCGGCTCCTTCATCGGGACGAGTTCGAAGCCGCGGCCGCGAATGGTCGTCGCGTGCTCCGCGTCGACGTCGAAGCTGTCGGCCGCGCGCGTGGTGTAGTCGAACGCGAGCGCCTCCAGCGCGGCCTGCCCGACGGGGACGATGATGTGCGGGTTTATCATCCGAATCTCCGCGTTCAGGTAGGGCTCGCAGGTCGCGACCTCGTCGTCGGTCGGCCCCCGTTCTGGGTGGCGACAGCGCGTGAGGTACGTGAAAAAGACGTTCTGCACGTCCGGCTCGTCGGCGTCCGGTTCGGACCGGACGAACCCGAGGTCGCCGAGGATGCGCTGGACGCGCGCTCCGGCCTCGTCGCCGGTGAAGGGGACGCCCGTCCGCTCCGCGGCCGCGGTCGGGGCCTCGCCGACGAACAGGAACTCCGCGCCCACGTCGCCGTAGCCGTGGACGACCTGCTCGCGCGTCTCGCAGAGCGCCGAGCAGTTCGTGCAGTCGGTGTCCATCGAGAAGGGGTTCCGGAACTGGCGTTGGTGTGCGTCCACACCCTCGAATTCGGCTCCGGGACCAAAACCCGCCCGGTCCGTGCAGATAGCCGGGCCGTCCCATCCCGCTCCGTCGCTGGCGGGGGTCAACCGAGTCGGCGAGTGCGTGGTGAAAGTGAACACGGGGCGAATGGGAGGAGACGCGGGCGAAGACGGCACAGTCGCTCGAATCGCGGCGTCGAGGAAAGCGGAAGTGAACCGAGCGGGGGCGAGCGCGAGTCGGACAGTCGGAGTGATTCGGCGGTCAGAGGTGGTTCAGCGGTCGATGCCGCCCTGCGCCTTGATGTCCATGATGTGGCGGACGTTCAGGTAAATCTCCTCGGGCGAGGTGTCGCCGTCGGGGTCGTAGAGGTCGCTGACGCGGTAGAGGATGGCCGACACCTGCCGGCTCTCGGAGGACTCGCCGTAGATGTCGTCGGCGATGTCGCGGAGGAACGCGACGCGCTCTGGGTCCGCGGGGAAGTCGGCGTCGGAGTCCGGGGCCATCTCCCAGTCGACCTCGTCGGGGTCCGCGTCTGAACTCGCATCCGCATCGGCGTCCCCGCCCGCGTCGGGCCGTCCGTCGTCGCTCATCGCTCGCTGACGGTCCGCCGCTGGACGACGCCGACCATGTCGGCGATGTTCTCGGTCATCACGCGGAACGCGTCGGCGGTCTCGTCGCCGTCTTCGAGGACGATGGGCTTGCCGCCGTCGCCGCCCTCGCGGACGGCCGGGTCGAGCGGGAGCGCCCCGAGGAACGGCAGGTCGTTCGAGGCCGCGAACTCACGGCCGCCGCCCGCGCCGAAGATGTCGTGGCGGTTCCCGCAGTCGGGACACCGGAACGTGCTCATGTTTTCGACGATGCCGAGGACGTTCGTGTCGTGCTTGCCGAACATCCGGAGTCCCTTGTTGGCGTCGTCGAGGGCGACGTTCTGCGGGGTCGTGACGATGACCGCACCCGTGAGCGGGAGCGTCTGAAGGATGGACAGTTGGGTGTCGCCCGTGCCCGGCGGCAGGTCGAGAACGAGGTAGTCGAGGCTGCCCCACTCCACGTCCTCGACCAGCTGCGTGAGAAGCTGGTGGACCATCGGGCCGCGCCAGATGACCGGGTCGTCGTCGCCGACGAGGAACGCCATCGACATGAGCTTCATCCCGTACTTCTCCGGCGGGACGATGGTCTGGTCTTGAGTCGCCTGCGGCGCTTCCTCGGCGGCGACCATCCGCGGGACGTTCGGCCCGTAAATGTCGGCGTCGAACAGGCCAACGCGCGCGCCGAGCTTCGAGAGGCCGGCCGCGAGGTTCACGGCGACCGTCGACTTCCCGACGCCGCCCTTCCCGGAGGCGACGGCGATGATGTTCTTCACGCCGGGGAGGACTTCCTCGTCGGGGTCGCGGTCGCTCGGAATCTTGGCGGTGAGGTCGGCCTCCAGCCCGTCCTCGACGAGTACCTCGCGGATTCGACGGCCGATGTCCGTCTCCGCCGGGGAGTACGGGGCACCGAGCGCGAGCGAGATGCGGGCGGTGTCGCCGTCGACCTCGACGGCGTTCACCAGTCCGAGCGAGACGATGTCGTCTCCGAGTTCGGGGTCCTCGACCGCACGCAAGCGGTCGCGTACGTCGGCTTCGTCCATGTCCGTCACTCCGGCGGTGCGGCCGATAAGGGTTTTGTAAGGTCCCGTCGCGCAGTGACGGACGCAATTGACGACCCGTCCCACCGCGGGTCGCGCCGGATTCTGGCCGACTGCGGAGCGTCGTCGACCCGTGCGGCTGCGGGGCGTCACTGCCCTGACCGCCACCGGGTTCGGGATGCGGCGGCCGTAACCCAATCCAGTTACGCCGCCCCAGTCATCGACAGCGAATTTATCAACGTACGCTTCCAGGATTCGGTATATGGTGCTGGTGGACGACTTTGGCCGCGAGGTAACCGGCGTTCGAATCTCTCTGACTGACCGGTGTAACTTCGATTGCGTCTACTGCCACAACGAGGGCTTGGGCGACACGCGCGGGCCGATGGACCCCGCCGACGAGGAGATGAGCGCCGACGACGTGGTTCGCTTTCTCGAAGTCGTCGAGGGGTACGGCGTCGAGAAGGTGAAGTTCACCGGGGGCGAGCCGATGCTCCGCTCGGACCTCGAAGAGATTATCCGGCGGACGCCGGATTCGATGGAGACGTCGCTCACCACCAACGGGACGTTCCTTGGCGACCGAGCGGAGGACCTCGTCGCGGCCGGACTCGACCGCGTGAACGTCTCGCAGGACGCTCTCGACCCCGAGGCGTTCGCTCAAATCACGAAGTCCGGCGCGTACGACAAGGTGATGGAGGGCGTCAAAGCCGCGGTCGATGCCGGCCTCACGCCCGTGAAACTCAACATGGTCGTGTTCACGAAGACCGCGGGCCACGTCGAGGAGATGGTCGAGTACGTCGCCGAGAACGAGGGGCTACAGCTCCAACTCATCCAGTACATGCCCGAACTGACGGGCCGCCCGGAGTGGAACATCGACATCGAACGGGTCCACCGCTGGCTGGCCGACCTCGCCGACGAGGTCGAAGTCCGCGACATGCACCACCGCCGCCGCTACTACGTCGGCGAGGGGATGGTCGAAATCGTCGACCCCGTCGAGAACCCCGAGTTCTGCGCCAACTGCCATCGCGTGCGCGTAACACACCAAGGATATCTCAAGGGCTGTCTCAACCGCAACGACGACCTGCGCCCGATGGGCGAGATGACGCGGGAGGAAATCCGCGAGACGTTCGAGGCGGTCGTCGCCAACCGCGTGCCGTACTACGGCGAGTACCTCGTCCGCGACGGCGACGACGGCTGGACCATCAACGAAGAGTACATCGGGGCCTGAGCGGCGACCGTCCTGACGCGCGAGCTTTTCTCCTCCGACGACTTTTCGGAGCCCATGACTGTCACCGTCGAGCGGGTGGTCCTTGCGACGGACGGAAGCGAACCCGCGAGAACGGCCGCGACCCACGCGCTGTTTCTCGCCCGCGTCCTCGACGCGCCGCTCCACGTCGTCTCCGCGACCGGCACGTCGCCGGCCGCCGCCGCCGAGACCGCCGAACCGTCCGTAAGCGCTGCTTTCGAAGCGGAGGAGGCCGTCAGCGCGGTCGTCCGTCGTGCGCTCCTCGCGGACGTCCGAGCGACCTCGGAAGTCGCCGACGGTCCGGCCGCGGCCGTCGTGGAGCGCGCCGTCGGCGAGGGAGACCTGCTCGTCATCGGGCGGCGCGGACAGACCGGTTCCGGTCGGTTTCTCGTCGGGTCGGTCGCGGAGCGGCTTCTCGGCGCGCCGCCGGTCCCGACGCTCGCGGTTCCGGCGGCGGCCACCGACCCGGAGTACCGGACGGTTGCGCTTCTCGCGGACGGCGAGTCGTCGTCGGGGTCGGCTGCGCCGCTTGCCCGCCGCATCGCCGCGGCGACCCGCGCGACGCTCCAACCGCTCACCATCGTTGACGGCCGCGATGCCGCAGTCGGGTCGCGGGAGACTCTCCGAGCGCTCGAAGCCGAGGCGCGAGCCCGACTGAACGACGTCGTCGCCGCGGCCGCGAGAGACGCCGTCGAATCCGGTGGAACCGTCCGAATCGGCGAGCCCGCGGCCGAACTGCTGGCGCACGTCGAACGGGTGGGAGCCGACGTGGTCGTCGTCGGCGTTGAGAGGTCCGGCCGCGAAATCCGACGATTCCGGCGCACGGAACACTGCGCCGACGGGGTCGTCGCCAGTCGAGTCGTCCGCCACGCGGGAGTTCCGGTCCTCGTCGCCCCGAGCGTGAGAGACAGTGTAAAACGCTGAACTAGTTTTTAGAAGTTCCATTCAATTTATACGTTCCCACTACTCAGGGTAGCGTGTTGATTGTACGTTCAGTCAGCCGGCGTTCGGCGTGGACGTACGACCGCGTTCGTCTCTCCCCCACCCCCACCGGCGGACGCGATTCAACATCCGAACCCCACCACCCCTCTACACTCCATGAAACTCTCACGTGCACTCGTGGTCTTGCTGGTCGTCTTGGTCGCCGTACCGAGCCCAGCGATGGCCGGTATCGTCGGCGAACCGAATCTTCAGGCGTACGCGCCGAGCAACAAACTCGTTCCCGGGCAGGAGACCTCCCTGAACGTCGTCGTGACTAACTACGGCGGCGACAGCGAGTACCGGAAGTTCTCCTCGTCGGAGAGTTCGGGAACGCTGAGCGACCAACAGCGCTCGGCGCTCGAAGCCCAGGTCAAATCGACGCGGAACGTCAGACTCACACTCGAATCCGGTGACGCGCCGGTCGAGGTGAACACCGCGACGCTCCCGGTCGGCGACATCCCGCACGCGACCCAGCGGGACGCCTCGTTCTCCGTCTCAGTCAAGGAGAACGCCACGCCGGGGACCTACGAGATGACGCTCGTCGCGAAGTACGAACACGACTCGTCCGTCCGCGACGACGGTGACGTGAAGAACGAAGAGGAAAAGACCGAGGAGATTCCCGTGACCGTCGTCGTCGAGCAGGCCCCGCGCTTCGAGGTCGTCTCCGTGAACACGACCGCGCAGGTCGGCGGTAGTGGGACCACCACCGTCACGATGCGCAACATCGGGACGCTCCCCGCGTTCGACTCGTCCGTCACCGCGACCTCGCAGAACCCCTCGATAACGTTCGGTCAGTCTGCTTCCGCGACCCGGTACGCCGGCTCGTGGGGCATCAACGAGACGCGCCAGCTCGAATACGAGACGAGCGTCGCGTCCTCCGCCGCCGTCCAGCAGTACGCCCTCTCGCTCGGCGTGAGCTACGAAGACGAAGACGGCGTCGCCAAGCAGTCGAAGAACATCGCCACTGGCGTGAGGCCGGTGGCCGAACAGGAGTTCTCCATCGACGCCGAGCAGTCGACGCTCCGCGTCGGCCGCGAGACCACCGTCAGCGGGACGCTCACGAACGACGGCCCGCAGACGGCCCGTGACGCCGTGCTCACTATCTCCTCGAAGTCGCCGAACACGAACATCAAGGAGACCGAGTACGCGCTCGGTACCCTCGACGTCGGCGAGTCTTCGGACTTCTCGTTCTCGGTGGAAGTCACCGACTCCGCGGACGCCGGCCAGCGGCAATTGAGCTACACGGTCGAGTACCGCAACTCCGAGGGCGACACCCAGCAGTCGAAGGCCCTCTTGATGAACGCCGAGGTGAAACCCAAGCAGAATCTCTTCGGCGTGACCGCGAAGAACGGGAGCATCGAGGCGGGCGGCTCGCAGACCGTCACGCTCGTCGTGACCAACAACGGCGACGAGACCTACCGCAACATCGACGCGAAGGCCTTCGCCGACAGCCCGCTGACGCTTAACGACGACACCGCGTTCATCCAGGAGCTCGGTCCCGGCGAGTCGACCGAGATTCCCCTCGAACTGAGCGTCGGTTCCTCGGCCAACCCGAAGGCCTACTCCTTCGACATCGACTTCCAGTACGAAAACGAGGACGGCGAACGCAAGCTCTCCGACCAGTATCCGGTCGCCATCGACGTCACCGAAGCGAGTGGCGGCGGCGGCCTCTCGATGCCCCTCGTCGGCGGTCTCATCGTCGTCGGACTCGGCGTCGTCGGCTTCCTCTGGTACCGCCGCTAACCGCCCCACTTTCCCCCCACAATGATAGACTACGAAGTGTACGTCGACCGCCTCGGCGGGTTCATCGTCGAGAACCCCGGGAGAGTCGTGGCGCTGTTCTTCGTGCTGACGCTCGTCTTCGGAGCCGGACTCGGAAACATCTCGACCGACTCCGGCACCTCGCAGTTCACCGAGGACTCGCCCGCACAGGAAGCGCTCGACGACGTCAACCGGGAGTTCTCACCCGCGTTCGAGACGAGTTCGGGGAGCACCCAACTCATCCAACGGGACGACAACGTCCTCTCCAAACCGGCGATGCTCGACATGTTGCGGCTCCAAGAACGCGTCTTGAGCCGGCCCGACCTCCGGGCGACCTCCGCGTCGAGCGTCGCGTCCACGGTCGCCCAGACGCTCGACCCGTCGGCGACGACCATCGACGAACAGATAGGCGCGCTCGAATCGGCCTCGCCGAGCGAGGTCCGCGCCGCGGCCAAGCAGGCGACCGCGAGCCCGCAGGTCTCGTCGCTCCTGAGCGACGACTTCAACCGCCAGTCCGTCGAGGCCTCCGCGACCATCGGCGTCGTCAGCCACGAGGTCCCCGGCCTCTCGTCGAGCGCCGGTACCTCCGGAACCAGCCCGATGACGGGCATCCAAGAGGAAATTCAGACGATGACCGCCGTCTCGAACAGCGATATCCGCGTGTTCGGGAGCGGCATCATCTCCGGCGAGTTAGGCAACGTCATCGCCGACTCGCTCCTGCTCGTGGTTCCGGCGGCGGTGCTCCTCATCTTCGGGTTCCTCGTCGTCGCCTACCGCGACCCCATCGACCTGCTACTCGGCGTCGTCTCGCTCGTCATCGCCGTCGTGTGGACGTTCGGGTTCATGGGCCTCGCGAACATCGCGTTCAGCCAGATGCTCATCGCGGTGCCGCCGCTGTTGCTCGCGGTCGGTATCGACTTCGGGCTCCACGCGGTGAACCGCTACCGCGAAGAGCGCGTCAAAGACCTCGCGCCGGTCCCCTCGATGCGGACCACTATCAAACAGCTCTCGGTCGCGTTCTTCATCGTCACCGGCACGACGGTCCTCGGGTTCCTCGCGAACGCCACGAGCGACCTCGCGCCCATCCGCGACTTCGGTCTCGTCGCGGCAGTCGGTATCATCTTCACGTTCCTCGTCTTCGGGGTGTTCCTTCCGGCGGCGAAGCTCTACGCCGACGAACTCCGCGAGAAGTACAACGTGCCCGAGTTCGCCTCCGAACCCCTCGGGAGCGAGGGTGGCATGCTCGCTCGCGTCCTGTCGGGCGGCGTCGTCATCGGTCGGAAAGCCCCGCGAGCGTTCCTCGTGGTCATCCTGCTCACGACGGTCGTCGCGGGCGCGTACGGGACCGGCGTCGACACGACGTTCTCCCAGGAGGACTTCCTCCCGCCGGAGGACCAACCCGCCTACCTCCAACAGCTTCCCGAGCCGTTCAAGCCCGGCGTCTACACCGTCACGAAGGACCTGAACTACCTCGAAGACAACTTCGAGAGCACGCAGGGTGACAGCGTGACGATATACGTCGAGGGACAGTTACGACAGGACTCGTCCCTCGAGATGATTCACCGCAACGGCGAGGACCCGCCGGAGTCGTTCGTGACGGACGACCGCCGCGCGGAGGCGACGAGCATCGTCACGGTCATCCGGAACTACGCGGAACAGGACCCCGAGTTCGCCGCGCTCGTCGACCGGAACGACGCCAACGGTAACGGCGTCCCCGACGACAACCTCGAGACGATATACGACGAACTCCTCAGTTCGCCGGCCTCCGACCAGGCGTCGTCGTACATCACGGAAGACTACCGGCAGACGCGCATCGTCTACACCGTCGAGGGCGACGCCACCCAGGACGCCATCGTCGCAGACGGGAAACTCGTCGCCGAGCGCCTCCGCATGGACGCCACGGCGACCGGAAGCACCGTCGTGTTCAAAGGCGTCTCCGACACCATCTTGCTGTCGGCCATCGAGAGCCTCACCGTCGCGCTCGCCGCGACCGCGCTGTTCTTGGTGGTCATCTACCAGGTCCTCGAAGGTCAATGGACGCTCGGCGTGGTGAACCTCGTGCCCATCGTCGTCTCCATCGCGCTCCTCGCTGGGACGATGCGCTATCTCGGCATCCCGCTGAACGCGCTGACGGCGACGATTCTCTCCATCGCCATCGGGCTGGGCATCGACTACTCGGCCCACGTGGTCCACCGGTTCGCCGACGAGTACAACGCCGAAGGTCACGACCTCGACGAGGCGCTTCGGCTGACCGTCGGCGGGACCGGTGGCGCGCTCACCGGGAGTATGCTCACCACGACCACGGGCCTCGGCGTCCTCGCCATCGCCATCACGCCCGTCCTCGGACAGTTCGGGGTCGTGACCGCGCTGAGTATCTTCTACTCGTATCTCACCGCGCTCCTCGTCACGCCCTCGGCAATCGTCCTCTGGGAGCGGTTGACCCAGCAGGACACCGCCACCGCGGCACCGACATCCCCCTGACGCATCGCCTTCCCAAATTCAGTTTGCCCCTGCCCCGGCCCCCACGCCCGTATCGCTCGCAGACCAGCCCACACGGACGAACCGCACGCCAACCAGCCCGCGAGGAACCGCGCGTCGAACAGCCCGCGACGAATCGCACGCGACCCGCCCACGACTCCCACGACACACCACGAACGGAACCCTCATGAGCGAGAATCAATCGAGTCCACGTATGTCCGCACTCACGAAGCTCCGTCCCTGGCTCGCCGCGATACTCGGACTGATATTCACCGGGTTCGGCCACATCTACCTGCGTCGCTGGCGACGGGCCGCCATGTGGGTGCTCCTCGTTCTCGCGGTGGCCGCGCTGTTCGTTCCTTCGGGGACGCTCGAGGCGTTGGACGCCGCCGAGACGATGTCTCCCTCGGAGTTCACCTCGGTTCTCACGGAGCTGTTGCCCCTCCTCGCGGTGAGCTTTGCGAGCGTCCTCGACGCGTTCGTCATCGGCCTCCGGCAGGCCGCCGAGGCGCAGGCGGCGCGCTCCGCCGTCGACGACGCCGACGACTCGGTGGCTGCCGTTTCCGACCCCGATTCGGACGCCGTCACGTGCCCCGAATGCGGCCGCGAGGTCGACGCCGACCTCGACTTCTGTCACTGGTGTACCACCCGCCTCGACGAACCAACTGACGACTGAGAATCCCAACGAGACACATCATGGACGACGACCGAATCGACACCGGCCGAAGCGAGACCGAGCAGGCGATTATGGACGCCACGCTCCGGGCGCTCGCGAAACACGGCTACGCTGATCTCTCGATAAAGAACATCGGCACGGAGTTCGAAAAGAGCACCTCGCTTCTGTACTACCACTACGAGAACAAAGACGAGCTGCTCCTCGCGTTCCTCGACTACATCATCGACCTGTTCGTCGAGACCATCGACCCGGAGACCGACGACCCCGACGCCGAGCTTCGCAACTTCGTCGAGTACGTCCTCCCCCCGGAGGGCGACCTTTCGACCTGCGAGTCGGTCCCTCCCGGCGTTCCGGAGCCGGTCGCGGACAGCGGCAGCGTTGACCCGTTCCAGCGGGCCATCTTCGAACTCCGCACGCAGACCGTCCACGACGAGCAGTACCGAAAGAAGTTCCGGCGCATGGAGACCCACATGGTCGAGACGGTCGCGACGCTCATCGCTCGGGAGATGGAGTCGGGCCACTACCGCGAGATGAACGCCGAGATGATGGCCGAGAATCTGATGGCCTTCCTCTTTCGGAGCCTGGACGTGCGCGTCACCGGGACGCGGCTCGAATCGGCGTACGCGATGCGCGACTCGGTGTACTTCCTCCTCGACAACGTGATGCCGAAAGGGAGCCATCCGGGCGAGGCCGCCGCACGCGACGCCGACGGTAATGACGCGGATTACGACGGGTAACCCGCATCGCCACCGTGCCGAACGGACTCCTTATCGCTCGTCGTTCTCGACGAAGTCGACGACCGCCTGCGCGCCCTGAAACCCGTCGGCGAGGCGGTCGACGAGTTCGCCGTCCTCGAACAGGAGGAGCGTCGGGACGCTCCGAATCGTGTACCGTTCCGCGACCGACATGTCTGTCTGCGGATTTATCATCGCGACGACCACGTCGGTCGCCTTCGCGACGTTGCCCAGCACCGGCTCGATGCTCTGACACAGCGTGCAGCCCTTGGTGTAGATGTCGAGGAGGACGCGGTCGTGTTCGGCCACGAGGGCGTCGAGCTCTTCGGCGGTCTCGATTCGGACTGGCTTCGTCGCCTCGGGAGCGGACTCTGTCGAACTCATTGAGCGGAATACGTAATCGTAGTTATTATGATTTTGGTGAGATTGTGTAACACCCCACAGTTCGACGGCGAGCGACGGTGACTCGGGCTCTCACGCGAGGCCCCTTTCGTGATGTTTAAGTAATGCCCCCGTCTCGTAACGGATGCAATCGATGTAGGGGAATGTCGTCCCCGAGTCCGGAAGGGCGAAACTAACACGACCGAAGTGTTGCGGTAGCCAAGCCTGGCCCAAGGCGCTGGGTTGCTAACTCAGTGGCGTCAAGCCCCCGGGGTTCGAATCCCCGCCGCAACGCTCACAACACGACTTCCAAAGTCATGAGTGCAGAAGAACCACAGGACGGCTCTCCGGAGGAGGAAGAGGACCTCCGTTACTTCATCCGAATTGGTCAGACCGACCTTGACGGAACGAAGACGGTAGAGCGCAGTCTGTCGGACATGAAGGGTATCGGCAAGCGCACAGCGCGCATCATCGCCGACGCCGCGGAAGTGGACCGAACGGCGCTGTTCGGTAAGCTTCCCGAAGACGAGATCGACGCCGTTGTCGATGTCGTCGAGAACTTTGAGGACCACGCCCCCGAGTGGATGGCAAACCGACGGAAGGACTTCTTCTCCGGTGAGACCGACCACATTACGGGTTCGGACCTCGAAGAAAAGCGGCGGCATGATATCAACCGCATGAAGATGATCAGCTCCTACAAGGGCGTTCGACACCAGCGCGGCCAGAAGGTTCGCGGCCAGCGGACGAAGTCCACTGGACGTACCGAAGGCACCATCGGTGTCAACGTCGAGGAGATCAAGGAGGCGCAGGCTGAAGAATGACGACGGGTAACAACACCAAGTTCTACGAGACCCCGAACCACCCGTTCCAGGGCGAGCGTATCGCGCAGGAATCGGACCTCCTCTCTCGGTACGGTCTCAAGAACAAGGAAGAACTCTGGCGCGCGCAGTCCGAACTGCGCAACCTCCGCCGCGAGGCGCGACGCCTCCTCGGCGAGGCCCAGGGTGACGTCGAAGAGGCCGAGTCGCTCGGTGCCGAGTTCATGGCGCGCATGCGCCGCTACGGCATCCTCTCTGCGGAGGACGACATCTCCCAGACGCTGCGTCTCGACGTGACCGACATCCTCGAACGTCGGTTCCAGACGGTCGCCTACCGCAAGGGGCTCGCACAGACGCCCCAGCAGGCCCGTCAGTTCATCGTCCACGGTCACGTGACCGTCGGCGGTGCTCGGACGACCGTCCCCTCCCGAAAGGTCGAGGTCAACGAAGAGGACACCGTGGCGTTCGACGAGACGTCGAAGCTCGCGGACGAACTGCACCCTGAGCGCGCGGAGGCCCAAGAATGAGCGAATCCGAAACCGGTGACAAGTGGGGAATCGCCCACGTCCACGCATCGTTCAACAACACGCTCATCACGGTGACTGACATCACGGGCGCCGAGACGATCGTCAAGTCGTCCGGCGGTTCCGTCGTCAAGCAGAACCGTGACGAGGCATCTCCGTACGCGGCCATGCAGATGGCAGAGAGCGTCGCCGACCAGATCAAGGCGGCCGGTATCGCCGGTCTGCACGTCCGTGTCCGCGGTCCCGGTGGCAACCGTAACAAGAGCCCCGGACCCGGCGCACAGGCAACGATTCGCGCCCTCGCTCGCGCCGGTCTCGAGATCGGTCGCATCGAGGACGTGACGCCGATTCCGCACGACGGAACTCGCGCGCCGAAAAACAGCCGACTCTAACACACCATGGTAAACGACTTCCAGGTCGAGTTCATCGAACGCGAAGACCGACGCGCCCGTTTCGTCGCGCGCGGTCTGACCCCGGCGCTAGCCAACGGCATTCGCCGGGCGATGGTCGCCGACGTGCCGACGTTCTCCATCGACACCGTTCGGTTCGTGGAGAACACCTCGGTCATGTTCGACGAGATGATCGGGCTTCGTCTCGGTCTGGTTCCGTTGACCACGCCTCTCGGCGACTTCGAACCCGGTGACACCGTCACCGTCGCGCTCGAAGTCGACGGGCCGGCAACCGCCTACTCCGGGGACATCGAATCCGCGGACGACATGGTCGTCCCGGCGGACGAGAACATCCCCATCATCGAGCTGAAGGAGGGCCAGCGCCTCGAGTTCGAGGCCGACGCCGTCCTCGGCTACGGAAAGGACCACGCCAAGAACCAAGGCGGGGTCGCCGTCGGCTATCGACACCTCCAGCGCGTGGAGGTCGTCGGCGACGCCGGCGAGTTCGATGAACAGGAGCCGAACATCCTCCGCGGCGTCATCGAAGAGGCCGCGGCGGAGCACGCCGAGGGGGACGCCGAAGACGGCGACCTCGTCGCAACCGAAACGTTCGGCAACGACCTGACGGAGCGGTACCCCGGTAAAGAGGTCGAAGTACACGACGTGCCCGGAGCGTTCGTCTTCAGTGTGGAGACGGACGGTTCGTTCGACGTCGACGAGCTCGTGACTCGCGCTGTCGCCTCCTTGGGCGACCGCGCGGCCGAGCTCGAAGAGAAGGTCGCACTGTAAGATGAATACTGCCCCGTCTCAACACCGACGTTCGCCCGCCCCGCGAGGGGTCACGACCACCGATAGCGTGGCGTGTGACTCACTCACGGCGGCGGGTCGGACCGAAGGTGTTTTTACGGGGCATGAAGTACAGCGGAATGCTTGCAGGGATAGCCAAGTCTGGCCAACGGCGCAGCGTTCAGGGCGCTGTCTCATAGGAGTCCGCAGGTTCAAATCCTGCTCCCTGCACTCCGCTTTCTCTCTGGAGGTAGACAATGAGTAAGACGAACCCGAGACTCAACAGTCTCATCGCCGAGCTGAAGGCGGTCTCGCGTGAGTCCGGTGCCAACGTCTGGCAGGATGTCGCGGACCGTCTCGAAAAGCCACGGCGCACCCACGCGGAAGTCAACCTTGGTCGTATCGAACGATACGCTCAGGAAGACGAGACCGTCGTCGTGCCCGGCAAGGTGCTGGGTAGCGGTGTGCTGCAGAAGAACGTCACAGTCGCGGCCGTGGACTTCTCGTCCACCGCTCGAAAGAAGATCGAGCAGGTCGGCGACACCGTGACGCTAGAACAACTCGCTGAACAGAACCCCGACGGGTCCAACGTACGGGTGATCCGATGAGCCTCGCAGAATTCGACGCAGACGTCGTTGTCGACGCTCGAAACTGCATCGTCGGCCGCGTCGCCTCGGAGGTCGCACAGCGCGCCCTCGCAGGGGAGACGGTCGCCGTCGTCAACGCAGAAGACGCCGTCATCACGGGCTCGGAACAGGACGTGATGGCCAAGTACAGAAAGCGCGTCGAAGTCGGTTCGGACCAGGGTCCGTACTACCCGAAGCGTCCCGACCGCATCTTCAAGCGTGCCATCCGCGGCATGCTTCCGTACAAGAAGCCCCGCGGCCGCGAGGCGCTCTCGAACGTCCGCGTCTACGTCGGCAATCCGTACGACGAAGACGGCGAGATGCTCGAAGACACCTCGCTGGACCGACTTTCGAACATCAAGTTCATCTCGCTCGGAGAGGTCTCCGAGAAGCTGGGTGCTAACGTCACATGGTAACGAACACGTCCGGTAAGAAGAAGACCGCAATCGCCCGCGCCACCGTGCGCGAGGGCGAAGGTCGAGTCCGAATCAACTCCCAGCCGGTCGAGCTGGTCGAGCCGGAGATGGCCCGCCTCAAGATGCTGGAACCGTTCCGCATCGCAGGCGAGGACCTCCGCTCGCAGGTCGACATCGACGTGCGCGTCAACGGCGGCGGCGTGGCCGGTCAGGCCGACGCAGTCCGCACCGCGCTCGCTCGTGGCCTGGTGCAGTACCTGAACGACGCGGAGCTTCGCGACGCGTACATGGAGTTCGACCGCTCGCTTCTGGTCAACGACGTCCGCCAGTCCGAACCCAAGAAGTGGGGCGGACCGGGCGCGCGCGCTCGTTACCAGAAGTCCTACCGCTGAGGTGATCTAACCATGATGATTCCCGTCCGGTGTTTCACCTGCGGCACAGTGATCGGCGAACACTGGGACGAGTTCAAAGCCCGTGCTCGCGAGGGAGACGAGGACCCCGCTGACGTCCTCGACGACCTCGGAGTCACGCGTGCCTGCTGCCGGCGGATGATGGTGTCGCACAAGGACCTCGTGGACGTCGTATCTCCCTACCAATGATTCAACGGTACAACCGATACGAGAAGGCACGAATCCTCGGCGCACGAGCGCTGCAGGTCTCCTACGGTGCACCCGTTCTCGTCGATTCGGAACAGACCGAACCGATATTAATCGCCGCTGAGGAGTACGACGCAGGTGTACTTCCGTTCACCGTCAAACGAGAGGGTAAGTGACAACATGACTCGAATCACATCCGTAGCTCTGCGCCGCGTGCTTGACTCCCGTGGGAACCCGACGGTCGAAGCCGACGTGCTCACCGAATCCGGTGGGTTCGGTCGCGCTGCGGCCCCGAGCGGGGCCTCCACCGGCGAGTACGAGGCAATCGAACTGCCGCCGACCGAAGCAATCGCCGCCGCGCGGCGACACGCCGTTCCCCGACTCGTGGACGAGGTCCACGCGGGCAACCAGCGTGAGGTCGACGCGACGCTCCGCGCCGCAGACGGCTCCGAGAACTTCTCGGAAATCGGCGCGAACAGTGCGGTCGCCATCTCGATGGCGGCCGCCAAGGCCGGTGCCGACGTGCTCGGTGCACCCCTGTACCAGCACCTCGGCGGCGCGTTCCGCGGCGACAACTTCCCGACGCCGCTCGGGAACGTCATCGGTGGCGGTGAACACGCCAAAGAAGCGACGAACATTCAGGAGTTCCTCGCCGCGCCGGTCGGCGCGCCGAGCGTCTCCGAAGCCGTCTTCGCCAACGCGAAGGTCCACGCCCGCGCGTCCGAGATTCTCGACGAGCGCGGCGTGCCCGCCGCGAAGGGCGACGAGGGTGCGTGGGCACCGCCGGTATCCGACGCCGACGCGTTCGAAATCATGGGCGAAGCGGTATCCGACGTCGAGGACGAACTCGGCTTCGAGATTCGCTTCGGTCTCGACATCGCGGCCTCGGAGATGTTCGAAGATGGCGTCTACCACTACGGTGACGAGACGAAGACGACCGACGAGCAGATCGACTACGTCGCCGAGATGGTCGACGAGTACGACCTCGTCTACGTCGAAGACCCCCTCGACGAGAACGACTACGAGGGCTTCGCGGAACTCACAGAGCGCGTGGGCGACCGCACGCTCATCTGCGGTGACGACCTGTTCGTCACCAACGTCGACCGTCTGCAGGACGGCATCGACGTGGGCGCCGCGAACTCCATCCTCATCAAGCCGAACCAGATCGGGACGCTGACCGACGCGTTCGACGCTGTCGAACTGGCCTCCCGAAACGGAATGGACGCCGTCATCTCTCACCGCTCCGGTGAGACGGAAGACGCGACCATCGCACACCTCGCCGTCGCAACCGACGCGCCGTTCATCAAGACTGGCACGGTGCAGGGCGAGCGAACCGCCAAACTGAACGAACTCA
This sequence comes from Haloferax sp. Atlit-10N, assembly GCF_003586325.1. Taxonomy (NCBI): domain Archaea; kingdom Methanobacteriati; phylum Methanobacteriota; class Halobacteria; order Halobacteriales; family Haloferacaceae; genus Haloferax; species Haloferax sp. Atlit-10N. Next base: position 133,453 of record NZ_PSYX01000003.1, read on the forward strand.
TCCGCATCGCGGACGACGCAGTATGAGCGACAACGAAAACGACGCGGTGGAGGTCGCCGACGAGGAACCCGAGACGGAGACCGAAGCGGTCGCCGAGACGGAACCCGCCGAGGCCGCCACCGAAGACGAGACAGCAGAGACCGCCGAGGCGGCCGACGAAGCCGCCGAAGCCGAAGAAGCAGAGCCGGAACCGGCCTTCGACGAGGACGTTATGCCCGACGAAGACGCCGACCTGCTCATCCCGGTCGAGGACTACCTGGCCGCCGGTGTCCACATCGGTACCCAGCAGAAGACCAAGGACATGGTCCGGTTCATCCACCGTGTCCGCGACGACGGGCTCTACGTGCTCGACGTCAGCCAGACGGACTCGCGAATCCGCACCGCCGCGGACTTCCTCGCGAACTACAGTCCGGAGCAGATTCTGGTCACGTCCTCCCGCCAGTACGGTCGCTTCCCGGCCGAGAAGTTCGCCGACGCCGTCGGCGCTCGCGCCCGCACGGGCCGCTTCATCCCGGGAACCCTGACGAACCCCGACTACGCCGGCTACATCGAACCCGACGTGGTCGTCGTCACCGACCCGATTGGTGACGCGCAGGCCGTCAAGGAGGCCATCACGGTCGGCATCCCGGTCATCGCGATGTGCGACTCCAACAACCAGACGTCGAACGTCGACCTCGTCGTCCCGACGAACAACAAGGGTCGGCGCGCGCTGTCGGTCGTCTACTGGCTCCTCGCCAACGAGACGCTCGACCGCCGCGGCTCCGACACGGTCTACGCCCTCGAAGACTTCGAGGCCGAACTGTAGTTCGGGACGACATTTCGACTCGACTTTTCTGACGCCCGCCCGGTGAGCGGCGGCGCGTTCTCTCGGTTCGATAGCGGTACAGCGACGCCGACCCGAGAGCCGTGCGCATCGCGCCTGCCGCAAACGGTTTTGTGCGTCGTTCCCATAGCTAACCACATGAGTAAACTCCTCCACCAGCTCACCGTGGGCGAACTCGCTGACCGGGTAGACGCGGGCGACTCGTTCACCGTGGTCGACACGCGACCGCCCGAGAGCTTCGAGTCGTGGCATATCGAGGGCTCGGTTAACGTTCCCTTCCACCCCGCCGACGGACTCGGCGGCGACTGGGATTGGGATCGCGTCGACGACCTCGCCGAGGAAGGACCGGTCGTCGCCATCTGCGGGAAGGGGCTGTCCTCTACGTCGTTCGGGTTCGAACTCGCGGCGCGGGGCTACGACGAGGTTGAGGTCGTCAAAGGCGGCATGGAGGACTGGAGCAAGCTGTACGAGGTGGTCGAACTCGACACCGGCGACGACGACCTGTTCGTCGCGCAGGTCCAGCGGCGCGCGAAGGGCTGTCTCGGCTACGTCGTCGGCTCGCGGTCGGCCCGCGAGGCGGTCGTCGTGGACGCGACCCGGCAGGTCCACGAGTTCGAACTCGTCGCCGCCGACGCCGGCATGACGGTCTCGGGTGTGCTCGACACGCACGTCCACGCCGACCACGTCTCGGGCGGTCGGACCCTCGCCGACCGACTCGGCGTACCGTACTACCTCGGTTCGGAGGCGGCGGACCGCGACGTTGCATACGAGTTCACCGCGCTCGACGACGGCGAGACGCTGAGCGTCGGTGACTACGACATCGAGGCGATTCACGCGCCGGGCCACACCTCGGACATGACGAACTACCTCGTCGACGGTCGGCTCCTCCTCACCGGCGACACGCTGTTCGTCGAGTCGGTCGGCCGGACGGAGCTCCAGTTCGGCGACGCCGACACGGCGACGGGCGCGGAACTCCTCTACGAGACGCTCCACGACACGCTGTTGTCGCTTCCCGACGAGACGCGCGTCCTCCCCGGGCACGTCTCAGTCGGGGCGGACGGGCGCTACGGCGTCGCCGCGCCGGGCAAACTCGTGAGCGCGACGCTCGGCGACCTGCGCGGGGAACTCGACTTGCTGTCGATGGACGAGTCGGCGTTCGTCGACCGGGTGGCCGGAGATACGCCCGAAAAGCCCGCGAACTACGAGCGCGTCATCGCCATCAACACCGGGCGGGCCTCGGTCGGCGACGAGGAGGAGGCGACTGAACTCGAACTCGGACCGAACAACTGCGCCGCCTGAGCCGACCGTCAGACCTCGACTCGCGATTCAGGGCGATTCGGGCCGATTCAGGGGAGTTCCACCACGCCCAGTCGCCCCTCGAACAGGTCGTGGTCGAACCACGCCATGTGGCGGTCGCTGTAGCGAATCTCGGGGCCGAGCGACAGCGAGTTCCGCGCCCGGTCGAGGTCGGTGACGCCGACGAGAAACGCGCACGGTCCCTCGCCGACCTCGTCGATGCGCGCTTCGAGCGCGCCGCCGCCGGGTTCGCACAGGGCGAGCGGCGTGCCGGGAAGGACGGCGAACTCGGAGAACGGCCCGTTGATGTCGACCGGCGAAGGGTAGCGGTGCCGCCGGGCGAACAGCGCCGCGGTCGCCTCGCGGTCGCGGGTGGCGACGACGACGGTGTGGAGTCCGCGGACGGCGGCGTTTCGTGCGGCTTTCGGGACGCGGTAGCTCCGCGGGGTGCGGTCGCGGATGAAGAAGGGGAGTCGCTGGTCTGCACCCTCGAAGCTCATGTCCCACTCGACGAGGCGGCCGTCCGGCCGAGCGCGAGAGGCCTCGTGCGGGCCATCGACGGGGAGGCCGGCTTCGATGGCGCTTTTGGCGGTGGCGGCGGCGTCGTCGGTCTCCAGACACCACGATGCGGGGCCGGCGTCGGCCGCGAGGTGGGCTGGCCAGAATCCGGCGTCCGCCGCGTCGGTTCCGAGCGTCGGCGCGATGAGTTCGAGGTACGACCCGTCGGGGAACGGGACGACGGCCATGTGAGTCGTTCCGGTCCCGTGTTCGCCGCCGTAGGTTGGGGTGAGGCCGACTTCGTTCGCGGCCGCTCGGAGTTCGTACAGCTCGGTACCACCGAACGCGACGTGGTCGATGGTTCGGTCCATACGCTCCCCACGTCAGACTCGGTATAGTGTTTAGGGGCGTTCTGTCTGGGAGTCTGAGGGTTCGTTTCCCCGACCGAAGCGTTTTGCGTCCGGCCCGCCACGATACCGTATGAACCTCTTTCGGAGCGTCAAAGCGGTCGCGGACGCTTCGGCGACCGGCTCCGGCACCATCGACTGGGACGCCGTCGCCGAGGCCGCGAAAGCCGCGACCGACCCCGGCTCGCTCGACCTCTCGGAGGCGGAGCGAGCGGGGTACGCCGCGGACGTTCGCGACGCGCGCGACCGCCTTTCGACCGTCGCCGAGGTGGAGTTCGACGTGCCCGAAGTCGTCGAAGTCCAGAACCGACACCACTGGATAGACGCGAACGTGGCGACGTTCCGACGGGTGATGGTCCCGTTCGAGGAACACGGCCCGGCGCTCCTTCCCGGTGTCACCCGCGCCGTCAACACCGGCTCGTTCGCCTTCGTCCTCTCGTTCCTCGGGAACAACGTCCTCGGGCAGTACGACCCGCTGCTCCTCGCCGAGGGCGACGACGACCACGGCCTGTACTTCGTCCACCCGAACATCCGCCGGGTCGCCGACAGCCTCGACGTGGACTACCCGCGGTTCCGCCGCTGGATCGCCTTCCACGAGGTGTCCCACGCCGCGGAGTTCGGCGCGGCCCCGTGGCTCTCGACGCACCTCGAATCGCGGATGCAACGCGGCGTCGACGCGCTCGTCGAAGGCGACATCGACCGCAACGCGTTCCGCGAACTCGACACGGCGATGACCGCCGTCGAGGGCTACGCGGAACTGCTGATGGACCGGGCGTTCGACGACGACTACGAGGACCTCCGCCGGAAGCTCGACGAGCGACGACAGGGCGGCGGTCCCGTCGCGAAGCTCGCGCGTCGGCTCCTCGGACTCGGCCTCAAGCGCCGGCAGTACGAACGCGGCGCTCGGTTCTTCGAGCACGTCGCCGACGAACGCGGCGTCGCGGCCGCTTCGCGAGTGTGGGACCATCCGGAGAACTTACCGACCGACGCCGAATTGGACGCGCCCGAGCGATGGATCGCGCGGGTGTCGCCCTGAAGAGACTGCAACTCCATCGGCACGCGTACCCGATGCCCGAGCCGTGCTCGGGTCGCGCACGTACCTTGGGTAGGTCGCCGTGTTGCATCAGAGGCCCAATTCCGGTGCCCCACAGCGCTATCCGGTGAATAACCAGGTCATTGCCCCTGCCCTGGTTACCGGCAAGAATCTGTCCTCAGAGGACAGCTATATACTCTGCGATTCGATGCCACACGTTTAATCTGAAATATGTGTTTGTGTTCGAATTTCACAACAGACGATACGTCTAGCGTCGGTTCACCGCGGTGAACTCCTTGGCCCAGCGGCCCAGATACCACGTGAGGACCCCGCCGACGGCCAGGCCGGCGAGGAGCGCGATTGCGCTCTGAACGAGTGTCGCTCCGGCTTGGACGGCGACGAGGCCGGCCGACACGCCGACCAACAGAACGAATCCGATTTTGATTCGGTTGTTGGCGAGCCGCGTCTCCTCGTCGCTCATGCTGGAACCGACCATCGTTCCTCCGAAATCGCGCCGTGGGGCGGTTTTCGCGGCCGCGCGCGGAATCTATCGTCCATAGCAGTCCATTGGGTTGGGAGGGTTTGAAACCGGTGTCTCACTGGAACCCGCGGTCGACGCCGTCGGACTCGATGAGGTCGTCGAGGTCCGTGGACAGCAGTTCGTCAGCGTCGGCGAACTCGTCTGCGAGGTCGTCGAGGCGGTCGGGCCGGGCGTCGAACTCGTAGTCCATCGGGCCGAACGCCGGGCTTTCGAGCGCCTCCATCACGTCGGTGAAGAAGTCGTCGGCGGTGGTCGGCGTGTCGGCGTGGACTTTCACGGTCTCTTCGAGTCGCCGCGCCATCGATTCAGCCTGCGACTCGTCTTCGGGCGGTTGCTGGACGGCGAACCGGCCGGCGTCGTTCTCGCCGTCGTCGCCGCGCCGGCGCGGGAACAGCGGGTCGAGGTCGTCGTCGATGCGACGGGCGACGCGAGCGCCGACGCCGCGGACCTCGTAGGGGTTCTTCGCGTACGTCTTCAGTTGGTAGACACCGGCGTTCGGGTGGGCGAGAAAGAGGTCCTCACCGAGGCTCCGTCGCCGGGTGCCCGCGACGGCCCGCCACGCGTCGGGGTCGCGGCCACGGCCGTCTTCGACGACCTCCGAGAGGATGTCCTGCCAATCTCTGACGCGCATGGGTGGGCGTACCATGCGGGAGAGAAAGAACGTGACGGTCGGGGAGAGTCACGCACGCGAACCGCCGCGGGGCTCACACCCCACCGACGGCTATTTGGCCGCGCCTCACCGACGGTTCGGACGTGAACCTTCGCGGTCCGCTCGTCGAGGTCGGCGAGCCGCGTGACGTCGAAACGAAGTACGGCGAGCGCTCGCTGGCGGAGGTGACGCTCCGCCCCGAGCGCGGGACCGGAGACCCCGTGACCGTCACCCTCTGGGGGAAGTGGACCCACGCCGCCGAACACGCCGAACCGGGGATGGACCTGCTCGTCACCGACGCCGAGGAGTCCGAGTACCGCGGCGAGACGACCTATTCGACCGGCTCGGAGTCGTTCGTCGTCGTCGAACCCGACTTCCTCGTCGACGTGACCGACATCCGCTCGTGGGTGCAGTGCTCGCGGATGTACTACCTGAACAAGCTCTCGGGTATCCCGCTGAACTACCCGGTGGTGAAAGGGACCATCGTCCACGACGTGTTCGGCGACCTGCTCCGCGGCCGCGACCTCGACTCGTCCATCGACGAGCGCATCGACGAGCGCGGCCTCGAACTCGGCTTGCTCGGCCGCGAGGTCGACGAGGTCGCGGACGAGGTCCGCCGCAACGCCGCCGCCATCGAGGGCTGGCTCTCGCAGGGCGTCCTCACCGACGAAGACGAGTGGCGCTCCGAGTACACGCTCATCTCGCCGACGTTCGGCATCAAGGGCCGCGCCGACGCCCTCCGCCGGGGGTCGCCCGTCGAACTCAAGACCGGCAAGAACCTCAACCGCGACCCGCGGTTTCAGGACAAGATTCAGGCCGCCTCCTACGCGCTCATCCTCGAAGAGCGGGGCGTCCCGGTCGACACGGGGACGCTCCTCTACACCAAGAACACGACGCTCGACCGCACCGAGGAGTCTGGCGACCTCTCGCCGGCGAAGGACTTCTCCATCGGCCGCGGCCTCCTCGAGTTCGTCGTCCGCACCCGCAACGAAATCGCGGCGATGGAACACGACGCGTCGGTGCCGACCGGCTACGAGGTGAACTCGAAGTGCGAGTACTGCTTCGAGAAGGACACCTGCATGGTCGTCTCCGGCAGACTCGACCAGGAGTCGAAAGCCGGCGCAATCGGGAACCCGGTCCCCGAGGACGAACGCGACTACTTCGACCGCTTCTACCGCGCCGTCGAAGAAGAGCGCCGGGCGGTCCACAACGAATACCGAAAGCTCTGGGACCAGAGCGCCGAGGAGCGCGCCGACGACGACCGGGCGCTCATCGGCCTCGAACCCATCGGCCAGACCGAGCGCCCCGACGGCACGTGGGAACTCCGGGCGAAGCAGACCGACGACGCGGTGTCGAAGCTCCGCGCCGGCGACGTGGCGCTCGCCAGCGACGGCCACCCCGTCGAGGGGCACGCCGAACTCGCGCGCATCGTCGAACTCGGCGACGAGGTGGTCGTCACGACCGACGAACCCGTCCCGCTCCGCCGCCTCGACGTGTACCCCTCCGAACTCACCGTCGACCGCCTGCTCACCGCGCTCCACGACGCGGTGCTCAAGGGGTCGCCCGCCCGGAAAGACGTGCTGTTCGGCCGCCGCGACCCCGGGTTCTCGGACCGGTCTGTCGGCCGCACGTTCATCGACAACAACGACGCGCAGGACGACGCGGTGCGCCTCGCGGTCGACGCCGACGACCTCGCGCTCATCCACGGGCCGCCGGGGACGGGCAAGACCTACACCATCGCCCGGACCATCCGCGCGCTCGTCGAGGACGGCAACCGCGTCTTGCTTTCGGCCTTTACGAACCGCGCGGTTGACAACGCCCTCGAAGCTCTGCGCGACCAGGGGTTCGAGGATATTGTTCGTGTCGGAACCGAATCGGGCGTCCGCGAGGACATGCAGGACGTTCGGCTCTCGCGGAGCGGCGACCCGAACGCGCTCGCCGCCGCTCTCCACGACGCGCCGGTCGTCGCCGCGACCACCGCCTCCTGCGGGTCGCGCGTGATGCGCGAGCAGTCGTTCGACGCGGCGCTCGTCGACGAGGCGTCACAGATAACCGAACCGGGGACGCTCGCCGCCGTCAACCTCGCCGACCGGTTCGTCCTCGTCGGCGACCACAAACAGCTTCCGCCGGTCGTCCGCGCCGAAAACGGCCTCCAGAAATCGCTGTTCCAGCGACTCATCGAGACGTATCCCGACGCCTCGGTCATGCTCGACCGGCAGTACCGCATGTCCCAGCGGATTCAGGCCTTTGCCTCCAAGGAGTTCTACGACGGCGCGCTCCGCCCGGCCACGGGCGCTGTCGCGTCTCAGCACCTCCGCGACCTCGGCGTCGACACCGCGGACCTCCCCGCCGAACTCGCGGACCAAGTCGCCTTCGTCGACCCCGACGGCCGGCGCGTCGGCAACACGAATCCCATCGAAGCCGACCGCGTGGCCGAGGTCGTCGCCGCCTACGAGGCCGCCGGCGTCGATACCGACGACATTGGCGTCATCGCGCCGTTCCGGGCGCAGGTCGCAGAAATCTCCCGGAGAACCGACGCGACCGTCGACACGGTCGACCGGTTCCAGGGCTCCTCGAAGGAGGTCATCGTCGTCTCCTTCGTCGCCACCGGCGACTTGGACGGCCCGCTGTTCGAGGACCACCGCCGCATCAACGTCGCGCTGACGCGGGCGAAAAAGGCGCTGTGTCTCGTCGGCGACGCCGACGCGCTCGAATCCGACCCGTTCTACGACCGGATGCTCGCGTGGGCGCGGCGGTAGGACGCTCGCCCGCGACCCCGGTCTCTGCCCCGGCCCCGGCCTCGTACCCGGACCCCGTCAGTCCACGTCGATGCCGAGGTCCGCCTCGTCGTCGCCGATTTCGGCCTTGACGCGCTCGTGGAACTCCCGGAGTGCCGCGCTCTCGTCTTCGGCGAGGACCACGTCGCTCGCGGTCAGCGTGGCGAGGCCGAACGCCCGGGGCGTCGGCGACGAGACCTGGTGGCCGACCACGTCTACGTCGCCCGCCCGAATCGCCGCAACCGCGTCCTCGATGGCGGCGAGGTTCAGTTTGTCTTCGAGAAGCTCGCGGTAGGTCTCTTCCATCACGGCGAACTCGTCGAGGTCCTGCGCGAACGACAGCAGCATCTCCGAGGAGACCTGCTGTTGGGCGGCGGACTTCTCGTAGCCCTTGTAGCGCTTGAGAATCATGAGCGAGCGCGTCGCGTTGATTCGGAAGTAGCGTTTCAGGAGGTCGGTCCCGTCGAGGGCGGCCCGCAGGTCGTCCTCGACTTCCTCGGGCGTCAGGTCGCGGAGGACGCCCGCAAGGTCGACTTTGCGGTTGAGCGGCATCGAGAGCGAAAAGCCGTTGTCGGCGACCGCGACCTGCACGTTCGCGTTCGTCCGGCGGGCCGCGTGGTACGCGAGGAGCCGCGAGAGGCCGTCGTTGAACCGCCGGCCGTAGGTGCAGTGGACGTAGAAGTGCCGGCGGTAGGTGTCGCGGTCGAGTTCGGTCTCGACGACGAATCTGTCGGGGGTCGCCACGCTCTCGGGACCGGCGTATCTGACCTGCTCGTCGAACATCCGCGTGACGGCGCGGACGCTGTTCTCGTCGAGCGGGAACTCCCGGAACCACGACCTGACGGCGGGCGCGCCGCCGGCGTCGAGTCGGTCCACGAGGTCGGCCTGAAACGCGGCGAGTTCGCGGCCGAGGTCGTACGAAAGCGGCAGGCGTTCGGAGAACCACGAGGGGACCGTCGGGCGCTGTGCGGTGCGGTCGACGTACACCTTCGACCCGCGGCGGTAGCGGTACGCGAAGTGGTCGCCGCCGAGGACGAACACGTCGCCTTTCTCCAGCGTGTCGAGGTAGCCCTCGTCGAGCGTGCCGACCCACTGGTCGGCCCCGCGGACCAACACGTCGCAGGTAAAGGAGTCCGGAATCGTGCCGATGTTGGTCATGTAGATGACGCGGGCCATCCGACCGCGTTTGCCGATGAGGTGCTCGCCGACGGGGTACTCCTCGTAGTGGTGCTCGCCGTCCGGCGGGTCGTTGGTGTCGCGCCAGATTTTCGCGTAGACGTTCTTGTCTTCGAGGCCGTCGTAGTCGGCGGTGAGATAGCGGAACAGGCGCTCGAAGTCGTCGTCCGAGAAGTTCCGATACGGGTAGGCCCGCCGGAGCGTCTCGCGCAGTTCCGACTCGGGGCGAATCGCGTTGATGGCCATCCCGTACACCTGCTGGGCGGCCACGTCGAAGGCGTTCTCGGGGATGAACACCCGGTCGACGAAGCCCGACTCGGCCTTCGAGAGCATCACCGCGCACTCGACGAGTTCGTCCCTGTCGAGAGCGATGACGCGACCCTCGACCGTCTGGCCGAGCTGGTGGCCCGCGCGGCCGACCCGCTGGAGGAGCGCGGCGACGGATTTGGGAGAGCCGACCTGTACCACGAGGTCGATGTGGGGCATGTCGATGCCGAGTTCGAGGCTCGTGGAGGTGGTGACCACGCGCAGCTCGCCGGCCTTTAGCTTCGACTCTATCTCCTGTCTGCGCTCTTTCGAGAGGCTCCCGTGGTGACAACCCGAGTTCGATTCGTCGATGTCGTCGAATCCCTCGCGGAGGTTGTGGAGGACGCGCTCCGCGCCCGACCGCGTGTTGGTGAACACGAGCGTGTTCGTGTGCGAGGCGACGAGGTCGTGCAGGCGGTCGTAAAATCGGCTCTGGACCTCGCTTCGGGGCGTCCGAATCAGGTCGTCGGTCGGACACTCCAGTTGCACGTCGAAGTCGCGGACGAACCGCGTGTCGACGAGTTCGTAGTCGCGGGGCTCGCCGTTCTCGCCGTCCTCGCGGCCGACGAGGAACTCCGCGACCGTGTCGAGGGGCTCGACGGTGGCCGAACAGCCGATGCGCGTCGGCGACGACTCGGCCAGGTCCTCCAGTCGCTCTAACGACACCGACAGATGGGTGCCGCGTTTGTTCTCCGCGAGGCTGTGAATCTCGTCGACGACGACGTACTCGACGGTTCGGAGCTTCTCTTTGAACTTCGGCGAGTTGAGCAGAATTGCCAGCGTCTCGGGCGTCGTGTTGAGTATGTGCGGCGTCTCCGAGAGCATCTTCTGGCGGTCCGCCGAGGAGGTGTCGCCGTGGCGGATGGCGTGTCTGATATCCACCGTCTCCCCGCGGTCGGCGACGATGTCGGCGATACCCTCTAACGGCTCGGTCAGATTCCGGTGGATGTCGTTGGCGAGCGACTTCAGCGGCGAGACGTAGAGGCAGTACACCGAGTTGTCGAGGCCGTCAGGCGACTCGCGCTCCCGGCGGAACAGCTCGTTGATGATGGCCGTGAAGGAGGCGAGCGTCTTTCCCGACCCCGTCGGCGCGCAGATGAGGGCGTTGTCGCCGTCGTGGATGCGCGGGATGGCCCCGCGCTGGGGCGGAGTGAAAAAGCCGCCGTTGCCGGGGACGAACTCCCCGAACCGGTCGACCCACCACTCCTGGACGGCGGGCTCCAACAGGTCGAGTACGTCCTCGTCGGCGACCGTCACCGACTCGGGGTCGAACTCGTAGTCGCCGCCTCTCGACGCGAGAAGCGAGCGGCCGCGCCGGGTCATTACCTCGGGGTTAGCCTGCGCGGGTATGAGGGTTGTGCCCGCGGCCGAGCCAGCGGGCGCAAGGACTAACGCCGCCGCCGTGGTATCTCGGCGCATGCGCGTCACGTTCCTCGGCACCGGTAGTGCGATGCCCGTCACCGGCCGCGCCCAGACCGGGCTCCTCCTCGAATCGGACAGCAACGCCCTCCTCGTGGACTGCGGGTCGGGCGTCCTCGCCCGACTCGCGGAGACGGAGGTCGGCTACGAGGGCGTCTCGTCTGTCCTCCTCACGCACCACCACCTCGACCACGTGTCGGACCTGATGGCGCTCGTAAAGGCCCGGTGGCTCGCCGGACAGGACCGCCTCGAAATCGTCGGCCCGGAAGGGACCGAGGACCTCGTCGAGGGGCTGTTCGACGTTCACGACTACCTAAAGGGACGCCTCGACGTGCAGATTCGGGAGGTCGGGCCGACCGAGTTCGGCGTCGCCGGCTTCGACGTGATGGGGTTCGAGGTCCGCCACTCGATGCCGACGCTCGCCTACCGCTTCAGCAACGAGCGGGGCGAGGCCGACTTCGTCTTCTCGGGGGACACCGAGGCGTTCTCCGCCCTCGGCGACTTCGCCGACGGCGCGAGCGTCCTCGCGCACGACTGCTCGTTCCCCGACGACGTGGACGTGTCGAACCATCCGACGCCGTCGCAGGTTGGCGAGGCGCTCGCCGGCTGTGACATCGATTCGGTCTACCTGACGCACCTCTACCCGCACGCCGACCGCGTCACCGACGACCTCCGGGCGAGCGTGAGCGAACAGTTCGACGGCGAGGTCCGGGTCGCAAAAGACGGCTTGGTCGTCGAACTCTGAGTTCGAGTCCGATTACTCTCCGCGGATGACGGTCCCGGGCGACTCGCCGGCGACGAACGCCGACAGCCCCTCGGGGCCGAAGACGTGCGCCGGCGCGCCGAGCGCGAGCAGTTTTCTGACCTTCGCGGCCATCCCGCCGGTCACGTCGGTCGACTCCGACCCGCCGAGCGCGTCGGCCGCGTCCGCGAACGCCGTAATCTCGGGAATCACGTCGCCGTCGGCGTCGAGGACGCCGGGGACGGTCGAACAGAGTCCGACGCGGTCCGCGCCGAGTCCGGACGCGAGCGACACCACGAGGTCGTCGCCGCTGACGATAGTCGCGCCCTTGCCCGCGTGCGCGATGACATCACCGTGGAGGACCGGGACGAAGCCCTCGTCGAGCATCGTCTCGGTCGCCGCGAGGGGAAGCGATAGCGAGCCGTCGGCCTCGCGCGCGCCGACCGAAAGCGGGTGGACCGGCAGGGCCGAGACGCTGCGGTCGGCGAGGGCGTCGAGGACGGCGTCGTTGAGGCGCTTCATCGCGTCGTGGATGGCGCGGACCCCGCCGGCGTCGCGGGTTCCGGAGCCCGAGGAGACGCCGTGTTCGGCGGCGTGGTGGTGGCCGAAGCTCCCGCCGCCGTGGACGACGACGACGCGGCCCGACGCAGCGAGGGTCGCGACTGCGTCCGCCGCGGCCGCCAGCCCCGCCTCGTCCACCGTCTCCGGTTCGTCCTTGTCGGTGACGACGCTCCCACCGAGTTTGAGGACGACGAGGCTCACGCCGAGTCCTCCCCGTCTCCGTCGCGCTCGGCGTCCGCTTCGGGCGAGACCTCGACTCTGACGCCCTCGGTGGCGAGTTCGGCGCGGAAGGCGTCCTCGCAACCGGGGGTGAATCGGAGCGCGGTCTGGGTCTCGGGCGTCGGGTCGAGAGAGACGATACAGCCGCCGCCACCCGCGCCGGTCAGTTTCGCGCCGTACGCGCCGGCCTCGCGGGCGGCCCACACCATCGAGTCGAGCGAGCGCGAGGAGACGCCGAGGGCTTCGAGCAGGCCGTGGTTGAAGTTCATGAAGCGGCCGAGCTCCGAGAGGAGCTCCTCGGGCGGCTCGTCGGCGTCGGGGTCCGACTCGGCCAGCAGTTCCTCGCCCCGGCGGACGATGTCGCCGACGGTCGAGACCGTGTCGGCGGCGAAGTCGTACTCCTCGCGGAGCGCGCGGACGCCGGAGACGAGCGCACCGGTGTCGCCCGCACCGCCGTCGAAGCCGATGACGAACGGGAGCGGCGGCGCGTCGATGGTTCGGCAGTCGTCGCCCTCGACGCGGACGGCCCCGCCCATCGCGGAACAGAAGGTATCGGCGCGGGAGGCCTGTCCGTCCTGGACCTCGTGTTCGGCGCGGTAGGCGCGTTCTGCGATTTCGCGGGGTTCGAGTTCGACGCCGAGTTCGCGGGTCGCGGCGTCGATGCCGGCGACGACGACCGCCGCGGAGGAGCCGAGGCCGGCCCCGAGCGGGATATCGCTTTCGACGGTGATGTCGAAGCCGGCGTCGGGCGCGTCGGCGGCCTCGCGGGCCTGGTCGACCGCGGCGTCGATGTAGCCCATCGCGGCCTCCACGAGCGGTGCCGGAACGTCCACGTCGGGCCGGTCGCCGGTCGAGCCGCGGTACTCGACGGTGAAGCCGTTGAGACTCAGGTCCTCGGCGCGGACGCGGACGTGGTCGTCGTCGCGGGCGGCGACGGTGACGGTCGCCCGGCGCTCGACCGCGCAGGGGACCGCCGGTTCGCCGTAGACGACTGCGTGCTCCCCGAACAGGTACACCTTGCCGGGAGCGCTCGAAACGGTCATACCCCGGAGTTGCTACGGGATTCGCTTAAGGGTATCCGACCGCGGTCGAACCCGGCGGTGGTCGTCGGTGGGAACGGTCGCGGAAAAAGGTGTTCGGAGCCGCCGGCTCAGGCGTCGATTTCGACTTCGTCGCGCTCCTCGTCGTCGAGGTCGGCCAGTTCGTCGAGGTCGCCGCCGCCGCCGCGGATGTAGCGGACCGCCGCGGCGATGCCGACGAGGAGGACGAACCCGACGAGCAGCGCCATACCGGGGCCGCCGCTCGACTCGGATTCGTCGGTCTCGTCGGCGTCGAGTTCCGCGTCGTAGTCGTCGTACGATTCGTCCTCGGCTTCGAGTGCCGCCGCCTCGTCGCCGCCGCGCTTGGAGAGGAGCGGCGCGCTGTTGGTCGGGCTGAACTCGAAGCCGTCGTGCAGGTGGACCTCGAAGAGGGTGAAGTCGGCCATACCCATCAGTACGCTCACAAGATGGATATGCCTTGTGGCGACGGGACGACGCGGGTCGCCGTGAGACGCGAGGACCTCGACCCGCGGTGACTCCCGGTGGGGTGTGCTTGATTCGCTGTGTTCTTGTTTCGCCGCTCGTCAACGTCTCGTATGGACGACGACCGACGCGCCTTCCTCGAAGACCTGCTCACCACACCCAGTCCGTCCGGCTACGAAGTCGCCGGCCAGCGCGTGTGGGTGGACTACGTCTCGCAGTTCGCCGACGACGTGACGGTCGACGACTACGGCAACGCCGTCGCGGTCCACGAAGGCACCGGCGAGGGCCCCGAAATCGCCTTCACCGGCCACGCGGACCAAATCGGCTACATCGTCCGCGACATCGACGACGACGGCTTCGTCCGCATCGGTCCCATCGGCGGCGCGGACCGCACCGTCTCGAAGGGCCAGCACGTGACGGTCCACGGCGACGACGGCGACGTGGCCGGCGTCATCGGCCAGACCGCCATCCACCTCCGCGACGTGGGAAGCGAGGAGTACGACGACCTCGAAGAGCAGTTCGTCGACATCGGCGCGACGAGCAAGGGCGGCGCGAAAGACCACGTCGAGGTCGGCGACCCAGTGACGGTCGAAGCGCGGGTCCGCGACCTCGCGGGCGACCGCGTCGCCGCCAACGGGATGGACAACCGCGTCGGCACGTGGTCGGCCGCGGAGGGCCTCCGCGCCGCCGTCGAGGCCGACGTGGACGCGACGGTGTACGCCGTCAGCACGGTTCAGGAGGAAGTCGGCGTGCAGGGCGCGAAGATGGTCGGCTACGACCTCGACCCCGACGCGATGGTCGCCGTCGACGTGACCCACGCGACGGACAACCCCGACGTGCCCGGCAAGCGCAAGGGCCCGGTCGAACTCGGCGAGGGGCCGGTCGTCTCCCGCGGGAGCGCGAACCACCCCACCGTCGTCTCACTCGCCCGCGACGCGGCCAAAGACGCCGACATCGGCGTGCAGTTACAGGCCGCCGGCATCCGCACGGGCACCGACGCCGACGCCTTCTACACGAGTCGCTCCGGCATCCCGTCGCTCAACATCGGCATCCCGAACCGCTACATGCACACGCCCGTCGAAGTGGTCTCCACGAGCGACCTCGACGACGTGGCCGAACTGCTCGGGTCGATGGCCGCGCTCGCGGGCGACGTGGACTCGTTCGGCGTCGAACTGTAGACGGGCGCACGTCGGCCCCGCGCGCTGTGCGTAGTTGTCGCACACGTCTCCGGGCGAAAGAAAACCGTTAAAAGTCGCCACACGGTGTTTCCACGTATGGCTGGAACTATCGAAGTACTCGTTCCCGGCGGGAAGGCGAACCCCGGTCCGCCGCTCGGCCCGGAACTCGGCCCGACCCCTGTCGACGTCCAGGACGTCGTCAACGACATCAACGACCAGACGGCTGCCTTCGACGGCATGGAAGTCCCCGTCACCGTCGAGTACGACGACGACGGCTCGTTCAGCATCGAAGTCGGCGTCCCGCCGACGGCGGCGCTCATCAAGGACGAAGTCGGATTCGACACCGGCAGCGGCGAACCCCAGGAGAACTTCGTCGCCGACATGTCCATCGAACAGCTGAAGAAGGTCGCAGAGCAGAAGTCCTCTGACCTGCTCTCGTACGACCTCAAGAACGCCTCGAAGGAAGTCGCCGGGACGTGTGCGTCCCTCGGCGTCACCATCGAGGGCGAAGACGCCCGCACGTTCAAGCAGCGCATCGACGGCGGCGACTTCGACGACCACTTCGACGACGAGTAATCGTCTCGGAACCGTCTCGGCGGTTCGAACCGCCCTTTCCGTCGGGCCGAGTCGACTCGGCCCGCTTTCTTCTCTCCACAGACCCGACTCGGCCCGGAGCGGCCCGACCGTCGATGACCTCGCATCGCCCGCGTGCTCGCCAGCCCGCATGTGTGGCTGTGGCACGCGAAACCCCCGAATTCGGGGGTTTCGGCTCCCGTAGTTCGACGGACTTAAGTTGAGCCTACTCGTCCTGCCGGACGAGGCAGGCAGTAGCCTGTTTCACTGACCCGTAGGAGCAATCCTGCGTACTACGGAGGTGAATAATGGCAGACACAATAGTTGACGCAGTCTCTCGCGCACTCGACGAGGCACCTGGGCGGAACTTCCGCGAAACGGTTGACCTCGCCGTGAACTTGCGAGACTTAGATCTTAACGACCCGTCGAAGCGTGTCGACGAGAGCATCGTGCTCCCGTCTGGCACCGGCCAGGACACCCAGATTGTGGTGTTCGCGACCGGTGAAACCGCGCTCCGCGCAGAGGATGCCGCCGACGAAGTTCTCGGGCCCGATGAGCTCGAAGACTTCGGCGACGACACCGATGCGGCGAAAGACCTTGCCGACGAGACCGACTTCTTCGTTGCCGAGGCTGGACTGATGCAGGACATCGGTCGCTACCTCGGTACCGTGCTCGGTCCCCGTGGTAAGATGCCGACCCCGCTTCAGCCCGACGACGACGTCGTCGAGACGGTGAACCGGATGAAGAACACGGTGCAGCTCCGCTCGCGCGACCGTCGCACGTTCCACACGCGCGTCGGCGCAGACGACATGACGCCCGACGAAATCGCGGAGAACATCGACGTCATCGTCCGTCGTCTCGAAGCGACGCTCGAAAAGGGCCCGCTCAACATCGACTCCGTCTACGTGAAGACGACGATGGGGCCGTCCGTGGAGGTGCCCGAATGAGCGAGTCCGAGGTGCGGCAGACCGAGGTCATCCCGCAGTGGAAGCGTGAAGAGGTCGACGAGCTCGTCGACTTCATCGAATCCTACGAATCCGTCGGCGTCGTCGGCGTCGCGGGCATCCCGAGCCGCCAGCTCCAGGCCATGCGCCGCGAGCTTCACGGCTCGGCCGCGGTGCGCATGAGCCGCAACACGCTCGTGAACCGCGCGCTCGACGAAGTCGACGACGGCTTCGAGGACCTCAAGGAGTACATCGCCGGGCAGGTCGCCCTCATCGGCACGAACGACAACCCGTTCGCCCTGTTCAAGGAGCTCGAGGCGTCGAAGACGCCCGCGCCCATCAACGCCGGTGAAGTCGCCCCGAACGACATCGTCATCCCCGAGGGTGACACCGGTGTCGACCCGGGTCCGTTCGTCGGCGAACTCCAGCAGGTCGGGGCGTCCGCCCGCATCATGGACGGCTCGATCAAGGTGACCGAAGACTCCAACGTCCTCTCTGAGGGCGAGGAAGTCTCCGAGGAACTCGCAAACGTCCTGGCGGAGCTCGGCATCGAACCCAAGGAGGTCGGTCTCGACCTCCGCGGCGTCTTCTCCGAAGGCGTCCTGTTCGAGCCCGACGAACTCGCCATCGACGTGGACGAGTACCGCGCCGACATCCAGTCGGCCGTCTCCGCCGCGACGAACCTCTCTGTCAACGCGGTCTACCCGACCGCCCAGACCGCGCCGACGCTCATCGCCAAGGCGACGAGCGAGGCCAAGGCAGTCGGTCTGTTCGCCAACATCGAGAGCCCGGACTTCATGCCCGAGCTCATCTCGAAGGCGGACGCCCAGCTTCGGGCGCTCGCGGCGAACATCGACGACGAAGAGGCGCTTCCCGAGGAACTCCGCGGCGTGTCCGCGGCTGACACGGGTGCCGCCGAGGAAGAAGAATCGACTGACGAAGAAGCAGCGGACGCCGACGAGGCAGACGCCGACGCCGACGAAGACGCCGCCGAAGACGACGGCGACGACGACGAAGACGCTGGCGACGCCCTCGGCTCCCTGTTCTAACAACACACAAGGTACACAACAATGGAATACGTCTACGCTGCGCTCATCCTGAACGAGTCGGACGAAGAGGTCAACGAAGAGAACATCACCGCGGTCCTCGAGGCCGCCGGTGTCGATGTCGAGGAGTCCCGCGTCAAGGCGCTCGTCGCCGCGCTCGAGGACGTCGACATCGAAGAGGCCATCGAGACGGCCGCCGCTGCCCCCGCGCCCGCCGCGGGCGGTTCCGCCGGTGGCGAGGTCGAGGCCGCTGACGACGACGACGAGGAAGACGCCGAAGAAGAGGCCGCTGACGAAGGCGGCGACGACGACGACGACGACGAAGAAGCCGACGGCGAGGGCCTCGGCGCGCTCTTCGGCTAACTCCCGCGAGACTCAGCCGCATCCGCGGCGACGCTCGCTTCGAAACTCCGATTTCTTTCGACGCAACTCACCAGCGGCAGTTCTGGTCGCGTGTTCGCCGACTCGGACGCGGGCCACGGCGCAGTCGGTGTCGGCGTCGGCGTCAACCGCGTAGCTTCATATCGAAAGCCGAAGCCACTCCGGCGCGATGTTCCTCACCGGCGGGGCAGTCGTCCCCCTGTTCGCTCGAGCGGTGGCGCTCGCGTCGCCCGTCGCGACCGACCCGACGACCGCCGCCCTCCTCGGCGTGGTCGTCGGCGTCTGCCTCGGGACCTGCTCGGGCCTCATTCCCGGCCTTCACGCGAACGCGTTCGCGCTGCTCCTCGCCGGCGTCGCGTCCGAGTTCCCCGGGCCGCCGGTCGCCGTCGCGGCCGCCGTCCTCGCCGCGTCGACCGTCCACACCTTCCTCGACGTGGTGCCGGCGCTGACGCTCGGCGTACCCGACGCCGCGCTCGCGCCGGGCGCACTCCCGGCGCACAAACTCGTCCTCGGCGGGAGGGGGCGCGAGGCGCTTCGGCTGTCGGCGCTCGGAAGCGGCGCGGCGCTCTGTCTGGCGGTGCCGGTCGCGGTGCCGCTCACCGAGGTACTGGTCGAGGGCTATCCCGTCGTCCGGGACCACCTGTGGGTGGTGCTCGCCGCCGTCGCCGCCGCGCTCGTCTGGACCGAACCGAGTCGGCGGGCCAAACTGGCGGCCTGCGTGACCATCGTCGCCTCGACCGGGCTGGGCCTCGCGGTCCTCGACCGGCCGTTCGGGGGGCCGCTTCCGGTCGGTGGCGTCTTGGCCCCGCTCTTGGCCGGCCTGTTCGGCGTCCCGGTCCTCTTGGCGGCGCGACGCGGCGCGGGCGTTCCACCGCAGGACGATGCCGCACTCGCAACGTCGCCGCTGGCAGTCGCGCGGAGCGTCGCCGCGGGAACCGGCGGGGGCGCGTTCGTCGGCTACCTCCCGGGCGTTTCCGCCGGCGTCGCCGGGACGCTCGCGCTGGCCGCGCTCCCCGGCCGCGACCCCGACGAATCGACGCGGGCCTACGTCACGGCGACGAGCGCCGCCACGACGGCGACGACGGTGTTCGCGCTGTTCGCACTCGCCGGGTTGGGGACGCCCAGAACGGGCGCACTCGTCGCGCTCACGGAGGCGGAACTCCCGACCGGACTCGGTCTCGCGGTGCCGGTGACGGTCGTCTCGGGGCTCTGCGGGGCGGTGTTGGTGCCGGTCGTCGGCGACCGGGCGCTCGCAGTCGTCGGGAGACTCGACCAGCGCCGACTCGTCACCGCCGTCTGCGCCCTCCTCGTCGCGCTCTCGTGGGCGTTCGCCGGAGTCGGCGGCGTCGTCGTCCTCGCCGTCGCCGGGGCTGTCGGCCATCTCCCCGTTCGGTTCGGCTGTCGGCGCGTCCACCTGATGTGCGTCCTCATGGGGCCGCTGATAATCGGATGAGTCGTGTCCACGCGGGGCACGGATTTCCCCCAGCAGAACCCGGAAAGACAACGGTTAAAAGTCGCGCGCCGGTTTATGAGCGTATGAGCGAGTCCGAACAGCGACACGCGCACCAGTGTGTGTCCTGTGGCATCAACATCGCCGGCATGAGCGCGGCGACGTTCAAGTGCCCCGACTGTGGCCAGGAGATTTCGCGTTGTTCCAAGTGCCGCAAGCAGAGCAACCTCTACGAGTGCCCCGACTGCGGATTCATGGGTCCATAATCATGGGAAAAGTAGCTGCTAAAATCAAGGTCATGCCGAACAGCCCCGAGCTCGACCTCGACAACCTCGAGGACGCGCTCGAAGACTCCCTGCCCGAGGGTGCGAAAATCAAGGGCTTCGAACGCGACGACGTCGCGTTCGGACTCGTCGCCCTCCTGCCGACGGTCATCGTCCCCGACGACGCCGGTGGCACCGAGGCCGTCGAAGAGGCGTTCATCGAAGTCGAAGGCGTCGAGAGCGTCTCCGTCGAGAACGTCGGCCGTATCTGAACTGACGACCGACCTTTTTCGAAGTCCCGTCCCCGGAGCGACCGCGTTCGACCGCCGTCAGCGGCGCTCCATGAAGTAGACGCCGAGGACGACGCCGAACGTGAGCCCGAGCATCACGCCGATGGCCAGGGAGTCGCCGATGACGCCCGCGACGCCGCCGAGAAGGAAGCCGATGGCCAGCCCGATACCGAACTGCTCGGCGCTGTGGCTCGACCCCTCGTGGTCGTCGGAATCGACCATCACACGGTCGGTCGGTTCGGCGTAGCTCTGTCGCTGTACGGACTCCGCGCTCAGGGTGACTGACTCCTGGGACATACCTCATTATTCATCGTGCTATTCAATAACCCTTACTCGCGTTCTCAACTTTCGACAACGGCCGGTGCGCGAGGGCGCTCGAGAGCGCGTGAAGACGAGTCGAAGCGGACTTCGACGCCTCAGAACGCCGCGTCGAACGCCCGCTGCAGGTCGGTCTTCATGTCGTCGATGTGCTCGATGCCGACGGAGACGCGGACGAGGCCGTCGGTGAGACCCGCTTCGAGTCGCTCCTCGCGGGGGATGGCCGCGTGGGTCATCGCCGCGGGCTGTTCGATGAGGCTCTCGACGCCACCGAGGCTCTCGGCGAGCGTGAACACTTCGGTCTCCTCGACGACGGTCGAGGCCTGTTCGAGCGAGCCGTCGAGTTCGAACGAGAGCATCCCACCGAAGTCGTCCATCTGCTCGGCCGCGAGGTCGTGCTGCGGGTGCGAGTCGAGACCGGGGTAGAACACCTCGGAGACCGCCTCGTGGTCGTCGAGCCACGCGGCGAGTTCGCGGGCGTTGTCGCAGTGGCGGTCCATTCGAACCGGGAGCGTCTTCGTCCCGCGGAGGACGAGGAAGCAGTCGAACGGCGATGGCGTCGCGCCGACGGAGTTCTGGTAGAACGCTATCTCCTCGTCTAACTCCGCGTCGTCGGTGACGAGCGCGCCGCCGACGACGTCGGAGTGACCCCCGAGGTACTTCGTCAACGAGTGCGAGACGATGTCCGCGCCGTGGTCGAGCGGGCGCTGGAGATACGGCGTGGCGAAGGTGTTGTCGACGGCGCACAGCGCGTCGACCTCGTGGGCGATGTCAGCGAGCGCCTCGATGTCGTTGACGCGCATGAGCGGGTTCGTCGGCGTCTCGACCCACACGAGTTCGGTCCCGTCGCGGACGGTGTCGCGGACGGCGTCGTGGTCGGTGGTGTCGACGAAGTCGAACTCGAGGTCGTACTTCTCGTAGACCTGCGTGAAGATGCGGTGGGTGCCGCCGTAGACGTCGTTGCCGGCGACGACGTGGTCGCCCGCTTCGAGGAGGTTGAGAACGGTGTTTATCGCGCCCATCCCCGAGGAGAAGGCGCGGCCGTGCGAGCCGTGTTCGAGCGCCGCGAGGTTCGATTCGAGGTCGGTTCGTGTCGGGTTCCCCGTGCGGGAGTACTCGTATCCGCGGTGGTCACCCGGCCCGTCTTGGGCGTACGTCGAGTTCGCGTAGATGGGCGTCATGAGCGCCCCCGTCTCCTCGTCGGGCTCCTGTCCCGCGTGGATGGCGCGCGTCTCGATGCGTCGCTCGTCTTCGGACATACGAGAAGCGCCGCGCCGACTCGGGTTAAGTCCGTCCCTCCCGCGCGACCACGCGGGGGACACACACGCGCGGTTCGTAACGTGCAATTTATAATGGCGACGCAAGTATTCGTTCTCACGACTATGCCGAGCTCCAACGGTCCGATGAAGGGGACGCGAGGAAAGCTCTCGAACAAGCCGCGCGAGCGCGGCACTTCGCCGCCGCAGCGCGCTATCGCGGAATTCGAGGAGGGCCAGAAGGTCCACCTCAACATCGACCCGAGCGTTCGCGAGGGTCGTTTCCACCCGCGCTTCAACGGTCTCACCGGTGAAGTCACCGGGAAGCAGGGCCGCGCGTTCAAGGTCCAGATCAACGACGGCGGCAAAGAGAAGACGGTCATCGTCCGTCCCGCTCACCTGCGCGCCCAGCAGTAAGCGATGACCATCTTCAAAGAAAAGCTCGACGAGGAGTATCTGACGACCTCCGAGGTCAAGGAACTGCTCGCCGAGGTTGAGGCGGAACGCGCCGCCGACGAAGAGCGCGAGATGCGCTACGAACTGGCCCGTGCGATAGAACACGTCAACCGGTTCGCCCACCTCGACCCCGAGGAATCTCGCGAACTCGTCGAGGAGCTCGCCGAGCTCGAGAAGGTCGACGGTCCGACCGCCATCAAAATCGCGGACCTCCTCCCGCAGTCGCGCGACGAACTTCGCGCGGTGTTCGCCCAGCAGCGCTACGCGCTCTCGGGCGACGAACTCGACGAAATCCTCAACGTCGTCGCGAAGTACGTCTGACCGCGTGACAGCGCGGCCAACTATTTAAATATCGGCTCGCCGTAACTACTGGCATGACACGTACGGAGAGCGGTGACGCCGACGCCACGACCGAGTACGTCGTCGTACTCGACGTACTCCGCCACGGGCGTCAAGGAGACGACCGACGGCGCTTCGACGCGGCACCCATCGCGTACGCGCTCGGAGAGTCCGATTTCCGTCTCCTCGAGTTGACCCTCGTCGAAGACGCCGACGTGAGCATCGGCGACCGGCTCGTCGTCTCACCGGTCGCCGACCGCGAGCTGATTCAGTCCGTCGAAGAACTCTCGTACGGCGACCTCTCGAACACGGCGACGGCCGAAGTCGACTACGTCGTCGAGGACATCGTCGAGGCCGACGAACGGCGGTTCGTGGACTTCTACAACGACGCACAGCCCATCACACTGCGGCTCCACCAGCTCAACTTGCTTCCCGGCATCGGGAAGAAGCTCCGCGACAAGATTCTCGAATCGCGTAAGCGGCAGGGACCGTTCGAGTCGTTCGAAGACCTCGAAGAACGAGTCTCCGGGCTTCACCGCCCGAAGGAGGTCATCGTCGAGCGCATCCTCGACGAACTCCGCGACAACGACGTGAAGTACAAGACGTTCGTCGGACGCGACGGGCGGTAGCGGAACGGGACTTTTACCCGCTCCCGCACGATACCTCTCCCAATGACGAGCGACGGCAGCGAACAGGTCCGCGGGGCCGGCGCGCGCGACCCGGACGCCCTCATCCGGCGGGCGGGCGCTCGCGGGAACCCGGACCACGACCAGCACTTCCTCGTCGACGACCGCGTCGTCGACCGCATCCCGACGTACCTCCCCGAGGACGCGGACCGCTCGCACGTCCTCGAAATCGGCGGCGGACCGGGAGTCCTCACGGACCGACTGCTCGGCGTCGCCGACCGCGTGACCGTCGTCGAACAGGACCGGACGTTCGCCGAGCACCTGCGCCGCGAGTTCGCCGACGAGGTCGAAGCGGGACGGCTCACCGTCGTCGAGGGCGACGCGCTCGAGGTCGACCTGCCCGAGTTCACCGCGTGCGTCTCGAACCTCCCGTACGGCATCTCCTCGGAGATTTCGTTCCGGTTGCTCCCCCGCGGGAAGCCGCTGGTGTTGATGTTCCAAAAGGAGTTCGGCGAGCGGATGGCCGCCGAGTCGGGCACCTCGGAGTACGGCCGCCTCTCGGTGAGCACCCAGCACTACGGCGACGTCGAGGTCTGCGAGCACGTCCCCCGCGAGGCGTTCGACCCCAAGCCGGCGGTCCAGAGCGTCGTCGTCCGCATCACGCCGCGCGACCCGGAGTACGAGGTCGAAGACGAGGCGTTCTTCCTCGACTTCGTGAAGGCGCTGTTCACCCAGCGACGGAAGACCATCAGAAACGGCATCCGAAACACGGCGCACATCTCCGGGCTGTCGGACCCCGAAGCGGTCGTCGAGGCGGCCGACGAGGACGTGCTCCGAAAGCGCGCCGGCAACATGGCTCCCGCGGAGTTCGCCGAACTCGCGGAACTCGCCGCGTCGGTCGGCCGGTAACCTAACTCCATGATACGCCCCGCGCTCGCCGTGACCCTCTCTCGTCTCGCTTCCACCGGCACGCCCCTCCAGAGCGACACGGTTCTCGACATCGCGTCGCTGTTCCCGACGTTCGAACTCCGCGTCGCCGCGAGCCTCCTCGTGACCGTCGCCGTCGTCGCCGTCTGGCGGCTCGGCGCGCGGCTCCACGACAAGGAGGTCGACGCCGTCTCGATGCCAGTGTGGCACCTCTCGGTGACGGTGCTCCGACTCGTCGTCGTCGCCGGCGGCGGGGCGTTCGTCTTCGCGGTCTGGTCGCTGTCGGGCGACATCGGCACGATTTCGACGCAGTACGACCTCAACAGGCAGACGTTCGTCCGCATCGCGCTGTCGGCGGCGTTCGTCGTCGGCGCGTACGTCCTCACGAGCGTCCTCGGTCGGTTCATCGGCGAGATTGCGAGCACGCGCCCGGAGATTTCCGACCACCAGCGCGAAATCATCTACCGCATCGCGCAGGTGACGACCTACCTCGCCACGCTCGCGGTCATTCTCGGTATCTGGCGGGCCGACCTCGGCGGCTTCCTCGTCGGCGCTGGCTTCCTCGGTATCGTGGTCGGGATGGCCGCGAGACAGACTCTCGGCGCGCTCATCGCGGGCTTCGTCATCATGTTCTCCCGGCCGTTCGAAATCGGCGACTGGGTCGAAGTCGGCGACCACGAGGGCATCGTCACCGAAATCACGGTCGTGAACACGCGCATCCAGACGTTCGACGGCGAGTTCGTGATGATTCCGAACGACGTGGTGAGTTCAGAGAGCCTCGTCAACCGGAGCCGAAAGGGTCGACTCCGCCTCGACGTCGAGGTCGGCGTCGACTACGAGACCGACATCGACCACGCCGCGGACGTGGCGCAGGCGGCGGTGGAGGACCTCGACGAGGTGCTCTCGGTGCCGAAGCCGCAGGTCGTCGCCAAGCGGTTCGACGACTCCGCGGTCGTCCTCGGGGTTCGCCCGTGGATAGACCGCCCGAGCGCCCGCCGGTGGTGGCGCGCCCGCACGGCGACCATCTCGGCCGTCCGCGAGGCGTTCGCGGAGGAAGATATCACCATCCCGTTCCCGCAGCGCGCGCTGTCCGAGCGCGACCCCTCGGGGCCGATTCCCCTCACCGATACGCGGCCCGAAGCGAGCCCCGAAGCCGACGGCGGCGTCGAGGGCGACGATGGCGGCGCCTCGACTGGTTCCAAGGAGGCCGACGAATGACCGACCTCGCCGAGCGCCGCGGGATGAACACCTCGGTCTATCAGCCCGCGGAGGACTCTGGACTGCTCGCGCAGGCCGCGGTCGGGCGCGTCTCGGGACGCGTCCTCGAAGTCGGCACCGGCTCGGGCTGGGTCGCAGAACAACTCGCGACGAAGACCGACGCCGACGTGGTCGCGAGCGACCTCAACCCCCACGCCTGCCGGCAGGCGGCCGAGCGGGCCGCAGCCATCCGCGCCGAGGGCGGCCGCGGCTTCGAGGTCGTTCGCGGGAGCCTCGTCGAACCGTTCCGCGACGACGTCTTCGACGCGGTGGCGTTCAACCCGCCGTACCTTCCCGAGGATCTCGAAGCCGCGCGCGACGACTGGATGGAAGTCGCGCTCACCGGCGGCGAGGACGGCCGCGAAATCATCGACCCATTCCTCGACACGGTCGGCCGGGTCCTCAAGCCCGGCGGGACCGTCTTCCTCCTCGTGAGTAGCTTCACCGGCTACGACGAGGTGCTCGCCCGCGCCGAGGCGAACGGCTTCGGCCACGAGGTCGTCGTCCAGGAGTCGTACCCCTACGAGACGCTCACGGTGCTCGCGTTGGAATAACCAATGCGCATATGTTGATACAGGAAATATTATAGTCCGTCATTTCTTAGCCAGGAGTGATGACTGAACTCGTCTCGACGACACCGGGACTGTATCCCCTCCCGGATTGGGCGAAACAGGAGCTTTCCGACCTCAAGGGCCACCAGAAACACGACCTCATCTCCGGTAACGAGGGCGCAGATATCGTGAGCGCGTACGACCGCGCTCGCGAGGAAGTCGTCTCCGAACAGACTGACGCCGGCCTCGACCGCGTCGTCGAGGGGCAACTCCGCTGGGACGACATGCTCGCACACCCGCTTACGGTCCACGAGAACGTCGAGACCGGCGGTATCGTCCGCTACTACGACAACAACAACTTCTACCGCGACCCGCAGGTCCGCGGCGAACTCACCTTCTCCGGCGACGTCGCGGCCGAACTCGACGCCACCGCCGACCTCCTCGGCGACGAGTCGCTGCAGGCGGTCCTCCCCGGCCCGTACTCGCTTTCGGACCTCGCGACCGACGAGCACTACGGCGACGAGGCCGAATTCCTCGACGCTGTGAGCGAGTTCCTCGCCGGCGAGGTAGACGCCTTCCCGGAACACGAGACGCTGTTCCTCCTCGAACCCTCGCTCGTGTTCTCGCCGCCGGGCGAAGACGTCGACGACCGCGTCCCCGAGGCCATCTCCGCCGTCTCCGACGCGACCGACGCCGACGTAGTCGTCCACACCTACTGGGGCGCGCTCGACGAGAAGGTCTACGCGCACCTCATGGACGCCGACGTGGACGCCATTGGCTTCGACTTCGTCGCCGGCGACCGCGACCAGACGCTCTACAACATCAACGAGTACGGTACGAAAGACGACATCGCCCTGGGTCTCGTCGACGGCCAGAACACGCTGGTCGAAGACCCCGAGACGGTCCGCGAGCGCGTCGAGTGGACCCTCGACCAGGTCCAGAGCCAGACGTTCGACACCGCCTACGTGACCTCCAACACCGAACTGTTCTACCTGCCCGAGAACCGCGCGACGGAGAAACTCGCCGCCCTCGCGGCCGCCACCGAGGACGAACTGGAGGTGGAAGCATGAGCCGCGACGCCGAGAACCGCGAGCAGTTCCGCCCCGAGGCCCACGACAACGAGCACTTCCTGCTCACCACCGTCGTCGGCTCCTACCCGAAGCCCAAGTGGCTCAACCGCGCCAACGACCTCGCGGAGGACCCCGACTCCAAGTTCACCCAGGAGCACCTCCACGAGGCCCACGACGACGCCTGCCGCGTCATCACCAACGAGCACGAGCGCTCCGGCCTCGACACCGTCGTCGACGGCGAGATGCGCCGCGAGGAGATGGTCGAGTACTTCGCCCACCGCATCCCCGGCTACGAGTTCAACGGCCCGGTGAAGGTGTGGGGTCACAACTACTTCGACAAGCCCTCTGTCGTCGGCGAGGTCGAGTACGACGAGCCGTGGCTGGTCGACGAGTTCGAGTTCACGAGCGACGTGGCCTCCAAGCCCGTCAAGGTGCCCATCACGGGCCCGTACACGCTGGCTAGCTGGTCGTTCAACGAGCACTACGACTCCGAGGCCGACCTCGCGTACGCGCTGGCCGACCTCGTCAACGAGGAGATCGAACAACTCGTCGAGGCGGGCGCGACCTACATCCAGATCGACGAGCCCGCGCTGGCGACGACGCCGGACGACCACGCCATCGTCGGCGAGTGTCTCGAACGCATCGTCGCGGGCGTCCCCGACGAGGTCCGTATCGGCCTCCACGTCTGTTACGGCGACTACTCCCGTATCTACCCCGAACTCAACGACTACCCCATCGACGAGTTCGACGTGGAACTCTGCAACGGCGGTTACGAGCAGATAGACGTGTTCACCGACCCCGAGTTCGAGCCGGACCTCGCGCTCGGCGTCGTCGACGTTCACACCGCCGAAGTCGAGACTGTCGAGGAGATTAAGGAGAACATCAAGCAGGGTCTGAAGGTCGTCCCGCCGGAGAAACTCACCGTCTCCCCCGACTGCGGCGTGAAGCTCCTCCCCCGCGAGGTCGCCTACCAGAAGATGGAGAACATGGTCAAAGCCGCCCGCGAGGTCGAAGCCGAACTCGACGCCGGCGAAATCGACCTCGACGCGCCCGTCCCGCAGGCCGACTGAGCGGCTGAGTGTCCGAGCGACCGAACAACTCACGGCTCGTCTTTTTTGTCCGTATCGAACTCCAGAGTCGCAGAGTCCCATCGCGTTCTCGCCGTCGTGAGTGTCTCCCCGTTCTGTACGTGAAATAAATGTTAACATACCTCATGGCGTATCGCTCGGTATGGGCACCGAATCAGTCGCACCGGAACGGACGAACGTCGAACTGTGCCGCCGATACATCGAGGAGTTCGTCAACGAGGGGGACGCGGCGGCGGCAGAGGAGTTGGTCCACGAGGACGTCGTCACTCACCAGTTGGGCGTCGACGTCGACAGAGTGGGAAGAGACGCGCTGGTCGACCAGATACTCGGCTTCCGCGGGGCGGTCCCCGACTGGCACCTCGCTGTCGAAGACGCGGTCGGCGAGGGCGACCGGGTGATGATGCGGCTCACGGCGCGGGGAACGCCGCAGGAGCCGTGGGGTAACCTCGTCCCGACCGGGAAGTCGTTCGAGCAACCGGCGTTCTTCGTCTTCCGGCTCGAAGACGGCCGCATCGCCGAGCAGTGGAACCTGGTGAACCTGATGGGAATCGCGCGCCAACTCGGGTTGCTTCCGCCGGGGCCGCGGGTCGTCGCCAAACTGGCGGCCCGGCGGATTCGGTCGCGCCTCGGCGGCGGGCGACGACGACGCGCCTGACAACCCGCCAGTACTGGTCGCGCGAATTAGACGCGCTCGGTCTCGAACGAGCGTTCCCGAGTCGCGTCGTCTCCAACGTCGGCACCACCGAACCCGCGGTTGCCCTCACTCCCGATTCGCCACCCACCGTCGGCACCGCGGACTAACGGAAGCTCCGTCCCAACGGCGTCTGAAATCTCTTCGGGTGGCACGTCGCACGCCGCGGCGATGCGTTCGAACCGCGAGCCGCCGGTCAGGGCCTCGGGAACCGGCACCCAGACCGTCGCGGTCCGGTCGTCGGGCGTCGCGAGCGCGAGGTCGAGCCGCACGCCGTCCCGGCGAGAGAATCGGGCGAGGCCGCTCGCTCCGCGCCGCCGCTCGGGGACTACGTTCGTGACGACGCCCGAATCGACGTGGTCGAGCGCGCGCAGGCCGGCAACCCGGAGTTCGACGTCGCGGATGTCGGTCGGCCCGAGGACGACCGGACGCACGAGCGTCGAGAGCGTCGCCGCCAGTCGCGCGGTCGTCCACGCCGCCACCGCGGTCGCGCCGAGCATCGCCACCGCGCCGACGACGAACAGCGCCGCGAGCGCGAGGAGTACGAGTTCAACTTCGACCATATGACACGTTTCGCCGGGCGACGAGAAAACCGTTGTTCGCCGCGCGGTGGACGGTCAGGTCGCGGTGACGGTCGTCGCCGACCGTGGATGTCCAATGATAGTATCCCGCACACAGTACCCCCGAGGGGCCCGCTCGGGAGGTAGAGCGCGGACGAGAGGGGAGACGTGGCCGTCGCTCCTCTCGGCAGAAAACGTGAGAACCGCGAGACGAGACTTACTCGTAGAGCCAGGTCTCGTCGATGCGCTCGTAGTCGACGAGTTCGTCCTCGTCGAAGAAGAGCGCGATTTCGCGCTCGTTCGCGCCCTCGTCCTCGTGGTCGGAGCCGTGGATGACGTTCCGGCCGAGGTCGAGACCGTAGTCGCCGCGGATGGTGCCGGGAGCGGACTCTGCGGGGTCCGTCTCGCCCATCATGCCGCGAACCTGTCGCGTCGCGTCCTGTCCTTCCCAGACCATCGCGAAGACGGGACCGGACGTGATGAAGTCGACGAGACCCTCGAAGAAGGGCTTGCCCTCGTGCTCACCGTAGTGGTCGTGAGCGAGCTCCTCGTCGATCTGCATGAACTTGCCGGCGACCATCTTCAGACCGCGGTCCTCGAAGCGGGAGACGATGTCTCCGATGAGGCCGCGCTGGACGCCGTCGGGCTTGACCATCACGAAGGTGCGCTCTGCGTCGGACATCAGTTGTCCTCCGACTTGCCGCTCGCGCGGCGGCCGGCCTCCGTCCACTCGAGGTCGCGGGCCTCGCGGCCGAGGAAGTAGTTCTTCTCGGCCTTCGAGTCCTTGAAGTGGAGGATGGTGCCGTCGGTCTTGACGTACATCGTGCCCGTGCCGGGCTCGATTTCCTCACCACTGTAGTCGCACGTGCGCTTTTCGACCATTGTTACTGCCCTCCGATGGAGTCGGCGTCACGCTGAGTCTCGCGGAGCTGGAGGATGTCGCCCTCGCGGACGGGACCCAGCACGTTTCGCGTGATGATACGGCCCTGGTTGGAGCCTTCGCGGATGCGGCACTTGACCTGCATGGCCTCGCCGTGCATCCCAGTCTTTCCAACGACTTCGATGACTTCGGCAGGCGTCGAGTCGCTGGCTTGTTCGTCCGCGCTCATGGTCGGTTATCGAAGGTCCTCGACCTTAGTCGCGATGTCCTCGACATCGTCGGACGCGTCGCCGGCGTCGACGATGGCGGCCGCGGCACTGCCGACTTCGAGGCCGGCGGCGTGGCCGATGTCGTCCTGCGTCTCGACGAAGATGAACGGAATGCCCTTCTCGTCGGCGAGTTCGGGCAGGTGCATGACGATCTCCTCGGGGGAGACGTCTTCCGCGATGAGGACGAGCTGGGCGTTGCCCCGCTC
This sequence comes from Haloferax sp. Atlit-10N, assembly GCF_003586325.1. Classification (NCBI taxonomy): domain Archaea; kingdom Methanobacteriati; phylum Methanobacteriota; class Halobacteria; order Halobacteriales; family Haloferacaceae; genus Haloferax; species Haloferax sp. Atlit-10N. Next base: position 164,042 of record NZ_PSYX01000003.1, read on the forward strand.
GATGGACTTGGTCGTTTCGTTGGTTCCTTTCTTCACGATACCAGTATCTCGGGCGACCTCGAGCGCCTCGACGGCGCTGTCAGCGAGGTCGGCCGGTACGTCGAAGTCTACGTAGACAGCCATTGTTGTTCACCTATATCCTGCTCGCGGGCTCGACTCCCTCGCCGGTATCACACCGGTCGGTCGGTCGCGACCGGTCAACGATTTCCCTACGGCGAGGAGGTTCATCAACCCCGGACAGGCTGTAACCACTCTTTGCTTCGGCCCCCATAAAAGCGCTTTCAAAATCGTACCGCCGTGCGACGCGTCCGCACGACCCGCGAACACCCGATTTCTCGCCGACCGAAGCGCCCCGGATTCTCGTGTCGATTGCTCACACGAAACACCCGTGGCGGGGTGTGACACCCCACCGAAACCGCTGGCTGAACCGACTGGGGACGAGCGCGCTCGCACCCGACCGAAGGATGTGAATAGTCGCGCCGGCGTATCGCCCCCATGACCGAACTCGGCGACGACCCCGACGTCGAGGCGCTCGCCGCCGCCCGCCGCGCGGAGGCACTGGCGACGAACCAGCGACGCCTCCTCGTCCTCGCCGGCGACCGGGACGCCGGCATCGACGCCGCCTTCGACGCGGTCCGCGGGGCCGACGTCCCCGACGACGAGGTGACGTTCGTCACCGCCCGCGAGGGCTTTCGCTTCCACCGCGTCGAACCGAAGCGCGCCTCGTCGCTGCTCGGGACGACCCGGACGCTCGTCGTCCTCGACGCCCACGAGGACTTCTCGGCGAACGCGCTCGGCCGCGTCGCCGGCGCAGTCGACGGCGGCGGCCTGCTCGTCCTGCTCGCGCCACCCCTCGACGAGTGGCCCGCCCGCCGCGATTCCTTCGACGAGCGGTTGGCGGTCCCGCCGTTCTCCGTCGCGGACGTGACCGGGCGCTTCCGCGGCCGACTCGTCTCGACGCTCCGGGACCACCCCGGCGTCGCCCTCGTCGACCTCGATTCGGGGACCGTCGAGCGCGACGGCGCGTACCGACAGGGAATCAGTTTCGACGCCGCCCCGCCGCGGATACCGAGAGAGAAGAACCGACGGTTCCCGCGGCGCGCCTACGAGAACTGTCTCACCGCCGACCAGTCCGCCGCGCTCGAAGCGCTCGAAGCGCTGGCCGACCCTGGAAACGCCATCGTCGTGGAGGCCGACCGCGGCCGCGGGAAGTCGAGCGCGGCGGGCCTCGCCGCCGGGAGTCTCGCCGCGGAGGGCGCGGACGTGGTCGTGACCGCGCCCGGAAAGCGAAACGCCGCCGAGGTGTTCGCCCGCGCGGAGCGACTTCTCTCCGAACTCGGCGCGCTCCGAGGCGGCGGCGCGGACGACTTCGACCTCGCGGCCGAGAGCGGCGGTCGCGTCCGCTACGTCCCGCCCACGGAAGCCGGCGCGGCGGCGGCCGACGCCGACGCGCTCGTCGTGGACGAGGCGGCCGCCCTGCCCGTCAGGCTCCTCGAATCGTTCCTCGCCGCGCCCGCGGTCGCCTTCTGTACGACCGTCCGGGGCTACGAGGGCGCGGGCCGCGGCTTCGCTGTCCGCTTCCGCGACCGCCTCGACGACGCGGACCGCGAGGTGACCGACGCGCGCCTCGACGACCCGATTCGCTACGCCGCCGGCGACCCCGTCGAGTCGTGGACGTTCCGCGCGCTCCTCCTCGACGCTCGGCCGCCGGTCGACCAGCTCGTCGCTGACGCGACGCCCGATACCGTCTCCTACCGGACGCTTTCGCCCGACGACCTGCTGGCTGACGAACACCTGCTCCGCGAAGCGTTCGGCCTGCTCGTCCTCGCGCACTACCGGACCGAACCGGACGACCTCGCCCGACTTCTCGACGCTCCGAACCTGACGCTCCGGGCGCTCACCCACGAGGGGCGAGTCGTCTCGGTCGCGCTCCTCGCCCGCGAGGGCGGCCTCGACGCCGACACCCGCCGGCACATGTACGACGGCGGCCGCATCCGCGGGAACATGCTCCCCGACGTGTTCACGAGCCAACTCCGGGACGAAGCGGCCGGCGTCCCCGTCGGCTACCGCGTGATGCGCATCGCCACCCACCACGCGGTCCGGTCGTCCGGGCTCGGCTCGCGGCTCCTCTCGGAGATACGCGACGAGTTCGCGGGCGACGCGGACTACCTCGGCGTCGGCTTCGGCGCGACGCCCGAACTCCTCTCGTTCTGGCGCGACAACGGTTACGGGACGGTCCACCTCTCGACCACCAGAAACGACACCAGCGGCGAGTACTCGGCGCTCATGATGCACCCCCTGTCGCCCGCCGGCCGCGACCTCCGCGACCGCCACGCGGCGTGGTTCCTCGGCCGCGTCGGCGACGTGCTCGGCGACGCCCTCTCGGACCTCGACGCCGACGTGGCACGGGCGGCCCTCGCCGCCGTCGACACCGCGTTCTCACCGGACCTCTCCGAGTACGAGTGGCGCGTCGTCGTGGGCGCGTCCTACGGCCCGGGGCTCTACACGACCGCGCCCGGCGCGTTCCGTCGCCTCGGCCTCGCGCACCTCACGACCCCCGAGCGGGCCTCGCTCACGCCTCGGGAGGAGCGACTGCTGGTCCGCAAGGTCCTCCAGACCCGGCCGTGGGACGCCGTCGCCGACGAACTCGACTTCCACTCGACCGCGGGAGCCATGCGCGCGCTCGGCGACGCCTACGAACCGCTCGTGGACGAGTACGGCACCGACGCGGCCCACGAGGAACGCGAGCGATTCCGGTGAGCGCGAGGCGCGCGGCGGGCGGAGAGACGGCTGGGCCGCGACTCGCCGACACACCGATAGTCGTCGCGGCCGACGCTCTCCGTATGGCCGACTGTAGCGAACCCGACTGCGAGAACGTCGCGGCGGTCAGGCTCTACGTCCCGTGGGACGCCGACAGGAACGTCTGTACGGCCCACGCGAGGGCGCTCGTCCAACAGGACGGCGTCGTTGCCGAACCCCTCGACGGGGCCGAAGACGACTGGTCGTAAGTCGGCCGGTCGGAGCGCGACCCGTCGCGGATGGGGGGCTGCGAACCCACGCGTCGCTGGCCGGAGAAGACAGCGCGCAGAAATTCAGGGTCGGAGTGGGGCCGGTCTGCGCTCACCGGAGCGAGACGGCCATCATCACTTCGTCGACGTAGTCGCCGTCTATCTTGTAGTGGGCGTCGCGGACGGCTTCGGTCTCCCAGCCGTGGCCTTCGAGGAACGCGATTGCCTCCTCGTTGGTCGCCGGAACGCTGTTGTAGAGCTTCTCGAAGCCGCGCTCCCGAGCCCAGTCGACGCCGCGGTCGAGGAGCTTGCTCCCGATGCCGTGACCGCGGAACTCCGGCCGCGTGCCGACCGTCAGGACGGCGGTGTGGCTCAGCTTCTCCGCCTCGGGCAGGTCGAGGTGAACCCAGCCGGCGAGTTCGTCGCCGACGGTGGCGACGAACACCATCCGAGAACTGACCTCGTTGTGTCGGAGGACGACCTCCTCGTGGTCGAGTAGGTCGGCGACCGTCTCGGCCTCGATGTACCGGCCCTCGTCGGCGACCTCGTGAATGGCGTCGACGAGGCTCTCCAAGTCGACGTTCTGGGCCATCCGAATCGTCACGTCGAGGTCGCCGAGTTCGACCGTCTCCTCCTCGCCGGGCGCGTAGGCCACCTCTACGTAGTTGCCGACCTTTCGGATGTAGCCGTCCCGTCGCAGAACGGTCAGGTGCGCCCCCAGCGCCGCCGGTTCGAAGTTGAGCGCCCGCCGAACCTCGTCCTCGCGGACGGTCCCGTGCCGCTCGATGTACTCGTAGATGTCCTTGCGGTCTTTGTGTCCGAAGTTGAGACTGTCAGTTACTTCCATGGTACACAATCACACTCATGATTTATAATTGTTGTTCGTGCCGGACCCGACGACAGTCGGTGGAGCCGACGGGTGAATCGGGGTCCGTGCGCCGACCTCAGCGCCTCTCGGGGACACAGGTCAGCAGTTGGGCGGTGTCGAGCACGTCGTGGGTCCGCAGCAGGACTTCGGCTGCCTCGCGGACCGTGAAGTCCGCGTCGAGGTCGACCCCGTAGCACCGGGCGTACATGTCGAGCCAGTCGTTCATCGCCCGGTGGAGGAGCTCGAACTCCTCGCCGGTGAAGGAGACCTGCCGGTCGCCCGTCCGCGCGCTGACGTAGAGCGAGACCGCCGGGCCGACGCCGTCGCGGGCGCATTCGAGCGCGCGTTGGTCCGCGGCCGACGGCGGCGGCGGGTCGAACGACTCCCGCGCTTCTCGCGCCTCGGCGGCGAGGGCTCTGGCGCGCTCCCCGAACCGGACGTCTTCGGGGTGTCGCTCCTCGGCACCGCGACCGTCGGCGACGGCGCGGGACTTCGATTGAGCCACGTCGCGACTCATCGTCTCACCCCCGTCACCCCCACTTGAACTCGACGCCCTTGTCGCCGCGTGGGTGGGTCCACTCGGTGTCGGCGACGACGGCGCAGGTGCCGCACTCGACGCAGGGCTGGGTGTCGAGGCTGACGACGCGCTCCTCCGAGCCGTTGGTTCGGACGACTTCCTCACGGTAACAGCCGCCGCCGAAGTCGACCGCCGAGACGGGACAGGCCGCCACCGCAGCCCCGCTGGCCTCGTAGGACTCGTCGCGGAGCGTGATGTGCGGGTTGCCGATGTCGGTGTCGTAGGTCAACCCGCCGATGCGGGCTTCGAGGTCCGGCGGCGTCACCGAGCTCTGGTCACGGACCCGCGTCCCCAACTCCTCGGCGATGACCGTCGGGAGCGTGACGTAGGGCGTCCGCGTGTCCGGCATCAGCGCCGACAGCGTCGGGACGTTGTAGAGGCGTTCGAGCCGCCCCGAGAGCGCGCGGATGCCGGCGCGCCCGACCGCCGAGGCGAGCACGGTGTCGACCACGTCGGTCACGCCGTCGTCCTCGGCGACGCCGCGGAGCAGTTCGTAGCCGCGGGGCCGGAGCTTCTTCATCACGCCCTCGCTCCGGAGCTTGCGGGCGTAGCGAGTCCCCGCTTTTTCGGGCTCGTTGCGCGATTTAGCCTGCGCGTACGACTCCGCGGCGAGCGCCCCGGCGGTGACGGCGTGGTTCATGCCCTTGATTATCGGCCCCTGCGCCTGCATCTGGCCGGCCGCGTCGCCGACGAGGAGCAGGCGGCCGAAGTGCGGTTCGCGCAGGGCGACCTTCTTCGAGTCGGGTACGAGTTTCGCACTGTACTCCAGTTCCGTGTAGTCGTCGCCGAGCCACTGCGCGAGAAGCGGGTGAGTCAGGAGGGCGTCGAGGAGCTGGTGCGGTTCGGCCTCCTCCGCGACGAGGCTGTCGAGATGGAACACCGTCCCGAGCGACAGCGTGTCGCGGTTCGTGTAGAGGAAGCCGCCGCCCCGGACGCCCTCGAAGAGGTCGCCAGAAAACAGGTGTGCCGCGCCCTCGTCGTCCGCCACGTCGAACCGGTCGGCGATGGCGTCTTCCGGCATGTCGACGACGGCCTTGACGCCCTGGAACCACTCGTCGGGCTCGTCCCAGTCCATCAGGCCCGCGTCGCGGGCGAGTTCGGAGTTCACCCCGTCGGCCGCGACGATGATGTCGGCGGTTATCGGGTCGAGTTCGTCCAGCGTGACGCCGACGATGCGGCCCTCCTCGCGGAGCAGGCCGTTGACGTGGACGCCCGTCAGGAGGCCGCCGCCCGTCTCGCGGGTCCGTTCGTGGACGCGGTCTTCGAGCCACGAGTCCATCTTTCGCCGGAGGACGGAGTCGGACCACTCGGTGTCGTGCTCGTGGAGGTCCGTGAGGTCGAACGACTCGACCTTGTCGCCGGCGATGTTGTGGATGCGGTACTTCGTGATGGGCCGCTCGGCGGCCGCCTCTCGGAACCCCGGAAAGAGGTCGTCGATGGTGTACGGCGCGGACTCCTCGGCGTAGATGAGCCCGCCCGAGACGTTCTTCGACCCGGCCTCGACGCCGCGTTCGAGGACGAGCGTCTCGATGCCGTAGTTGGCGAACGTCGCGGCCGCCGCCGCGCCGCCGGGTCCGGCCCCGACGACGAGCGCTTCGTAGTGTTCGTAGTCGCTCATCGTGACTCACCTCGGTCGTCCGCTACCGAACCGCTGTCGGGCGTTTCGCCCGACGTAGCCGATGTCGTGTTCCCTCCGTCGCTCGCCACCGCCGCCTCGAACCGGCCCTCCTTGAGCGCCGTCGTCAGCCGCGGCAGCACCTCGAAGAGGTCGCCCTCGATGAAGTAGTCCGAGAAGTCGCGGATGCGGGCGTCGGGGTCGGTGTTGACCGCGACGATGGTGTCGGACTCGTCCATGCCGACCTTGTGCTGGATCGCGCCGGAGATGCCCGCCGCGACGTAGAGCTTCGGCGCGACGACCTGTCCGGTCTCGCCGATCTGTCTGTCCTCGTGGGTGTACTGCTCGACGTGGCCGTCGAAGTTGAACGACCCCGTGACGATGCCGCGGGTGACGCCAACCTCGGCGTCCTCGAACTGGTCGGCGAGGTCCAAGGCGAGTTCGATGCCCTTCGTCGGGTCGTCGCCGATGCCGCGGCCGACCGCGACGACGACGTCGTGGCCGGTCAGGTCGATACCCTCGTCGAGCTGGTCGAAGTCGGTGACGGTGACGCGGAACCAGTCGTCGTCGAGCGGGGCGTCGTGTTCGACCACGAGGCCCTCGCGCTCGGCGTCGGGTTCGGGCAGGTCGAAGCTCCCCGGGATGACCGACGCGCCCTGCGGGTGAAACTCCCGCGTCGGGTTGTCGATACAGAGAATCGTCGAGTACTCGAAGCCGGAGAAGTCCGGGCGCTTCATGTGCAGGACGCGCTGGAACTCCTTTTTCTCGCCGGCGACGCCGGTCTTGACCGGGTTCGAGATGACCTCCTCCGTGATGTAGAGCCCCGAGCAGTCGCTGGCGAGGCCGGAGTCGAGTTCGGCCTGCACGAGCGCCGAGAGGTCCCGACCGTTGTTCGTCGCCGGGAACAGCACGTACCGCGGCTTGTCGTAGTCGCGCCACGGCTCGTCGCGGCCGCCTTCGACCTCGAAGTTATCGTGGGTGGCCCCCGCGCGGGCCATGTCGCAGAATATCTCGGTGTACGGCTTGTGCTGGAAGCGTTCGAGCCGGGCGTCCTCGCGGACGACGACCACGTCCGCGCCGTAGGCGATGACGTCCTCGACGTGCTTCGACACGTCGGAGCCGATGAGGACCGCGACGACCCGCTCATCGGCAGCGCGAGACTCCGTCTCGCTGGCCTCCGAGCCCTGCTCTGAGACACTGTAATCGTCGTTGTAGGTGTCCATCAGCTCGCGGGCCTTCCCGAGCATCTCCTTGGACACGTCCACGAGTTCGCCCGCCTGCGTCTCGCAGTAGACCCACATGTCGCGGTAGGTCCCCCCGTGGAGCGACCGGACGTGCCGCTTGTCCCGGGTCGGATGGTCGAGGTCCGGGTGGCGCTCCTCGGGCGTCCGGTCATCCACCTCGATTTCCGTGTCCTCCTCGTCGCTTCCCTTCACGGAGTCGATGCGGCTTCTGATGAGCCGCTTCACCGGGTCGCGGTCCTCGCCGGCTTCCTCGCGTTCGAGGAGGGATTCGAGGTCCGAGACCTCCTCGACGCTCTGGAGGGCGTTTCCGACCTCCGCGGTGCTCATCGACGCGAGGTCCATCTCGTCGGCGTCGGCCGGTTCTTCGTCGTCCTCGGAAAACTTCTCGATGCGGCTCTCGATGAGGGCGATGGCCGGCGCGCGGTTCTGTCCGCGGTGTTCCACCTGTAGCATCTCCTCTAACTCGCCGAGGTCGTCGATGTCCTTGATGGCCGGGCCGAGCTCCGAAATCTCGTAGTCGCCGGGGTCGAAGTCGGTCACGTTCAGTCACCCCCCGCGGCCGCGGCGTCGCCGGCGTCGTCGCCGACCGCCGACTGCATCGCGCCCAGTACGTCCTGCATGGCTCCCGTATCCTCCGGGTCGACCATCGTCGCCTCCCGCTCCGCCGGGGCCTTCGGAATCGGGTCGACCGACGAGACGATGGTCGGCGAGCCGTCGAGGCCGATGTAGTCCGGGTCGACGTTGATGTCGGCGTGGTCCCGCACCGTCAGGTGCTCCTCGTAGTTCTCGGCGCGCGCTCGAGTCTCCTCGCGCAGGTCCTTCAGCGTCAGGCGTTCGCCCGCCGTCCGATACGACGGCTCGAACTCGGGGTCCGCGACGACGAACGCCGGAAGCTCCGTCTCGACGGTCTCTATCTCCTCGATATCGCCTTCGACCAGCCGCTTGGCGCGCAGCGTCCCCTCCGCTTCGTCGATGTCGAGGGAGATGACGTGCGTGACGAGCGGCATGTCGAGACACCAGTTCGTCTGCGGGCCGGTGTGGCCCGTCTCCCCGTCTGCGGTCTTGAACCCGGCGAACACCACGTCCGGCTCGCCGAGCGTCTCGATGCCCGCGCTGAGCGTGATGGCCGTCGCCCACGTGTCGGCGGCCGCCATCTCGCGGTCCGAGACGAGGTGGAGGTCGTCGGCGTACACCGTCTCCATCGCCTCGCGTAACACCTCCTTGTACCCCGGCGGCCCCATGCTCATTACGCTCACTCGCCCGCCGTGTCGAATCCGCGTCTGGAGCGCCGCCTCCAGCGCGAAGCGGTCGTTCGGATTCATCACTGTGGGCGTCTTCCCCCGTTCGAGGTGCCCGTCCTCGTCGAACGATACCTGGCCCTCCCGGAAGTCGGGCACGCCTTTTGTAAGTACCACCATGTGCATTGAGAACACTCTCCAGTTAATGCTAGCTCATATTCATAATAATCTTTTGTACTAGGTGACCGGAATGTCCGCGCCGCGTATCGACGTCGCTGTCGGCGGTGTCGCCCGCAAAAAATCGGGGTTTCTTCCCTCAGATGCGTCCCGCTCGCCCGGGGTCGACGTCGATGGCGTCGACCGGGCAGACGTCGACACAGAGCATGCAGTCGATGCACTGGTCTTCGTGGGTCGGTTCGGCCTTGATGTCGGACTCCGGGTGCCCCGGCGTGTCGACCCACGTGAACACGTCCACGGGGCAGTCTTCCAGACACGCTCCGTCGGCGAGACAGATGTCGAAGTCCACCGCGACGTGCGTGCCGTGGATGCCGTGTTTCTCCGGCGGGTCGACCGGTCCCCAGACGGCCACGCCGTTTTCCTCTCCGACCTTCTCCCTGTTTGTCTCGAACTGCGGGTCGATAGCCATGACTCTTAGTGACATATTTCGGTAGAGGCAATAAACTATCCCCCGAACGGGCGGAACCCGGGCGACGTGGCGCGCGAGTTAGAACCCGGTCACACCCGCCGTCCTTCCGCCGCGGCCTCGACGCGCCCACTCGGTGGGGTGAATAGCCCCCGGCCCGAACCACCCCGGTATGGACGTGTTCCTCTGGGTCGCGCTCGCCCTCTTGGTCCTCGGCGTCGTCGGGAGCGTGCTTCCGCTCCTCCCCGGCGCGCTCCTCTCCGTGCTCGGCGTGGTCGTCTACTGGGTATCGACCGGCTTTTCGGACCCCGGGCCCATCGCGTTCGTCGGTCTCACCCTCGTCGGCCTCGTCGCGCTCGTCACCGACTACGCGGGCGGGATGGTCGCCGCGCGGTTCGGCGGCGCGTCGACCCGAACGTCGATTGTCGCCGGAGTCGCCGGCTTCCTGCTCATGTTCCTCATCGGCCCGCTCGGCATCTTCGTCGGCGTCGCTGGCACGGTCTTCGCCCTCGAATATCTCGAACACCAAGACGCGGAAGAGAGCGGTCGGCGAGCCCTCGTCGCCACGGTCGGAGTCCTCGCCACAGCGGCGGTGCAGGCGCTGTTGACCTTCTCGATGCTCGTCGGCTTCGTCCTCGTCGTGGTGCTCTAACGCCGGCCGACTTCGCTTCGCTCCCGAGTTACCGCTCGTCTCGACGCCGAATCAGTCCCGTCTCCGCGTCGGCGACGACCCGAGCGGGCGCGCCGTCGGCGTCCACGCGCAGCGGCATGACGTACAAGTCGAACGTCCGGTCGGTCGGCAGCGCGTCCAATCCGCGGAGGTTCTCGACGACGAGCAGTCCCGCCCCGAGAATCGCATGGTGCGCCGGGACGCCGTCGCCGCCGGTCGGGTCCGGGCTGAGCGCGTCGATGCCGACAGAGAGCCCCCGTTCTGCGCAGCCCCGAGCCGTCTCGGGCGCGAGCGCCGGGTGGTCGGGCATACGCTCCGTACCCCACTCGTCCTCCCAGCCGGTTCGGAACACGAGGAAGTCCACGCGCGGTTCGAGGTGTTCCGGAATCGCGTCCGGCCCGATTCGACCGCGGGGGCCCGCGTCTCGGCAGTCGGCGACCCGAGCGGTGAACCGGAGTTCCTCGACCGGGAAGTCGTCGAGGGTCGCGCCGTCCGGTTCGGTGTGTGCGGGCGCGTCGACGTGCGTTCCGGCGTGAGTCCCGAGTTCGAGCCGCGAGACGCGGTAGCCGTCGGCCTCGAAGTCGGCGTGCGACTCGACTGCGACGGGCGGGTCGCCGGGGTACGTCGGCATCCCGGTCTCGACGCGTCGGGTGAGGTCGAGGAGGGTCATACCGCCCCTTAGGCGGGGGTGGGTAAAACGAGTGTTCGTGTCGAGAGCGACTGTCCGTCGCTCAGTTCACTTGTGCGCGAAGTAGACGACAGTCTCGTCGTCGCCGCGGTCGTCCACGCGGACGAAGCCGACGCGCTCGAACTGGACGAGTTCGTCCGCCGGTACGTCGCCGAAGTCGGGTTCAGCGACGCCCGTCACGTCGCCGTCCATGGTGCGCATGCGGACCGGGACGCCGTCGGTCGGTGCCCAGTGAATCACGGCCACGTCACCCTCGCGGACCACGTCGAGGTCGTCGCCGGTGGCGACGAGCGAGTCGCCCTCGCGGCGGACCGCACCGAAGCCCTTCAGCCAGACGCGCTCGCCCTCGGCGGGCACGTCGCCCGATTCGAGGAGGACGCTGTCGCCGACGGGGATGTCGCGGGTGCCGCGCTCCTCGAAGCTCGGGTGGAGCGGCGGGTGGGCGCTGTCGGAGCCGCCCTCGACGGCGAACTCCGTCCCATCGCGGACGAGGAAGTAGCGGTCCGTGTCGTCGTCGACGAGGTCGCGGTTGTTCGCGTAGACCGTCGACATCGAGAGGTCGACGTTCGAGGTGGAGGTGCCGAGACCGACCATCGCGTCTACGATAGCCTGTCCGCGGATGCCGCGGCGGCGGAGGCTCTTGATGGTCGGCACGCGCGGGTCGTCCCAGCCTTCGACTTCGCCCGAGTCGATGAGTTCCTTGATGCTCGACGTCGACATCTTCACGTCGTAGGCGTCGACCTGCACGTGGCCCCAGTGGACGACCTCGGGGTAGTCCCAGCCGAAGTAGTCGTAGACGAACTGCTGGCGCTTCGCGGAGTCCTGCAGGTCGATGCCGCGGATGATGTGGGTGACGCCCGTGAGGTGGTCGTCGACGCCGGACTGGAAGTCGAGCATCGGCCACGCGCGGTAGTCAGCCGCCTCCTCGCGGGGATGCGGCGTGTCTATCATGCGGAAGGCGACCCAGTCGCGCAGCGCGGGGTTCTTGTGTTCGATGTCGGTCTTGACGCGGAGGACCATCTCGCCCGAACTGTACTCGCCTTCGACCATGTCCTCGAACTCCTCGCGGGTCGTCTCAGGGTCCTTGTCGCGGTGCGGACACGGCTTCCCGTCGTTCTTCAGGTTCGAGAACTCCTCGCCCGAACACGAACAGGTGTACGCGCCGCCCATCTCGATGAGTTCGCGGGCGTAGTCGTAGTACGTCTTCACCCGGTCGGAGGCGCGAATCACGTCGTCGGGCTCGAACCCGAGGTAGTCGATGTCGTCGAGGATGGCGTCGTAGGCCGTCAGGTCCGGCCGCTTCGTCTCCGGGTCGGTGTCGTCGAACCGGACGATGAAGGAGCCGTCGTACATCTCCTTGTACGTCCCGATGACCGCGGGCATGCGGGCGTGGCCGAGGTGCCACGGACCGTTGGGGTTCGGCGCGGCGCGCATGCGGACCTCGTCGTCCGCCTCGACGTTGGGGAGGTCGGGGAGGAGCGAGTCGTCCGCTTCCTCCTCGGCTTCCATCTCGGCGAGTTCCTCGGGCGCGAGGTCTTCGAGTCGGTCGCGCTTTTCGCCCGCAGACAGCCGGTTGACCTCGGCGACGACGGGGCCGATGAGCCCCGGAATCTCGCCGCCGTGCTGTCGGAAGTCGGGGTTCTCGCCCATCAGCGGGCCCATAATCGCGCCCACGTCGGCGTCGCTGTCGTGTTTGACCGCGTTGAGAAGCGCGTGCTTTTCGGCCTCTCGCTCGATGCGCTCTCGAAGCTCGTCGTCCATTACCGTTGGCTTCCGCGGCGCGCCTAAAAACAGGCCCGGATTGCGGGGAAGGGACCTCGCGCGGGCAGGGGTACGTGGGATGTTAGCACTCCAGATCAGATATGCGTTACGGCGGCGGGGCTCGGGAGACGGACGGACCGAAGAGAAATCCTCGTGGCCGCGGTTCGCGGGCGCGTCGCGCTCTCAGTAGCCGCGGGTGATGAGGTAGTCCGCGATGTCGCAGAGCAGCTCGCGGGCCTCGTTGTCCGGAAGGACGTCGAGCCGCGACTTGGCCTGTTCGGTGAGGTCTTCGGCCATCTCGCGGGCGTAGTCGATGCTGCCCGCTTCGTTCAGCTCGGTGACGGCGGCCTCGACGGCCTCCTCGGTGAGCTCCTCGGCCGTCTCGGCGTCGACGAGGTCGTCTACGTCGATACCTTGCTGGCGCGCGTGGAGGGAGATGATGGTCTCTTTGTTCTCCACGAGGTCGGAGCCGCGCTGTTTGCCGAGCTGCTCCGACGGCACGGTCAGGTCGAGCACGTCGTCCTGAATCTGGAACGCGCTGCCGGACTCGATGCCGTACTGGTAGAGCGCCTCCACGACGTCGTCGTCTGCGCCCATGACGACCGCCGGAACGGCGGCCGCGGTCCCGTAGAGGACTGCCGTCTTCAGTTCGACCATCTGGAGGTACTCGTCGGGGAGCACCTCGGTGCGGCGCTCGAACTCGATGTCGAGCGCCTGCCCCTCGCAGATCTGCGTGCAGGTGGTCGCGAGTCGGCGGACGGCTTCGAGGCCGTCGGCCGGGTCAGCGCCGGTCTTCGTCAGGAGTTCGAACGCCTTGGCGTACAGCGTGTCGCCGGCGAGGATGGCGGTCGAGTTGTCGTACTCCTTGTGGACCGCCGGGACGCCGCGACGGAGGTCGTCGTCGTCCATGATGTCGTCGTGGATGAGCGTGAACGACTGGATGACCTCGATGCTCACGGCCGCGACCATCACGTCGATGGCGTCGCCCGCGAGCGTCGGGAACGCCCGGTAGTCCTCGGACATCGGTTCGACGTCCGCGAGCGACTCCGCGGTCAGGAGTGAGACGGTCGGCCGGAGACGCTTGCCGCCGGCTTTCAGGAGGTACCGGGAGGCCTCGTAGAGCCGTTCGGGCTCGGCCATCGGTACGTCCTCGTCGAGCGCGTCGTTGACGAGTTCGCGCCGCTCGCGAATCGCCTCGAGCACCCGCTTTTCCGTCGCGTCGGGAGTCATCACTCCACCAGCTGAATCATGTTGCCGTTCCGCGTGACGTGGACGTCGCGACCGAGGGCGTAGCCCTGACTCTCCGCGAGGTCCACGTACGGAGCGAAGCCTTTCAGGTTCTGGTGAGCCGGGATGACGTGCTGGGGCTGGAGCGCCTGCAGCATCTCGTAGTGCCCCTCCTCGCGGAGGTGGCCCGAGACGTGAATCTCGTCGTAGATGCGCGCGCCCTGCATGCGCAGGAGGCGCTCGGACTGGTAGCGCTGGCCCTCGTTCGTCGGCTCCGGGATGACCCGCGCCGAGAAGATGACCTTGTCGCCGTCCTCAATCTCGTACGGCGTCTCGCCGCGGCCCATGCGGGTGAGCATCGCGCGGGGCTCGCCCTGGTGGCCCGTGACGATGGGCAGGTAGTTCTCCTTGCCCTCCTTCATGATTCGCTTGAAGGTGCGGTCGACGGACTTGCGGTGGCCGTACATCCCGAGGTCGTCGGGGAGGTCGACGAAGCCGAGGCGCTCGGCGGTGCCGGAGTACTTCTCCATCGAGCGACCGAGGAGGACCGGCTGGCGGCCGATGTCCTTGGCGAACTCGACGAGCGAGGAGACCCGGGAGATGTGCGACGAGAACGTCGTCGCCACGATGCCGCCGTCGTAGTCCTCGACGGAGGTCATCACGTCTTTGAGGTGGCGGCGCGCGACGGACTCGGAGGGCGTGCGGCCCTTCCGGCCGGCGTTCGTACAGTCTTCGATGTACGCGAGCACGCCGTTGCCCTCGCGACCGATTTCGCGGAAGCGCTTCATGTCGATGGGGTCTTCGAGGACCGGCGAGTGGTCCATGCGCTTGTCGAGACCGTAGACGACGGCACCCTCGGGCGTGTGGACGACCGGGTTGATGGCGTCGATGATGGAGTGAGTGACGTGGACGAATTCGAGTTCCACGTTGCCGGAGTCGCCGATGGACATCGTCTCGCCGGCTTCCATCTTGACGAGGTCGTTGTTGACGTTGAACTTGTTCTCGCCTTCGATCTGCTGTTTCACCAGTTCGATGGTGAAGGGCGTCGCGACGACGGGGGCGTCGTAGCGGTGGGCGAGCTTGGAGATAGCACCGATGTGGTCGAGGTGACCGTGCGTGGGGACGATGGCCTGCACGTCTCCTTCGAGGTCGCTCATGACCCGGTCGTCCGGGATAGCGCCCATGTCGATGAGGTCGAGGCTGTGCATCTTTTCGGTCTCGACGTTGTCGTGGATGAGGACCTGCGACAGGTTGAGACCCATGTCGAAGACGACGACGTCGTCTCCGGCACGGACAGCCGTCATCTGACGGCCGACTTCTTCGTATCCGCCTATGGTTGCGATTTCGATTTCCATGGTTTGTGTCTCGATATTCCGAGCATCGAAAGCCACGATGTGGCGAAGGTGCTCACGGAAAGACGGGTGTCTGGGGGCCACCGGCCCCGGCGTCTTGCAGCTCGTCGGTCGAATGACCCCGCGTACGAGACGGCCCGAACCGGTCGAACTGGGCGCGCCCGCACTTACCCGCGGGTTTCTGGTACTGAGTTCTACTCACGGGGGTACTAAAAACCACGTGGGTTCACCGCGCCCGCACGCCCGGGATCGTGAGAGGAAGTCTCACGTGAGCCGGGTTTTTCCTCCGTTCGACGACGATTTCGACCCGGACGATCGGATTCGAGGGCCATCTCGCACTGTCGGTCCGGCACATTTAAGATAACTACGAGACGGGTTTGATGCATGAGCGGCCGACCCCTCGACGTCCTCGAAGCGTCACTCGACGAGCCGGTGACGGTTCTCCTCAAGGACGGAAACGCGTACTTCGGCGTCCTCGCTGGTTACGACCAGCACATGAACGTCGTACTCGAAGAAGCGCTGGACGAAGACACCGTGCCCGGGGATATCGAACTCGAGCAAGTCCAAGACACAACCATTATACGCGGCGATAACGTCGTCACCATCAAAGCATGACGGGTGCAGGAACCCCTAGCCAAGGAAAGAAGAACAAGACGACGCACGTCAAGTGCCGTCGCTGCGGCGAGAAGTCCTACCACGTGAAGAAGAAGGTCTGCTCGTCTTGCGGCTTCGGTAAGTCGAAGAAGCGTCGGAGCTACGCCTGGCAGTCGAAGTCCGGCGACAACTAACGACTCTCGACGGTCTCAGACCGTCTCTGTCTTCTCTCTCGCCGTCTGCGGCGAGAACGAACCCGCGTTCCTGACTCCCGGTTTGTCCCCGCGCCCGTGACACTCGCTAGCACCGAGTACGGCGTCGCTCCCCGCCCGTCCCACCCGAGTTCCTTCCTCGTGTTTTCCGGTTTCCCGAACTGTCACTTCATCTCGTCACCGCTCTCGGCTGGGTTGGTTTACCTCCGTTTTCAGCCCTCGCCGTCCATGCAGCGCATCTCCCGCTCTCGTCGAATTCCCGCCCCACCGAGCGGTCACCACCGCGTCCGAGATATGCACCCATGTGTATATTTGCCGGTTCCTGAACCCGTAGTTACTGCATAAGGACGGGTTTTTTACCCCCTCGACTCTCTACCATCTTCCATGGTAACTGGGCGGGACGACTCCCACCACCACATCGGCGGACCGACCGAGAAGTGCGGTGTCGTCGGCGTCGCACTCGGCGGTCGAGACGCCGCACGGCCCCTGTACTACTCGCTGTACGCCCTCCAGCACCGGGGCCAAGAGTCCGCAGGCATCGTCACCCACGACGGGTTCCAACAGCACAGTCACGTCCAGATGGGCCTCGTCGGCGACGCGTTCGGTGCCGACGACCTTGACGGCCTGAAGGGCGAGGCGGGCATCGGCCACGTCCGCTACCCCACCGCCGGCGACGTGTCGAAGTCGTGCGCCCAGCCGTTCGCCGTCTCGTTCAAGTCGGGGTCGCTCGGGCTCGCGCACAACGGTAACCTCGTCAACGCCAACGAACTCCGCGACGAACTGGAGAACTTCGGTCACGCCTTCACCTCGACGGGCGACACCGAGGTCATCGCCCACGACCTCGCGCGCAATCTCCTCGAAGAGGACCTCGTCCGCGCCGTCAAGCGGACTATGGAGCGCATTCACGGCTCGTACGCGCTCACCATCATGCACGACGAGACGGTCCTCGGCGTGCGTGACCCCGAAGGAAATCGTCCGCTCTGTATCGGCAAACTCGACGACGGCTACGTGCTCGCCTCCGAGTCGGCAGCCATCGACACGCTCGACGGCGAACTCGTCCGCGACGTGAAACCGGGCGAACTCGTCGTCCTCAACCCCGACGGAAGCGGCTTCGACTCGTATCAACTGGTCGAACGCGACAACACGGCCCACTGCTTTTTCGAACACATCTACTTCGCCCGCCCGGACTCTGTGATGAACGACACGCTCGTCTACGAGGTCCGCCGCGGGCTCGGCCGGAAGCTCTGGGAGGAAAACGGCGTCGACACCGACGTGGTCATGCCCGTTCCCGACTCGGGCCGCGCGTTCGCCTCCGGCTACGCGGAGGCCGCCCAAGAGGACGACGCGACCGTCGAGTTCGCCGAGGGACTGATGAAGAATCGCTACGTCGGCCGGACGTTCATCATGCCGACTCAGGACGAGCGCGAGCGCGCCGTCCGCCTCAAGCTCAACCCCATCAAGAGCACCGTCGAGGGCAAGTCCGTGACGCTCATCGACGACAGCATCGTCCGCGGGACGACCTCGAACCAGCTCGTCCAACTGCTGTACGACGCCGGTGCGACCGAGGTCCACATGCGCATCGGCGCGCCGCCCATCGTCGCGCCCTGTTACATGGGCATCAACATGGCCACCCGCGAGGAACTCATCGCTTCGGACAAGTCCGTCGAGGAGGTCCGCGACACCATCGACGCCGACAGTCTCGGCTACCTCTCTATCGACGCCGTCGCCGAAGTGCTCGAAAAGTCCCGCGCCGACCTCTGTCTCGGCTGTGTCACCGGCGAGTACCCGTACGACATCGACGGCGAGGAGACCGACCGCGACGTGAGTCGCCCCGTCGTCGGTGCCGAAGTGCCGCTGAGCGACTGAGTTCCGGTTCCGGACCCCGCCGGTTCCGCTCCCGTTCGTCCCCCCACGCCCAACCTGTCGCTCCGTCTGACAGTCAGCGGGAGCCTCGATAGCATAATCAACGGGGTCTTTCTTGTCTCTCGCACCCGTTGTTCGAACCGTACTCCGACTCGCCGAGGACCGGGTTGCGAGCGGAGTACGGAGTGCGAATCGACGGGGTGGTGGAGCGCCGCGGGAGGGCCCGCACATCCCGTCTCTGTGACCTGCCGGTCGCACCACGTACTACCGCCCGTCCGAATCGGCGGCCCTCGGGTCGCGCGCCCCGCCGCGGGCGTCGGACGGGTACTCCCTTTGAACGCCCGAGCGACGGCGCTCGCCGTCCCCGCTCAGTAGACGACGTAGAGGAGGACGTAGACGACGTTTCCGAGGACGAACGAGACGAGCCACAGCGAGGCCGCGACGCGGCCGAACCGGGCGTGTTCCGTCCCGAAGACCTCGGTTATCGGTCGCGTCAGCGCCAACAGCAGAGCGTAGTAGACGACGGGGACACAGACGACGGCCAAGAGGATGTGAACCGCCAGCGTCGGGAGGTAGACGAACTGGTAGACCACGTCGGGGCCGGGGAACTCCGCGGTTCCCTGGACGACGACCTTGTAGAGATAGAGGACGAGAAACGTCGCAAAGAGGAGGAACGAGGCGAGCATCATACGCCGGTGGCGCTCGATTTCGCCGCGGCGGACGAACCGGACGCCGGCGAGGATGGTGACGATGGCGACGGTGCTGATGACCGCGTTCACGTGCGGGATCGCGTTCAGCACGGCCTCGGGAGCAGTCGGAATCGCGGCGCGAGGAATCGCGCCGAGCGCCGCCCCGAAGACGAGCGCGAGCGACAGCACCGAGAGAATCGCAGTCAGTCCGCGGACGTGGTCGCGTGCTCGGAACTCCATAGGCGTATCCCGGTGCTGCGAGGCCAAAATCGTTCTGTCGCCCGCCCGTGGCACGGCGCCTGCAAACGCCCGACATTGCCGAGTCGAAAGGAAAGTCATTTAAATTACCGCGGGGTAAACGAGAGTGCAGCAAGACACAGCGAGCGTGGGTAGCCAAGCCAGGCCAACGGCGCAGCGTTGAGGGCGCTGTCCTGTAGAGGTCCGCCGGTTCAAATCCGGTCCCACGCATCGCAAGATGCAGGTGACGTCCCTACACGGACATCACCCACGCACAATCCTTCCACAAAACTACATCCCTGAGAGATTCCTCTCTGGGTTTCTCTGGCTGGTTGCACCCCGACAGCGAGAGCGCTGTCCTGTAGCGGTCCGCCGGTGAGAATCCGGCTCGCCGGATTCGAACGTCGAGACGAGCGAAGCGAGTCTCGGAAGTTCAAATCCGGTCCCACGCATCGCAAGATGCAGGTGACGTCCCTACACGGACATCACCCACGCACAATCCTTCCACGAAACTACATCCCTGAGAGATTCCTCTCTGGGTTTCTCTGCCCTGCTCCTCGCTGAGGAACACCTCTCTGAACGTCTCGTTATTCACCGGCCAGCGACCGTGCCGCCGCCGACTTCGACCATCGACCGCCGTCCCGTGCCGCGAGTTTAAAAGGGTCGAACGAGTAACACGCGGCATGGCCAAGTACTCGACGAACCGGGGCGGTGGCGGCGGCGACGGCGACAGTTGCGAACTCTGCGGTCGCAGCACCGCGAAGCTCCGGCGCGCGAACGTGGCCGGCGCGGACCTGTTGGTCTGTCCGGACTGCGCGCCGCACGGCGAGAACCGCCACGCGGACCGAAAAAGCGAGTCGACCGACGCCTCGCGCGACGGCTCCGAGCGGAACCGCAAGAAGCGCGCCGCCCAGCGCACCGCCAAGATGTACGACAGCGCGAAGGGAGACTCCAAACACTGGGAGGAAAAGGGGACGAACTACGAGAAAGACCGGCTCCCCTACCTCGTCTCCGGTTACGGCGGCGTCGTCGAGTCCGCCCGGCAGGACGCCGGCCTCCAACTCTCCGACCTCGCCGACGAACTCGAACTCGACGAGAAGCAACTGCTCGCCATCGAACAGGGCCGGGCCACGCGGGCGAACATCGGCGGCTCGGCCATCCGCGCGCTCGAAGAGCGCCTCGGCGTGACCCTCGTCGACGAGTAGCACGATTTTTCTCGGTCGGGCGTCTCGACGCGCATATGTCCGACTCACTCGCACCCGAGTCCCCGACGGTCCGGGCGTTCGACGCGACGGTGACGCGCGTCGACGGTCGGTCGGTCGTCCTCGACGAGACGTACTTCTACCCCGAAGGCGGCGGTCAGCCCGCCGACCGCGGTGTTCTCGGCGGCGTCGCCGTCGAACACGTCCGAAGCGAAGCCGACGGAACGATCGTCCACGACCTCGCGGCCGACCCCGACTTCGGCGTCGGCGACGAGGTGACCGGCGTCGTCGACGACGACTTCCGGACGTACTGTATGCGGGCGCACACCGCGAGTCACGTCCTCTACGGCGCGGGTCGCCGCATCTTCGACGACCTCGGCTACGGCGGCTTCGACATCTCCGCGGAGAAGGTCCGCGTCGATTTCGAGACCTCGACCGAGGTCGACGACGACGCGCTCGTCGAACTGGAGCGTCTCGTCAATCGAGCGGTGTGGGACAGCCGCGAGGTGTCGTGGGAGGAGATTCCCGTCTCGGAGGCCCGCGAGCGCGAGGAAATCGCGTTCAACGTCAAGACCGAGGAGGGCGTCTTTGCCGAGTCCGAAACCGTCCGGGTCGTCTCCATCGACGGCTGGGACTGGGCGGCCTGCGGCGGGACGCACGTCTCGAACACCGTCGAAATCGGGTCGGTCGAGGTGCTCGGTCGGTCGAACCCCGGCGAGGGACTCACCCGCGTCGAGTTCGCGGTCGGTGCCTCCGCTATCGACCGCCGTGCCGCAGTTCGAACGTCCGCCTACGAGGCCGCCCGAGCGCTCGGAACGAACCTCGACGGTCTCGGAGAGTCAGCCGCCACTGTCGCGGCCGCGCGCGAAGAACTGGAATCCGAACTCGCCGACCTGAAGTCCGAGGTACTGCGCTCCCGACTTGCGGACTTCGAGACGGTCGAACGCGACGGACTGACGTGGCGGGTCGGTGCGGTCTCCGGCTTCGACGCGAACGAGGTCGGCGACGCGGCCAAGGAGGCCCGCGACGGTGCGGACGTGGTCGTCGCCGTCGGCGAGTCCGACGCGCCGTTCGTCGTCGTCGCTAGCGCCGGCGACGCGGCCGCCGGCGACGTCGTCGCCGAGGTGACAGGCGAGTTCGGCGGCGGCGGCGGCGGCGGGCCGACCTTCGCGCAGGGCGGCGGTCTCGGCGCGCCGGCCGACGAGGTGCTGGCGTACTTACGCGACTGAGTTGACTCTGACCACCGATACTGTGGCGTGCTGACGCCCGACGGACGACCGGCGGTTCAATCATCTTTTTCAATGATGGTCCGTACTCATCACCATGGAAACCGTAGGGTCTGCCACGGGTCTGACCGACGAGCAACGGGCCATCCGCGACGTGGTCCACGAGTTCGCCGTCGAGGAGATTCGCCCGACCGCGCGCGAGGCCGACGAGACGGAGACGTTCCCGGAGGACGTGTGGGACGGCCTCGCCGAACTCGACCTGACCGGTCTGACCGTCCCCGAGGAGTACGGTGGGTTCGGCGCCGACCGCGCCACCTACGCCGTCGTCAACGAGGAGGTCGCCTACGGCCAACTCGCCGTTGCGACCGCGCTCTCCGTGCACTGTCTCGCGACCGAGTGCATCGCCGAGTTCGCTACCGAGGAGCAGAAGGAAACGTGGCTCCCCGAGATGGCTCGCGGCCGGCCGGTCGGCATGTTCGGACTCTCCGAACCGGACGCCGGGTCGAACCCCGCGGAGATGTCGACGGTCGCCCGACGAGAGGGCGACGAGTACGTCATCAACGGCAAAAAGCAGTGGATAACGAACGGCCAGCGCGGCGGCGTCTGCATCCTCTTCGCCAAGACCGACCCCGACGACCCGTCGTCGGTCACGCAGTTCCTCGTCCCGAAGGAGGCCGGCTACGAGGTCGGCAAGAAAGAGGAGAAACTCGGCCTCCGCGCCTCCGACACGACGGCGCTCCTCTTCGACGACGTTCGCATCCCTGCGGAAAACCGACTCACCGAGGAGGGCAAGGGACTCTCCGCCGCCTTCCGCATCCTGACCGGCGGCCGAATCGGCATCGCCTCGCAGGCCGTGGGACTCGCGCAGGCCGCGCTCGACGACGCCATCGACTACGCGAACGAGCGCGAGCAGTTCGACAACCCCATCTCGAAGATTCAGGCGATTCGCCACAAAATCGCCGACATGGGCACGCAGGTCCACGCCTCGCGGATGCTCGTCCGCGAGGCCGCTCGCGTCGCCGACGCCGGCGACGACCCGCGGACCGCGGCGTCCATCGCGAAGTACTTCGCCAGCGAGGCCGCGGTCGACGTGACGAACGAGGCCGTGCAGGTCCACGGCGGCTACGGCTACACCACCGACTTCGACGTGGAACGCTACTACCGCGACTCGAAGATTACGACCATCTACGAGGGGACCAGCGAGATTCAAAAGGAGATTATCGCGCGGTCGCTCCTCGACTGAAGGGGCGAGCCAGCCCGCTTTTTCACCCGGTCGGGTCGCTCACGGACTCCGGGCGAGCGTCGGCAGTCCCCGCTCGCGGACGACGTCGACCGCGGCGACGCCCGCGAGGAAGATACATCCGACGAGCGTCACCCACGCACCCGCCGCCGAGACGAACGTCTCGTCCCACAGTTGGATGAACCGCAGGACTGCGACGGTCCCGACGACGCCGACGACGAGTTCCGCGCGGCGGGACCGCCGTCCGGCGAGCGCGGCCACGGAGAGCAGGACGACTGTCGGGAGGAGGACGATGCCGTGGACGAGCTCCAGACCGTTTCCCATGCCGCCGTAGTAGACGGAGATAACCGGACCTTCGTGGGCTGGGTCGACCTGTATCCACGGGAGGAAGACGCCGGCCGCGACGACGAGCGACGGGAGGACTGGGGCGAGGCGTTCGCGGAGCGGAGATGCCATATCGGAGGCGACGCCGGTTTTCCGTATAGGCCTTCTCCCGAAGCGTCTTTTCCCCGCGGTTCCCTACTGCGGGCAATGACGCTCCCCGACCTCTCGGCGTTCGACGCCGTCGTCTACGACCTCGACGGCACGCTCGTTAACCTCCGCGTCGACTGGGACGACGCCGCCAGCGACGCCGCAGCCGTCCTGCGCGACGCTGGCGTCGACGCCGACTCGCTGGACCTCTGGAAGATGCTCGACGCGGCCGACGAGGCCGGCGTCCGCGACGAACTGGAGCGGGAGCTCGCGGCGCACGAGCGAGAGGGCGCGTGGGTCTCCGACCGTCTCCCGCTCGCGGACTACCTCGCTGACGACGGCGTCCCCTCCGGCGTCTGCTCGCTCAACGCCGAGGACGCCTGCCGGGTCGCGCTCGACGTGCACGACCTCACGGGGCACGTCGACGCCGTCGTCGGCCGCGACACCGTGGCGACCCGCAAGCCCGACCCGGAGCCGTTGCTCGCGACGCTCGAACGGATGGCGGTCGACCCCGACTCGGCCGTGTTCGTCGGCGATTCCGGTCGCGACGAGGTGACCGCCGACCGCGCGGGCGTCGCCTTCAGATACGTCGACGGCGGCCCGTCGGGCGTCTGAGACGAGGCTCTGAGGAAGCAGAAATCGAGAGATGCAGGGCGAACAGGCGGCACGTTCGCTCCGCCGGACGGCGTGCCGCGCTCCCGCGTCTCGCCCGGCGGCGATGCTCAACGCACGGGGGCGCTGGCCGCGGAATCGGTGATAAACCTCCGCTCCGGCGCGGCCGTTAAGCCCGCCGAGTCCTACGGTCACGCATGGGATTTCCGGTCTCGTACTACTGTCCGCACTGCGGCGCGGTCGTCGAACTCGAACGCGACGGCTACCTGGCCGACAAGTCGGTGACGCCGTACCCGCTCGAAGGCTGGTCGTACGCCGACCCGACCGACGACTTCGAAGACGCCGAGGGCGTCCGGTTCGCCTGCGGCGAGAGCGACGCCCCCGGCCTGTCGTGGACCGGTGACGTGGTCGATGCCGACGACGTGGAGAACCCCACGCTGGCGTCGCCGTGCGGCCGCGAGTTCTACCTCTCGTTCGTCAGATACGAGAATGGCCGCGAGGTCGAAGCCGTCCCCGAGAGCGACTACGTCGTCATCGGCGGGGGAGGCCCGTCCGGTCCGTCGGGCCCACGAGGTCCGGACGCGGGGCCGCGCGGTCCCGACGGGTTCTGAGTCTTCGGGAGCCTCCGCGCCCGCGACGTACGTCCGAGTCGTGCGAACGCGCGTCACTCCGTATTCAATAGCTCACGCGTCGACTATCTATCATGGTTCCCATTCAGTCCACGTTCGGTCTCGGTGACGCGCTGTTCTTCGTCCCGTTCGTCGTCATCGCCGTCGTCATCTTCGCGTTCGCCGGCGCGGTGGTCTACCTCGAACACAGAAAGGAGATGGCGCTCATCGAGAGCGGCCACTACGACGAGGTCGGCCGCGACTCGCGGGCGTGGATTCTCGGCGGCGGCCTGCTCGTCCTCGCGCTCGGCCTCGGAAGCGTCGTCTCGGCGCTCCTCTCCGGCGGCGCGGTCGGCGACGGCGTGACCGCGGTCTTCGTCGGTCTCGCGGCGCTCGCGTACTACTTCTACAAGCGCCGCACGGTCGGAACGACCGCCGCCTGAGCCGCGAACACGGGTCGGGAGCTCAGCCCTTGATGTTGCAGACGGGGAACGTCCGCGCGACCTTGTCGCCGATGCCCAGTTCGTCCGAGACGCGGACGACCTCGTCCACGT
Source organism: Haloferax sp. Atlit-10N (assembly GCF_003586325.1). NCBI lineage: Archaea > Methanobacteriati > Methanobacteriota > Halobacteria > Halobacteriales > Haloferacaceae > Haloferax > Haloferax sp. Atlit-10N. The sequence goes on from NZ_PSYX01000003.1 coordinate 188,441, forward strand.
CCTTGTAGACGCCGGGCGCTTCTTCTGCGACCGTCGCGCCCGACTGGGCCTTCACGTATATCTTCTCCTGCTCGCGGAGTTCGTCCTGCACCGTCTCTCCCCAGTACTCCTGTTTCGCTTTGGTTCGGCTCATAAGTCGGCCCGCGCCGTGGGCCGTCGAGCCGAAGGTGAGGTCGAGCGACTGGTCGCCGCCCCGGAGGACGTAGCTCCCCGCGCCCATGCTGCCGGGGATGATGACCGGCTGACCCACCTCGGCGTAGGCGGGCGGCAGTTCGGGTCGCCCCGCGGGGAACGCCCGCGTCGCCCCCTTTCGGTGGACGTAGAGTTCGCGCTCCTCGCGCTCGACGGCGTCGCTGTCTCGCACAGGTCGCCCCTCCGGGTCGACCCCGACTTCATGGACTTCCTTCTTGGCGATGTTGTGCGCGACGTCGTACAGAAGGCGCATCTCCATGTCGCGCCAGTCGCGGTCGAACACGTCGGCGAACACCTCGCGCGTGCGGTGCATGATGAGCTGTCGGTTCACCCACGCGAAGTTGATGGCGGCGCACATCGCGCCGTAGTACTCTTCTGCGAGCGCGGAGCCGGCGGGCGCGGCCGCGAGCTCCTTGTCCGGGAGGTCGTCGAGCAGGTCCTTGTGTTCCTTCTCGATGCGTCGGAGGTAGTCGGTGCAGGTCTGGTGGCCGAGGCCGCGGGAGCCGCAGTGGATGAGCACGACGATTTGGTCGGCTTCGAGGCCGAACGACTCGGCCACGTCCTCGCGGTAGATGTCCGTGACGCGCTGGACTTCGAGGAAGTGGTTCCCGGAGCCGAGACTGCCGATTTGGTTACGGCCGCGGTCCTTCGCCTTCTGCGAGACGAACTCGGGGCGGGCGTCGTCGCGGAAGCCCTCGTCTTCGCAGTGGGCGAGGTCGTCGTCCGTGGCGTAGCCGGCGTCGACCGCCCAGCGCATCCCGCGGGCGAGGATGTCCTCGATGGTCTCTGCGTCGCCCGTGACGACGCCGCCGCCGCCGAGGCCCGAGGGTACCGCCTCGAACAGGGCGTCGACGAGTTCCTCCTCGTGTCCCTGGAGGTCCTCGTAGGTGAGGTTCGTCGTCATCATCCGGACGCCGCAGTTGATGTCGTAGCCGACCGCGCCGGGCGAGAGACAGCCGTCCGTGGCGTCGGTCGCGCCGACGCCGCCGACCGGGAACCCGTAGCCCTGGTGGCCGTCGGGCATGCAGATGGCGTGTTTGGTGATACCCGGCAGGTGCGTCGCGTTCCGCAGCTGTTCGAGCGTCTTGTCGTCGCCGATGTGGTCGAGCAGCGCCTCGGAGGCCAGCACCCGCGCGGGGGCGTTCATCTCGCCCTCCCGCGGAATCTCCCAGACGTGCTCGCGAACCCGTCGCAGTTCGATGTCGCCGAACTCGCGCGTTTCCATATCCGGACAATCGACGCGGCGACTCAATAGGATTCCGTCACGCGCCGGCGGACCGCCCAGACGCGTCGCCGTCGCTCTCGGCGTCGCCCGCGCCGCGGTCGGAGAGCGCGCGGTCGACGGACAGCGGCCCGCCGCCGGTCACGAGCAGCGCCGACACGAGACCGAAAAGCGAGATGTGCGCCAGCACGGGGTCGTCCGGCAGGCCGAACAGCGTCGTCGTGAACAGCAGGAAGGCGACGGCGGAGGCCGCTCGGGTGAACGCGCCGGCGACGAGCAGGACGCCGACGAGCGCCTCGGCCAGCCCCGCGCCGACGACCCACAGTTCTGGTGCGACCGGGACGACCGCGGTGAGGTCGTACTTGGCGACGACCGCAAGCGCGTCGCCCGGCTCCATGAGCTTCTGAGCGACGCCGAGGTAGACGAACGTGAGGCCGAGGCCGACCCGGAGAACCGCGGGCACGTAGGCTTCGAGGTGGCGAGTCCGCTCGACGAACGGGAGGGCGACCCGACGATAGAACGGGTCGATGCGGGAGTAGAACGTCCGGTCGTCGGCGGCCATCGAGGCGACGACGTGGTCAGCGCTGGGGCGGCCGCCGCCGACGAGTGCGATGGCGAGGAAGCCCGGCACGTACTCGAACGCGAGGACTAACGCCGGCTCGACCGCCAGTCCGACGAGGTAGGTTCCGAGGCCGACCGCGGCGACGAGGCGCGTCCCGAACCCGAACAGCAGGAGGAACCCGACCGTGATGCCGAACAGTCGGACGAAGACGGGCGACGAGGACTGGACTGCGGGCGAGAAGAAGTAGCCCGAAAACCCCGCGCCGACGAGCGGGAGCCCAACCGCGAGGCGGAGGAGCCACGGGAGAAGCGACTCGTAGGACGCCATCGTTCGGCGGAACGCCCGAACGTCGTTCGGGAGCGGTCGGAACCGAAGGTAGGCCGCACCGGCGACCGCGACACCGACGCCGCCCGCGCCGAGGACGGCGAGATTGAACGGGTCGATCAGCGCAGCCGACAGAAACGCCGCCACTTCGACGGGGTCGCTCCCCGGCGTCACGTACTTGACGTGCGCGCTCGCGCTCCCCGCCCCCGCCGCGAGGAGCGCGACGAGGCCGGCGAGTCGGGTCGCCCCGCGGACGTGCTGTGTCATGTCCCGGGTTACGACCGAACGAACATAACGGCGCGGGATGAATACAGCCGAAACCGGGCGAGAGAAGGTATGAAACGATTGAATCGGAACGTCACACGTCGAAGACGACGTACGCCTCCCACCCGGCGTCGGTCTCCGCCAGTCGCATCTCGGAGTAGGTGACAGCCTTCACGTCGCGGGCGTCCACGTCGGCGAAGGGGACGCCGCGTGCGGACGCCTCGACGACCCACTCGTCGCCCTCCAGCCGGACGGTTGCCTCGTGGGCCGCGGGGAGGACGCCGCGCACGTCGCGCTCGTAGATGAGTTGGTCGAGGTAGTCGAACAACAGCGCCTCGCGGCCCTCAGCGCGGACGGCGAACGAAAAGCGGTCGCCCGTCTCGGCGGGGTCGTCGCACATCGCGGCGGTGAGCCCGTCGGCGACGGCGGCGAAGACGGCACCGAGGCTCTCGCCGTCGGCCTCGACGGCCACGTCGGCGGTGTGGTCGCGGAGCGTGAATCCCATACCGGAGGGAGGGACGCCGCCGACCCTCGTCCTTTCGGTCGGCGACGGGTTCGCGTCCCGGACCCCCCGCGTTCGCGCGTCGTTCGTGTCGGTGAGCTATCCGGTTTGCCGACGGCGGCTTCGGTCGGACCTGCAAACGGACGGTGGAGTTATATTCTCGCTCCGGCTACGACGGGACGTGAGCGTCAACGTGGAGATGCGGGTCGACGCCCCCGGCCAGCGCGAGTACGCCGAGGAGGCGTGGGACCTGAAAGAGCGGATTCGGGTCGAGGAGGGGCTCCTGAAACAGCGCCGGGGCTTCTTCATGGACGCCTACCGCCGGTCGAACACGTATCTCCTCTACGAGAACGACGCGCTCGTCGCGTTCGCCTCCACGCGGCGCGACGGCTACATCCTCTTTCTCGCGGTCTCGCCCGACGCCCGCGGCGAGGGCTACGGCAAGCGACTCGTCGCCGAGGTCGCGAGGGAGCATCCGGTCGTGACCTGTCACGCCCGGACGACGAACACGAACGCCCTCGACTTCTACGAGCGGATGGGCTTCGAGGTCCGCCGCCGCATCGACAACTACTACGAGGACGGCGGGGCCGCCTTCTACCTCCGACTCGGCGAGGAAGCCGGCCTCAGAGAGAAGCTCTCGGAGTTCCTCCGCCGGTAATCGCCTGACAGAACCGTATTCGACGCCGATTCGGAGAGCCGCCGCGCCGTCGTCGACCCGGTTGCGTGTATCCTTAATTTTTATTCACTTCCTAGTATATGTGGTTGATATGTACATCGGAGTGCTCACCGTCCCGCTCGGAGACGAACCCCTCGACGACGCGCTCGACTACCTGTCCGGTATCGGCGTCGACGGCGTCGAACTCGCCGTCGGCGGCTGGCCCGGCGAGGACCACGTCGACCGAAGCGCCGTCCTCGCGGACGACGACGCGCAGGCCGACCTCCTCGACTCGGTCGAGAGCCGAGACCTGCAAATCAGCGCGCTCGCGACGCACAACAACCCGCTTCACCCCGTCGAGGAGACGGCCGCCGAGGCCGACACCGAACTCCGCGAGGCCATCGAACTCGCGGACGCCCTCGACGTGAACACCGTCACCTGTTTCTCGGGACTCCCCGCCGGCGGCCCGAACGACGAGGTACCGAACTGGATTACCGCGCCGTGGCCGACCGAGCACGCCGACGCCCACGACTACCAGTGGGAGGTCGCCGTCGACTACTGGTCGGACCTCGCCGCGTTCGCCGACGACCACGGCGTGGACATCGCCATCGAGATGCACCCGAACATGCTCGTCTACGAGCCCACGGGCATGCTGAAGCTCCGCGAGGCGACGAACGAGCGCATCGGCGCGAACTTCGACCCCTCGCACCTCTACTGGCAGGACATCTCCATCACCGACGCGATTCGGTTCCTCGGCGAGGAGGACGCCATCCACCACTTCCACGCGAAGGACACGAAGGTCTACGAGTCCGAGTCGCGCATCAAGGGTGTCCTCGACACGACCTCCTACGCGGACACCGCCGACCGCTCGTGGCTGTTCCGCTCTATCGGCTACGGCCACGACGAAGGCCACTGGAAGGACGTGGTCTCGACGCTCCGGATGGTCGGCTACGAGGGCGCGCTCTCCATCGAACACGAGGACGCGCTCACGTCGTCCAAGGAGGGGCTCGAAAAGGCCGTCGACGTGCTCTCGCGGGCCGTCTTCGAGACGCAACCCGGCGAAGCCTACTGGGCGGAATAACTCATGTCTGAACCCCTCAAAATCGGCGTTCTCGGCTACCGCTTCAGGCCCACCTTTTTGCGGTTCGGGGCCGCTTCGCGACCCGCTCACCCCAAAAATCTGGACCAAAAAGTGCCGCGAGACTCGGCCTCCGGCCTCGCCCGCGGTACCGCATCGGGCACGGAGGTGGCGCAATGACTGAACCGCTCTCAGTCGGCGTCCTCGGCTACCGCTTCATGGGGAAGGCCCACTCCAACGCGCTCGCCCGCCTGCCGATGTTCTTCCCCGACGCGCCCGACGTGGAGCGCTCCGTCATCGTCGGCCGCAACGAGGAGGCGCTCGCCGACGCCGCAGACCGATTCGGCTTCGAATCGACCGCGACCGACTGGCGCGACGTGGTCGACGACGTGGACGTGTTCTACAACCTCGGCCCGAACCACCTCCACGCCGAACCCTCCGTCGCCGCGCTCGAAGCCGGTGCTAGCGTCTTCTGCGAGAAGCCGCTCGCGCCGACGCTCGACGAGGCCAAGGCGATGCGCGACGCCGCCCGCGCGGCCGACGGCGTCGCCGGCTGCGCGTTCAACTACCGCTTCGTCCCCGCCATCCGGTACGCGAAGGGACTCATCGAAGACGGCGAACTCGGCGAGATTCGGCACGTCCGCGGGCGTTACCTGCAGGACTGGCTCGTCGACCCCGAAGCGCCGTGGTCGTGGCGGAACGACGAGGAACTCGCCGGCTCCGGCGCGCTCGGCGACCTCGGCGCGCACACGGTCGACCTCGCGCGCTTCCTCGTCCGCGACGCCGCGGGCGACATCGAACGCATCTCCGGGCACCTCCAGACGTTCGTCGACGAGCGGCCCGTGCCCGGCGCGGACGAGTACAAGCCCGTGACCGTCGACGACGCCTACACCGCGCAGGCGGAGTTCGGAAACGGCGCGGTCGGGAACTTCGAGGCTTCGCGGTTCGCCGACGGCCACAAGAACGACCACACCATCGAGATTCACGGCTCCGAGGGGAGCCTGCAGTTCTCGCTCGAACGCCTCAACGAACTGGAGGTGAAGACCGGCGACGCCCGCGGCTACGAGACGGTGCTGGTCACCGACGAGGACGACCCCTACCTCGACCACTGGTGGCCGCCGGGCCACGTCCTCGGCTGGGAACACACCTTCGTCCACGAGAACTACGAGTTCCTGTCGGCGGTCGCCGACGGCGGCGACTTCTCGCCCTCGTTCGAGGACGCCTACGAGGTTCAAGAAGTGCTCGACGCCATCGAGCGCTCCGACGAGACCGGCGAGTGGGTCAGCCTCGATTAAATCCTGATGCGAGACTTATCTGAGTGGATAAGCCTCGCACTTCTCGTCGGAATCGGTATCGCCGGTATCACGCTTTTTCCATGTGCAGTCACGTTCGCAGAAGCGGGTTCGTCGAGATGTGCGATGGGGGTTGTCCAGTCTCTTAGTATCCCACCGATTGGACTCATCGTTGTTACCGTTCTACTGGCTGTCTCGTACTGGTGTTATACGAAGATATTCAGCGATGATGCATTTTGAGCCCGCTCAGAACTCGATGACGCCCTCGTCGGTGATGACCTCGTCGATGAGTTCGACCGGTGTGGCGTCGTAGGCGGGGTTCTCCAGCTCGATGCCCTCGACGGGTTCGAGCATGACCTCGCTGGGCGAGCGAATCTCGTTTTCGAAGCGGAAGCCGCCGTCGACGACCTTCGCGCCCGAGCCGACGACCGTGACCGGCACGCCGACCTCGTTGGCGGCGGCGACGAGCGGGAACGTCCCGATGCGGTTGTAGAGCGTCTCCTCGACGATACAGTCCATGCCGATGATGACGCGGTCGCACTTCGGGAGGAACATCCCCGACGCGCCGTCGACCATCAGGTGCGGCTCGACGTCGTCGATGGCGGCGAGTTCGCGCGCGAACTTCCGGCCGAGGAAGCGCGGGCGGGCCTCGGTCACGTAGGCGGTGAGTTCCGCGCCGTCGGCGACGGCGAGTTCGACGGCCTCCATGACCGTCGAGGAGTAGTCGTGAGTGAGGAACGTCTGGCCGTCCTCGATGGTCGCGGCCGCCTGCTGGGCGGCGTGGCGCTTGCCCGTCTCGACGTTCTCGACCACGCGGTCGATAGTCGCCAAGGTGAGGTCCCGCGCCTCGTCGAGGTCGTCGACCTCGCCTTGGATGCTGTGAAGCACGTCCTGTAAGGCGTTGTACAACGACGCGTGCGACGGGTTCGCCCGCTTGAGCGCGCCGACGTTGCGCTCGAGGTCGCGTTCGAACTCCTCGACGGTCGCGTAGTCGCGCTCCGTCAACTCCGCGAGCGCCCGCGTGGCCTTGACGGCGACGACCGAGGAGCTGTGCGTCTGCATCTCGCGAATCTCCTCGATGGTCTCGTCTATCATACGAGAACGTCGCCGTATCGTGTGAAAGAGTTTCCGGGAGCGAGCGCCGTCGCGGTCGCGGGGGACGTCCCCGGTCGCCGCGTTCGCGCCGGCCTCAGTCCTCCGCGTCGATGTCGGTGTCTAACTCCGCCTCGGGGGGCGTCCCGCCGTCGCCCGCGTTGGTCCGCTTGGCGTAGACGAACAGGACGACGGCGGTCACGAACCAGATGACCGCGCCGACGCGAATCGCGAACTCGGCGCGCGCGCCCCACGTCTGGAGCCCCGCGTTCACGGAGAGGACCGCGACGATGGGCGACCCGACGAGAATCGTCGTGACGAAGGTCATCTGCATGACCCACCCGTAATCGACGCCGTCCGGATTCGAGCGCTCGACTGGTTGCACGGGTAGCAGTATCACGGGGACGGCTAATGCGTGCCGGTTCGCGCTCGCGACCCGCGGTGCCGGCGTTCCGGTGTGCCCCGTCGCTCAGCAGGCGGCGCTTTTGGAGGTCGGCTCGGTCGGAATCTCGTAGTCGACGAGGATACTCGACGACCCGTCTTCGTGTTCGATGACGACCCGGTAGCGCTGGCCCGCCTCGCAGATGGGCTTCAGCGCGCTGTCGGAGCCAGCACCGTCGATGTGGGCGTACTCGCCCGCGGGACCGACCGTCTCGCCGCCGGTCCACACGTCTTCCCACGCGATGCGGTTGTTGGCGTCGTCGACGACGAACACCCGACTGCCGTCTTCGAGACTGCCGAACTCGTGGGTGATGTTGATGTACGCGCCGTTCGCGCCGTTATCCGGGCCGTCGGGGTGGTAGTCCACGTCGAACGACACCTGCGGTTGTGGCTCGGAGAGCACGTCCTCGAACCCCATCACCATCACGCCGACCGTGGCGGCGAGGAGGACGACGATGACGACGAGGAGCGAGACGCCGACGACCGGCGAGAGGCCGCGGGCGGAGCGGTCGTTGGAGGGCGACGAGGCGGGCATGCGTCGTTCGCACAGGCGCGTTCCGCCGAGTAAAGTGTTCCCTCGGTCGCAGGTTCGGGTGAGCGGGCGCAACGAGCGAACCTCGCGCGGCGCGCTGGAGTTGGCTGATAAGGCTGATAACCCGGACGCGCGAACGGCACGCATGGTCACGGTACGGTCCATTCGAGCGAAGGCTGGTAGCGAGCCCATCACGATGCTCACGGCGTACGACGCGCCGACCGCGAGCGTCGTCGACGAGGCGGGAATCGACATCATCCTCGTCGGCGACAGCATGGGCAACACGGCGCTCGGCTACGACTCGACGCTGCCGGTGACCGTCGAGGACGTAGCAAGCCGGACCGCCGCGGTGGCGCGCGCGGCCGACGACGCCCTCGTCGTCGCCGACATGCCGTTCCTCTCGTTCGGCGTGGACGAGGCGTCGAGCGTCGAACACTGCGGTCGGATGCTCAAGGAGGCCGACGCCGACGCGGTCAAACTGGAGTGCGGCCCCCACACCGTCGAGCTGACAGAACACCTCGTCCGGCTCGGTATTCCCGTGATGGCCCACCTCGGCTTGACCCCCCAGCGCGTCAAGGAAGTCGGCTACGGCAGGCAGGGGACGGACCGCGACGACGCACAGGTGATTCTCGACCTCGCGAAGGCCCACGCCGACGCGGGCGCGTTCTCGCTCGTCCTCGAACACGTCCCGGCGAACCTCGCAAAACAGGTCACGGAGGCCATCGACATCCCGACGATTGGCATCGGCGCAGGCCCCGACTGCGACGGGCAGGTGCTCGTCGTCGACGACGTGGTCGGGATGAGCGACCGCACGCCGCCGTTTGCGGCCCAGTTCGGCGACGTGAAATCCGAGATGGAGACGGCGGTCGGCGCGTACAGGGACGCCGTCGAGGCCGGCGAGTTCCCGGCCGACGAACACAGCCACGTCGAGGACGACCTCGACGAACTGTACTGAGGAGGCTCGCGTCCGCGCGGCTTCAACTCACGCGACGCGGCTGTCGAGGAACGTTTTCACGGCCTCGTTGAACGCTGCCGGCTGTTCGAGCATCGCAAGGTGCGCGGCGTCTTCGACCGTCTCGAGTTCGCAGTCGGGCATCGTCTCGGCGAGGTACTCGTGGTACGACGGCGGCGTCAGCCGGTCGTACTCGCCGACGAGCGCGAGCGTCGGAACCGAAATCCCCTCGATTTCGTCGCGCACATCGAAGGTGTGACACGACCGGAAATCGCGGCGGGTGACGGCCTGTCCCGCGTCGTACATCGCTTCTTTGGAGCCCTCGACGAGTCGCTCGTCGTCGGTGTGGAACAGTTTGTCTTCCCCGTGAAGGAACGAGACGGCGCGGTCGAAGTCGTCGTCGAGCCAGTTCAGCAGGTCCGAGAGCACGGCGAGTTTCGCGCCCGTGCCGGCGAGGACCAGCGCGTCGAGGTCGAGGTCGCGTTCGAGCGCCAGCGTCAGGACGACCGCGCCGCCGAGCGAGTTGCCGACGAGGACGCTCGCGTCGGTTTCCTCGACCACGGCGACCACGTCGTCGACGTAGGCCGAGAGCGTCTCGTAGCCGACGTCGGCGTTCACGTCGTCGCTGTCGCCGTGGCCGCTCAGGTCCAGTGCGGCGACCGGGTAGTCGCTCGCGAGGCGGAACTGACCGCGCCAGACGCCGTGTGCGCCGCCGCTCCCGTGGACACAGAGAACCGTCGGTCCTTCTCCGCCCGCGTCGCGGTATCGATAGGCTGTCTCTCGTCCGTGGTGGTCCGCCGAGGCCGTCTCCATACCTCGAAACTGGTCGCCGCGAGCCAATAAACCCCCACGCCGGCACCGGGTTTCGGCGGCGGTCCGTCCCGCCTCGGCCGTGCGGGCGACTGCCGTGGCCACTAGTTTGACGTTACTCCGCCGCGAATAGCACGGTGAGGCGTGACGACTGTGAACCGCAATTCAACCGAAATGCAGCATATCGGTGTCGTCACCCGATTCGTCGGAGAAAGATTTATATATTCAAAACGCTAACCTTGGGTTAGACTTACCATGAGCATGCAACAGTTCGCCGGCGGGAACGAGCGGTTCATTCGCCGGTACGAATACGAAGACTGCTGGGTCATCGCGGCCGACGTGGGCCTCTCGGAAGACGAGGTCGACGTGGACATCGTCGGGTCGACGGCCATCGTCGTGGCCGACCTCGGCGACCGCGTGACCGAGACGGAGTTCGAACTCCCCGCCGGCGGCGACGCCGACGTGGCGGTTCGAAACGGCGTGCTCACCATCACCCTCACCAAGTAAATGAAACTCATCGTCAAACCCCTCAAACAGAAGGACGCCGGTCGCGGACTCGCCGCTATCGACCGAGCCGCGGCCGCGGAACTCGACCTCGAAGGCGGAGATTTCATCCGCATCGACGGTCCGAACGACGGGACCGCCATCGCCCGCGTCTGGCCCGGTTACCCCGAAGACCAGGGAACCGGCATCATCCGCATCGACGGTCGTCTCCGCCAGCAGGCCGGCGTCGGCATCGACGAGCGCGTGGACGTGGAGAAAGCCGACGTGAAGCCCGCAAAGCGCGTCACTATCGCGCTCCCGCAGAACCTCCGCATCGGCGGTAACATCGGGACTTACATCCGCGACAAGCTCTCCGGCCAGCCGGTCGCGCAGGGCCAGAGCGTCCAGCTTCCGCTCGGCTTCGGCTTCATGAGCGCGTCGAACCAGTCGGTGCCAATCAAAATCGCGTCGACCGACCCGGACGGCACCGTCGTCGTCACCGACAACACCGAATTCCAGGTGAGCCAGAAGCCCGCCGAGCAGATCAAGGACTCCGCGCCGGGCGACGACGGCGGTCCCTCCGTCACCTACGAGGACATCGGCGGCCTCGACAAGGAGCTCGAACAGGTCCGTGAGATGATCGAACTCCCGATGCGCCACCCCGAGCTGTTCAAGCGCCTCGGTATCGAGCCGCCGAAGGGCGTTCTCCTGCACGGCCCGCCGGGGACGGGGAAGACCCTCATCGCGAAGGCCGTCGCCAACGAAATCGACGCCTCGTTCCACACTATCTCCGGCCCGGAGATCATGTCGAAGTACTACGGGGAGTCCGAAGAGCAACTCCGCGAAATCTTCGAGGAGGCCACGGAGAACTCGCCCGCCATCGTCTTCATCGACGAGATAGACTCCATCGCGCCCAAGCGCAGCGAGGCCGGCGGTGACGTGGAACGCCGCGTCGTCGCCCAACTGCTGTCGCTCATGGACGGCCTCGACGAGCGCGGCGAAGTCGTCGTCATCGGCGCGACCAACCGCGTGGACGCCATCGACAACGCGCTCCGCCGCGGCGGGCGCTTCGACCGCGAAATCGAAATCGGCGTGCCGGACCGCGACGGACGCAAGGAAATCATGCAGGTCCACACGCGGAACATGCCGCTGACCGACGACGTGGACCTCGACGCCTACGCCGACAGCACTCACGGCTTCGTCGGGGCGGACCTCGAATCGCTGGCCAAGGAGTCGGCGATGCACGCCCTGCGGCGCATCCGGCCGCAACTCGACCTCGACGCCGAGGAGATAGACGCCGAGGTGCTCGAAGGCCTCAAGGTCACGGAAGACGATTTCAGACAGGCGCTCAAGAGCATCGAGCCCTCGGCGCTCCGCGAGGTGTTCGTCGAGGTTCCCGACGTGACGTGGGAGGACGTGGGCGGACTCGAACCCACGAAAGAGCGCCTCCGCGAGACCATCCAGTGGCCCCTCGAATACCCCGAGGTGTTCCAGCAGATGGACATGGACGCCGCCAAGGGCGTCCTGATGTACGGCCCGCCGGGGACGGGGAAGACCCTGCTGGCGAAGGCCGTCGCCAACGAGGCGGAGTCGAACTTCATCTCCATCAAGGGCCCCGAACTCCTGAACAAGTTCGTCGGGGAGTCCGAAAAGGGCGTCCGCGAGGTGTTCAAGAAGGCCCGCGAGAACGCCCCGACGGTGGTGTTCTTCGACGAAATCGACTCCATCGCGACCGAGCGCGGTCGCGACTCGTCGAGTTCGGGCGTCACCGAGCGCGTCGTCTCCCAACTGCTCACCGAACTCGACGGCCTCGAAGCGCTCGAAGACGTGGTCGTCATCGCGACGACCAACCGGCCGGACCTCATCGACTCGGCGCTCCTGCGCCCCGGCCGCCTCGACCGCCACGTCCACGTGCCCGTCCCCGACGAGGACGCCCGCCGCGCCATCCTCGACGTGCACACCCGCGAAAAGCCGTTGGCTGACGACGTCGACCTCGATAAAATCGCGTCGAAGACCGACGGCTACGTCGGTGCCGACCTCGAAGCGCTCGCCCGCGAGGCGTCGATGAACGCCTCCCGCGAGTTCATCCGGAGCGTCGAGAAGGAGGACATCGGCGAGAGCGTCGGTAACGTCCGCGTGACGATGGAACACTTCGAGAACGCCCTCGACGAAATCGGCGCGAGCGTCACCGACGACGTGCGCCGCCGCTACGAGGAGATCGAAGAGCGCTTCCAGAAGAGCGAGGTCGAACGCGACCGCGAGACCGAAGTCGGCCGCACCTTCCAGTAAGCGGCCCGCGGCCGTCGCGCGAACTCCCACGCGACCCCGACGACCCCCGCGATTCCGACGATTTTTCGAACTCGACCGCCGAGCGACGGCACCGTCGGCCGCGGACCGACCGGGCGGTTCGCGGTCGCGTTCATCCGACCTACCACCCGACGGGCCACCGCGACCGTCACGTTCATATCACTCCCATCTGCTACGTAGTGGTACGCGGTTCTCGGGATACGCAATAATCAACGAGTTCTACGTTTATTTCACCGGAAATGCGGTGTGTCTCCCGTCGTTTGTAAAGAATGTACTCGGTCAGTAGTTGTCGGTTCGACGCGAGACGGAAACCGGACGGTCCGCCGGGGCGGGGCAGTCGCCCGGTCGAGGCGGCGTCCCCGTTCAGCCGTCCAGTTCGTCGAGATCGGCGAGGATTTCGTCGGCGTGGCCGTCGGGCGAGACGCCCTCGTAGACCCGCTCGATGGTCCCGCCGGGGCCGACGAGATACGAGTTGCGGAAGACGCCGTCGAACGTCTTGCCGAACATGTTCTTTTCGCCGTACGAGCCGTACGCCGAGGAGACGCTGCCGTCTTCGTCCGACAGGAGCGTGAAGGGAAGGTCGTACTTCTCGGCGAACGAGTCGAGGTCCGAAACGGGGTCGTCGCTGATGCCGAGAACCGTCGCGTCGCGTTCCTCGAACTCGTCCCACGAGTCGCGGAAGCCGCAGGCTTCGGTGGTACAGCCCGGCGTGTCGGCGCGCGGGTAGAAGTAGACCACGACGTGCTCGCCGCGGAAGTCGGACAGCGAGACGAGGTCGCCGCGCTGGTCGGGCAGTTCGAAGTCGGGGGCGTCGTCGCCAATGTCGAGCATAGCCACCAGTTCCGGCGGCGGAAAGAAGGGTCTTTCTCAGTCGAGTTTCTCGGCCGCGCCGCGCTCGACCAGCGGGTCGGCGTTGGCCGCCGGAAGCGTCACCACGTCCTCGGTGGCGAGGTCGTACTCGCGCTCGTCGACGCCGAGGATGGTCCCTACGTCGGCGGTGATGCGGACCGTCTCGCGCTCGTCGGCGAGACCGGAAAGCGGGTCGTCGGCGGACGGTTCAACCGTGTCGGTATCGCCCGCTGACGGGGCCGCGGTCTCCGAGTCTGGTTCGTCCGGCGGAACCGCGGGACCGGAGTCCGAGGGGCCGGAATCGGTCGACACCGCGGCGGCCTCGGTGGCCGGTCGGCCGGGGTCCGGTTGGGGCGTCGACTGCGCGCCCGAAGCGTCGTCGCCGGTTCCGCCGCCCATCGCGTCCGCGAGCACGTCGCCCGCGGCCGAGTCGCCGGTGGGGGTCTCGGAGCCGTCAGCGTCGGTGCCAATGCCGGTCGGCGCGGTCTCCGGGTCGGGTTCGTCCGGTGGAACCGCGGGTCCGGAATCGCCGGGCGCGCCCGGTTCCGCGGTCGTCACGTCGGTCGCGGAAACGGCGTCCTTCGGGGAGTCGGCGGCCGACACGTCTTCGAGCGCGGAGAGCACCGTGCCGCGGTTCTCCTCGATGCGGTCGACGAGGTCGTCGAACAGCCGCTTTTCCTCGTGGGTCAGCCCGTCCGTCTCGGAGGACATCTCCGCGGCCGCGAAGCTCGCGGCCTTGACGACCTTGCCGACGCGGCGCTCGTAGATGGAGGTGACGACCTCCTCCGCGGTCTCGATTTCGTCCGTGAGCCGCCGAATCTCCGGCGAGTAGTGGGTGCCGAGCTGTTCGGCCTTCTGCTCGCGTTTCGCCTTCTGCTCGGCGATGAACTCCGCGACGTCCTCGTAGAACGACTCGCGGAGGTGCTGTAGGCTGTCTTTCTGTCGCTCCGTCCGAAGCACGCTCCTGAGGTCGTCTACGTTCATTCTGTCACCTTCTCGGCTCGACCGCGAGTCATGAGAAACACGCCGAGGCTCTCGTCTACCGACTGCACGCCGGAGTCGAGTGTAAAGCTATCGCCGTCGAACTCGACCTCGCCGGGGTCGGTCACTCTGACGGCGATGTCGCGGCCGCGGAAGCGGTCCGGGACCGCATCGGAGAGGGGGTCGAAGTCGTCGATTTCGTCGCGGTCGAGCGGTTCGACGACGAGTCCCGACCCGCCGTGGAGGCTCTTCGGGAGGCGAATCAGCCGTTTCGTGTCGGTCGTCACGGGTTCGTCTATCGGCGAGGTCTCGTCCTCGACGGTCTCGTGGGCGAGCGCCTCGACCAGCGTCCGGACGCCCGGGCCGCCGGCCTCGACGTTGCCCTCGCGGACGGCGTCGGGGTTGTTCCGGAACGCGCCGAGAATCGTTTTCGCGCGCCCGTCGCCGATACCGTCGAGTTCCTTCAACCGCGAGAGCGCGGCGTCTTCTTCCATCTCCAACAGCGCGTCCACGAACGCGAGGAGTCGCCGGTGGGTCCGCCGGCCCCACCCGCCCTCGGTTCGGAGGACGCGCTGGGTCGTCGTCCCGTGCTGTCGCGTCTCGACGAGCGCGTCGAAGTCGAGGTCGATGGCGCGGATGTAATCGACCACCTCGCGGCGGGCCTCGCTGTCGAGGCCGCGGACCGATTCGTCGCGCACGTGGACGTGGTAGCCGCGGCCGCCGGAGAATACGGCCTGCATCTCCTCGAACGCGAAGTCGTCTTCGAGGAGGCTCAGCAGGTCGAGAAGGGCCTCCTTCCCGGCGTCGAGCATATCGGCGTACCCCGTCGTCTCGGGGTCGACGCCGGGGAGGTGGTCCGCGTCGATGTCGAAGACGAGGTCGGCCTCGCGCCAGTCCTTGTCGTCCATCGAGGCCGCACCGGGGTCCGAAAACCGGGCCGACGAGAAGTAGACGTGCCGGGGCGCGCTCCGGGCGAGGTAGTCCGAGAGGTCGCCGAGGTCGAGAAGCGACTGGTGGCGGTGCATCCGCGTGCCGCCGGCCGACCACGGGATGACCCCCCACTCCCGTTCGCCCGGCGCGGGCGGGAGCGGAACGTCGGTGCTCCGGTAGTAGTCACCGAAGCGACCTTCGAGGTACTCACGAGTGCGCCCGTCCATACACCTCGGGTTCCAGAGGCGCGGGTAAAGCCATTACGTCTCCCCACGGCCGTGGTCGTTTCTCTCACGTCCGTGATGTGCGTATGCTTATCATTGACGTTCGTGTATGAAGCGGTGTGACCGACATGGAGTACACCTACCTCGGCGACACCGGCCTCGAAGTCTCACGGCTCTGTCTGGGCTGTATGAACTTCGGCTCCAGCGCGGAGTGGATGATGAACGACAGGCAGGCGAGTCTCGACCTCCTCGACAACGCGCTCGACGCCGGCATCAACTTCCTCGACACGGCGAACGCCTACTCCCGCGGGGAGTCGGAGGAAATCGTCGGCGAGGCCATCGCCGAGCGCGACCGCGAGGAGCTCGCCATCGCGACGAAGGTTTACTTCCCGATGGGTGACGGGCCGAACAAGTCCGGGCTCTCGCGCAAGCACATCATCGACCAGGCGCACGCGAGCCTCGACCGACTCGGCACCGACTACATCGACCTCTACCAGATACACCGCTGGGACGACGGCGTCCCCATCGAGGAGACGCTCTCGGCGCTCGACTACCTCGTCGAAGAGGGGCTCGTCCGCTACGTCGGCGCGAGCACGATGACCTCGTACCAGTTCACGAGGGCGCTGTACACCGCCGACGTGGAGAACTTCGAACGCTTCGCCTGCATGCAACCGGAGTACAACGCGGTCGACCGCCACGAGGAGGCGAACCTGCTTCCGGTCTGCGAGGGCGAGGGCATCGGCGTCATCCCGTGGTCGCCGCTCGCGGGCGGCTTCCTCACGGGCAAGTACGAGCGCAACGCCGAGGTCCCAGCGGACACGCGCGCGGACTCGGACGAGTACACGTCGAACCGCTTTACCGACGAGAACTGGGGCGTCCTCGACGCGATTCGCTCGCTCGCCGAGGAGAAAGGGGCGACGCCCGCGCAGGTGTCGCTCGCGTGGCTCCTCCACAAACCCGTCGTGGACGCGCCCATCATCGGGCCGCGCCGACTCGACCACCTCGAAGAGAACGTCGGCGCGCTCGACGTGGACCTGAGTGAAAACGATATCGAGCGAATCGAAGCCCCAAAGACGCCGCGGTGGCCCGCGCCGGGTAAAGACTAAGCGTCAACGGCGCTAACCTTTACGGACAATAGTTACAGATTCTCGACTGATTGAATTTCGGACTGCCGAGACTATTGACAAGTAATTTACTACAACACCGGTAGTGGCCAGCACCAAAACTATAAATAATCACTAATTGTAGAATACAGACTGTAATGGTTGATGCTGACTCACGCAAGGGCAAGCGTACTGGCGTCTCTCGACGCAGTTTTGTGAAGGCGGCCGGCGCATCGGGCGTCGCCGTCGGACTGGCCGGGTGCATTAGCACCGGCGGTGGAGACGGCAACGGCGGCGGAAACGGTGGCACCGACACCGACACCGACACGCCGATTAACACCGAAGAGACCACCGACGACATCACGCTTCAGTGGGCCGCCGACACCCGCGTCGCGGAGGCGGAAGAGGAAGTCGTGCAGGCGCTCCGGGACGCCGGCCTCCCGGAGAACATCGATATCGACATCCTCGCCGGGTCGCAGGTGACGGACAACCGGCAGGCACAGTACCAGCAGTGGCTCTCCGGTGGTCGCTCGGAGCCGACGCTGCTCATGATGGACAGCGGGTGGACGATTCCGTTCATCGCGCGGAACCAACTGCAGAACCTCTCGCAGTCGCTCCCGGAGGAGATGACCAGTACCATCGAAGAGGAGTACTTCGAGGCCAGCGTCTCGACGGCGAAGGGGTCGAACGGCGACCTCTACGGCCAGCCGCTGTTCCCCGACTTCCCGACGGTCCAGTACCGAAAGGACCTGCTCCGAAACGCGGGCTACACCGACGAGGACTTCTCGACGTGGGCGACCGAGTCCATGTCGTGGGAAGACTTCTCGCGCGTCACGAAAGAGGCGCTCGACGCCAACCCCGACATCGAGAACGGGTTCACGTTCCAGGCGAACGTCTACGAGGGCCTGTCGTGCTGTGACTTCAACGAGTTCATGACCTCGTACGGCGGCGCGTACTTCGGCGGCCGCGAGAACCTGTTCGGCCCCATCGGTGACCGCCCCATCACGGTCGAAGAAGAGCCGGTCATCAACGCGATTCGGATGGTCCGGACGCTCATCCACGGCGAGGACGATGAGTACGCCCTCGACGGCATCACGGGCGGCATCTCGCCCGAGGCGGTCCTCCAGTGGACCGAGGACCCGTCCCGACAGCCCTTCACGACGGGCAACGCGGTCATGCACCGCAACTGGCCGTACTCCATCGTCATCAACGGCGCGGAGCCGTCGGAGGAGAACGACCAGACCGGCTTCGGCGAGGACCTCGGCGTCATGCCGATTCCGTACGGCGTCACCGCCGACGAGGCCCAGTACGAGGGCACCGGCGGCCCCGTCGCCGCCCTCGGCGGCTGGCACATGACGATGAACCCGAACTCCTCGGACGAACAGAAGCAGGCCGCGGTGCAGGTGCTTCGGACGATGCAGACCGAGCAGTTCCAGCTGGACATGTTCCGCATCATCGGCTGGATTCCGCCGCGCCCGTCGCTGCTCGAATCCGACCAGGCCGCCGAGGTGCCCATCATCGGCCGCTACCTCGACGCCCTGAAGGTCGCCGGCGAGAACGCGATTCCCCGCCCGGTCACCGTCGTTTGGCCGCAGCAGTCCGGCCGCATCTCCCAGGAGGTCAACGCCGCGTTCGCCCAGGAGAAATCCCCCGAACAGGCGATGTCCGACCTCGCATCACAGCTCGAACAGATCGAGCAGAACGCGTAGAGCAACGTCTTTACCGAGACGTAACAAACATACACGTTATCATTTGACATGGCTACCGAACAACAATCAGGGGAGACACTTTCCGACACCCGGAGGAGCGGCCCGTACGCCTCGGCCATCAACTGGATGGAGTCGCTTTCCGAGACGCAGTTCGCGTACCTGCTTCTGACGCCCGCGCTCGTCCTCTTGGGGGTAATCGCCGTCTACCCGCTGGTCTCGACGTTCAGCATGTCGCTGTTCGCCGACCGGCTGACGGGGACCGCGCGACTCGGCGAGTTCGTCGGACTGCAGAACTACGTGGACCTGTTCACCGGCGCGCGCAACTACGCGCTTCCGTCGCAGTTCCTCCCGACGTTCAGCTCGGAGTTCCCCTTCGTCACGAACATCTACTCCAGCGCGCTCGCGGTGACGCTCATCTTCACCGTGTTCAGCGTGCTGTTCGAAACGCTCATCGGCTTCGGTCAGGCGCTCATCCTCGACCAGGACTTCCGCGGTCGCCGCTGGGTCCGCGTCGCCATCATCATCCCGTGGGCCGTTCCTATCGTCATCCAGGGGATGATCTGGTACCTGATGTTCCAGCCGAACATCGGATTCCTCGTCGGCACGAGCGAGAACCCGGCGCTGTTGAACCAGCTCGGTCTCATCGGCACGACGCCGCTTCGGAACACCGCCGACGCGCTGTTCCTCATCATCGTGGCCGACGTGTGGAAGACCTCGGCGTTCATGGCGCTTCTCATCCTCGCGGGGATGCAGAGCATCGACCGGTCGCTGTACGACGTGGCGAAGGTCGCCGGCGCGTCGCGCTGGCAGCAGTTCAAGCTCATCACCTTCCCGCTCATCCTGCCGACGGTGCTCGTGGCGATGCTGTTCCGCACCATCGACGCGATGCGCGTCTACGGTATCATCCAGACCATGGCCGGCTGTCAGACGGTCCCGTCGTTGTCGTGTCTCGTCGTCACGACGTTCAACACGCCGCTGTACGGGACCTCGGCGACCGTGGCGTTCGTCACCGCGGGCATCATCGCCGTCGTGGTCTCGGTGTACATCGTGAACTTCGCTAGCGAGGGTCTCTAAGATGTCCAGCGAAACTTCGGGAGCCGGCATCGGCTCCGACGACGCCGACATGGAACAGGGGCCGCTCGGCCGCTGGGTCGACTCCGCCATCAAGAACCCCGACAGGGTCTACCGCGCGATGTTCTACGTCGCGATGCTGTTCTTCCTGGTGACGACCCTGTTCCCGTTCTACTGGCTGCTCGTGCTCGCGCTCACGCCGAACAACCTCATCGCCAACATGGGGCTCGTACCGAAGGGGTTCAACCCCGAGGTGTTCCTCGCGATGTTCGAACGGGTGCCGTTCCACCTGTACATGTTCAACAGCTTCGTGCTGGGCATCACGACCACCGTGCTCGTGTTGCTCATCGCCAGCCTCGCGGGGTACGTCTTCGGCCGCCTCCGGTTCCCCGGAAAGGGCGTGCTGATGCTCGGCATCCTCGCCATCAGCTACTTCCCGCCGGCGGCGTTCCTCATCCCGCTTTTCGAACTGTTCACCGGGAACACGGCGATTAGCATCGGGATGGTGACGATATCGACGCCGGACCTGTTCAACACGCCGGCACCGATGGTGTTCCCGTTCAGCGCGCTGTTCCTGCCGCTGTCGATATTCATCCTCACAACCTTCTACGGGCAGATTCCCGATGGGTTGGAGGACGCGGCGCGGGTAGAGGGAACGACCCGACTGGGCGCGCTGTTCCGCGTCATCGTGCCGCTTTCGGCACCCGGCGTGGCGACCGCGGGCGTCCTCACGTTCATCAGCGTCTACAACGAGTTCTTCTTCTCGTTCCTGATGAACAACGGCGAGGCCGACTCGTGGGCGCCCATCGTCGCGGGTATCCTGAAGTATCAGGGGCAGTTCGACACCCCGTACAACCTGATGGCCGCCGCCTCCATCGTGGGGGTCTTACCCGTGGCCATCCTTGTCATCATCGCGCAGGAACGCATCGTGAGTGGACTGACTGCAGGAGCGCTGAAGGAGTAACCATGGGAGACGTAACACTCGAACACGTAAGCAAGTACTACGACGACGTAACGGCGGTCGACGACATGAACCTCGACATCGAAGACGGAGAATTCATCTGTCTCGTCGGTCCGTCGGGGTGCGGGAAGTCGACGACCATGGAGATGATTGCGGGCCTCACCATCCCCTCCGAGGGGAAGGTGTTCATCGGCGACCGCGAGGTGACGAACCTCCCGCCGAAGGACCGCGGGGTCGCGATGGTGTTCCAGAACATCGCGCTGTTCCCCCACATGGACGTCTACGACAACATCTCCTTCGGGCTCCGCCTCCGCAACTACGACAAGGAGGAAATCGAGCGCCGCGTCGAGCGCGCCGCCGAAATCGTTCAACTCCAGGGAATGCTCGAACGCATGCCCGACGAGATGTCCGGCGGGCAGCGACAGCGCGTCGCCATCGCCCGCGCCATCGTCCGCAATCCCGGCGTCTTTCTGATGGACGAGCCGCTGGCGAACCTCGACGCGAAGCTCCGGGTCCACATGCGGACCGAACTCCAGCGCCTGCACAAGGAACTGGACACGACCATCATCTACGTCACCCACGACCAGGCGGAGGCGATGACGATGTCCGACCGCATCGCGGTCATCGACTCGGGACAGCTCCAGCAGATCGACCCGCCGCTGGTCTGTTACAACGAACCCGCGAACCTGTTCGTCGCCGGCTTCATCGGCTCGCCGTCGATGAACTTCCTCAACGGCGAGGTCACGGAAGGCGGGTTCGTCTCGACCAACATCGACGTGGAGTTCGACCCCGCGAACCTCGGCATCGAGGCGGGGACCGACGTCACGATGGGCATCCGCCCCGAGGACGTGTACCTCGTCGGCGACGAGGCGCTCGTGTCGAACCCCAGCCACAGTATCGATGCCGTGACCGACGTGCTCGAACCGATGGGCGACGAGATATTCGTCTACCTGAAGCTCTCGGAGTCGGCCGAGACGAACCTCGAAGACACGAGCGGCGTCGCCAACGACCAACTGCTGATGAGCGTCGCACCCGACACCGACATCGAGGAGGACGAGGACGTGACGGTCGTCCTCGACCGCTCGCGCGTCCACCTCTTCGACACCGAGACGGGCGAGGCCATCAGCCACGGCATCGAGACGCCCGTCCAGACGAGCGGCGCGCCCGGCACGGAAGCGGAAAGCGACGACTGACGCGCCCGTAAAACGGCTCGTGTCGGTTCGTCTCCGGTCGCCCGCTCGCAACTCGCACAGCCCGCACAACGCTTATCGGAGCCACACCACATCACACATCCATGGTCAACGAACTCGGTCTGTTCTACCTCGGCGGGATGACGGTCCTGTTTTTCTTCTGGGCCTACGGCATCGTCTCGTTCCTCCTCGACCTGAAGAACAAGTTCATCCCGAAGGGCAAGCAGTACCTCCGCGGGCGACGCCGACTCAAGGAGGAAAAGCGCCGCGAGGAAGAGCGCAAAGAGCGCGAAGAACAGCTCTACTGACGCCCAGTCTCGACCCGTGCCAGTCGCCTCGTCCCGCCTCGTCGTTCGCCTCACCCCGCGTCCCGAACGCCGTCTGACCGGGCGCTCGCGGTCGATTCTGGCAATTCAGACCAAAGAACGTGAAACTTAACACCACCTGTAGTTAATCATCGAATCATGAGTACGGAATCATCGGTCCGAGTCGGTATCGTCGGACTCGGAAACATCGGACACCACCACGCAGACCGCCTCGCCGACCTCGGCGCGACTCTCGTCGGCGGCCTCGACATCCAGGCGGACGCCCGTCGCCGCTTCGCGGAGAAGTACGACGTGAACACCTACGAGGAGAAGTCGGAGCTGTTCGGGGAGGTCGACGCGGTCATCATCACCACGCCGAACCGCTTCCACGAGGAGTACGCCGTCGCCGCGCTCGACGCGGGCCTCGACGTGCTGCTCGAAAAGCCGCTCGCGCACTCGCTCGAATCGGCCGAGCGAATCGCCGAGGCGGCCGAGGAGGCCGACGGCTTCTGCATGGTCGGCTTCAACAACCGCTTTGCCAACCCCGTCGAGGTCGTCCGCCACCACTACGAGGAGGGCCGCTTCGGCGACGTCACCCACGTCGAGGCCAACTACGTCCGCCGCCGCGGCATCCCCGGCCGCGGGTCGTGGTTCACCTCCAAGAAAGTCGCCGGCGGCGGTTCGCTCATCGACATCGGCGTCCACGCCATCGACCTCGCGCTCTACTTCCTCGACTTCCCCGAGGTCGTCGAGGTCTCCGGCGTCACCCGCTCGGAGTTCGGCGACCGCGACGACTACACCTTCGTCGAGATGTGGGGCGACGACGTCGGGCCGGAGGCGTTCGACGTGGACGACTCCGCGAGCGCCTTCATCCGCACCGAGGAGGGGACGACCATCTCCCTCGAAGTCGCGTGGGCGACGAACCGCCCGACCAACGACGAGTTCTTCCTCCGCGGCACGGAGGGCGGCGTGCGCTTCGACCGCGCGAGCCACGACCTCCAGTTCTACGAGGACGGCGTCGGCGGCGGCAACCACCTCTCGACGGCCGACGTAGAGACGCAGGACAACGACACCCACAAGACCGAACAGGAGGCGTTCCTCGCGGCCGTCGCCGAGGGCGAACACCCCGGCCGCAACACGGTCGAACAGGGGCTCGCCGTCCAGCGCGTCATCGACGCCATCTACCGCTCGTCGGAGACGGGGAAGGCGGTCCGCCTCGACGCGGTCGAGACCGAGACGCCCCCGGCGAACTGACCACCGCGAACGCGAACACCTCTCAGTCCCACTTTTCACACCATGTCCGTCATCGACTCACTCAAGCGCCCGGAACACACCGGCGAGAACCGCTGTCTCCCGTGTACCGCCGTCAACGTCGCGCTGGTCGTCCTCATCGGCCTCGCGGTCAGCGTGCTCTCGCCGCTGGTCGGTTTCGTCGTCCTCGTCGGCGGCGCGCTCGCGGTGTACCTGCGGGGCTACGTCGTCCCCGGCACGCCCTCGTTCGCGCCCCGAGTCGTCTCTGCGCTCGGTCTCGCCGGCTACTTCGACCACGGCGTCGACGCCCCCGACCGCCGGTCGGAGTCGCTCGACGCCAACGTCGACCCCGACGTGATGCTCTCGACGCTCCTGAACGCCGGGGTGCTCGTCGAGGAGGAAGACGGCCTGTTCCTCGCCGACGACGCCCGCGAGGAGTGGGAGTCGACGATGGCGACGCTCCGGAAGACCACGGACGAGGAACTCGCCGAGGCAGTCGGCAACGCGGTCCCGTTCGAGGCGACCGTCGACGCCGAGTTCGGAGGCATCTCGCTAGACGGCCCCTCGATGTCCGTGTGGATTTCCCGGCCGCAGGCCATCGCGGACGTGGCGACGCTCTACACGGTCGTCGAGCGCGGCGTCGACCCGATGGTCGCGCTCGCGGCCACGGAACCGATGCGGATGTTCACCGAGGTCTGTCCGGACTGCGGCGGCGCGGTCGAGGAGACGACGACGCGCAACTGCTGCGGCGGCACCGCGGGGCTGTACGACTCGCCGGAACACGAGGTCCTCGGCTGTGCGGACTGCGGCGCGGTCGTCTACGAGTTCCCCGACGAGTAGCCGTCGCTGGCGGGGACTAGTCGAGCGGAAAAGACGCGAGCGGAAACTGACGACGCGGCTTCAGACGATTTCGTCGCGGTTCGGAACCTCGTCGCGGCCGAGCAGAATCTCCTGTCCTTCGACGTCTTCGAGCGCGGCGACCAGCCCGCCGACCTCGACGACGCCCTCTTCGGTCTCGATGTGGAGCGACGCGACCTCCTCCGTGTCCTCGAAGGCCGTCTCGATGACGCGCCCTTCGACCACGATGGGGTCGCCGGTCTCGATGTCGCGGCCGGAGACGGAGGCGTAGAAGTCGCCTTCTATCTCGCGGATGTCCTTGACGGCCCGGCGGATGGAGGCGTAGCGGCGCGGGAACGGCCGGCGCTTGCCGTTGGCGACGATGGTCTCGGCGGTGCTCCAGAGGACGGTCCCGAAGAAGCCGCTCACGAGGAAGCCGAGCGCGGAGCGGTTGAAGATGACGCCGTAGCGGTCGCGGTCGTCGCGGAGGGCGTCTTGGGTCGCGTAGATGGAGTACTCGCCGTCGGCGACCGCGAGGACGGGCGAGGTGATGCCGCGGCGGGCGCGGGCGATGGTCGCCACGTCGAGGTAGTTGAACTCGTCCGGGTCGGGCGCGCGGGAGGCGGGCGTGACGAGCAGGTCGATGCTGACGCCGCTGTCGATGGCCGCCGCGAGGTCATCGCGGAAGCGACGAAGCAGGTCGGGCGTCAACGAGAGCACGAGTTCGTACTCCGCGGCCTCGATAATCTCCTCGATGTAGCGGAGGATGGTCGACCGCGACTTGACGAGCGAGACGGCCTCGGTGTCGCGGGCCGGGGCGGTGTAGCGCGCCTCTAACTCCTCGATGAGCTCCTCCAGCGAGGTCTTGACGTTCGCGAAGGCGTCGTCGGGATCGACTGCGACGATTTTCATCGGCCGCGACTCGCGGAGTTCGACGAGGCCGCGGTCCGACAGGCTCCGGACCGTGTCGTACACCCGCGGCTGGGGGATGCTGGTTCGGTCGGCGATTTCGCTCGCCGTCAACTGTCCGTGTTCGAGGACGGCCAGATACGCGTCTATCTCGTACTCGCCGAGGTTGAAGCGCTCACCGACTCGCTCCATGGTGAGCCGCAGTTCGTCAGCCATGGTCGTGACGTGTACGGCATCACCTAAATCATTTACTGAAATCCGAGTAGCACAAAATTCCGAAAACAAGTGGCACAAACGGTAGCAGACCGGCTGTCGGACGCTATTTGACGGCGGGCGGGTCGGCGCTCACATGTACATCCGGTCGTCGGGGAGGTCGGCCTCGCTGTCGTGGAGTCGCTCGGCGAGTTCGGCGTAGTACTGCTGGACCTCGGCCGCGAACGACTCCAGCGGCGAGGAGTCGACGCCGAGGTCGTACACCTCGTTGGCGGCGTCGACGAGTCGAATCGTCGCCTCTACGTCGGGGACTTGAGCGTGAACCGGCGTGACGTAGACGCCGACGCCGAGGGGCGACCCGATGCCGCGCTCGACGAGCGCCGCGTTGGTGCCGTCGAAGAAGCCCCGACCCATCGGAGGGATGTCGCTGTCGGCGAGTCGCGCTTCGCGGTAGTCGTCGGTGGCGATGTAGAACACGCGGTGTTCGTCGGGGCCGTGAGCCATCGGAATCCCCGAGAGGACCGCGAGTTCCTCGACTTGATTGTGCTCTGTCCACTCGAGGATGGCGTTGCCGAACTGGGTGCCGTGGACGGCCGGGACGAACAGCTCGCCGACGAGGACGGTCACGTCGAGGTCCTCGCGGGAGAACAGCCGGGTGTGATGCCGAGGGCGGCCGTTCTCGAATGGAGTCACCGCCGGGAGGCCCTCGACGGTGAGGTGGCCAGTCTGTTCGAGGTCGAGGTGGTCGACGATGAAGTCGACGGCCGTGAGACCGGCGAGTCCGAACGACGAGAAGCCGCAGAGGAGCGCTCGGCTGGGCGGCGTCTCGTGGGTGATGCGGAAGTCCGGTCCGGGCGTCGTCACGTGGTTCATGCGCTCTCTACGCCCCGGTGACACTTAGCCGTTCACCGCGACCGGAACCCTCGGAGTAACAACCCTTTTTTCACCGCTCCCCGTTGCGGTTTCCATGGACGGAGTCGAGGGGGTTGCCGACGCGTCGGATGCGGTCGGCGGGACGCTGACGGCGGGGAGTCACGTCGCGGTCGCCCCGCTCCAGTCGACGGCAATCGAGCCGCCGGCGTTCGTGCCGGACTACCTCCTGTTTCCGGGGTGGCGCATCGCCGTCGCTCTCGTTATCGTCTCCCTGGCGGTCGGGCTCTCGAAGTACATCGTCCGCCTGCTCGGACGACCGATCGCCCGGCAGTTCCGGCGGCAGAGTGTCGCCCAGACGGTCCTCCGAATCGTCCGGCTCACCATCGTCCTCCTCGGCGTCGGCCTCGGGGCGAACGTCCTCGGCCTCGAACTCGGCGACATCGTCCTCTCGGTGACGGTGTTCTCGGCGGTGCTCGGTATCGTCCTCGCCCCCATCGTCGGGAGCATCATCAACGGGGTGTTCGTCCTCTCGGACCAGCCGTTCGAAATCGGCGACATGATAGAACTCGACGACGGCACGAAGGGCTTCATCGACGAGATAACCCTGAGCTACACGAAGATATTCACCCTCGACAACACGTTTCTGGTGATGTCGAACTCGAACATCCGCGACCGCGACGTCATCAACTACTCCGCGGAGGACGAGCGGACCCGCCTGTCGCTCGACGTGCTCGTCACCTACGAGTCCGACATCGACGCCGCCCGCGACCTCGTCGAGCGCGCCGCCCGCGACTGCGACGCCGTGGTCGAAGGCGGCCCCGACATCCGCATCGGGAGCGCCCGCTACCCGGCGAAGCCGACCGCCTACATCAACTCCTACGCCGACAACGGCGTCCTCCTGCGCCTCCGATACTGGGCGCTGAAGCCGTACAAAATCGGTCGCATCCAGTCAGAGGTCCAGACGCGGCTCTGGACGCTCGTCGAGGAGTCCGAGGCGACCGTCGAGTTCGCCTACCCGCACACCCACCTCGTCTTCGACGAGACGAGCGGGAGCCTCCACGTCACCGGCGACGAGGCCGCGAACCGGAGACACGCCACCGCGTCGCCGGCACCGGGAGCGCCCGTCCAGCAGGTCTCTGACGGCGAGGGTGTCGACACCCCGGAAACCCCAACTGATGCGACCGACGCCACGGAGTCGACGGACGCCGAGTTGACGGACGCCGAGTCGACGGACACCGCCGACGACTGACGAGAAACGGCGAACACAGTCGGGACTGAGGCCGCGTCGAAAGCGGAAAAACGAATCCGAACCGAGAGTCGCCGGCTCAGTCGTCCGCGCGGACGGTGATGACCGTGCAGTCGAGCTTTTCGCGGAGGAACACGTCGATGTCGGGGTCGTCGAGGAACCGCCGGAGCATCCGCCGCCAGCGGCTCGCCTGTTTCGACCCGATAACGACGATGTCGGCCTCCTCGGCGGCGACCTCTTCGAGAATCGTCTCCTCGACGAGGAAGCCTCGGCGGACCACGTAGCGCGCGCGGACGAGCGGGCCGAACTCGGCTTCGACCGCCCGCTTGAGTTCGGTCCGCGTGACGCCGCGGTTCGACTGGTAGAGGTCGACGTGGAGGACCGTCAGCTCGGCGTCGCGCTCGCGCGCGACGCGGACGGCCTCTTCGAGCGTCGCCCGGGAGTGTTTCGAGAGGGGGTACCGAACCGGGACCACGACCCGTGTCATACTCCGAGACCACTCGCCGGGCGTGCGTGAACCTTTCCCTCTCGGTCGGCTTGGCCGGCGGACGCGCGCCCGTCTCCGGCCCTTCGACCGCGCTCAGTCGTCGGCGCGGGTGGCCGACCGGCGCTCGATGCGCCCTTCGACCGCGGCGTCGAAGCCGACCTCGCGGGCGTAGCGCGCCAGCGCGTCGTGCTGTATCTCGAACTCGCCGACGCGGTGGGCCTGCGTGATGGCCGGGAACTCCTGTGTGCTGTGGAGCAGGTAGTCGCTCGTGGCGACGGTGTAGCGCGCCTCTGGGTCGATTGGCTCGCCGCCGACGAACGCCGCGACGACCTCGTCGCGGTCGTCGTCCCAGACGATGCGCGCGCCGCTGACGTGGGCGTGCCACCAGTCCGGTTCGCCGAATCCCATCTCGGCCCCGCGGGCGGCCCCGAACGCCGCCAGTAGCTCCGTGCCGGTCACCTCGGCGACGACGAGGTGCTCCTCGAAGGGGACGAGGCTCACGAGGTCGGCGTGGGTCACCTCGGGACCGATGGGCGGGCCGGAGCGGATGCCGCCGCTGTTCTGCAGCCCCACGTCCGCACCGGTCGCCCAGCGGTAGGCGTCGGCGATGGCGTTGCCGACGCGGCACTCGCCGGCCGCGACGGTCTCCTCGGCGCGGTCCATGGGGCGGTCGATTCGACAGAGCACCTCGTCGAGGCCGGCGGCGTCGACTCGACCCGCCAGCGCCGCGACCAGCCCCTCGTCGGCCCGGTACTCGGCGGTCCGGTGGCGGACCGTCTCGATTCTGTCGGCGGCGACGCGGACCTCCCAGACGACGTGGCCGTTCGCGCCGGGGCGGACGACCGGCACGCCGTCGACCACGTCGTCGCGCTCGGCGTGGACGTGGCCCCCGAGGACGAGGTCCACGTCGCACCGGGCGACGAGTTCGTCGTCGCCGCTGCCGAGGTGCGAGAGCGCGACGACGAGGTCCGCGCCGTCGTCTCTGAGCGCGGCGGCCGCGTCGGCGGCGGCCGCGTAGGGGTCGGAGAAGCCGACGTCGGCCGCCTCCGGGTTGATAGTGCCGGTCGCGGGGTCGGTGACGCCGAAGAAGCCGAGGGTCAGCCCGTCCACCTCTCGGGTCGTTCGCGGGACGGTTCCCTCGGCGGCGGCGAACCGGCCGCCGTCCTCGCCGTGGACGTTGCTCGTGACCCACGTCGGCCGGCTCGCGGCGACGAGTTCGCGGGTCCGGCTCGGCCCGTAGTCGAAGTCGTGGTTGCCGAACGTTTCGAGGTCGGCGTCCACGGCGTCGTAGAAGTCGAGCGCCTGTCCGCCGCGCTCGACGAGCGAGAGGACGCCCGGCGCGGTGTTGTCGCCGGTGCCGACCACGAGCGTGTCGTCGCCGTCGAGGGCGCTGACGCAACCCGCGAGGCGGCCGGCGCGCTCGGTGTCGTCGAAGACGTTCTCGATGTCGGAGTAGTGGAGGAGCCGAGGCATTCGCTTCTCGAATGTGGCGGTGCGGGCGGATAAGAAGCCGTCGGGACGGCCCGCGGGCGGGCGAGACGGCGCGGAACCGGCGCGGCCGTCATCGCCTCGACCGAGTGAGCGTCGTCTCTACTCGCCGTCTTCCCCTTCGAGTTCGAACGCGACTTCGACCTCGGCTTGGTACTCTCGGGTCTCGACGGACGCGAGTTCGACGCCGAGTTCCTTTACTTCGACCCAGTGGACGCCCGCGAGCGTCTCCTCGGCGCGGTTAATCGCGTCGTCGACGGCGGCGTCGAAACTCTCTGCACTCCGACCGACAAGGGTGATTTTCTTGAACACCATCTCGTCGGACCCTTCGTCTTACTATCACAAATAATCGTCCCCGATTCGGCGGCGATGGCGGGACGAGCCGGAAGGGTGCGCGGCGGTGCGTGGCGGCGCGCGGCTCACTCGTCGGGCCGATACGGACGCGCCGTCTCGGCTCGCGCCGCGACGCGCGTTCGACCCCACGCCACGGCCGCGGAGTCGTAACTCACGACCAGCGCCTCCGGCCCGCCCATGTGGTCGTAGACGACGAGCGTGACCGACGCCGTCGTCGGTCGGTCCACGACCACGACGCCGTACGACGGGTCGCCCTCGACCGCGGACACGCGGACGCCGGCGTCGACCATGGCGTCGAGCCCGTCGGGGTACCGGTTCGAGAGCCAGTCGAGGGACTCCGCCGAGAGAACGAGCGTGGCGCTGTCACCGAGCCGCGCGAGTTGCTCGTGCGCTTCGGGCCAGATGCTGAACAGGAACGGGCCGTTGAACCCGGAGAGACTCGTCGATTCGCCGAGGTCGAACTCGAGGGGGGAGCACGCTTCCATCGCCGGGAGCTCGCCGGTGCAGACGACCGCGTCGCGGAACAGCGAGGGCGGCGGGTTGACCGATTCCGGGAGGCGGTCGAGCACGGGTTTCGCGTCGAGTACGTTCGCCATCGACCGGAGCGCCTCGTCGTGCGTCTCCAAGGCGACGCGACCCGCGCTCGTGGCGACGAAGCCGCCGTTCGACCGCTCGACGAGTCCGAGTTGAACGAGGCGCTCGACGCCGCGGTCGACGGTGGACCGAGAGACCGAGAGCGCGCGGACGAGGTCGGCCTTCGAAAGCGGCTCCGACGAGAGCGCCTGGAGGAGTCGACGGCGGCGGCCGACCGCCTCGAACGCGTCGGCCGCGTCTCCGCCCTCGTCTTCGTCCTCGTCACCAATCCAACTCGACATCGGTGTGAACATCTCAGGGCCTACACAAATGTATATCGGGACTCCGGATATTCGCCCGAAATCGGGGGGCTTGGGCAGACCGACGGCCGCCCCAATATGTCAACGAGCTGTTGATTCGAGCCGTTTCTGCAACGCGCCGACTACGTCGGAGAGGTGTGCGGTCCCCCAGATGGCGACGACGACCCCACCGACGGCGTCGAACACGAGGTCGAGGAGCGTGTCGTCGAGGCCGTACTGCGTCAGCACCGATGCGGTGCCGGCGAGCGAGGCAACCCCCGAGATAGCGAACTCGATGACCTCCCAGAAGACCCCGAACGCGAGCACGAAAAGCAGGATGAAGACGAACATGAATCGCGGTGGCAGGTAGATGTCCGCCGTGTGCTCGTCGACCGCGCGGACGGTCGCGTAGCCGGCGGCCGCGACGACCGACGACGACAGCGCGTGCGTGAGGTGGTCCCACCACCAGACGCCCGCGTAGAAACTGGTCTCCGAACCGGGGAGACCGACCGTACCCAGCGCGTGGAGGAACGCCGCCGTCGATATCCAGAGCGTCAGCCCGGCGTCCATCGGGATGCGGTAGTCGCGTTCGAGTAGCGCCGGGAGGTAGGTCACTCCGAGGCCGACGAGCGCGTTGACGACGATGCCGAGGTTCCCGCGGTCGAGGCCGATGAAGACGAGACCGACGAGGACGACCTGCATCGCCCGCGAGAGCTGGCGCTGGCGTCGCGCGTCGATGCGGAGATACGAGCGAACCCTCACGACGACTCACCGCCCTCTCTCGTGGAGTCGTCGTCAGTTTCCGCCGGACTCACGTCCTCGGCGACATCCGCCACCTCCTCGGGGAGCCGCTTGCGCGAGCCGGCCCGGCGGCGGAAGTAGTACTCGAACAGCAACCCGGCCCCGAGTCCGGCGACGGTGGCGGCGACGAAGTCCCACATCAGCCCCGCCTCGACGACGTGTTCGGGTCGGCCGTTCAACAGCAGGCGCGTCCCGAGATAGAGGTCCGAGAGCCACTGGACGACCGCCCAGACGCCGGCGGCGGCCATCGTGGCGATGACGACGAAGAAGACCGCGAACGAGTGGTTCATCCGGACCGGCGTGAACACGTCGAGTTCGACGGCGACGATGAGCGCGATGGCGGCCACCGCGAGGTACGTCGAGACGCGTCCGGAGAACGTCACGCCGCCGATGGTCTGGCCCCGAACGAGGACGCGAGCGACGAGCGGGAGCGACGCGAGCGCGACGACCTCCCACGGCAGCATCGCTCTCGGTTCGCGGAAGGCGACCGCCGGGACGACGGTGACCGCGGCGACGACGGCCGCGAACCCGCCCCAGACGAGGTCGCCGCCGGTGACGACGCTCCCGACGGCGACGGCGACGAGGAACCCCACGAACAGCCACGCGAGTACCGCGTTGAGCCGTCTACTCCGGACGAATTGCGCCAGCTCCGTCTGTGCGGCCTGCGACATGCCCGTCCGTTAGCGACGGGCTGAGAAAACGTTTGGGCGAAGACGCCCCGTTTCGATTACGTGTTCGTTCCGTGAACGACCTCGTAGTCGTTCCCACCACCGTTCGACACGCCGATGATTGCCCACTCGTATGGAAGGTCGATACCGCGAAGCCGCTCTCGAAGCGCGCTGATGTGGTCGTCCCACGTCACGAAGCAGCGGAACCGATACGGTGTCTCGGTTCCGCCGTCTGCGAGCACCGGACGGCATTCGGTCGCTTCTCGCGAACTCAGTGCGGTCACGTGGACCGTACGCCACTTGCGTTCGGCCAGCATATCGGTTCCGTCGCCCGAGACGGAGTAGCCGAGCCGGCCGAATATCGACCGAGCCTCCTGGACGGGAGGCATCGAAGCCTGGGCCATGCACGTCTACGTACACCCGCACCCCTGATAAAGATTGCCACGGTATGACATACCAATAGTTGACGAACGGTCGCGCCGGCCGCTCGACTACTCGTGAGCGGCGTCCCACTCCTCGGGCTTTCTGACGTTTCCGCAGTTGTTGCACTCGATGCGGGCCATCGTGTCCATCGCGGTGTCGAACGAGTCGCAGTTACCGCAGAGGTAGCCCCATCGGCTCTCGGCGTCCTCGGTCGAGTACACCACGTAGAACGGCCCCTTCGAGCCGCGCTCGGCCTCGTCAGTGGCGACGAAGACAGTCTTGCCGCTCGATACGGTCTGGGTCTGGAGTTCGGCCATGCCACCGATTCGCGCGGGGGTGGCTTAAGAAATTGGTCCCTACGTCCGGAACGACTCGCCGCAGCCGCAACTGCTCTCGGCGTTCGGGTTATCGACGTGGAAGCCCGCGCCCTGCAGGCCGCCCTCGAAGTCGAGGGTGGAGCCGCCGATGTAGTTCATGCTCGCGGGGTCGACGAACACCCGAAGACCGTGCTGTTCGACGACCGTGTCGTCGTCTTCCGGTTCGTTGTCGAAGCGCATCCCGTAGGACAGCCCGGCGCAACCGCCCTGCTGGACGA
Organism: Haloferax sp. Atlit-10N; assembly: GCF_003586325.1. NCBI lineage: Archaea > Methanobacteriati > Methanobacteriota > Halobacteria > Halobacteriales > Haloferacaceae > Haloferax > Haloferax sp. Atlit-10N. Next base: position 221,489 of record NZ_PSYX01000003.1, read on the forward strand.
ACAGTCGGAGGCCCGCCACGTCGGTGTCCATCGACTCCCCTTCGAGGAGGGAGACGGCTTCGTCCGCGGCCGCGGGCGTGACCGTGACCGCCACATCGCCGCCGCCACTCGCGGATTCCGTGCTCATACGCCCCACTATACTGTGGGAACGGTTAACTGTGGCGCAGGCGGAACCCGGAGCCGGCCCGGTAGGGTTCGGCTACCGGCCGCAAGTCGAGGAAAAACGAGTCGAACGAGCCGCGTTCGCTTACTCTTCGAACCGCTCGCGGACGCTCTGAGCGTGCGCGTCGAGCCCTTCGGCCTCGGCGAGCGTCGTAATCGTTCCCGAAAGCTCCGACAGTCCCTCGCGGTCGAGGCGCTGGACCGTCGTCGAGCGGACGAAGTGGTCGACAGAGAGCCCGCCCTGTCGCTTCGCGCCGCCGCCCGTCGGGAGAACGTGGTTCGTCCCGGAGGCGTAGTCGCCGGCCGCGACGGGCGTGTACGGGCCGAGGAAGACGCTCCCCGCGGAGTCGATGCGGTCCAACAGCGCCTCGTCGTCGTCGGCCTGAATCGTCAGGTGCTCGGCGGCGTACTCCTCGGCGAACAGCACCGCCTCGGACATCGACCGCGCGAGGAGGACGCCCGACGCGTCGCCTTCGAGCGCCGCCTCGATGGTCTCGGTCCGCTCGCGCTCGCCCGCCTGTCGTTCGACCTCCGCGACGACTTCCTCGGCGAGTTCGGCGTCGTCCGTGACGGCGACGACCGACGCGTTCGGGTCGTGTTCGGCCTGCGCGACGAGGTCGGCGGCGACGAACCGCGCCTCGGCGGTCTCGTCGGCGACGACGAGCACCTCGGAGGGACCGGCGAGGAAGTCGATGTCAACGTCGCCGCGGACCTCGGCCTTCGCCGCGGTGACCCACTTGTTGCCCGGCCCGACGACCTTCTGGACGGCCTTCACCGTCTCCGTGCCGTAGGCGAGCGCGGCGATGCCCTGCGCGCCGCCGACCGAGTACACCGCGTCCGCGCCCGCGACGTGCATCGCGGCGAGCGTGACGGGGTTCATCTGGTCCGCGGGCGGCGTGGCGACCGCGACGTGTTCGACCCCCGCGACCTTCGCGGGAATGACGCCCATCAGGACGCTCGAGGGGTAGGCGGCGGTGCCGCCGGGGGCGTAGACGCCGACCCGGCCGAGCGGGCGGTACCGACGCCCGAGTTCGCGGGTGCCGGCGTCGCCGAACTCCTCGCGCCAGTCCTCGGGGACCTGTTTTTCGTGGAACTCGCGGACGTTCGCCGCGGCGGCCTCGATGGCCTCGCGCACGTCGTCGTCGATTTCGTCGTAGGCGCGCTCGGCGGCGTCGGTCACGTCGATATTACCGACCTGAACGCCGTCGAACTCGCTTGAGAACTCACGGACCGCCACGTCCCCCTCGCGGTGGACGCGCTCGACGATGTCGCGCACGTCGGAGCGAACCTCGCCGACGCCGGCGTCCCGCTCGAAGAAGGCGCGGCGGGCGTCGGTGCCGAGGTCGGCCAGTTCGCGAACCTCGATGTTCATACCTCGGCTTTGCGGCCGGCGCGAAAAGTCGTTGCGGAAGCGGTGGGCGGCGCCCGCGCCTCGCGCCGCGGCCTCGCGCGACTTACGGAAGTACGAGGAGAAAGCCCCGTGCTTTAGCGCGGGGATGAATCCGACATAATCTTCTACAAGCCATGTTCGACGCTCAGAATGGATGTTTTAAGTAGTGTCAATTCGTATTATCGAGTAACCGAGGCGGCCTGCCCGCCCTCTTAATCGGACAATATCGGAATTCCCTGATTTCACGCAGAAGGCACCCCCTTCTGTACGGGAACTCGGGGTGCAGTCAGAAAAAGTATCTCTGAATCCCATGCCGGGATAGGAGTAACGGCTGGTTGGCACAGCCAGTAGTTGTCCACGTCGGGCGACTACAAACCGTAAACATCCCAACTCAGCGCCCCGGTGCCGTGGGAATCTTCGCCCTTCAGAGCGGGGAGGATGTCAAGCCACGTCGCGCTGTTCCGTGTACGTCAGGGTCCGGTCGTCGGTCTCGATGGTCGTCTGGACCGTAATCCAGCCGTCGGCCTGCCGGACCGCGAACGCCTCGGAGTACGAGAGTTTGACGCGCTTCGTCGTCGTGTAGGACTCGCCGGCCGCGAGGCCGCCGACCGCTTGGGACCCGCGCCAGACCTCGTCGTCCGGGTCGGTGCTGTTGCCGACGAAGATGCGACTGTAGACGGTGACGCCGGAACTATCGGCGTCCTGCTGGTTGGTTATCGTGCTCGTCACGTCGCGGCACGTCTGGCCGCACTTCTCGATGTTGTCGACGACGACGCCGAACGGCGGCACCGATTCGCTTTCGGCCGCGTCGCCGTCTCCGTCGTCGCTACTGCTGTCTCCGCTCTCGCTGTCACTACTTCCGCTGTCGCTGCTACCGCTATCGCCGCTATCGCCGTCGTCGGGCGGCGCGGTCGTCTGCGTGGGGAACGGTTCGTCTGAGTCGGCGTCGTCGTCGGAGAACGGTCCGATTCCGGTCACGAACGCGGCCGAGACGCCGGCCGTGAGGAGGACCAGAACTGTCGCGGCGACGAGGAGTGTTCGTCTCATAACTGAATTGAAACTTCGTCTTGGACGGCTGTCGTTCAGCTCAGTTGCCGGCTACCTTCGGGTCGCACTTAGTTACGCACCCGAAAAGTCGTCGGCGAGGTCGCTTAGCGAGCCCCCAAGCGACCCGTCGAGGGCCCCGTTCAGGAAGTCGCTAACGAGGTCGTGGATGTCCGAGACGAACTCCGGGGCCGGTCCGGGGAGTTCGCCGGGCGGCCCCTGCTGGCCGGCCTCGGGGCCCGATTGCTGTGCGTTCTCGCTCGGTGCGGCCGCGGCGAGGCCCGCGGTCGCGGCGAGAGCCGCGAGCGAGACGCCGACGAGAGTGAGTCTGCGTCGGTTCATGGTGAATCGCTTCGGTCGCCACTCGCGGAGCGACGCTCATGAATACGGGACACCGTGGCGGGCGTTTTGCGTCGGTTTCGCCGAGTTTCGCCGCGGTTCACATCGAATTGCCGCCGGTTCGGGGTCGCTACTGGCGCAACTGCTCGCGCATGGCGGCGAAGCCGGCCTCGGGGTCCACGTCCGCGCCCTGCGCCTCCAGCGCCTCCCCGAGTGCGGTCAGGAGGAACGAGACGTTCTCCGGCCGCGCCGAGTGGCCCATACAGCCGACGCGGAAGATGTCGCCCGCGAGCGCGCCGAGGCCGCCGGCGATTTCGAGGTCGTAGTGGTCGAGGACGTAGTCGATGGCCGCGCCCGCGTCGACGCCGTCGGGGACGAGCACCGCGTTGAGGCTCGGCAGCCAGTACTCGTCTTCGGGGTTGAGGCCGAGGCCCATCGCCTCGACGCCGGCTTTCAGCGCGCCCGCGACCCGGCGGTGGCGCGCCCACCGCTCTTCGATGCCCTCCTCGGCGACCAGACGGAGCGCCTCGCGGATGGCGTAGACGTTGGTGATGGGCGCGGTGTGGTGGTACGAGCGGTCGTCGCCCCAGTAGCCCTCCAAGAGCGACAGGTCGAGGTACCACGAGCGGGGCGACTTCTCCCGCGAGAGCACCTTGTCCATCGCGCGGTCGTTGAGCGTCAGCGGGCTCGCGCCCGGCGGGCACGACAGGCACTTCTGCGGCCCGGAGTAGGCCACGTCGATGCCCCAGTCGTCGACTTCGAGTTCGACCCCGCCCAGCGAGGTGACGGTGTCGGCGACGACGAGCGCGTCGTGGTCGTGGGCGATGCTCGTCAGTTCGGGCACGCCCGGCTGTTTCACGCCCGTCGAGGTCTCGGCGTGGACGAACCCGAACACGTCCGGCTGGTGTTCGTCGAAGGCATCCTGCACGTCCGCGGGGTCGAGCGGCTCGCCCCACGGCGCGTCCACGTGGACGACCTCGCCGCCGGCGCGCTCGGCCATCGACTCCATGCGTCCGCCGAAGTAACCGTTCGTCGGGACGAGCATCGTGTCACCCGGTTCGACGAGGTTGCCGATGGCCGCCTCCATCGACGCCGACCCGGTCCCCGAGACCGGAATCGTCCACTTGTTGTCGGTGCGGAACGCGTAGCGCATGAGCTCCTGCACCTCGTTCATGATGTCGATAAACGACGGGTCGAGGTGGCCGACGAGCGGCGTGGACATCGCGCGGAGCACGCGCGGGTGGACGTCGCTCGGGCCGGGGCCCATCAGCGTGCGATTCGGCGGGCTGAGTTCGCCGACATCGGGTGCATCGGACATGGTCTGACTGCACGTGCCACGCAAACGGGCAAAAGGGATGTGATTGCGGAACGCTGTGAAGTGGGACTGACTCCGACAGGCCCCGACTCGCCTATCCGACCCGTGGAACTCCGGCCGGCCGGTCGAGTGCTTCGCGTAGCCCGCTCACCCCGACAGCGCCTGCGCGACCTTCTCTATCGGGTGCGGCGGTCGCCGCGCCGCGTCGTCCCTGTCTTCCAGTTGCGTCCGACACGACGCGCCGGGGGCGACCACCTCGTCGCCCGGGCTCTCGTCCACCTGTTCGAACAGGATGTCACCGATTGCCTTCGAGAGGTCGTAGTGTTCGGCCTCGTAGCCGAAGCTCCCGGCCATGCCGCAACAACTCGAATCGAGGGGGTCGACCTCGTAGCCGACCCGCCGGAGGACGCCCACCGCGTGGTGGTCCTTGTTCAGCGCCTTCTGGTTGCAGTGGCCGTGGTAGGTGAGCGAGCCGAGCGCGCCGCCGTCGGCGACCGCGGAGGCGACGGTTCCGGCCGCGTCGCCGTCGGACGAGCGGCCGCGAATCGGAAGCCCCTCGGCCAGCCGATAGGTGTCGAGGAACTCCATGACGCCGTAGGCGGCCGCCGCGACCGGGGCGACCGCGTCGTCCGGCAGGAGGTCGGCGTACTCGTCTTGGAACATCACCGCGTCGGAGGGCTCGACGAAGACGACCGACCAGCCGTTTTCGACCGACGGGCGGAGCGTCTCGACGTTGTGTCCCGCGCGCCGCCGCGCGAGGTCGAGGAAGCCGCCGGAGTAGGCGGCGCGACCGCTCGGCTCGATCCCTTCCGCGAGGCGGACGTGGACCCCGGCCGCCTCAAGCACCCGCACCGCCGCCTTCCCGATTTCGGGCGTGACGTAGTTCGTGTAGGTGTCGGGAAACAGGAGGACGCGGTGGTCGGCTTCGGACGCCGGCACGCGGGGTCGTCGCGCGTCCATCCACGATTCGAGCGTGTCGCGGGTGAACGACGGGAGCGCTCGGTCGGGGGCGATGCCCGCGAGTCGCTCCATCGCGGCCCGCGCGCCCGGTAGCTCGGCCGCCCAGTTCGAGACGGGTGCGAGGGCGCTGCCGACGCCCGCCAACCGGTCGATGTGGGCGAACAGGCGCTCGCGGAGCGACGCGCCCGCCTCTGTGTGGTGGGCGTGTTTCACCTCGGCTTTGAGCTTCGCCAGGTCGACGCCGGTCGGGCAGTCGTTCTGACAGCCCTTACAGCCGACGCAGAGCCCGAGGACCTCCTCTTGGAACCGGTCTGAGTGAATCTCGTCTTCCGGGAGGTCGCCGCTGATTGCGGCGCGGAGCATGTTGGCCCGACCGCGGGTCGTCTCGGCTTCGTCCTTCGAGGCGCGGTAGGTCGGACACATCGTCTCCGACCCGGTCTGCCGACAGGTGCCGCAGCCGTTGCAGAGTTCGACGAGGTGGGAGAAGCCGCTCTCGTCCGAGAAGTCCAGCGTCGTCGCGGGCTCGATGGACTGGTAGGCCGCGCCGTACCGGAGGTTCTCGCGCATGTCCGCGCCGACGCCGCGGTCGCCCTCCGGACCCGGGTCGGAGGGACCGTCCCGATAGACGACGTTCCCGGGGTTCATGCGCCAGTCGGGGTCGAACGCCGTTTTCAGCTCCTTGAACGCGCCCCAGAGTTCGGGGCCGTACATCTTGGGATTCCACTCGGTCCGGGCCATCCCGTCGCCGTGTTCGCCCGAGAAGGCTCCGCGATGGTCCAACACGAGGTCGGTTACGTCGTCGGTGATGGCGCGCATCGTCTCGATGCCCGCGCCGTCTTTCAGGTTCAGAATCGGGCGGATGTGGAGCGTCCCCGCGCCGGCGTGGGCGAAGTACGCGGCCGACGTGCCGTGGTCTTCCAGCACTTCCTCGAACGACTGGACGTACTCCGCGAGTTCCTCGGGCGGGACGCTCGCGTCCTCGATGAACGGGTACGGTTTCGGGTCGCCCGGAAGCGACATGAGAAGCGGAATCGCCGCCTTACGGAGCTTCCAGAGGTCCGCCTGCGCCTCGGGCGTGTACGCCTCGATGGCCTCGAACGCGCCGCCGTCGGCGTCGCCACCGGCCTCGGTGTCGCCGTCTCGCAGGAAGTGGTCGTTCGCCTCGCGAATCACCGCCTCGAAGTCGTCGTGCAGTTCGGAGTCGAACTCCAGCATCAGCGTCGCCGCCGTCCCGTCAGGAATCTCCTCGACGTACTGCGCGTACTCGCTGGACTCGGCGGCCATCCGAAGCACCTCGTCGTCCATGAGCTCGACCGCGCTGGCGTCGAAGTCGAGGGCGTCGGGGACCGCCGCCATCGCCTCCACGAGGTCGTCGTAGGCGTAGAGGACGAGCGCCGTCTCCTCGGGGACCGTCACGAGAGACACGGTGGCCTCGACGACGACGCCGAGGGTGCCCTCCGCGCCGACGAACAGTTTGGAGAGGTTGATGACCGTCTCGCCGTCGTCGGTCTCGGAGACGACCTTGTGGAGGTTGTAGCCCGACACCGACCGCTTGAGGCTCGGATACCGCCGCTCGATTTCCCCCTCGTGTTCCTCGACGAGGCCGAGGACGGTCCGGTAGATGTCGGCTTCGCGGTCGTCTTTGCCGACGATGCGGTCCCACTCGTCGCTCCCGACGACCACGTCGCGGGTGTGGACGACCGACCCGTCGTCGAGGACGACCCGTAACTCCTCGGTGTAGGCGTCGGTGATGCCGTAGCGGACCGAGTGCGCGCCCGTGGAGTTGTTGCCGATGCCGCCGCCGACGGTCGCCCGGTTCGAGGAGGCGGGGTCCGGCGCGAACTTCAGTCCGTGGTCGGCGAGGCGGTCGTCGAGGTCGTCCTGCACCACGCCGGGTTGGACCCGCGCCCGCCGCGCGTCGGGGTCCACGCAGACGATTTCGTCCATGTACTTCGAGCAGTCGATGACGACGCAACCGGGGCCGACGGTCTGTCCCGCCAGCGACGACCCAGCCCCGCGCGGGAGGACGGGAACGTCGTGCTCGGCCGCCGTCCGCACCGCGGCGCGCACGTCGTCCTCGTCGCGGGGGACGACCACCCCCGCCGGGCGCGCTCGGTAAATCGACCCGTCGGTTGCGTACAGCACCTGCGCGTACTCGTCGAAGCGCACCTCGCCGGAGACGACTTCCCGGAGGTCGGCGGCGAGGTCGGCGTGCTCGGCTACGTCGACCACGTCGTAGTCGCGCGACTCCTGAAACCGCCGGAAGTCGCCTCGTTCCTCGTCGTCCGTCTCCGCCACGATGCGGGTCGCCCGCGAAGGGCCGTCGCCAGACATTATCACGTATAATCGTGCAGGATAGCAAAAACCTGTGTGTGACTCGCCATGTTTGCCAGAAGCGGTAGTCGTTCGCGGCGGACCGGCTTCGTCGCGCGCGGGACGAGTGTGCTGAGCCGGGTGAGAACCCGTCCTACTGCGGCGGATTCCGGAGGTAGTTCCCGACGCCGGTTCGCAGTTCGCCGTCGGCGACAACCCAGCCCTGGCGGTCCGCTGGGAGGTCGTAGGCGGCGACGTGGTCGACGTACTCGTTGTAGTTCCAGCCGCCGACCCACCACGAGTTCGCGCCGCGGAGTTCGACGCTCACCGAGACGTTCGTCGTCTCGGGGCCGTCGTACTGGACGAACAGCATCGACTCGTAGTCGTAACACCGGGTGTCGTCGCTGTTGCTCGGCCAGTCACACGGGACGAGCCGGGCGTTCTCGCGCGGTTCGAACAGCGGTTCGGTCCCCTCGGGCGCGAGCGTGTCGATGGACTGGTTCACCCGCACGTCGGCGCTGAGGTCTATGGCGTCGTGTTCGACGCGGAGCGTGTCGGAGTCGTTCCGACTGTACTCGCTCGCCGGAATCGGCTCCCAGCGGACGAGCCGGTCGTTCTCGACGACCGCCCGGTAGTACGTTGGGTCGGCGGGAAGCTCGTCGGCCCGGAGGCGGAGCATCGGGCCGTACTCCGTCTCGACCACGTCGTACGCCCAGCCCGTCGGAAGCAGGTACTCGCGGGACTCGACGGCCTCACCGACGACCGAGGAGCCGTCGCTGACGGGTAGCGGCACGAGGACCGTCACGTTCGAAATCGGCTCGTCGGCCGAGACGCGGACGCTGTAGTCGTACTGGCTCCCGTAGGAGTCGAGGGACGAAAGCCGGCCGAACGCCCAGAGCCCGCCGGCCGCGACCGCGACCACGACGAGCGCGGCGACGACGACGATGCCGAGTGTGCGGAAATTCATCGAAATCACCGGGCAGGTCAGACCGCCCGCTCAGACCGCCGCACCTCCCGCGGCGGTGCCCGCGGTCGACTCCACGAACTCGGCGAAGTCGGCGGCGAACGACTCGACTTCGTCCCAGTCGGTGTACTCGTAGTCGCGGGAGGCGTCCGTGTCGCCGGTCGCCCCCTTGGCGATGCGCTTCATCATCATCCGGGTGAGAAAGCCGTACTCCGAGTACCGAAGCGCCCCGCCGAACGCGGCCATCCGCTCCGGGTGCCAGCCGCTCTCTTCGACGAACTCGTCGAGGTACGTCGCGACCTCGGCGCGGGCGTCCTCGTCGTCGAGCGCCGACGACAGCGACACCTGGAAGAACCCGTTGGGCCGCGCCTCGATATCGTCGCGGTGCTCGCGGACGAACTCGTAGACCGGTTTCGAGTGCGCGCCCACGTGAATCGACGACCCGACGAGCACCGCGTCGGCGTCGGCGAGCGCCTCGCTAACGTCCGAATCGGCGACCGAGGCGGTCCTCGCGTCGTGCCCGTGCGCCGCCAGCGCCTCGGCGATGCGCCCGGCTATCTTCTCGGTCTGTCCCTCTTTGCTCCCGTACGCGACGAGTATCGTCCCCATACAGCTCACCGCATACCTGTTGGTTCGCGCACAGCATAACCCCACACACAGCCTCTCACCCCCCGAGAACCGACCGCGACCCGATTCGACGCGAAGCCGGCCGAGTCGACTCCGACCCGCGAGGAGGAACTATTTTGCCCGTCGCTACATCACTCCAGAATACAACTCATGAATACCTCGATGGGAACCTATCTAGTGACGCAGTCGGACCGCTCCGGCGGGCGGTCGACGCCGGACGTGGTGCAGGCCGCGGTCGACGGCGGCGTCGACGTCGTTCAACTCCGGGAGAAGCACGCGAGCGCCCGCGACCGCTACGAGGTCGGTCGCGAGGTTCGGGCCGTGACGGCCGACGCGGGCGTCCCCCTCGTCGTCAACGACCGGGTCGACATCGCGGCGGCCATCGACGCCGACGGCGTCCACCTCGGCGACGACGACGTGCCCGTCTCGGTCGCGCGCGAACAGCTCGGCGACGACGCCATCGTCGGCCGGTCGGTCTCGACCGTCACGGGCGCGAGAACCGCCGAGGAGGCCGGTGCGGACTACCTCGGTGTCGGCGCGGTGTTCGCCACGGACACGAAGGACACCGACCCCGAGCAGTCCGAAATCGGGACCGAGCGGGTGTCGGCCATCGCGGACGCCGTCTCGATTCCGTTCGTCGGCATCGGCGGCGTCACGCCCGACAACGCCGCCGACGTGGTCGCCGCCGGGGCCGACGGCGTCGCGGTCGTCTCGGCTATCACCGCCGCGGACGACCCCACCGACGCGACTCGCCATCTCGCCGACTCGGTCGCCGCCGGGAGGGACCGCCGATGAGCGGACGCGACGACGCGGACGGCGCGGGTGGACCGGGCGGTTCGGGCGACGCGAACGACGTGGGCGGCGTCCCCGACGTGGCGCTGGACGAGGCGCTCGCCGCCGTCGCGGGCGAGCAACCGCTCATCAACTCGGTCACGAACGACGTGACTGTCAACGACGTGGCGAACATCACGCTCTACTGGGGCGGCCTGCCGGTCATGTCCGACGACGAGCGCGAAGTCGGCGACATGGTCGGCATCGCCGACGGCTGTCTGCTCAACATGGGGACCGTGAGCGAGTCCGGCGAGGAGACGATGCTGACCGCCGGCCGCGCCGCGAACGAGGCCGGCGTCCCCCTCGTCGTCGACCCCGTCGGCGTCGGTGCGACCCCGACGCGCGACCGGGTCGCGGACCGCCTCGTCACCGACCTCGACGTTGACGTGCTCAACGGCAACTACGGGGAGATATCCGCGCTCGTCGGCGACGACGCCGAGGTCCGCGGGGTCGAGTCGGTCGGGGAGTACGCCGAAATCGCCGCCGCGGCCGTCGAGTGCGCCCGGAAGACCGGCGCGGTCGTCGTCGCCTCCGGCGAGACCGACATCGTCGCCACCGAGGAGGCCGCCTTCGAGGTCGACGCCGGCCACTCGATGATGGGCGCGGTCGTCGGAACCGGCTGTATGCTCGGCGTGACGCTCGCCGTGTTCGAGGCCGCGCTCGACGACCCGCTTTCGGCGGCGCTCTCCGGGACCGCAGCCTACGGGCTCGCGGGCGAACTCGCCGCCGAGGGCGCGTTCGGCGACTACCGCGGCCCGGCGAGCTACAAAATCGCCTTCCTCGACGCGGTCGCCGGACTCGCGGACGCCTCGACGCCAGACATCGCCGACCGAATCGACCGCATCGAGGTCCGATAGATGCCGGGGGCCGCCCCCGACCCGCGGACGCCGCCGTACGTCCTCACCATCGCCTCCAGCGACTCCGGCGGCGGCGCGGGCATCCAAGCGGACCTGAAGACGATGACTCGGCTCGGCGTCTACGGCGGGTCGGTCATCGTGGCCGCGACGGCCCAGAACACCCGCGGCGTCGAGGGCTCGCACGTCCTCCCGACCGAGTCGATTCGCGCCCAGTACGAGGCCGTCGCCGACGACTTCGACATCGCCGCCGTCAAACTCGGGATGCTGGCGACCGTCGAGGCGGTCGAGACGGTCGCCGACTGCCTCGCCGACTACGACGGCCCGGTCGTCCTCGACCCCGTGATGGTCGCCACCTCCGGCGACCGACTGCTGGACGAAGACGCCGTCGACGCCTACGACGCCCTGTTCGCGCGGGCGACGCTCGCGACCCCGAACGCCGACGAGGCCGAGGCGCTGACGGGCGTGTTCCCCGACTCGCCGGCAGCCGTCTCCGAGGCCGCCGACTGGTTCTTCGACCGGGGCGCCGACGCCGTGCTCCTGAAGGGCGGCCACGTCGCCACCGACGACGACACCGTGGTGGACACGCTCGTCACGCCGACGGAGACGACGACGTTCGTCAATCCGCGCATCGACGCGACGGCGACTCACGGCTCCGGCTGTACGCTTTCGAGCGCCGTCGCCGCCCGCCTCGCCCGCGGCGACAACCTCGCCGACGCCGTCCGGCACGGTATCGAGTTCACGCGCGCAACCCTCGCCGAACCGGCCGACGTGGGTGAGGGTGCGGGGAGCGTGAACCACCTCGTCGGCGTCGGCGACGGCTGGACCCCCGACACGGACGCGCCCGACGGCGACGACTGACCGCCGGTCGCGCCGGCACTCGTCCGAGGTGCTCGCGGCACGCGCCTTTTTCCAGATACGTGTTGTATCACGAACATGGCAGAGAAAGCAGCCGCGAACGCGCTTCGTGCCCGAATCGAGAGTGGCGGCGTCGCGCTCGGCGTCCTCGACAACACCTACAGCCCGACGCTCGTGGAGTTCTACGGCGAGCTCGGCCTCGACTTCGTGTGGCTCGACCTCGAACACGGCGGGCCGAGTCCGCTCGACTCGGGCGCGATGGAGGACCTCCTCCGCGCGGCGGAACGAACCGGCATCGAGCCGCTGGTCCGGCTCCCGACGACGGACCCGGAGTTCGTCCGGAAAGCCCTCGACCTCGGCGTCAGGAACGTCTTCCTCCCGCGCGTGGAGTCGGCCGAGGAGGTCCGCGAGGCGGTTCGGTCGGCCCGATTCACCTACGGCGACGGCCCCGGCGACCGCGGCCTCGCGTCGCCGCGCGCCCGCCGGTGGGGGCTCGCCGACGACTATGTCGCGAGCGAGGACCGCGAGACCCTCGTCGGTGTGACCATCGAGACCGCCGAGTCGCTTTCGGACCTCGACGCGATTCTCGACGTGCCCGAACTGGGCTTCGTCTTCATCGGCCCGTTCGACCTCTCGGTGTCGCTCGGCCACCCCGGAGAGATAGACCACCCCGACGTGCAGGAGGCCGTCGAGCGAGTTCGCTCGGCCGCGGTCGAAGCCGGCGTCCCCGTCGGCGGCCTCGGCTTCGACATGGACGACGTGAACGAGAAGGCGGAAAACGGCTATCGGCTCATCAACCTCGGCAGCACCACCGGCGCGCTCAAGGGTGTCGTCGACGGCTGGTTCGACGCCGCGACGTTCGACCGCGAGGGGTAGCGCCCGCGCCTATCGAGTCGCGTCCGACCCCGAGTCGGACAACCGCATCGCCACGCTGTACATCTCGCCCGCGGACTCCGATTCGACCGCGTCGGCGACGCGCTCGGCCTCGTCGGCGAGCCACTTCCCCATCTCGCCGGGGACTTCAGCCGCCAGCGAGGTCGCCACCGACGCGTGCGCCTCGACGTGGCTCGCGGACCACGGCACCGGGTCGAGCAGGGTCAGTTCGCGGTCGAAGCGCCAGCCGCACCCCGAAAACAGCGCCCTGAGCGCGTCGGCCGGATAGAACGTCAGCGCGGGCCGCCCGCGGGCCAACTGACTCGCCGCGTTTTCGAGCGCGAACAGCTCTCGAACCGCGGCGTCGTCGGGGAGCGGTTCGTAGTCGTCGAGGACGAGGTGACAGCCGGGCGCGGCGACCCGCGTTAGCTCGCTCGCGACGGCGGCGAGCGACGCGGGACCGACGAGGTTGAACAGCCCGTGAGTGGTGACGACATCGACCGCGTCGTCGGCGAGCGGGAGGCTCCGGACGTCGGCCTCCAGCACCGCGGTTCTCGCTCGCTCCGTCGGCGACGGAGTCACGCGGTCGCGGACGATTGCCGCGTGTTCCGGGTCGTTCGTGACGGCGTAGACGCGCTCCGCGCCCGCGTCGAGGAGTCCGGCGGTAGTGTTGCCGGTCCCCGCGCCGGCCTCCAGACAGACCGCGCCGCGGACCGGACGGTCGTCGAGGGCGGCCGTGACGGTCGTGGGAACGTCCATCGCGGGAATCGAGGGTAGAGCCGTTCGCTCGCTAGTGGTGCAATTGCTCCGGAACCGGGCTCTCGTCGTGCCGGAGGCGCTCGATGAGAGACCGCTGGGCCGTCTCGTCCATGCCGTTGTACCGCGTCGCGGCGTCGAGGACCATCGCCACGAGCTTCGGGTCGCCCGGCGTGACGACGCTCGTGAGGCCCTGGGCGGCCGCGAAGTCGAACCGCTCCGCGATTTCGCCCGGGGTGTCGACCGGCTCGTACCAGTTGGGGAACGGCCGGTCGGCCTCGGGTAGTTCGTCGGTGTCGGGCCACGGCCCGCGGGCGAACGCCTTGATTCCGAGGGTGCCGATTCCGGCCTCCTCGGCCGCCTCGAAGACGCCCGCGTAGTCGTGTTCGTCGTCGTCCTTGCCGACGACGACGGGGTTCAGCGGGAACATCAGCGTTTCGAGGTCGTCGATGCGGTCGATGGCGTCGCGGATGAGCCCCGGATTCCCGTGACTCGTCAGGCCGATGTGGCCGATTTTCCCCTCGTCTTTCGCCTCGCGGAAGGCCGCGAGCGCCCCGTCGTCCGCCGTGATTTCGTCCAGTTCGGACTCGTATTCGAGGCCGTGGACCTGATAGAGGTCGATGTAGTCGACGCCGAGGCGGTCGAACGAGCGGTCGAGCTTCCGCTTTGCGCCCTCGTAGCCCCGCTCTTGGGTCTTGCAGCCGAGGAAGATGTCCTCGCGGTGCTGGCGGAGCTTCGGCCCCAGCTTGAGTTCCGCGTCGCCGTAGGTCGGAGCCACGTCGAAGTGGTTGACGCCCTTCGAGAGGACGTGTTCGACCATCTGGTTCGCGCCCTCCTGTTCGAGCCAGTTGAGCGCGATAGCGCCGAACGTCGCGATACTACTCTCGTGGCCGGTGTCGCCGAGTGCGCGGGTTTGCATACGTCGAACGTCACCGTCGACGGACAAAAACGTGTGTCTCGACAACTAAACTGCCGTCTCTGCGTCCGCGACGCGATAGCGTCACCGCGACCCGGTAACACTCGCGTCAGCGGATACTCAAGTCCTTGCGGCCCGTAGCACCGTCCATGGCAGAACCCACGCCCACACCCGGCATTCACCACGTCACCTGCATCGCGGGCGACCCGCAGCAGAACCTCGACTTCTGGGTCGAGACGCTCGGGCTCCGCCTCGCCAAGCGCTCCATCAATCAGGACGACCCCAGCACGTACCACTTCTTCTTCACGGACGCGGAGGGGACGCCCGGCACGAGCATGACGTTCTTCCCGTGGGAGAACCTCTCGCAGGGGAAGGTCGGCACCGGGCAGGTCTCCCGGACCGCGTTCCGCGTGCCCGAGGGGAGTCTCGACTACTGGGAGGAGCGATTCGACGAGTACGGCGTCGACTACGACGAGCGAGTCGAGCGATTCGGCGAGACGGTCCTCCCCTTCAGCGACCCCGACGGCCTCCCGGTCGAACTGGTCGAAGTCGAAATTCCCGACGACGACCCGACCGTCCCGTGGACCGAGTTCGTCCCCGAGGAGGCCGCGATTCGCGGCTTCCACTCCGTGACGCTCTGGTTGGCCGACCCCCAGCCCACCGAAGACCTCCTCGAAACGATGGGCTTCGAGCGCGTCGGCACCGAGGAAGCGCAGGGCGACACCCCCGGCGACGAGCGGACGCGGTTCGCCGCGACCGGGAGCGTCGGGACGTACGTGGACGTGTTGCCGACCATCGAGAGCAGTCGACAGGGCCTCGGCACGGTCCACCACGTCGCCTTCCAAACGCCGACCGACGAGGACCAAGAGGCGATGCGCAAGGCCGTCCAGTCGAAGGGTCTGCGCCCGACCGCACAGATCAACCGCCACTGGTTCCGGTCGGTCTACTTCCGCGAGTTCGGCGGCGTGCTGTTCGAACTCGCCACGAGCGGGCCGGGCTACACCGCCGACGAACCCCTCGAGGACCTCGGCGGCCGCCTCGTCCTTCCCGGCGAGTTCGAAGGCCGGCGCGAGCAGATAGAGGCCGGACTGACCGACGTGACGGTCCCGCGGGCCGAGTCCGCCGAGGCCGACGACTAACCCTCGGAATCACCTCGCCCCGGAGCAGTGTTCCGCCCGTCGACGCCGCCCGTTTTGCCCCGTGTTAGCACCCCGTGAGCCACCGCGACGAGTGTCGCAATCACAAGTACCATCATCGCCCGCGACGCAGTGGTCCGTACTTAGGTGGATGACGTGACGGAAAAACGCGAATACACGGACGACTATCAGGACAAGACGCTGTACATCCCCGGTCCGACCGAGGTGCGCGAGGACGTCATCGAGGAGATGTGCCAGCCGATGTTCGGTCACCGGATGGACCGCATGACCGACCTCTATACGACCATCGTCGAGGACACGAAGGAGTTCCTCGGCACGGACAACGACCTGATGATTCTCACGGGGTCGGGCACCGAAATCTGGGAGTCGTCGACGCTCAACCTCGTCGACGAGAACATCCTCGTGCCGACCTGCGGGAGCTTCAGCGAGCGCCACGCGAACGTCGCGGAGCGCCTCGGCAAGAACGTCGACCGCATCGAGTACGAGTGGGGCCAGGCCATCAAGCCCGAGGACATCCGCGAGGCGCTGGAGTCCAGCGACAAGCACTACGACGTGGTCGCCACCGTGATGAACGAGAGTTCGACCGGCATCCGCAACCCCATCGAGGAAATCGGCGACGTGGTCGCCGAGTACCCCGATACCTACTTCGTCGTCGACGCGGTGTCCGCTCTCGGCGGCGACTACGTCGACATCGACGAGCACAACATCGACGTCATCTTCGCCTCGTCGCAGAAGGCGTTCGCCATGCCGCCGGGACTGGCCATCTGCACCGTCAGCGACGACGCCTACGAACGCGAACTGTCGAAGGACTCGGCGTCGTGGTACGGCGGCTTCCAGCGCGCCCTCGACTACTACGACCGTAAGGGCCAGACCCACTCCACCCCCGCGATTCCCATCATGCTCGCGTACCGCAAGCAGATGAAGTACATGCTCGAAGAGGGCCACGAGGGCCGCGACCAGCGCCACCGCGAGATGGCCGAGTACACCCGCGACTGGGCCTACGAGCACTTCGACATGTTCCCCGAGGAGGGCTACGAGTCCCAGACCGTCGCCTGCATCGAGAACACGCAGGGAATCGACGTCGCCGCCACCATCGAGGAGGTCTCCGAGAAGTACGACATGGCCTTCTCGAACGGCTACGGCTCCGCGCTCGGCGAGAAGACGTTCCGCATCGGCCACATGGGCGAACACGACGTGGAGTCCATCAAGGCGCTGACCGACGCCATCGAAGACGTGGCCGGCCTGTAACGGCCGCGGCTCACCCCAGATGCCGCACCTACAGTTCGACCTCGACTTCGAGGTCACGGAGCGAGAGGCGAACCAGTTCGCCACCGAGCTGGCCGAGTTGTACGCCGAGCGAATGGACGCCGACACCGACTACGCCGCCGTCACCGTCCGCGAAGTCAAGACGATTCATCTCGGCCGGGCGACCGACGAGAAGACAGTCGTACTGCAGGCCGATATCCGGGCGGGTCGGTCGGCGGACCGGAAGCGCGAACTCGCCCTCGCGGTCATCGACGCCGTCGCAGAGCGGTTCGGCGTGCCGGAGTCGAACCAGAAGGTCGTCTTCACCGAACACGAGGGGAGGCAGATGATGGGCTACGACCGCGTCGGCGACGACTGGTCCGAGCCGTCCTGACCCTCGTCGGCGGTCCGGAGTTCGACCGCGAAGACGGACCCGCAGGGGTCGTTGTCTTCGACCCACACGTCGCCGCCGTACGTTTCGACGAGCGACTGCACGAGATACAGTCCGAGGCCGGTTCCCCGACTCTCCAGTCCCTTTTCGTCCTTGGCGAAAATCGCTTCTTTCCGCTCGTCCGACACTCCCCGCCCGTCGTCGGCGACGCGGACGACGACGCGGTCTCCTCTCTCGGTCTCCGAGACGGAGATGTCGACAGTCGGTTCGTCTTTGTCGGTGTGCTGGACGGCGTTCGTGAGGAGGTTCCGAAAGACGGACCCGAGCATGTCGTCGGCGAGCACCGCGACCGCGGGTATCTCTGAGTTGACCGTCACGGTCGCGTCCGGGGCCATATCCCGGAGCGACGCGAGTTCGGATTCGAGCACGGGTCGGAGCGGGACCCGCTCGTTTTCGACGCCCCGACCGCCCATCATCTCGGCCATGTCTCGCGCCGTCTCCGTTAGTTCGACCGCGTGGTTGGCGCGCTTCCGAACGATTTCGACGTACTCCCGCGCCTCGTTGTCGTCGTCGTCGACGCGCTCGGCGAGCAGTTCCGCGTAGGCGGTCACCAACTGCAGGTCGTTGCGAACGTCGTGGCGGACGACCTGATTCAGCACCTCGAGTTCGTCGCGTTGCGTTTCGAGGAGGCGGTTCTGCTCGCGGAGTTCCGCCTCGTAGCGCTTCCGCGTCGTGATGTCGCGGGCGACGCTCAGCACGACCGTCTCCCCGCGGTAGGTCACGAGGCTCGAACTGATTTCGACGGGGAACTCCCGGCCGTTTTTCGCCCGATGGACCGTCTCGAACACCTGCGTTCCGTCCGTCGGCATCTGGGAGATGAGCGCCGAAGCCTCCTCGTCGCTGAGTCCCGCGTCGATGTCGTGGACTGTCATCGAGAGCAGTTCGTCCCGGGAGTAGCCGAGCAGTTCCACCGCGGTCTCGTTCACCGCGAGGATGTGGCTGTCGATGTCGATGACCCAGACGGTGTCGTTCATCCCGTCGATGAGCTCTTGGTACTCCTCGCGGGCGCGCTTCAGTTTCTGCTCTCGCTCTCGTCGGTCGGTGATGTCCCTCGACACGGCGATGACGCCGACGACCTCGTCGGTCACTCGAAACGGCGCGAAGCGGTAGCTCAGCGTCCGCGATTCGCCGTCAGGGGTGACGAGTTCGGTCTCGCCTTCGAGGCAGTCTACCTCGCCGTCCAAGAGTTGCTGATACGGGTCACCCGTGCGCTCCTCGCGAATCCTCTCGACGAGCAGGCTTCGCTCGCCTTCGAGTTCGGCGGGCGTCGCCCCGTAGAACCCGGCGAGGTAGTCGCTCACGAGTACGAACCGACCGTCGCGGTCGTACAGGCACGCGCCCTCCAGTATCTGTTCGAAGACGCGCTCGTAGACGAGCGACGGGTCGACCGCCCGGCGGCCGGTCGCCGCGACCGCCCGCTCGACTCGGACGGCCAACTCGTCGTACCCCTCCGAGCCTCGCGCCCGGACGTAGTCGGTGACGCCGGCATCGAGGGCGTCGCTCGCCGTCACCTCGTGTTCCCCGTCGGCGACGACGAGAAACGGAAGTTCCACGTCCCGCTTCCGAATCGCGGTGAGGAAGCCGAGCGCGTCCGTCTCCCCGGCGTCGACCCCCGAGACGACACAGTCGAAGTCGGCGTCTTCGAGCAGGTCCAGCGCTCCGGTCGCGGTTCGAACCGTCTCGACCTCGAACTGCGCCTCCCGCCGGCGAACGGCTTCGGCGACCGCCGCCGTGACCCCCAAGCTGGCGACGACGAGAAGTTCTACCGCTCCGCTACCTCCATCGCTCATTACATAGGTCACTCAGGTGCGGCAAATAAAAGGTAGCGTGCCGACCCACCGCGGTTCCGAAATAATTACTCGGTTGTAACACCCAGTAGCAACACTTTTGTGACGACCGCCGAGACCACGACGGCATGAACGAACCAAGACTCGACGTATCGGCGGTAACGGGCGGCAATTGGCGGGGATATCTCTCGGAGATGGGCCCGTCGTGGGTCGCGGGCGCGGTCGCGGCGGGGCCGGCGACGATGGCGACCGTGCTCACGGCCGGCGCGACGTTCGGCTACGCGATGCTGTGGGTCGTGGTGCTCTCGGCGGTCCTCGGCGCGTCGGCGCAGTACCTGTCGATGCGACTCGGCCTGCTCACGGAGGACGGTCTCATTGCCGTGGTCGAACGGGAGTTGGGCGACGGCTGGGCGTGGGTGCTCGTCGCCGACGCGGTGCTGGCCGCGGGGCTGGCCCAACTGGTCATCATGAAGGGTCTGGCTGACGTGAGCGCGACGATAACCGGCGTCGACGCCCGGGTCTGGGGCGTCGCGTGGGCGGTCGTCCTCGCGGCCGGGCTGGCCGGGCGGGGCTACCGCTTCGTCGAACTCCTCGCGAAGGGGCTCGTCGCGGCCGTCGTCGTCGCGTTCCTCGCGTCGCTGTTTTTCGTCCCCATCGACCCGGCGGCCGCGGTCGGCGGGTTCGTGCCGCGCATCCCGGCCGGGGTCGACGGCGCGCTCGTCGCCGCCGGCATCCTCGGCGGCGCGGTCCACATCACGCTCATCACGATGCACTCGTACACGATGCGCGCCCGCGGCTGGACGACCCGCGACTACGGGCTGGCGACGTTCGACGTGGGCGCGTCGATGCTCGTCGCCTTCGGCATCTACAGCCTCGCCATCTTCGTCGTCGCGGCGGGCGTCCTCCACACCCCCGAGGTGGCCGCGAGCGACCTCTCGGCGGTGACGGCCGCGCAGGCGCTCGGCCCGCTGGCGGGCGCGAACGCCAAGTGGCTGTTCCTCCTCGGCCTCTTGGGCGCGGCCGTCTCCACGCTCGGCGGCAACACCGTCGTCCCGCCGTATCTCGTCGCCGACAAACTGGGCTGGGGGACGGACCTCTCCGACGGTCGGTACCGCGCGCTCCTCGCGGGCGTGGCGCTGTTCTCCGGCGTTGGCGCGTTCCTCGGCGGCGCGTTCTTCCCGCTTCTCGTGTTGGTGCTGGCGTTCGGGCTCGTCGGCACGCCCTTCGCCATCGCCGTCGTGCTCGTCCTGCTCAACAGCGACGCGGTCGCGGAGCCGAACTCGACGCTCGCCAACCTCGGCGGCGTCGTCCTGCTGGCCGTGACGACCGTCCTCGCCGCGAACTTCGTCCGCTCGCGGGCGCTGTCCGACCTCGGCGACCCGCTTTCGGTGTTCGTCGTCGCCTTCGCCGCGGCGATGGGGGCGGCGACGCTCGGACTGCTCGGCAAGTTCGTCCGCGAGACCGTCGGGCGACCGACCGCGGCCTGAGCGGCAGGCGCTCACTCGCGGGGGGAATCAAGCGACTTATTTTCGACCCCGACAAGCGACAGAGACGCGACAGTGCCCTCCGAAACAGCCGCGGACGATACTCTCGACGGCGTCGTCCCCGACGACGATGTCCCTGACAGCGACATCTCTGACGACGAACGCGAGGCGCTCTTGACCATCGGCCACGGCGCGGTCGTCGCCTCCGGCGGACAGTCGCTCCAGCGGGCGCTGACGACGGCGACCGAGTACGCGCTCGCACAGGGGTTCGGCCCGGTCGTCTACGGCGTCTACGCGTTCGCGTGGCGAGTCTCCCAGCTCTTGTTCCGTCTCGTGAACTTCGGGTCGGTCCCGACGCTCCAGCGGTACCTCTCCGCACACGACGACGACCCCGCGCGTCAGGGACGAGTGGTGGGGCTGGCGTATCTGACGACGCTCATCGTCGGTCTCGGATTCGCCGGCGGGTTGGTCCTCGCGAGCGGGCGGCTCAACGCCGCGACCGTCTCGCACCCTGACTTCCCGCCGACGATACACCTGTTCGCGGCGCTGGTTATCCTCGTCGGCTTGGTGCAGGTCCACGCGGGAATCCTCAGGGCCGTGCAGTCGGCCCGCGGCGAGGCGCTTTTCAACCGCATCCTCCGCCCGGCGGTCAGGCTGGTGGGGGCCGTCGGCGCGATGGCGCTCGGGTACTCGCTCGTCGGCGTCGCCGGCGCGTTCGTCGTCGGCATGGCCGTGCTCGTCTTGGTGGGCTTTCCGATGGCCGTCTCGGCGAGCGGTATCCGACCCGGTCTTCGCGGCGTGCGCTCCGAGGCCCGGCGGTTCTACAACCACTCCGCGCCCATCGCGCTGAGCAGCCTCGGGAAGGTGTTCCAGAACCGCGTCGACGTGATGCTCGTGGGGTTCCTCCTGACGGCGAAGGCGGCGGGCGTCTACAACGTCGTACTCGTGTTGGTGACGCTGGCGTGGATTCCGCTCCTCTCGTTCAACATGCTCCTGCCGCCGGTCGCGTCGGCGCTCTACGCCGACGACGAGATGGAAACGCTCAACGCGGTGTACACGGCGGTGACGCGGCTCATCGTCACCTGCGTCGTTCCGATACTGGTCGTGCTCACGGTGTACGGGCGGTCGATTCTCTCCGTGTTCGGCCCGAACTTCACGGCGGGCTACGTCCCACTCGTGGTCTACCTCGGCGGCGTCTTAGTCGGGAGCGCCGTCGGCGCGACGGGGTGGCTGCTCATGATGACCGACCACCAGTACGCCCGGATGGCGCTCGACTGGCTGCTCGCCGTGCTGAACACGCTCCTCACGTTCGCGTTCGTCCGGGCGTTCGGCTTGTCGGGCGCGGCGCTCGGAACGGCCGTCGCCATCGCCGTCCAGAACTCGATTCAGGTCGTCCTCCTGCGGCGCTTCGAGGGGCTGTGGCCCTTCGACGCGACGTTTTTCAAGCCGCTCGGCGCGGGCGTCGCGGCGGCCGGTGTCATGTTCTTCGTCCGCGAGGCGTTGGGCGGGGCCGGTGCGGTCGTCGTCGCCACCGGCGCGACGCTGGGCGCGGCGACGTACGTGGTCGCGCTCGTCGCGCTCGGCGTCAACGACCGCGACCGACTCGTGGTGACGGCGTTGGCCGCCCGGTACCGCCGGGCGATACGCGCGGCACTCGGTGAACGGTCCGGCACGTTCGGGGACCGATAGCGGCTGCTCGCGGGGCTTCGGATTCGCCACACTCGCGAGTTGGACCGACGACTGGCGACTGACGGCTGACGAGCGTCGACGAAGTCTCTCACCGAGAGAAGGTGTCGCCCAGAACACTAACGGCCGGTCTCATCCCGAGGCGGCGTGCCGCGTCGACCGGGAAACCCTCGTGCCGGGCGGTCCGTCTTTCGGGCGCGGACGTTCCGAAGTACGCCGGCGTCTGCCGGCCAGTAGCTGTTGCGTACCCGGGTTCGCCGTGCTGTCATCGCTCCCGAAGCGGGAACACTCGGACGGGGACTTGAGGTACGCAGTCGACCCTAGCGCGCCGGGGGTAAAACGAGTTCCGACCGGCGGGCGTCGTCGCCGGCGAAGAAGACGGCCCGAAGTCGGACGACCTGCCCGTTGACGCGGACGAAGTAGAGACGGTCTTCGGACCGGTCGAACGCCGGGAGCGCGTCGAGGTCCGCGCGGAGGGCGTCGTAGTCGCTCAGGCAGTCGGAGATACTCGACTCGCGCGGGTGGCCCTCGGCGGCGGCTTCGACCACCTTCAGCACCCACGGGCTGTTCGCGACCCGGGGGTCGGCGGCGTCGACGACGGTCGCCCCGTCCGGGGCGTTCCCGACCAGTTCCGCCCGGAGGACGATTTCGGCCGACGTACACCCACGAAGCGACGAGCAGCCGGCGAGGCCGCCGGTCAGCCCGACGCCGACCGCCGCGGCTCCGTGACGGAGTAGCTGACGGCGAGAGGGTCGACCGGCCATCGACTGACAGAAATTCGGAGAAACTGATAAGTCTTCCGTCGACTACAGCGCGTACTCGTCTTCGCGCAGTTGGACGTACTTGCCCTTGCGGTACTTCACCTTCGTCCGCTGGTACTGCGTGGCGAGTTTGGCGGCGCTGAACCCCGCGCTGAGCTTCGAGGCGCCGAACGCCTTGTAGCCCTCGTCCTTTTCGAGGAGCTTCCGGGCCGCCTTGAACGTCTTGTCCCACTGGCCGGGGCCGTAGTCGTGGACGATTTCGGCCATGGCGACGTTCCGGAGGATTTCGTCGCCGATGGCGTCCTTCCAGCGGTCGTTGTAGTCGCTCAGGTCGCCCTCGGCGGCGAGTTCGCCGGCGATGGCTCCCGTCCGGACGGCGACGTGGTCGCCGCCCTCGTGGAAGGCCGAAGTCGCGCCCATCGCCCCGCCGGTGACGGCGATGCCGGCCGCCGCGGGCGAGTCGATAGGTCGCGTCGAGGAGATGGCGTACGTCTCGGTCCCCTTCGTCTTCCCGCGGTCCTCGACGAGGGGGAAGTCCTCGTCGATGTCGTACTCGTCGCCGTACTCCTGTTCGAGGAGGCGGCGGACGTACTCGCGGCCCTGCGGGATTCGCTCGTCGTCCTCGCGGAGGAGCTTGTACGCCTCGCGGTCTTCGACCTCGTCGATGTCGAGACCGATGGGCATCGTGAGGCCGACCCGGCAGACGTTGTTGTCGTTCGGGAAAATCCACGGATACGCCGTGTGGCCGGGCATGTAGCCCCACCAGAACTTAATCGCGCCGTCGACCTCGTCGAACAGTTCCGGCGGGAACTCGCGGTGTTCCTGATAGGCGATGTGGTTCGCCTCGGTCGACGACAGGCGGTCCGTGATGGGGAACGGAAGCAGGTCGTCGAGCACCTTGTTCGTGACCGTCCGCTGGGGGCCGTCGGCGAGCACGACGAAGTCAGCACCCACGTCCTCGCCGTTGGCGAGGCGGACGACGTGCCGGGGGTCGCCGCCGGCGGCGTCGAGGTCGGTCTCCACGTCGCGGACGGAGGCCTTCACGCGGTACTCCGCGCCGACGTCTTCGGCGCGACTGCGGAGCCAGTCGTCGAACTTCGCCCGGTGGAAGGTGTAGCCGAACTCGTCGTACGAGGAGTCGATGCCGGTGCTCCGAAGGGTCAGCGACTCGTTCGGCCCGATGAACTCCGCGCGGTCGAGGATGTCGAGCACGACGTCGTCGGGGAACTCGTCGGGGTGGATGCCCATGATGTCCACCCAGTAGTCGAGGATACCGGCCGCGTCCGTCGAGTCGGGCCCGAGGCGCGGTCGGTCTGCTCGGGGGACGCCCTTCTCGAGGACCAGGGCGGAGGCCCCGGCCGAGGCCGCGGCGTGTGCCGCCGACGTGCCGGCCGGACCGCCGCCGATGATGGCGACATCTACGCGTTCCATACCGCTACAGCACTTCGCTCGGGTATTAAACCCCCTGAACCGACGCGGCGTCCGACGGTTTCGAGCCGCGCGTCCGCGCGCTGCACCGACCGCGCTCCAGCAACGCCGCGTTCGCAGCTCGACGCGCCGCCGCTCGGCCCTCTCGACGGGAACTCCCCGGTCGATTCCGTGACGTGGCTCACCGCTCTTTCAAAATACTACTACCGATAATCATAGGACTCGATGAATTTCATCGGCGTATGGCGTTTTTGTCAACAGAATCTAGCTGAATACCGGGGCTGATAACTGAGTGCGGAGGTTTATAGCGGAGAGCGCGGTAGCTCCGAGTCAATGACCGCAGACGAGCCGGACGAACCGAGAGAGCCCGTCGTGTTTCGCGACGAGACGGGCGACCTCGTCTTCGTCGACGGCGGCCCCGCCCCACAGGGGTATGCGCCCGTTGCGTGGAGACTCGGTGAAGACGGCTCGCGGTTCGTCGTCGACCCGACAGTCGATGCCGTCGCGGTCACCCGTACGATTTCGAAACGTCGCCCGCGACGGCGGGAGCCCATCGAGTGAGCGTACACCCGGCCGAATCGGACAGATTCATCACCGACTTCGAGAATCATCGAGCATGTCCGACCCAGACATCGCGGTGCTTCGGCAGAAGATTCACGGCCTGTCTGCCGAGGCGTACGCCGAAACGCTCCGCGAGCGGCTCCCCGACCGCGAGGTCGCCCTCGCCACGACTCCCGCGGAGGAGCGAGACCTCCTCTCCCGCGCGCGAGTCGCGACCGGCTTCGACGCGGACGAAGCGGACCTCGAAGCCGCAGAGAACCTCGACCTGTTCGCCTGCGTGTTCGCCGGCACGGGCCACCTCCCCATCGAGGCGTTCGAGGCTCGCGACGTGGCCGTCACAAACGCTTCCGGTGTCCACGGCCCGAACATCGCCGAGCAGGTCCTCGGCAGCCTCCTCTACTTCGCCCGCCGCTTCCACGTCGCGGAGCGCCAGCAGGACGCCGGCGTCTGGCAGTCGTACCCGACGGTCGAACTGCAGGACTCGACGGTCACCGTCGTCGGTCTCGGCGCGCTCGGCGAGGCGATCGTGGACCGACTCGAACCGTTCGGCGTCGAGACCGTCGGCGTGCGCTACTCGCCGGAGAAGGGCGGCCCGACCGACGAGGTCGTCGGCTTCGACGACGAACAGGGCCTCCACGACGCCTTCGCCCGCGGGGACTACGTCGTCATCGCGTGCCCGCTGACCGACGCCACCCGCGGTCTCGTCGACGCCGACGCGTTCGCGTCGATGGCCCCCGACACCGTCCTCGTCAACGTCGGCCGCGGCCCGGTCGTCGACACCGACGCGCTCGTCTCGCAACTCCGGAGCAACGGCATCCGCGGGGCGGCACTCGACGTGACCGACCCCGAACCACTCCCCTCGGACCACCCGCTTTGGGACTTCGAGAACGTCCTCATCACCCCCCACAACGCCGGCCACACCCCGAAGTACTGGGAACGCATGGCCGACATCATCGCCGAGAACCTCGACAAACTAGACGCCGGCGACGACGACGACCTGCGGAACCGCGTGGCCTAATCCGAGTCGACTCGGCGACTCCGCGACCCCGCAGTCGGCGACACCGTGACCGAGTTCCGCACCGAAACTGTCAATCCAGTAGCTACTGTCGGTTGCGCCGTGCAGTTTGCATCGTGGCGGTGGAACCGAATCATCGCGTTCTTCGGCGGCGCTGGACTCCTCTTTTTGGTTCCGTGGTCGGGGCTCTCGCCCGCCCTCCCGGAGTGGACGATAGACGTGCTGCTGTCCGTCCCACTCGGCCTGTGCGTCTACGGGTTCACCGAACAGCCGCGAAAAGTGATTGCGCTGATTCCGGTCGGAACCGCGCTCGGAATCGGGGTGCTCGCCCTGTACCGGGCGTCCGGCGTGCACCTGTTTTGACGACTGTGGTCGCGTCGCGGGAGACGCCGCGGCGACTCGTCGTTACTCGTCGCGCGTGAGCGCGGGATTCGTCACCGCGCCGTTCGCGGCGGAGCCGAAGTCGCGGGCGTACTTCGCCAGCACGCCGGAGGTGTACGCCGGCGGCTTGGGTTCCCAGTCCTCTTTCCGCGCTTCGAGTTCCTCGTCGGAGAGGTCCACGGAGAGTTCGCGGTTCGGGATATCGACGGTCACCTCGTCGCCGTCTTCGAGGAGGCCGATGGGGCCGCCCTCGGTGGCCTCGGGGGCGACGTGGCCGACCATCGGGCCGCGCGTCGCGCCGGAGAACCGGCCGTCGGTGAGAAGCGCCACGTCGTCCTCGTGGCCCTGTCCGACGACGGCCGCGGTGACGCCGAGCATCTCGCGCATGCCGGGGCCGCCGCGCGGACCCTCGTTGCGGATGGCGATGACGTCGCCCTCCTCGATGTGACCCTCCTGCACGTAGCGCATCGCGTCCTCCTCGTTCTCGAAGACGCGGGCGGGGCCGGTGTGGTGGAAGGCGTCGTCGCCGGTCACCTTCAGGACCGCGCCGTCGGGCGCGAGGTTGCCGGTGAGAGTCTTGATGGCTCCCTCCTCCTGATACGGCTCGTCGACCGTGTAGAGGAAGTCCGCTTCGAGGCCCTCGTCGTCCGGGAGGTCGAGGTGGTCGAGTTCCTCGGCGATGGTGCGACCGGTGACGGTCATCGCGTCGCCGTGGAACAGGTCGGCCTCGACGAGACGGCGGATGACGACCGGGATGCCGCCGATTTCGTGGAGGTCGTTCATGACGCGCGTGCCGCCGGGCTGGAGGTTGGCGATTTTCGGCGTGCGTCGGGAGATTTCGTCGAACTCCTCGATGTCGAGGTCGACGCCCGCCTCGGCGGCGAGCGCGAGCAGGTGGAGCACGGCGTTGGTCGACCCGCCGGTGGCGACCTGCAGGGTGATGGCGTTCTCGAAGGACTTCTTCGTGAGGATGTCGGAGGGGCGGCGGTCGTTTTCGACGCAGTCGAGGACGACCTCGCCGGCGCGGCGGGCGTTCTCGTAGCGCTCGTCGGACTCGGCGGGCGCGGAGGCGGAGCCGAGGGGGGCCATTCCGAGCGCCTCGGAGATGGAGGCCATCGTGTTGGCCGTGAACATCCCGCCGCAGGAGCCCGCGCCGGGGCAGGCGTGGCGTTCGAGGTCGTCGAGTTCGTCGGCGCTCATGTCGCCTTCGGCGTAGGTGCCGACGCCCTCGAAGACGTTCTGGACGGTGACCTCGCGGCCCTCGTGCTGGCCGGGCATGATGGAACCGCCGTAGAGGAAGACGGAGGGGAGGTCCGTCCGGATGGCGGCCATCATCATGCCGGGGAGGTTCTTGTCGCAGCCGGCGACGGTGACGAGCGCGTCCATGCGCTCGCCGAAGGAGACGAGTTCGACGGAGTCGGCGATGACCTCGCGGGAGATGAGCGAGGCCTTCATGCCCTCGGTCCCCATGGAGATGGCGTCGGAGATGGTGACGGTCCCGAACTCGATGGGCATCCCGCCCGCGGCGTCGATACCCTCGATGGCCGCGTCGGCAACGTCGTCGAGGTGGACGTTACACGGCGTGATATCGGCGGCGGGGTTCGGCACGCCGACCATCGGCGACGAGAAGTCCTCGTCGTCGAAGCCCATGGCGCGGAACATCGCACGGTGCGGGGCCTTGTCGGGACCCTCCGTGACCTCCGTGCTGCGGAGGTTCGGGTCCTTACCGCTGGAGAACACGTCGTCCGGGTCCTCCTCGCGTGGGGACTGCTGGCTCATACCTCTTCGGAGCGTGTGCGCGAACTTAAATGGCCGCGACTGGGCAGACGTTGCAGTCGGATTCGCCCGAGGACCCCCGATTCTGTGGGCACTTACCTACTCCTCGTCGCGCCGAGCTAGGCCGGTGAGATGCGGCGCTTCCGGGACGATTATCTCCGCGGTCCCGAGTCGGGCGGCGTTTTCGCTCCCCGGCAGACAGAACGTCGGCATCCCGTCGACGACGCCCGCGGTCGCGCGGGTGCCGACGACCTTGGTGCCGATTTCGTCGTACGAGAGCCGCCGGAACAGCTCGCCGAAGCCCGGAAGCGTCTTGTCGAACAACTGGGTCGCCGCCTCGACGGTCCGGTCGTCGGGCGTGACGCCCGTCCCGCCGGTCGTGACCGTCACGTCGACGTCGCCGCGGTCGGCCATCCGCGCGACCGCGGTCTGAATCTCGTCGTAGTCGTCGTCGACGACCCGCCGGACCGACACCGAGTGTCTGGCCTCTCGGAGCAGTTCCGCTATCGCGTCGCCCGCCGGGTCGTCGTCCACGTCGCGGGTGGACGAAACCGTCAGTACCGCCGCGTCGAGGTCGTCGATGTCGTGGTGGTGATGGTCGTGGTCGTGTTCGCCGTCGCCGTGGTGACCGTCGTGGTCGTGGTGATGGCTGTCGTCTCCGGCTCCGTGGCTCTCGCCGTGGTCGTGGTCGCTCACGGCCGCGGCTTCGTCGTCTGGCGATAAAATTCCCGCGTCGGCCCGGCGGTCGCTGGCTCGCGGCGGCCGGCCGGACAGTTCACCGCCGAGCGGTGCGGCTCACTCGCCGTCGGCTTCGTCGAGGTCATCGAGCGTCAGGCGTTCTGCGTTCTCGCGGAGCGTCTCGAACTGCTCGTTGGCCCACTCGACCGCGTCTTCGGTATCGTTGCGGGCGACCCCGCCGAGGCCGGTGTCGGTGTAGACGACGATGCCCGCCTCGTCTTCCGTCACCCAGAGGCCGAACCGGAACGGGACCTCGGCCCGGTAGAGCGTCACCGACTCGTGTCGGAGCTGGTCGGCGATGACCGCGTGAGAGTCCGGAGTGGCGACGAGACGGTCGAACAGCTCGTCGGCGATTATCATCTCGACAACCGTCCCGCCGGCCGTCGCCGTCTCGTAGAACGGGCGGAGCTGACCGACGAGCGCGACCGGGGCGACGCCGTAGACTCGCTCCGCGCTCTCGACGCTCGAAAACAGCTCCTGAATCGCGCTGTCCGGGATGTTCGGACTCGACGTGTGCACCGTCGCGCCCGTCAAGAACGCGGGGTCGAGCGGCGCGTCGACCGGGAGCATCGAGAGGAGGTCTCGGGCCGCGTGGACGCCGCGGAGCGAGTCGAGACACTCGTCGTACGCGTCGAGCGCGCGCCGGCCGACGCACGTCAGTCGGTACTCGCCGTCGCCGCGCTCGACGAGCCCGGCGTCGAGCAGTTCGCGGACGACGCGGTCGACCGTCGAACGCGACGTACCGAGGTCGTCGGCGAGCCCGCGCTTGTCTCGCGGTCGCTCCGCGAGCGCTCGGACGAACGCCGACCGCCTCACGAGCAGACGCGAGAGCTGTGCTGAAGTCCCGTCTCTGGTCACGTGCGTGCCTCTCTTCGGAGCAGGGTCCGACGACTGTCGGCCCGGCTGTTCAGCCCGCTGATCCCGTCGGCGAGCGCGACTGCCAAACCCGACTGTGTTGGGTACCCTGCGTCGTATATATCTTCGCACCGATAGGTTTTGACACCTATGAAATTACGTTAAATGTCGAAATAGAGGAAAGACGATTGGCGTAAACCCACACTTTAGTTCCTACCCTCCCTCGGTGAAGTCGAGATGAAAGCGGTCCAATTCACGGAACACGGCGACCGAGACGTCCTCGAATACGGCGACTTCCCGGACCCGGAGGTCAGCCCCGACGAGGTCCTCGTCGACGTGAAGGCGGCGTCGCTCAACCACCTCGACATCTGGACGCGACGCGGTCTTCCGGGCGTCGAGTTGGAGATGCCGCACATCCCCGGCAGCGACATGGCCGGCGTCGTCACCGAGGTCGGCGAGCGCGTGACCCGGTTCGAGGCGGGCGACCACGTCGCTCTCATCGCGGGCGTCGCCGGCGGCGGCGACGAGTTCTCCCGAAAGGGCGATCCGACGCTCGCGCCGGACTTCCACATCATCGGCGAGCACGTCCGCGGCGTCCACGCCGAGTTCGCGGCGGTTCCCGAGGAGAACCTCGTGCCCGTCCCCGAGGACGTGCCGTGGGAGGTCGCCGGTTCCGCGTCGCTCGTCTTCCAGACCGCGTGGCGGATGCTCGTCGACCGCGGCGAACTGCGCCCCGGCGAGAAGGTGCTCGTCCTCGGCGCGTCCGGCGGCGTCGGGCACGCGGCCGTCCAAATCGCCGACTACGCGGGCGCGGAAGTGTACGCGACCGCCTCCACCGACGAGAAACTGGAGTACGCGAAGGAGTGCGGCGCGGACCACGTCATCAACTACGAGGAGGAGGACTTCTCGAAGGAGATTCGGAAGCTCACGGACGGCCGCGGCGTCGACATGGTCGTCGACCACATCGGCGAAGCGACCTACAAGCAGTCGCTCAAGAGCCTTGTCAAGGGCGGCCGCGTCGTCACCTGCGGGGCGACGACCGGTCCCGACCCGAGCGCGGGCCTCAACTACATCTTCTGGAACCAGCTTTCGGTCATCGGCTCGACGATGGCGACGCCCGGCGAGGCCGACGAAGTGCTCGACCTCGTCTGGGACGGCACCTTCGAACCCCGCATCCGCGAGACGCTTCCCATGAGCGAAATCGACCGCGCGCACGAACTCATCGAGGAGCGACAGGGCTTTGGCAAGGTGGTCGTAATCCCAGATAGTGAGCTCTGACACCACGACTCGGGACGACGCGACCGCCGAGTCCGACACCTACGTCCACCGGCCGGACGGCGTCGCCGTCGGCGGCGGTAGCTCGGAGCCGGAGGCGACCGGCTTCGGTGACCGCGGCTGGGTGCTCGTCGGCGTCGTCGCGCTCTGCTTCCTCGTCATCCCCGGCGCGGTGTACCTCGTGCCGTCGCTCCCAGCGATGGCCGGCCTGCCGTACCTCGCGGCCATGCTGGCCCTGCCGATGCTCCCGGCGCTCGCGCTCGGCCTCGTCGCCGTCTGGTCGATGACCGCGGCGACCCGCGACGGTGACTGAGCCGACCGACCCGTCGAAACCGCTCTTTCGGGGAGTCGAGACGCCCGTTTTCACCCCGATTCTCTCGCATCCGAGCCGCGCTCTCGTCTGCCGGTGTCGCACCCGGCCGCCGGCTCTCAGCGGTGGAATTGCGTGCCGATATAAATGGTTCCGACAAGGCTTATCCCGTTCCGTGGTTGACATTCACACGCACAGATGTTCGAACGGTTCTCCAGCAGTTACTTCCTCGGCCGCTTGTACGTCGAACCGTACGACGGAGCCGAGGCGGCGATTCACCGAACGGAACACGAGCGACTCAACGAGTGCGTCTACACGGACGGCCGCGGCGTCGAGCGAGTCGACTACCCGCTCGTGATGAAACTCGACACGGCCCACTTCCCCGTCGTCGGCGACGACGGCGTGCCCTCGGGAACGCTCGCGCTTCCCCGAGACGCCGTGGACGCGGACGCGCTTCCGGACGACAGACCGGTGCTTCTCGCCGACGCCCCGCGGGCCGCCGAGTTGCTCCGGTACGCCGGCTACGACCTCGACGGCCTCGTCCCCGGCGGTCCCGGTGAGACCGGCGGACCCGGCCCGGACCGACCCGACGACAGGCTGGCCTGAGACCCCGACGCCGTCGCGGCGAGCGGGTTCCCGCGCCGTCCGCCTCGCGTCCGAACGCTCAAGTGGTCGGCCCGCACGCGTCCGTGTATGCTGGACGAGTTGTTGGGTCGAGCCGAACTCAAAGCGCGCATCGCCGAGTTGGAAGACGAACGCGACGCGCTAGCCGGGCGTCTGGAGGGCGAGTCCGAGCGCCGAACGGAGGCGGCCCGCGCGCGACAGGAAGCCGAGAAGGAGGTCAACCGCCTCGAAGACCGCATCACCGAACTCGAAGACCGCGTAGAACGCCTCTCGGGCGACGACGACTCTCTCGACTACCGCGGCACCGAGGACCTCCGCGGCGACCGTCTCCGCGAGGTGCTGTCCCGCCTCGACTCGCTTTCGACCGACGCGGAGGGCGCGCTCACCGCCGCCGTCACCGACGACCGCTCGCTCCCCTCGGCCGTCGAGTCCGCCTTCGGCGACCGGGCCTCGCTCGTCCGACGGGCCGCGCCCTGCGTCGCGCTCGCCGACGACGCCGAAGTCGTGACCGTCGCGCTCTCACCGCCGCGGCAACCCGACGGCTTCGACGCGTGGAGCGACGGCTTCGACCTCGACCCGGCGTGGTTCCACCCGACCGAGACCACCGTCGTCGCGCTCGTCCGCGGCGACTTGTTCGCTCTCGGCCGCTACGAGGGCGGCGACCTCTCGTTCGTCGAGGGCTTCGAGAGCGACGTGAAGTCCGCCCACTCGAAAGGCGGGTTCTCGCAGGGGCGATTCGAGCGCATCCGCGAGGGCCAAATCGACGACCACCTCGACCGCTGTCACGAGGCGCTCGACGAGTTCCTCGACGGCGGTTCCGGCGCGGGCGCGGGTGCCGCCGGCGGCGACGTCGACCTCGTCGTCCTCGGCGAGCGGACCGTCCTCGGCGAGTTCCGCGACCGGGCCGCGCTGACCGCGACCGTGGACGCCAGCGGCGACCCCGAAGTGGCGCTCACGGAGGCGTCCAGAGAGTTCTGGACCACGCGGCTCTACCGGCTCTGAGCCGGCGGCGACGCCGCGGTGCGCTCCCTGTCGTCCCGAATAGTCGCAGACGACTCGGCGACGCGACCCGACGGTCGCCGCCGAACCGTCCCACCTTTTAGGGTGGCACGTAGTGTCACCCAGTATGAGCGACCCACAGCGAGTCGTCGTCCTCGCACACGAGAAGTTCCCCGACCGCGCGAAGACCGCCACGGGCGTCCTGAAGTACGCCGACTACGACGTGGTGGCCGTCCTCGACCGCGACAACCCCGGCACCTCCGCCGCCGATCACCGCCGCGACCTCCCCGACGTGCCGGTCGTCTCCTCGATGGCCGACGCGCCCGACGCCGACGCCCTCCTCATCGGCATCTCGCCCATCGGCGGCGCGTTCGACGAGACGTGGCGCGACGACGTTCGCACCGCCCTCGAACGCGGCTGCGACCTCATCTCCGGCCTCCACTACTTCCTCACCGAAGACGAGGAGTTCGTCCGACTCGCCGACGAACACGGCTGCGACATCAACGACGTTCGCAAGCCTCACGACGACCTCGGCGTCGCGCAGGGCAAATCGGCCGACGTGGACGCGGAAGTCGTCCTCACCGTCGGAACCGACTGCTCGGTCGGCAAGATGACCGCGACGCTCGAACTCGTCGAGGCCGCCCGCGAGCGCGGCATCGACGCGGGCTTCATCCCCACCGGCCAGACCGGCATCATGATTGCCGGGTGGGGCAACCCCGTCGACCGCGTCGTGAGCGACTTCACCGCCGGCGCGGTCGAGGAGATGATTCTCGAAAAGGGCGACGAACACGACGTGCTGTTCGTCGAGGGCCAAGGAAGCATCGTCCACCCGGCGTACTCCGCGGTCACCTGCGGCATCCTCCACGGCTCGATGGCCGACAAGCTCGTTCTCTGTCACGAGGCCACCCGCGAGGCGATTCACGGCTACGAGGAGTTCGCCCTGCCCGACCTCTCGGAGTACGTCTCGCTGTACGAGAACCTCGCCGCCCCGGTCCACGAGGCCGACGTGGTCGCCGGGATGCTCAACACCTCCCACGTCGACGACGACGTGGAGGCGGCCGAGGCCGTCGACACCTTCGCCGACGAACTCGGCGTCCCCGCGGTCGACCCCGTCCGGTTCGGCTCGGCCGACCTCGTCGACGAGGTGTTCTAGATGCTCGCGACCGAGTTCGAGCGCGTCTCGATGCCGCTGGCCGAGCCGTTCGGCATCGCCCGCGGCGTCCAGACCGAAGCCGAGAACGTCGTCGTCCGAATCGAGGACGAAGGCGGCATGACGGGCGTCGGCGCGGCCGCCCCGTCGTCGCACTACGGCGAGACCGCCGACACCGTCGAGGCCGTGCTTCCGGACCTGCTCTCGGTAGTCGAGGCGGTCGGCGACGCCCACGCCATCGACCGCATCGAGCGCGAGATGGCCGAGACGGTCCGCCGCAACCCGGCCGCGCGGACCGCCGTGAGCATCGCTCTCCACGACCTCGCGGCCAAGCGCCTCGGCGTCCCGCTGTACCGTCTCTGGGGGCTCGACCCCTCGAAGACGCCCACCTCGTCGTACACCGTCGGCCTCGACGACCTCGACACGATGCGCGAGAAGACCGCGGAGGCCTACGAGGCCGGCTACGACGTGCTCAAGGTCAAACTCGGCACCGACCGCGACAGGGCTATCGTCGAGGCCGTCCGCGACGAGGCCCCCGGCGTGACCATCCGGGTCGACGCCAACGAGGCGTGGACGCCCCGCGAGGCCGTCGAGATGACCGAGTTCCTCGCCGACCACGGCGTCGAGTTCGTCGAACAGCCGGTCCCCGCGGAGGACCGCGAGGGGCTGAAGTTCGTCTACGACCACGGCGCGCTCCCCATCGCGGCCGACGAGTCCTGTATCACGGCCGACGACATCCCGAAAATCGCCGACCGGGTCGACATCGCGAACCTCAAACTGATGAAGTGCGGCGGCCTCACAGAGGCGAAACGCGCCGTCCACGCCGCCCGCGCCCACGGGCTGGAAGTCATGCTCGGCTGCATGATAGAGACGAACGCCGCCATCGCGGCGGGCTGTCACCTCGCGCCGCTGCTCGACTACGCCGACCTCGACGGCTCGCTCCTCCTCGCGGACGACCCCTACGAGGGCGTCCCGATGCCGAACGGCGAAATCGACCTCGACGCGCTCGACCGCCCGGGAACCGGCGCACAGCGTCGGTGACGCGGACGCGGTGACGCCGCGACGTCGTCGCGGGACCTCCGACTCCCTCAGGACTCCCAGTCGAGGTCGTCTTCGCGGGTCTCCGACCGGAGCACGAACGGCCCGATAGAGAGCGTCCGCTTGGCGACCGTGGAAATTCGGAGAACCGCGGCCGCGAGCACCGCGAAGGGCGCGAGCGAGACGGCCACCACGAACGCGACCGTGAGAAGCAGGTTCGACACGCCGAGCGTCGCGCCCGTAACCGTCGTCGGGTCGTCGAGAAAGAGAATCGCGCCGATGCTCGCCACGAGCGCGGGGACCGCCGCGTAGAACATCGTCCGCGAGAGGTCGACCAGTTCCCACCGGAAATAGAGCGTCTTGACGTGCTCACGGGCGGGGCCGAACAGTTCGAGCGCGTCGCGAAGCTCCGACAGCGCGGTCTTCGTCTCCGCCGAGAGGTCGGCGTCGTGGACGCGTCGGAGCCGCGCCGCCTGATAGATTTTCCACGAGTAGTTCAGGTCCAGCGCCGCCGACAGCACCGCGAACGTCCCGAACTGCCGGCCTTCCAAGCGCCCCGCGACCGCCTCGGCGTTCGACTCGACCTCCTCGGCGAACTCGCGGACGCGGGTCGTCGGGTCGTCGGCGGCGTCGACGTCGCTCGCGTCCGCGTCGCCGCTCTCGCCCGCGTCACCGTCCGCACCGAGCGTCTCTTCGACCGCCCGCGCCCGCGACGCGATACCCTCGGCCAGTGCGCGCAGGAACGCCGAGGGCTCCGGCGGCGCGACCGGCGCGTCCAGCAGGTCCGCCACGTCCTCGCGGAAGGTCATCGACCCCTTCATCCGGTCGCGCTGGTCGCCCAGCGGGCCAAGTTCGCGCGAGAGCACGAGCTGATTGATGGTGACGACGAGCGTGACACCCGTGATAATCGCGGTGAGAAGCCCCTGCGCGAGCGTTTCGATGGGGTCCGAGGCCTCGACGGCGACCCGGAGCGGGGTCGGGTCCAGTTGGCCGAGGACGACGACGCTACAGAAGATGACGACGAGCGGGGCCGCGGCGACGACGCGGCGGTCCGCGTCGAGGAGGGCGCGTAGTTTCGCGCGGCTCGTCGTCCCGCGCTCCCGCATCGTGTCGTCGGGCTCGCCGGCCGACGGGCCGCCGGTGTTCGACATGGACGAAGCTATCGCGGGGTGGGGTCAAGTGCGTACTGGCGATTAGTCGGAGGGACGACCGAGTCGCGGGACGGTGGGGGCGGTAGGGGGGCGGAGCGGTTGAGGCGGCGAGAGAGATTGAGACGGCGGGCGTGCTCAGGAGGAAGAGGACGAGTCGTCTTCGTTCTTCAGCTCTTCGAGCTCGGCTTCGACCTCCTCGTCGGCCACGTCGGTCTCGACGTCCACGTCGGCGTCAGCGGCGCTCTCGCTTTCGGCGTCCGACGACCCGGACGACTTGCCCATCTCGGCTTTGAGCGTCTCCAGTTCGGTGTCGACCTCGGCGCTGGAGCGACCGGCTTCGAGTTCGCGCTCGATGGAGTCCTTGTCCGACAGGGCGTCGTCGAACGCGCCGGAGTCCATGAGTTCGTCCATCGCGGCCGAGCGGGCCTCCATCTCGTCGGTGCGCTCCTCGGCGCGTTCGAGCGCGCGCCCCACGTCGGCCATCTCGTCGCCGACGCCGGACATGGCCTCGGAGACGCGGCTCGACGCCTCGGCGGCCTCGTAGCGGGCCTTCATCGTCTCTTTTTTCGTGCGGAACTCCTCGATGCGGCTCTGGAGTTCGTCCTTCTTGTTGACGAGCTGGTCCTGCGTCTCCTGCAGGCTGGCGATTTGGGTCTCCAGCTCCTCGATTTGGCTCATCTTCGCCTGCTTCTTTTCGAGCGCCTTGCGCGCGAGGTCCTCGCGGTCCTGCTGGACGGCCTCGCGGGCCTGATCGTTGTGCTTTTCGACGTTCTCTTCGAGGCGGCGCTTCTGAACTTCCAGTCGCTTCTTCTGGGTGGTCAGGTCGGCGATACCCTGTTTGACCTGCTGTAGCTCGTCGCGCATCTTCTCGTAGGAGTAGTCGAGCGTCTCGGTCGGGTCCTCCGCACGGTTGAGGAGGGCGTTTATCTTCGACCGGATGACGTACGACGTGCGAGAGAGAATTCCCATACCCAATTACTACGCGACGTTCGGCTTAAAACCTCACCAGCGCAACCTGTCTCTATGACCGA
This sequence comes from Haloferax sp. Atlit-10N, assembly GCF_003586325.1. Lineage (NCBI taxonomy): Archaea > Methanobacteriati > Methanobacteriota > Halobacteria > Halobacteriales > Haloferacaceae > Haloferax > Haloferax sp. Atlit-10N. The sequence goes on from NZ_PSYX01000003.1 coordinate 258,594, forward strand.
GACGATTCTCGTTCCCGGGGGGCGCGACGTGCGGGCGACCCTCGACCGCGCCCGCGAAGACGGTGCGGACGGCACGAACGACCCGGCGACCCGAAGCGACGCCGTCGTCGTCGCCTGTCCGCCCCATCCACAACACCAAGGCCACCGCGGCGACGGCCGCCTCGTCGCCGTCAGCGACGCGCTCACCGCCCGCGGCGTCGACTGCCTCCGCTTCGATTACGGCGCGTGGGACGAGGGCTATGGCGAGCGCGCCGACACCCTCCGGGCGGTCGAGTGGGCCGCGGAACGCTACGACCGCGTGGGCCTGTTCGGCTTCTCGTTCGGCGGCGCGATGGCGCTCCTCGCGGCCGCCGAGGGCGCGGCCGTGGACGCCGTCTCCGCGCTCGGCCCCGCCGGGCGACTCGCCGACGACCTCGACGCGATCGCGGCCTTCGACCGCATCCCCGTGCCCGTGCAGGTCGTCTACGGCACCCGCGACGACGTCGCCGACTGGGAACCCGTCGTCGAGCGCGCCCGCGAGTACCACCAACCGGTCGTCGAGTTCGCGGCCGACCACTTCTTCGTCGGCCAAGAGGCGAAGGTCGCGGCCGCCGTCGCCGACTTCCTCCTCGCGAACCTCGGCGTCGAGTGAGAACGAGGGTGGGAGACGGGGTCGCCTCCGACGCCAGCGACCCGCGACGAAACGACCGATGACAATTCGACCGAACGACATTTTTGACTCGGCTCCGAAGCCGGGCGTATGGTCCCCCGAAAGCGACTCGCCGCCGTCGTCGCCCTCCTCCTCGTCGGCGTCGCGCTGAGTCAGTCGTTCGCCGTCGCCACCTCTACTTCCTCGCTCGAATCGACGTACGAAGCCGACGAGGTGACGGCCGATTCGCCGCCCGGCCTCGTCGCCTCCTACGACCCCGGCGTGGTCAACCTCGCCGCGACGGTCAACCGGACGCCGCAACTCCGAGAGCCGGTCGCCACCGCCGCCCGGACCGGCCGGTACGACGGCGATATCGAGCCCGAGGCGTACATGACTCTCTCGGACGTGAACGAAGACGCCGAGTTCGCGGTCTACGACGGCCGGTACTACCGCTTCTCGCTGAACGTCTCGGGCGACCCGGTCCGTGCGACAATCGAACTCGACCCGACCGACTGGGAGACCGTCGCCGCCGCGGCGTCGTCGCCCGCCGCGAACGCCAGCGCCGACGTGCGCGAGGCCATCGACGGCGGCACCGTCACCAACAGTACGTTCGTCGTGCCGGGGCTCTACGAGCGCGGCGACGCGCACTATCTCGTCTCCCCCGCGAACGAGGGCGAGATTCTCGGGAACTTTCTCGCCGTCATCGGTGGGTTCCTGTTCAACCCCATCGGCTGGGCGTACACCGTCGCCGGTCTCGGCCTCCTCGGTGCCATCCGGATGCGCCGCCGCGCCCGCCCGCTGGACCGCCGAACCGCCCTACTGGTCGTCCCCGGCACGCTCGTCGCGATGTGGCTGGCGACGACGCTCACCAACACGGGCTCGCTCGGCATGCGCTACGTCCTCGTTCCCGGCATCGGCGCCGTGACCGCCTTCGGACTGTTCGCCGGCTTCTGCATCCGCCGCGGGTCGTGGAAGTCGCTCGTCGGTTGGAGCGTCGCGCTCACCGTCGTCGTCATCGCGGCCGACGCCGTCGCAATCGGCCTCGTCGGGACGATATTCGGCGCTCTGGGACTCGTCGTCGGCTGGTTCGGGAGCCTGTTGCTCCTTCCGTACGGCTACGCGCTCGCGGCCGATTCCGAGGACGAAGTCGAGGACGGGCCGGGTGCGGTGACGGCCGCGGAGTTGGGAGACGGGTGACTCGGCTCGGTAAGGTGTGAGTGTGTGGAGAAGTCGGGGGGCGGGGTCTCAGTTGTACTCCCGCCACCGATAGCCGCACTCTTGGCACTTGAAAAAGCGCGTCGGCGGTTCGTCGGCAGACCCGGTCTGCTTGATTGTGTACCACGCCTTGGTGTGGCCGCAGTCGTCGCAGTGAACGTCCTTCGCGGTGGGCTTGCCCTCGAACTCCGCGCCCTCTTCGGTCTCGATGAGTTCGTCGCCCGACTGCGCCTCGGTGGAGACGAACTCCGCCGCGAGTTCCTCGTCGCGCTCGGCGGTCCCCCCGCAGTCGTCGTTCGTGCAGGTCATCGCGCCGTTCTGGCTCACCATCATCGAACCGCACTCGTCGCAGAACTGCATACCCGCCGGTAGCGGACCGAGGGCAAAGAAGCTGTCACTCCGCGCTGTCGGGAGAATCAGAACCGACCCGCCGCGCCGCAGTCAGTCGTCTTTCTCGACCATCGGGCAGTTCCGCACCCGGAAGTGGTCGCTGTCTTCGAGTTCGACGATGGTCGTCCCCTCGTGGTGGCACGCGAGCGCCGGCGGGTCGCCGAAGTGCTCGCAGCGCTGGCAGAACTCGGTCTTGGGGACGACGTGGTCCGAGACGCCGTCGGCGTCGTCGACGGGGGTGGCCTCGGCTCCGACGCCGACGGCCGTCGCGCGCTCGTCGTCTTCACCTTCGACGAGCGCCGTCCACACGTCCTCGCGGTCGAGTTCGCCGACCTCGACCGACTCGAACAGTTCGTCCGTCTCGTCGCGCTGGTCGGTGACGCGCGAGCGAGCGCGGCGTTCGGCCACGCGTCCGGCGAGGTCCGAAAGCGGGGCCGAGTCGGCGTCGTCGCTTCGCCCGTCGCGGCTTCCGTCCGGGGCGCGGACGGCTTCGGCGCTGTCGTCTCCCGGGTCGGCGCGTCCGAATGAGTCGTCGCGGTCGCCGGAGACGGATGGCTCGCCCTCCGCCGCGTCGTCTGTTGAGTTGTCGTCGGTCATCGTCCTCGTGAGTCTTCAGTCGTCGCCGTGTTCGCTCCCCGCCGCGGCACCCTGCTGAGCCGACTCCTCCTCCCGGGAGGCGTATCGGTCGTCGTCGCCGTCGGTCGCGTCGTCGACCACGCCGGTAATCGCCTCGTCGAGGAGGTCGGCGACCTCGTCGGTCGCGCGGGCGTCGTCCGCCGATTCCAGCGCGGGGAGCCGGCCGGTGTGGAGCGTCGCCGACCCGAAGAAACCGGGCGAGGACGACAGCTCGCGGAACGGGGACCGACACGACGGACAGCGGGGCTCCGCGAGCAGGTCCAGGTGGACGGTCTCGTCGCACTCCTCGCATCGCGCTTTCTTCTCGCCGGCCGCGTTCGCGGTGCGGAGGAGTTCGGCGAGCGCCTGTCGTTCGAGGCCGGCGGCTTCGAGGTCGGCCGCCCGACCGCGGAGGTCGAGTAGCGTCCGCGCGACCGTCCGGAGATTCTCGTCGAGCGTCGCGGTCGTCTCGTCGAGGTAGGTGAGAATCTCCTCGAAGTTCTCGAAGCCGGCGTCGACCCGCTCGTCTAGGTCGGTCACGCGGTTCCGAGCCGCGCGCACGTCGTCGGCCAGTCGGTCGAGTTCGGCGTCTAACTCCGGATGCGTGTGGTCGCGCGGAGCCTTCTCGTCCGCCTCGCGCTTGACCTGCACGACGCGCATCCGAACGTCTGATATCTTCTCGTCCAGTTCGCCTTCGAGCTCATCGACGCGCGCTTCGACCCCGCCGAGGCGGTCCGAGACCGCGTCCGCGCCGTCGAGCGATTCGCCCGCGTCGCTCACGGCGAGCCGATAGGTCCCGAGGGCCCGTGCGAGCACCGTCTCCGGGTCGACGCCCTCCTCGTCGGCGCGCGCCTCGACCCACGTGCGGAGGTCGTCTGGGAGCGACACCCCGTCTTCCCCTTCCATCTTCGTTTCCAGTTTGTCTACGCAGCCTTAAGAACTATCCCCGAATTCGCGACTGTTCGGTGATTCGACAGTCGAATCAGCGAATCTTCCGCACGTCGCTCACGTCGAGGCCGCTCTCGTTGATTTCGGTCTCGAACTGCACGATGTTCTCGCTCTCTAACCGGGCGAGCACGCCGCGGAACTCCTGGACGACCATGGTCCGCGCGCGCTTCGACCCCCCGGACTCCCACTCGAAAAGCAGCGAGCCGCCGGTCGCGCCCTTGAGGACGCCGAGTTCGGTCTTCGAGAGCGCCTCGGTGCTCACGAGCACGAGGATGAGCCCGCCCCACTGGTAGGAGGCTTTCTCCAGTCCCTTGATGACCATCGCGATGTCAGACCACGTCATCTCGTCGGACTGGCTCGCCACGAGGTCGGTCAGGGAGTCGATGACGACGAGGTTGCCGGGCGCGTGCTGACTCAGGGTGGTCCCCAGCGCGCCCAGCACGGACTCGCGGTTGTGTCGGTGGCCGAGGTCCTCCAACTTCGTCGGCTGGCCGAGGTACCACTCGCGCGGAATCGGGCTGAGTTGGAAGTACTCCGGCGAGAGGTCGTGGAACTCGATGTGTTCGACCGCGGATTCGACGAGTTCGTCGTCCATCGTGTAACCCATCTCGCGGCGCAGGTACTCCTCGCCGGCGGTAAACGAGACGTAGTGAATCTCCGGCGGCGGCGTCGCGGTGTCCGCGAGCGAGCCGTAGTGGAGGTCGAACAGCTCCTCGTCGGTGTGCGAGAGGGCGTTCATCGTCGCGCTCGTGTAGAGGAACTCCCGAGCGCCCGCGCCGGACTCGCCCGCGAGGAGCACGACGTTCCCCGGGGGTGCGCCGCCGCCGATGATGCTGTCGAGGCGGGGGACGCCGAAGGGGATTTGAGACATATCGAACCCGACTCGGCCGCGTCGGTTAGGCGTTTCGGGGAGCGCGACGCGAGGTTCCGCCGCCGGCGCTCCCGCCCCGTCGCCCCCCGCACTCACTCCACGCTCGCGCCGCGGTTCCGCCCGCGGGCGACCGAGACGCTTCCGTCGATGTCGGCGTCAGCCAGCGCTGCCCGCCCCGCCTCGACCGCCTCGTCGACGTGGTCGGCGTCGGTCACGCCGTAGACGGTCGGCCCCCACGACGACTGACCCGCGCCGTAGACGACCGGCGACTCGGACAGCGACGAGACGAGCGCGCCGACCGGCGGTCGGTAGACGCCGCCCTGCTCGTCGGCGTACCACGTGCCGTTGAGCCGGCCGACGGACTCGACGGCCTCGCCGAAGCGCTCGGCGGACCCCTCGGCGAGCGCCGGGAGCAGTCGTCTGGTGACGATGCCGGCGATTCGGTCGCCAGTCTGTGCGTCCGCGCGCTCGACGACGGAGCGCATGCTCGACTCCTCGGCCGCGCCGTTGCGGCCGGGGTCCACGTCGGGGACGACGAGCAGGAACCGCCAGCGGTCGGGTATCTCGTGTCGGGCGGCGACCGCCGGCACCGACCACGAACCGTCTTCCGGTCGGTCGGTGGTGAACCGCGCGGTCGGGTGGCCCGCGTCGAGGACGGCCCCGCCGGCTTCGAAGGTGCCGACGCCGACGCCGGAGCGGCCGCCGCGACCCATCTCGGGGGCGAGTCGGCGCACGTCGGCCTCGCGGCCCGTCGCGGCCCCGACCGCCCGCAACACCGCGAGCGCGAGCTGTGTCCCGCTCCCGAGGCCGGCGTGTCGCGGCAGGGTGCGCTCGACCGAGAGGTCGACGCCCTCGACGCCGAGAAGTTCGACCGCCTGCTCGGCGTACTCGCGGGCGGCGGGATGCCGACACCGAACCTCGGACGCGGGCTCGGCGGCGACGACCACCCGCGGCTCGTCGAGCGCGACGCCCACGCCGCCGTAGAGGCGGTCGCGGGCGAGGCTCAGATTGAGGAAGCCGAAGTGGATGCGCGCGCCGGTCGAGACCCGGACCATGTCACCGGCTATCGGCGGGGACGCCAAAAGGGGGTTTCGACCATGGCAACGCGGGCCGGAGTCACCCGCCGCTGTCGGCCGGTTTCGACTCTCGTGGCGGTCGAAGAGGGTGGGCCGAGCGTTCGAAAGCGCAGGAAGAACGAAAGCGGGGCGAACTGAAATCGGGGCCGTGTCGCCGCGGTCGTCGCGCCGCCGGCGAGTAGCAGTCCGGTCGCGCCGAGGCTCTTCAGCATCGTTCGCCGGGAGAAAGACGACAGTTGCAACCGTCATGAAGGTCCATAAAGTCATCAATATTTCTACAAATCAATCATTGAAAAAACTCTTCGGGTCGAGACAGTCAGGCGTTCCTGACCGTCTCAGACGAGTTCTTCGGCGACCACGTCGACCGAGAGCAGGTTCGGGTCGATGGCGAGGTCGGCCTGCGCCGTGGCGAACTCCGGGAGGGAGTCGTAGGCGTAGGTCACGACGCGCACGTCGGGGTTCAGTTCCTTCGCCACCGAGATGGCCGTCGCGTCGTCCATATCGGTGAGCACGAACAGGTCGGCGTCCTCGATACCGGCCTCGCCGAGCGAGTCGGCGGAGGCGATACCGCTGACGCGGACGACCGTCGCGCCCTCGGTTTCGAGCGCCTCGCCGAGTCCGTCGGGGTCGGTCCCCGCGACGACTGCCGTCGTCATTCGTACTCGATGGTCGCCGGCGGTTTGTGGGTCACGTCGTAGACGACGCGGGCGACGTTCTCGTTCGTTCCGGTGATGCGCGACTGGATGCGCTGGAGGGTGTCCCACGGCAGTTCCTGCGCGCGGGCGGTCATGCCGTCGCGCGACTCCACGGAGCGGACCGAGACGATCCAACCGTGGACGCGGTTGTCACCCTTGACGCCGGTGCCCTTGCCGATGACGGCGGCGAACGCCTGCCACGGCTCGTGCTTTTCGGTCTCGTCTTCGACGACGTGACACGCGTCGCGGGCGACCTGCACCTTCTCGGGCGTGACTTCGCCGAGGACGCGGACCGCGAGGCCCGGCCCCGGGAACGGCATCCGCTCGGCGATGATGGACTCGAGGCCGAGCGCGCGGGCGACCTCGCGGACCTCGTCCTTGTAGAGGTCGCGGACGGGTTCGACGATGCCCTCGAAGTCCACCACGTCCGGCAGACCGCCGACGTTGTGGTGGGACTTGATGTTGCCCTCGGACTCGATGCGGTCGGGGTAGATGGTCCCCTGTACGAGGTACTGGGCGTCGGTCTCTTTCGCCTCGCGTTCGAACTCGCGGATGAACTGCTCGCCGATGACCTTGCGCTTTTCTTCGGGGTCGACGACGCCGTCGAGGGCGTCGAAGAATCGGTCCCGGGCGTCGACGACGCGGAGGCTCTCCATGAAGGAGAAGGTGTCCGCAATCTGCTCGGTCTCGCCTTTGCGCATCAGGCCGGTGTCGACGTAGACCGGGGTGAGTTGCTCGCCGACGGCCTCGTAGGCGAGCGTCGCGGCGACCGAGGAGTCCACGCCGCCCGAGAGGGCGATGATGGCGTGCTCGTCGCCGATTTGGTCACGAATCGATGCGGTCGCGTCTTCGATGAATTCGTCTACGTTTACCATTATGCTGTCACCTCTTCGTTGCCGAGTTCGCGCGCGTCGAGTTCGCCGAGGACCGCGCGGAGGAAGCCGAGGAACGGCGGGCTCGCGCGGTCGGGTCGGGAGCGGAACTCGGGGTGGAACTGCGTCCCGAAGAAGAACGGGTGGTTGGTCAGTTCGAGAATCTCCATGCGGTTTTCGGCGCGGCCGGAAAAACGGAGCCCCTCGGACTCGAGTTCGTCGATGAGTTCGGGGTTCACCTCGTAGCGGTGGCGGTGGCGCTCCGTACAGGAGGTGTCGCCGTAGACCGCCTCCGCGAGCGTGCCGGCGTCGATGTCGGTGTCGTGCGCGCCGAGGCGCATCGTGCCGCCCATCTCGTCGACCTCGTACTGCTCGGGCAGGAGGTCGATGACGGGGTACGGCGTGTCGGGGTCGAGTTCGGCCGAGTGGGCGTCCTCGTGGCCGAGGACGTTCCGGGCCTGCTCGACGACGGCCATCTGGAAGCCCAGACAGAGGCCGAGGAACGGGATGTCGTTCTCGCGGGCGTAGCGGATGGCTTCGATTTTCCCGCCGGTTCCGCGGGAGCCGAAGCCGCCGGGGACGACGACGCCGTCGGCGTCCTTCAGGCGCTCTTCGTGCTTGTCGAGCATCTCGTCGGAGTCGACCCAGAGGATGTTCACGTCGACGCCGCACTCGATGCCCGCGTGCTTGAGCGCCTCGTGGATGGACATGTAGGCGTCTTCGAGGGCGTACTTGCCGACGAGCGCGATGTCGACCGAGCCGGTTCGGTCGGCCGTGACGAGCTCGCGCCAGCGGCTGTCGCGGTCTTCCTTCGGAAGCGCCTCGTCGGCGATGCCGAGTCGCTCCATGACGTACTCGTCGAGGCCCTCCTCTTCGACCATCAGCGGGACGTGGTAGATGTCCGGCACGTCGGGGTTGGAGAACACGGCGGCGTCCGGCACGTCGCAGAACTGCGCGATTTTGGTCTTCGTCGCCGGTTCGAGCTTGTCGTCGGCGCGGCCGACGAGGATGTCGGGCTGGAGGCCGATGCTCCGAAGCTCCTTGACGGAGTGCTGGGTGGGCTTCGTCTTCTGCTCGCCGTTCTTCGAGTAGGGGACGAGCGTGACGTGCGTGAACAGCACGTCGCCGTCTTCCTCCTCGGAGGCGAACTGGCGGAGCGATTCGAGGAACGGCATCGACTCGATGTCGCCGACGGTGCCGCCGACCTCGACGATACACACGTCGGTCCCCTCGGCCGCCTCGCGGATGCGGCGCTTGATGTCTTCCGTGACGTGCGGGATAATCTGGACCGTCTTCCCGAGGTAGTCGCCGTCGCGCTCCTTCTGGATGACGTGCTGGTAGGTCTTGCCCGTCGTGATGTTGTGGTCGGCGGTCATGTCGACGCCGAGGAACCGCTCGTAGTTCCCGAGGTCGAGGTCGACTTCAGCGCCGTCTTTCAGCACGTACACCTCCCCGTGCTCGTAGGGGTTCATCGTCCCGGCGTCGACGTTCAGGTACGGGTCAATCTTGACCGCGGTGACGTCGAACCCGGCGTTCTTCAGGAGTCGGCCGGTGCTCGCGGCCGTGATACCCTTCCCGAGACCGGACATGACACCCCCGGTTACGAAAATGAACTTGCGCCCCATCTCTGGGTCGTATTCGTCCGTCGGCATACTGACCGTGTGCGAGCGTACTTCAAAACCATTTCGGAGGGAACATCGTGTGCCAGAGCACCGCACGCTCCCGAATCCGCGAGAATCGCGCGACGGCGACGCGACGATGACGCCGACTCGGCGGCGCGTCCCCAGTCAGTCCAGCCTTTTAATGACCCGCGCCGGGTTACCGCCGACGACCACCGAGTCGGGCACGTCCTTCGTGACGACCGCACCCGAGGCGACCACCACGTCGTCGCCGATGGTGACGCCGGGATTGACGACCGCCCGGCCGCCGAGCCACGCGTTGTCGCCGATGGTCACCGGCTCCCCCGACTCGGGGCCCTTGATTCGCTCCGCGGCGTCGAGCGGGTGGGTCGCGGTGTAGATGTGAACGCCCGGCGCGAGCTGGCAGTTGTCGCCGAGCGTGATGGGACACACGTCGAGGAAGACGCAGTCGAAGTTGGCGAAGAACCGCTCGCCGACGCGGATGTTGTAGCCGTAGTCGCAGCGGAACGTCGGCTCGATTTCGAACGAGTCGCCGACCTCCCCGAACAGCTCCCGAATCAGCTCCTCGCGGCGTTCGATTTGGGTCTCGTCGGTCTCGTTGAACAGGCGCGTGAGCCGCCGCGCGCGCTTTCGTTCCGCGACGAGTTCCGGGTCGCTCGCGTCGTACAGTTCGCCCGCGAGCATCTTCTCCTTCTCGGAGGGCATACCCTCGATGACTGGGGGAGCGGTGGTAAGTGTACGCACGACTTCCGCAACCGCAGGATTTGACTCGCCCGCCCACGACCACCCGTGCATGAAGGACTTCCCGCGACTCGGCTTCGGGACGTACAAGCTCGAAGACCGCGACGAGTGCGTCGAGGCCGTCAAGACCGCCCTCGACGTTGGCTACCGCCACGTCGACACGGCCCAGATGTACCACAACGAGGAGTTCGTCGGCGAGGGGCTCGCCGAATCCGACGTCGACATCGACGACGTGTTCGTGGCGACGAAGCTCGACACCGACAACCTCGGCCACGACGACGTGCTGGAGACCGCCCGCGAGTCCGCCGAAAAGCTCGGCGTCGACACCATCGACCTGCTGTACGTTCACTGGCCGCTCGACAGCTACGACGAGGACGAGACGCTCGCGGCCCTCGACGAACTCGTCGAGGAGGGCGTCATCGCCAACGTCGGCCTGAGCAACTTCCGACCCGACCAGCTCGAATCGGCAATCGAGACGCTCGACGCGTCCGTGTTCGCCCACCAGGTCGAGATGCACCCGATGCTCCAGCAGCGCGAACTCCGCGAACACGCCGCGAAACACGACCACCGTCTGGTCGCCTACTCGCCCATCGCGCGCAACCAAGTCGCCGACGAGGCGGTCATCGTCGACATCGCCGAGAAGCACGACGCCTCGCCGGCGCAGGTCGCCCTCGCGTGGCTCATCGAGAAGGGTGCGACGCCCATCCCGAAGGCCGCCTCACCCGACCACATCCGCGACAACTTCGCCGCGCTCGACCTCGACCTCGACGACGAGGACGTGGCCGCCATCGACGACCTCGATTCGACCCACCGCATCGTCGACTTCGAGGAAGCGCCGTGGAACCACGCCTGACCTGAGTCGACTCAACCCTGACCGATACCGGTGACGCTGAGAATCCTCATTTTTCGCCGCGAACGGCCCGCTGTGTGTCGTCTTCGTCACCGACGAATCCCTGATAGAGCGGGCCGTGGGTCCCCGCCACAAACAGGGTGAACATATATGATGGACTCGGCCGTACTGGCGAATATGGTAACGGTGGTGGTGTGCCCGCACTGCGGACAGGAAGTGGAATCGAGATACGAGGGCGACGCCGACTTCGACGGTGTCAGACAGCGGTTAAAAAGCGAGTATCGCGTCGCGCGGCAGACCTGTCCGGTCTGTTCGAACCCGTACGATCTCCGTCGGGCCTAATCGGTTCCGACGGCGCGGCGACGACGGTCTCGGCGGGTGGCCGAGGGCGTCGGCATCGCGTTATCCCGTGTTCTTCATCCCGGCGGCGATTCCTTTGACCGTGAGCCGCAGGGTCTGTTCTTCCTCGTCGGTCCGGTGGGTCTGCGACAGCAGGTGCGTCTGCAGCAGGTTCAGCGGGTCGACGTAGGGGTTGCGGCGGCGGAGGCTCTCTTCGAGCCACTCGCGCTTCAGGAGACTGCTACGCTCGCTGATGTCGAGCATGAGGTCCGCGGCGTCCTCGTACTCCTCGGTGAGGCGGGTGAAGAACTCCTCGCGGAGCTCCTCGTCGGCGAGGTTCGCGTACTCCGTGGCGATTTCGAGGTCGGTGCGCGCCAGCGCCATCGCGGCGTTGTCGAACGTGCTCCGGAAGAACGCCCACTCGTCGTACATCTCGCGGAGGTCGTCCATGTCGCCGCCGTCTTCGAGGAAGGCGTTGACGCCGGCGGCCAGCGAGTACCAGCCGGGGAGGATACACCGCGACTGGGTCCACGAGAACACCCACGGGATGGCGCGGAGGTCCTCGACGCTGCGCTCGTCGGACCGAGAGGCCGGCCGGGAGCCGAGATTGAGTTCCTCGATGACGGTGATGGGCGTCGCCTGCTCGAAGTAGGAGACGAAACCGTCGGATTCGAGGAGGTTCCGGTACTCCTCGCGGGCGGCGGTCGCCATGGTGTCCATGGCGTCGACCCAGCGGTCGGGCACCTCCTCTTCGGGCGTCCGGATCGCCTGCAGGCGGGCGCGAATCTGGGCGTTGAGCATCTGTTCGAGGTTCCGCTCCGCGATTCGCGGGTTGGCGTACTTCTCGGCGATGGCCTCGCCCTGCTCGGTGAACTTAATCTGTCCCGTGACGGTCTCGTTCGGGAGCGCGAGCATGGCTTCGTTCATCGGACCGCCGCCGCGGGAGATGGAGCCGCCGCGGCCGTGGAACAGCCGCATCGTCACGTCGAAGTCGTCGCAGATGTCGGCGAGGCGGCGCTGGTTCTTGTAGAGGTCCCAGTTGGCCGCGAGGAAGCCGTTTTCCTTGTTCGAGTCGGAGTAGCCCAGCATAATCTCCTGGACGTCGTTCCGGGCGGCGAGCGCCGTCCCGTAGGCCTCGTTTTCGAACAGCGTGCCCATGATTCGGCGCGCGCCGTTGAGCGCCGACTCGGTTTCGAGGAGCGGGACCACGTCGATGCCGCAGTGGTCGGGCAGAGAGACCACGCCCGCTTGGTCGGCGAGGAACAGCACTTCGAGGACGTGCGACGGCTCTTCGGTCATCGAGATGCAGTAGGTGTCGATAGCGCCGACGCCGTACTCGCGCTGCCACTCGCCGAGCTTGCGGAACCGGCGGAGGACGCGCTCGGCCGTCTCGGAGATGTCACCGGGGTCTTCGAGGTCGACGACCGGTTCTTCCTGCAAAATCGCGTCGGTGAGGAGTTCGACGCGCTCCTCCTCCGAGCTCCCGTAGTAGTCGAGGCCCTCGTGGGCGAGCGCCTCGTGGACGGCCTCGGTGTGGTTCTCCTGGTGGTCGCGGAGGTCGAGGCTGGCGAGGGTGAAGCCGAACGTGTCGGCCTGCCGCATCAGGGGCTCGACGTACACGTCCGCGACCTGCGCCGCGCCGGTCCGCCGGAGGCTGGCGTCGATGACTTCGAGGTCGGCCAAGAGTTCGCTCTCGTCCGCGTAGCCGTTCGGCCGCACGTCCTCGACGCGGCGGAGTCGCTCGCGCATCAGTTTGAGCTTCTGGCGGTACGGCTCGTTGGGGTAGCGCTCGTCGGCCTCCTCGGCGACGACGGGGAGGAGTTCGCGGTCGGCCTTCAGCGAGCGTTCGAGCTCGTGGCCGGGGTCGATTCGCGTCGCGTCCTGACTCAGCACACCGGAGAGACGTTTGAGCGAGTCGCTGTACTTTTCCAGGGCGACGCTGCGCTGGCGTTCGAGCGTATCCTCTGTCACCTCGGGCGTGACGAACGGGTTGCCGTCGCGGTCGGAGCCTGCCCACGACCGGAACTCGAACAGCTTCGGCACGTCGAGGCCGGGGTACTCGGCCCGAAGCTCCTCTTCGAGTTCCTCGTACACCTCGCCGACAACGTCGAAAAGCGTGTTTTCGAGGTACCACTGGACGTTGCGGGCTTCGTCGGTCGGCTCCGGGCGGCGGTCGCGGACCTGCGAGGTCTGCCAGAGGCTCGTCACCTCGGCGACGACGTGCCGCCACTCCTGGTCGTGTTCGAGGTCGGTGAGGCGGCGCTCGTCGAGCGTCTCCAGCCGGTTGGCGATGGAGCGGAGCTTCGATTTCACCGTCTTGCGGCGGGCCTCGGTCGGGTGCGCCGTGAACGTCGGTTCGATGAGCACGTCTTCGAGGACCCGTCCCAGAAGCTCCTCGTCGACCTCCTCGTCGTCCAGCGCGTCGAGCGTGTCGAGGATACCGTCTTCGAGCGTCCCCTCCTGTGACGCCTCGCGGATGACGCGAACACGCTCGCGCTCCTCGGCGAGGTTGATGAGTTCGAAGTAGGTGGTGAACGCGCGGGCGACGACGCTCTCGCGCTCCGGTTCGAGGTCGCCGACCACGTCGTAGAGCCGCTCGCGCGACCCGGACTCGCCTTTCCGGTAGGCGATGGCCGCCTGCCGAAGCTCTTCGACCGTCTCGAACGACGCCGTCGACGTCTGCGCTTCGAGCACGTCCCCGAGCAACGCCCCGAGCTCGCGAACATCTTGCCGCACGTCTCTGGTGTGCAATCGCATCGTACTCGGATACGAGTAGCACATTCTAAAAGGCCACGAGTAACGTCGAAAATTTGCCCGGAAGTCGGTTCTAAACGAACGTTACGAACGTTTTCGTCCAGTTTTCGACGACCGACGAATTCCGCGCGTTCGAGCGGTCGAACCCCCTCGCTGGCGGCCGTTTCGTGGGGCGCACTACCACGGTGGATTCGTCACGCTTTTACTGGCCGCCTCGAAGGTGGGAGTATGAGCGATAGCGACAAGTACCCCGCCGACTCGGGTCGCCGTCGGTTCGTCAAGGGCGTCGTCGGGGGAGCGGCGCTCGCGGGCGTGGGAACGACAGGCGCGGCCGCCATCAACACCGCAACGTCATCCACCGGGACCGGTGGGGGGCCGACGCAGGCGTACGCCATCGAGAACACCGGCGGTCCCGCACCGCGCGGCATGCCGCAGATTCCGATTGAGATCGACGACGAGGGCTACATCCGCGGCGTCTGGCCGGAGGTACAGACCATCACCCAGAACGGTGTGGATGTCGAACTCGCCCTCACCGAGGACTACCAGGGGACGGGCGTCACCTACTCGCAGGACTGGTACCAGTACTGCGGCGTGCAGACCTACGAGGGCCTGAACCCGACCTACGAGTCTGACAACTACTTCCGCTCCGACAACGGCGGGTACGACTGGCAGTCCGAGACGTACAGCGCCGGCGACCGCCTGAACGTCAACGACTTCGACGAGTACGAGACCTGGGGCAACGGCATCGGACAGGCCGGCATCGGGATGCCCGCGACCGGCACCTGGCGCTCCCAAGACGCCGAGGACACGATTCCGATTCAGGTGCTCCGCTCGACGCGCATCGAAGAGGCCGCCCAAGACAACGAGTGGCTCGCCGCCTCGACGGACCAGGGCGTCATCGCGTGGCTCAACAAGTGTACCCACTTCTGCTGTGTCCCCGGCTACAAGCAGACGGCCAGTTCCGCCACGTTCGGCGGCGAAAACGGGGTCTACTGCCAGTGCCACCAGTCCATCTACGACCCCTTCTCCATCGTCCAGACGCTGTTTACGGCGCTGCCGCGTCCGGGCGAGTAACGACCCTCGAAGCCGCCCTCCCGTTTCGAGTCCGACCGCGACGCGTTCCCGCCGTTTTCTCTTTTCCGACTCCCGAACGACCCGTTTCCGCCCCGACGAGCCGCTCGTTTCGACCCCGTGGCCTCGTTTTCGTCTTCCGCCCACGAGTGCCGACGGAGCCGCCGCTCGCGGGATGTGGGTCGAATCCGAGAATGGTTTCGATTCGCCGGTTCGCTCGGCGCTCCGACGCGCCGGCGCGCTAGCCGCCGCTGACCGGCGGGAAGAGCGCGAGTTCGTCGCCGGCGGCGGCCTCCTCGCCGAGCGCGGCGGCTTCGCCGTTTCGCAGAACGTTGATGTGGTCGTACAGTTCACCGTCGTCGCCGAACACCCGCGATTCGAGCGCCGGGTGCGCCCCGACGAGGGCGTCGAGCGCGTCGCCGACGGTCGCGTCGCCGTCGACGTCGACCCGAACGGTCCGCGTGCCGGCGACTTCCGCGAGGTCGGCGAACAGCTTCCACTCCATACTCCCGTCTCGTCGCCCGGCGCTCATGAGGATTGCGCCCCTGACGACCGCGGCGCGTCGCCGTCGGAGTCGCCGTTTTCGTCTCCGTCTCCGTCTCCGTCGCCCCCACCGTCAGTTCGGCTCGTGTCGGTCGTCGCCCGGCGTTCGACCTTTCGGAGGACCTCCGGCCGGCCGACGACGTAGAGCGTGTCGCCGGCCGCCAGTTCGCGTCCCCGGCCGGGAATCGCGTCCACCGGGCGGTTCGCCGACCGGATGGCGACGACGGTCGTGTCCACGTCCGAAACCGCTAGTCCGTCGAGGTCTGCACCCGGTGCGACGGTCGTGACCGCCATCGTCTCGTCGGCGTTCCGGAGGAGCGACGCGAACTCGCGGTCGACGTGGGGGTCCGCGGGGAGCGTCACGAGTCGGTACTGCTCGCCGCTCGTCAGGCGGTCGGCGTCCTCCTCGTCGAGGGCGACGGTCGCCACGTCGTCGGCGACGCCGCGAAGTTCGCCGAAGGCGACGCGGGTCGGTGCGGACGGTGCGGCCGGCGCGTCGGTGCCGCCGTCGGACAACGACCCCGAACCGCTGGGAGGCGTCTCGGTCGTCGGTTCGGCGGACTGGGCCGGTTCAGTCGCGTCGGTCGCTCCCGCGACGGCGTCGCCCGACGGGTCGTTTTCGTCGTCAGCCGCCGGCTTCGGAACCGACCAGACCTGCACGGGGTCGCCGGCGGCCGCGCCGGAACCGGGGTCGCCGCGAATGGCGACCGCGACGGTGCCGGGTGCGAGCGTCGGCCCGAGGCCGGCCGCGCGACTGCCGAGCGCGAGGTACGACACCTCGTTCCCGCTGGCTTCGAACTCCACGTCGACGTGACCGACGCCGTGGTCGTCCTTGATGCGCGTCGCGAGTCGGTCGCGGAACTCGGCCTCGCTGAGCCGCCGGGGGAACAGCAGCGTCTTGCCGCTCAGTTGGGTCTTGACGGCCTCGCCGACCGGGTCGTACCCCTCGATGTCGCCGATGTCCTCGGGGAGCGTCACCGACGTGACGCGGCCGACGGTCCGGACCAGTCGGCTCACGTCGGCGTCGAGTTCCTTCGCGCCCGCGACGGCGAACACGTCCGTCGCGAGTCGGTCGCCAGCGACGCGGCCGACCGGCGCGATAAGCGCTCCGCCAAGGAGCGACACGGTGTTGAAGAGGACGGTGTCGAGTTGGAACACCTCGGTCTCGGTGCCGGTGGTGAACGCGCCGAACAGGCCGATCGTGTTCAGGTAGAGCGCGACGACCGCCCCGCCGAAGAGGACCGAAAGCGCCCGCGGGATTATCTCCCGGGTGTACCACCGGTAGAGCAGCGAGGCGATCGCCGAGACGACGAACGCGCCGACGACGAGTCCGACGAACCGGAGAATCTGCAGGACGAGCGAGTCGTCCGCCGGCGGAATCGACACCTGTCCGGCGGTCGCCGACCCCCCGACCGCCGCGAGCAGGTCGGCGGCGGGTGCGGCCGAAGCGGGCCCGGCGGCCGAGGCGAGGGCGGCGAACATCACGCGACCGCCTCCTCGAAGCCGGTGAGGTCGCTTCTCGACCCGACCGCATAGAGCGTGTCGCCGGCGGAAATCTCCTGGTCTCCCCGCGGCGCAATCGTCCAGTTCCCGCCGTGGCGGACCGCGAGAACGGCCACACCGTAGCCGTCGCGGACGCCGGCCTTCCCGAGTGTCACCCCGTCAAGTGGGCTCTCGGCGCGGACCGAGAGCCGCGAGAAGCGCTTGCCCGCGCGGCGGAGCAGGGAGACGAGTTCGAACTCCCGGCGGACGCCGCGGGAGGTGACGATGAACCGCTTCACGTCGCTCCCGAGAAGCGATTCGACCTTTCCTCGGTCGACCGCGAGCGTGACGCGGCCTTCGCCGCCGACGGCCGTCGGCGCGCGCGGCGCGGCCTTCGGGGCGTCCGCGTCGTCCTCGTCCTCGTCGGCGTCGCTCGGGGTCTCGACGACCGATTCGACTCCGGCGACGCTCGCCGGGACGGTGCCGCCGTCGGTGACGACGACCACCTCGTCGCCGCGCGCGAGTCCAGTCGGGACGAGCGCCGTCACCGACACCGCGCGCTTGCCCGTCGGGAGGCGCTTCGAGAGACCGCCGACCGGGGCCGCGGCGGAGACGGTCGCACGGGCTCGTTCATCGAGTCTGACCTCGACGGCGGCGAGGTCGAACTCGTTCTGCAGGCGGTCGGCGAACCGCGATTCGAGTTCCACGAGCGGGATGTCGGCGGGGAACGTCCACTCGCCGTTTCGGATACTGGTACGGATGTCCAGCGGGACCGGCGGGTAGCCCTCGATGTCGCCGACCTCACCGGTGACGGTGACGCTGACCTGTCCGCGGCCGCCGACGAGTTCGACCACGTCGGTCGAGAGCGACCGCTCGGTGAGCTTTCGCAGCGACATCTTCCGCGGGATGTCGTTGGCGAAGGCGTCCCCGCGGTTGTGCGCGTACAGCGACCCCATCAAGACGACAAGCAGCGCGACCGTCAGCCTGACCTGACTCTCCGACTGGGTGATTGTCGGGTCGGCCAGCGCCATGAGACCGCCGCTCGCGCCCGCGATGGCGACGCTGAGGACGACGACGGCGAGGCCCGGAACGGTGACGCCGGTGACGTAGCGGAAGCCGAATCCGAGGAGCCACGCGACGGCGGCCGGGACGAGCCCGGTGAGAATGCCGAAGTACAGCCCGTAAACGACTTCGACGGGGAGTGAAGCCATGGACCGGTACACTCGCCGACGGAATAAAGACGTGACGACGCGCCCGTGACAGGCCGATACCCGACCGTTTTTGGCCTCGGACGCCAGAACTGGGAGAGACATGGCTTCGGTACGCGAGTGGGTCGGTGCCCGCGCGACGATTGGGACGGTGTTCTTCGCCGCCGTCCTATCGGTCGCCATCGGCATCCTCAACATCAGCTCCCCGGTCACCGGCGGCGTGCTGGCACCGTACATCCCGGAAGCGGTCCGCATCACCGCCGGCTTCACCGGGACGCTGACGGGCTTTCTGCTCCTCGCGAGCGTCTTCGGACTCCGCCGACGCTACCGCGCCGCGTGGTACTCGACCGCGGTGTTGCTCCCGGTGACTGCCGCGCAGGGGCTCATCCAGTCGCCGGAACGGGCGGCACCCCTCGTCGGCCTCTCGCTTATCAGTCTCGCGCTCCTGCTTTTCAACCACAGGGCGTTCGACCGCGACCTCGACCTGACGGCGACACAGCTGTCGGCCCTGCTCGCCATCGCGGGCGCACAGACCTACGCGACCGCCGGGGCGTGGGCGCTCAGAGAGCAGTTCAACGGCATCGACACGCTGTTCGACGCGTTCTACTTCGGCGTCGTCACCGGCAGCACGGTCGGCTACGGCGACATCACGCCGCAGACCGCCATCGCAAAGCTGTTCGGCATCTCGGCGCTGTTGCTCACGGTGGCGACGTTCGCTGTGGCGCTCGGTGTCCTGCTCACGCCCGCAATCGAAGCGCGACTCACCAAAGCACTCGGACGCATGACCGAATCACAACTCGACATCCTGGAGAACCACGTCCTCGTCCTCGGCTACGGGGAACTGACAGAACCGATTCTCGAAGAGCTCGGCGACCGCGCCCGCGTCGTCATCGTCACGCCCGACGAGAGCCGCGCCAAGCGCCTCACCGACCGCGGCTACGACGTGGTCACGGACGACCCGAGCGACGAGGAGGCGCTCCAGCGGACCCGCGTGGACGCCGCCCGCTCGGTCGTCGTCGCCACCAACAACGACGCCGAAGACGCGCTGGCCATCCTCACGGCGCGACAGCTCAACCCCGACGTGCACATCGTCGCGGCGGCGACCCAGCGCGAAAACGAGCGAAAGCTCCGCCGCGCCGGGGCCAACACCGTCATCAGCCCGGCGGCGCTCGGCGGTCACTTCCTCGCCGAGTCCGCCGTCGGCGGGAGCGGCCTCGAAACCATCGAGGAACGGCTGCTCGACGAACAGCCCACCGACCCGACCGTAGACGAGACGGTCGAGACGAACGGGAAGGGTGCGGCCGACGAGACCGACGACACCGACGAGACGAACCGCTCGTAACCGCGCGCCGCCTCCGCTCTGACTCTACGACCGCGCGCTCAGTGCCCGCGGTCGAACACCGCAACGTCGCAGTCTATCTCGCGGATTCGCTCGAACGTCGGCGGCGAGATGAACCGCGAGGCGGGCGAGCGGTCGCCGCTGGACCCGAGCACCACGAGGTCGTAGGTGGCGGCGTTCGAGGCGATGAAGTCGGTCACGTCGGAGCGGGCGACCCGCGTCTCGATGTTCCCGTCTGCGGTTTCGACCAGATTGGCGAGTTTCGACTCCGCGGGCCGGCGCTCGACCTCGGAGGAGATGCAGGTCGTGACGCTCACGCTCCCGGTCTGCCCGGCGAGGCGGGTTGCGAAGTCTATCATCGCGTGGGCAGAGTCGCCCGGCCGCGAGACGAGGACGAGGATGCGCCGCCAGCGGGTGGTCTCACCGGTCGAGCGAAACGCCACGGTGTCGTACGACCCGCCGAAGAGGCCGCGGATGTAATCGGAAAGCAGGCCGCGATCCTCCTCGTAGGGCGTCACCACGAGGTCCGAGTTGGTGTTCGCCGCGGCCTCGGTCGTCGCGGTCAACGGGTCGCCGCGGGCGACCGCGACCTCCACGGGCACGCCCAGTCGGGTCCGCAGTTGGTGCGCGCAGGATTCGAGGCGCTCGACCGACGCGTCGGCGTCGGTGTCGAGTTCGCCGCCGGCGTTCGTCTCCGCGTCCGCGTCGCCCTCGGCGGTCGCCGCCGGCGGGAGCACGTCGAGGAGGACGACCTTGCCGGCGCTGTGGGCGGCGGCGAGTCGGGCGGCGAAGAAGGCCGTCTGGGTCGCCGCCTCCCCGCGCATCGGGACGAGCACGTGGTCGTCGCCGCGGACGGTCCCGTAGAGGTACTCCGCGCGGCGCTCGTAGAACTGCTCGCGCCAGATAGTGAACGCGATGGCGATGACGACGCTGGCGAAGAAGATGCTCACCACGTACTCCTCGGGGTTCACGTCGCCCGTGACGAGCGTCAGGAGCGCCGTCGAAAACGCGGAGGGGGCTTCCACGTCGAGGAGCCACGTCGTGACCCCCGCGAGGAAGATGGCGAGCGCCGCCGCCGACGGGTGGACGATTGCGGTCCCCGTCGGGCCGTAGGTCCACCCGGTAAAACCGACCGCGACGAGGCCGCAGAGCGCGCCGATAGTGAGTGCGACGACGAACTTCACCGGCGACGCGTACCGCCCCTCTGGGTCGGAAAACAGCGTGTACGACCCCGACGCGAGCGGCGGGAACAGCAGGAACGAGAGCGTGCTGACCGAGTTGGAGACGAACGTCACCCCGGCGATGAGCACGGGGATGATGAGGAGAATCGAGAGGTGAAGCAGGTTGTTCGTGTTCTCTATCCACCGACCGAACGCCACCATCTCACGCCGCTCTATCCGGCGGAGCCGGGCGCGGAGCGCGCCGGCGCGTGCGACCGCTCGGGCCGCGAGGTGGCGCAGGTCCACGGTTCGGTTACGCGAGGTCGGTGACGGCGTCGAGCGTGATGGAGATGGCGCGCTCGACGTTGTTCTTGGCCTTCTCGGGGAGTTCCTCGTCCGAGTCGGCTCCCTTCTGGGTGCCGGCGACGAGGTTGCCGTCGACCGTGCAGATAGCCCCGGCGCGGAGGCCCTTCCGGCGGGCGAGCGAGAACACCGTCGCGGCCTCCATCTCGATGGCGAGCAAGCCGGCGGCGTTCCAGTCGTCGACGTACTCGTCGGACTCGTTGTAGAACGCGTCGTCGGAGACGATGGGGCCGACGTGGACGTCCTCGTCGTTGGCCTCCGCCGAGTCGACGAGCGACGTGAGCACGTCGTAGTCGGGGACGGCCGGGTAGACTTCGGACTCGTAGCGCTTCGAGGTGCCCTCCTCCTTGGCCGCGCCCGTGGCGACTATCATGTCGCCGACTTCGATGTCCGCCTGCAAGGCACCGATGGTGCCGACGCGGATGAACGTCTCCACGCCGACGCGGGAGAGTTCCTCGATGGCGATGGCCGCCGAGGGGCAGCCGATACCGGTCGAGGAGATGGTGAGCGGGACGCCCTCGTACTCGGCGTTGACGACCTTGTACTCGCGGTTCTGCGCGACTTCCTCGACGTTGTCACACTGCTTCGCGATGCGGTCGACGCGCCCGGGGTCGCCCGGGATGAGCGCGATGTCGTTCACGTCGCCTTCTTCGACGAGGAGATGGGGCTGTTTCGCCATGTACCGACCGACTCGGGTCGCGGGCAAAAACGACGCGGTTCGAACGGGGGCGGGTGCGATCGGCTGGAACGGCCGGCCGACTGCTCGGCCGACCGACCGAGCCGCCGTCACGCGAACCCGGTGAAAAGCGCCGGCGCGAGGACCAGCAACGTCGCGCCGAAGACGAGCGAAGAGCGGAGCCACTGCCCGCGCACCGCCGTCGCGCGCTCCTCGTAGATTCGCCGGCCGGCGCGCGGGAGGACGAAGCGGGCGAACGCGACGTAGATGAACGCCACGACGACCGCGGTCGCGACGAGATGCGACGGGAGGTCGACGCCGGCGACCCCGAGGTCCGGCGCGACGGCGTCGGTCGCGAGGTAGACGAACGCGTAGAGGACGCCGGCGAGCGCGCCGGCGGCGTGGTGGACGACGTTGGCGTCGCCGAAGCTCACCTCGTCGGGCGTCGTCCGTCGGACGACCGCCGCGGCGACGTAGGCGGGGGTAAAGCCCTCGTCCTGTCGCCACATCGGGATGGCCATCACGACCGCGGCCGCGACCCCGACGACCGCGCCGAGGAGCAGTCGCCCGGCGACCGCACCGAGGCTCGACGCGGCGTCGAGGACGGCGACGGCGACCGGGAGCTGGTCTAACATCGTCCCGACGAATGACTGGTGGGGATAAAATTTGTCGGGTCGGAACCGAACGGTGTCGAACCGAGGCGTGCGGTCGGTTCAGCCCTCGACGAGGTCGTCCAGCCGCCGCCAACTGAGTTGCGTCCGCGCGCCCGGCTCGGCCGCGGTGAGCGCGCCGCAGGCGTTGGCGACCGCCAGCGCCCGCTCGTAGGCGGCCCCGTCGAGGCGGGCGGCGATGAAGCCCGAGGCGAAGGCGTCGCCCGCGCCGGTCGTGTCCACCGCGTCGACGGGGTAACCGGGGTGAACGTGTCGGTCGTCGCCGTCTCTGACCTCCGCGCCGCGCGGACCGTGTTTGAGGACGAGCGTCGTCCGCGCGAGCGCCTCGGCGACCTCGGACGGGGGCTCCGAGCCGGCGCTTCGGCCGCGCTCGACCGCCGCCTCGCCGAGCGCGGTTGCGGCCTCTCGGTCGTTGAGAAAGACGTAGTCAACCTCGCGGAGGGCGTCGGCGTAGCCCCGGTCGCCGACGCGCCGACCGGGGTCGAAGCTGACCGTCGTATCCACCTCGTGTGCCCGTCTGGCGAGCGTCGCGGCCGTGTCGGGCGACTGGCTCGTCAGGTGGAGGTGGTCGGCCGCCGCGAGCGGGTCGGTCGGGAGGTCGGTCGCCTCGAACGCCTCGTTGACGCCGGGCGAACCGAGGACGAACACCTCGCCAGCGGCGTCGACGACGATGTATTTGACCGTGGTCGGGCCGCGGTCGACGCTGACGACGTGGCGGCAGTCGACGCCCTTCGAAGCGAGTTCGGCGACGGCGGCGTGGCCGTGTTCGTCGTCGCCGACGCTCCCGAGGAGCGCGGCGGGCACGTCGAGACCGACGAGGCCGCTGGCGACGTTGGCGGCGCTCCCGCCGCCCGCGCCGACCCGCGACTCGACGGTCGCCTCGCCGTCGGGCTCCGGCAGCGCGTCCACGCGGAGGGTGACGTCCCAGTTCACGTGGCCGGCGCAGATGACACGGGACATGCGTCCGCGTAGGTCGGTTCGCCGGTGGGATAACTCTCCCGGGTCGGGCGACTACGGAGCGCGGAGAAACAAAGCGTGGACGCGGGGCGCGGTCGCGACCCGGCCCGAACCTCAGCCGGCGATGGCGAACAGCAGGAGGTTGTGGACGCCGGGGCCGAGGCCGACGGCGGCGACGAGACCCAAGAGGAGCGACCCCTCGGTCGGGTCCTCGCGGACGTAGTCGGCGAGCAGGGCGACCACGAAACCGGCCACGACGAGTTTCACGAGGACGAACAGCCAGCCGACGCCGATGACCTCGGCGGTCGGGAGCGCAGCGGCGGCTTCGAGGATGATGCGCGACAGCGGCGTCCGCTCGCCGAAGCCGAGCACGTCGATGCCGACGGCGGTCGACAGCGCGTCGAGGGCGTGCCCGAAGATGGCGAGCAGGCCGAGCGACCCCGCGGCGGCCGCGTCGGGTGCGACCCGGGTCACGACTCGCCACGTCAGCGGAGTGACCGCGAGCGCGGCGACGAGGGCGACGCCGGGCCAGACGATGGAGAGCGTGCCGGCGGCCAGACCGATGAACAGCGCGAAGCCCGAGAGTCCGGCGGCGACGAGCAGTCCGGGAACCGCGAGCGCCGTCGGGGAGGCGAGGTCGGCCGCGTCGAGCGCGAGCCACGTCGCGCCGGCGGCGACGGCCACGGAGAGGTAGACCGCGGGCGTGCCGGCGAGCGGTTCGACCGCGGGCGGGAGCGCGTCGATGACGTAGAGGACGTGCAGCGCCGACCCCGACACCATCCACGGGACGAGTGCGGCGACGTGGGCGGGCGTGACCGTCGGGCGCGTGCGGCTCAGTCCGACGCCGACGCCGACGAGTCCCGCGACGAGGACGACGAGGTAGGGAAGCGGCGGGAGCGCGAACCCCTCGGGAAGGATGGCCATGCAGGAGGCGCGGCGGGGCGGCGTGAAAGCCTTACGTTCTTTAGCCTCGGGTCGCCTCGACAGGGTATGAACCGAGCCGACCTCGCCGCCCGCATCGACCACACGGTCCTCGGACCCGAGACGACGATGGCCGACGTGGAGGCCGTCCTCGACGACGCCGACGAGTGGGGGATGAACGCCTGCATCCCGCCGTGCTACGTCGGCGAGGCGAGCGAGTACGCTCCGGACGTGTTGCTGGCGACGGTCGTCGGCTTCCCCCACGGGCAGAACACGACCACGGCCAAGCGCGAGGAGGCCGTCGACGCGTGGCAGGCCGGCGCGGACGAACTGGACATGGTCATCAACGTCGGCCGGCTCAAAGCCGGCGAGGACGAACTCGTGACCGAGGACATCTCCGAGGTCGTCGCGGCCGTCCCGATCCCGGTGAAGGTCATCATCGAGACGTCGCTCCTCACCGAGGAGGAGAAACACCGCGCCTGCGAGGCCGCCGTCGAGGCCGACGCCGCCTTCGTCAAGACCGCCACCGGCTTCGCCGACGGCGGTGCAACGGTCGAAGACGTGGCGCTCATGGCGGAGTACCTGCCCGTCAAGGCCTCCGGCGGGGTCGGCTCCTACGACGAGGCGGTCGCCATGTTCGAAGCCGGCGCGGAGCGCATCGGCGCGTCGTCGGGCGTCGACATCGTCGCCAGCGCGCCCGAGGAATAGGTCGGTCGTCGGCCGATTGGCATCGCGCGGTCGCCGGTGCCCAACATTGATTACTCGACTCCCGAGAACCCAGTACCATGCTCCGAGGCGGGCCGGTCGTTCAAATCGGCGTCATTTTCGTGTCAGTACTGGGGCTTTGGGTCGGCGCGCGGCTGTTGGTCGACGCCGCCGTCCGGTCGGCTCGGAGGTTCGGGCTCTCGGAACTTACCATCGGACTGACAATCGTCGCGATAGGGACCTCGACGCCGGAGCTCTCGGTCGCGGTCGACGCCGCGTACAAGGGGTTGGGCGACATCGCGGTCGCGAACGTCCTCGGTTCGAACATCTACAACCTGGCGTTCGTGTTGGGCGTCATCTCTCTGCTCCGGGTGATTCCGGTCGCGGAGTCGCTCGTCTATCGGGACGGCCTCGCACTGCTGGCGAGCACGCTCCTCGGCGGACTGGTCCTGTTCGACCTCCGGGTCACGAGGCTCGAAGGCGTCCTCTTAGTCGGGGCGTTCGTCGCCTACACGGCGTACCTGCTCCGGGGGTCCCAGTCAGACGGGGACGGCGCGACCGACCAGTCGCTCGGCGACGGCGGCGTGACCCGCCCGATAACCGAACGAATCGACTTCCCCGGACGAGACGCCGTGTTCCTCCTGGGCGGGTTGGGTCTGGTGTTGGTGAGCGGCGACTACATGGTGCTCGCCGCGTCGGGGTTGGCCCGTGGTGCCGGCGTCTCCGAGTGGGTCATCGGCGGGACAATCGTCGCGGCGGGGACGTCGACGCCGGAGTTCGCCGTCTCGCTGGTCGCGCTCCGACAGCGGAGTTTCGGGGTCTCGGTGGGCAACGTCGTCGGCAGCAACATCCTCAACATCACGGGCATCGTCGGCGTCGCGGCGGTCGCTAGCCCGCTCGCGGTGAGCGGGTCGGCGCTCGGAACGTTCGCGTGGCTCGTCGCGGTCACGCTCCTGATAGTCGCCGCGCTCTGGACGGGGCGGGTCCTGTCCCGCTTGGAGGGCGCTTTCTTCGCGACCTCCGAAGTCACCCGGTGGATACTGGGGCTCATCTGAGGGCCCCGGGAGTCCCCTGATGCGGTTCTTTCGGACGACCGCCCTCGCACTCTTCTGTTACTCGGCTCGCAACGCGACGAGCCGTCGCGGCCCGTCGTCGCCGCCGGATTCGAGTACGAACAGCGCGTCGCCCGCCGGCGTCGGGCCGGTCAGCGCGCCGCCCGCGAGTTCGTACCGCCAGCGCTCGGCCCCGATTCGGGTGTCGTCGAGGCCGACGCCGCCCCCGGCATCGTAGGCGACGACGCGGCCGTCGTCGCTCGTGTCCGAGACGAATATCGTGTCGCCGGCACCGGCGGGCGGGGCGAAGAAGTCGTCGCCGGCCTGCCACGCGGGCGACCCCTCGCGCCTGTCGAAGGCGTCGAGGCCGGTCCCGTCGGTCGAAAAGACGCGTCGAGGGCCGACGACGAGCGAACCGTGCGGGGAGGGGTGTTCGCGGTGCCAGTCCACCGCACCGGCGCGGAGGCCGCCTCTGAGCCGGGCGACGCCCGCGCCGAAGAAGCCGGCGAACACGTCGTTCGACTGGGCGACTGCGAGCGACTGCACGCCGCCGGGGAGTTTGGTTCGCCACTGCCCGGTCGCGCCGCGCTCGACGCCCTCGTCTTGGAATGTGAACACTTCGCCGCCCTCCGTGCCGGCGACGACGGTGTCGTACCGGGCCGCGAGGGACCGGACCGCGCCGAACACCTCCTCGCGCCACTCGACGGTCCCGTCGCTGGCGCGGACGCGGTAGAGGTTCCCCGCGGTGTCAGAGACGTAGAGGCGGTCGCGGTCCGGTTCGGGTCTGACGACGGGTGCCCAGACGCTCGACTCGGTCGGCGCGTGCCACGCTTCTTCGCCGTCGTGGGTGTACGCGAGCACGCCGGTTTTGGTCCCGACGTGGCCGATGTAGACGCGCTCCGAATCGACCGTCACCGACGAGCGGAAGCCGCTCTGGGGGTCGCTTTCGACCGACCACAGTTCGGTGCCGTCGGCGACCGAAAACGCTCGGAGGCGCTCGCTGGTCGCGAGGTAGACCGTCTCGCCGAACACGACCGGGCGCGCCAGTTCGATACCGTTGACCTCGACGCCCCACGACTCGCTCGGCTTCGAGGCCGGTCCGGTCGAACGGGGGTTGTAGCCAGTCCCCTCGGGCGAGAAGTACGGGTGCGGCCAGTCGGCGCGGCCGTCGCCGGTGGAGCCCTCGTCGCCGCCGACACAGCCCGCGAGACCGGCGGCCGCGCCGATTCCGAGGGCTCCGAGGAACGTTCGTCTGGATAGGTCCGCGTCGGGTTCCGTCACGACTCCGAACCTCCAGCGTCCGCGGCTGTCCTCGCGGTCGCGTTCGTCCCCGCAGCAGCGGTCGTTCCCGCGGTCGACGCGTCGGGGTCGGCGTCGCCGACGACGGTCAGGCTGAACAGGCCGTCGTCGCGGACGAGCGGGCAGAACACGCGCCGGTTGGTCGCGGCCAGCGAGTGGCCGACGTTGCGGCCGAGCGAAATCGACCAGCGCTCGCGGTCGCCGAAGAGGCCGCGGTCGCCGGTTCGATTCAGGGCGACGAGTTCGCCCTGCCCGGTGCCGACGTAGACCGTGTCGCCGACGATGCTCGCGGCGGAGACGGTCTCTCGCGGGTCGTACTTCCACCGCTCTTCGCCGGTCGCGCTGTCGAGCGCCCGGAGCGACCCGCGGGCGGCGTAGAGGCGCTCGCCGTCGAACGCGAGTCGCTTGTGGACGCCGCGGTCGTCCTCCCAGACCACGTCGCCGTTTCGCCGTTCGAGCGCGGCGATTCGGTCCCAGCCCGCGATGTACACCCGCTCGTCGCCGACGACCGGCGCGACGGCCTCGACCGTTTCGGTCGAGACCTGCCAGAAGGGGCTGCCGTCCGTGCCGAGGCAGTAGAGCCGCTGTCCCTCGGTGACCACGAAGAGCGAATGGAGGTTGACCGCGAGGGGACGCCGAACCGCGCCGAACAGCGACCGCGTCCAGTTGACTTCTCCGGAGTCGATGTCGACCGCGCAGACGCGCTCGTCGTCGAGGCCGAGAAACAGCGTCTCGCGGTCGTTGGAGAACGCCGGCGGCGTCTGCGGACGGCCCGGGAGTTCGATAGTTCGGAACAGCCGACCCGAACGGGCGTGGTAGAGCGCGAGCCGGTTCGGCCCGTGGACCGTCGTGCCGAGCGAGTAGACGACGCCGTCGAGGACGACGGGAGCGGTCCAACGCTCGCCCTGTGCGGCCCACAACTCCTCGCCGGCGGCCGGGGCGATTACTCGCATCGGGTCGCCGGGCGTGTAGCCCACTCCGTCGGCGACGACGGGCTCGGTGGAGTCCATCCCGAAATCGGGTTCGTATTCGATGGTCGGCTCGGAGATGGGAGTCCCCTCGCGGAGGTACGCGGTGTTGGCGTCGTCGTGGGCGTAGGTCCGCCAGCCGCTTTCGAAGCGGACGCCCTCGGCGGAGTCGTCGTCGGTCTGTTCGTCGCCGCCGAGGCAACCGGCGAGGCCGACGGCCGCACCCGACCCGAGTAGTCGAAGTACGTCGCGGCGGCGTGGAGAACCGACGGAAGACGGACTGTGAGCGGCGGACGAAGCGTCGCTGTCGGTCGAGCCCGAGTCGTGGGCGGAGGGCGAACCGGGCGGTGTCCTGCGGGAACGCATCTATCACAACTGCACAACACCGTGACAAGTAACTTTTCGCCGGGAGCGGTGGCGAGGGCGCGAAAGTGAGAGGGGGTGAAAGGAAGTGAAAGGGAGCGTGAGGGCGCGGGAGGAAGGCGAAACGCGGACGAAAAGCAGGAACCGGGGCCGGGTCGGCTCAGGCCGCGGGTCTGGTGCGGCGGGCAGCCGAGCGGTCGTGGAGCATGCTGCCGACCGCACCGCCGATAGCGCCGGGGATGCCCGCGAGGGCGATGACGACGACGGCCGCGGCGAACACGGTCAGGCCGAAGAACGCGCCCGCGAACAGGACGTTCATAATCACGAGGCCGATGGCGACGATAATCGCGCCCAGCGTCGTGCCGACGAGGCCGTTGAGCGCACCGTCGGCCATGCCGGTCGTGACGAGGTAGCCGGCGACGAGACCGCCGATGATACCCGTGAGGACGTAGCCGACCGTGGGAAGCGTGACGTTCGTGAAGGGAACCGTGAGGCCTCCGAGGATGCCGACGACTACGGTCGCGATGAACCCGTAGGCGATGGCGCGCATGTTGAACTTCATAGCGAATCTAAATACAACTCTTGAGGTAATGAATTATATTCGTCCTCGGGCGGATGATACGGCCGACACGAGACTCATCGGCGACGGAGCGTCCGGTCGGTGCGACGCTCCGCCCGCCGTGTTCGTCGGCGTTCGTTGGCTTGTCGGCATCCGCGTCGAGCGGGCGAAGCACTCGGGAGACGATATCACGGGCCGTGGACGCCGGCGGTCTCGGGGGAGACCGCGGCGTTTTTGCCCGCTGACCCGGTATGTGGGATAACCGAATGGCCCGATACCACATCGAGACATACGGCTGCACCTCGAATCGCGGCGAGAGCCGCGCCATCGAGAGCGCGCTCCGCGACGCCGGTCACTACCGCGTCGACGGGCCCGAGGAGGCCGATGTCGCCATCATGAACACCTGTACGGTCGTGGAGAAGACGGAGCGGAACATGCTCCGTCGGGCCAAAGAGCTGGAGTCGGAGACGGCGGACCTCATCATCACCGGCTGCATGGCGCTCGCGCAGGGCAACGACTTCCGTGAGGAGGGCATCGACGCCCAGATTCTCCACTGGGACGACGTGCCGACCGCCGTCACCAACGGCGAGTGTCCCACTCCCGGCCCCGGCGTCGAACCCGTCTTGGACGGCGTCGTC
The DNA here is from genome assembly GCF_003586325.1 of Haloferax sp. Atlit-10N. Taxonomy (NCBI): domain Archaea; kingdom Methanobacteriati; phylum Methanobacteriota; class Halobacteria; order Halobacteriales; family Haloferacaceae; genus Haloferax; species Haloferax sp. Atlit-10N. The sequence continues at coordinate 288,203 of NZ_PSYX01000003.1, forward strand.
GGCATCCTGCCAATCGCCCGCGGCTGTATGTCGAACTGCTCGTACTGCATCACGAAGTTCGCCACCGGCCGGGTCGATTCCCCGTCGGTCGACGAGAACGTCGAGAAGGCGCGGGCGCTCGTCCACGCCGGCGCGAAGGAACTCCGCATCACGGGCCAGGACACCGGCGTCTACGGCTGGGACAAGGGCGACCGGAAGCTCCCCGAGCTACTGGACCGCATCTGCACCGAAATCGACGGCGAGTTCCGCGTCCGCGTCGGCATGGCCAACCCCGGCGGCGTCCACGGCATCCGCGAGGAACTCGCCGGCGTGTTCGCCGAACACGACAAGCTCTACAACTTCATCCACGCGCCGGTGCAGTCCGGCTCCGACGAGGTGCTCGAACACATGCGTCGCCAGCACCGCGTCGACAAGTTCAGAGAAATCGTCGAGACGTTCGACCGGGAGCTTGCGTACTGGACGCTCTCGACCGACTTTATCGTCGGCTACCCGACCGAGACCGACGAGGACCACGAGCGGTCGATGGAGCTGCTCCGCGAGATTCGCCCCGAGAAGGTCAACGTCACGCGCTTTTCGAAGCGCCCCGGTACCGACGCCGCCGACCTGAAGGGCCTCGGCGGGACGCTCAAAAAGGAGCGCTCCAAGGAGATGTCCGAGGCGAAGATGGACATCGTCGCCGCCGCCTACGACGAGATGGTCGGCACGGAGCGCGAGGTGCTCGTCGTCGAGGAGGGCACCGGCGATTCCGTGAAGTGCCGCGACGAGGCCTACCGACAGATAATCGTCCAGAACGCGACCGAACACGGCCTCGAACCCGGCGACTTCGCCCGCGTGAAGGTGACCGCCCACCAGACCGTCTACGCCTTCGCCGAACCGGTCGAGGCACAGCCCGACCCGCGCGAGCCCACCGCTGCCTAAGCGGTCGATTCCCCGCCGATTCCCCGCCGACCGCACTCGTTTCTCAGCGCTCGTCGCGCCCCCGAACGCCGTCCTCGCCGACCCGGAGAAACATCCCTTTGGACGCCGGCGCGGTCGGTTCGAACCCCCAGCGCTCGTAGTAGCCGTCCACGTCGGCCAGGAGGTTCACGAACGCCGACGGCGGGGCCTCGCGGTCGAGGTAGTCCACGAGCGCGTCCATCACGCGGGTGCCGAGCCCGCGGCCCTGATGGTCGGGGTGAACCGCCACGTCGACGACCTGAAAGACGGTGCCGCCGTCGCCGACGAGCCGACCCATGCCGACGACGAGCTCGTCCGAGTCGTCGCCGCCACGGGCCACGTCAGCGTCGCCATCGCGGTCACCGCCGTCGAAGACGACGCGCACGCCGAACGTCGTGTTCGGAACGCCGCGCTCGGCGGCCGCGAGCGACCGGGGAGGCATTCCGGCGGCGTCGCGGAGGGCGACGTACGTTTCGGGGTCGGGAAACTCGGGGACGAGGCGGTAGTCGTCGGTCACGATTCGGCCGTCGCGCCGCCCGGTCCTAACGGTTTCTCTCCGCCGAACCCAGCAACAGATTGATAGCGACCCGCGGGGTGACAGCACCCGTGTCCGACGACAGCCCATCGGAGCCCCGAACACTCGCGAGAGACGCGCTGGAGACGGTCGCTATCGTCGTCGCGGTCGGCGCGGTGCTCTTCGCGGTGAGCGGCGTGTGGCCCCCGATGGTCGCCATCGAGAGCGGGAGCATGCAACCCACGCTCGAACGCGGCGACCTCGTCGTCGTGACCGCGGAGGGTCGCTACGGCGGCCCCGCGGCCGACGACTACGGCGTCGTCACGGCCAACGCGAGCGAGGGCTACGGACGGCTCGGTGGGCCGGGCGACGTCGTCGTCTACGACGCGCCGTCGCACCCCACACCCATCATCCACCGCGCCGTCTTCTGGGTCGAGGAGGGCGAGAACTGGTACGACCGGGCCAACGAGTCCTACGTGAGCGGCGCGGGCTCCTGTGCGGAGCTTCTGAACTGTCCCGCGCCGCACGCCGGCTACGTCACCCGCGGGGACAACAACGACTACTACGACCAAGCGCAGGGTATCGCCGTGCCGGTCCGCCCCGACTGGGTGCGGGCGAAAGGCCAGTTCCACGTGCCGTACCTCGGAGCGCTACGGCTGGAAGCCGAGAAACTGTTCTGAACACCCCCCGACGCGTCAGCGACCGTCGCCGCCGTCGGGCGAGAACATGGTGTAGCGGTCCGTCTCGTCGTCTTCCTTCCACTCGCCGAGTTCCCGCGGGTCGATGTGGACGAACACGTCGTCGACCTCGTCGATGTTCCGAATCGCCTGGACGACCCACGTCTCGATGTCGTGGGCCTCGGTAATCGTCATGTCGCCTTCGACCTCGATGTGGAGGCTCACGTCGATTTCGGGGCCGACGTAGTGGGCGACCACGTCGTGTGCGCCGTAGACGTCGGGGTGCGACAGGGCGGTCTGGACGATGAGCGCCCGGAGGTACTCCGGCGGGGCGGCCCCGACGAGGTAGTTCACGTTGTCGCGGACGATTTCGTAGCCGGTGTAGACGATGCCGATGGAGACGACCATGGCGGCCAGCGGGTCCAAGATTGGGTAGCCGAACTGCCCGCCAATCACGCCGACGAGCGCCGCCCCAGCGGTGAGGATGTCGTTTCGGTTGTCGACGCCGGCGGCGACGAGCGCGGGCGAGTTCTGCTCGCGGCCGACCGAGTAGCAGTAGCGGTAGAGGACGTACTTGGCCGCCGCCGCGACGACGAGGACGACGACGCCGAGCATCCCCGCGTCTCCGCCGTAGGTTCCGGCGAGGATGCTGGACGTGCTCTGCCAGAGAATCGCCCCGCCGGCGGCGAAGATGCCGACCGCGACGAAAAGCGAGATGAACGGCTCGATGCGCTCGTGGCCGTGGGGGTGTTCCCAGTCCGGCGGCTTCGTCGTCAGGTAGAGGCCGCCGAGGATGATGGTGCTGTAGACAACGTCCGCGAGGCTGTTGACCGCCTCGGACCCGAGGGCCAGACTCCCGGTCGTCCACCACACGCCGCCCTTCCCGAGGACGAGAAGCAGGTTCGCCACGAGGACGACGAATCCGACTCGACGGATGGCCCGCTTTCGCTCCATTACCGTGGCTTTCGGGAGTGGGGTTCAAATGCGCTTCGGGCCGGAGCGGCCCATTAGATGCACTTGATGCGAGTTTTAGAGTCAGTCTAATCCGAAGTGAACCGCGTCGTCGTCGCCGTCGACGACCGCGCCGTCGAGGCCGGCGAACGCCTCGTGAAGTTGGTCGTAGGAGTCGTCGAGGGCCTGCACGAGCACTTTCGTGTCGGAGATGACCGGCATGAAGTTCGTGTCGCCGCTCCACCGCGGGACGACGTGGGTGTGGAGGTGGTCGTCGATGGAGCCGCCGGCGGCCGACCCGCCGAGGTTCTCGCCCGCGTTGCAGCCGTCGGGGTCGAAGGCGGCGTCCAACGCGGCGAGCGTCTTCGATTTGAGCCGCGCGTGGTCGAGGAGCTCCGCGTCGGAGAGGGCGGCGAACTCGCCGGTGTGGCGGTACGGGATGACCATGACGTGGCCCGGCGCGTAGGGGTAGTTGTTCAGGAGGACGAACGAGTGCGGGGAGCGAGCGACGATTTTGCTCTCCCTGTCGTCGTCGCGTTCGGGGAGCGCACAGAAGGGACAGCGGTCGTCGTCCGGGTCGTCGGCGTCGGCCGCGTCTTGGTCGTCGTCGCGGGCGACCCACTCGATGCGCCACGGGGCGAACAGTTGGTCCATGGCGGCCCAACGGGACCGGACGTGCAAGCCGTTTCGGTCTCGGAGCGGTCGATACCGACCTCGAGCCCGACGCCGACCCCGACTTCGTCCGATTACCGCGTGAGGTTCTCGTAGCCGTCTTCGGTGACGATGATGGTGTCTTCGGCCTGTCCGACCAGCGCGCCCTCCTCTTCTTTCAGGACGGGGTAGCCGCGCAGGATGCCCTGTTGTTCGAGCCGGCGGATGGCCATCTCGGAGCGGCCGCCCTCGAACCAGCGACCCGCGAAGGGGAGCAGTTTGTACTTCTCGCGGACCTCGTCGAGCAGTTTGCGCGACATGCGGTCGCGGACCGAGCGGTCGTTGACGAGGCTGTAAATCTCGTTTTTCGAGCCCTCGGTGACCTTGCCGGAGCCGTCGGTGGCGAACGGTTCGATGGCGACCACGTCGCCGACTTCGAGTTCGACGCCGCGCTCTGCGCCGCGGTTCGGGATGGTCGGGTCGGTGTGGGCGTCCCACTGTTCGACGCCGTGGCCCGAGAGATTGAGGACGGGCGTGTAGCCGTAGCCGCGAATCACGTCCTCGATTTCCGCGCCGATTTTCCCGGTGTGTGCGCCCGCTTCGACCATGTCGAGGGCGGCGTCGAGCGCCTCTTCGGCGGACTCGACGAGTTCGTCGTTGCCCGAGAGGTCGACGGTCACGGCGGAGTCGGCGATGTAGCCGTCGACGTGGACGCCGACGTCGAGACAGACCATGTCCTCGCCGAACACGGTGTCGTCGTCGCGGCCGGGGCTGGCGTGCGACGCCTCCTCGTTGACGCTGATGTTGACCGGAAAGGCGCAGCCGTCGGCGAGTTCGCGGATGCGACCTTCGGCGTACTCGGCGACTTCGAGGTGGGTGACGCCGGGTTCGACCATCTCGGCCGACTCGTCCAGCACCGTGCGCAGGACCTCCCCTGCCTCTCGATACTTCTCGACCGTCTCGTCGTCGAGGGGTCCGATGCTCATGGTCGCGACTTCGCGGCCGCGCCGGAAAGCGATTGCGGGATGGCCGGCGACTGAGCGCGGGCCGCCGCAGCCGACTCGGACACCATGCGAGACAAATGCTCTCATGTCTATATAGCACAACATTCCGAAACTAGCAACCCTTTCTTAGGTAGCCGTGCTCAGAAACAGGAGAGAACGTTTCCAATGAGTGTCCCATCCTTCCATCCCGACGTCGCCGAGCAACACCTTCGAGTCGACATCGACGACTGGGACGACGTGTACGTCGTCGGCGACGTACACGGGTGTCTGCCGGCGCTCGAACGCCTCGTCGATCGGCTCGACCCGTCCGAGGACGACCTCGTCGTCTTCGTCGGCGACCTCGTGCGGAAGGGGCCGGACAGCAAGGGCGTCGTGGACTACGTCCGCGAGCGCGACAACTTCCTGACCGTCCGCGGCAACAACGAAGAAAAGCTCATCCGGGGCACGAAGGAGATAGACGCGCTGACCGACGACGACCTCGAGTGGATTTCGAACCTCCCGGTCGCCATCACGTGGGACGGGGCCATCGTCGTCCACGGCGGCATCCACCCCGAGAAACCGCTGTCCGAACACGACATCGACGCCCTCGAAAACACCCGGGCGATGAACCCCGGCGACAGCTACGACGGCCCGTTCTGGTTCGAACACTACGAGGGCCCCGAGCGCGTCTTCTTCGGTCACACCGTCATGGCCCACCCCGCCGTCTTCGAGCACGCGATGGGTCTCGACACGGGCGCGGTCTACGGCGGCGCGCTCACGGCCTACGACCTCCGCGCCGACGAACTCGTCGCCGTCGAGTCCGAGGTCACCCACGAGTCACGCAAGGACTCGAAGATTCTCGAACCGCGCCAGCCCGCGCTGGTCTGAGCCGCGCCGGGGCGGAGGCGGCGAACTAAAGGTCGCCGCCGAACCATCTCCTCTCAGCACATGTCCGACGACGAGGCTCGCGGCGGCGACTCGCAGGCCCGGCAGAGTCAGACGACCGCGCCGGTCCGCGTCCGCGAGCGCGGAGACGGTGAGTCGACCTCAGCCGACGCCGACCTCACCGACCCCGCGCTGTACCTCAACCGCGAACTCAGCGAACTCGCCTTCCACGAGCGCGTCCTCCACGAGGCGGTCGACGACCGCAACCCGCTTTTCGAGCGCGTCAAGTTCCTCTCGATTCTCACCTCGAACCTCGACGAGTTCTTCATGAAGCGCGTCGGCGGCCTGAAACAGCAGATGGCCGCCGGCGTGAGCGAACTGTCGCCCGACGGTCGGACGCCGAGCCGACAGTGGTCGCTCGTCCTCGACCGCGCCCGCGACCTGCTCGACCGGCAGTCGGCCTGCTTTCACGACCTCGTCCGACCCGCGCTCGCCGACGCGGGCATCGAAATCGTCGGCTACGACGACCTCGCGCCCGACGAGCGGGCGGCGCTCCGCGACTACTTCGAGGCCTCGGTCCTGCCGACGCTCACGCCCCTGACGTTCGACCCGGCGCACCCGTTCCCGTTCATTTCGAACCTCTCGCTGTCGCTCGCGGTCCGGACGACCGAGGGCGACGACGAGCCGACGAAGTTCTCGCGGGTCAAGGTCCCCGGCAACCGCCCGCGACTCGTCAACGTCGACGAGCGCGTCGGCGACGCGGACGGGGCGACCGTCGCCGATGCCTCCACCACCGAATCCGCCGGCTCAGCCGCTCCGGTAAGGTTCGTCCCGCTCGTGGCCGTCATCGAGCGCAACATCGACCTCCTGTTTCCGAACGTCGACGTCGTCGACACCTCGGCGTTCAGGGTGACGCGGAACGCCGAGGTCCGCCGGAACGAGGAGGTCGCCGAGGGCCTCATCGCCACGATAGAGGACGTGCTCCGCCAGCGTCGGTTCGCCACGGTCGTTCGGCTGGAAGTCCAGTCGGGCACGCCCGAGGCGGTCCGCGACCTGCTCGCGGAACAGCTCGACGTGGACGACCCCGAGGTGTTCGAGCGCGACCTGCCGCTGGACTACGGGGCGCTCACGTCGCTTTTCGACCTCGACCGCCCGGAACTCGAAGTCGAGCCGTGGACGCCGCAGCCCCACCCGCGGTTCGCCGGGCGCTCCGCCGACGACCCCGAGTCGGTGTTCGCCGAAATCGCCCGGAAGGACGTGCTCGTCCACCACCCGTACCACTCGTTTACGGGCACGGTGGGAACGTTCCTCGCGGCCGCCGCGGCCGACCCGGACGTGCTGGCCATCAAAGCCACCATCTACCGGACCGCGCCGGACTCCGAGGTCATCGAGACGCTCATCGAGGCCGCGAAGAACGGCAAGCAGGTCGCGGTGATGGTCGAACTCAAAGCGCGGTTCGACGAAGAGAACAACCTCCGGTGGGTCCGCCGCCTCGAAGAGGAGGGCATCCACGTCGCCTACGGCACTATCGGGCTGAAAACCCACTCGAAGACGGCGCTCGTCGTCCGCGAGGAAGACGACGAGGTGCGACTGTACTCCCACGTCGCCACCGGGAACTACCACTCCCAGACGGCGAAGCTCTACACCGACCTCGGGCTGTTCACGACCGACCCCGACATCGGTCACGACCTCGTGCGCCTGTTCAACTTCTTCACCGGCCACTCGCGGCAGGAGACCTACCGGAAACTGCTGGTCGCGCCGACGAACCTCCGCGAGGAGATGACTCGGCTCGTCCGCCGGGAGGCCGACCACGCCCGCGCCGGCCGCGACGCCCGCATCGTCGCCAAGATGAACTCCCTCGAAGACCCCGCGATGGTCCGCGAACTCTACGAGGCGTCGATGGCGGGCGTCGATATCGACCTCGTGGTCCGGGGCATCTGCCGGCTCAGACCCGGCATCGAGGGGCTCTCGGAGAACGTCTCGGTGTCGAGCGTCGTCGGGCGGTTCCTCGAACACTCGCGTATCTTCTACTTCGAGAACGGGGGCGAGCCGGACTACTACGTCGGTTCCGCGGACTGGATGACTCGCAACCTCGACCGTCGGGTCGAGGCCGTCGCGCCCGTCGAGGACCCCGAGCACCGCGCCGAACTCGACGCCGTCCTCGACGCGCTCCTGTCGGACAACCGCCGGCGCTGGGTGATGGACGCCGACGGTCGGTACGAACAGCGCCGACCCGGCGACGACGAGCGGGTCAGAGAGGCCCACCGAGAGCTGATGGACCGGGCGTTCGGCGAGGCGTACCGGGCGGGCGACGACTGACCAAAAAAGACCGATTCAGGCGCTCGGTTGCACCCGCGCGAGCACGTCGCCGCGGTCGAAGTCGCCGCCCTCGGCGACGAGTATCTCCGTGACCGTCCCCGTCGCCGGCGCGGCCACGTCGATGCTCACCTTCTCGACCTGTATCTCGCAGAGCGTCTCGCCCTCGTCGACCGCCGAGCCCTCGCGGACGAACCAGTTGGCGAGGTAGCCCTCGACCACGTCGTCCGCGTCGTCGGGCCAGACAGACGCCGAATCGACGTCGATGGCGTCCGTCATGCGCGACCTCCGTCTGGTTCCGACGCTCCCGTCATTCGTGGAGTTCGCGGACGGCCGCCGCGATGTCGTCGGTGCCGGGGTTGACTTCGTCTTCCAGCGAGCGGGCGTAAGGAATCGGCACGTCCGGGATGGCGAGACGCTTGACGGCCGAGAGGTCGTCCAGCGCGCCCTCGGCGGCCCGCGCGATGATTTCCCCCGTCACGCCGAACGACTGGTAGTCCTCGTCGACGACGAGGAGTTTGCCGGTCTTGCGGACCGAGTCGAGCACCGTCTCGGTGTCGAGAGGCACGAGCGTCCGGAGGTCGATGACCTCGGCGTCGATGCCGTCGTCGTCGAGCTGTTCCGCGGCCTCCATCGCCCGGTGGACGTGCAGGCCGAGGGTGACCACGGTCACGTCGTCGCCGGGGCGCTTCACGTCCGCCTCGCCGAACGGAATCGTGTAGTCGTCCTTGGGAACCCCAGTCTTCGGGCCCGAGGGCGAGGGCATCCAGCCGAGGCCCATGAGGCGCTTGTGGAACATGTAGACGACCGGGTCGTCGTCGCGGATGGCGCTGTGCATCAGCCCCTTGGCGTCGTAGGCCGTCGAGGGGACGACGACTTTCATCCCCGGCAGGTGGGCGAAGGTCCCGTAGAGCGTCTGGGAGTGCTGGCCGGCGTCGTTGTAGGTGCCGCCGACGGCCGTAGTCAGCACCATGGGGACGGAGAACGACCCGCCGCTCATGTAGGTGTTCTTCGCCATGTTGTTGTAGATTTGGTCCATGGCGACGCCGAAGAAGTCGACGAACATCAGTTCGGCAATCGGGCGCATGCCGGCCTGTGCGGCCCCGACGGCCGCGCCGAGGTAGGCCGTCTCGCTGATGGGAACGTCCATCACGCGGTCGCGACCGAACTCGTCCAAGAGGCCCGTCGTACTGGAGAAGATGCCGCCGTAGTCGGCGACGTCCTCGCCCATGTAGAACACCTCCTCGTTCTCGCGCATCTCCCACGCGATGGCTTCCACCATCGCCCGGCTCATGGTCAGTTCGCGGTCCGTCTCGGTCGCCTCCGTGTAGTCTCGTGATTCGGTCGCCATCAGTTGTCACCTCCCGTCTCGTCGGCGTCACCCGACGCGCCTGTCGCGCTCCCGCCGTCCGTCGCCGCCTGCGCCGGCGGGTTCGTAAACACGTTCTCGTACGCCTCCTCCGGGTCCGGTTCGGGCTGTTCTTTGGCCCACGAAATCGCCTCCTCGACCCGCTCGTGGGCGCGCTCGCGAATCTCGTCGAGTTCGTCGTCGGTCACGCCGTGCGAGCGGAGGTCCTCGGCGAGTCGCTCGATGGAGTCGCGCTGTTTCGCGCGGTCGATGTCGGCCTCCGGGCGGTACGCCTCGGCGTCGCCCATGAAGTGACCCATCCGGCGGTGGACCTGCACCTCGATGAGCGTCGGCCCGTTGCCGTCGCGGGCGCGCATCACGGCCTCGCCCGCGGCCTCGTAGACCGCCGTGGCGTCGTCGGAGTCGATGCGGACGCCCGGCAGGTCGAAGCCGGCGGCGCGCTGTGCGCCGTTCTGCACGTCGGTCACGCGGTCTTTCGGCATGCTGATCGCCCAGTCGTTGTCCTCGACGACGAAGACGACCGGGAGGTCGTGGACCGCCGCGAGGTTCAGCGATTCGAGGAAGCCGCCCTGGTCGATAGCGCCCTCGCCGAGGAAGGCGACGGCGACCGAGTCGGTGTTCCGCTTTTTCGCGGCCATCGCCGCGCCGACCGCCGGCGGACAGCCCTGCGCGATGATGCCCGAACACGCGAAGTTCACGTCGGGGTCGAACAGGTGCATGTGGCCGCCCTTCCCGCGGCACAGCCCCGTCTTCCGGCCGAAAATCTCGGCCGTCATGCGCTTGAGGTCGACGCCCTTCGCGATGGCGATGTGGTGCGGTCGGTGCGGCGCGGTCACCGTGTCGTCGTCGCGGAGGTGCATGCAGACGCCCGCCCCGGACGCCTCGTGGCCGGCCGCGAGGTGCAGTTCGCCGGGAATCGGCCCCGCCGAGATGTCGAACGCCGGCTGTTTGCCGACGAGGTACTCGTCCACCAGTCGCTCCTCGTAGTGCCGAGCGGTCACCATCTGCTCGTACATCGTCTGTAGGTCGGTAACACTCACCATGGTTGGCGTCCGGGTGTACTCCCGTAGAACTATTAACATTAATTGTGTAAGTCATGACCATCAGAACGAGCGGACTGCGGATTCACGCGAAGCGACGGGTCGAGACAGGTCTAAGCCCGACTCGAGCGTATCGTCTCGTATGAACGACACGACGCCGAACCTCGTCTCGATACCCGTCGGCGACGCGGTGCTGGAGGGCGACCTCCGCGTTCCGTCCGGGGCGTCGGGACTCGTGGTGTTCGCCCACGGCAGCGGCAGCAGCCGCAAGAGCCCGCGGAACACCTTCGTCGCCGAGGTCATCCGCGACCGCGGGCTCGGGACGCTCCTTTTCGACCTGCTCACGGAGTCGGAAGACGAGACGTACGAGACGCGGTTCGACATCCCGCTTCTGACCGAGCGACTGCTCGGCGCGACCGAGTGGCTCCGCGGCCGCGACGACGCCGCCACCCTCGACTACGGCTACTTCGGGTCGAGCACCGGTGCGGCGGCGGCGGTCCTCGCGGCTGCCGACCTCGGCGACGACGCCGGCGCGGTCGTCTCTCGCGGCGGGCGCGTCGACCTCGCGGAGTCGCGGCTCGGCGACGTGACGGCACCGACGCTGTTCGTCGTCGGCGGTGCCGACGAGCCGGTTTTGAGCCTGAACCGCGACGCGTTCGACCGACTGGACTGCGAGAAGTCGCTGGCGGTCATCGACGGCGCGGGCCACCTGTTCGAGGGGCCGGGCGAACTGGACGAGGTGGCCGACCTCGCCGCCGACTGGTTCGAGAGCCACCTCGGCTGAGGGCGTCGCCCGCGGTCGCCGGCGACCACGGAGCGGCGGGTCGGGACGGTCAGCGCGAGAACTTGCGGTCCTTCGCGGGGTCTTCGACGACGACCCACCAGCGGACGTCCTCCTTCGGGTGGCGGCGCTCGACGTGTTCGTCGAGTCGCTCCCCGGAGTCGAAATCGCGGCCGCAGCGGTTGCAGCGGTGGTGTCTGTTGGCCATGGGTACGGATACGCCGTCGATGCTGATCAACATATATGGGTGGCCGCTTCCGACGCGACCGAACTGTTGTAGACGGCCTGAACCGGTACGTTTAGAACGGTTTATTCGAAAAACACCGCTCAATGACAGAACCCGAGTCGACGGAGCTCGACGAATCCGTTCGCGAGGCCGTCGAACGGTCACGAAGCGGCGCGCCGGCGGTCGGTTCGGTGGTTCGAGACCGGTTTTCGTCCGACGAGGTGTTCCAGCGCATCGTCGCGGCCGCGGACGAGGAGATAACCTCCGGCGCGCGGGAACTGTTCTTCAGCGCCCTCGCCGCGGGCTTCGCGATTACGATCACGTTCCTCCTCTACGTCTCGATGAAAGCGTCCACCGGCGGCGACCCGGTGTTAAGTGCGATGCTCTACCCGCTCGGGTTCATCTACATCATCATCGGGGGCTATCAGCTCTACACCGAGAACACGCTCCCGCCGGTCGCGTTGACGCTGGAGCGGTTGGCCAGTATCCCCGCGCTCTTGCGTAACTGGGTCGTCGTCCTCGCGGGGAACCTCTTCGGCGGGACGCTCGGTGCGGCCGCCCTCGCCTTCGGCGGCGTCCTCTCGCCGGAAGCCGCGAACGCGGCGCTCGAACTCGCTCAGAAGGGCGTCGAGACGCCCTGGTGGAGTCTCTTCTTCAAGGCCGCGTTCGCCGGCCTCATCGTCGCCGGCGTCGTTTGGGTCACCTTCGCCGCCCGCGACACCATCTCTCGCCTCGTCGTCGTCTACCTCGCGTTCCTCGCGGTTCCGCTGGGTGGCCTCTTCCACGTCGTCGTCTCCTACACCGAGATGGTCTACCTCGTGATGAACGGCCAGCTGGCGTTCCTCGTCGGCTTAACCGAGTTCGTCGTCCCCGTGCTGTTGGGCAACACCTTCGGCGGCGTCGTCCTCGTCACCGTCGTCAACTACTTCCAGACGACGGAAAACCGGTTGGAATCCGCTCGCTTCGAGGGGGCGAAACGACAGCTCTCGGTTCGCGAGTGGGTGCTGGGTGGGCTCGCGGGACGGTCGTACGTCCCGCTCATCGAGACCGAAGAGGGAACCGAAGACCACCCGGACTCCTACCGGGTCGTCGTCCCCATCGCGAATCCGCGGACCGAGTCGCACGTCGTCGAACTCGCCTGCGCGCTCGCGAAGTCGAAAGAGGACGCTATCGTCGATATCGTCCACGTGGTGCAGGTCCCCTCGCGCGTCTCGCAACGCTACGGTGCCGCACAGAACCAGCGGATTATCGCACACTCCAACGAGCAGCTCGAAGACGCTCGCGAACGCGCTGCCGGCTACGATATCGAAGCCCGGACGTCGACCGTCGTCTCACACCGCTCGTTCGAGGAGATATTCACCGTCGCCCGACGCAAAGACGCGGACCTCGTCGTCATGGGCTGGAGCAACGACCGAATCTGGGCGGGGGGACGTGCAGAGCGGACGATGAGCGAGTTGACGAGTCGCCTGCCCTGTGATTTCCTCGTCCTCAACGACCGGAACTACGACACCAGTCGACTCCTCTTGCCGACGGTCGATAGCGCCCACTCGGCGCTCAGCGCCGAAGTCGCGAAATCCCTCCACTCGACCGTCGGGTCGGAGGTGACGCTCCTTCACGTCGTCGACGGCCCGGACGACCGCGAACGGGGCGAGGCGTTCCTCTCCGACTGGGCGACCGAACACGGCCTGCAGGACGCGGCGCGAATCGTCGACGACTCCGGCGACATCGAACGAGCCATCGCCGACCGGGCCGACAGCCACTCGATGGTGCTGATGGGAGCGACCGAACGGGGCCTTCTCACTCGACTCCTGACCGACTCGCTGCACCTCGACGTGGTCAACGACACCGACCACGCGGTTCTCTTGGTGGAGCGCGCCACCGACCGAAGCCTCAGGCAGCGTCTGTTCGGACGCTGAGGCGGTCGGCTACTCTCCTCGCGGCCGTTCGCTCTCTGCAACTCAGTAGCGTCGGCATTCGAACTGGTCGCCCGCGACCGCGCCGTTTTTGTAACCGTAGGAGAGACAAATACGCATGAGTTCAGACGCCGACCAGGCGATAACGGTCTACTCGGACTACGTGTGTCCCTTTTGCTACCTCGGGAGGCAGTCCCTGTCGCAGTATCAAGAGACGAGAGACGAGGAACTCGATATCGACTGGCATCCGTTCGACCTGCGGAGTCAGAAGCGCCGCCCCGACGGAAGCATCGACTTCTCGGTCGACGACGGAAAAGACGAGGACTACTACGAGCAAGCGAGACAGGGTGTCCGACGGCTACAAGAGCGGTACGACGTCGAGATGACTCTGGAACTCGGGACCGACGTGGACTCGCTTCCGGCGCAAATCGTCTCGTACTACCTGAAGGAACACGCCGACTACGAGACGTGGCTCGCGTTCGACGAGTCGGTCTTCGAGGCGCTCTGGCAGGACGGCAAAGACATCGGCGACGAGGCGGTACTCGTCGAACTCGCCGAGTCGGTGGGCGTCGACGGCGAGGAAGTCACGTCCGCGCTCGACGACGAAACGCTTCGGACCGAAGTGCGCGAACGATTCAGTGAGGCCCAGCGACACGGCGTCACCGGTGTCCCAACGTTCGCGTACGAGGGCTACGCCGCGAGAGGTGCAGTTCCGCCGGAACAGCTAGCGCGACTCGTCGAGGGCGCGTAGACACCGGACGACCGACCAACGAGACCGACAGCGCTCGAAGGGTCGTCGCGCCCGCCGGCGAGTCGGTTCACCCGGCGGTGTTCGTTTCGAGCATCCGACGGAGCGCGACTTCCATCTCCTCGAACTCCGAGAGTTCGAGTTCGTCGGTGGTGACGATGACGCCGCGGTCCCCGGCGACGACGCGGCCGACGAACCCGTCAGAGAAGACGCGAAGGGTGAACTCGTACTCGCCGAACTCCGGACGCTCGCCGTTCCTGCCGGCGTTGTAGGTTTCCTGCGGTCCGAACCCGGTGCGCTCGCTCTCGACGAGTTCGGATTTGGCCGCGCGCGCCGCGGCCTCGTCGCCGCCGTAGAGGTCCCGCCGGACGTACAGCACGTCGAAGTCGTCGCGGGTGAAGTGGACGACGCTTCGGAGAGAATCCCCGAGAGTCGTTCGGCAGGTGGAGACGAGGGCGTCGGCGACGCTCCCGGTGATTGTCGGCGTTGATTCGGTCACAGGAGTAGATAGCACGCCACAGTATTTGGCCGTCTCGCCTCTCCCACCCGGTCGCCGCGCCGCTCGGCCCGGCGCGGTTCAGGCCAGTCGGAACCGCGTGTCGGTGAGTTCCGCCGAGACCTCCCAGAGCCGTGCGGCAGTCTCCGGGTCTCTGGCGCGGTCGCTCGGCTCCGCGATGCCGGGGTTGCCGCGCATGCCGAACAGCCCCTGCGGGCCGACGTACTCCCCGCTTTCGACGGCCGGCGACGTGGCGGCGTACAGAAGCGGGAGCGCGCCCATCTCGGCCGACTGGGCGAATATCGCGTTGCCGAGTTTGCTCATCCAGTACCGGAGTGTCGACCCGGACGCCTCGGGGCCGCGGAACTGGAGGTTCGTGTCGGCGTAGCCGGGATGTGCGCCCACGCTCAGCACGTCGTCGATGCCCGCGGCGGTCAGCCGGCGGTCGAGTTCGAACGCGAAAAGCAGGTTCGCGAGCTTGCTCTGGGCGTAGGCGTCCCACTCGTCGTAGTCGCGTTCGCCCTGCAGGTCGTCGAAGTCCATCCGGCCGCGCTCGTGGAGGCCGCTCGACATCGCGACGAGTCGCGTCTCGCCGGGCGTGTCGCGGAGCGTCGGAAACAGGCGGGCGTTCAGGACGAAGTGACCGAGGTGGTTCACGCCGAACTGCGTCTCGAAGCCCTGTGCGGTCTCCCGCCGGGGAATCGCCATCACGCCGGCGTTGTTGCAGAGGGCGTGTAACGCCCCGTGTTCGGCGGCGAACTCGTCGGCGAACCGCCGAACCGAATCGAGGTCGGCGAGGTCGAGTTCCGAGAGGGTCAGCGAGGCCGCCGGCACCGAGTCGCGGATGTCGGCCATCGCGTCCTCGCCGCGGTCGAGGCTCCGGCAGGCCATGACGACGTGCGCGCCCTTCTCGGCGAACGCGCGCGTCGCTTCGAAGCCGAGGCCGCTGTTCGCGCCGGTGACGATGACGGTCTTCCCCGAGAGGTCGGGGGCGTCGGCCGCGGTCCAATCGCTCATGGGGAACTGCAAGGACCGAACCGAGTAAACCGTGGCGGCGACCGCCGGCGCGGCTGGGCGAGCGGTCGCAGACGCTCGATTGAGACTACTTCGACGCGGTGCTGGTCTGCATCCCGTCGGAGTTGTACGCCGAGCCGAAGCCCTCGTCGTCGAGGAGGATGATCCCCGCCGACGACCCGGTGAGTTCGCCGAACTCCTCGATGGCGAGGTCGGCCGCGGTCTGGGCGTCGCAGCCGCGTTCGAGGTGGCCGACCGCCCTGCGAGCGAGCGTCACGCGCGCGATGTCTTCTCCCGCTCCCGTGGTCGACGCGCCGCCAGCGGGGGAGGCGTAGAAGCCCGAGCCGATTTGGGGTACGTCGCCGACGCGGCCGGCGAGGGCGAACCAGCGGCCGCCGGTCGAGGTCGCGGAGGCGAACGTCTCGCCGTCGGTGGCGACCGCCCCGACCGTGTCGTGACCGGGAAGGCGAACATCGTGAGCCGAGCGGTCACTGCTTGCTGAGGTTCCCTCAGAATTGTCGTGGCCGGGCAGGCGAACGTCGTGAGCCGAGCGGCCACTGCCTGCCGAGGTCTCCTCGGAACTGTCGTGCGCCGGCAGATAACCGTCGCCCGCCTCGGCCGTCGGGTCGCTCGTGCTACCGCCGAATCGGTCGGCCAGCCACGCGAGGTGTTCGCTGGGCGAGCCCTCGGGCGCGTCCGCGTTCGCCCAGCGCTCGCGGGTCTCGTCGGTGAAGAGGTCGACGCCGGTCTCGACGCCCGCGTCGGCGGCGAAGTCGACCGCCGGCTCGCCCGTTAGGAGGACGTGCGGGGTGTCTTCGAGGACAGCGCGCGCGACGGAGACGGCGTGTTCGACGCCCTCCATGCCGGAGGCCGCGCCGGCGCGTCGGTCGCTCAGCATGACGCCCGCGTCGGTGCGGACGACGCCGTCGGACTGGACCGCGCCGCCGACGCCCGCGTTGAACCGGTGGTCCGATTCGAGGACGCGGACTGCGGTCTCGACCGCCGAAAGCGGGTCGGGTTCGCTCGCGCCCGCGTCGGCCGCGTCGTCCAGGACGGCCTGTCTGGGTTCCGGTTCGCCGGGGATGCCGCCGGCACCGCCGTGGAGGATAATTCGCATACGAGGGTGTCTTCGGAGCGCGGTCCTAAACGTATCGACCGACGAATAGAGCGATACTTGCACTTCGCCGTCGATAACGGCAGGACTTTTACACCGCACTGGAAAACCCAAATTGTTCATGAGCTACGACCAGATTGAGGTTCCGGACGACGGCGAGAAAATCACGGTCGACGAGGAGACGGGCGAGCTCTCCGTCCCCGACAACCCGATTATTCCGATCATCCACGGCGACGGAATCGGAACGGACGTCGGCCCCGCCGCACAGAAGGTCCTCGACGCCGCCGCCGAGGCGACCGGCCGCTCTGTCTCTTGGATGCGCGTCTACGCCGGTTCGTCCGCCCGCGACAAGTACGACGAGAACCTCCCGGAGGACACGGTAAGCGCCATCCGCAACCACCGCGTCGCAATCAAGGGCCCGCTCACGACACCCGTCGGTGCCGGCTTCCGCTCGCTCAACGTCGCGCTCCGCAAGAAGCTCGACCTCTACGCGAACGTCCGCCCGACCTACCACCTCGACGGCGTCCCGTCGCCCGTGAAGAACCCCTCGGCGATGGACATGGTCACGTTCCGCGAGAACACCGAAGACGTGTACGCCGGCATCGAGTGGGAAGCCGGCACCGACGAGGTCCAGAAGGTCAAGGAGTTCGTCGAAGAAGAAATGGGCGCGGACGGCGTCATCCACGACGGTCCCGTCGGCATCGGCATCAAGCCCATCACCGAGTTCGGGACGAAGCGCCTCGTCCGCGAGGCTATCGAGTACGCCCTCGAAAACGACCGCCCGTCGGTCACGCTCGTCCACAAGGGCAACATCATGAAGTTCACCGAGGGTGCCTTCCGTGACTGGGGCTACGAACTCGCAGAAGAGGAGTTCGGCGACGTCACCATCACCGAAGACGAACTGTGGGAAGAGTACGACGGCGAGCGTCCCGAGGACAAGGTCGTCGTCAAGGACCGCATCGCCGACAACATGCTCCAGCAGCTTCTCACCCGCACCGCCGACTACGACGTCATCGCCACGATGAACCTCAACGGCGACTACATGTCCGACGCCGCCGGCGCGCAGATCGGTGGTCTCGGCATCGCCCCCGGCGCGAACTTCGGCGAGGGTCTCTGCCTCGCAGAGCCCGTCCACGGCTCCGCGCCCAAGTACGCCGGCCAGGACAAGGTCAACCCGACCGCGATGATTCTCTCCGGCCGCCTCATGTTCGAGTACATGGGCTGGAAGGACGCCGGCAAGCTCATCCGCGACGCCGTCGAGAAGACCATCTCGGACGGCGACGTCACCTACGACCTCGAACGCCAGATCGAGGGCGGCAACAAGCTCGCCACGAGCGAGTACGCCGACAAGGTCGTCGAGAATATTCAGGAACTCGCGTAAGCGAACACACCACTTCTCTCTCGCGGCATCGACGCCGCAGTTCTTTCGCGCCGACTACAGTCGATTCGGGTCCCGCCAGCGCTGAATCCGGTTCCACAGGGGGCGGACGAACCCGAAGACGACCGCGCCGGCGGTGTCGGCGACGATGTCGACGCCCGTGTCCTCCAAGTAGACAGAGCGGGGCCACTCGACCCAGAAGCCGGTGAACAGACGCTCGTACACCTCGAACCACGTGCCGATGGCGGCGACCGCCATCGGGAGGACGACGAGGAGCGCGACCCGCGAGTGGAGCAGGCGGGGGTTGAGGACGTAGAGGACCGCCGCGACGCCGAACCCGGAGGCGGCGTGGACGAGGATGTCCCACCACCAGATGCGGGTGTAGAGAAACAGCGCCATGCTCGTGAAGTGCGTCGCGGTGACGGCGCCTCCGAACACCGCGACGGCGGCCATCTCTCGGGGGCGTTCTTCCCACCCCGCCAGCACCATCTCGTCCCAGGTGCGCCTCAGCATGCGCGAGGGGGTGCGCGGGTCGCGCCGAGTACGGTGTGGAGGTTCGGTGCCGGGTCTTCTGCGAGCGGAGGCATAGACGAGAGATAGGACATCATCAATATGTACGTTTTCCCGACGGAGCAACACGTTTGGGGTTAAATTAACCACCTCGACGGGAGCATCGCGTCCGGAGTCAGCGGTTCGACGGGGAGTCGTCGTCCGCCTTCTCGCCGCCGTCGGAGCGGAGGTGACCGGCGCTGCGCGGCGAGTCGCCGCGGGGGGAATCTGCCCGCGCCCGCGACCTGAGGACGCCCTCGACGAGGACGAAAAAGCCGAGGCCGCCGACCACGTCGACCACGAGGTCAATCGCGGTGTCCTCGAGGTAGTAGGCCATCGACCAGCCCCACCAGAAGTCCTTGAACAGGTACTCGTACACCTCGAAGCCCGCGCCGATGGCGAGGATGACGCCGGCGACAACCACCGGGGCGCGATCGCCCCGGAAGGTCCGCGGGAACACGAGGAACAACACGCCCGCGACGCCGAAGCCCGAAAGCGAGTGGGTGAGCACGTCCCACCACCAGATTCTCGTGTAGATGTCGTAGGCGAGCCCGCCGAAGTGGAGCGCGCTGACGACCGCCGCCCAGACGCCGACGAACACCCACAGCCACGGCTCGCGTGCGAGCTTCGAGTGACTCATGGTCGCCCGCTGCTCGGCGGGGTATCCGGGGTGTTCGGCGCGCCGGGCGCTATCCATAGAGGAAGTACGCGGGGGAAGGGCATAGTTAGGGACTACCGTCTATCGGATGGTGACACCGGACTGATAAATGCTTTCTCCTCATGTGTTTCGAACGAAACGTTCCGGGACTCGTTCGAGAGACCCCACCCCGACGGCCCGTCAGGGAGATTCTAACGGGGGGTCGCGCTCGGCGTCAGTCCAGCCACGGCGGGTTGTCCCGCGGCGGCGAAAACACGTCGATGCCGACGACGGTCTCGTCGCCGCGGTTCTCCGCGCCGTGGAGTTCGCCGCCTGCGAGCGAGTAGGCGTCGCCGGGACCGACGACGAGTTCCTCGCCGTCGTCGCCGACGAGGAACGTCAGTTCGCCGGCGACGATGTAGCCGACCTGCTCGTGTGGGTGGTCGTGAACCGGGACGGCCGCGCCGGGTTCGATGCGGAAGTGCTGGACGTTCATCTTCTCCCCGCCCGCGAGGAGCGAGAGGGAGACGCCGTCGGCCGCCTCGGCGGACGGCGCGTCGTCGAGTGAAACTCGGTCCATGGTGGCAAGCCACAGGGAACGGGGATAAATCCGCCGGGGAGGCGCCGCGGGGGTCGTCACCCGCGAGGGGTCCACGGTCGCTTCCGCTCCCGAACGTTCAAATCCGACGCCGCGGAACATCGGCGTATGTACGCGGTCGTGGGGTGTACGGACTGCGCGAACATGTGGCTCCTTTCGGACCCCGACGGGTCGAAGACGGCGACGTGTCCGCGGTGCGGCAGGCGACACCAGACGAAAAAGCTCCGGCGGTTCTTCGAGTCCGATGACCGGGACGCCGCGCGGCAGGCGCGGTCGGCGCTCTTGGCGAAGAAACACGGCGACAGCGAGGCGTTCGCGCAGGTCGAACACGTCTCGGAGCTCGACCGGCGGGTCGAGGAGTCGGGCGTCGACGACCGCGAGTACCTCGAAGGCTCGGGACTCGACGCCGACGAGGTGTTCGAGGCGGGCGAGGCCGCCTCTCGCGGTCGGAACTCGTCGGCGGCGTCGCCCGACCGCCTGACGGTCGTCCGCGAGGCGGTTCGGGATGGCGACCGGCCGACCGAGGAGGAAATCGTCGCGACTGCGGTCGAACGCGGCGTCCCGGACGACCGCGCCCGCGACCTGCTCGACAAACTCCGGCGGCGCGGCGAGGTGTCGGAGTCGCGGGGCCGACACCGACTGGTCTGAGCGTCGCGGCGGGCGACCGGTACAAAGGGGCCGCGAGCGCGGGCACCTCAGAGCGCGCCGAGCAACTTCGCCACGGTCAGCGCGGAGGCGACGACGCCGAGGGCCAACTTCACCAGCCTGAGCGCGAGCGCCAACCGCCGCGCGTCGTCGTAGTCGTCGGGCGATTCGGGGTCGGTACTGCGTGTAGAGAGTGGCATGGGAGGGGATGGGTTGTGGACACGCCCGCGGGTGCTGCCCGACGGACGCGTTTTCATCGTTTCCGCGGAAACGGAATAAACGCGAGCCACGGGTGCGGGGTGAAAGTGAAAGTGGACGTCGATGACTGAATCCGTCGATACAGGTCTGTGGGAAGCGAATAACGGCTGTTTAGTCGTCTCCGACAGCGGTGAAACTGAAACCGGGTTCGGATTACCGGCCGAGTTCGGCGTGGGCGCTGGAGAGGTGCCGCGAGGCGAGCGCGGAGAGGAGCGAGAGTTCGCCCGCGAGGGAGCCGACGGCGATGCATTCGGCGAGGGCGTCGGCGTTGGAGCCGGCGGGGTCGCCGCCGCCGCTGACGCCGAGGATATCGAGGCCCTCGGACTGCGTCGGGAGCTTCGTGCCGCCGCCGACGGTGCCGACTTCGAGGGAGGCGATAGAGACCGAGACGTAGAGGTCGCCGTCCTGCACCTCGGCGGTCGTGATGGCGTTCGCGCCCTCGACGACCTGCGCCTCGTCCTGTCCGGTGGCGAGGAACATCGCGGCGACGACGTTGGCGACGTGGGCGTTGAAGCCGAGGCTCGCGGCCTTCGCGGAGCCGACGAGATTCTTGCGGGTGTTGAGTTCCGCGACCGCCTCGGGCGTGGTGTGCAGGCGCGCTTCGACGACTTCGCGCGGGATGCGCACGTCGGCGGTGACGCTCCGGCCGCGCCCCTCGACGGCGTTGATTGCGGCGGGCTTCTTGTCGGTACAGAGGTTGCCCGAGAGGGCGACGAGTGAGGCGGTCGTCTCTTCTTCGACGACGCCGCAGGCGGCCTCGGTGGCGATGGTGGCCATGTTCATTCCCATCGCGTCCTTGGTGTCGTAGCGGAACCGCAGGTAGACCGAGTTGCCGACGACGTACGGCGTCACGTCGAGGAGTTCGCCGTGGTTCGTCGTCTCCTCGGCGGCTTCCTTCAGCGCCGCGAAGTTGTCGCGGGTCCACGAGACGAGCGCCTCGGCCTCGGCCACGTCGGCGACGCGGAACACCGGCGCGCGGGTCATCCCGGACTTGAGGACGCGAGCGGTCGCGCCGCCGGCGCTGTTGATGACCGAACAGCCGCGGTTGACCGACGCGAGGAGCGCGCCCTCGGTGGTCGCGAGCGGGAGGTACTTCTCGCCGGAGACGGAGCCGCCGTCGACCGAAACGGGGCCGGCGACGCCCATCGGCACCTGAATCGCGCCGACCATGTTCTCGATGGCCGACTCGGCGGCTTCGGCGGGGAAGCCGTAGTTCCCGACCGCGTCGAGCGACGCGCCGGACTGCGATTCGACGAGCAACCGGCGCGCCTCGGCGGCGGTGTCGGCGTCGGCGTGCGCTTCGAGTTCGTGGAGGCGGAGTTCGCCCTCCCGAACGCGGTCGGCGAGGGACGCGGCGTCTGTCATGCTCCGACGTTTTCCGCGCCGGCCCTAACGCGTTCCGGTTCTTTCAACGGTCGCTGTCCGGCCGCCTCCCGAACCGTTTTGCCCTCCCGCGTCGGGGTCGAACGTATGACCGCGGCAGCGGACCTCGTACTGACGAACGCGGAGGTACACACGCTCGGGTCGCCCGACGAAACCCACGAAGCCGTCGCCGTCCGCGACGGCGAGGTCGTCCGCGTCGGCCGCGCGTTCGACGTGGAACTGCTCGTCGGCGTCGAGACGCGGGTCGTCGACTGCGAGGGACGAGTCGTCCTCCCCGGCTTCATCGACGCCCACACGCACCTCCCGATGGTCGGCCGGTCGCTCGTCCACGCCGACCTCTCCACCGCCGACTCCGCGGCGGAGGCGGTCGAACTGCTCCGCGAGCGAGCCGCCGAAGTCGAAGCCGACGACGGCGGAGCCGGCGGTGATGGGGCCAGCGGCGGCGGGACCGGCGACGAGACCGACTGGGTGCTCGGCTACGGCTACGACGAGAGCACGTGGGACGAATCCAGGTATCTCACCCGCGACGACCTCGACGCCGTCTCCGAGTCGCTTCCCGTGGTCGCCTTCCGCGAGGACCTCCACACCGCCGGCGTCAACTCGGTCGTCCTCGACCGCTACGCCGACGAGATGCCCGACGCGGGCGTGCAGACCGCCGGCCGAGACGCTGTTTCCGAGGGTGTCGGCGACGGCGACGCCGCCGGCGAGCCGACGGGCGTCGTCGTCGAGGGCGCGGTCGACGTGCTCCGCGAGGCGACCGAACCGGGCCGCGAGGAGATGGCGGCGCTCGTCCGCGCCGCGCAGTCGTACGCGACCGCCCGCGGGGTCACCGGCGTCCACGACATGGTCCGTGGCTCCCGCGCTCCCGAGGTCTACCGTGACCTCGACGAAGCCGGCGAACTGGACCTCCGCGTCCGAATCAACTACTGGTCGGACCACCTCGACGCGCTCCGCGAGGTCGGCCTGCGGACGAACCACGGAGGCGGAAGCCACCGCGACCTCGTCACCGTCGGCGCGATAAAGACGTTCACCGACGGGAGCTTCGGCGGCCGGACCGCGAAGCTCACCGAACCGTACGCCGACGCCGCGGGTGACCCCGCCGCGGCCGACGACGAGACGGGCCAGTGGGTCGTCGACCCCGAAGAACTCCGCGAACTCGTCGCCGACGCGGACGAGTCGAGCTACCAGCTCACCGCGCACGCCATCGGCGACGCGGCCATCGACGCGGTTCTCGCGGCGTACGAGGAGACCGACGACCCCGGCTCGGCCCGCCACCGGGTCGAACACCTCGAACTCGCCTCCGACGAGGCCATCGAGCGGTTCGCCGAACTTGGCGTCGTCGCCTCGGTCCAGCCGAACTTTCTGAAGTGGGCCGACGAGGGCGGCCTCTACGACGCCCGCCTCGGCGAGCGACGCCTGCGAACCAACCGCTACCGCGACCTGCTCGACGCCGGGGTCGACCTCGCGTTCGGGAGCGACTGCATGCCGCTCGGGCCGCTTCTCGGCGTCGACCTCGCCACCGACCACCCGAACCCCGACCAGTCGCTCACCGTCACCGAGGCGCTCCGGGCGTACACGTCCGGCGCGGCCTACGCCGGCTTCGACGAGGACCGACTGGGAACCGTCGCGGCAGGCACCGCCGCGGACCTCGTCGTCCTCGACGAGTCGCCGTGGGAAACCGACTCGATTCGCGACGTCGCGGTCTCGATGACCGTCGTGGACGGTCGCGTCGTCTTCGAACGCGACTGAACGAGAAATCGCCATCGACGGAGGAGTACATTCGAAGAAAATTATTCTTCAACCGAGTAGACGACGTTCGAGGGTTCTGAACCCAATCAGACTGAAGTACCACCGACCAATCGGGACTGAAGAGAATCTTTACTGGTGGGTTGCGAGTATTGAAGAAAAATATTTTTCAATAAGGGCCGATGATTGGACTTCTACCGTGGTGACCAATCGTGGTTGAATTACAGTCGGTCGGGTTCGAGTCGGAGCTCAGCCTGTTCAAATACGACACGCTCGAACAGCTTCCGGAGAGCCACCGCGACCTCGACGAGGCCGCCCGCTCCCGGCGAATCGCCGCCGCCCGCGAGGAGCTCGGCGACCGGGTTATCGTGCTCGGACACAACTACCAGCGACGCGAAATCGTCGAGCACGCGGACTTCATCGGCGACTCCTACGAGCTCTCGAAGCGCGCCGCCGAGTCCGATGCCGAGTACGTCGTCTTCGCCGGCGTGACGTTCATGGCCGAGAGCGCGGACATCATCACCGACGACGACCAGACGGTGATTCTCCCGTCGATGGAGGCGTCGTGTCCGATGGCCGGGATGGCCGAGGCCGTGCAGGTCGACTCCGCGTGGGAGACGCTCGTCGAGGAGTCCGGCGGCAAGGACATCGTCCCCGTGACGTACATGAACTCCTACGCAGACCTGAAGGCGTTCTGCGCCTCCCACGGCGGGCTCATCTGCACCTCCTCGAACGCCACCGACGCCTTCGAATGGGCCTTCGAGCGCGGCGACGCCGTGCTGTTCCTGCCCGACAAGCACCTCGGGCGCAACACGGCCGACGAACTCGGCATCGACGAAGTCGTCGAGTGGGACCCGTGGGCCGGCGACGTGGCCGAGTCGATGGGTGCCGCCGGCGAGGTCGAACCCGAGGTTCCCGACCTCGGCGACGCCGAGGTCATCCTCTGGGACGGCTACTGTCAGGTCCACGAGCGCTTCCGGGTCGACCACGTCGAGGAGGCGCAGGCCGACGGCGCGAAGGTCGTCGCCCACCCCGAGTGCCGCCCGAGCGTCGTCGCGGCCGCCGACGAGGTCGGTTCGACGAGCCACATCTGCGACGTCATCGAGAACGCCGCCCCCGGCGAGACGTGGGCCATCGGCACCGAAGTCCACCTCGCGCGACACCTCGCGCGCTGGCACCCCGAGGTCGACGTGCGGCCGCTCTGCGGCGACGCCTGCATGGACTGCAACGCCATGCGGCAGGTCGACCCCAACTACCTGACGTGGGTGCTCGAAGAACTCGCCGCGGGCCACGAACCCAACGTCGTCGAGGTCGCGCCCGAGGAGAAGGAACTCGCCGCGGTCGCGCTCGACCGCATGCTCGAACTATGAAGGCCGACGTGCTCGTCGTCGGCTCCGGTATCGCCGGCTGTGCCGCCGCCCTCGCCGCCGCCCGCGAGGGGGCCGACGTGCTGGTCGTCACGAAGGCGACCGAGCCCGAGGACGCCGCGTCCGACTGGGCGCAGGGCGGCATCGCCGTCACCCAGTCCGCGCCCGAGGAGTTCGCCGCCGACATCCGCCGGGCGAGCGACGGCACCGCCGACCCCGAGGCGGTCGAGACGCTCGTCTCCGAGTCCCGAGCCGTCGTCGAGGACGTGCTCTTGGGCACGCTCGAAGTCGAGTTCGACGCGGTGGGCGGCGGCACCGACGGCACCGGCGCCGCCGACTTCGACCTCGCCCGCGAGGCGGGCCACTCCAGCCGCCGCATCCTCCACGTCGACGCCAGCACCGGCGCACACGTCCTCCGGCCGTTTCTCCAGCACCTCTCGGCCCGCGACGGCGTGCGCATCGTCGACGACGCGACGGCGCTCGACCTCCTGACCGAGGAGGGAACCGTCCGCGGCGCGACCGTCCTCGCCGACGGCGAGGTCGAACCTGTGTTCGCCGGAGCGACCGTCCTCGCCACCGGCGGCATCGGCGACTGTTACGCCCGGTCGACCAACCCCGCGGGCGCGACCGGCGACGGCGTGGCGATGGCCGCCCTCGCCGGCGCGACCGTCTCGGACATGCAGTACGTCCAGTTCCACCCGACGGCGTACGACCCCCGGACTGACCCCCAGGCCGACGACGCGCAACCGTTCCTCGTCAGCGAAGCCGTTCGCGGCGAGGGCGCGGCCCTGCGC
Source organism: Haloferax sp. Atlit-10N (assembly GCF_003586325.1). Taxonomy (NCBI): domain Archaea; kingdom Methanobacteriati; phylum Methanobacteriota; class Halobacteria; order Halobacteriales; family Haloferacaceae; genus Haloferax; species Haloferax sp. Atlit-10N. The sequence continues at coordinate 314,172 of NZ_PSYX01000003.1, forward strand.
GACGCCGACGGCCGCCGATTCATGCCTGACGTGCACGAAGACGCCGAACTCGCCCCCCGAGACGTGGTCGCCCGCGCCGTCTCTCGCGCCCGCGACCGAACCGGCCGCGTCGTCCTCGACGTGTCCGACCTCGACTTCCGCGAGGAGTTCCCCGACCTCGCGGCGCTCTGCGACGACCGCGGCGTCGACCTCGACGCCGGTATCCCCGTCGCCCCGAGCGAGCACTTCCTCTGCGGCGGCGTCGCCGTCGACGACCGCGGCAGGACCTCGCTGTCCCGCCTGTTCGCCGCCGGCGAGTGCGCCCGCACCGGCGTCCACGGCGCGAACCGACTCGCCTCGACCAGCCTGCTCGAAGGGCTCGTCTGGGGCGTCCGCGCCGGCGAGACCGCGGCCGAGCGGGGCCGCGGCGAAGCCGAGGCCGTCGAGTACGCGTCGCCGCGCGACTCCGACCCGGCGCTGCCCGACGCCTTCGCCGACACGAAGTTCGACCGCCTCGGGCGAACGATGGACGGGTTCGTCGGCATCGAGCGCACCCCCGATGGGCTCGGGACCGCGCGGGCTCGGCTCCGCCGCCTGAAGGGCGAGGTCGACGCCTACGCCCGCACCCGCGTCTCGCGGTCCATCTACGAACTCCGGAACGCCTGCGTCTCGTCGCTCCTCGTCGCCCGCGCGGCCGCCGACGCGCCGTCGGCCGGCTGTCACTCGCTGGTCGACCCGGACGGAAGCGAGGAAAGTGACGACGCGGGTCAGGGGGTGACCCCGAGTGCTGACGACTGAGACCGTCGAGCGCTGGCTGGCCGAGGACGTCGGCCACCGCGACGTGACGAACGACGTGCCCGGCGACACCACCGGGCGACTCGTGGCGAAGGAGCCGGCGGTCGCCGCCGGTCTCGACGCCGCCGTCGCCGTCTTCGACTCCCTCGGCGTCGAGGCCGAGCGAGCGGTCGAAGTCGGCGACGCGGTCGAAGCGGGTGACGAGGTTCTCCGGGTCGAAGGCGACGCCCAGAGCGTCCTCCGCGGCGAGCGCGTCGCCGCCAACGTCGTCGGCCACGCCTCCGGGGTCGCGACCACGACTCGCGAGGCAGTCGACGCCGCCCGCGAGGTTTCCAACTCGGTTCGAGTGGCGGCGACCCGCAAGACCACGCCCGGCCTCCGCGGCGTCGAAAAGCGCGCCGTCGTCGCCGGCGGCGGCGACACCCACCGCCTCACGCTCTCGGGGATGGTGATGGTCAAGGACAACCACGTCGCCGAACTCGGCTTGGAGGAGGCGGTCAACCGCTTCGCCGAGCGCAAGTCGTTCGCCACGAAGCTCGAAGTCGAAGTCGAGACGCCCGAGATGGGCGAGCGCGCCGCGGCCGCCGGAGCCGACATCGTCCTGTTCGACAATCTCCCGCCCGAGGCGGTCCGCGAGGGCGTCTCCCGGCTCCCCGAGGGCGTCATCGCCGAGGCCAGCGGCGGCATCACGCCGGAGACGCTCCCCGCCTACGCCGACACCGGCGTCGACGTGGTGTCGATGGGCTGGCTCACCCACAGCGCGCCGAGTTCGGACTTCTCCTTCCGGACCGGGTGAGCTGGGCGCCCCGCCAGCCGCGCCGAAGGGAAAACCCCTTACTTTCGGTCGTCGCACTCGCGGGCAATGGGCTTCTTCGACGACCTCCGCGACCGCATCGAGGCGACAGACAGCGTCGTCTCGGTCGGCCTCGACGCCGACATCGACCGTATCCCCGACCACCTCTTCGACAAGGACCTCCCGCGGTGGGCGTTCAACCGCCGCATCATCGACGCGACCCACGAGCACGCCGCGGCGTTCAAGCCGAACGCGGCGTTCTACGAGGACGAAGACGGCTGGCGCTCCCTGCGCGAGACCATCGCCTACGCCCACGGCAAGGGCGTGCCGGTACTCCTCGACGCCAAGCGCGCCGACATCGGCAACACGACCCGCAAGTACGCCGACCTGCTCGACGACGCCGACGCCATCACGGTCAACCCCTACATGGGCCGCGACTCCATCCAGCCGTTCCTCGCCCGCGAGGACAAGGGCGTGTTCGTCCTCTGCCGCACCTCGAACCCCGGCGGCTCCGACCTCCAGTCGCTCGAACTCGATTCGGGAGAACCCCTCTACGAGCGCGTCGCGGCGCTCTGCGACCTCTGGAACGAACACGGGAACGTCGGCCTCGTCGTCGGCGCGACCGGTCCCGACGAACTGGAACACCTCCGCGAACAGGTGCCCGACCTGCCCTTCCTCGTCCCCGGCGTGGGGGCGCAGGGCGGCGACGCCGAGGCCGCCGTCGAGTTCGGTCTCGCCGACGGCGTCGGCCTCGTGAACTCCTCGCGCGGCATCATCTTCGCCGGCGAGGACGACGGCGAGGACTTCGACAAGGCCGCCGGACAGGCGGCAAAGCGCCTCAAAAAGCGGCTGAACCAGTACCGTTGAGTCGGCGCGGGCGCTCGATTTTCGGCAGGTGACTCGTCGGCAGGTGACTCCCCGGCGAGACGTTTACCACCGTGCGCCCCTAACTGCGGCCGTGGACCGAGACCGACTCGTCATGGGGCTCGCGGCGGTGTTCGCGGGAATCACCATGCTCCTCGTCGTGTTGGCGTTCGCCTACCAACAGCTCCTGTTGCTGTTCGTCGCCATCCCCTTCGGCGCGACGACGTACTTCATGTACGCCCACGTCAGCGGCCGCCTCGAAGAGCGGTTCCGCCGGACGCGCGTCCGCGCCGACGCCGGGCGCGGCGGGTTCGGCTTCCGGTCGGAGCGACGGCGGGGCGACCGCCGACAGACCGGCGGCTTCGGCGCGGGTCCCCGCGGCGACCCCCAAGAGGGACCGCGAGCCGGGCGATTCGGCCCTAACGTCGGTCCCGACGGCGGGTTCGACGGCGGTCGGCGGAGACGGCGCGCCCGCGACGGAAGCGGGACGCGAGTCCGCCCGCCGCGGCGCGGTATGAGTCGGCAGAAAGCCCTCGAAACGCTCGGCCTCGACGACGACGACGCCTCCGAGGACGAGGTGAAGGCGGCCTACCGGAAGCGAGTCAAAGAGACCCACCCCGACTCGAAGACCGGCGACGAAGAGGCCTTCAAGCGCGTCAACCGCGCCTACGAGCGCCTGACCGAGTAACACGGTTTCCTTTTCACCCGCATTCGACCGCCACGAGCCCCGACGAGCGCCCCCGCGTCGGTTCCGTCTCGATTGCGGTACGTTCTCATGGTAATGGCTATCGCGGAAAGCGTTTTCACGGTCGGTTTCCTACCCGCTTCCATGAGCGCGGATCGGGCCCTCTTGGATGAGGCCCTCGAGCGCGGTGAGGAAGAAGGCGGCAACGTCGAGTTCAAAGAACGCCTCACCCGCGCCGTTCACCTGTCCGACGGCCGGATGGAGTCGCTCGCGGCTCAGCTCCGACACCGAGTGCTCTCCGGCGACGGCGTGGCGACCTACGTGGTCGGCGTCACCGACGACGGCGGCATCGCCGGCATCCCGCCGGACGACTTCTCCGAGACCATGGACGTGCTGTCGCTTCTAGCCGAGGAGGCCGGCGCGCACATCGAAGACGTGGAGACGTGGGGCGTCGGCGATTCGGCCGAGCGCGGCCTCGTCGGCGTCGCGACCATCCGCGAGGGGGCGATGCTCGACGTGGACGACGACCACATCGTCGTCGGCACCGCGGGCCACGTCGACCACGGGAAGTCCACCCTCGTCGGCTCGCTCGTGACCGGACAGGCCGACAACGGCAACGGCGGCACGCGGTCGTTCCTCGACGTGCAACCCCACGAGGTCGAACGCGGACTGTCGGCGGACCTCTCGTACGCCGTCTACGGCTTTTCGGACGACGGCCCGGTCCACATGCGAAACCCCCACCGGAAGTCCGACCGGGCGCAGATCGTTCAGGAGGCCGACCGGCTGGTCTCGTTCGTCGACACCGTCGGCCACGAGCCGTGGCTCCGGACGACGATTCGCGGCCTCGTCGGTCAGCGTCTCGACTACGGCCTGCTCGTCGTCGCCGCCGACGACGGCCCGACGCGGACGACCCGCGAACACCTCGGCATCCTGCTCGCGATGGAGCTACCGACGGTCGTCGCCATTACGAAGGTCGACGCCGTCTCCGAGGAGCGCGCCGCCGAGGTGGAACGCGAGGTCGAGCGACTCCTCCGCGACGTGGGTCGGACGCCCCTGAGCGTCGAGCGCCACGGCGTCGAGGCCGCGGTCGAAGAGATAAGCGAGTCGGTCGTCCCGCTGTTCCTGACGAGCGCGGTCACGATGGACGGCCTCGGCGACCTCGACCAGTTGTTCGAGTCGCTCCCGAAGCGCAGCGCCGCGGAGGGTGACTTCAAAATGTACATCGACCGCACCTACTCGGTCACGGGCGTCGGCGCGGTCGCCTCGGGCACGGTCAACTCCGGGGCGGTCGAGGCCGGCGACAAACTGCTCTTGGGGCCGATGTCCGACGGCGAGTTCCGCGAGGTCGAGGTCCGCTCCATCGAGATGCACTACCACCGGGTCGACCGGGCCAACGCCGGCCGCATCGTCGGTATCGCCCTCAAGGGCGTCCGCGAGTCCGAAATCGAACGCGGGATGGTGCTCCTCCCGGCCGACTCGGAGCCCACCGCCGTCCGCGAGTTCGAGGCCGACGTGATGGTTCTCAACCACCCGACGCGGATTCAGGAGGGCTACGAGCCCGTGGTCCACCTCGAAACCATCTCCGAGGCGGCCGTCTTCCACCCTGACGGGGGGCGGCTCCTGCCGGGCGACACCGGTACGACCCGCGTGGAGTTCAAGTTCCGGCCGTACTTCGTCGAGGAGGGCCAGCGGTTCGTCTTCCGCGAGGGCCGGTCCAAGGGCGTCGGGACCGTGACGAAGGTCGACTAACGTAACACGGGCGGCGACGCGGATTCGTCCCCGCCGGCGGTCAAGACGATTCTTCGACCGGGGCGTAGCCGTCCGGTTTTCTCGCCGCCGCGCCGAACAGCACCGCCCAGTCGAGCAGCCGCGCGACCCTGTCTCGCCAGCGAGATTCCCACCCGTCGGGGTCGCGGTGGCGCTCCCAGTTCGGGACGGCCGGCTCGAACGCGTCGAAGACCGCGTCGGCAGACCTCGGCTCGTCGCCGAGCGCGTCGAGGGCCTCTCTCGCGCCGAAGACGTTCGCCTCGAAGGCGGCCCGCAAGGCGTCCCGCGTCGGGTCGTCGCGGACGCGCTCGAAGCCGCGGCTCACCTCGCGAGCGAGGCCGAGCGACTGGCAGAACACGAGCCAGTCGCGGCCCTCGTCGGGCGTCACGTCGAGTCGGTTCGCCACCCGGCCGCAGCAGTCGTCTTCGGAGCCCGGAATCAGGGGCACCGCGCGGTGGGCGTCCCACAGTCGGTCGAGGGAGTCCGGCGCGGGCGGGACCGGTTTGCGCCTCACAGTCCGAACGAGTCGGCGAGCACGTCCTCGTCGGTCTCGCCGAGGGTGTACGTCGGGCCGTCGACCACGTCGACGGTGACCTGCGCGGGGCCGAACACGCCGGGGTCGACCTCGCCGAAGTCCCAGTCGGCGTCCTCGAACAGTTGTTCGAACGGCACGCCGTAGTCGGGTCCGGCCGTGGAAATCGCGCGGTCGAAGTCGTCGAAATCCTCGCTGACGGTGACGTGGACGCGCCCGCCGTAGGCGACGGCGTCGTTCGTCCGTCCCATGGCGACGCTCTCGTCGTAGCTGACGGGGGCGAGCGGGGCGGAGCCGTTGATAGAGAGGACGTTCGTCGGGTCGTAGCCCGCCTCGAAGAGGTTGAACACGGCGAGTTCGGCCGCGCGGGCCGCGCCCGTGACGCTCCCGACGAGCGAGCCGGTCGCGTAGGTCGGCAGGAAGACGGCGCTCGGTTCGAGACCGGTCGTCTCCGCGACGTGTTCCGCGACCTCGTCGGTCGGGAGGTCGATGCTCTCGACGGAGAGGACCGTCAGGTCGAACTCGTCGTAGTAGCCGAGGTGGTGGAACTCCTCTTCCTCGCCGACCAGCGCGCGTGCGGGGCCGGAGCCGAGGCCGTCGAAGTCGTCGAAGGTGAGCTCCCAGCCGGCCTTCTGCGAGCAGAGGAGAGCCAGCGCGGGGCGGTCGGTGGAGAGTTCGACGTGCGGGCGGGGCGTGCCGGCGACCTCGCCCATCCGCGTCTGTACCGTGGCGAGACCCGCGGTCTGAATCTCCGCGAGGAGCATCCCCGCCTCGACACCGCCGTCGGCGTCGACGCCGAAGTCGATGACCGTCGCGCCCGAGTCGAGTTCGTAGCCCTCGATGCCGAGTTCCCCGGCGAAATCGAGCGCCTCGTCGACCAGTTCGATGGCCATCCGATTGATGCTGTCCATGCGAGGCGATTGCGCGCCTTCGGCTAAAGGGTTTGTCAGTCACCCACCGCTCCGGGGCGCGTGGACGTGCCACGTGGGGCGGGTCGCGGGAATGCGCGGCGGGTCGCCGCGCCCCCGTGCGACACTATTCGCGGTCGCTTCTCGCTTCCCGACCGAGGTGGGCTTCGACCGCGTCGACCTTGTCGGCGGCCGTCTGGTCCTTCGTGCGCTTGTCGTCTATCTTCAGGAACGTGCTCACGCGGTCGCCGTCGACCGCCTTGTGGGCCGCGCCGACCGCCGCGAGCAGTTCGTCGATGTCGTCGGCCTCGATGACCGTCCCCATCGGGTTCGTCTCGTAGGACACCTCGAAGTCGTCGAGGGCCGCGACCGCCTTGGCGACCTCGCCCGACATGCTCCCTTCGACGACCGGTGCGACGCTCAGCATCGCGATGACTGTCATGGTCGAACCCACGCGCCACGCGGTAGTAAAACGGAGTGGACCGAGACGGCCGATTCGACGACGGAACCGACGAGGCTATCCCCTCGAACAGCCACAGGTTCCGATATGTTCCAGAGCGAACTCACTCGGGTGGCACTCGTCGTGGGGGCGAACGTTGTCGGCGGGGTGACCCTCGGCTCGGCCATCGGCGGAACGGTCGGCTACGCGGCGGAGTGGACCGCGACGGGCGCCGTCTTGGGGCTGGCAGTCGCCGTCTTCGCCGCCCGACGATAGCCGCCTCCGCACCCCCGACTTGGCGGCGCATCGCGCTTTTCTCGTCGGCCGACGTATCAGTGTCCATGAATCCGCGTGTCACGAGAGCGCTCACGCTCGGCCGGGCCATCGTCTACGAGGTGCGAACCGAGCGGCTCACCTTCATGGCGGGAAGCATCGCTTACGGGGCGTTCGTCTCGCTGTTACCGCTGTTCCTGCTCGTCCTCGCGGCCGTCTCCGCCACCGGCGACAGCGGCCTCCGCGAGGGCGTCATCGCCGTCATCCAGTCCGTGTTGACCCCCGGCGCGGGCGACGTTATCATCGCCGAACTGGAATCATCGACCCAACTGGCGAGCCTCTCGCTCGTCGGGGTGCTCGTGTTGGTGTGGGGGACGCTTCGCATCTTCCGCGGCCTCGACACCGCCTTCTCGGACATCTACGAGTCGGAGGCGGCCAACACCTTCGCCGACCAGCTCTCCGACGGCATCGTCGTCCTCGTCACCGTCGCCGTCGCCGTCGTCGCCGGCGCGCTCATCGAGTCCGCGCTCCCGGCGCTCGACGGGGCGCTCGGATGGGTCGTCTACCGCGGGCTCCTCGTGGTCGTCCTGTTCGTGACGTTCTACCCGATGTACTACATCTTCCCCGACGAGGACGTGACCTACCTCGAAGTCGTCCCCGGGACCCTCGTCGCCGCCGTCGGGCTGACGACCTTCGAGTCGCTGTTCCGGCTCTACGTCGAGTTCAGTAGCCGCGCGCCCGAGTCGAGCGTCGTCGCCGGCATCCTCGTCCTCCTGACGTGGCTCTACTTCAGCGGGCTCGTCATCCTCCTCGGCGCGGCCGTCAACGCGGTGCTGTCGAACCGCTCGCGCGACGTGAACGTCCGCCCACTGTTCGGCGGCGTCCCCCTCGACTCGCAGACCGACGCAGTGACTCGTGGCGAGGTGACGGCCGCCATCGAACGACTCGACCACCTCGTGGCGGCCGCTCCGCACGAGGACCTGACGGTTCGCGTCGGCGACGAGTCCGTCACGCTCCCCCGGCCCGAACGGGTCGTCGTCGACACCGAAACCAGTCGATTCCTGCCGGAGGGGCCTGTCAGACTGGAACTCCGATGGTCCTCGTGGCCTGACAGTCAGGAGGAGTGATGACGGGCGTTATGTGGCTGGCGTGCGTATGCGACACTATGGCAATAAAGACCCCTGCCCGACCGACTCAGCCGGCGCGACCGCTCGAACGGGACCGAACGAGGTGGGAGGCCGTGGAGACGACCGCCGAGACCGCCTCCCGCGCGGTTCGGCCTCCGACCGTCGTCGAACACCGACGACTGCCCGAGAAGGATTTCGGCGAGGCGCGACTCGTCTGGCGCTGTGACGACTGCGGCGAACTCGGCTCGCTGACCTCGTTCCCGACGGGGTGTCCCGACTGCGGCGCGGGTCGCGAGGCGCTGTTTTACTTCACCGAGGACTGACGCCTCGGTCGAGCGCGGTCCGCCACCGGCCGACCGCGACCGTTTTCCCGCCGGCCGACGACCCCCGGATATGTATCTCTCTCACCCCGTCCGTCGCATGCGCGACGACCCCCTCGACGACGAGGTCGCGGAACTCCGCGTCGAACCCGCGGACGACGACGCCCGCGCCGCGCTCGAAACCCGCGTCGAGTCGCTCGGCGGCAGCCTCGAACGCGAACTCCGGTTCGGCGGCGTCGTGGTCTCGATCGCCGAATCCGCCGTTTCTGACCTCTGCGAACTCGACGGCATCGAACGAATCGAGACGGTGGACACGCTCGGATATTGATTCTTCGCCCACGCGTGCGAGGCCAGAATCGCGAATGGTGTCAACTATTTAGTGTATCCTCTGCGGACGTGCCGTATGGTCTCCCTCCATTCCCGCGTCACGCGAGTGGTCGGCGTCGTCGCCGCCGCCGTCGGCGCGTCCGCCGCGCTCTCCGCCAGCGAGTTCGGCATCGAACTCCGTGAGAGCACCGCGCCCGCGTCGCTCATCACACGCCTCGCCACCCGGTCGCCGCTCGAATTCGGCGCGCTACTCGTCGTGTTCGCGGCCGTTATCGCCCTCGTGACGTTTCCGACCGAGTCATGAGCGTGCTCGCCGACCTCGGGGGCGTTCCCCTACTCGTCGCGTACCTGTTGCTCCTCGCGGGCACGGGCGTGCAGTACCGACGCGGAGCGCTCTCCGCCACGCGGGCGGTTCTCCTCGTCGGGATGTGTCTCACGTGGCTCTCGTACGCCCTCTTACAGGTGACGCAGTCCGGGACCGTACCGACGGGAACGCCGCTCAACTACGCCCTCGACGCGCTCGCCGTCGTTGTCCTCATCGTCGGCGTGGCCGCGATGGTCTGGTGGTGGCGAGCGCGGGACGAAACGTGAGTTCTCGGGGACGCGACGAGACGCGTCGCTGACCGAGTTGAATTCAGAGAAGTGCGTCGGCTGGGATTTGAACCTCAGTCGCTCTGCTCACTCCGTTCGCGTCGCTCCCTGATTTAAATCCCACCGGGCCGCATTCACAACTCATAGTCCGAGCGACACGCACAGCGGTCGCTCGGAAGGTAGATTCGTTGTAGAAGTGCGTCGGCTGGGATTTGAACCCAGGTTGTGACCATGGCAAGGTCACGTGATACCACTACACTACCGACGCATGTGGTGGAAGTGCGCTGGCTGGGATTTGAACCCAGGTTGTGACCATGGCAAGGTCACGTGATACCACTACACTACCAGCGCATTCCGCGTGTATCGTGGCGTGCTGCTGCGTTACTCGATAGTGTCGGGTTGATAAATAAGACTTGCGAAACGGGGGAGAAATCGGGCGACGGCGCGCCACCTGCTACCACGTGAGATTCGCCTTCGCCGACCTGTCGTCGACCGTGTAATTACGTACCACGCGTCATTCGCCAATCGTCCACAAACTGGGTCGTGGGACGCTCTATCACCCCAGAACGGATTCGCTACTCTTTTAGGTAGGCCCCCGGTACAAACGCCACAGTCTAGACGAGACGAGGATGAACCCGGCATGAAACTCAGCGTACTCGTGCCGTCCTCACTCGTCCGGGAAGCCGAAGATCAACGCGAGGCAACTCGCAAACTCGGCTACGTCGCCCGCGCGGCGGCGGTCTTCCGGGCGAACGAACTCGTCGTCTTCCCCGACGAAGACGGCGAGAACAAGTGGGGCGGCGAGTTCGTCGAAACCGTACTTCGGTACGCCGCGACGCCCCCTTACCTCCGCAAGGAGGTCTGGGGCAAGCGCGACGAACTCCGCTACGCTGGTATCCTGCCGCCCGTTCTCGTGGCGTCTACGACCGCGGACGGCTCTGACGAGTCGCCCGCGTTGCGAGAAGGAATCGTGACCGAGGTCGGACCTGACGACCGCGTTCGGGTCAATTGCGGAATGCAACACCCGATCTCCCTGTTCGTCCCTCCCGGGATGGACCTCACAGAGGGAGAGCGCGTCGCTGTCAGGATCTCTTCGCGAGAACCGGTCCGTGCGCGGATCGTCGACGAGCCCCTCCCGGGCTTCGACGTATCCCGCATGGACCTCACGGAAGCACTCGGCAGGCCAGATGCGGGCGTGCGAATCGCCACGTCTCGCTATGGCGAACCGCTGTCGGTCCCCACATTGGGTGACTTGACGGCCCGCATCACCGATGTCGGCGGCATGACCGTCGTCTTCGGGTCGCCGGGCCGTGGGCTTCCGGACATGCTCGGGATGTCTCCCGAGGATGTTGCAGACGTCGAACCTTCCGTTGGTCCGGGGTTCGACCTCTGGCTCAATACGATTCCGCGACAGGGCAGCGAGGTCGTGCGAACAGAAGAAGCGATGTTCGCCTCCCTCGCCTCCCTGACACTCACGGAGTGAATCCATGCCACAACCAAGCAGACCACGAAAAGGCTCGATGGGCTTCAGCCCCCGCAAGCGTGTGACCAAAGAGGTCCCGCGTATCAAGTCGTGGCCAAGTGACGACGGTTCCCCTGCACTGCAGGGATTCGCTGGCTACAAGGCCGGTATGACCCACGTCATGATGGTCAACGACGAGGCCGACTCCCCCCGCGAGGGAATGGAGGAGTCCGTCCCGGTGACCGTCGTCGAGACGCCGCCGATGCGCGCCGTCGCCCTTCGCGCCTACGAGCAGACGCCGTACGGTATGAAGCCGCAGACCGAGGTCTGGACGGACGAGTTCCACGACGAACTCGACCGCGTCCTCGACCTGCCGGCAGAGAACACGTTCGACTCGGACGCCGACGCGCTTCGCGAGGCCGTCGAGGCCGGCGAAGTCGATGACCTCCGCGTCATCACGCACACGGTGCCCGCCGAGCTCGCGAACGTGCCCAAGAAGAAGCCCGACGTGATGGAGACTCGCGTCGGTGGCGGCTCCATGGTGGAGCGCGCCGACTTCGCCCTCGACCTCGTTGCCGAGGGCGGCGAACACGAGATGTCCGACGTGTTCCGCGCCGGCGAGTACCTCGACGCCGCGGGTGTCACGAAGGGTAAGGGTACGCAGGGTCCCGTCAAGCGATGGGGCGTCCAGAAGCGTAAGGGCAAGCACGCCCGCCAGGGCTGGAGACGCCGTATTGGCAACCTCGGCCCCTGGAACCCGTCCCGTGTCCGCTCTACGGTTCCGCAGCTCGGTCAGACTGGGTACCACCAGCGCACCGAGCTCAACAAGCGCCTCATCGACCTCGGTGAGGGTGACGAAGCCTCCGTCGAAGGTGGCTTCGTCAACTACGGCGAGGTCGACGGCTCCTACGCGCTCATCAAGGGCTCGCTGCCGGGCCCCAACAAGCGCCTTCTGCGGTTCCGCCCGGCCATCCGGCCGAACGACCAGCCGCGCCTCGACCCCGAGGTGCGCTACGTCTCTACCGCATCGAACCAGGGATAATCCATGCAGGCAACTATCCGAGACCTGAACGGCGACGACGCGGGCAGCATCGACCTGCCCGAGGTCTTCGAGACGGCTTACCGTCCCGACCTCATCAAGCGTGCCGTCATCGCCGCGCAGGCAAACCGAAAACAGCCGTACGGTGCCGACCCCTACGCCGGACTTCGAACCCCGGCAGAGTCCATGGGCAGCGGCCGTGGGATGTCCCACGACCCACGCCAGAACGGCGTCGCCCGACGCGTCCCGCACGCCGTCTCCGGCCGTCGCGCTCACCCGCCGAAGGCCGAGAAGGACCAGGGGAAGGAGATCAACACGAAGGAGCGTAAGCTCGCTGTCCGCTCGGCGCTCGCCGCCACGACGGACTCCGAGCTGGTCGCCGAGCGCGGTCACCGCTTCGACGACGACGTCGAGCTCCCCCTCGTCGTCTCCGACGACTTCGAGGACCTCGTCAAGACGAAGGAGGTCGTCGACCTCCTGCAGTCGCTCGGCGTCTACGACGACATCGAGCGCTCCGAGGAGAACAAGAAGGTCAAAGGCGGCCAAGGCAAGCTCCGCGGTCGCAAGTACACCCGTCCGAAGTCCATTCTCTTCGTGACGGCCGAGGAGCCCTCGAAGGCCGCTCGCAACCTCGCCGGCGTCGACGTCGCCACCGCGGCGAACGTCTCCGCCGAGGACCTCGCGCCCGGCACCCACGCCGGTCGCCTCACGCTCTTCACCGAGAGCGCGCTCGAGGAGGTCGCAGAACGATGAGCATCATCGAACACCCGCTGGTCACGGAGAAGGCGATGAACCAGATGGACTTCGACAACAAGCTCCAGTTCATCGTCCACATCGACTCGACGAAGTCCGACGTGAAGGACGAAGTCCAGTCGCGCTACGACGTGACCGTCGAGAAGGTCAACACGCAGGTCACGATGAAAGGCAAGAAGAAAGCAACAGTTCGTCTCTCTGAAGACGACGACGCGCAGGAAGTCGCGTCGCGTATCGGGGTGTTCTAACAATGGGACGCCGAATTCAGGGCCAGCGTCGTGGTCGCGGTACGTCCACCTTCCGGGCGCCGTCGCACCGCTACAAGGCCGAACTGTCGCACAAGAAGTCCGAGGAGAAAGACACCATCACGGGCACGGTCGTCGGCATCGAGCACGACCCCGCACGCAGCGCGCCCATCGCCCTCGTCGAGTTCGAGGACGAACAGCGCATGATTCTCGCGCCCGAGGGTGTCACCGTCGGCGAAGAGCTTCAGATCGGCGTTTCCGCCGAAATCAAGCCCGGCAACACGCTGCCGCTCGCCGAGATTCCCGAGGGTGTCCCCGTCTGTAACGTCGAGCACCAGCCCGGCGACGGCGGGAAGTTCGCCCGCGCCTCCGGCGTGAGCGCGCAGCTTCTCTCGCACGACCGCAAGGTCGCCATCGTGAAGCTCCCGTCGGGCGAGGTCAAGCGCCTCAACCCCAACTGCCGAGCCACCATCGGCGTCGTCGCCGGCGGCGGCCGCACGGAGAAGCCCTTCGTCAAGGCAGGCAAGAAGTACCACAAGATGAAAGCGCGCGGTATCAAGTGGCCGCGCGTGCGTGGTGTTGCTATGAATGCCGTCGACCACCCGTTCGGTGGCGGTGGCCGGCAGCACCCCGGTCAGCCGAAGTCCGTCTCGCGGAACGCTCCGCCGGGCCGGAAGGTCGGTGACATCGCCTCCAAACGCACCGGTCGCGGTGGCAAGGGAGGTAAGTAACCATGAGTACGCAATACCGCACCGGCCGCGAAGGTGAGTTCACCTACCGCGGCTACACGCTCGACGAGCTGCAGGACATGGAGCTCGACGAGGTCACGGAACTGCTCCCCGCTCGTCAGCGGCGAACCATCACCCGAGGCCTGTCGGCCGAGCACGAGAAACTGCTCGCGAAGGCTCAGGACAAGACGGAAGAGGAGACGGCTAACACGCCGATTCGAACGCACCTGCGTGACATGCCGATTCTCCCCGAATTCGTCGGTCTCACCTTCGCCGTCTACACCGGCCAGGAGTTCGAACGCACCCAGATTCAGCCCGAGATGATCGGTCACTACCTGGGCGAGTTCCAGCTGACCCGTAGCTCGGTCGAGCACGGTCAGGCCGGTATCGGCGCGACCCGGTCTTCGAAGTTCGTGCCCCTCAAGTAAACCATGGGAATCAACTACAGCGTCGAGGCCGACCCGGACACCACGGCCAAGGGTATGCTCCGGGACCGGCCCATCAGCATCAAGCACAGCAAGGCCATCTCCCGAGCCATCAAGGGGATGCCCGTCGCCGACGCAGAGGAGTACCTCGAAGCCGTCATCGACGGCGAGCGGTCGGTTCCGTTCAAGCAGCACAACTCCGGTGTCGGTCACCGAAGCGACATCGACGGCTGGGACGCGGGACGGTACCCCGAGAAGGCGTCCAAGGCGTTCCTCGAACTCCTCGAAAACGTTCGCAACAACGCGACCGAACAAGGGTTCGACGGACCGGCCATGGAGATCAAGCACGTCGCCGCCCACAAGGTCGGCGAACGTCAGGGTCGCAAGCCCCGCGCCTTCGGTCGGGCGGACCCGTGGAACACCCCAATCTGTGACGTCGAACTCATCATCGAAGAGGTCGAGGAATAATGGCTGACGAACACCAATTCATCGAGAACGGACTGCAGCGGTCCCAGATCGACGAGTTCTTCGCAGAAGAGCTCGGCCGAGCGGGCTACGGCGGCATGGACGTCGCCAAGACGCCGATGGGCACCCAGATCGTGCTCAAGGCCGAAAAGCCCGGGATGGTCATCGGGAAAGGCGGGAAGAACATCCGTAAGGTCACCCGCGAACTCGAAGAGCGATTCAACCTCGACGACCCCCAGATCGACGTGCAGGAAGTCGACGAGCCGGACCTCAACGCCCGGATCGTCGCCGACCGCCTCGCCAACGCGCTCGAGCGCGGCTGGTACTTCCGTAAGGCGGGCCACACGACCATCGACCGCATCATGGACGCCGGCGCCCTCGGTGCCGAAATCGTCCTCTCCGGTAAGGTCACGGGCGCTCGCTCCCGCGTTGAGAAGTTCAACCGCGGCTACATCAAGCACAACGGCGAGCCCGCACAGGAGATCGTCGACGAGGGCCAGGGCGTCGCAGTCATGAAGCTCGGCACCATCGGCGTGACGGTCAAGATCATCCCGCCGGGTGCGAAGCTCCCCGACGACTTCGAAGTCGAGGAAGACGCGAACCCCGAAGCGGTCGAACAGATCGAAGAGACCGAGAGCGTCGAGGACCTCCTCGAAGAGGAGCCGGAGGAGGTTCCGGACGTCTCCGAGGAGGCCGACGCCGAGACGGACGCAGTCGACGAAGACGTCGTCGAGGAAGCGGCCGTCGAAGCGGTCGAAGAAGAAGTCGTCGACGAAGCCGACGACGAGGACGACGAAGCGGTCGAGGAAGTCGTCGACGACGACGAAGAACTCGACGAAGACGTCGCCGAAGAGGCGGCCGACCTCGTCGCGGAGATGGAAGACGACGACGAAGAAGAAACGGAGGAAGAATAAATGGCGATCCTCTACACCGAAGAGATTCGCGACATGACGCCCGCAGAGCGCACCGCCGAGCTCGAAGAGCTCGAGACGGAGCTGCTCAACGCGAAGGCCGTGCAGGCCGCGGGTGGCGCGCCGGAGAACCCCGGCCGCGTCTCTGAACTGAAGAAGACCATCGCCCGAATCAAGACGATTCAGGGCGAAGAAGGCGACCTCGACGAAGAATAAAATGCCACTTACACCCGAGACCCTCACGCGACACGAGCTCAACGGCCTCCACGTGGAGGTCGTCGACGCGGCGAACCCCGACCTCGTCGGGATAGCCGGTCGCATCGTCGTCGAGACGATGCACACGCTCATGGTCGACGACGGGTCCCGGGTGCGGCAGGTGCCGAAACGAGGGGCGACCTTCGAATTCGAGATTCCGCGTACAGATGAAGCCGCCGGCGCCGCGAAGGCGTCGGGGACCGCGTCCAAACTTCGGTCGGATACTACTGGCGGATTTGATGCCAGTCAGTCTGATCGGCTCGCCGACTCATCATCGGCAGCTTCCCCTTCAGGGAATTGCGAGGGCGCGGCCTACGTTACGGTGGATGGCGCACAACTGCTCTCACGACCCGCCCTGCGCACCGAAACTACAGGTGACTCGAAATGGCGATAGGACTTGACGTTCCAATGCCTCCGGAACCTGACGATTCCGAGGCTTACGACTACGAAAAATGTCCGTTCTACGGCTCGCTCTCCGTCCGGGGTCAGACCCTGGAGGGGACAGTCGTCTCGACGGACATGGCAAAGACCGTCATCGTCGAGCGGGAGTACGACGTATTCGTTCCGAAGTACGACCGCTACATGAAGCGACGTTCCCGCATCCCGGCACACGTGCCGGGCGTGCTCGACGACGTCGCTGTCGGTGACGAAGTAACGATTGCGGAGACCCGACCTCTCTCGAAGACGAAATCCCACGTCGTCGTCGAGATTATCGGAGGTGACGAGTGATGGAAGCGCTCAAAGCGGACATCACCAAGGGTGTCGCCCGTGGCTCGCTGGTCACGTGCGCCGACAACACCGGCGCTCGTGAACTGAAGATTATCAGCGTCGCGGGTTACTCCGGCACGAAGAACCGCCACCCCAAGGCAGGCATCGGGAACAAGGTGACCGTCTCGGTCACCAAAGGTACCCCCGAGATGCGCCGCCAGGTGCTCGAAGCGGTCATCGTCCGCCAGCGGAAATCCATCCGCAGGCCCGATGGCACGCGTGTGAAGTTCGAGGACAACGCCGCCGTCATCATCGACGAGATGGAAGAGCCTCGCGGGACCGAAATCAAGGGTCCCGTCGCACGCGAAGTCGCCGAGCGCTTCGGGAGTATCGCATCGACGGCTACGATGATTGTATAGTATGACTCGACAACCGCGCAAACAGCGAACCCAGATTCGCGACGCGCCGCTCCACGAGCGGCAAAAGCAGGTCCGCGCACCGCTGTCGGACGACCTCAGCGAGGAGTACGGCAGCCGTAACGTCCGCGTCAACGCGGGCGACACGGTCGAGGTGCTCCGCGGCGACTTCGCCGGCGAAGAAAGCGAAGTCACCGAGGTCGACCTCACCGACGCCGTCATCTACGTCGACGGCGTCACCGTTGAGAAAGCCGACGGCGAGGAGGTCCCACGCCCCCTTCAGGCCAGTAACGTCCGCGTGACGGAACTGGACCTCGAAGACGACGTGCGCGAGGCCCGACTCAAGGAGGATAACGAATGACTCGACACCAGAAGCGACTGTCCGTACCGAAGTCCTGGCCGGTCGAGCGCAAGACAGGCACGTTCACGGTCAAGGCCGGAGCGGGTCCGCACGGCGAAGAGGGGGTTCCCCTCCTCATCGTCCTGCGCGACGTGCTCGGCTACGTGGACTCGAAGAAGGAGGCCCAGTACGCCCTCAACCACCAGAGCATTCTGGTCAACGGCGACGTGGCCTCCGACGTCCGCCGTCCTATCGGGATGTTCGACATCCTGGCGTTCGTCCAGCGAGAGGAGTACTACCGCGTCTTCCCCGACGAGGGAGGCCGCCTGGCGCTGACCCCCATCGACGCCGACTCGGCATCCAGCCGTCTCGGTAAGATCGTGAACAAGACGCAGGTCGGCGGTGGCGACTTCCAGCTGACGCTCCACGACGGGGCGACCCTCATCGTCGAGGACGCCTCGGAGTACAGCGGCAAGGACTCCATCGTCGTCGACAACGAGACGAAGGACGTCGTCGCGCACTTCCCCTACGAAGAAGGCGCGCTCGTCACGGCCGTCAACGGGCGGCACTCCGGCGAGATCGGCGAAATCACCGAGATTATCGTCACGCCCGGAAGCGGAAACAACTCCGTTGTCGTCGAGACCGAAGACGGCGAGTTCGAGACGGTCGAACAGTACGTCGTCGTCATCGACGAGAACTTCACGGGTTCGGACGACGAGTCCGAAGCACGTCAGGCTACTGACGGCGGTGATGACGAATGAGCGAGGCTGACTTCCACGCGATGCGCGACCCGCGCATCGAGAAGGTCGTCGTCCACATGGGCGTCGGCGAAGGTGGTCGCGAACTCGCGAAGGCCGAGGACATCCTCGAGGAGATCACCGGTCAGGAGAGCGTTCGCACGATCTCCGGCCGCGCCTCGCAGGACTTCGGCGTCCGCCGCGGCGAACCCGTCGGCGCGAAGGTCACCCTCCGTGGTGACACCGCCGTCGAGTTCCTCGAAACCGCACTCCCCATCGCGGACCTCTCCGTCTCGTCGTTCGACCAGACGGGCAACTTCGGCTTCGGCGTCGAAGAGCACACGGAGTTCCCGAGCCAGGAGTACGACCCGCAGATCGGTATCTACGGGCTGGACGTGACGGTCAACCTCGTCCGCCCCGGCTACCGAGTGAAAAAGCGCGACAAGCGTTCCCGTCAGATTCCGTCGTCCCACCGGATGACCGTCGAGGACGCCGTCGCGTTCATCGAGTCCACGTTCGACGTGGAGGTTGAAGAATGAGCGATAGCGAAACAGAACAGACGGGCGAGCACGCATCCCGCCGCACCGGCCAGGAGAACGAGTGCCGGCGCTGCGGTCGAAAGCAGGGACTTGTCAGCAAGTACGACATCAACCTGTGCCGCCAGTGCTTCCGAGAGATCGCCCGCGAGATGGGATTCAAGAAGTACCGATAAGCAATGGCTGACAACGACCCACTCAGTAGCGCTCTCTCCGGTGTGGACAACGCCGAGAGCGTCGGACATCTGTCCCACGAGATCCAGCCCGCCTCCAACATCATCGGCTCCGTCCTCGAGGTCTTCTACGACCGCGGGTACATCGACGGCTTCGAGTTCGTCGACGACGGCAAGGCCGGTCTGTTCGAGGTCGAACTGAAAGGCGCAATCAACGATTGTGGCGTCGTCAAGCCCCGGTATTCCGCCGGAGCCGACGACTTCGAGAAATGGGAGAAGCGATTCCTCCCCGCCCGTGACTACGGCGCGCTCATCGTCACGACGAGCCACGGCGTCATGAGCCATTACGAGGCCCGCGAGAAGGGCATCGGTGGCCAGATCATCGCCTACGTCTACTAGAACAATGAGCCGAATAGAAATCGAAACCCCAGACGAGGTATCCGCCGAGGTCAAAAACCTCGAGCTCACCATCGAGGGCCCCAACGGAAGCGTCACCAAGCGCCTCTGGTACCCGAACGTCTCGGTCTCCGCCGAAGACGACGCTATCGTCATCGAGAGCGACGTCGAGAACGCGAAGACCAACGCGACCATCGGTACCTTCGAGAGCCACGTGAACAACATGCTTCACGGCGCGACCGAGGGGTGGGAGTACAAGATGGAAGTCCACTACGCTCACTTCCCGATGCAGGTTAGCGTCGAAGGCAGCGACGTGGTCATCAAGAACTTCCTCGGCGAGAAGTCCCCGCGACGAGCGCAGATTCGCGGCGACACGGACGTACAGGTCGACGGCGAAGAACTCACCCTGACGGGCTCCAACAAGGAGGACGTCGGGCAGACCGCCGCCGACATCGAACAACTCACCCGCGTCAAGGACAAGGACACTCGCGTGTTCACCGACGGCGTGTACATCACCCAGAAACCGCAGACTGGTGATGCCTAATGTCGGAAGAAATCACCGAACTCGAAGACATCAGCGGCGTCGGCCCGTCGAAGGCCGACGCGCTCCGCGAAGCCGGCTTCGAGAGCGTCGACGACGTACAGGCCGCGAGCCAGTCCGAACTGGCCGAGGTCGACGGCATCGGTAACGCGCTCGCCGCGCGTATCAAAGCCGACGTCGGTGGCCTCGAGGTCTCCGACGAGGCCGAGGCCGAAGTCGAAGACGAGTCCGAAGCCGAGCCAGAGGAAGAGGAAGCCGAAGAGGTCGAGACGGAGCTTCAGCCCCGCGGTCACGCGGACAAGAAGCCCCAGCTCGACGAGGAAACCGCGGAAGCCCTGGCGCAGAAGCGCCGCGAGGGCAAGCCGCAGTTCAATCGGCAGGACCACCACAAGAAGAAGCGCACGCCCACGTCGTGGCGTCGCCCCCGTGGTGGGCTCTCCAAACAGCGTATCGGCATCAAGGGCAAGGGCCCCAAGGTCGAGGCGGGCTACCGCACGCCGAAGGCCGCCCGCGGCCTACACCCGTCGGGCTTCGAGGAGGTCCGCGTGTTCAACACGGACGACCTCGAAGGCATCGACGGCGATACGCAGGCAGTTCGCATCGCCTCCTCGGTCGGAGCGCGCAAGCGCGAGCGTATCGAGGAAGCGTGTGAGGACCGCGAGATTCGCGTCCTCAACCCCACCTACGTCGAAGTCGAGGTGGACAACTGATGACGGACCTCAAAGCGCAGAAGCGAATGGCGGCCGACGTCCTTGACGTCGGCAAGGGTCGAGTTTGGTTCGACCCAGAGGAACAGGCCGAAATCGCGGAGGCCATCACGCGCGAAGACATCCGTGAACTCGTCGACGAGGGCACGATTCGCGCCAAGGACGCCAAGGGCAACTCGAAGGGTCGCGCACGCGAGCGCGCCGCCAAGCGTTCCTACGGTCACCGCAAGGGTGCCGGCTCCCGCAAGGGCCGTTCCGGCGCTCGACAGAACAAGAAAGACGCATGGGTCAGCCGAATCCGCGCCCAGCGCCGTCGCCTGAAGGAGCTTCGCGAGGACGGAACGCTCGACCGTTCCCAGTACCGCTCGCTCTACAACAAGGCGTCCGGTGGCGAATTCGATAGCGTGGACCGGCTCGAAGCGTACATTCAGAACAACTACCAGGTGGAGATTCAATAATGGCGACCGGACCACGATACAAGGTTCCGATGCGGCGTCGCCGCGAAGTCCGGACCGATTACCATCAAAGGTTGCGCCTGCTGAAATCGGGCAAGCCCCGCCTCGTTGCTCGCGTGAGCAACAAGCACGTCAGGGCGCAGCTGGTCACTCCGGGCCCGCAGGGCGACGAGACCCACGCTGCAGCGACCTCTGCCGACCTCGACGAGTACGGCTGGGAAGCCCCCACGGGCAACCTCCCGAGCGCGTACCTCACGGGGTATCTGGCAGGTAAGCGGGCGCTGGCCGCCGGCGTCGAGGAAGCGGTCCTCGACATCGGCCTCAACACGGCCACGCCCGGAAACAAGGTCTTCGCGGTGCAGGAGGGTGCTATCGACGCTGGCCTCGAAATCCCCCACAACGACGCAGTACTCGCTGATTGGGACCGCAACCGCGGTGTCCACATCGCCGAGTACGCAGAGCAGCTCGACGAGCCGCTCTACAGTGGAGACTTCGATGCCACGAACCTCCCCGACCACTTCGACGAAGTGCTCGGGAACCTTCAGGAGGACGAATGAGCAGAAATAACAACGGCTGGGAGCCGCGAACGCGGCTCGGCCGCATGGTGCAGAACGGCGACGTCACGTCGATGGACCAGGCGCTCGAGACGGGACTTCCGCTCAAGGAACCCCAGCTCGTCGACCAGCTCCTTCCCGGACTGGACGACGAGGTGCTCGACATCAACATGGTCCAGCGCATGACCGACTCCGGCCGCCGGGTGAAGTTCCGGTGTGTCGTCGCAGTCGGGAACCGTGACGGCTACCTCGGCTACGCTGAGGCCCGCGACGACCAGGTCGGCGGTGCCATCCAGAAAGCCATCGAGGTGGCGAAACTGAACATCATCAAGGTAGACCGCGGCTCGGGGTCGTGGGAAGACCGCGCAGGCGGCCTCAACTCCCTCTCGCGCAAGGCAGAGGGGAAGGCCGGCTCCGTGACGGTCCGCATCATCCCCGCCCCGCAGGGTCTCGGCCTCGCGGCCGCAGAGACCGTCCGGAACATCCTCGAACTCGCCGGCATCCAGGACGCCTGGACCAAGAGCGACGGGAACACCCGGACCACGGTCAACCTCGCGAAGGCGACCTACAACGCGCTCAAGAACGCGTCGCAGTCCCGTACGCCCCAGCGCGCTCGTGAAGTGCGTCAGGAGGTGCGCGAATAATGCAGGCTATCGTTCAGCTTCGCGGTGAAGTCAACATCGCACAGGACGTCCGCGACACGCTCACGATGCTCAACATCCACCGCGTGAACCACGCGACGTTCGTGCCGGAAACGGACGCCTACCGCGGGATGATCTCGAAGGTCAACGACTTCGTCGCGCACGGCGAGCCGAGCGTCGACGTCGTCGAGACCCTCATCAGCACGCGCGCCGAGCCCGAGCAGGGCGACGGCGACATCACCGACGAGTGGGTCTCCGAGAACACCGACTACGACGACGTGGCCGCGCTCGCGCAGGCCATCGTCGACGAGGAGACGACGCTGCGAAAGCAGGGCGTCTCGCCCGTGCTCCGTCTGCACCCGCCGCGCGGCGGTCACCGCGGACAGAAGCACGTCACCAAGGAAGGTGGCCAACTCGGAAAGCACAGCACCGAACAGATCGACGAGCTCCTGGAGGACATGCGATGACGTCCAAGAAGCGACGCCAACGCGGTTCCCGCACGCACAGCGGCGGTACGCACAAGAACCGACGCGGTGCTGGTCACCGCGGCGGTCGCGGCCGCGCCGGACGCGACAAACACGAGTTCCACAACTACGAGCCGCTCGGCAAGCACGGCTTCAAGCGACCGGACGTCCTGCAGGACGACGTCGCCGAAGTCAAGATCCAGAAGCTCGACGAGGACGCGGCGCTCCTCGCGGCCGACGGAGTCGCCGAGAAGGACGGCGACACCTACACCATCGACGCCCGTGACGTGGCCGAGGACGGCTGGGAAGCGGACGTCGTGAAGGTGCTCGGTGGCGGGCAGGTTCGTAACGAACTGCACGTCGTCGCCGACGCCTTCACCGCCGGTGCCGTCGAACTTATCGAAGAGGCGGGCGGCAACGCCGAACTCTCCGAACGCGCCGAAGAAGCGGCGGAGGCCGAGGAATCGGCCGACGCCGACGAGGACGACGAGGAATAAATCATGGGATGGAAGGACGCCGCCGAACCAGTGCTGGCGCGGATGCCCGCAGTCGCCCGACCGGAGGGACACGTACCGTTCCGCCGGAAGCTCGGGTGGACTGGCGGGATCCTCGTTCTGTACTTCTTCCTGACGAACGTGACGCTGTTCGGTGTCGACGCCGCGACCGCGAACGACCTGTTCGGTCGGTTCCGGTCCATCTTGGCCGGCCAGCAGGGCTCGGTGCTCCAACTGGGTATCGGCCCAATCGTCACGGCGAGCATCGTCCTACAACTGCTTGGCGGTGCTGACCTGCTCGGGCTCGACACGGACAACAACCCGCGCGACCAGATCCTCTACCAGGGACTGCAGAAGCTGCTCGTCGGGGTCATGATCGTCCTGACGGGTCTGCCGATGGTGTTTGCCGGCAACTTCCTGCCGGCCGACCAGGCCGTAGCGGCGTCGCTCGGCATCGGTACGCTCGGCGTGAAGGGACTCATCTTCGCGCAGATCGCCGTCGGTGGTGTCCTCATCCTGTTCATGGACGAGATCGTCAGCAAGTGGGGCGTCGGCTCCGGGGTCGGCCTGTTCATTATCGCCGGCGTCAGCCAGCAGCTCGTCGGTGGGCTGTTCAGTTGGGAGGGCCTCGGCGGCGCGTCCGGGTTCTTCCCGACGTGGATCGGTATCGTCACCGGTGCCATCGAACTGCCTGCCTCGCCGACCGACCTGCTGTCGACGATCTTCCTCGGTCAGGGACAACTGCTCGCGCTCATCACGACGGTGCTCATCTTCGGCATCGTCGTCTACGCCGAGAGCGTCCGCGTCGAGATTCCCCTCTCGCACGCCCGCGTGAAGGGTGCCCGCGGTCGCTTCCCGGTCAAGCTCATCTACGCGAGCGTCCTGCCGATGATCCTCGTTCGCGCCCTGCAGGCGAACATCCAGTTCCTCGGGCGCATCCTCAACAACTCGTGGGCCGCCATGCCAGCGTGGCTCGGCCAGTACACGAGCGGACAGGTCACCGGTGGCCTGTTCTACTACCTCGCGCCCATCCAGTCGCGGTCCGACTGGATGTGGTTCCTCGGGCTCACGTCGGCCGACCCGCTCGACATCGCCATCCGCGTGCTCATCGACCTGGTCTTCATGATCGTCGGTGGCGCGGTGTTCGCGATATTCTGGGTCGAGACGACGGGTATGGGTCCGGAATCGACCGCGCGACAGATTCAGAACTCCGGGATGCAGATTCCCGGGTTCCGACGCAACCCGCAGGTCATCGAGAAGGTCATGGAGCGGTACATCCCGCAAGTGACCGTCATCGGTGGCGCGCTCGTCGGCCTGCTCGCCGTCATGGCGAACATGCTCGGCACCATCGGCGCAGTCTCCGGGACGGGGCTGCTCCTTACGGTCTCCATCACGTACAAGCTGTACGAGGAGATCGCGGAGGAACAGCTCATGGAGATGCACCCGATGATGCGCAACATGTTCGGCTCCGAATAGCGGGCACCGACGCGCTCGACTGCCGCCGCACGCTCGCGGCGAACGTCACTTCCACATCACCTCATTTCTGACGCGCTCGCACCGAGAGCGGCGCGGCCGCCTCGGATCGCCCGTACCGCCGGACAATCCGGTCACTTTTGACTGCCGCCGCCGGAACAGCGGGGTATGCACGAGGGGCGACTCGCAGTCGACATCGAGACGGCCAGCCCGAACGGCCCGCCGAGCGACTTCCGGAACACCGACGACTTCGAGTTGGTCGCCGTCGGCCTCGGCCACCGTGGCGACGGCGACGACCCCGAGGTCGAAGTCGAAGTGCTCCTCCGCGACGGCGACTGGTCGCTTGAACACACCGCCGACCTCCTCCGACGGGTCGTCGAGTGGTGCGAGACGCGCGACGAGGGCGTCGTCACCTACAACGGCGAGTACTTCGACGAACACCACCTCCGCGCGTGGGCCGACCGCGTCGCCGACGCCGGCGTCTGGGCGGACGCGCCGCGTCGAATCGACGCGCTGTTCGCCGACCACGTCGACCTCGGAACCCTCGCCGCGGACGCGTACCCGGAGGCGGTCCGTCCGAACCGCGACATTCCGGCGCTGTGGAAGGCGTGCAAGGAAGCCGGCGTCGACCAGCCGACCGTCTGGTACGACGACTACGACCTCCCGGCGGGCTACCTCGAACGCCTCGGCATCGAGGACGGCCACGTCAAGGGAGCCCACGTCGGGGAGGCGTTGGGCGAGGCGTACGTCGACGGCGTGGTCGCGGGGCTCGACCACACGCGGACGCACGCCGAACTCACTCGGCTCCTCGTCGACTACGCCGCCGGTGACATCGAACCGCTGTTTTCGCTCCACGACGCGCTCCGCCGGGCCGACGCGAGCGCGGACTGAGTCGTTTCGCCCCTGCCGACCCGGCCCGACGCCGTCGTCGGACCCGCGCGTCGTCCTGTCTCGCGGCAAACGTTTAGCCGCCGGCAGTCGTATCGCGTGGTATGAACGACCTCGAACCGGCGGCCGCCGTCGAGGAGGCGCTCCGCGGCAACGGCATCAGCGTCGAGTCAGTCTCGCTCGACGACGCCGTCTCGCTGACCTATCTCACGGCGTTCCCGGACGTCGAACCCGACCACGGCGAAGTCGGCCGCGCCGTCACGGCCTTCCTCGACCTCGCTCGCGACGACGAGTTCAACCCGAGGACCGTCGAGGCGACGGTGCTCCGAAGCGAGGGCGACGTGCAGGCGACGTGGACGCTCGAAGCCGACTGGATTCGCGCGTACAACGACTACTCGCTGGGCGACGAGGAACTGTCCCAACGCGTTCTCGACAGCCTCTACGAGGAGGGAGACGCGTGAGTGCGTGGCGTCACCGCGGCGAGCCCTCCGCCGCGCGCGGCCCGCGTCGGCCCTCGCACTTCGAGTACTCGCGCGTCTCGCTGACCTTCGAGAGCGAGGGGACGAACTGCGCGGGCTGGCTCTATCGCCCCGACGGCGTCGAGTCGCCGCCGGTAGTCGTCATGGCGGGCGAACTCGCGGCGGAGCGTCGCTTCGGGCTTCGACCCTACGCCGAGCGACTGGCCGAGGCGGGCTACGCGGCGTTCCTCTTCGACTACCGGAACACCGGTGACTCCAACGGGGAGCCCCGGAATCTCGTAGCCCCCGACTCGCAGGTCGCCGACTGGCACGCCGCGCTCGACGGACTCCGCGGGCGCGACGAAATCGACTCGCGCTCGCTCGTCCTCTGGGGCGCGGGGCTCTCCGGCGGCTACGCGCTCCGCGCGGCGGCCGAAGACGGTCGGGTCGCCGCGGTCGTCGCCCAGAACCCCATGCTCGACGGAAAGGCGGTCACGCGGGGCCGAGGCGTCAAAGGGACGCTCGCGGCGGTCGCGGCCGCCGTTCGCGACAAACTCCAGTCGCGGCTCCTCGGCCCGTATCGCGTCCCCGTCGTCGGCGACGGCTCGTCGATGGCGGTCTTCGAGGACCCCGGCGTGCGCGCCGCCTACCGCGACCTCGTGCCGCCGGGGAGCGCGTGGCGCGACGAGACGCCCGCTCGGCTGTTCCTCTCGCTGCTCCGCTACCGGGCGCTCCCCGACCCGGAGGCCGTCACCTGCCCGACGCTCCTCGTCTCGGGGACGCGCGACGACCTCGCGCCCGCCGACGCGGTGGCCGACCTCGCCGACGAGCTACCGGAGTCGACGCTGGTCGAACTCCCCGCCGGCCACTTCGACCACTACGACCGGGTGTTCGAACAGACGTTCGGCCACCTCCTGTCGTTCCTCCGAACGGTTCGCTGACGGGGGACAAGTCACCCCGTTGAACGCTCGCGCGAACCATTATGTCCTCGCCCGGCCTATACCACACAGAAATGTCCACATCCACACGTTTCGTCTCGTTGTTCCTCGCCGTCGCGCTCGTCGCGGTGGCCGCGTCCGCCCCGGTGTTCGCACAGGAGTCCGAGACGCCGAGCGACGAGGAGATGCAACAGCTCCTCGAAGAGGGCGTCGCGCTGTACAACGACAACGTCGAACAGCTCGACGTCTCGTTCGCGCGGAGCCTCATCGCCGGGAAGACGGTGAACGTCTACGTCGAAGACGGCGACGAGACGCACGTGTTCTCGGCGTCGGTGCAAGACGACATGCGCATCGACGACATCTCGACCGGTCCCAACGACGAGGCCTCGACCCGAATCACGACGGACCGACAGACCCTCGAAACCATCGCCGACTCGTCTGACCCGCTCGCCGAGGTTCAAGACGCTCTCGCCGACGATCGCATCCGCGTCTCCGGCGAACGGGGTCACCCCGTCGACCAGGTCGTCTGGACCGTCGCCAACACGTTCAAGGGCTTCTTCCTCTGAACACGGGCAGAACCGAACTTCGTCCGACCCCGTCTTTTCTCCGCGTCATCGCGTCCGTAACCCACTTTGCCGCCTCCCCCGTCTCTCCGTCGATGACGTTCACGCGCACGGTCGAACTCGACGGCCACATCATCGACTCGGGGATGATGCAACAGGCCATGGGCATCGTGATGGACCTCGGGGGGGACTTCGACGTCGAGCAGTTCGACGTCGGCCGGCAGAAAGACGAGACCTCCTACTGCCGGATGTCGGTGTCCGCGGACGACCGCGAGACGCTCCAGGAGATACTGCACGAACTCCACCAAATCGGCGCGAACCTCACTGACCCCGTCGACGCGCGCGTCGAGGCCTCGCCCGCCGACCGGGTCGTCCCCGTGGGCTTTTACTCGACGACGAACCACCCGACCGACGTTCGGTATCAAGGCGAGTGGCTCCCGGTCGAGGACATCGAGATGGACTGCGCGATAGTCGTCGAGGAGACCGACGACGGCCCGCGGGCCTACACGAAGGTCCTCAACGGCATCGAGGAGGGCGACCTCGTCGTCACCGACGAGGCGGGGATTCGCGTCAAGCCGCCGGAGCGCCCCCGAGACGCCTCCGGTCCCTTCGGGTTCATGCAGGGCGGCGTCTCCTCGGAGCGACCGTCGGAGTCGCTCATCGGCGAGGTGGCCGACGCGCTCCGCGAGACCAAAGCCGATGGCGGGAACGTCCTCGTCGTCGCTGGGCCGGCGCTCATCCACTCGGGCGGCGGCGACGCCCTCGCAGAACTCGTCCGCGAGGGCTACGTGGACATGATTTCCGCCGGTAACGGCTTCGCCACCCACGACATCGAACGCGGGCTGTACGGCACCTCTCTCGGGATGGACATGGAGACGATGGAACACCCCCGAAAGGGACACAAACACCACATCTACACCATCAGCGAGGTCATCCGCGCCGGCGGTATCGCCGAGGCCGTCGAGGAGGGACTCATCAAAGAGGGCGTGATGTACGAGTGCGTGAAAAACGACGTGCCGTACGTCCTCGCGGGGTCGATTCGAGACGACGGCCCGCTTCCGGACACCATCACCGACACCATCGAGGCGCAGAACGCCATCCGCGAGCAGGCCCACCGCGCCGACATGGTGCTCATGCTCTCGACGCTCCTGCACTCGGTCGCCGTCGGCAACTGCTTGCCCTCGACGGCGAAGACCGTCTGCGTGGACATCAACCCCGCGACCGTCACGCAACTGCTCGACCGCGGCTCCTCGCAGGCCATCGGCATGGTCACGGACATCGGGACGTTCGTGCCGACGCTCGCCGAGAAGGTGCTCGAAGCCGACGGCGAGAGCTGAGCGGGTCGCTCGCGGGTCGCGTCGTGCGCCCCCGTCTGACGTGTCTATTATGACCCCGGGTGGCCTCTCGTGTCCTGTATGCAACCCACAGCAGCGCGAGTGCTTCTCGCGGCACTCATGGTTCTCCTCGCCGGGTGCGGGGGCGGTGTCGGCGGCGACGCCACGACCGCAACCGACGCATCGACGGGTGCGACAGACGCGACCGCGACAGCCACCGACGGCGAATCGGCCGACCAGAGCGGCGACGGCGACGCCGAACGGGCCTCGTTTTCGTTCAACGGGACGTGGGACCAGCGGTACCGGACCGGGCAGTACTACCGCTACGACATCACGAGTCCGAGCATCGATGGCACCGCTACCTACGAGTGGGAGGTCGTCTCCGCGACCGACGACGAGGTGACGATTCGGACGAAACTGGTCACGCCCAACACGACGAGCGAGCAGACCGTGAGCGCGCCGCCGGACGAGATTTACGGCGAACTCGCCGGAAGCCCGTCGGGGTCGGTCGCTACCATCGGCTTCGACTCGCCGTACTACAGCGGGGTCGACGGCGAGACGCTCCGCGTCGGCGACGGCTGGGAGGCCTCGGGCGAAAACGGCAACGTGAGCTTCAAAGTCGAGGAGATATCCACCTACGCCGGCCTGGAGTGCGCGAACTTCGTCGTCCGGACGAACGGGAGCGTCTTCTGGGAGAGCTGCGTCACGCCGGAGAGCCCGCTGCCGGGCTACATGGCGTTCTACGAGGAGGAAGGCGACGAAGAGCCCGCGTTCGAGATGGTGCTCGTCGAGTACCGAGCCGGAGACTAACGCGGCCGCGGGCGACCTCGGACGCGACGATTAGACTTTTTCCAGCGGGACGACCGCCATCGGGATGTTCGAGTTCAACAGCACGTCCTGTGCCGTGCTGCCGAAGACGATTTTCGAGGTCGGATTGCGCTTTCGGACGCCGATGACGATTTCGTCCGCGTCCTGTTCGTCGGCGCACTGGAGGATGTCGTCGGCGGCGTCGTTACCGCGGATGTACTGGTGAGTCTCCACGTCCACGAGGTCGCCGAGGCGGGAGACGACGACGTTCAGGGCGTCCTCGCCGTCGCGAACGTCCTCGCTGTCGGTCTCGTCGCCGCCGCGGTGGGAGTTGACGACGTGGAGCACGTCGCCGGCGTCGATTCGTCGCGAGAGATAGTCGCAGACTTCGGCGCTGGTGTGGACCGAGTTCGTCCCGATAACGTATGTTGCCATGCCACATATCGCTACGCCGTCCTATAAAAATCCACGCCCGACCGCGCTCGTCAGGCCTGCTTCATCATCGCCAGCACGTCGTCTCTCGTCATCTCTTTTCCGTGCTCGTCGTGGGCGTGGTGCTGAATCACTTTCACGACCTCGTTTCTGTTCTCAGAGGTCACGCTGAACCCGCACGAACACGTCGCCTGTTGCATCGCCTTCGACATGGTAGCAGAGATAGGCGCCCCGAGAGCAAAGCGTGTGTTCACACTCGTCGTGACACTCCCGCTGACGGGCGGGTCCCCGCGGCCACGGTGTCTCTGCGGCCGTGGTCTCGCCGTTGTGTCGCCCGCTCCGCCAACCCATCGGGGACAAAACATATACCCGACCGTAAATGTCAGTCGGGTATGGAAAGAAACGCCCTCCTCACGGCCGGGGCGGTCGGCGTCGTCGTCGTGGCGCTCGTCGCCGCCGCCGTCGTTCCGGGGGTCGTCGCGGACCCGACCGACGACGGCCCCGTCCGTCCCGGACCGGTGGACGTCGCCGGCGTCTCCATCGCGGCCGGACAGGCGACGGGGGAGACGGTCACGCTCGAAATCGAGACCAGAATCGACCACCGAGGTAACCCCACGCAGAACGTGAGCGTCCTCGTCCGCGCCGTCGACGCCGAGTCGGGGCTGTTGACGACGACGCAGGAACTCGACGTCGGGACGCTCTCCAAGGACGGTGAGGTGGCGACGACGACCAACCTCACGGTCCCCCGCGAGGGCGGCTACGACATCGAGGTCGTCCTCTACAGCGACGACGAGCGGGTCGACCAGGCGCGAAAGAGCGTCCGCGGCGTCTCGGCCATCAAGCCGCCGTACCTCCGGTCGACCACCTCGTTCACCGACAGCGAGGCGCTCCCGCCCGTCTCCTTCGCCATCGCCGAGGCCGGCGAGGACCGGACGACGCTCGACCTGACGGCGACGCTGACGAACGCCGGCGACGACCCGGCCGAGGACCTCTCGGTGCTGTTCGTCCTCCGGCAGGCCGAATCGAACATCGTGGCCTCCCGGACGACGGTCGACGCGGGGACCATCGCGGCCGGCCGGACCGAGACGGTGGACGCGTCGGCGAGCGTCCCGAACGACTACAACTACTACATCGACGCCGTGTTGCTCCGCGACGGGGTCGTCATCGACACCGCCCGCGGCGCGGCGAACCTGAACCCAACGAGGACGATTAGCGTGAACCAGACCAGAGAGGACGTGGAACTCCGCGTCGAAGACTTCGAGAACGGCGACGGCGGCGACGCGCCGCAGCGAACCGACTACGAGCGGACCGAGACCTCCTCGGCGGCACCGGGCTTCGGCCCGATAGTGGCCGTCGTCGGACTTCTCGTGGCCGTCTTCGCCACCCGGAGGTGGTCGAAATGAGCGACGAGACGCGGACGGAGGGAGCGCAGTCGACGACTGACGAGCCACCGACGACCGACGATGACGCGTCCGGGGTGGACAGACTTCGAGAGCCCACACCGGACCCGACCGACGAGGAAGAAGGCGAGAACCGCGAGTTCGCGGAGCGGATGCGCCGCTACCTCGACTACGCGGTCCTCGCGGGACTGCTGTTGCTCGCGCTCATCGCGGCGCTACAGTTCTACCTCAACGCCAGCCAGACCATCACGACGTGGGTGAACCCCGAGTACCGCGCGCCGTTCCAAGCGGCGTTCAACCTCGTGTTGCTCCTCGGGGCGGCGCTCGGCGTCTCCATCCAGCTTCGCCGGCTGACGAGCGACTGAGCGGTCGCCGAGGTAGCTCTCGCCACACACACAGTTTTCAGGCCGCCGCCCGACACCTTTGTGTGAACTTCCTTTTCGTGTCGGCGGACGCCGCGCTCATCACCGACCTCGCGTGGCAGGTCCACAGAGAGGGCCACGACGTTCGGTACTACATCGAAGCCGAGCGCGACAAAGAGATCGGCGACGGCTTCGTCCCGAAGACCGACGACTGGCGCGCGGAGGTCGAGTGGGCCGACGTGACCGTCTTCGACGACATCTGGGTCGGCTCCGACATCGGCACCGGCGCGCTGGCGCAGGAACTTCGCGAGGAGGGACACGCCGTCGTCGGCGGGACGCCCAACACCGACCGCCTCGAAGAGGACCGCGGCTACGCGATGGACGTGCTGGAGTCCCACGGCGTGAACACGGTCGAACAGCGCGTCTTCCACGACTTCGACGAGGGCATCGAGTACGTCCGGCGGAACCGCGCCCCCTACGTCATCAAGCCGCTCGGCGAGGTGCAGAACGTCAAGCGACTCCTCTACGTCGGCAACGAGGACGACGGCAGCGACGTGGTCGAGGTGCTCCGCGCGTACAAGCAGGCGTGGGGCCACCGAATGAAGGGCTTTCAGCTCCAGCGGAAGGTCGAAGGCGTCGAAATCGCCGTCTGCGGCTTCTTCAACGGGGAGACGTTCGTCGACCCGGTGAACTTCAACTTCGAGCACAAGAAACTGTTTCCGGGCAACATCGGCCCCTCGACCGGCGAGATGGGAACCTCGATGTTCTGGGCCGGGCGGAACCGGCTGTTCGAGGAGACGCTGGGTCGACTCGAATCGTGGCTCGCCGAGGAGGGCTACGTCGGGAGTATCGACATCAACTGCATCGTCAACGAACACGGCATCTATCCGCTGGAGTTCACGCCGCGGTTCGGCTACCCGACGATTACGCTCCAAGAAGAGTCCTTCGAGTCGTCGACGGCGCAGTTCTTCTACGACCTCGCCCACGGCAACGACCCCGAACTATCGGTCCACGGCGGCTACCAGATCGCGGTCCGCATCGTCCTGCCGCCGTTTCCCTTCACCGACGAGAAGACCTACGACGAGAACTCCCGCAACGCGGCGGTCGTCTTCGAGACCGACAGCCGCGAGGGCGTCCACATCGAGGACGCGAAACTCGTCGACGGGCAGTGGCGCGCCGCCGGCGAGAGCGGCATCCCGCTCGTCGTCACCGGGAAGGGCGAGACGATGCAGGAGGCGAGAAAACAGGCGTACGACCGCGTCGACGACATCGTCATCCCGAACCTGTACTACCGCGACGACATCGGCGAGCGCTGGATAGACGGCGACGGCGACCGACTGCTCGCGTGGGGCTACCTCGGCCCGACCGGCCAGTAGTCGATTAGTTGAGCACCAGCCACGCGACGAAGACGGCGAGCCCGCCGACGGCGGTGCTCACCGCGGCGTGGAACCGGAGACGGTCGAGAATCGCGTGGGCGTGGCCGTCTTCGACCGACAGCAGTTCGTGAATCTCGCTACCGATTTCACAGCGCGGGAGGAAGTCCATGGCGACGTGGAGGAAGACGCCGGAGGCGAAGCCGAAGACGAGCCCGCGGAAGGCACCGGTCGCCGGGAGCGACACGGCGCTGGAGACGATGGCGGCGATGCCGAGACCCGCCGCGGGGAGGAGAAGCGGGGCGACGGATTTGCCCTGTCCCGAGAGCCGCCGGGCGGCGGCGTAGCCGGCCGGGCCTTTGTGCGAGACGATGGCGAGTCCGAGGCCGACGCCCACGTCGATGTTCCCGTAGACGATACCGATAATCGCGCCCGCGGAGATGGCGTGCGCCGAGAGTTCGGTCACGGTGCGGTCAACGGGGAAGTCCATGTGGGCGAAGCGGTGGCCGACGGTGTGAGCGGCGAAGCCGGCGAGGATGCCGAAGGCGATGCCGAAGCCGCCGAACTGGGTGTGGTGGCCGAGCGCCTGCGGGACCAGAAACACCGCGGCGCTCGTCACCATCGCGCCGCTGGCGAGGCCGTAGCCCCAGACGAGTCCCTCGGCGTGCTCGGCCCGGCTGCGCGCGCCGAAGGGCGCGGCGAGCGCCATCGCGCCGAAGGCGGCCCACGAGACGACGAGCAGGTTCCACGCCTCGGCGCTCGCGGCGTACGCGGAGAGCGCGACGAGTGCCACGACGCTCCCCACGCCGATGGCCGTCGAACGGTTCATATTGTGAACGAACTGGTTCGGATTAATAAGGGGCGCGGTTCCGGCGGGATGGGGGAGTCGAAGCTGCGAGAACCCTCACCGCGTCGCTTTCTTCCAGACCCTGCGGTCCGCGATGTCGCCGTCGAACTCGGCGGGGTCGGCGTCGGTCGCCGCCCAGACGAACAGGTCGGCTACGTCGTCGGGGTCGCGGCCCTGTCCGCCGGTGAGGTCGGTGGCGACGAGACCGGGGTCGACCACGGTCACGGTCTGGTCGCAGTCGGCGGCGAACTGTCGGACGAGCGCCTCGGCGGCCGCCTTGGAGACGGCGTACGCCCCCATTCCCGGCTTCGCCTCACGAGCGATTGAGCCGGAGGGCACGAGGATGCGCCCGTCGTCGGCCATGTGCGGGAGCGCCTCTTTGACCGCCGCGAAGACGCCGCGAACGTTGGTCCGGAGCGTGTCGTCGAACGCCGCGTAGGACTCTTCGGGCGCGGGCATCTCGCCGGGCGTCCCGTGGGCGACGGCGGCGTTGGCGACGAGCACGTCGATGTGCCCGCCGGCGCGGGCCGCCGTCTCCATCAGTCGCTCCATGTCGAGTTCGTCGCGCACGTCGGCGCGGACGGCGCTCGCGGTCCCGCCGTCGGCCTCGATGTCGTCGACGACCGACTGGAGGGCGTCGCCGTCGCGGGCGCAGGCGACGACCGTCGCGCCGGCGCGACCGAGGGCGCGCGCGACCGCCGCGCCGATTCCGGAACTCGCGCCTGTGACCACCGCGGTGGTGTCGTTCATGCGGGGCCGTAAGGAGGGACCGAGCCTAAAGCTACCCCCCGACGGCGGTCGATTCGGTCAGTCGATTTATGTTCTCTACGTCCTTACGAACGGACATGAATTCTGTCTCGGCTCTCGACTCCCTCGCCGGCGAGTCCGTCGTCGTCGTCGGCGGCGGGTTCGGCGGCCTCTCGACGGCGTGCTACCTCGCGGACGCCGGTGCCGACGTGACGCTGTTGGAGAAGAACGAACAGCTCGGCGGCCGAGCCAGCACGCTCGAACGCGACGGCTTCCGGTTCGACATGGGGCCGTCGTGGTACCTCATGCCCGACGTGTTCGAGCGCTTCTTCGCCTACTTCGGCAAGCGGCCTGAGGACTACTACGGGCTGACCCGACTCGACCCGCACTACCGCATCTTCTTCAAGGACGGCGACCGCGTGGACATGCTCCCCGAGGTCGAGGCCAACAAGGCCACCTTC
The DNA here is from genome assembly GCF_003586325.1 of Haloferax sp. Atlit-10N. Lineage (NCBI taxonomy): Archaea > Methanobacteriati > Methanobacteriota > Halobacteria > Halobacteriales > Haloferacaceae > Haloferax > Haloferax sp. Atlit-10N. Next base: position 349,100 of record NZ_PSYX01000003.1, read on the forward strand.
GAGTCCTACGAGCCCGGCGCGGGCGACAGGCTCGACGACTACCTCCGGAAGGCCGAGCGGAACTACCGCATCGGGATGGAGCACTTCGTCTACACCGACCGCCCGGAGCTGACCGACTACATCGACCTCGACGTGTTCCGGTACTCGTGGGGGCTGTCGCTCGTCGGCTCGATGCAGGACCACGTCGAGAAGTACTTCGACCACCCGAAGCTCCAGCAGATAATGCAGTACACGCTGGTGTTCCTCGGCGGCGCGCCGAACAACACGCCGGCGCTCTACAACCTCATGAGCCACGTGGACTTCAACATGGGCGTCTACTACCCCGACGGCGGCCTCGCGGGCGTCGTCGACGCCATCGTCGACCTCGCCGAGGAGCTGGGCGTCGAGTTCCACACCGACTCGCCCGTGGCCGAAATCGCCGGTCGCCGCGGCGGGTTCGCCGTCCGCACCGAAGACGGCCGCGAGTTCCTCTGCGACCAGGTCGTCTCCGACGCCGACTACGCCCACACCGAACAGGAACTCCTCCCGGAGAAGAAGCGCCAGTACGACGCCGACTACTGGGACTCCCGAACGTACGCCCCCTCGGCGTTCCTGCTCTACCTCGGCGTCGAGGGCGACGTGGACGAACTCGCCCACCACACGCTCGTGTTACCCACCGACTGGGACGACCACTTCGAGACGATATTCGAAGACCCCGCGTGGCCCGACGACCCCGCGTACTACCTCTGTGTCCCCTCGAAGACCGACGACACGGTCGCTCCGGAGGGCCACAGCAACCTGTTCGCGCTCGTCCCCATCGCGGCCGGGCTGGAGGACACGCCGGAACTCCGCGAGAGCTACCGCGACCTCGTCCTCGCCGACATCGCCGACAACACCGGCGTCGACCTCCGCGACAGAATCGTCGTCGAGGAGTCGTTCTGCGTGAACGACTTCAAGGAGCGCTACAACAGCACGCAGGGAACCGCCCTCGGACTCGCCCACACGCTGTTCCAGACGGCGCTCCTCCGCCCGCCGCACGGCTCCGAGACGGTCGACGGCCTCTACTTCACCGGCTCGTTTACCACGCCGGGCATCGGCGTCCCGATGTGTCTCATCAGCGGTCAACTCACCGCCGAGGAGATGGCCGAAGACGCGAGATGAGCGCCGATATGGCCGCACAGAGCGAGTCCGGCGAGGGCGGCGACGACGGACGAGCAGACGGCGGTCTCCGAGACCGACTCGTCTACCTCGCGGTCCTCTCGCGGCCCCGGTTCTGGCTCTACCTCGCCGGCCCCGTCGTCGTCGGCGTCGCGGCCGCCGCGAGCGCCCCCGCCGACCTGTTCGGCCTCGAACCCGTCGCCCTGTTCGCGTACTTCCTCGTCCCCGCGAACGTCTTTCTCTACGGCGTCAACGACGTGTTCGACGCCGACGTGGACGAAGCGAACCCGAAGAAGGACGACCGCGAGGCCCGCTGGCGCGGCGACCCCGTGAACACCGTCGTCGTCGCCGCGAGCGGCCTGCTCGGAGTCGGCCTGTTCGCCGTCGCTCCGCGGGTGGCGTGGCCGTGGCTCGCCGCGCACTTCTTCCTCGCCGTCGAGTACAGCGCGCCGCCGTTTCGGTTCAAGACGACGCCGCTTCTCGACTCGGTCTCGAACGGCCTGTACGTCCTGCCGGGCGTCGCCGCCTACGCGGCCGTTTCGGGGTCGAACCCCCCGATGCTCGCCGTCGCGGGCGCGTGGCTCTGGACGATGGGGATGCACACGTTCTCCGCGATTCCCGACATCGAGCCGGACCGCGAGGCCGGCATTCGAACGACCGCGACGGCCCTCGGCGAGCGGCGGACCTACTGGTACTGCGCCGCGACGTGGGTTCTCGCGGCCGTCGCCTTCGCCGCGGTCGACCCCCGACTCGGCGCGCTCTTGGCGGCCTATCCGGTCGTCGTCCTCGGTATCGCCACCTCCGGCGTCGACGTGGACCGGGCGTACTGGTGGTACCCCGTTATCAACACCGTCGTCGGCATGCTCATCACCCTCGGGGCTCTCTGGAGGCTCGTCAATGGGTGAACCGGAGGTGCGGCCGTGAGCGCGAGCGACCTGCGAGCGCGGCTGCCGTCTACCCGCGGTGAAGCGGAGGCGGCGCTCGACCGACTCGTGCGCGACAACCGCTTTACCATCTCGGTGTTCTTCCCGCTGAACGGCGCGGTGCTCCTCGTCGCCAGCGCGATGGGCTGGCTCCCCGACCCGCTGGCGTTCAACGCGTTTCTCATCCTCCTCGGGACGTTCGTGATGCGCTCGCCGCTCATCGTGGGCGTCCTCCCGCTCGTGACCAGACGTGCCGCTCTCGGCGTCGGCGCGCTCACCGCGTACGCCTACGCCATCGAGTACACCGGCGTCACCACGGGCTGGCCGTACGGCTGGTTCCACTACGGCGTCGACCTCGGGCCGACGGTCGCCGGGGTTCCTATCGGCTTGCCGGTGTTTTTCATCCCGCTCGTCATGAACGCCTACCTGCTGTGTCTGCTCTTGCTGGGCGACCGCGCCCGCAACGGGGCCGTCCGCCTCGGCGTCGTCATCGCGGCCGTCCTCGCCATGGACGTGGTGCTGGACCCCGGCGCGGTCGCGCTCGGCTTCTGGGAGTACTACCGCCTCGCCGACGACGCGGTGCTGTTCTACGGCGTCCCGCTTTCGAACTACGCCGGTTGGGTCGTCAGCGCGACCGTCGCCGTCGTCGCGCTCGATTGGTCGTTCGACCGCGAGGCGCTTCTCGCGCGACTCGACCGCACGGAGTTCATGCTCGACGACCTGGTGAGCTTCGTCATCCTCTGGGGCGGCATCAACGCGTGGTTCGGCAACTGGATTCCCGTCGCGGTCGCGGCGCTGTTCGGCGTCGGACTGCTCAAGACGGACCGGTTCGACTCGCGGCTTCTGCGGCTTCCGCGGCGGTTGCCGTGGCGCTCCTGAACGGCGGGATTCCCTCGCGCTCGCGCCCGTCTGTCGCGGCCCCAGCGCTGTCTCTCAGTCGGATTCGACGCCGCGACGCCGGCCCCGATAGGCGGCTCCGAGCCGTTTCCACTTGAGCAGGCCGAAGCCGAGGAGGACGAACCCGAAGCCGACGAGCGTGGTCGCGGTCACGGGCTCCGTGAACAGAAGCCAACTGTACACCGTCCCGAAGCCGGCGATGGCGTAGGTGACGAGGTTGAGCTCGACGGAACCGAGTCGGGGGAGAAGCGAGAAGTACAGCAGGTAGCCGACCGCGCTCACGAAGACGCCGAGATAGACGAGACCGACGACGCCCGCCGGCGACGCGTCGACCCCCGCCAGCGACTCCGTCGGACTCGCCGCGCTCGCGAGATGGGTCGCGGCGGCTCCGACGACCATCGCCCACGCGGTCTGGGTGGCGAACGGCATCTCGGTCTCGATTCGCTGGGCGAGCACGCCGCCGAGCGCGAAGGACGCCGCGGCGAGCACCAGTATCGCCTGCCCCGCGGCGTTCCCCGCGAGGAGGTTCGACGGGTTCGGGTCGGTGATGACGACTAAGCCGAGGAAGCCGACGACGACGCCGAGCAGTTCGACCGGGCCGAATCGCTCGTCGGGCAGAAACAGCTTCGCGAACCCGACGGTCAGTATCGGAATCAGCCCCGCGAGCACCGAGGCGACCGCGCTCGGGACGGTCTGCTGGCCGACGTTCTGGAGGACCCCGTAGCCCCCGAGCGTCAGGAGACCGGCGACCGAGACGGCCGCCCAGTCGCCTCGTGTGCGGGGTCGCCAGTAATCGGTGCGTCGCCCCGCGTACAGCAACAGGAGGACCGCCCCGATGTCGAGCCGGAGCGCGGCGTACAGAATCGGCGGGAACGACCCCAGCCCGACCGTCACCGCGGGGTAGGTGCCACCCCAGACCGCCGCCAAGAACACGAACAGGACGGCGTTCCGGTATCGACCGGCGAGGAGTTGGCTACCGACCATGACGAGGGACGGTGTGTGAAGCCGGCGTCGCGGGCGCGGTCGAGTCAGCGGTTCGCGGTGACGTGTCGAGAATCGATCTCGGCTCGTCGGCGGTCGAGAGCGATGCGTCGGCGTGTGCGCTCATCACCGGGACCTACGCCCGCGAGCCGGGAGAACCGGAGGGTTAGGATGCTAACCCCCGTCGCCGGGCCGCGCAGCCGGCGGGTCGCGGTCGGCGTCGAGACCGGCGAGCGCGGAGACGGCGGCCCCGAGGAGCTTTCGCTCCGCGCGGCGGAGCGTCTTCGAGATGGCGACGTCGGAGACGCCACAGCGGTCGCCGAGAGAGGCGAGCGACTCGCCCCGCGGCGTCTCGTAGTAGCCGTGTTCGACCGCGGTTCGGAGCACCCGCGCCTCCGTCTCGGTGAGTCGCTCACAGCCGTCGAGGAGCGTCGCGGCCTCGTGGAAGTTCCGGAAGACGGCGGCCGCACCCGAGTCTGTGAGCGGCGTCTGCTCGACGACGGTGAGTTCGTAGCGGCGGTCGAGCGAGTCGAGAGTGGCCGCCGCGGCATCCGGCTCGGCGAACCCGAGGTGCCACCGTTCCCAGCCGTCCCTGTCGCGGAACGGAGCGATGACAGCGCCGCCGTTGGCCATGACCGTCTCGATGGCGACGGTCTCTTCGAGCACGACGTGGGCCGTCGCGTGCGACCCGCGCTTCCACTTCAGTTCGAAGTGGCGCACGCCGTCGGCGTCTCTGAGCGCGCGGATGCCGGCCTCTAACTGCGACCGCCCCGGCGACGAGGCTTCGACCCAGAGGTCGCACTGGCCGGTTTCGGGCGAGAGATTCCAGTACGGCGTGGTCAGCGTCACGTCGTGCGCGGCGGTCACCCGTCCCAGCGGACAGTCGTCTAACCGGGTGTCGAGGGTGACGCGATGCATGCCGGGGGCTCTCTCGGCCACCCAGTAAATCTTTCAGTCGCGGAAAAATCGCGCGTCGCTCAGTCCGAGCCCCAGCGGTTCAGCGACCGGAGCCAGCCGGAGACGCGCCCGCTCCGTCGGCTGCGGCCGATCCGCGTCGAACCGGGGCCGAAATCAGCGTCGAGGTCGTCGTCGTCCGGGTAGGGGACGACGCTGACGGCCTTGAACACGGCCACGGGGTCGCGCCAGACGGCCCAGTACGCCGCGGTCTTCGCGAGGAGCGTGAGCTTCCGCCCGAAGCTCAGTTCGGGCGTCGCCGTGAGCGTGTCGTAGCCGAGGTTCCGAATCGACCGGTGGTGGTCGGCGTACAGCACCGCCGAGAGGAGCACCGGGAACTGGCAGTCCGCCGGGAGGTACTCGATGCCGGCGACGCCGTCGCGGTACAGCGACTCCGTTCGACGGAGTTCGTCGCGCATCACGTCGGCGACGCGCTCGTCGAACTCGAGGTCGAGTATCTGTTCGGCGTCGACGCCGTGGCGGTCGAGCGTCGTCCGCGGGAGGTACACCCGGTCGCGCTCGACCACGTCTTCGCCCACGTCGCGCAGGAAGTTCGACATCTGGAACGCCTGTCCCAGCGCCGTCGCGTGCGGGAGCGCCGCCTCGGGGTCGTCGGGACGCATGACGTCGGTCATCATCCGACCGACCGCGGAGGCCGACCCGTCCATGTACGTCTCAAGTTCGTCGTAGGTCTCGTAGCGGTCTTTTTCGATGTCCGACTCCATCGCGTCGATGAAGACGTTCACGTCGTCGGGGTCGATACCGTAGCGCTCTCTGAGTTCGGCGAACGCCGACAGGACGGGGTCGTCGGTCTCGACCTCGCCGAGCGCCTCGGCGCGGAGGTGTTCGAGACGCTCGCGCTGTTGTGCCGGCGGCGCGGTCTCCTCGGCGTCGACGACCTCGTCGGCGACCCGAAAGAACGCGTACAGCACGTACGTGGCGTGTCTGACGCGCTCCGGGAGGAGGCGCGTCGCGAAGTAAAACGTCTTTCCCGTCCGCTGTTGGATGTCTTTTCCCGCCTCGACCTGTGATTCGTTGAGCATCGTTTCGTGTACGTGGCCGCATCCGTCTCGGGACCAACTGAGCTGACCGGGGAGGACAGTCATTCGTTAGGTCTCCGCCGACATAACGCTTCGTGCTGTCGTGAAATCAACCCGCGAACCCGCCGACTTCGCAGTGGTACCAGCGCGGGCGTCTCCTGTCAGGTTTCGTTACCAGAACGTGTCGCTGCAGTCGTAGACGACCCCGTGTTCCGGGCAGACGTACTTGCAGTGGCGGTGGTCCATCGATGTGCCGCAGAAGGGACAGGGCCGTCCCTTCGGAGACTCGATGGCACACGCGTTCCGTCCGGTGTCGTCGTCCATACGAGTTTTCGTAGGACGCGACCGACATATCCCTTACTGCCGTCGGGGGGTCCTGCCGGTTCGAGTCGGTCCGCTGGTGAGGCCGAGTCGGTTCCGTCTCGGACACCGGCGAGCGCTGTCGGGGCGGCGGCACCGACCGACTCGGCGCGCCCGGAGACTCCACCCGAATTTGGTACGGAACTGGAACAACGCTCATGTGCGGTCGTCGCCGAGTCGAACTCGTCGCGTCGAACGGCACCCGCGAGAATAATACCGCGCTCGACCAATCAACCAAACGAACAGTCGATGGAGAAGGCGCTTTGGTATCTGCTCACGGCGACCCGCGGCGGCGAGAACCGCGTCCGCATCATCCGCGCCCTCTCGGAGCGCCCGCAGAACGCGAACCGCCTCGCCGACGAACTCGACGTGGGCTACAAGACCGTCAGACACCACCTCGACGCCCTCGAATCCCACGGGGTCGTCGAGGCCGGCGGCGACAAGTACGGACGGCTGTACTTCCTCACCGACCAGTTCGAACGGTACCGCGACACCTTCGAAGAAATCACGACACACCTCGAATGACCATGGCAATGGACACCCAAATCATGGCGGCCAGCGCCCTCTCGGGCGCGAACATCGTCTTCCTCGCGGCGCTGACCGCCGTGTGGATTCGCAACTACCGGACGTTCCGCACCTCGCTCGTCCTCGGTCTGCTCGCGTTCGCCGTCGTCATGCTCGTCGAGAACGCCGTCGCGCTCTACTTCTTTTTCACCATGCAGAGCCTCTACTCCGGGGACCCCCACGTCCAGCAGGCCGTGTTGGTCCTCCGCGGCCTCCAACTCGTCGCGCTGACGTTCCTGACCTACGTGACGGTCCGGTGAGCGACCCGGCGGTATCGACCTTCGGCCCTCGCCCCGGTCCGAATTTGGTACAGAGTCGACCCCGATTCGTCACGGAGTCACCCCGAATCTCGAAAAAACGCCTTTAGCCGGTCTCGCGTCTTCGTTGTCGTGGCACCGACCACACGTGAGACCAATGACGGACACGACGACTCCGACGACGCGACGAACCGTACTCGGACTGACCGGCGCGGGCGTGCTGGCCGCCCTCGCCGGCTGTTTGGGTAGTGCGAGCCTGCCGGGCCAATCGACCGGAAACGGAAACAGCCAGTCCGCGCGAACCTACCGCGTGACCGTGGCGAACCTGACGACCGGACAGCCGTTTACCCCGCCGGCGGTGGTCGCCCACCGCGCCGGCGTGGAACTGTTCGCCGTCGGCGACCCGGCGAGCGACGCCATCAGAGAACTCGCCGAGAACGGGAACCTCGGCCCGCTCGGTGAGCTGGCCGAAGCGAGCGACGACGTTCGCGGCGTCGCGGTCGGCGACGCGCCGCTCGTCCCCGACGAACTCCCGGCGAGCGAGATGTTTCCCGCGGCCGCGACGCTCGAACTGGAGACCGACGCCAGCGGCGCGTACCTCTCGTTCGTCAGCATGCTCATCGGCACGAACGACGGGTTCGCCGGCCTCGACACCGTCCCGCTCCCGGAGCGGGTCAACGAGTCGCGGTCGTACTTCGCGGCCAGCTACGACGCCGGAACCGAGGTCAACACCGAGGCGTACGGCGACATGGTCCCCCCTGCACAGGCCCTCTACGGCATCGACTCCGGGACCGACGGAACCGGCATGAGCGACCCCGACCTCGCCGAGAACGGTGTTATCGCGCCGCACGCGGGTATCGTCGGCGACGGCGACCTCGACCCCGCCGTCTACGGCTGGGACGACCCCGTCGCGCTGGTTCAGGTCGAACGACTCGACTGAGTCGGCCGCGACCTGACTTCTCGACCGCTGAAACGCCGTCGCTCACGGGTCACGAGCGTCGTCGGAGAACAAAAACCGAGGCGTGGACGCCGTCGGAAGCGAACGACCGGGGGCGGTCGTCCGGTGAAACCACGTAGCGTACCACGCGGCGAGTGCAGGGAGGCCCGACCGCGCGATGCTGTTGCAGCCGCGTCTACCCGTTGTCGGAGCGCGTTGAACCGCTCTGGTGGTGATGGTGGTGGTGGGGGGCATCCGGTCGGCGAGAGACCGACGCGAACGGGAGGGTCTCTGACAACGGCGATTACCAGTTCGTTATCACTCGTCAAAGCTGTACCGGTGGTTCGAGAGCCGGGCCATCGGACATCGACGGGCTCGGATTCGGCACTAAGACGGCGTTTCACGCCCCCTGTGCTCGTGTTACCTACCGAAATGTCACCGGTGCCGGTCCCGAGTGACGGCGCTTCGCGCGTCGGCTCTCGGCCGGTTCACTCGTCGCCCCCGTCGCCGAACTTCGCGTACGGCCGGCGGTGAGTGTTCCGAATCAGATCCTCGTCGGAGACGCGAAGCCCCAGTTCGTCTAACTCCTCGCCGATTCGACTGAGGTCGTCGCCGTCGACGCCGATAGCTCGGACCATGACGTTTCGCTCGCCGGTCATCACCTCCTGTACCTCGACGACGCCGGGGACCGCGGCGGCGGCCTCGGCCAACTCCTCGCGCTCCGGAATCGGGGCCGTACAGACGATGAGCGTGTACAGTTGGTACCCCGCGCGCTCGTAGTCCACGTCGGCGTGGTAGCCGCGGACCACTCCGTCGGCTTCGAGTCGCTGGATACGGTTTCGGACGGTGCTCGCCGAGGCGTCGAGTTTGTCGGCGATGTCGGTCGACGACGTGCGGCGCGCCTCCGACTGCAACGTGTACAGTATCTTCCTGTCCAGCGCGTCGAGTTCTCGACTCGTCATTCGTCTGGTCGTCTGTCGCCCGCGACATTAACCCTCCCGGCATCGTTGTCAGAAGCTTAGTTTAAACTAGATAATACGCGACTCCCGACAATATACTACATATACTTCCGGACGGCCGATGCTTTCTAACGGGTCGAACGCGAACGAAGGGGACACCGACACAGATGAACCCAACAGAGATCGGTATACGCCTCGTCGCGGGGGCGTTGCTCATCCTCACGAACGGTTTCTTCGTGGCCATCGAGTTCGCGCTGACGCGCGCCCGCCAGTTCACCGAGTCCGAGTTCGTCGACGGCGACTCCCGACTCGAACGGGCCTGGGAGATGACCCAGGAGCTCGAACTGTATCTCACGACCTGCCAAGTCGGAATCACGGCGTCGAGCATCGCCGTGGGTATCGTCGCCGAGCCCGCGCTGGCGTCGCTGTTCGAACCGCTACTCGAGCCGCTGTTCGCCGGCACGACGCTCGCGACCATCGGTGCCGGCGCGCTCCTCGCCTACCTGATCATCAACCTCCTCCACCTCACCCACGGCGAGCAGACGCCGACGTACCTCGGCGTCGAGCGCTCCCGAATGGTCTGTCGCTACGGGGCGGCGCCGCTGCACTGGTTCTACGTCGCCATCTCGCCCGTCATCAAGTTCGGCGACTGGGTCGCCAAGTGGACGCTCAAGCTCTTCGGCATCGAGATGTCGGGCGCGTGGCTCGAGACCGAAGCCGAGGTAATCGAGTCCCGGGGTCAGCTCCGCGAGCGCCTCCACTCCCTGCTCGAGGAGGGCGAACTCCCCGAAGAACGCCGCGACGAGGTCCTCAGCGCGCTGGACGTGGACGAACTCTCCATCAGCGAAATCATGATTCCGAGCGACGACATCGTCTCGCTCTCGGCGACGGCGACGCCCGGCGAGAACTTCGACCGGATTCGGAACACGCCCCACACCCGGTTCCCGCTCGTCGGCGAGTCGTTCACCGACTTCCGCGGCGTCGTCTACGCGCCCTCCATCATCGACAACTTCGAGGCGCTCCGCGCCGGCGAGCGCTCGTTCGACGAAATCGCCGCACCGACGATGACGCTCGCCGCCGACACGAACGTCAGCGACGCGTTCGACCAGTTCCAAGCGGAAGACCAGGAACTCGCGCTCGTCCTTCGGGACGGCGAAGTCGTCGGCCTCCTCACGGCGACCGACGCGCTCGAAGCCGTCATGGGCGAACTCGACGACCCGCTCGACTAGCGTCGCAGACGACGTTTTCGACGTTTTTTCAGACGCGACGCGTCGCTCACAGCGACGTGATTTCGCGGAAAACGGGCGCGGCCGTGACGACTCACGGACGGCTCTGCGTGCGTGACGAATCGAAGAATGCCCGGGGTGGGCTCCGAACCCACGATCTCCGCATGTCCCAGGTGCGAAGCCGGCATGACTTCGCGAGGGGCGGAGGCTTCCAAGGCGTTCCGCACCGATTGTGAAACCCTATGAGTGCGGCGCTATGTCCAGCTAAGCCACCCGGGCTCAACTTCCCGTTGTGTGCTGGTTGTATTTAAGCTTCTCATCTCCGACGACCGCGAGGCGAGTCACCACGCCACTCGATTCGCGTCATCACCCGCGGATTTATGTCCCAACACCGGGTGCACACACGCATGAGCCAACCGGAGATCGTCCAGTCCGTCCTCGGAGAGGAAGACGTGGTGACGCGCGTCCACCTCGGGGGCGAGGACGAACTGTTTGTGACTCCGACGCGGACGCTCGTCTATCGGGCCGAAGGCCTCCTCTCGGACGAGTCCGTCGACGAATTCTCGCACGCCGCGGAGCGACTGTCCGTCAAGGAAGGGCGACGAAAAGCGAAGCTATCGCTCGACTACGGTCTCGACGGGAGCGAGACGTTCTCGATGTCCTCGAAGCGGCTCGACGACGCGCTCCAGCCTATCGTCGAGGGCGTTCTCGCGGCAGCCGGCGTGACCGACGAGGAAGGCGAGCGTGTCGTCCAGACGTTCCGTTTCAGCGAACTCACGTTCGTCGTCACCGACGCCCGCGTCGTCCGGCACATCGGCAGCGCGGTCTGGGACGAAGACTACGAATCGTACCGCTACGCCGACGTGACTGACCTCGAATTCGAGTCGGGGAGCGTCGCCACGACGGTCGTGCTCACCGTCGACGGCCGCCAAGAGCGGTTCAAGATTCCCAACGAGGAGGCGCGGCTCGTCCGCGAGAAACTCGCGCGTGCGCTGTGCGACTACCACGGCGTCGGCAGTCTCGAGGAGTTCCGCGTCCAGATGGAGAAAGCGCGGGCGAACGACGAGTCAGCCGACGCCGCCGCCGACCGCGACAACACCGACTTCGGCGCGGGCCCCGACCCGCTGAGCGCGAACCCCGGTGAACTGTCCGACGAACCGGCGAACGGCACCCGCGCCGAGGGTGACGCGCCCGCCGAGCCGAGCCAACAGACCGCCCGCACGCAGTCCGTCGAAGCCCCGTCCGCGACCGGCGCGGTGGCGGAGGCGAAGCAGGCCGCCGAGTCGGCGTCGACCGAGTCGGCGTCGGGCAACGTCGCCGACGCCGCGGACCTCGGGTTCGAGGGCTCCGGCTTCGAGTCGGCCGCCGAGTCCGAGTCGGCGGACTCCGGCGCTGTCGATGCCGACTACGCCGAACTCGCCGACGAAATCGAGTCGCTCCGCGAGGTCGTCGAGGCCCAAAGCGAGCAGATTCGCCACCAGCAGGAGCTGGTCGAACAGCTCATCGAAGAACTCCGCCGCGGGCGGTAACCGCGGCAGTTCGCCCCCGACGACCGCCCGGACACCTATTCCCGCCCGAGCACTTTCCTGATACACGACGAGCCGAAGGGCCCGAGTTCGCCGGACTCGAACGTCACGAAGTGGCCGGTGGAGATGGACGCGCCGCAGCGGCGGCAGTCGAAGTCGCCCTCGCGCTGGACGACCTGACTCTCGAATCTGACGAACGTGCCGCCGCGGTTGTGACGGACGCGGCCGCCGTCGCGCTCGATGATGCCCCGAAGCTCCGCCGTGTCGAGGATGTCGCGCGTGAGCGTCGGGTCCGTGGTGACCGTCTCGATGCGGTCGACGACCTCGGCGAGGGAGAGTTCGTCGGCTTCGAGGTGCGCGAGGAGGTCGAGCGCGAGTTCGACGCGCTCGTCGCGTGTGGGCTCGGTCACGGTTCGGGAGCCAATCGAACCGGGTCGGGCTAAAGCCCTCCGAAGCACAAAGCGTTTGGTCGCGGCGCGACGACCGACTCCAGAGCTTCCGTGCCCCGTCCGCGTCTCGCCGCCGGCCTCGCGCTCGCGGCCGTCGTCGCCGGTCTCCTGTTCGCGTCTCCAGACGCCGTCATCGCGCGCGCGGCGTGGGTCGCAGCCGACCCCGTCCGACTCGTCGCCGTCGTGAGCGCGCTCGCGCTCGTCCGCCCGCTTCTCGCGTGGCCGACGACGCTCCTCGCGCTCGTCGTGGGCTACGGCCTCGGCCCGGTCGGCGCGCCGTTCGCGCTGGCGCTCATCGTCCTCACGAGCGTCCCGCCGTTCCTTTTCGCGCGGCGCTACCGCGGAACGACCAGACTGGCCGATGTCGGCGAGCGGACCGTCGAGCAGACGGGGTCGGTCAAGGGCGTGGCCGCGAGCCGCCTGCTTCCGGTCCCCTCCGACGTGGTGTCGGTCGCGGCGGGCGTCGCCAACGTCCGACTCGGCGCGTTCGCGCTCGGAACCGCCGTCGGCGAACTCCCGTGGGCTGTCGCAGGCGTCATCGCCGGCGCGTCGGTCGAGACGCTTACGACCGAGTCGCTGGCCGCGGCCGTCCGCCCGGAGTTCGTCGTGCTCGCGGCGGTCGCGGGCGTCTCGATGCTCGTCCCGACCGCGTACCGTCGCTACCGGGGCGAGTCCGGCGCGTAGGTGAACTCGAAAATAGAGAGCGTAGAGGTACGTAGCGCGCGCGAGCGGCGGTCCTATTCTAACAGCGACTCGCCGGTCATCGCGGCCGGCTGGTCGACGCCGACGAGTTCGAGGATGGTCGGCGCGATGTCGCACAGCGAACCGCCCTCGCGGACGGTCCGGCCGCCCGAAAGCGGGTGGTCGGGGTCGAGGTCGGCGGCGTCGCCCTCGACGGCCTCGTCCCCGGCGTCGTTCTCCGCGGCCGCCTCGTCGTCGCGGTCGGCCGCGAGGTAGACGAACGGGACGGGGTTGAACGTGTGGGCCGTGTGCGGGTCGTCCTCGGTGCCCATGTCGTCGGCGTTGCCGTGGTCGGCGGTGATACAGACGTGGCCGCCGTGAGCGCGGACGCTCTCGACGAGCCGCCCGAGCTGTTCGTCGACCGCCTCGACCGCCTCGATGGCGGCCTCGTAGTCGCCGGTGTGGCCGACCATGTCGGGGTTGGCGTAGTTGAGAACCATCACGTTCGGGTCGTCGGACTCGATGATGCCGATGGCCGTATCGGTGAGCTCCGCTGCGGACATCTCGGGCTGGAGGTCGTAGGTCGGCACGTCGGGGCTCTCGACGATGTTCCGAATCTCGCCGTCGAACTCGACCTCGCGGCCGCCGTTGAGGAAGTAGGTGACGTGAGGGTACTTCTCGGACTCGGCCATGCGCAGTTGCGTCATGTCCGCCTCGGCGAGCACCTCGCCGAGCGTGTCTTCGGGCTGTTCCGGCGGGTAGGCGACCGAGACGTCGAACGTCTTGTCGTACTGCGTCATCGTCGTCATGAGAAGCTCCGGCGGCGTCGTCTCGAACTCCCAGACGGGCTCGATGTCGCAGAGCATCCGCACGAGCTGTCGCGCGCGGTCCGCGCGGAAGTTGAAGAAGATGACCGAATCGCCGTCTTCGAGGGCGGGCGCGTCGTCGACGACGGTCGGCTCGACGAACTCGTCGGTGTCGCCGCGGTCGTACGACTCGGTGACGGCGTCGACGGCGGTGTCGGCGGTCCACTCCGCCTCGCGCTCGACGATGGCGTCGTAGGCGCGCTTGGTGCGCTCCCAGTTCTGGTCGCGGTCCATCGCGTAGTAGCGCCCGGAGACGGTGGCGACGCCACCGGTTCCCTGCTCCTCGGCGACGGCTTCGAGGTCCGAGAGGTACGCCTCGCCGCCGGTGGGACTGGTGTCGCGACCGTCGGTAAAGGCGTGGGTGACGGCGTCGACGCCGCGGTCGGCGGCGAGTTCGATGAGCGCGTGGAGGTGTTGTTGGTCGGAGTGGACGCCGCCGTCTGAGACGAGGCCCATGAGATGGACGCGCCCGTCGTGTTCGTCGGCGTGGTCGTAGGCGGCCGTGATGGCCTCGTTCTCGAAGAACGAGCCGTCGTCGATGCTGTCGCCGATGCGGGTGTACGCCTGCTTGACGACCCGGCCGGCCCCGATGTTGAGGTGGCCGACTTCGCTGTTGCCCATCTGGCCGTCCGGAAGGCCGACGCGCCGGCCGTCGACGATGAGCGTCCCGAACGCGCCCGCGTCGCGGTAGCGGTCGAAGTTCGGCGTGTCCGCCGCCTTGATAGCGTCGCGGCGGTCGTGGTCGCCGAGTCCCCACCCGTCGAGGATGATGAGTGCTGCGTCCATGCGTCGCCGTTCGGCGCGCCGGGCTAACTGTCCTTTGCTCCCGACATGGAATGACAACGTGTCGCGTACGGAGATGAGAGGGCGGCGTTCGCGCCCCGACGGGGGTTCGCGCCGCCCCAACCGCCCCCGCTGCTCCCGCCCCGACGGCCTTTTCTTTCGGGGCGTCGTCCGACTCGGCGATGGGTCTACGCGACTTCGACCTCGACGCGGCGGTCGACGACTGGACGGAGTACTACCTCGGGAACGGCCCGAGCCTCGTCGTCTTCCTCGTCCTCAACGCCGCCGCGTTCCTCGTCGGGGTGAGCTTCTACGTCCACTCCGACCCCGCGCTGTCGGACCTGCCGACGTTCCTCTACCCGCTTTTCGGCGACTCGCCGACCGCCCTCGCGCTGATGACGCTGTCGGCCGCGACGCTGCTTCCGAACCTCGGCCGCCGCGTCGCCGACGCGCCGGTCAACCGACCGCTCGCGTACCTCCACACGCTCGCGTTCGTCTGGCTCGTCAAGTACGGCGTCTGGACGGTCGTCGCGCTCAACCTCCGGCCCGACCTCTACGTCGGCTTCTC
Organism: Haloferax sp. Atlit-10N; assembly: GCF_003586325.1. NCBI lineage: Archaea > Methanobacteriati > Methanobacteriota > Halobacteria > Halobacteriales > Haloferacaceae > Haloferax > Haloferax sp. Atlit-10N. The sequence continues at coordinate 364,208 of NZ_PSYX01000003.1, forward strand.
CGGGGCTGCGCTGTGGGACTACTGGGGCATCATGCTCACCCACGCGGGCTTTCTCGCGCTCGCCCTCGTTGTCCCGCGCTACGGCGCGACCACCAAGGGCGCACTCGGGTTCGCCCTCACCCTTGCGCTCGTCAACGACGTGTTCGACTACGGTCTCGGCTACTACCCGCCGCTGAAGTACGAGGCGGGGGCGCTCCTCGCGGGTATCACCGTCGCCCTCTCGTTCCTCGCGGTGTTCCTCGCCTCCCGGGCGTTCGACCGTCTCTCAGAGACGCCGGAGACGGCCCCGTGAGCGCCCCGGGACCGCCCCGACAGCGCCCCGTGAGTCACAATCGCTAATCGCATGACGGCGCGGAGTATCACATGAGTCAGGCTTTTCCCCGCCCGCAGTCTATGACCTCGTAATGGACTCCGCGGTACTGCTTGACCTACTCGGGAACGAAAACCGCCGGCGCATCCTGCGGTTGCTCTCGCACAAACCGTGCTACGTCACCGAGATAAGCGAGTACCTCGGCGTCAGCCCCAAGGCCGTCATCGACCACCTCCGAAAGCTGGAGGACGCGGGACTCATCGAGTCGCGCACCGACGACCAGCGGCGCAAGTACTTCCATATCTCACGAAATCTCCGACTGGAGGTGAACGTCTCGCCGTACGGGTTCGGCGCGAAGAGCGCCTACCCGCCGAGTCCGAGCCTCGACATGGCCGGACGCTGTCCGCACGTGACGCTCGAAGTCGAGAACGCCGGGAGTGACGACGTCTCGGAACTAGCGCGCGAACTCGGAAAACTGGAGGAACTCGACAACGAACTCTCCTTGGCCCAGCGGTGGGTACAGGGCCGCATCACCGACGTGCTCGACCGCCTCAACGACCGCCTCGGCGTCGACGCCGACAGCCGGTTCTACGCGGAGATTCTCGCCGCGCTCGCCAACGGGTCGAACACCGTCCGCGGCATCGCGAAGGACCTCAACGCGGACCCCGCGGTCGTCGACAGCGCGCTGCACCACCTCGCCGACGGCGGTCTGGTCGCCCACAACGGCGACCGCTGGCGAATCGACTGACGCCTACAACTCCTCTGTCAGGCCCGCCCGAAGGTCGCGGCCGAAGTAGTGACCGACCAGCCCCGCGAGCCCGCCGCTCGCCGCGCCGACGCCCGCGATGGCGACGCCGTAGTCCGCGAGCAGTTGGACCGCGAAGGGCGCGAACACGGCGAACAGCGTCGAGAGGACGAACGCGAGGCCCGCGGCGATTGCGCCGGCGAGGACGACCTCCGTGTAGCGTCGCTTCGACCCGACGAGGCCGAGGACGAAGCCGGCGGCGGCGATGCCGACGAACCGCCCGACGAAACCGACGATGGGAATCGCGCCGCCGACGAGCAGTCCGCCGATGGAGAGCAGGAGCGCCGCGAGGAACACGCGCGGGGAGAACAGCCCGCCGAGGCGACCGCCGCCGGACGAGGCGGAGCGCTCCGCCCGCATCGAATCGTCGCTCTCGCGGTTCACGCCGGAGAGCAGGTCGTCGACGGACTGCTCAGACTCCCGTTGGTCCGACCGTTGCATGTGTACAGGGTCGCGGGCGAGCCTGATGGCTCTTGTGCCGGTTGGTCAGCCGCGGTGACTGTTCGGCGTCGCGTGACGGTGCGCCGCCCGGCTCGGTCCTACGCGTTGCGGCCGAGGATGAAGTACAGGACGAGTCCCAAAAGCGGCGCGAGGAAGACGACGACCGCCCAGAGGAACGCCGGGTGACTGCTGTTTCGCTTCGCGTCACTGTACGTCCACACCACCATCCCGAGGAACAGGAGGAAAAACAGCAGGCCGACGACGAGCGCGCCTGCGCCGCCCGACTGGAGGGGTATCGTGGGGAGCATACGCTGGCTGACGGACGGTCCGGTAAAATGTCTTGTGTCCGTTATGTCGGTGGTGCGGCCGTCTCCCTCGTTGCACTCGGCCGGTTCTCTCCCAGTCGTCGTACCGAGTCGCGAGCGAAGCGAGCTACTCGGCGTTTTTCCCTCCAGGTTTTTGCCGTGAGCGGGTCGCCTCCGGCGACCCCGAACGGTAAAAAGGTGGGTTTGAAGTCTGCCCCCACGGTATCCCGCGATATGAACGCAGGGGACCGCGTCCGCGTCACCCGCGCGGACGTCACGAACGAAGGCGTACTCATGCCGTCTTCCACCGAGGACCACCTCGTCGTCAAGCTCGACGGCGGGTACAACGTCGGCATCGCCCGCGAGGGAGCCGACGTGGACGTGCTCGAAACCGACGTGTACGACATCGAAGACGCACAGTCCGAGGGCGACGGCACCTCAGAGATCGAGTTCGACGACGACCTCCCGACCGTCTCGCTCATCTCGACCGGCGGGACAATCGCCTCGACGGTCGACTATCGAACGGGCGCGGTGACCGCGCAGTTCGACGCCGAGGACGTGCTCCGGGCCGTCCCCGACCTCGCGGGCCGGGCGAACTACCGCGGCCGCGTCGTCGCCAACATCCTCTCGGAGAACATGACGACAGACGTGTGGGTCGACCTCGCCGAGGCCATCGCCGAGGAAATCGAGGCCGGGGCCGACGGCGTCGTCGTCATGCACGGCACCGACACGATGCAGTTCTCCGCGTCGGCGATGTCGTTCATGCTCGACACGCCCGTCCCCATCGTCTTCACGGGCAGTCAGCGCTCGGCCGACCGCCCCTCGTCGGACAACGTGATGAACGCCGTCTGCGCCGTCGAGGCCGCCAAGGCCGACGCCGCCGAGGTCATGGTCTGCATGCACGCCTCGGAGTCCGACGACGTCTGCGCGCTCCACGAGGGGACGCGCGTCCGCAAGAACCACACCTCCCGGCGCGACGCGTTCGAGACCGTCGGCGCGAAGCCGCTCGGCGAGGTCGACTACGAGGCCGAGGAGGTCACGTTCCGCCGCGACTACGCCCCCCGCGGCGAGGCCGACCTCGCGCTCCACGCCGACATCGAGTCCGAGGTGGAACTCGTGAAGTTCACGCCGGGGATGGACCCCGCGGCGCTCGACTACCTCGACGGGAAGGCCGGCGTCGTCATCGAGGGGACGGGCCTCGGCCACGTCCACACCGACCTCATCCCGCGGTTCGAGGAACTCGTGGAAGACGGAACCACGGTCGCCATGACCTCGCAGTGTCTCGACGGCCGCGTCTGCGACCGCGTCTACGACACCGGCCGCGACCTGCTCGACGCCGGCGTCGTCGAAGCGGGCGACACGCTCCCCGGCACGGCGAAGGTGAAGCTCATGTGGTCGCTCGCCAACCTCTCCGACCCAGCCGGCGCGATGGGCCGGAACCTCGAAGGCGAGCTGACCCAGCGCTCCGTCCCGTGGGAGTGAACTGATGGAGATTCGACCCGCGCGACCCGAGGACTACGACGCGGTCGCCGCGTTCACCCGCGACACGTGGGCCGACCGCGGCGGGTCGGACTACATCCCCGACATCTACCACGACTGGATTTCCCCCGGCGAGTTGGACCAGGCGACGCTCCTCGTGGACATGTGCGAGGAGACGCCCTCCGACGATGTGGCCGCCATCGCGCAGGTCGTCATGCTCTCGGAGTACGAGGGCTGGGCGCAGGGGATGCGCGTCGCGCCCGACTACCGCGAGCAGGGGCTCGCGACCCGGCTGTCGCACGCGCTTCTCGACTGGGCGCGCGAGCGGGGGGCGCGCCGCGTCCGCAACATGATTCACTCGTGGAACGTCCCGAGCCTCGCCAACGCCCGCACGGTCGGGTTCGACCCCGGCGTCGAGTTCCGCTGGGCGACGCCCGAACCGGACGCGACCGCCGAGCCGGAGACGGCGGTCGGCGACGACGCCGACGCCGCGTGGGCCTACTGGACCGGGTGCGAGGCGCGAACCGCGCTGTCGGGGCTCGCGCTCGACCCCGTCGAGTCGTGGGCGCTCTCCGAACTCACCCGCGCGCGCCTCCACGACGCCGCGGCCGACGACCGACTGTTCGTCGTCGGCGACGACTGCACGACAGGCTTCACCTACCGGAACCGAACCTACACCCGCGAACGCGACGACGAGGGCGAGGTGACGTGGGCCGAGTACGCGGTCGCCGCGTGGGACGACGCGCCGGCCTGCGAGTCGCTGTTGGACGCGGTTCGACGCGACGCCGCCTCGGTCGGCGCGGACCGGACGCGCGTCCTGTTCCCCGAGCGAATCGAGTGGATTTCCGACGCGTCGCTCGCCCGGAGCGACCTCGCGGAGGAACCGACGTTCGTGATGGAAGCGGACCTCTCCTGACCGGCGCGTCTCGTTCGCTCCCGGCCGAGCGCGGCCTACTTCCACACGACGCCGCGGACTTCGAAGCGCGCGCCGCCGAGTTCCGAGTCGGCCACGTCGAGTTGCCACCCGTGGAGGTCCGCGATTCGCCGGGCCGTCGAGAGGTGAAGCGAGTCGTAATCGACGCCGAGCAACTGGTTCGGGCTCGCGGCCGTCGCCGCGCGCTCTTCGGACGACGGGTGGGGGCCGTCGTCGTCGACGTAGAAGCCGTCAGCGGTCGTCCCCACGACGACGTCTGAGGATGGCCCGGACGGCGCGTTCCGCTCGAAGCAGTTCGTAAAGAGCGCGACCAAAAAGAGCCCGAGGAGATGGGTGTCGGCCAAGAGCGTCCCGTCGCCGACGACCCGGTAGCTGGCGTCGTTCGCGCCGTCGAGCGACGCGACGGCCCACGCCTGTGCGACGTGCTCGCGAAATCCCACCGGCGCGAGGTCGAGCGTGCTCGGTTGCTCGGCGGCGTCGATACCCCACTCGACGAGCGACTCGATCCGAGAGAGGCTCTCGGAGAGCGCGACGGCGGCGTCGCCGTCGAGCGACGCGAGTCGCTCGGCCGCCTCGATGGCCGTCGTGAGGTTGGTTCTGAGCTCCGACGCGAGCGCGCCGACGAGCGCAGCGAGGTGTTCGTTCTTCTCGTTGACCTGCAGTTCCGCGAGCCGCCTGTCGGTGATGTCGAGGTGGACGACGAGCGCGAAGTTCCCGTGTCGCGGTGTGTCCACCTGGACGACCCGGAGCGCGAACCACCGGTAGACCGTCGGTGAGTGACACGGGTACTCGGCGGTGAAGAGGTCGCGGTCGCCGCGGAGCACCGCGCGGATGCCGTCGGCGACGACGCCGGCGATTTCGTCGACCTCGCGGGCCGCGTCGCACACGTCGAGGTAGTTGACGCTCGTCGAATCGGGGTCACCGACGTAGTCGTTCGCGTCGGCGAACGTCCGCCACGCCCGGTTCGTGTAGACGATATCCCCGTGTCTGTCGAGGAGGGCAATCGTCGCGGGGAACTCTTCGAACCCGCGTTCGATGAGCGAGACGTCGTCCATCACAGAGCGTACGTCGGGAAACCGTTTGACAGTTTCTACCACATCGGGGCCGAGACACGAGCCGCGCCGCTCGCTGGGTGGCGTGTCGGAAAAATCGGCGTTCCTCCGGTCGCGGCCGGGTGCAATCGGCCGCGGATTCGAGTTCGGTCGCGGTTTGGGTGGTCAGTCCGAGGCGACGGCTCGGGGCTTATGCTCGTTTCCCTCTGTACCCGCCATGGCGAGCACGTCGTCGAAGAAGCCGAGCGAGTCGTGGGGGCCGGGATGGGCTTCGGGGTGGTACTGGCGCGTGATGACGCTCAGTTCCTCGCTGGCGAGGCCTTCCGCGGTGTCGTCGTTGACGTTCACCTGCGTCACGTCGAGTTGGTCGCCGGGATCGGCGACGGTGTAGCCGTGGTTCTGGGTGGTCATGACGACCTTTCCGCTCTGGAGGTCGCGGACGGGCTGGTTGACGCCGCGGTGGCCGAAGGCCATCTTCTCGGTGGTGCCGCCGAGCGCGCTGGCGACGATCTGCTGGCCGAGGCAGATACCCGCCAGCGGGACCTCGCCGGCGAACTCCTCGACGAGTTCGCGCGTCGCGGTGTAGTTTTCGGGGTCGCCGGGGCCGTTAGAGATGAACAGCACGTCGGGTTCGAGCGCGGTTACGTCCTCGGCGTCCGCGTCGTAGGGAAGCACGTGGACCGTGGCGCCGCGGTCGACGAGAGAGTCAACGATGGAGCCCTTCGCGCCGCAGTCGACGAGCGCGACGGTGGTGTCGCCGTCGCCCTCGAACGTCGTCAGCTCGGTCGTGGTGACCTGCGCGCCGATGTCGACGTGCTCGCTCATGCCCTTACACTGCGCGAGTTCTTCCTTCGCGTCCTCGGGGGTCACGTCCTCGCCGACGGCGATTCCGACCTTCATCGCGCCCTCCTCGCGGATGGACGTGACGAGGTCGCGCGTGTCGAGGTGGTCGACCGCCGGGACGCCCTCGTCGGCGAGCCACTCGACGACCTCCTCGGTGAACTCGCGTGCGACGGCCGCCCGAGGGTGGACCCGGTCGGACTCGAATCGCTCGGCTCGGACGCCGTAGTTCCCGATGAGGGGGTACGAGAAGGTGAGCACTTGTTCTTCGTACGAAGGGTCGGTCAGACTCTCTTCGTATCCCGTATATGCGGTTGTGAACACCAGTTCACCGCGTGTGCGCCCCGGAACACGGCCACGCGCTTCGACCACGCGACCGTCTTCCAGCGCCAGATAGGCGTCCGACATTACGAGAAACGAACGGAACACGGGTGCATAAGTGTTACTTTCGAAGTCGAGTTACGAAATTCGTAATCGGTAAGTCGCTGGGGACGGCACGTGAGATATGGACGAGCTTGACCGACGTATCCTCGATATCCTTCGACGGGACGCTCGGACCCCCAACACGGAGATCGCGGCCGAAGTCGGGACCTCCGAGGGGACCGTCAGAAACCGCGTCGAGCGGTTGGTCGAGGAGGGCGTCATCGAGCGCTTTACGATTTCGACCCGCACGGGGAACCTGAAGGCGATGATAGAGGTGACCGTCGCGGTCGACGTCGACACCAACGACGTGTCCGAGCTGATGGCCGACTGGAAGGACGTGGACTTCGTCTGGCAGGTCTCCGGCGAGGAGGACATCGTCCTCGTCGTCGACGCCGCCGACACCCGCGCCGTCAACGACCTCATCACCCGCGCCCGCGAGCACGACGACGTGAAGAGCACGAAGACCCGCCTGATTCTCGACGAGCGCCTCGGCTAATCCCGCGCCGCCGCCGCGTGGTCCGCGGTTCGCATCGAAGCTTAGTTGACCCCCGACTCCGACGGAAGGCACATGAGCAACGCAGCGGCCGACGAGGCTACTGAACTCCACAAGAACGCAGCGCAGGACGTCATCGCCGTCGACTCCGACGACAACGCCGAGGGGACGGTCAACCGACTCGACGCCCACACGGGCGACGGCATCCGCCACCGCGCCTTCACCTGCCTCGTGTTCAACGAGGAGGGACAGATACTCCTCGCCCAGCGCGCGCCCAACAAGCGCCTGTGGGACACCTCCTGGGACGGCACCGTCGCCTCCCACCCCGTCGAGGGCCAGACCCAAGAGGAAGCCACCGAAGAGCGCCTCGAAGAGGAACTCGGCATCTCGCCCGACCAGTACTCCGACCTCCGCGTCACGGACAAGTTCGAGTACAAGCGCTACTACGAGAACGCCGGGCTGGAGTGGGAAGTCTGTGCCGTCCTGAAGGTCACGCTCGAAGACACCACGCTCGACCCCGACGAAGAGGAAATCGCGGGCATGCTCTGGGCGGATTACGAGCACCTCCACGACAACCCCGAGTGGTACCGCCAACTGCGTCTCTGTCCGTGGTTCGAAATCGCCATGCGCCGTGACTTCGAGTAGGCTCTCTCTCGCAGCTGACGCGCGGGACTCGATTCTCTCGCACGCCCGCGAGGGTGCCGCCGGCGACCCGCCCGCCGAGGTCTGCGGCGTCCTCGCCGGCGACAGCGACGCGCGCACCGTCACCGCCGCCCACCCCGTTTCGAACGTCGCCGACGACCCACGGGTCGCCTACGAACTCGACCCCGAGGAGACGGTTTCGATTCTCGAAGCCATCGAGTCCGCGGGCGACGACGCGGTCGGCTTCTACCACTCGCACCCCGAGTCCGACCCGGTCCCGAGCGCGACGGACCGGGAACAGGCGTCGTGGCCGGGATACGTCTATCTCATCTGCTCGCCCGACGGCCGGATGACCGCCCACGAGTGGACCGGCGACGAGTTCGACGAACTCACTATCGCGGTCGAGTGATCCGTCGGCCTCCCGAACCTCGCCGGTACGCCGCGACCGCCGGCACGCTTCGGTGAGAATATCCTTTCTCAGTTCACAGACGCAGCCATGGAACCCGACCGCTACGACGACCTCGACGGACAGGTCGCGCTCGTCACCGGCGCGAACCGAGGTATCGGCCGCCAGATAGCCGAGAACCTCCGCGACCGCGGCGCGACGGTGTACGCGGGGTCGCGCAGCGTCACCAACGAGACGCCGGAGGGGACGGAGCGAGTCCTCCTCGACGTGACCCAAGAAGGGGACATCGAGGAGGTCGTCGACGGCATCTTCGCCGACCAGAACCGCCTCGACATCCTCGTCAACAACGCCGGCGTCGGCGGCGAGGGCGAGGACATCGTCGCCGAGTCGACCGAGCGAATCGACCGCACCCTCGGCGTCAACCTCCGCGGGCCGATGCTCCTGTGCAAGCACGCGGTTCCCCTTCTCCTCCAGTCCGACGGCGGCCGCGTCGTCAACGTCTCGTCCGGCATGGGCGCGCTCGGCGAGGAACAGTCCGGCGGGTCGCCCGCGTACCGAATCTCGAAGACCGGCCTCAACGGCCTCACGGCCTACCTCGACGGCCAGTACGGCGACGACGGCCTCATCGCCAACTCGGTGTGTCCCGGTTGGGTCCGCACCGACATGGGCGGCGAGGAGGCGAACCGACCGGTCGAGAAGGGCGCGGAGACGCCGACGTGGCTCGCGACGTTCAAGCCCGGCGCGCCCGCGGGGAAGTTCTGGCGCGACAAGGAAGTCATCGACTGGTAAGCGACCGACCCCCCGCCGCGACCCTCACGTGACGCCGCCGCTCTGCTTCTCGAACGCCTCGTATGCTTCCCCGTCCAGAATCTCGCGGAAGTGCTCGACCGCCCGGTACACGTCCTCGAAGCCGATGTAGGCCGGCGCGGGAGCCATCCGGACGACGTTCGGTTGACGGAAGTCCACGATGACGCCCCGCTCCTTGAGCGCGAGGCTGACGCGGTAGGCCTCGGGGTGCTCGACCGCGACGTGGCCGCCGCGGGCCGCGGGGTCACGCGGGGTGCCGACCTCGCACTCCGGCAGTCGCTCGTCCACGAGGGCGATGAGGTAGTCCGTGAGCGCCAGCGACTTCTCGCGCAGGGCGGCCACGCCGCCGGCGTCCTCGACGACGTCGAGCGCGCCGTCGAGGGGGGCTGCGGACAGCACCGGGACCGTCCCCGACTGGAACGCGCCGGCCGACTGCGCCGGTTCGTAGGTCATCGCCATGTCGAACTGCGTCTCCTTGTCGTTGCCCCACCAGCCGGCGAGCGCGGGCGTGACGCCGAAGTGGCGCTCGTTGACGTAGAGGCCGGCGATGGAGCCGGGACCGGCGTTGAGGTACTTGTAGTGACACCAGACCGCGAAATCGACGCCGACCTCGGAGAGCCGGTGCGGGACCGCGCCGACCGAGTGCGCGAGGTCGAAGCCGGCCAGCGCGCCGGCCTCGTGAGCGGCTTCGGTGATGGCCTCGATGTCGAACAGTTGGCCGCTCCGGTAGAGGACCGACGGGAGAAACACCATCCCCACGTCGTCGTCGATGGCGTCGAGCACGTCCTCGGTCTCGATGGTCCGCCCGTCACGGCTCTCGACCACGCGGAGCGCCTCGTCGGGATCGCGGCCGGCGTGCCGGAGTTGCGCGCGAATCGCGTAGTGGTCCGTCGGGAAGTCGAGGTCGTCGACGACGATGTTCTCGCCGCGGGCGGGGTCGTAGAACGTCCCGACGAGCGCGTGGATGTTGACCGTCGTGGAGTTGGCGACCACGACTTCGTCGGGCTTCGCGCCGACGAGCGGGGCGAGTCGCTCGCCCAGGCGCTCGCCGTAGGTGAACCACTCCGGGTCGGCGTCGGTCCACCCGCGGATGGCGAGGTCGCGCCACTCGTCGACGACGCGTTCGAGCGCCGCCTCCGCGTCGACAGACAGCGGGCCGAGCGAGTTGCCGTCCATGTACAGTTCGCCCTCGGGGACGTAAAAGCGGTCGCGGAGGTCCGAAAGCGGGTCCGCCGCGTCCATCTCGCGGGCGGTCTCGACGGTGGGGTCGTCGGTCATACGCGTGTCGAAGCGCCGGCGCGACAAGTAGATTCACGACCCGCACGGCGTGGTGTTTTTCACGGTCGCCCGCGGCCCACCGGTATGGTTCGCTCCGACGGCGACTCCCGACCCGACCCCGACGACCCCGACGACGGCGATTTTAACGACTCGTCTGCCATCGGGGTCGCCGACCGCGCGGCCGACCTCGACCCGCAGGCTCACGCCGCCGTCGCCGAGGTCGAGCGTCTGGGCCTCCCCGAGTGGTCCGCGCTCGGCGTCGAGAGCGCCCGCCGGGTCGAAGACGAGGTGTTCTCGGCCGGCGACGCGCCCGAGGTCGCCCGCGTTACGAACTTCGCAATCGACGGCGAGAGCGGGGACGGGGCCGCCTCGACCCACGAGATTCCGCTTCGCGTCTACCACCCTGAACCCGGCGAGACGCGCCCCGCGGTCGCGTTCTTCCACGGCGGCCTCTGGGCGATGGGCACGCTGGACTCCATCGACGGCGTCTGCCGACGACTGGCGGTCCGTTCGGGCCGCGTCGTCGTCTCGGTCGACTACCGACTCGCGCCCGAGTACCCGTTTCCCGCCGGCCTCGACGACTGCGTGCGGGCGGTCGAGTGGCTCGCCGAACGCGGCGCGTCCGTCGGGGCCGACCCCGACCGAGTCGCCGTCGCGGGGACCAGCGCCGGCGGGAATCTCGCGGCCGCCGTCTGCCTCCACGCCCGCGAGTTCGACGGCCCGACCATCGAGAGACAGGTCCTCCTGTACCCGATGACCGACTGCTCGGCCGACCACGACTCGCTCCGGGAGAACGCCGACGGCCCGCTTCTCACCCGCCGCGACGTGCTGTGGGCCCACGACACCTACCTTCGGAACCCGGTTGACCGCCACAACCCCTTCGCCGCGCCGCTCCGGGCCGACTCGCACGCCGACCTCCCGCCGGCGCACGTCGTCACCGCCGGCTTCGACCCGCTTCGAGACGAGGGCGCGGCCTACGCGTCGGTGCTCGACGCCGCGGGGGCCGACGTCGTCCACGACCACGAGGCTGCCATGCCGCACGGCTTTCTGAGCCTCGCGGCCGACGTCGACGCGGCGGACGCGGCGCTCGACCGGGTCGCGGACGCGCTGGAAAATGAGGGCTGAGTCTGCTTATTCGGCGTCGGCGTTCGCTTGCTCGGCCTCGCGGGCGAGTCGGTCGTAGGCGGCCCACGAGGGGTCAACATCGGGGTGCTCGATGCGCTCGCCGTCGACGACGACGCCCTCGCCCGCGACGACAGTGCCGGCGACGCCGACGGGGGTGCCGCGGGCGTCGAGCGCGGCGACCACGTCGTCCGTGACGTCGGGGTCCGTGGCGACGACGAGCGACCCGGCGGTGGTCGAGCGCCACGGGTCGATGCCGAGGAAGTCGCAGGTCTCGCGGACGCCGGGCCGGAACGGGATGCTCGACTCGTCGATTTCGAGTTGGACGCCCGCGCTCTCGGCGATTTCGTTGAGCGCGCCGTGGACGCCGCACTCGGTGGCGTCGTGCATGGCGTGGACACCGCGGCCGCCGGCGGCCGAGACGGTCATCGCGTCGCGGACCGCGTCGGTCTCGTCGAGTCGCGCCTGCGCGTCGGCGAGCACGTCATCGTCGAGGTCGACGAAGGCGTCCGGAAACAGCGTCGTCAGGAGGCCGGTCGCCTCGACGCCGGGGCCCTTGGTCACGAGCACGTCGTCGCCGGGTCTCGCGCCGTCCGGGCGGACCACGTCGTCGTGGTCACCGACGGCGAGGGCGGTCGCGCCGCCGACCCACGGGTACGAACAGCCGGCGTAGCGGGCGGTGTGGCCGGTGACGATGCTGACGCCGAGGTCGTCGGCCTCGGCGTGCATCGCCCCCCAGAGTTCGGCGAACTGCTCGTCGGTCATCTCGGGCGGGAGCGTAAAGGAGACGGCGAGGTGCGAGGGGTCCAGCCCCGAGACGGCGATGTCCGAGAGGACGATGTCGATGGCGAACCGGCCCGCGCGCTCGAAACCGAGCGCGGGGAGCACGGAGACGGGGTCGGTCGCGATGGCGACGGCGGTGCCGTCGATGTCGAGGAGGCCGAAGTCGACGCCGTGGGTCGGGCCGAGCGCCACGTCGTCGCGGGCCGCGCCCAACCGCGGGTAGATGTACTCGTCGAAGAACTCGCGGTCGACCTTTCCGAGGTCGGTCATACGCGACCTGCGGGGGCCGCGAGTAAGAACGTACTCATCCGGCGACGACGGGTCCGGCCCGGTGGGGTTCGAGGCCCGGTCGTCGGCGCGGTCGCTCGCCGGTCGAAAGGTGGGACGGTCCCCCGTCCCTGCTCATGAAGAGACGCGGAGACGGTTCGAAGGGGCATGGAAAGTCCCACCACCGGACTGCTCCCGCGTCGGTTCAACGTGCACGCCGGACGTACAAGAACCTCGCTAAGTTCCCTCGATGGACCTATATAGCTTCAACGAGCAGCCGGCAAATACTGCCCCCATTGGTCGAAATCGCCGGCGGAGCTCAGACCGGGCGATGGCCCGCCTCGTCGGGGGTGTTGTTCGGCGTTCGCCACGCGTCGTCGAGGTGCTCGACGAGTGCGCGGGTGACGGCCACCGGCTCCTCGTGGTGGACCCAGTGGGTCGCCTCGTCGAACGTCTTGAGGTGGCCGTCTTCGCAGAACGCGAGGCTCTCGCGCGCCATCTTCGGCCGGAGGAACCGGTCTCGGGTCCCCCAGACGACGAGCGTCGGGGGCTCGACCGTCTCGACGCGGGGCCGCGGGCGCTCGCGGGCGACCGCCCGGTACCAGTCGACCATCGAGCCGTAGGCTCCGGAGACCGACCACGCGGCGCGATAGCAGTCGAGGTCGGTCGCCGAGAACGTGCCGGGGAGCGCGGTGCCGGTCATCGTCCGCTCCAAGACGGCCCAGTCGCCGACGGGGGCGACGAGCTCGGGGAGCTTCGGCAGTTGGAAGAACAAGACGTACCAGCTCCGAAGCTGTTGGCCCGGGTCGCGTCTGAGGTGGCGGGCGAGCACTACCGGGTGCGGGAGGTTCATCGCGGTGAGAGAACGCACCCGGTCGCGGTGGTGGAGCGCGGTCCACCACGCCACCGCGCCACCCCAGTCGTGACCGACGACGTGGACCTTCTCGTAGCCGAGCGCGTCCGCGACGCCGACCACGTCACCGGCGAGTTCGTCGATGCTGTACCACTCGACGCCCGAGGGGCGGTCGCTCAGGTTGTAGCCGCGCTGGTCGAGCGCGACGACCCGGTAGCCCGCATCGGTCAACGGGCGGAGGTAGTCCGCCCACGCGTACCAACACTCCGGAAAGCCGTGGAGGAGGACGACGAGTTCGCCGTCTTCCGGTCCGGCTTCGACCGCGTGGAGCGTGACCTCGCCCGCGTCGATGCGGCGGCTCGTCGCCTCGACGGACAGCTCCGCGTCGTCGCACGACAGCCCCGATTGCTTCGCCATACCCCTCGCTACGGCGGCGAAGGACAAATGTGCCGCGGCGGCGCGAGAGGCCATCGGCGGCGAGAAAACGGGTCGCTTCCGCGGCGCCGTTCGGACTACCCGAACAGGCGCTCCCTGATGCTCCGAGCGCGACTCCGTTCGGCCAGGAGGACCGAACACTCCACGTCGTCGACGACGTCCATGACGACGGTGCCGCGGACGAGCCGCGAGAGGAGGCCGCGTTCCGTCGCGCCGACGACGAGCAGCGACGCGTCGGTCGCGTGCGACTCGATAGCCCTCTCGACGTCGCCGGTCTCGACGGTGAGCGTGGCATCTCCGAGACCGCGCTCGTCGGCCCACTCGCGGAGGAACTGCTCACCCGCGTCCCTGTCGTCGGCGACGTGGAGAAGCTCTATCTCCGCGTCGCAGAACTCGCGCAGGACCGAGGCGATAGACGCCGAGAGGTCGGAGTCCGGACCGCCGGCGGTCGGCACGAGCACGTGCGAGGGGTCGAACCCGCGGTCCTTCAGCACCAACACGTCGTAGGGGAGCGCGTGCGTTATCTCCTCGAACGCGCTCTCGGCGCGGCCGGGCGACCCGTGGCTGTCGGGGCCCCAGCCCATGACGACGAGGTCGGCGCTGTAGGTCTCCGCCGCGTCGAAGACCTCCTCGAACGACCGGTGAGAGAGGACCGTGTGGGTCTCGATGTCCACGCCGAGTTCGTCGGCGTCGACGCGGGCCTGTTCGAGCAGGCGGTCGGCTTCGGCGAAGTCGTACTCCTCGCGGGCCGATTCGAGGGCGGTCTGGTCGGGCACTTTCACGATGTGGACGCCGACGAGCGTCCCGTCGTTGGCCTTGGTGACGGCCCCGGCCAGCGAGATGAGGTCGCGCTCGCTTTCGGGGTTCGAGAGGGGGACCATGACGCGATAGCCGCCGTCGGGCTGGACCGACGTGGCGGCCGAGACTGCGGCATCCGGGAGCTGCTCCGACTGCTGGAGCAGGTACTTCCCGAGGATACCCTGCTTCGTCGCCCTGGTGCGGGCGTAGGCGGCGTACCACAGCATGGCGAACACGACGAACCCGGCAGCGAGGAGGACGATGTTGTCGGCGAAGAAGGCCATGAGGGCGAACGACGTAATCGCTCCGAGGATGGGGGTAATGGGGTACAGCGGAACCCGGTAGTCCGGCTGGTAATCCTCGGGGTCGGACACGCGCATCACGATGAGCGAGACGTTGAGCAGCCCGTAGATGATGAGGTGGAGGACGCTCCCGGCGTTCGCGAGGGTGTTGACGTCGGCCAGCAGGATGAACAGGAGGATGAACCCGCCGGTGATGGCGATAGAGCGGTACGGCGTGCCGAACCGGGGGTGAATCTCGTTGAGTTCCTCGGAGACGATGCGGTCGCGCCCCATGGCGAAGTTGATGCGCGAGGAGGCGAGAATCGAGGCGTTCGCGGACGAGGCGGTGGCGAGGAGGCCACCGAACAGCATCGCACCCGCGCCGACCGGACCGATGAGGAGCCGGGCGACGTCGACGACGGCGGTCTCGTTTCCGGCGACGAGGCTGTTGTCCACGGCGGCCAGCACGGTCAGGAGGACGAGCGCGTACACCAGCGTCACGATGACGACGCTGCCGAGGACGGCCCGCGGGAGGTTCTTCCCGGGGTTCTTGATCTCCTCCGCGACGGAGGTAATCTGGACGAATCCGAGGTACGAGACGAAAATGAGGCCGGTCACGGGGAGGAGCGGTGACACGCCCTTGTCCGGCGGGACGAACGGTCGGAGTTTGGCGAGGTCCGCGTTCAGCAGTCCGAAGACCGTGAACACCGCGAGGATGGCCAACAAGATGAGCACGATGGCGTTCTGTAGCTTCCCCGTCTCCTTCGCGCCGACGTAGTTGATGAACACGAAGAGGAGACCGCCCGCGAGGGCGACGAGTTTCACGCCGGAAACCGTGATACCGCCGAGGACGAGGCTCGGAATGGGGAGAAACGTCACCACGTACTGACCGAACCCGGTCATGTAGAACGCGGAGGCGAACGCGAGCCCCATCCAGTTGCCCCACCCGGCGACGCTGCCGAACAGCGGCCCGAGGGCGTGGTTGATGTAGTAGTACGCGCCGCCGGATTTCGGCATCGCGGTGCCCAGTTCGCTGGCGGACATGGCGGTCAAGAGCGCGATGACGCCGCCGAGAACGAACGCGGCGGCCGCGAGCGGCCCGGCCTGTTGGACCGCGGCCCCCGGAAGCACGAAGATGCCCGCGCCGATCATCGTCCCGATACCGATAGTCAACGCCGCGAGCGGGCCGAGGTCTTTGGCGAGTTCCTCGTCTGTCATGTTTCACCGTCTTCGTCGGCGTCGCCCGCCGGCAGCACGACCACGGGACGGTCGCTGTGCCGAATCAACTCCTCGCGGACCGCGCCCGAAAAGAGGTCCCACCACGAGCGGCCGCCGCGCGGGGTGAAGACGATGGCCGTCGCGTCGGCCTCGCGAGCCGCTTCGAGAATGGCGTCGCCGACGTCGGTCGCGAATCGGAGGTCGGTCTGAAGTTCGATGCCGGCGTCGTCCGCGGCGCGGCGGGCGATATCGAACAGTTCCTCCGCGACCTCCTCACGCTGTTCGACGCCGGCTTTGTCCGGCGCGCCGCCCGCCTTCTCGATGACGTGGACGACGGAGGCCCGACCATCGGCCGCCGCGATGCGCGGGAACGCGGTGGCACAGGTGATATCGGCGTCGTCCGCGTTCGCGAGCGGGAGCAGCGGGCGAGAGAACAGCGACTCGACGTGTTCAGTCATGTGTCGAACCTGCGAGAGTGGAGTAAGGGAGGCGATTCCACCCGGCGGAACGGGATTGTGCCGGGGCGAGCGAGCCCTCTTCACAACGTGACCGTCGGGAATTCATGCGCGGAGGTTGTGCGGCAATAGATTTAGAAGTTCGCAAACCGGGGCACAGCGTCGAAGCGAATCGAACGCGGAGGGAACGCGCCCGCTCAGACGGCGGTGACCCACGCCCGGTACGCCTCGTCGCGGCCGTAGACCGCCTGAAAGACGCGGTCTGCGAAGCCGGCGAGGCGGTTCGCGTCCGAGCGGGCGGTGATGCGGACGTTCGTCCCCTCGGCCTCCTCGGGGCTCTCCAGTTGGTCGATTCGGAACTCGGGGAACTCCGTGAGCAGCCCCTTGAGCCGGTCGAGTTCCTCGTCGGTCACGTCCATGTTGAACGTCTGGTCGGCGAACTGAATCCACGGGCCGGGCCCCTCGCCGTCGACGTCGGCGAGGCGTTCGGCCTCGATGGTGAGAAAGGCGCTGCCGCGGTCGCGGTGCGCCGACACGGCGTCGGCGAAGAGCTTTCGGCGCTCGCGCGCGGTGTCGGCCTCGAATCGGGTCATGCGACCTGCTACACCCGCGCGGTACAAAAACGGCCCGCGTCGGGGCGGTGAGTCTCGGACGGCGGAGCGACCGGAACGGCCGTCAGCGCGTCAGAACAGCGCGAGAACCGCGGCGAGCGCGAGCGCGCTGATGGTGAGCAGTTGCAGTCCGAGGACGGCGAGCGGAGCCGCGCCCGTCTGTCGCATCGCGTCGAGCCGAACGTCGAGGCCGAGGCCGACGAACGCGAGCGCGAACAGTGCGTCGCTGGCGGTGCCGACGGTCGCGAGCGTCGCCTCCGAGAGGAGGCCGAGGTTGGCGACGGCGGCGACGGCGACGAAGCCGACGAGGAACCGGGGAACGCCGTCGAAGACGGCGCGCAGACCGGTGGCTGCCTCCTCCGCCCGGCCGGCGTAGCGAACCGCGTAGGCGACGGCGACGAAGCCGAGCATGGAGTTTCGCGCAAGTTTGGTCACGGTCGCCCAGCGACCGGCGACCTCGGAGTGGGCGAAGCCGGCCGCGGTGACGGGGCCGGTGCTGAACATGCTCAGGCCGGCCCAGATACCGAACTGGCGACCGGACAGCGGAAGCAGGTCGCCGGCGATGGGGAACACCGCGAGGGTGAGCGCGTCGAACAGGAGGACCGCGGCGACGACGTGGGTGAGGGACTCACCGTCGGCGTCGATGGTGCCGGCGATGGCGGTGGCCGCGGAGACGCCGCAGACGCTCGCGCCGGCCGCGAGGAGCGACCCGGTCTTGTCGGCGAGGCCGAACACGCGCCCGGCGACGGCCTCGACGAGGAGGACGCCGGCGGCGACGGTGACGACGACGAGCGCGACGAGCACCGGTCCGGAGGCGACGAGTTCGTCGATTGCGATGCGAGCGCCGAGCAGGACGATACCCGTTTCGAGGAGGAGCTTCTGCGTGTCGACGCCGGGGCGCACCCAGTCGGGAACGCCGACCGTGTTGGCGACGACAGCCCCGAAGAGCACGCCGAGCAGGAGCGCGTTGACGCCGGGGACGAAGCCGGCGACGAGCGCCGCCGCCCCCGCGAGGACGACGAGGAGGCCGACGCCCGGTGCGAGTCGCGCGAGCCGGCCGATGCCGGCGTCCGAGCTCTCCCCGGCGCTCACGGCCCGAGCGTCGCGAGGACGGTCACGACGACGAGACCGAGGGCGGTCGCGCGCCAGCCGCGTTCGAGCGTACACCACAGACCGTACGCGCGCTCGACGGTGGCCGCGCCGAACGCGTCGCGCATGAGGGACGAATCGCGCATCTGTCGGTGCCACGAGGGCCGCGCCGTTGAACGTGTCGCTTCCGTCTGCGAAACCGGCAACAAAACCCGCCAACACCGCGGTGGGACGGCCGTGAGAGCTGTAGAACGACGAACAAGGAGCAACATTGTCTCATTCCTCTGACCGCCGCCGTCGCAGAACTCAGTACGTATCTTCAACACTATATGCTCTCGCCGGATGGGGTCAGATATGGGAAAGCGCATCCTCCTGCTCGGAGCGCCGGGCGCAGGTAAGGGCACACAGTCGAAGCGGCTCGCCGAGACCTACGGCGTCGAACACGTCACCACCGGCGACGCGCTGCGCGCGAACAAGGACATGGAGACCGAGTACGGGACGCCCCGCTCGTTCATGGAGAAGGGCGAACTCGTCCCCGACGCGGTCGTCAACGAAATCGTCGAGGCCGCGCTGGAAGACGCCGACGGCTACGTCCTCGACGGCTACCCGCGGAACCTCTCGCAGGCGGAGTACCTCACCGAGATCACCGACCTCGACGCGGTCATCTACCTGAAGGTCGCCGAGTCCGAACTCGTCGAGCGCCTCACCGGCCGCCGCGTCTGCGACGACTGCGGCACGAACTTCCACGTGAAGTTCAACCAGCCCGAAGCGGAGGGCGTCTGCGACGACTGCGGCGGCGAACTCGTCCAGCGCGACGACGACACCGAAGAGACGGTCCGCGAGCGTCTGTCGGTGTTCAAGGAGAACACCGAGCCGGTCATCGAACACTACCGCGACGAGGGCGTCCTCGTCGAGGTCGACGGCGAACAGACCCCCGACGAGGTCTTCGAGGACGTCCGGACCGTCGTCGACGACGCGTAAGCGCGCACACGGAACGACGCTTTTCACCGACTATACTCGGAGCGCCGGCGCTGTCGCCGGCGCGCCCGCTCTCGTCTCCAGAGTAAAACCTTGATAACAGCCGGTTGCTAAAGGGCCGGTAATGGCACGAATCGAATCTCGGGTGCGCGACCTCGTCGGCTCCGACGCCGACATGCGCGCCGCCGTCGAAACCGTCCTCGAACGGGCGGACGACGGAGAAGTCGAGTGGGCCGACGTTCGCGACGAGCTCACGAGCGGCCAGTGGGGTCGCCTCATCGAGAAAGGTATCCTCGTCGACGGCGACGAGGGGTTCCGGCTCGCCGACGCGGCGGAGACCCGCGCCGGCCTCGAAGACGACACGTCCGACTCCGGCGGCTCGTCGTCGTCCTCGTCGGCCGACACCGACACCGGCGACTCCTCGTGGTCGAAGTACGACAAGGGCGCGGCCGTCGTCACGGTCGGCCTGTTCCTCGGCTACTCGGTCGCCGAGGTTCGGAACGTCATCGGCGGCGTGATGGACGTGGCGCTCGGCCCGCTGGCCGACATGCTCCCGTTCTACGCCGTCGTGATGGTCCTCGCGCTCGCGACCGGCCTCTACTCCACGCTCCTGCAGGCGAACCTCATGGACATGGAGAAGATGGGCATGTATCAAGAGCGGATGAAGGACATCCAACAGCGGCAGAAGGACGCCAAGGAGCGCGGCGACGACGCGGCGCTCGAGAAGATTCAAGAAGAGCAGATGGAGGCGATGGGCGACCAGATGGGCATGTTCAAAGAGCAGTTCCGCCCGATGGTCTGGATCATGTTCCTCACCATCCCGGTGTTCCTCTGGATGTACTGGGCCATCGGCGTCGGCGGGGGCTCCGACCCGCACATCGTCACCGAGAACATCGTGCTCCCGCTCGTCGGGTCCGTCGAGTGGAAGCAGGGTGTCATCGGGCCGATGCAGGCGTGGATTGTCTGGTACTTCCTCTGCTCGATGGGCTTCACCCAGATCATCCGCAAGAGCCTGAACATCGACATGTCGCCGTCGGCGTCGTAAGCCGACCCGAGCGACTCGAAACGACTCCGTTTCTCTCTCCGTTTCCGCGTCTCACCACCCTCGGTTCTCTCCCACTCTCCCCCGTGAGAAGCCTCCGCAGGGGCGGTCGGCAACGATAACACCTTTTAGCCGACCGCACCCAGCATGGATATGTTACTGACCGTCTCCGGACCACCGGGCAGCGGGAAAAGCACGACCGCCGCCGCGCTCGCCGAGGCGTTCGACCTCGAACACATAAGCGGCGGGGACATCTTCCGCGAGCTCGCCGCCGAGCGCGACATGACCGCCGTCGAGTTCAACAAACTCGCCGAGGAGGACGACCAAATCGACCGCGACCTCGACCGCCGCCTCCGCGACATCGCCCTCGACCGCGACGACGTGCTCCTCGAATCTCGCCTCGCCGGCTGGCTCGCCGGGGACGCCGCAGACCTCCGCTTTTGGCTCGACGCCCCCGTCGACGTTCGCGCCGAGCGCATCGCCGACCGCGAGGACAAAGCGCCCGATATCGCCCGCGAGGAGACGACGACCCGCGAGGCGAGCGAGGCCAAGCGGTACGACGCCTACTACGACATCGACATCACGGACCTCTCTATCTACGATATCGCGCTCAACACCGCCCGTTGGGGGCCCGACGAGGTGACGGCCGTCTGCATCGCCGCGGTCGACTCCTACGACCCCAAGGCCGACGAGGGCAAGTACCCCGTCGAAGGCGTCCGCTACGACTTCTGACCATGCTCCGAGACCCGCCCGAAGACCGGAGCGTCGACGACCTGCTGTCGTTCGGCGTCGTCAACCTCGACAAGCCGCCGGGGCCGTCGGCCCACCAGGTAACCGGGTGGGTCCGCGATATGGCCGACGTCGACCGCGCCGCTCACTCGGGAACGCTCGACCCGAAGGTGACCGGCTGTCTCCCCACGCTCCTCGGCGACGCGACCCGCATGGCGCAGGTGTTCCTCGAAGGCTCGAAGGAGTACGTCTCCGTGCTCGAACTCCACGGGCCCGCGCCGGCCGACATCGACTCGACCGTCGCCGAGTTCGAATCGAAGCTCTACCAGAAGCCCCCGCGGAAGTCCGCCGTCTCGCGCCGCCTCCGCGTCCGCGAGGTGTACGACCTCGACCTCCTCGAAGTGAAAGACAGACAGGCGCTGTTGCGCATCCGCTGTGAGTCGGGGACGTACATCCGAAAGCTGTGTCACGACCTCGGACTCGCGCTCGGCACCGGCGGCCACATGGGCCACCTCCGCCGGACCGCGACCACTCCCTTCGACGACGCGGACCTCGTGACGCTCCACGACCTCGCAGACGCGCTCGCGTTCGCGGAGGAGGGCGACGAGTCGTGGCTCCGCGACGTGGTCTCGCCCGCCGAGCGGGCGCTGTCGCACCTCCCATCGGTCACCATCGCCAACAGCGCGGCCCGCGAAGTCGTCAACGGCGCACCCGTCTACGCGCCCGGCGTCTTCGACGTCGACGCCGACGCCTCCCGCGGCGACCTCGTCGCCTGTTTCACCGACGACGGTTCGGCCGTCTGTCTGGGCGAACTCGTCGGCGACGCGGACGCCGACGCCGGCGAGGTCGTCTCGCTGGAAGCCGTGTTAGTCTGAGACCGCTTCGCGCTACTTTCTCCGGCGCTTTTTCTCCGCGTCCGCGAGCGTCTCCGCCTGCTCGTTGACCGACGCGACCTCTCGTTTCGCATCCGACTTGTCGAGGTCGTAGACGTAGCGCCACGACGCCAGCGGGTAGCCGTGGGACTCCTCGGGGCGGTCAGCCGACGGTTCGGACTCGGAACCGCGGCGAATCGACCACCACCGGAGGCCTGCGACGCCCAACGCGAGGAGGACGAGGAGCATCGCGACGAAGGGGAGGAGTCCGAGCGGGACGCTCTGGAGGGGCGTGAACATACGTTGTCATTAATCTCGAGGCGGCAAAAGCGTACTCGTGGTCGGGAGTCAGCTTCTCGGCACCGTTCGAACCGCACGACGACGGTGCGATACCGTGGCACGCCAGCCCTTCGCGTCGCCGCGACGAAACGAAGGGCTTAACCGCGAGACACGCATCGCTTTGAATGCACCCCGGGACCGTGGGGTAGTGGTATCCTCTGCCGATGGGGTCGGTAGGACCTGAGTTCGACTCTCAGCGGTCCCATACCACCTTTTTACTTCGTCGACTGTCGCTCACAGAGCGATAGTCTCCTCGCAAGGAGCTGGACGAAAAACGTCCCGCGAGGACTCGCTTCGCCCGCATCGCAGTGCAGTAATCCGGGTGTCCGGGCTCAGTCTGGTCTCGGCTACTCAGGCGGTGCCGTGTCTCCGAGTGACCGGTGTCGTGCAGACCCATGCGTGAGACACTAACTCGGGCTGCCGAAAATAGCTAAATAGAACACTCTACTGCGACGAGGAACCCCTTTCCGAACATGATTAACGCAGAGATAGTCAACAGAGTGGAGAGACCAATCAGAACCGCACCGTCCCGCTGGACGACCGAATTCCCTCGTATCCACTTTTCGTATCCACTCAGAAGCCAATTTTCCACAAACACCTGTGAGTGCTCTTGGGAGGTGAATATCTGGTCAAGTGTGTCACCAGAGATACCGCCAGTATACTCTACGGTCACATACAGATACGTTGCTGAGAAAATTGAAAACGTCAGTAGTCCGCTCCCGACCTGCGTGAACACGTTTACAAAAGAAACTGCGGTAACACAAGAGTCAGAGTCGATGCCAATAGCAATAGCCGAGATGAGGATACTGGCTAGCAGCAGGTTCAATTTGATCAACTGAATCGCGTCTGTTCGCAAGTTCTGGATTGAACTGACCTGATGATCGACTACGGTTCGAGCCTCTTCGAGAAGGGTTGAGAGTTCTTGATCGGAATCTACTGTTGGGACAATTCGGACGTTATCTTGCCCAACTCGCCGGGGTTCCTCGCGAATGAGTGTACTGAATAGAATGAGGAACCCACCCGCAACGATACCCAAGGCGGGCCAATCATACGGGGCAAGTGGGGTGTATACTGGGTGGTTTTGGATGATTCCGGATAGTTGAACGAATATGAGACTGACCAGACCAACAGAGAACAATACCCGCCCAGCCAGCGATGTCCCCGATTTGAATAATTCCTTGAGCCAGGACATGGTATCTGAATGAGCGTATACACAACGTGTGTGAAAACTCTATTCACCCGTCGCCAGACCTCTTTCGTGGTTACATTCCTTTTGTGGCGGAAGCAGCTCGCTGTGTCGATTCTTTCGGCTCAATGTGAACTACCCCGCCCTACTCAGCCGCTGACGCGGCTTCCTTGAGGACGGGGCTTCCTGTTTCTGTGACGCGACTTGCATCCACGACGATGGACGATGAATCGCCACCATCAGTGGACACAGCGGTCGCAGTCTCCACAGGCGTGTCTTCGGAGTGAACCACTCCTAGTTTGTCGAGTCCTCGTGAGAGGACGTTAAGAGCCGCATTCCAATCCCTATCGAGTTCGAACCCACACGACGGGCACGAATGCTCGCGCACCCACAACGGCTTGCCAGTCGAAACGCCACAGCTCGCACACTCTGTGGTCGTCCCGCGCGGGTTAACCTGCACGACGTGACAGCCGTTCTTCTCACCGTGGTGTTCGAGGATGGTGATGAAGTCTCGCCAGCCGACTTCGGCCTTGTTACGAGCGTTTTGCGGGGATTCGAGCATCCCCTTGACATTGAGGTCTTCAACGAATACGGCATCGTACTCAGTGGTGTAGAAGTGTGCTAGCTTGTGTTTGAAATCACGCTTCTTGTTCGACATTCGTGCATGGATTTCCGTGACGCGACGCCGTTGTCTCTCCCAATTGTTGGACTCGTAGTCCTTTCGAGAGAGCGAACGTTGCTCTCGTTCGAGGCGTTCTCGGTCGTTAGACAAGTCGAGTCGCCCTATCGAACGCCCGTCCGAATCGTGGGCGAAGTTGAGAACACCGAGGTCGAGACCCACCGCATCGTCAGAGCCGATGGCTTCGACGGCAGGTTTCTCGGGAGTTTCTGTTTCGATGCAGAATGATACGTACCACGCTCCCGTGGGTTCTTTTTTGAGCGTGACTTCTTTGACTTTCTCGTGGTCTGGAAGGTCACGATGGATGCGAATTGGAATCTCGCGGGTTTCGCCTTTGAGTTTCTTGAGGATGAGGAGTCCGCGACCATTCGGGCCACTCTTCTTGTCGAGTTCGAAGCCCGATTGCCGGTACGTGAAACTCCGGTACTCACGCGGTTTCTTCCAGTTCAACGACCCCACGTCGTATCCTTTCGCTTTGAGCTTCCCGAGGTTCTGGATGTTGTCTCGGATACGCTCGACAGCTTTCTGGAGAACGGTCGAGTAGACCAGTTTGAGGTCGGTCCACCAGCCTTTGAGCGCCGGGAGCGTGTCTCGGACCATCCAGACGCGCTGGCGGAGCGTGCCCGCGTCTTCGGGTATCTGGTCAAACTCGTTGAGAGCGTGGTTGTACAGTTGTCGCACGGTGTTTCGTTGCCAGTCCATCGCTTCGCGTTGCTCCGTGGTGGGGAACTAAAATCGCGGCACTGGATCCGACCGAGCGGGGGCGTTGTTATAGTTGGCTTGTTCTACCAGCAGTCCACGAGGAACTCACTCCCCGTAGAACAGATACGAAAACGCCAGAAACGCCAGCACCGACCCGACGAAGAACGCCAACAGCCCCATCGTTCCGCCTGTCTGAGACCCGACGAGCTCGACCGTACTCTTTTCAGCCATACAACATTTCTCCCGGCGGCGGACAAAAATCTCGTGGTGACTCCGAGCTTGATACGGTGTGACTGTTCGTCACACCCTGCAACAACCACCAAAAAACGGCCGGGAACCGCTACTCAGGTCGAGACGGCATCGCAGGTCCAGCCGGGGTCGCTCCCCGTGCGCCGGATGAGGTCCGCGCGGCACGCCGGACAGTAGTCGGGGACCGTCGTTTCGCCCCGCGGGACATAGACGCCACCGCCGCATTCCACGCACGCATCGGCGACGACTGTCGTGCAGTCAGCACAGAGGTTGAAGTCGTCAACCGTGAGGTCGCGCAGCACTTCGAGCTTTTTGTCCAGGATGTACTCGTCGATAACCGCCTGACAGCTGTGGCACGGCTTCATAGCGATACAGCGTGACAATTGAGACCATGGAACATATACTTGTCGTCGTAGGTGTCTCTTGTCGCGGAATGTCAGTCGGGGCGGAGGCTCACCGATGCCGGATATGCCACGGTTGCACGCGAGCGACCCTAGCGCGGCCGGTGTGAACGTGTTTCACAGAAATCATAAGTTGGATGGTGACGAATTTCGTTTGCTGCTGTCAGAGGCACATCAGGGCGACGAGCGGAATCATTCGCCCTCTATCCATCTATTCTCTCGGCTATCGATTCGAGCCGGCGGTACCGAGAATCGACCGTCTGAGCGGCTTCCGAGGTCCGGACAAGACCTCAACTCCGCGTTCCCGCGTCGGTTGGACTGTCCCCGTACATCTCAGCGAGCAGCGCGTCCGTCGCCCGGTGGGCCCCCACGAGAACGACCACGCTCGCGACGATAGTCGCGACCGACTGCGGCGTCGAGAGCAGGCCGAGCGAGACGATGAGCGTCGTCGCGCAGGCCGGCGGGTGGACCGCGTCGAGTTCGACCATCCCCCAGCCCGTCGCGGCGACCGAGACCGCCCCGCTCGTGACGAGGCGCAGCGTGTCCGTCGACGCGGCCGAGAGCGACGGGTCGAGCGTCACGCCGGGGGCGATGAGCGCGTAGGCCGCGAAGCCGACGACGGCACCGACGGCGTGGCCGCCGACGATGCGAGACGAGCGGGAGCGCCCGCCGCGACGGCGGAAGGCGAGGACGAACGCCGTGGGGCCGAGGCTCGGAAAGACGAACGGCTCGCCGGTCGCCCACGCGATGCCGCCGAGTGCGGCGACGAGCAGGCCGGCGGAGAGTCCCGTTTCGAGACCGCGTCGAGACATGTGACACGCTCTGTCGACGCGGCGTGAAAACGGTGTCTAACTCTGGACGAATCGAACCGGTACCGTGAGACTCGCCGACAGATACCGCGTGCTCCGCACGCCCACGTTGAAGTGCGGCCGCGACGACGGACGAGATATGTGCGGAGCCGCGTTTCTCGAAGGCGACCGCGTCGAACTCAGAACCGTCGAGTCGGAGCACGTCGAGTTCCTCCACGAGACGGTCAACGACCCGCGGGTTCGGCGGGGAATCGCCGCCACCGACCCGGTGACGCGGGCGACAGAGCGCGAGTGGGTCGAGTCGCGCGGCGACGGCGACGACATCAACTTCGTCGTCGCGGTCGACGGCGACCCGGTCGGGACTATCGGACTCAAGCCGCCGAACGTCGTCACCGGCGCGGCCGAGGTCGGCTATCTCGTCGCGCCCGACCACTGGGGCAACGGCTACGCGACAGACGCGCTGCGGACGCTCTGCGGCTACGCCTTCGGCGAGCGCCGACTCAACAAACTGTACGCGAACGCCTACGAGACGAACCCGGCGTCGACCCGCGTGCTGGAGAAAGCCGGCTTCGAACGCGAGGGCGTCCACCGGGAACAGGGATTCGTCGACGGCGACCACGTCGACGTGCTTCGATACGGTCGGCTCGCCGACGAGTGGCGAGACGAAGAGAACGTCGGCGACGCCGAACGCGAGTCCGGGAGCGACGCCGACGGGTGGATATAGCCTAAATCCAGCCCTCTTGGGCGAGGAGTTCGCCGTTGAGGACGGACGCACCGGCCGCGCCGCGAATCGTGTTGTGCGCGAGGCAGTTGTACTTCACGCCGCGCTCGGTGGCCTGGATGCCGCCCGCGGAAATCTGCATGCCGTCGCCGCGCTCGCGGTCGAGGCGGGGCTGCGGGCGGAAGTTGTCCTCGAAGACGTGGATGAGCTGTTCGGGCGCGCTCGGGAGGTCGACGCCGGGGTACTCGCGCATCGCGGCCGCGACGTCCTCGGGGGAGGCGTCGTCGGCGAGGTCGGCGAAGACGCTCTCGAGGTGGCCGTCGAGCGTCGGGATGCGGTTACACGAGGCGTTGACCTCCGCGCCGTGGAGCGCGACTTCCGCGCCGTCGAACGAGCCCAGAAGCTTGCGGGACTCCGTCTCCATCTTCTCTTCTTCGCCGCCGATGTGCGGGATGGCGTTGTCGATTATCTCCATCGAGGTGACGCCGTCGTAGCCCGCGCCGGAGACCGCCTGCAGGGTCGTGACGTCGACGCGTTCGAGGCCGAACTGGTCGAGCGCGGCGAGCGTCGGGACCATCGTGATGGTCGAGCAGTTCGGGTTCTTCACGAGCGCGCCGTCCCAGCCGCGCTCGTCGCGCTGGACCTCGATGAGGTCGAGGTGCTCCGGATTGATCTCCGGAATCGTGAGCGGCACGTCGGGTGCCATGCGGTCGTTCGAGGAGTTCGAAGAGACGACGTAGCCCGCCTCGAGGAACTCGGGTTCGACCTCGGCGGCGACCGACGACGGGAGCGACGAAAACAGGAGGTCGATGTCGTCGGGCACGTCCGCGGGGTCGGTGCTGCCGACTTCCATCGCGGCCACGTCGTCCGGGATGGGAGTGTTGACGCGCCACTTCGCGGCCTCGTCGTATCGCTTGCCCGCGCTCGACTCGCTCGCGGTCAGCGCCGCGAGTTCGAACGTCGGGTGGTCTTCGAGGAGTTGGATGAATCGCTGTCCGACTGCGCCGGTTGCACCGAGGATGCCGACTCGTACTGCCATTACCCGTGTCGTAGTGTGGCACACGCATAAGGCCGTTTGGATTTGAACCAGTATTCGCGGCGTATAGTGCCAGAGAAGTGTAATCTCGGCCGTTCCTTCATGGTCGAACACGTAAATCGTCGTCTGTCGAAGCGGGCACCGACGTGCGTTGGTAAAACCGATAGAATAACGTGCGGTTCCCTGAAAGACTACCGCAAATGTTCAGCAAGGTTCTCGTCGCCAACCGAGGCGAGATCGCGGTGCGCGTCATGCGCGCCTGCGAGGAGTTAGGAGTCCGGACCGTCGCCGTCTACAGCGAGGCGGACAAACACGGCGGGCACGTGCGGTACGCCGACGAGGCGTACAACATCGGTCCCGCCCGCGCGGCCGATTCCTACCTCGACCACGAGTCGGTCATCGAGGCCGCACGGAAGGCCGACGCCGACGCCATCCACCCCGGCTACGGCTTCCTCGCGGAGAACGCCGCGTTCGCCCGGAAGGTCGAGGAGTCCGAGTTCAAGTGGGTCGGCCCGTCGGCCGACGCGATGGAGCGCCTCGGCGAGAAGACGAAGGCCCGCGCGCTCATGCAGGACGCCGACGTGCCGGTCGTCCCCGGCACGACCGAGCCCGCCGACTCCGCCGACGACGTCAAGGCCGTCGCCGACGAGTTCGGCTACCCGGTCGCCATCAAGGCCGAAGGCGGCGGCGGCGGCCGCGGCCTGAAGGTCGTCCACTCCGAGGACGAGGTCGACGAGCAGTTCGAGACGGCAAAGCGCGAGGGCGAGGCGTACTTCGACAACGCCTCCGTCTACGTCGAGAAGTACCTCGAAGCGCCGCGCCACATCGAGGTGCAAATTCTCGCCGACGAGCACGGCAACGTCCGCCACCTCGGCGAGCGCGACTGCTCGCTCCAGCGCCGCCACCAGAAGGTCATCGAGGAGGCCCCGTCGCCCGCGCTCTCCGACGACCTGCGCGAGCGCATCGGCGAGGCCGCCCGCCGCGGCGTTCGCGCCGCCGACTACACCAACGCCGGCACCGTGGAGTTCCTCGTCGAGGACAGCGAGTTCTACTTCATGGAGGTCAACACGCGCATCCAGGTCGAACACACCGTCACCGAGGAAGTGACTGGCCTCGACGTGGTGAAGTGGCAACTGCGCGTCGCCGCCGGCGAGGAACTCGACTTCTCGCAGGACGACGTGGAAATCGAGGGCCACTCGATGGAGTTCCGCATCAACGCGGAGGCCCCCGAAAAGGAGTTTGCGCCCGCGACGGGCACGCTCGCGACCTACGACCCGCCGGGCGGTATCGGCGTCCGCATGGACGACGCCGTCCGTCAGGGCGACGAAATCGGCGGCGACTACGACTCGATGATCGCCAAGCTCATCGTCACCGCCTCGGACCGCGAGGAGGTCCTCGCCCGCGCCGAGCGCGCGCTCGCCGAGTTCGACATCGAGGGACTCCGCACGGTCATCCCGTTCCACCGCCTCATGCTCACCGACGAGGCGTTCCGCGAGGGGAGCCACACGACGAAGTACCTCGACGAGGTGCTCGACCCCGACCGCATCCAGGCCGCCGTCGAGCGCTGGTCGCCCGAGGCCGTCGCCGACGATGACGACGACGACGAGGTCACGGAACGCACCTTCACCGTCGAGGTAAACGGCAAGCGCTTCGAGGTCAGCCTCGAAGAGCGCGGCGCGCCCGCCATCCCGGTCGGTAACGCGTCCGCGGGCAAATCCAACTCCTCCGGCCCGCGCAAGCGCCGCGACGACGGCGGAAGCGACGACTCCCAGCAGATTATCGAGGGCGACGGCGAGTCCGTCACCGCCGAGATGCAGGGGACCATCCTCTCTGTCGAAGTCGAGGAGGGCGACGAGGTCGAACCCGGCGACACCGTCTGCATCCTCGAAGCCATGAAGATGGAAAACGACGTGGTCGCCGAGCGCGGCGGCACCGTCTCGCAGGTCCTCGTCTCCGAGGGCGACAGCGTCGACATGGGCGACGTGCTGCTCGTCCTCGAATAGTCCCGAGACCTCGGGACCGACGTCCGAACCGCGAACCTCTTTTCCCGTGCGCCGGTATCCACCCGCATGAGCGACACGCGACGCGCCCTCCTCGACGCACTCGCCGAGGGTCCCGTCTCCGGGCCCGACCTCGCCGACCGACTGGGCGTCTCCCGCGCCGCCGTCTGGAAGCACGTCGAGTCACTCCGCGACGAGGGGTTCGGCGTCGAGAGCGCCGGCGACGGCTACGTCGTCACCGACGTGCCGGAGTACGGCGGCCCGGCAATCGAGTACGGCCTCGGCGTCGACTACGACGTTGAGTTCCACGAGACGCTCGACTCCTCGAACGTCCGTGCCCGCGAGCTCGCCGCCGAGGGCGCGAGGGACGTGGTCGTCGTCGCCCGCAAGCAGACCGCCAGCCGGGGAAGAAAGAACCGCGAGTGGTCCGCGCCCGACGGCGGCGTCTGGATGAGCCTGCTCGTGCGTCCCGACGAACCGCCGGCATACGCCCCGCTGTACACGCTGGCGATGGCCGTCGCCGTCTGCGACGCGGCGCGCGAGGCCGGGGTGGGCGCGAGCATCAAGTGGCCGAACGACGTTATCGTGAGCGAAGCGAGTGGCAGTTCGTCTGCGAATGCAGACGGTGTTTCCGCGAACGAAGTGAGCGGAAGCTCACCGAGTCACGTCGGTGGCGTTTCCGCGAGCGAAGCGAGTGGTGGTTCGAAGGACTCCGACACGCCCGCCGACCGCGGCTACCGAAAGCTCTGCGGCATCCTCACCGAGATGGAAGGCGAGGCCGACCGCGTCTCGTGGCTCGTCATCGGCCCCGGAATCAACGTCAACCTCGACCCCGCGGACCTCCCCGAAGGCGCGACGAGCGTCGCCGCCGAGGCCGGCCCCGTCGAGCGCCGCGTGTTCGTCCAGCGGGTGCTCGAACGATTCGACGAACTACGCGGCGACCTCGACGCCGTCCTGCCGGCGTGGCGCGAGCGGGCGGACACGCTCGGCAGGCGGGTCCGCGTCCACACCGCGAACGGCGTCATCGAGGGGGAGGCGGTCGATATCGAACACCCCGGCACGCTCGTCGTTCGAACCGACGAGGGCGAAAAACGAGTCCACGCCGGTGACTGCGAACACCTGCGCCCGGCCGACGGCGGGCGCTGAAACCGCGACCGAACCCGCGCACCGCCGGTCGGCTAGTTCACTAGCCCGCTATTCTCCGCCGTCCGCCGTCGCCGTCGAGTCGGCGACCGCGTCCGCCTCGGCGGGCGACTCGGGCGCGGCGTCGTCCGGTACCTCGACGGCGAACTCGTCCGCGTCGTCGCCACCGCCTTCGATGCGGACGGTCAGGACGGGGACTTTCGACGCCCGGACGACCTTTTCCGCGACCGACCCGAGGAGGAGGCGGTCGATACCGCCGCGCCCGTGGGTCCCCATCACGATGAGGTCGCACCCGCCGCGCTCGGCGAACTCGACGATTTCCCGGCTCGGCGTCCCCTCGAGGACGTGCGTCTCGACGGGGACGCCCTGCGACTCGGCCGCGCGCTCGACCTGGTCGAGCGCCGACTCGGCGTCGGCGCGCAGCATGTCGTCGAGCCCCTCCCACGACGATTCCATCGGGAGCCCCGCGAAGCTCCCGGCGTTCACCACGTACACCCCGTGGAGTTCCGCATCGTGGACGGCCGCTAACGCCGCCGCGTGGACCGCGACGCGCTCGGAGCCGGCGGAGCCGTCGATGGGAACGATGATTCGGTCGTACAACACCATGACACTTGATAACATTTTCTCGGGGTCGGTAATAACCCTTTGCTACGGGAGGAGTACTGCGAGAATAGGTCGGCTCCACGGGAGTTCTGGGCCGCTTCGGTCGGAAGCCGAAGGCGGGGGCGTCGCCCGAACTCAGAGGTACACGTCTTTCACGTCCGCCTGCCCGGCGCGGCGGACGACGGCGCGGACCACATCCTCGACGCCCGCGAGGTTGTCCGTGTCGCCGTCGAGGACCAGCAGCTTGGCGTCGCGGCCCTCCTCGACGAGACCGTAGTTCAGCCCGGCGATGTCGGCCCCGTTGACGGTCGCCATGCGGAGGACCTCGGCGGCAGAAACGTCCGCCAGCTTGGAGGTGAACTCCATCTCGCGGAACATCGAGGGGCTGTTGAGCATCACGTTGTCCGTGCCGAGCGCGACGGTGGTGCGGTCGACCAGTTCGCGAATCGGCGCGACGCCCGCGTCGGTGACGAGGTTCGACCGCGGGCAGATGACGACCGGAATCTCGCTGTCCTCGACGCGTTCGAGGTGGAGCGCCTCGGGGTGGACCATGTGGACGAGGAAGTCCGGTTCGAGGTCCAACGCGGCGTTGATGTCGTGGGCGTCGCGCTCGCCCGCGTGGATGCCGAACAGCTTTCCGGCGGCCGCGGTCGCGTTCCGGAGCGCGCCGAACTCGCCGTCCCGCGCGCCCGACGCGCCGAAGCCGTCGGCGACTGCCATCGCGTCGGCCGTCTCGCGCCCGAAGACGACCGCCTCGATGTCGCGGCCGTCGAGCGCCCGCCGGATGACGTCGACGCCCTCGACGCCGCCCTCGCGGAACTCCAGACAGGCCGCGGTGCCGCCGGCCTCCATCATCCGGAGCGACCGGTGCATCGCGGCGGCTTTCTCCTCGGTGCTCGCGGCCCGGAGGAGTCGGTGTTTCAGGCCGTCCGGCGGTGCGACGAGGTCGTCGAGCGACAGTCCCTCGCCGGCCTCCTTGGCGATGGAGTCGCCGAGGTGGGTGTGGGCGTTGACGAACGCGGGCAAGATGATGTCCGTCGAATCCGTCGCCGTCTCCTCGATTGCGGTTATCGTGCCGTCTTCGACGACGACCCGCCCCTCGACCGGGTCGAAGTCGCGGCCGCGGAGTATCGTACCCTCGAGTTGCATCGCTCTCGAATGCGTCTCGGCGGTGCTTGAACCTCCCGTCTCGGGACGGCGGCTACTCGAACTCGTCGAGCGTCGCGTTGAGGCCGCTTCTGACCTCGGCGACGAGCGCGCCGTCGACGTCGAGGCCGAGCACGTCCGCGGCAGCGCGGCCGACGCGCTCCGTCTCCTCGCGCGGGGCGTAGACGCCGAGTCGCCACTGCTGTTCCTGTGCGGTCCGAAGCGCCTGCACGAGCGGCGATTCGCGCTCTAACTGCCGAATCTCGCCGTTGACCATCACCCGCGACGACGACTCGGTCATCGACGGGCGCGAGGGCACGTCGAGGATGACCGACTCGGGCGACACGTCGGCGGCGTCGGCGATGTCCCGCTCGAACGTCGCGAGCGCGTCGTGCCCGGCGTCGATAATCGAGTCGGGGACGTTCGGTAACTCCGCCCAGACGGCCCGCTTGTAGAGGTCGCGGGTGGCCAGTCGCTCGGCGAAGGCGCTCGTCGAGTCGGTGAGTTTGAGCGCGACGAGCAGGTCGGGGTCGTCCATCCGCCGAAGCTCCTCGGCGTCGATGTCCGGCTCGGCGAGCAGTCGCTCCGACGCGCGCCGGAGCATCGCCTTCGAGATGCGCGCGACGTGGTGCTGGTAGACGGTCGGGTTCATGAGCGCCCGAGCGAGGAGGAGCGACTCGGCGGTCTGGACGTTCCCCTCCGCGAGGACCAACTCGCCGTCGACGAACGTCAGTTCCCGAATCAGGCGCTCGTGGTCGATGGTGCCGTAGGGAACGCCGGTGTGGTGGGCGTCGCGGACGAGGTAGTCCATCCGGTCGACGTCCAACTCACCGGAGACCAACTGGCCGAACTCGCCGTTGCCCTCGACTAAGGCGGCGACGCGCTCGGGGTCCAGTCCCTCGTCCTCAAGCGTCTCGCCGACGGTCCCGCGGGCGACGAGCTCCTCCACGTCGTCGTGGTACTTGCCGGTGTGGCGGTGGGTCACGTCCTCGATGTTGTGGCTGTAGGGCCCGTGGCCCACGTCGTGGAGGAGCGCCGCGGCCTCGACGTGGGCGGCGGCGTCGCCCTCGATGCCGAGGTGCGAGAGGGCGCGGGAGGCGAGGTGGTAGACGCCGAGGCTGTGTTCGAACCGCGTGTGGTTCGCGGAGGGGTAGACCAGTTGGACGGTTCCCAACTGCTTGATGCGCCGGAGCCGCTGCATCTCCGGCGTATCGAGGAGGGCTTCGGCCGCGCCCTCGACCTCGATGTGGTCGTGGACGCTGTCCTTGATGGTCGTCATTGTGGGTGAATCGGCCGCCATCGGTGAAAAAGGGTCGGACGACCGTGTGTCTCCGGCTTTCCCCGC
The DNA here is from genome assembly GCF_003586325.1 of Haloferax sp. Atlit-10N. Classification (NCBI taxonomy): domain Archaea; kingdom Methanobacteriati; phylum Methanobacteriota; class Halobacteria; order Halobacteriales; family Haloferacaceae; genus Haloferax; species Haloferax sp. Atlit-10N. The sequence goes on from NZ_PSYX01000003.1 coordinate 398,315, forward strand.
GCCTCAGACCGGGGTCGTCACGCGAACCGGAAGTCCGAGCACGTCCACGGCGGCCGCGGCCACTTCGTCGCGGACCGCCTCGGGCGCGTAGACGCCGAGTCGCCACTGCGTCCGCTCGGCCGACCGGAGCGCGCCCACGAGTTCCGAGGCGTCTTCGAGCCGCCGGACGACGCCGTTGACGACGACGCGCGACCGTGACTCCTTGATTCGCGGCCGCGACGGGGCGTCCACGATAACCGACTCGGGCGACACGTCGGCGGCGTCGGCGATGTCCCGCTCGGCCGCCCGCGTCGCCTCGAAGTCGAGTTCGACCACGTCGGTCGGCACGGCGTCGATGGGGGCCCAGACGGCCCGCTTGTAGAGGTCGCGGCGCTCGATTCGGCGGCCGAGGTCGGGCACGCGCTCGCCGAGGGCGACGAGCAGGTCGTGGTCGGCCATCCGGACGAACGCCTCGATTGGCACGCCGTCGTCGACGAGGCGCTCGGAGGCGCGTTCGAGCATCGCGCCCGCGATGCGGGAGACGTGGTGGCGGTAGACGGTCGCGTTCATCAGCGCCCGGGCGAGAAGCAGGGATTCGGCGGTCTGGACGTTCCCCTCGGCCAACACGAGTTCGCCGTCCCGGTACCGGAGTTCGCGGACGAGGCGGCCGTGGTCGATGGTACCGTAGGGGACGCCCGTGTGGTGGGCGTCGCGCACGAGGTAGTCCATCCGGTCCACGTCCAACTCGCCGGAGACCAACTGTCCGAGACCGCCCGCGCCGTCGACCATGTCGGCGACGCGCTCGGGGTCGAGGCCGTGGTCGGTCAGGACCTCGCCGACCTCGGTCCCGTCGAGCAAGTGGTGAATCTCGTCGTGGTCGCGCCCGGTGCGCCGGCGGATGAGGTCCTCGGTCTGGTGCCCGTAGGGGCCGTGGCCCACGTCGTGGAGGAGGGCGGCGGCGCGGACGTGGGCGGCGCGGTCGCCGTCGACGCCGAGATGCGAGAGGGCGCGGGAGGCGAGGTGATAGACGCCGAGGCTGTGTTCGAACCGCGTGTGGCTCGCGGAGGGGTAGACGAGCCGGACCGTCGAGAGCTGTTTGATGTGTCGAAGCCGCTGGAAGGCGGGCGTATCGACGAGTTCGGCGGCCACGGGGTCGAGCGAGATGTAGTCGTGGACGCTGTCCTTGACGGCGGTCATAACGGGTGTTGCACGAGAGGAGTCAAATAGCCGAGCATTCGGGTCGTCGCGGAGGCGGGGTGGCCGCCCGTACGGCCGCCCGTGCCGCCCGCCTCACCGCTCGGGGAACTGCCCGACGACCTGTTCCGCGGTCGCATCGGCGGCGACGCCGACGAGGTGGTCGCGGTAGGCGGGTCGGCTGACGACCCCGGTCCCGGCGCTCTCGACCGACGCTTCGACCGACCCCGCGAGGTCGGGACCGTCGGTTGATTCAAAGACAAGTGGACCGCCCGACAGCGCCGCGTCGACGTGTCTCTCGTGACCGCCCGCGTCGAACGCCGCGCGCCACGCCACCGACCCCGAAGGAGCGACCGGGTTCCAGCGCGAGTCCCACTCGTCCACGACGACGACCACGACCGGACCCTCAGCGTCTTCGTCGCGGATGTCGGTCGGTTCGAGCGTCACGCCCCGCTCCGCGAACGACTCGACGAGTGCCGCCGTCAGGTCGTCGCGGACGGCCTCGGGCGCGTCAACCACGAGGGTCCCGTCGGTAACCGGCGGGAGCGAATCGAGGTTCGTCCCGCCCGACGAGGCAGTCGCGGAGGCCGTCGTCTCGTAGTTCGCCGCCTCGAAATCGAGGGCGAGCAGGCCACCGGAGACGGTGGCGACGACAAGAACGACCGCGACCGTGGTTCGAGGGGACAATTCCATGGATGGTATATTCGTCTCGCGGCGGCCATAGCCGTTCTGTGACGCGTGTTGTCTGTAGTCCGCCCCGTCGGGTTCTTCAATCGCTGATAGTTTGCTGAGACCGTGCTGAATACAGGGCGCATAGTCAGCATCCAGAGTGTGGGTGTGGTGTGCCGAAGGACAACCTCTAAAAACGTACTCTCCGCTTTTTGATTATGCCCTCCGAAACGGCTGAAAAACTCCAGACAATCCGCACCCAGACAGACCTACAGACGTTGATTCATGCCCTCGCACTGATTGTACTTGCCGATATTGGTTACTTCGTTTCTGATGGTAACGAACACTTCTTCCTGTTTGCCACAGTCGGGATTATTGGCGGTATCATCGCCTTTAGTGCCGCTATCTCTGTCATACGTCGATTCTGATTCCACCCGACCGTGGTTTGCAATGATACGCGAACCGTGCCCGTCGGGTCGAATTGACATCCCTTGGTGGTGCTGAACTCATCCTCTCTATTCAGCACGCCGGTTCTGTCAGACTCTGCGGATTTCAAGGAAGCTCCTGTCGCACGATGGTAGCGGTGGTTCGACCGCCCACAAACCGTTTCACTCGGGAGCGACGAGACGCCGACATGAGCCTCCGCTCGGCCCTCGGAAGCGCCATCGGCTACGCCCTCCTCGGCCTCGCGTGTCTCTTCGTGGCCTTCGCGGGCTACTGGGCTGCCATGAGCGCACTGACCGGCGTGACCGCCGGGCGCGTGATGTTCGTCATGTCCGGCCTCGGGGCGGCGCTGATAACCGGCTTCTCGGGCTACTTCGTCAGGAAGGCGGTCGCCGGACAGGTGATGCCGTCGGAGTTCGACGTGTCGGTGGCCTATCGCGGCAGTCGCTGAGGAGGACTTCGTCGGTCTGCGCGACTTATCGACATCCACCGGCGACCGGCCGGCGTCTCCGGTGAAGGAACTTTCAAACGGACACTCGCCCTACGGCGCATCATGGTTACCTTCCTCGCCGGGGGTACGGGCACCCCCAAACTCCTCGACGGGGCCGCCGGGGTGTTCGACCCCGCCGAGACGACCGTCGTCGCCAACACCGGCGACGACGTGGAACTCGGCGGTCACCTCGTCTGTCCCGACGTGGACACCGTCCTCTTCGCCGGCGGCGGCGTCCTCGACACCGACCGCTGGTGGGGCGTCGCCGGCGACACCACCGCGACCGACGACGAACTCCACCGACTCGCCGACGCGGCCGGCCTCGAACCCGGCCCGCGCTATCTCCCCGAATCGGCCCAGACCGCCGGCCGCGACATCGCCCGCTGGCGGCGCTTCTCCGGCGTCGCAGAGTTCATGGAGATTGGCGACCGCGACCGCGCGGTCCACATCACCCGAACCTCGCTTCTCGACGAAGGAGACACGCTGACCGAGGTCACAGAAACTCTCGCCGAGGCGTTCGACCTCGACGTGTCGCTCCTCCCGATGAGCGACGACCCCGTGGCGACGCTAATTCACACCGACGAGGGGACGATGCACTTCCAGGAGTACTGGGTCCACCGCCGGGCCGACCCCGCCGTCCGCGACGTGGAGTTCCGCGGTGCTGCCGACGCGACCGTCACCGACGACGTCGCCGACGCCCTCGCGGACCCCGTCGTCGTCGGTCCCTCGAACCCAATCACGAGCATCGGACCGATGCTCGCCATCGACGGCTTCGCGGACGCCCTCGCCGACACGCCCGTCGTCGCCGTCTCGCCGTTCGTCGAGGACACCGTGTTCTCCGGCCCCGCCGCCGACCTCATGGCGGGCGTCGGCTACGACCCCTCGACCGCGGGCGTCGCCGAGGCCTACCCCTTCGCCGACGCGTTCGTCCTCGACGCGGACGACGGCACCGACCTCGACCGCCCGGTGGGTAGAACCGACACCCGAATCGACGGCCCGGAAGACGCCGAGCGCGTCGCCCGCGCCGTCGCCGAGGCGCTCGCGGAGGTGTCGTGATGTTCGAACCGCGGGTCGCCGTCGCGAGCCTCAGCGGCGAGTCAGACGCCTCGTGGGCGGACGCTGCGGCACCCCACGTCGGCGCGGCGTTCCTCGGCGGCGTCGCGCTCGACGACGCCTCGCAGGCGGCGGCTCGCGAACTCGTCGCCCGCGGGCGCTCGGAGTTCCTCGCCGACGACCCGGTCGCCTTCGTCTCCGACCAGCTCGACTCCCTCGCCGGATTCGACGGCGAGGACCGCTTCGCCGCGGTCAACGTCAGAGCGACCTCGTCGGCCCCGATTCGGGAGGTTGCGGCCGTCTGCGCCGACCGCAGTGCGGGCGTGGAGATAAACGCCCACTGCCGACAGGACGAACTCTGCGCCGTCGGCTGCGGCGAGACGCTCCTGCGCGACACCGACCGACTGGCCGCGTACGTCGCCGCGGCCGCCGAGTCGGGCGCGCCGGTCGGCGCGAAAGTCCGCGCCGAAATCGACGGCGTTGACCTCCCGAGCCTCACGGTCGCGCTCGCCGACGCCGGGGCCGACTGGCTCCACGTCGACGCGATGGACTCCGAGGCCGCGGTTGCCGACGTGGCCGCCGCCGCACCCGACCTCTTCGTCGTCGCCAACAACGGCGTCCGCGACCGCGAGACGGCGACCGAGTACCTCGACTACGGGGCCGACGCGGTGAGCGTCGGGCGGCCGAGCGACAACCCGGCAGTCCTCCGCCGGGTCCGAACCGCCGTGGACGACTGGTTCGTTGGCCGCGAGGACGCGGGCGAGTCGGGCGACGAGAGCGGGGTGTCCGCCTGATGGCCGCGCCCGTCTCCGACCGCGGGTTCGGCCCCGCGCGACACGCCGAACTCGCGCTCCTGCTCGAAGTCGCCGGCACGCCCAAACCGGGGAACGTCGACCGCCGCCGCGACCTCTCGGACCTGCACTTCGAGCACTTCCTGACGGGCGCGGTCGGCTCCGCGGCCGGCCTCGAACTCGCCGCGTCGGGCGCGCCCGTCGGCGAGGCGTTCGAGGAGGCGGTCGCCGGCATGAGCCGACAGGGCGGCGGGAACACGCAGTTCGGCTGTCTCCTGCTTCTCGCCCCGCTCGTCCGGGCCGCGGCCGACGACGACCGAGACCTCTCGCCCGCCGGGGCGGCCGACGTGGTCGAGTCGACCACCGTCGCCGACGCGGTCGACTTCTACCGGGCTTTCGAACACGTCGACGTGGCCGTCGGCGACGTGCCCGAGGACGCCCCCGACCTCGACGTTCGGCGCGGCGGCCACGCGGCCGACGCGCTCCGGGACCGCGATTTCACGCTCTACGACGTGATGGACCTCAGCGCCGAGCGCGACGCCAACGCCCGCGAGTGGACCGGCGGCTTCGCCCGCACGTTCCGCGCGGCCGAGGCCGTCCTCGCGGACGACGGCCCCGTCACCGACCGCGTCGCTCGCGCGTTTCTCGACCTGCTCGCGGAGGAACCGGACACGCTCGTCGCGACGAACCACGGCGAGGCCGTCGCCCGCGACGTGATGGACCGCGCGGCCGCGGTCTCGGACCTCGCCGAGGCCGAGGAACTGGCCGACGAGTTCGTCGCCGAGGGAATCAACCCCGGCACGACCGCCGACATCGTCTGCGCGGCGACGTTCGTCGCGCTGGAGCGGGGGGTCCCGCTGTGAGCGACGACGAGACGACAGACGCGGGGCGTCGCGTCGGCGACCGCGACGGCGACGACTGGCCCGTCGAACTCCGCGGCGTCACCGAGACGGTCGTCGCCACGCTCGGGCCGAACGACCGGTGGAACTTCGCGGCGCTCGGCGTCCACGCACCGGAGACCGACGTCGACCCCCCTGCCAGCACGCCCTCGCCGCCGCCCGCCACCGCCACGACGTGGGGAAACACTCGAACCCGTCGGAACTTCCACCGACAGGGGGGCGGCGTCGTCCAGTTCGTCTCCGACCCGCGGGCGTTCGTCGAGGCCGCGATGACTATCTACGAGCGTGACTCGCCGCTCCTCGACTCGGCCGACGCGTGGGTCGAAGTCGAGGCGACTGCGGTCGATTCCGGCCAAGACGGCGGGACCGAATGGGAGGAATGGGAACTCCGGCCCGTCGATGCCGCGGTCGAGCAGCGCCGACCGTTCACTATCAATCGGGGCTTCGGCGCGGTCATCGACGCGACGGTGGCGGCCTCGCGCCTCGACGTGCCCGCCTTCGACACCGACGCCCTGCTGGATCGGCTCGCGTACTTCGCCGAGACGGTCGAGAAATGCGGCGGGGAAAGAGAGCGCGAGGCGTTCGCGCGAATCGACGAGTTGACGGGCTGGCGCGAGCGGGCGGCCGCGAGACGGAACGAATCGTTTTAGTGTTCGTCCGGGGAATCTTCCGACATGGCAATCAAGCCCAAGTACGTCAAGCAGCTTGGTAACATCCTGCTGGAGCGATACCCGCAGGCGTTCAACACGGACTTCGAGACGAACAAGGACAGCGTCGAAGAACTGACCACGGTCGAGTCGAAGGGCGTCCGCAACCGCATCGCCGGCTACATCACGCGCAAGAAGGGCGGCCAGGGCGCGTAAGTTCGAGTCAGTCGATTCTCTCTGCGAACACATCTTCTCCAGCCCGCGCGGAGCGGCCGCTCCGGTCCGCGCGCGGCCCGTGACGCCCGCACGACGGTCCCCAGTAAACGATTCCCGTACAAACTGCTCCCCACCGCTCCCCATCGCTTTCGACCGGTCCGGAGGAAGCGTTTAGTCCGCCCTCCCGCGATGCACCGACATGCGCATCATCGGTCACCGCGGCTGTCCCGCCCTCGCGCCGGAAAACACGCTCGCCGCCTTCGAAGCGGCCGCGGCGCGACTCGACTGGGTCGAACTCGACGTCCGACGCTGCGGCTCCGGCGAACTCGTCGTCTTCCACGACGAGACGCTCGACCGCCTGACCGGTGCGACCGGTCGCGTCGCCGACACGAGTCTCACGGACCTACAGGAACTCACAATCGGTGACTCAGACGAGTCGATTCCGACGCTCGCCGCGGTGTTCGACGCCCTGCCGGACCGCGTCGCGGTCAACGTCGAACTGAAGGTGGCCGGCCTCGCCGACGACCTCGCCGCCGTCGTCGGCGACGCGGGAAACGAAGTGCTCGTCTCGTCGTTCGACCCGGTCGCACTCCGCGAGGTGCGCGAGACGACCGCGCTCCCGCTCGCCTTCCTCTTCGCGGCCGACTGGGCGGAGTCGCTGTCGGTCGCCGCCGACGTCGACTGCGCGGCCGTCCACCCGCACTACGACCTGCTCTCGTCGGCGCGGGTGGACGAGGCGCACGACCGAGGCTTCGAGGTCAACGCGTGGACGGTCCCCGACCGCGAGGTCACGCGACGACTCCGGGAGTACGGCGTCGACGGCGTCGTCGTCGACGACCCGGCACTCGCGGTGTGAACTACCGACCATCGACTGTCGGCTACTGACCGCCGGCTACCGAGATCGAGTCCGAGCGTCGCCGCGAAACGCCTGAAACGCCGTCTGGTCCCGTTTCACACCGAACGCGAGCGAGACCAGGGCGGCGACGATGCAGACCCCGACCGCGACAGTCGGGAAGACGCTATCGGGAATGTAGCCGTTCGCCATTCCGAGTTCGACGCAGGTCCCGGCGAAGACGGCGGCGAGCGCCGCGGAGACGAAGTCGGGCTCGCCCTCGTCGGCGTAGTGTGCGGCGACCGCGACGGCGGCGAACCCGGCGAGGCCGGCGTTGAGAAACAGCCAGACGAGCGCGGTTTGGACCATGTCGGGCGAACTGCTGTCGGGAGAAGATGTAAGCGTTCTGGAGTGAATTTGCGGACGCCCCGACTCAGAACCGGTCGACGCGGCCCGAGGCGGCCCACGCGTCGGTCGGCGCGCCGGAGGGGACGCGACGGCCGCAGCCGGTGACCGATTCGAGGCGGCCGGCGTAGCGCCAGCGCTCCTCGTTCCACGTCTCCTCGCCGTCCGCTGCGGCCGCGGCGGCCGCGGCGACCGACTGGTCGTGGAGGTGCGCGCCGACGGCGGCGGCGATGGCCGCGGCCTCCTCGGCGTCGGCGTCGTCCGGAATCGACAGCCCCGACAGCAGCTCCCCGCTCATAGCGGGATATTGCCGTGTTTCTTGTCGGGTTGGGACTTGCGCTTGGAGTTCAGCATCCGGAGGTCCGAGATGAGGCGCTCGCGGGTCTCGCCGGGTTCGATGACGTCGTCGATGAAGCCGCGGTCCGCGGCGGTGTAGGGGTTGGCGAACTCCTCGCGGTACTCCTCGATGAGTTCGTCGCGGCGGGCGTCGGGGTCGTCCGCGGCGTCGAGTTCGTCGCGGTAGAGGATGTTGACCGCGCCCTGCGGGCCCATCACGGCGATTTCGGCGGTCGGCCACGCGTAGTTCACGTCCGCGCCGAGGTGCTTCGAGGCCATCACGTCGTACGCGCCGCCGTAGGCCTTGCGCGTGATGACGGTCATGAGCGGCACCGTCGCCTCGGAGTAGGCGTACAGGAGCTTCGCGCCGTGGCGGATGATGCCGTTGTGCTCTTGGTCCGTGCCGGGCAGGAAGCCGGGCACGTCCACGAAGGTGAGGATGGGAATGTTGAACGAGTCGCAAAAGCGGATGAAGCGCGCGCCCTTCTCGGAGGCCTCGATGTCGAGGGTGCCGGCGTTCACGCGGGGCTGGTTGGCGACGATGCCGACCGAGCGGCCGTCGAGGCGGCCGAAGCCGACGACGATGTTCTTGGCGAAGTCCTCCTGGACGCCGAAGAACGAGCCCTCGTCGAGGACGCCGTCGAGCACGTCGTGGATGTCGTAGGGCTTGCGGGGCTGGTCGGGGACGACCTCGGCGAGGTCGTCGTCGACGCGTTCGGGGTCGTCCCACGGCTCGACGCGCGGGGGGTCTTCGACGTTGTTCTGCGGGAGGTACGAAAGCAGGTGGCGGATGTCGTCGAGCGCCTGCTCTTCGGTGTCGGTGGCGAAGTGGGCGACCCCGCTTGTCGAGGTGTGCGTCGTCGCACCGCCGAGTTCGTCGAAGGTGACCTCCTCGCCCGTGACCGTCTTGATGACGTCCGGGCCGGTGATGAACATGTGGCTCGTGTCGCGGACCATGAACGTGAAGTCCGTCAGCGCGGGGGAGTACACCGCGCCACCCGCGCAGGGGCCCATGATGGCCGAAATCTGCGGGATAACGCCCGACGCCTCGGTGTTGCGGCGGAAGATTTCGCCGAAGCCGCCGAGCGACTGGACGCCCTCCTGAATCCGCGCGCCGGCGGAGTCGTTGAGACCGACGACGGGCGCGCCGACCTCCATCGCCTTGTCCATCACCTTACAGACCTTCTCGGCGAACACCTCGCCGAGCGAGCCGCCGAAGACGGTGAAGTCGTGGGCGAAGACGAAGACGGTCCGGCCGTCGACCTCGCCGTAGCCGGTGATGACGCCGTCGCCGGGCAGTTTCGTCTCCTCCATCCCGAACTTGTGGTTGCGGTGGGTCCGAAACTGGTCGAACTCGCGGAAGGTGCCGTCGTCGAGGAAGTAGTCGATGCGCTCGCGGGCGGTCATCTTGCCCTTGTCGTGCTGGGAGGCGATTCGGTCCTCGCCGCCGCCCTTCAGGGCTTCCTCGCGCTTCTCGCGGAGTTCGTCGATCCGGTCTTCCATCGTCATGCCAGACCACCTTCGCTCATTGGAGCAACGGTCCGCAGTCCTCGGTCAAAGGAGTTCCGCAATCCGGCAACCCTTACTTCGACAGTTGTCGAAGAATAGGTGGAACAATCATCATGGTTAGCGACGCGAACGCGAAGTACTCCCCGCGGTCGAGTCGGTCGAAAACGGAGCAAACAGAGCAGTCGGAGTCGAGTCAGCGCGCCGAACGCGGCGGGGAGAGCCCCACTCAGACGACTGAGTTGGGCTGTCGCAGGCCCAAGAAGGCGGCGGCGGACGCGACGACGGCGACGCCGACGGTCGGCCAGAAGCCGATGGTCGTGTCCACGCCGAAGTGCGTGAGGAGCGTGAAGACGAGGAACAGCGGGAGGACGACGCCGACGGCGAAGAGCCACGGCGTGCCGAGAGGCTTCGAGAACTCGCCCGCGCCGGCGGAGAACTCCTCGAGCGCCTCGCGGCCCATGACCCAGCCGACGAACAGGAGGAACGCGGCGAGGCCGGCGGTCAGGAGGACGTTCACGAGCGGTCCGGCGACGAAGCCGAAGATGCCCGGATTGAACGCGCAGACGGTGCCGGTGACGGCGACGAGCGCGGTCATCCGGGTGACGGCGCGCCTTCGCGAGACGCCGTACTCGTCGACGAGGAACGCGACGGGGATCTCGAGCATGCTGATGGAACTCGACAGCGCCGCGAGCGTCACGACGGCGAAGAACGCGGTGGCGATGAGCGTCCCCGCGGGGAGCTGCGAGAACGCCCCCGCGAGGCCGACGAACAGTGCGCCCGGTCCGGTCCCGGTCTCGGTCGGGTTGACGCCCTGCGAGAACAGGAGCGGGAAGACGACGAGACCCGTGATGACGCCGACGCTCGTGTTGAGGACGGCGATGGCGCTGCCGTCGAAGGGAAGCGAGCGGTCCTCGTCGAGATACGAGGAGTACGTTATCATCGTGCCCGCGCCGAGCGAGAGCGTAAACAGCGCCTGTCCGGCGGCGGGGCCGAGGATGGCGAAGAAGTTCTCGGTGATGACCGAGGGGTCGAAGCGGAGGAAGAAGGCGTAACCGGCGGCCGCGTTAGGCTGGGTCGCGGCCCAGGCGGCGAGACCGGCGAGCAGGACGAGCACGGCAGGCATCATGATTTTCGTGCCGAGTTCGATGCCCTTGCGGACGCCCGCGAAGACGATGAGCGCGGTCAGTCCGAGAAACAGGAGGTGATAGAGCGCCGCGTCGACGCCGGCGGAGACGCCGCCGAAGTACTGGCCCGGGTTCGTGAAGTACGCGGGGCTGCCGCCGACGACCGCGGCCCCGCTTTCGAGGAGATACCGGATAATCCACCCGCCGACGACGCTGTAGAACGAGAGCAGCGAGATGCCGGTGACGACCGAGAACGCACCGACGACGCCCCACGTTTTCGACCCCGAGAGGTCCCGGAGCGCGCCGACCGGCGACTTCTTCGCCCGGCGACCGATGACGAACTCGCCGAGCAGACCGGGGACGCCGACGAGGAGGACGATGCCGAGATACACGACGAGGAACGCGCTGCCGCCGTTTTCGGCGGTCTGCCACGGGAATCGCCAGATGTTCCCGAGGCCGACCGCGCTGCCGACGGCCGCGAGGATGAACCCGAGCCGTGTTGCCCATGTTTCTCGTGTCATTGACACCCATTGCCAGTCCACCGGTAAAAGGGCTTTCGAACCAACGATACGTCATCGGAGAAATTTAACGGTTTTGAGTAGTCTACGCGTGAAAATCGCCGTCGAATAGTCGAGAAAAACGCACCGCTACCGACGATTCCTAGGCGCGATGAAAGCGGGACCGGTCGCCGCCTCAGAGGGGCGGAACGATGGCCGGGCTCTCGCCGAGGAACAGCGTCTGGAGCCCGAGGGCGAGCGTCGCCACGACGGCGACGATAACGAGCGTGCGGACCAGCCAGAGCCACGTCAGGCCGACGCCGTCACCGAGTCCGCTGCCCTTCATTAGCTCGTCGATGGCGGGCGCGCCGTAGACCCACGCCGCGAAGACGAGGATGCCGAGGACCGAAAGCGGGAGCAGCAGTTTGTAGGCGAGCGTGTCGAACCAGCCGAGCCACGCGGTGTCGATGGCCGACGGGACGCCGAGCAGGAAGATGGCGCCGCCGAGGCCGACGGCCATCTGCGGACGGGAGACGTCGTAGTTGTCGATGGCCCACGAGACGACGACTTCGAGGAGGCTAATCGCAGACGAGAGCGCCGCGATGAGCACGACCACGAAGAAGACGAGGCCGATTATCTGGCCGCCGGGGATGTCGCCGAACGCGCCGGCGACGCTGATGAACACCGCGCCCGCGCCGCTCGTGTTGGGGTCGATTCCCTGAGCGAACAGGAGCGGGAGGACGACGAGACCGGCGAGGATGCCGACGAAACTGTTCAGGAAGACGATGGTGATACCGTCGCCGAACAGACTCTGGTCGCCGTCGATGTAGGAGGCGTAGGTTATCATCGCGCCCATGCCGAGCGACAGCGAGAAGAACGCCTGCCCGACCGCGAAGGGGACGATGTCGGCGAAGTTCTCTGCGAGCGCGTTGAAGTCGGGCGAGAGGAAGTACGCGTAGCCCGCGGACGCGCCGGGGAGCGTGAAGGCAAAGGCCGCGAGCACGCCGAGGATGACGACGATGCTCGGAACCATCAGTTTCGTCGCCTTCTCGATGCCGTCTTCGATGCCGGCGGCGACGATGCCGACGACGAGCGCCATGAACACGGCGTGGAGCGCGAGCGCGTCCATCCCGGCAGACACCTGGCCGAAGTACTCGGCCGGGGCGGCGAAGTACGCGCCGGTCAGGCTGCCGCCGATGTACCGGAGGACCCAGCCGCCGACGACGCTGTAGTACGACAGAATCCAGAAGCCGGTGAACAGGCCGATAGCGCCGACGACGCGCCACTCCTTGTAGCCGAGCTTTTCGAAGGCGTTGATCGTGTTCAGGTTGGTCTTGCGTCCGATGACGAACTCGGCGAGGATGGCCGGGAGGCCGATGCCGAGCGCCGCGATGATGTAGACGATCAGGAAGGAGGCACCGCCGAACTGAGCGGTCTTGAACGGGAACTGCCAGATGTTCCCGAGGCCGACCGCGCTGCCGACGGCCGCGAGGATGAACCCTGCCCTGGTTGCCCACGTTTCACGTTCGGTCATGTCTATCACCCTGTTGCCGATGTGGGTGTGATAAATGACGCGGTATGCCGTCGCATATCGGAGCGAAAATCAACATAATTCTCCAACCAACTATAGTATGTGGCACGTTCGTCCGAATTTAGACCTCGATTAGCCTCATTTTTCTAACGAGTGTCGTGTTCGTGAATCCCTTGCGCACCGCGTAAAAATTCGTGCGCACCACAACGAATGTTATGTCTCCTCGTGGCGAATGGTGCCACGAAATAGGGCAATCAGGCCTCGCCGTACACCGGGACGGCCGCGCCGCTCGTCACGGGGGTCGCGTCCGAACAGAGCGCGAGGACGGTCCGGGCGATTTCCTCGGGTTTCACCCACTTCTCGAAGTCGGCGTCGGCCATCATCTCGCGGTTCATCGGCGTGTCGATGACGCTCGGCATGACTGCGTTCGCGCGCACGACGCCGCGGTTCTCCTCGGCGATGGTCTCCGTGAGTAGACGGACGCCCGCCTTCGACGCCCGGTAGACGCCGTCGCCCTCGCCACCCTCCAGCGACGAGCGAGCCGAGACGCTCACGACGGACCCCTCGGTCTCCCGGAGGTGCGGAATCACGTGTTTCGACGCGAGGAACATCGTCTTGAGGTTTACGTCGAACAGGAAGTCGAACGTGTCCGCCTCCGTCTCGTCGATTGGCGTCCCGCCCCGCCACGTCCCGGCGATGTTGGCGAGGTGGTCGAGGCGGCCGAAGTCGGAGGCGACCTCGCCGACGACGCGCGCCACGTCGTCCTCGTCGGTGAAATCACCCTCGTAGAATCGGACACCCTCGGACTCGAAAAAGCCGTCCTCGTCGTCGGGTTCGACCACGTCCGCGGCCGCGACCGACGCGCCCGCCTCGTGGAACGCGCGAGCGATTGCGCCGCCGAGCGCGCCGCTCGCGCCGGTCACGAGAGCCACGGTTCCGTCGAAATCGAATGTCACGTCCATGTGCGTGCAATAGGTGCGCACGGGACATAATTCGGTCGCGGCTGTGTGCTCACCGGTGACCGGCCGCGTCCTCACCCCTCCGCGTCGCCCTCAGGGCGTGATGACCAGTTTGCCGAGGAAACTGTCTTCCATGACGGCGCGGTGGGCCTCGGCGGCCTCGTCGAGGTCGTAGGTCCGCGCTACGTCGATTTCGAACTCGCCCGCGCCCATCTGGCCGGCGAGTTCGCGCAGGGGAGCCGACAGGTCGGGCGTGTTGAACATGCTCATCATCGTGAGCGAGAGGTCCTTGCCGCGGGCCGACGACGACAGGTCGAAGCCGACTTCCGGGTCGTTCTCGCCGATGCCGACGACGCGACCGCCGTGGGCGGCCACGTCGGCGTCGAACTGGAGGTAGTCGTCGAGCCGGTGGTCGAGCGTCAGGTCCACGCCGTCGCCCGTCGCCGCGTCAACGACGGCGTCGGCGAGGTCGTCGCGGGCGTAGTCGAGAACCACGTCCGCGCCGAGTTCGGCCACGCGGCCGTGGTAGTCGGGCGCGGCGGTGGCGACGACGCGAGCGCCGGACGCGGCGGCGAGCTGGACCGCAGCGTGACCGACGCCGCCGGACCCACCGTGAATCAGGACCGTGTCGCCGAGTTGCATCCCGCCGTGGTCGACGAGGGCGCGCCACGCCGTGACGCCGGCGACGCCCGCGCCGCCGGCCGCGACGAGGTCCACGTCGTCCGAGAGGACCGCGAGCCGGTCGGTTGGGACGGCCGCGAACTCGGCGTAGCCGCCGTAGTGGTCCTTGCCGATGCCGGTGCCGACGACGTGGTTGCCCTCGGCGAAGCCGGTGACGTCGGCCCCGACCGCCGCGACCGTTCCGGCCACGTCGACGCCGGGGATCATCGGCATCGCGAAGGGCTGGTACGAGCCCTCGCGGAAGTACGTGTCGACGGGGTTGACGCCCGCGGCCGCGACTTCGACGAGGACCTCGTCCGCCGCCGGGTCGGGGGTGTCGATGTCGTCTACCTGAAGCACGTCGCGTCCGCCGTGGTCGTGGAATCTGACAGCGCGCATGCCGAACGATGGGGTCGGACGGGTGATAAATTCGGACGACTCGGAGCGAATCGCAGCGGTTCGATTGGCGGCCGCACCGACCGTTATCTCGGCGGCGAGTAAACGCCCTGCGGCAATTCTCTCGGTCGTGCCTGAACGGAGATGAATGGGATTTAAGCGCGTGCCTTTCCCTCCCACGCATGGTAATGAAGCTTCACGAATACCAGGCGAAGGATATCTTCGCAGAGGCTGGGATTCCGGTGCCAGAGTCCCGTCTCGCGTCGTCGGTAGAGGAGGTCATGGAGGCGGTCGAGGAGATCGGATACCCCGCCGCCATCAAGGCGCAGGTACACGTCGGTGGGCGTGGCAAGGCCGGTGGCATCAAAATCGCCATGGACGAAGACGAAGCTCGACAGGCCGCAGAGGACATCCTCGGGATGGACCTCAAGGGCTACACGGTCGACCGGGTGCTCGTCGAGGCCGGCGTCGACTTCGAAAACGAACTGTACGTCGGTATCACGATGGACCGCAGCGAGGGCAAGCCCGTCGCGATGGTCTCGACGGAAGGCGGCGTCAACATCGAGGAAGTCGCGGAGGAGAACCCGGACGCAATCGCCCGCGAGCACATCGACCCCGCGTTCGGCCTGCACCCCTATCAGGCCCGCAAGGTCGTCTTCGAGGCGGGCATCCCCCGTGACGTCGCATTCGACGTCGCCTCGTTCCTCACGACGCTGTACGACCTCTACGAGTCGAACGACGCTTCGGACATCGAAATCAACCCCGTCATGATTACGTCCGACCGCGACATCGTCGCCGCGGACGCCGTCATGAACATCGACGACGACGCCCTGTTCCGTCACGAGGACCTCGCGGCGATGGAAGAGGACGCCTACGAGAACGACCTCGAAGCCAAGGCCGGCGAGTACGGCTTCGACTACGTCCGTCTCTCGGGTAACGTCGGCATCATCGGCAACGGCGCCGGTCTCGTCATGACGACGCTCGACCTCGTGGACTACTTCGGCGGCGAGCCCGCCAACTTCCTCGACATCGGCGGCGGCGCGAAGGCCGAGCGCGTGGCGAACGCGCTGGACATGGTCTTCTCCGACGAGAACGTCGACTCCGTCGTGTTCAACATCTTCGGCGGTATCACCCGCGGCGACGAGGTCGCCAAGGGTATCAACGAGGCCCTGGAGAGCTTCGACGAGATTCCCAAGCCGGTCGTCGTCCGCCTCGCGGGCACGAACGCCGAGGAGGGCATGGAGATTCTGAACACGGACCTCGTACAGGTCGAAGGGACGCTGGAGGACGCCGTCCAGCGTGCCGTCAAGAACGCACAGGAGGTGTCCCAATGAGCATTTTCGTCGACGACGACACGCGAGTAGTTGTACAGGGTATCACCGGTGGGGAAGGTAAGTTCCACACCCGGCAGATGGTGGAGTACGGCACGAACGTCGTCGCCGGGACCTCCCCCGGTAAGGGCGGTCAGGACGTCGACGGCATCCCCGTCTACGACACCGTCGAAGAGGCAGTCGACGAGGAAGACGCCAACGCCTCCGTCGTGTTCGTCCCGCCGGCGTTCGCCGGCGACGCCATCTTCGAGGCGCTCGACACGGACCTCGACCTCGTCGTCGCCATCACCGAGGGCGTCCCGACGCAGGACATGGCCAAGGTCAACAAGCGCCTGTCGGAGACCGACACGCGCCTCATCGGTCCCAACTGCCCGGGTATCATCACGCCCGGCGAGGCCAAACTCGGCATCCCCCCCGGCAACATCTTCGAGGAGGGTAACGTCGGTCTCGTCTCCCGCTCCGGCACGCTCACCTACCAGGTCGTCTCGAACCTGACCGAGCGTGGCATCGGCCAGACCACCGCCATCGGCATCGGCGGCGACCCCATCATCGGCACGTCGTTCGTCGACGCCCTCGAAGCGTTCGAGAACGACCCCGACACCCACGCCGTCGTCATGTGCGGCGAAATCGGCGGCGAGGACGAAGAGCAGGCCGCGAAGTACATCGCGGAGAACATGGACACGCCGGTCGCCGGCTTCATCGCGGGCCGCACGGCACCGCCGGGCAAGCGCATGGGTCACGCCGGCGCTATCGTCTCCGGTTCGGGCACGGGCACCGCGGAGTCCAAGATTTCCGCCCTCAACGACGCGGGCGTCCCCGTCGGCGACACCCCCAACGAAGTCGCCGACCACATCGAAGACTTCCTCTAACCCCGCTCGAACGCGGTTTTTCGGTTCTCGTCGATTCTTTTTCGCGCCCTATCGCAACGTCGCGCCGCACATTCCACAGCGTCCGCCGTCGGCCGCGTTCGGCACGCCGCACTCCCGGCAGACCGCCGTCCGCCGGCGCGATTTCTCCCGTGCGGACCGCAGGAACGCCGTCGGGTCGACCGCCGTCCCGGTCGGCCCGCCGCCCTCGTCGACCCTGTCGAGGACGCGCTCGACGAGGTCGTCCTCGCGCATGGCGTCGAGCAGTCTGACGAACCCGACGAACAGGAGCGACGGCGCGACGATACAGAAGCCCGCCACGAGCAGGCGGAACTCGGTTTCCATGTGGTTTGCTAGCGCCCGGCAGACGTATGGTTGACGCTCGTGTCGCCCGCGAGCACTCGCGCACGCCGTCACCATCGACGATATTATCTAGATTGATATTCAAGTGCGCGGATTTATGCACCGCATTCCGGTCGGTACGGTAATGGCCGAGAATCTCGTTTTGGAAGCCGAATCACGGCTTCCTGATGCGATTACGGAGAGCTACACGCGGCGGCTCGTCGCCGCGATGCTGCTCGTTTCAGTCCTCGTCGCCGGCGTCGGAGTCGTCCAGTATCAACAGACGGCATCCACGATAGACGAGGACGCCCGCGCCGACCTCCTCACCGAGGCCGAACGCGAGGCCCTGCAGGTGAACACGTGGTTCGACGAGCGGACCCGCCTCGCGACCATCGTCGCCGACGACCCCTCCGCCGGGAGCACTCTCGACGGGCGGTCCTCGGCGACCCTGACGGCCGCAAAAGAGGACATGCCCGCCGACGTGGCCGCGCTCCACTTCGTCGACATCGAGACGACGACCGTCCTCGGCTCGTCCGAGGAGGGCGCGGTCGGGACGACGCTGTTCGAAAGCGGGTCGCTTCCGCTCCCCGCGAGCGCCGACCTCTCGGACGACGGCGTCGAGCGGACCACCGTCTACGTCGAAGACGGCGTCGCCTACATGGGTTTCGTCGCGCCGCTTCCGTCCATCGAGCCCCGCGCAATCGTCCTCGTCGCCGAGGCGTCCTCGCTCGGGACCGCGCTCGACGGCAACCACATCGACGGCGGTTTCACCCAACTCGTCACGAGCGACGGAACCGTCCTCTACGACGGCGGCGGCGGCCAGTCGAACGTCGCCTACCCCGCCGCCGAGGCGTCCGAACTCGACGCTGCCTTCGCCGGCGAGACGGGGGTCAGCCGCCTCGCTCCCGTCGAGGGCTTCGTCTCCTCGCCGCACGTCGTCGCGCACGTCCCCGTCTCCGGCGGCGTGCTCCTCCTGCACGCGCCGGCCAGTAGCGTCTTCGCGCTCTCCCGGAGCGTCGGCCTCCAGATTGCGACGCTGCTCGCGCTTTCGATGTTCGGCTTCGTCGCCTTCGCGCTCATCGTCCGCGGGAACACCGCGCTCCCGCTCGTCGACCTCGCGTCGACCGTCTCCGCGCTCCGCGACGGCGACCTCGACGTGGAGCTCGAAACCGACCGGCGAGACGAGTTCGGGCAGGTCGTCCGCGGCGTCGATAACCTCCGCGACGACCTCCGCGACCAGCGCGCAGACGCCCGCGCCTACAGCGAGGCGATGACCCGCGCGGCCGACGGCGACCTCCGCGTCCGCCTCCCGACCGACTCCGAGAGCCGCGACATGGCGACGGTCGCCGCCGCGTACAACGAGATGATGGACGACATCGAACGGACCGTCGGCACGGTCAAGACCTTCGGCGAGGACGTGGCGACGCTCGCCGACCGCGTGGCCGACCGCGCCGACGGCGTGTCCGCCGCGAGCGAGGAGGTGTCCGCGTCGGTCCAGCAGATTTCCGAGGGCGCGAGCGAGCAGACCGACAGCCTCGTCGCCGCCGCCGACGAGATAAACGACCTCTCCGCGTCCATCCAGCAGATTGCCTCGTCGGCCGACGAACTCGTCCGGCTCACCGAAGAGGCCGAGGCGCGCTCGCTCGACGGCCAGACCGCCGCCACCGACGCCCTCGACGATATCGACGCCGTGCGCGCCGAGACGGAGGCGACCGTCAGCGAGGTTCACGAACTCGACGACCGGCTCGCCCAAATCGAGGACATCGTCGAGGTCATCACCGACATCGCGGAACAGACCGACATCCTCGCGCTCAACGCGAACATCGAGGCCGCCCGCGCGGGCGAGGCCGGCGAGGGCTTCGCCGTCGTCTCCAACGAGGTCAAACAGCTCGCACAGGAGACCAAGTCGTCGGCGGGCGACATCGAGTCGCTCGTCGCCGAAATCGAGACCCAGCGCGACGCCGTCGTCTCCCGCATCGAACGCATGCGGGCGCAGGTCGAAGAGAGCGCGACCTCGGTCGACGAGGCGCTTTCGTCTTTCGACGGTATCGTCGAGCGCGTCGAGGAGACGACCGCGAGCGTCCACGAGATTTCGGACGCGACGGGCAGTCAGGCCGACTCCTCCCAAGAGGTGCTCTCGATGACCGACGAAATCGCAGGTATCTCCGAGGAGACCGCCGCGGAGGCCGAGAACGTCTCCGCGACCGCACAAGAACAGAGCGCCGCGCTCGTCGACGTCAACGGCGACGTGCGCGAGCTCTCGTCGCACGTGAGCCACCTCGACGACCTCCTCGAGGCCTTCGAGGTCGACGACGTGGGCGAAGTCTCGTCGACCATCGACGACGTGCTCGGCGACGCGGCCGCCGGCTCCGGCGCGAGCACCGACCCGACCCAGTCGCGCGCTGCATCGGACTCCCACCACGAGCGAGAACCCTCGCCTGCGGACGACTAACATGCGCGTCGACGAAATCATGACCGAGGAGGTGGCGACCGTCGGACTGGGATCGAGCGTCGCCGATTGCGCGCGAACCATGCTCCGCGAGGGCGCGGGAAGCGTCGTCGTGATGGCCGACGGCGGCCCCGCGGGCATCGTCACCGAGTCGGACGCGCTCCGTGCCGGCGTGGCGAGCGGCAAGCCCCTCGCCGCGGTCCCGGCCCGCGCGGTCATGTCGAACCCAATCAAGTGGGTCCGACCGGACTCGACCACGCGCGTGGCCGCCGAGAAGATGCGCGACCAGCGGGTGAAGAAACTCGTCGTCGTCGACGGCGCGGAGATGGTCGGCATCGTGACCGCGACGGACATCGCCCTCCACCTCTCGGACGTGGCCCGCGGGGTGGGCCAGATGATAGAACTCAAGGACAAGTGGGAGTCGGACCGCCGGTTCCGCTGACCGCCGCCTCGACGCATCGACACGTCGACTGCTACCACCCGACCGATTCTCGGCGAAGCGTTGATAACGACGTCTCGCCTCTAGTCTCGACGAGTGTACGACCGTCTCGCGTCGATTCGTCCCCGCGTCCGGTCCGGCCTCGAACGAGCGTTCGCGGCGGACCACACCCCTCACGAGGTCGCCGCCAGCTTCGCGTTCGGCGTCTTCTTTGTGGCCATGCCGACCGCAGGGACCGCCCTCGCGCTGTTCGCCCTCATCGCCTACTTCGTCGAGCGGGCGAGCCGACTCGCGCTCGTCGCCACGCTCGTCGTCTTCAATCCGCCCGTCAAGTGGGCGGTCTACGGCGCGAGCTTCTGGCTCGGCTCGCACCTGCTCGGCCCGGTTCCGGGGGCGTCCGTCGCCGACGTGTCGCTCAGCGCCGGTCTCGACCTCCTCTTCCGACAGCTCCTCGGCAACACGATTCTCGCCGTCGCCCTCGCCGTCGTCGGCTACGCGGTGGCGCTCCAACTGGCGCGCCTGCACCACCGACGACAGCGGTCGGAGACGCCGACCCGCGGCACGGACGCCCGGAACGACGACGCCCGGTCCGACGTGTCGTCGTGACGCTACCGCTGTGACCGTTCTTCTCTGCCCTCTTCGAACGCCCGGAGCGACTGGATGAGTTTGTATCCGAGGTAGACGACCGCGAGCGGGATGAGGAGCAACAGCGCCAAGATGACGAGTTCGGGACCGCCGGGGATTTGCAGGAGGGTCATGGGCGGGATTCGCGGGCGGCAGACATAGTGGTTGGGTGGGTGGGATGTCGAAATACATAGGGAGGGGTCGCTAGACGTGATTCACGCTCGCTCGCTCGCGTGTACCTCACTCGCTCACTGCGTTCGCTCGCTGGTTCAAATCTGCCCGTGACACGATTGCACGCGACTCGCGGCACCGAGCACACGCTACGCGGTGCTCGGGAGGCAATTCGTCGCGAGAAAGTAGTGGGTTGGGGCAGATTTGAACTGCCGGCCTCCTCCATGTCAAGGAGGTGTCATAACCAGACTAGACCACCAACCCGGTGTGTTGCGAACATCGCCGAACGCCGAAACGCGGGAAGAGGAGTGGGTTGGGGCAGATTTGAACTGCCGGCCTCCTCCATGTCAAGGAGGTGTCATAACCAGACTAGACCACCAACCCGGTTACGGTGCTTCCCGCGCCCGTTCGGACGCATCTCTCCGTTGTCCGGGGTTACAATTTAAGCTTTCGAATCGGACTACGTGCGGCGATTCGGGTCACAGCGCGCTCCCACCGTTCGAGACGGGCGATTCGCTCCGAGTCCCGACCGTCGGAGCCGGCGATTTTCGCCAGCCCGACACGCTTAAGCCGATGTACTGATTTGTACATCATAACCCGAAGAAGTACATCGGTGATTACCAATGCAGGATTATATCGAACGTGTGACCGGCGGTGCGGACCTGACTGTCGAGGAGGCGCGCGACGCCGCGCGGGCGGTCTTCGAGGACGCGACCGAGGCGCAAATCGGCGCGCTCCTCGCCGCGCTCCGGGCGAAAGGCGAGACCGAGGCCGAAATCGCGGGGTTCGCACAGGGGATGCGCGACGCCGCCTTGACCATCGACCCCGACCGCGGCCCGCTCGTCGACACCTGCGGCACCGGCGGCGACGACTACAACACCATCAACGTCTCGACCACGAGCGCGCTCGTCGCGGCCGGCGCGGGCGCGGCGGTGGCCAAGCACGGCAACTACTCCGTCTCTTCGTCTTCTGGGAGCGCCGACGTGCTGGAGGTCGCCGGCGTGAACGTCGAGGCCGAACCCGAGTCCGTCGAGGCGTGCATCGAAGACAACGGCGTCGGCTTCATGCTCGCGCCCGTGTTCCACCCCGCGATGAAGGCCGTCATCGGCCCGCGGAAGGAGCTCGGCATGCGGACCATCTTCAACGTCCTCGGCCCGCTGACGAACCCCGCCGGGGCCGACGCGCAGGTCCTCGGCGTCTACGACTCCGACCTCGTCCCCGTCATCGCCGAGTCGCTGTCGCACATGCCCGTCGAGCGCGCCCTCGTCGTCCACGGCTCCGGCATGGACGAAATCGCGCTCCACGACGCGACCACGGTCGCCGAAATCGACGGCGACGAGATTACCGAGTACACCCTCACGCCCGCCGACCTCGGCCTCGAACAGGCCCCCATCGAGGCGGTTGCCGGCGGCACTCCGCAGGAGAACGCCGACGACCTCGAAGGCATCCTCACCGGCGACGTGACCGGTCCCAAGCGCGACCTCATCCTCGCCAACGCCGGCGCGGCCGTCTACGTCGCCGACCTCGCGGACTCCCTGGAGGAGGGCGTCGAGGTCGCCCGCGACGCCATCGAGTCCGGTGCCGCGAAAGCCAAACTCGACGCGCTCCGGGAGGCGTGAGATGACCCGCGTCAAAGTGTGCGGCGTCACCGACGAAGCCGACCTCGAAGCGGTCGACGCGGCCGGTGCCGACGCGGTCGGTGCCATCTGCGACGTGCCCGTGGACACGCCCCGCGAGATTCCTCGCGAGCGCGCCCGCGAGCTGTTCGCCGCCGCGCCGCCGTTCCTCACGACCGTCCTCGTGACGATGCCCGACTCCATCGACCACGCCCGCGACCTCGCCCGCGAGGTCCAACCCGATGTACTCCAACTCCACGGCGACTTCGCGGCCGACCACCTCGACTCGCTCCGCGCGACGGGCGTCCGCGTCGTCCCCGTCGTCGATGCCATCGACCTCGACCGCGCGCGCGCCCTCGCGCCCGTGGTGGACGCCATCCTCGTCGACACGCCCTCCGCGTCCGGCGCGGGCGGCACCGGCGAGACCCACGACTGGGACGCCTCGCGCGAACTCGTCGAGGCGGTCGACGTGCCCGTGGTTCTCGCGGGCGGCCTGACCCCCGACAACGTCGCCGAGGCGGTTCGGACGGTCGAACCCTACGGCGTCGACGTCGCGAGCGGCGTCGAGGCCGCCGGCGGCGTGAAGGACCACGACGCGGTCCGCGCGTTCGTCGCCGCGGCGAAGGCGGCCCGCGGGGAGTCCGGCGACCACGAGGAGGTCGTCGCGTGACGGCTCCCGACACCGACCGCGACGAGTTCGTCGACCTCGTCGGCGACGCGGACGAACCGGTCGTGACCCACCTCGTGACCGACCTCGACGTGTCCGTGGACCCGCTGGCCGCGTACACGACGCTCGCCGACCGCAGCGACTACGGCTTCCTCTTGGAGAGCGCCGAAAAGGTCTCCTCCAGCAACCCGCAGGGCGCGTTCTCCGCGCCCGCGACGGTCGCCGACTCGCACGCGCGCTTCTCGTTCGTGGGCTACGACCCCGAGGCTGTCGTGACGGTCGGTCCCGGCGGCGTGGACGTGACCGACCTCGGCGGTCCCGCCGCCGAGTTCGTCGGCGCGGGCGACGGCGACGTACTCGATTCCCTGCGCGGCGCGCTCCCCGACCTCCCGCGCGTCAACTTCCCCGAGACGGACCGCCAGACGCTCACCGGCGGTCTGGTCGGCTTCCTCGCCTACGAGGCCGTCTACGACCTCTGGCTCGACGAGGTCGGCCGCGAGCGCCCCGACACCGACGACCCGGACGCCGAGTTCGTCCTCACGACCCGGACGCTCTCGTTCGACCACCGCGAGGACGCCGTCCGCCTCGTCTGTACGCCCGTCGTCTCGCCCGACGACGACCCCGGCGAAGTCTACGACGGCGTCGTCGCCGAGGCCGAACGCGTCGCCGAGAAGCTCCGGGCGGCTGACGACCCCTCTCCCGGCGGCTTCGAGCGGACCGGCGAGGAGGCCGGCTCACGCGAGGACTACGAGGCCGCGGTCAGGAAGACGAAAGACCACGTCCGCGACGGCGACATCTATCAGGGCGTCATCTCGCGCACCCGGAAGCTCCACGGACAGGTCGACCCCGTCGGCCTGTACGCTTCGCTGCGCGAGGTGAACCCCTCGCCGTACATGTACCTGCTCCGGCACGGCGACCGGCGCGTCGTCGGCGCGAGCCCCGAGACGCTCGTCTCGGTCAGGGGCGACCGCGTCGTCGTCAACCCCATCGCGGGGACGTGCCAGCGCGGCTCCGGCCCGGTCGAGGACCGCCGCCTCGCCGGTGAACTCCTCGCGGACGGAAAGGAGCGCGCAGAGCACACGATGCTCGTCGACCTCGGCCGCAACGACGTGCGCCGGGTCTCGACGCCCGGCAGCGTCCGCGTCGAGGACTTCATGAGCATCATCAAGTACAGCCACGTCCAGCACATCGAATCGACCGTCTCGGGGACGCTCGACCCCGACTCGGACGCCTTCGACGCCACGAGAGCGACGTTCCCCGCGGGGACGCTCACCGGCGCGCCGAAGGTCCGCGCGATGGAGATTATCGACGACCTCGAAGACGAGCCCCGGGGCGTCTACGGCGGCGGCGTCGGCTACTACTCGTGGACCGGCGACGCCGACATGGCCATCGTCATCCGGACCGCGACGGTCGAATCCGACGGCTCGGAAGACACCATCACCGTCCGCGCGGGAGCCGGCATCGTCGCCGACTCCGACCCGACCTCGGAGTACGAGGAGACGGAACAGAAGATGGGCGGGGTGCTCGACGCCGTCCGCCGCATCGAGTACGGGACCGAGGAGGTGTCGCAATGATTCGACTCGTCGTCGTCGACAACTTCGACTCCTTCACGTACAACCTCGTGGAGTACTTCTCCGAGCAGACCGTCGAGGGCGAACCGCTCGACATCGAGGTGCGCAAGAACACCGCCTCGCTCGACGAGATACGCGACCTCGACCCCGACGCCATCGTCATCTCGCCGGGGCCGGGCCACCCGAAGAACGACCGCGACGTGGGCGTGACGAACGACGTGCTCACGGAGCTATCGACCGAGATTCCGACGCTCGGGGTCTGTCTCGGCCTCGAAGCCGCGGTGTACGCCTACGGCGGGACCATCGGCCACGCGCCGGAGCCGATTCACGGCAAGGCGTTCCCGGTCGACCACGACGGCGAGGGCGTCTTCGCCGGCCTCGAAGACGGCTTCCCGGCCGGCCGCTACCACTCGCTCGTCGCCACCGAGGTCCCCGACTGCTTCGACGTCTCGGCGACGACCGACCACGACGGCGCGGCGCTCGTGATGGGCGTCCGCCACCGCGAGTACCCCATCGAGTGCGTCCAGTTCCACCCGGAAAGCGTGCTCACGGGGTCGGGACACGGCGTCGTCAGAAACTTTCTCACGGCGGTCGCCGGCCTCGACGTGGCCTGAGTCGGATCAGACACGCCGAGGTGCGGGCGCGGTTTTGCCGTTCTCTTCCCCCGATGGCCGTGCAGCCACCTCAGAGGACGTTGATGCCAAAGAACGAAAGCAGCAGCAGCGCCCCGACGACGATGGCGGCGATAGTGACCAGTCGCCACGCGACTTTGAGGAACAGTCGCCCGACGAGGATGACGACGGCGACGGCCACGAGCACCACGAGCATCTGACCGAGCGGCCCGGAGAGCAGGCCGCCGAGCTGTAACGGTGTGAGCGCGAGGGGAGTCAGTACCATACCCCGATATGACTCCCGTAGAGCGGATAAGCTTGTGGGCGGTCTCGTCTCGCGGTTCCGGTGCGATTCCGCCGTCGAAACGACCGATTTCGGCACCCCTGAGCGGTTGGCTGATTTGAACGTACGAATTCTGATACTTATCTGAATGTCGACTGTCCGGCCTCCCTTTATATCCTCTCCGGTGATGCGGCACTGTTCACCATGTGACCGATTCAGACGGCTCGTCTCCCCCCTCACGTTCTACTGGATATCACCGTTACGTCTGTCGATTTTCTCCGCCGAGATTTCACTTCCGCTCCGCTCTAACTACGGTTATGTGGCTTCCGTCCGTTCTATGAATCCGTGCACTTCGGACCCGGTCGTCGGCCGCCGACGTAATTGCACTAATTATGATACGTTCGGCGGTGGAACCTCCGAGTTCGAAGCCCTTAACCAACCACGCAACACACACCAATATCGTCACCAATGAGCGGAATTTCCGGACACTATCGACGCGACCTCGCCCGAACGCGGCTCGGGCGGGAGGAACAGTAAGATGAGCGACGCGAACCTCTCGACGGACGAAATCGTGCTTCCGGTCAAGCGGACCGAAGGCGAGACCCTCGAAGAGCGGATGACGGGCAACGCCTACAACAATATTCTCCCCGCCCGTTACCTCCGCAAGGACGCCGACGGCGACCTCGTCGAGACGCAGGAGGACCTGTTCCCCCGCGTCGCGAAGAACATCGCGCTCGCCGAGGCCGTCTTCGAGGCCGAACAGCGCGACATCGAAATCACGGTCACTCCCGACCTCATCAAGCCGGACCACCCGCGCCGCGACGAACTCGCCGAGGAGGTCTTCGGCAAGGGCGTCACGGCCGACGACGACGAGGCCGAGACGACGCTTTCGGTCTACAACGTCAACAAGTTCGCCTACGACACCCTCGTCTCCGAACTTCCGGAGGGCGTCCGCGAGGTCGTCGTCGAGAAGCGCGAGACGTTCGAAGAGATGATGGGACAGCTCTCGTTCATGCCGAACTCGCCGACGCTCATGAACGCCGGCGACGAACTCCAGCAGCTTTCCGCCTGTTTCGTCGACTCCCCCGGCGACGACATCACGGATATCCACCAGACGGCCAAGGAGGCCGCCGAGGTGTTCCAGTCCGGCGGCGGCATGGGCTACGCCTTCTGGAAGCTCCGCCCCTACGGCGACGCGGTCGGTTCGACCGGCGGCATCGCCTCCGGCCCCATCACGTTCATGCGGACGTTCGACCAGATGTGCGAGACCATCGCACAGGGCGGCGCGCGCCGCGGCGCGCAGATGGGCGTCATGCGCGTCAGCCACCCCGACGTCATCCAGTTCCTCCACGCGAAGAACAAGGACGTCTCGCTCGCGCACACGCTCCGCCTGAACGACCCCGACGACTTCACCCACACCAAGTTCGTCGACGCGCTCGACGAGGCGCGCGAACTCATCGACGAGGACGGTCGCGTCCCCAAGCACCTCCGTAACGCCGTCGAAGGCCACCTCTCGAACTTCAATATCTCGGTCGGTATCACCGACGGCTTCATGGAGGCGCTGTACAACGACGAGGAGTTCGTCTTCACGAACCCCCGCACCGAAGAGCCGCACGTCGCCACGCCCCAGACGAAGGAAATCTACGACATGTTCGGTCTCGGCGAGCACGTCGAGGTCGGCGAGGTCCTCTCGGTCCCCGCGAAGAAACTCTGGAACCAGATCATCGAGGGCGCGTGGGAGAACGGCGAACCCGGCGTCGTCTACCTCGAACGCGCGAACAAGCAGCACTCCTTCGACGTCGAAAAGCACCCCGACCACCGCATCCTCGCGACCAACCCCTGCGGCGAACAGCCGCTCGAGGAGTACGAGGCGTGTAACCTCGGACACATCAACCTCTCGACGCTCGTCGCGGAGGACTCGCCCGACTGGCGCGTCTGGTACGACGCCCACGGCGACGAGTACGACTCGCTTGAGGCCGCGACGGACGCCTTCCTAGAAGATGCCGTCGACTGGGAGGAGTTCGACCACCGCATCGAAAACGGCACGCGCTTCCTCGAAAACGTCGTCACGATGTCGGACTTCCCGGTCGAGAAGATCGAACAGAAGGTCCGCGAACTCCGCAAAATCGGGCTCGGTATCATGGGGCTCGCCCAGATGTACATCCAACTCGGCGTCCGCTACGGCTCCGACGAGGGCAACGAAATCGCCCAACAGCTCATGACCCACATCAACCACGGGTCCAAGCGGGCGTCCCACGAACTCGCCGAAGAACGCGGCCCGTTCGAGGCGTGGGAGGACTCGAAGTACGCGAACCCGACCGAGTACCGCGAGTGGTTCGAACACCACACCGGCGAGTCCGCCGACGATTGGGAAGACGGCTACCCCATCCGCAACCACAACACGACGACCATCGCCCCGACGGGCACCACGTCGATGGTGTCGAACACCACCGGCGGCTGTGAGCCCATCTACAACGTCGCCTACTACAAGAACGTCTCCGACGACGTGCAGGGCGACGAGATGCTCGTCGAGTTCGACGACTACTTCCTCCGCGTGCTGGAGGCCAACGACATCGACGTCGAGGCCGTCAAGCGCGAGGCCCAAGAGCAGATGGCCAACAACGAGTTCGACGGCGTCTCCTCGCTGTCGACCGTCCCGGACGCCATCTCCGAACTGTTCGTCGTGACCTCCGACCTCGCGGGCATCGAGCACGCGGGCGTCCAGTGCGCCCTCCAGAGCGGCGTCGACTCCGCTATCTCGAAGACCTGTAACTTCCCGAACAGCGCGTCGAAGGAGGACATGGACGAGGTCTACCGCTACATCTACGACCACGGCGGCAAGGGCGTCACCGTCTACCGCGACGGCACCCGCTCGAAGCAGGTGCTCACCACGCGCGCGAAGAACACCGAGTTCTCCGACGACGAAGAGGCCGCCGAGGCCATCGTCTCGCAGATTCGCGACGTGTTCGGCGACGTGGAGGCGTTCCTCGAATCCGAGGAGGTTTCGGACCTCATCGGCAGCGAACTCGAACTCGCCTTCGCCGATTCGCCGAGTGACGTCGGTAAGAAGCGCCCCCGTCCGGACGTGCTGTACGGTGTTACCCAGCGCATCGACACCGGCTACGGGAAGCTATACGTCAACATCAACGAGGACGAACACGGCGAGCCGTTCGAGCTGTTCGCCAACATCGGTAACTCCGGCGGCTTCACCGCGTCCTTCACCGAGGCGCTCGCCAAGACCGTCTCCACGTCCCTCCGCTCGGGCGTCGACCCCGAGGAGATTGCGAACGAACTGAAGGGTATCCGGAGCCCGAAGGTCGCCTGGGACAAAGGCGAGCAGATTAACTCCATCCCGGACGCCATCGGCACCGCGATGCGCCGGTATCTCGACGGCGACATCGACAAGGGCTACCCGCAACAGCAGAACCTGACCGAGGTCGAAGCCGAGGCCGCCGCGGCCGAGGACACGGACACCGACGGCGGCGTCGCTGTCGACGAGAGCCCCGGTGGCAGTTCCGACGCCGTTGCGGACCTGCTCGCGGCGGGCGAGAGCCCCGAGTGTCCCGAGTGCGGTGAGATGGACCTCTACTACTCCGAAGGCTGTAAGACCTGCCAGAACTGCGGCTGGTCCGAGTGCTGAACGCGAGACGGTAACTCGCCACCGTCGCTGTCTCGTCCGTCACTCGATTTCCGCTCTTTTCTTTTGCGCTCCCCGACCTCACGAGCCTGTACTATCCAGTCTCGCTGGCGTGTTCGACACGAAGGTCTCGTCGAGGCCGACGGGAGAGACACGCCGATAGCGGACTCTGTCGCTCGCCCAATAACCCTCTCTGCTCGGGAACAGCCATCGCTCCCTTCTGCTGGACCACCCGTCGACGACGGGAGAGATGTGGTGAAATAGAGTGCGACTGTGGAGCCCGCGGTCGTATCGCTCCTGTGATTCCACGCTGTTCGAGACGAGGTGTATCGGACGACGACACGAGAGACGCACTCGCTCGACCGTTAACCTCGACTGCGTAGTACGGTACGTCGTGAACTGCGGGCGCGTCGGCCCACGTAGTCGGTCACGACTGCCATCGGTCTCGGCTCACTCACGGCGGTCGACCGGCCATCGCCCGATGCAATTCGTTCTCATACGTCGCCAACGGAACGCGAAGACCGGCCTTCGACGAACCCAAACCACGCACAGCGGCTGGAAGGACAAGGACCACCTCGGTACGACCGCGCGTCTCGGTTCTGTATCGTCGTCTGGTCGTCAAGCGGAGTCGTCGCTCATAGCTTTCTGACTTCGAGGTCTGCACGTCGCGACGTTACTCGCCGTTTGAGTGCGTGACGACTGTCGACCCGAGTGCTGCGGCTGTCGGGTCAGCGTCGAAAGAAAGGAAAAACGCCGGGAAGATCCCGGTGGTTAGCTGTCGTTAGTTGTCGCGGCGGACCGCGAGGAGCGCAGCGGCGACGAGCGCGACGAGGGCGACAACGACACCGAAGCCGGGCGTCTGGGACGACGTGGTGGTCGTCTCGTCAGCCGTCGTGGTGGCGGCGGTGGTCGTCGTAGCCGCAGTCGTGGTCGTCGTGTCTGCGGTCGTCGTGGTGTCAGCCGTCGTCGTGGTGTCCTCAGCCGTCGTGGTGGAGGTTTCCACGGACTCGACGACGTTGCCGTCGACTTCCTCGTCGGACGCGACGCCACCGTCAGCCGTCACGGTGAACGTGTCGCCGACGCTCTGCTCGGAGAAGTCGAAGCTACCGGAGAACGAGCCGTCTGCCTGAACGTAGACCGTAGCGGTCTTCAGGAAGCGCGGCTGCGTGTCACCGTCGGACTCAACGCGGAGCGTGAGTTCCGTACCGGGCGCGACGTTCGAGGAGCCAGAGATCATCTGGTCCGCAGCGTTCGTCACGTTAACCGGGTCAGCGTCGAACGTGTGTTCGGCTTCGACGTGCTCGTAGGAGTCAGTCTGCGACGAGTTGTCGTCAACGAGCGCAAGGTTGGAGGAAGAGACCTCGTCTTCCTCGATCATCTTGAACTGGACGTTGAACGAGTCGTCGTCGTCGACGTCAACAGTACCGGCGTTCTTCTCAGAGGTCTGGAGAACACCGTCGTCGTTCTCGTCGCGGTACGCGTCAATTTCGTCCGAGTCGAACACGACGAAGTACGTGTCGTTGTCGCCGTCTGCGACAACAGAGGCGTTAGCGACGTCGAGGATCTTCGGGTCGCGGTTCGGGTCGGGGTTCGTCTGGTTGATCGTCAGACGGTAGGAGTCGTCGTAACCGTTGCCGGTCGCGAAGAAGTTAGGCGTCTCGTCGTCCTGGGCACCCGTCGTGCCCTCGAGACCGGAGGCCTCGATCTGGACGACAACCTGGTCTTCGAACGCGATCTGGCTGTCTTCAGTGATGTTGCCGTTCTCGAGCGCCTCGGAGACCTCGTCGAGGTCCGTCAGCGACTCGCCGGCCGGAGCGGTCCACGTGCGGACCGCGGAGACGCCGCCTTCCTCGAGGACGAGGGTCGCGACGTTCTCGCTGTCAGAGACTGCGCTGCCCGTGCGGACTTCGAGGTCGTAGTCGCCAGCGTCGATGAGGTTGCTGGTCGCGAGGCCGACTTCGGCCACGCCGTCGTTACCAGACAGGACGTCATCGTCGCCGTCTTCGACGTCGAAGACGCTGCTCGGGTTGTTGTTACCGGTGGCGGTGGACTTCGAGGAGTCCCAGAGGAGGATGACTTCGCCGTCGTCGTTACCGTCTTCGACGGTGACGTTAGCGGCGTAGCCCTGCTCCCAGCTACCGATGGAGACCGTTGCGGTGTCAGTGTTTTCGACGGTCACCGGGATGGAGACAACGTCGCCGCGCTGCTCGGTGATGACGGACTCGCCGAAGTCGGCGGAGCCCTCACCGGCGTCTTCCACGGTGATGGTGTCGGATTCGACGGAGACACCGGAGGCCGTGTCGGTCACTTCGACCGTGTAGTCGCCGGTGTCGAGGTCGAGTTCGCTCGCGTTGAACTCGAAGTCGTATTCACCCTGACCGTTGAGGTTGACAGTCATGCTCCCGTCGTCGACTTCGTCGCCGTCGTCGTCGAGGAGAGCGATCTTGACGTTCTCGCGGTCGGAGTTCGCACTGACCGTACCTTCGATGAGGTCCTCGTCGGTGACGTTCAGGTCGTCGATGGAGACCTCGAGACCGAGGTCACGGACCTGAATCTTCTCGTCGAGGGAGCTACCGATGGTGATGTTGTAGCGCTGGAGTTCGCGGTTGGACGTGTCGAACGTGTAGACCGCGGAGGTCGAGCCGGTCGAACCGGAGCGGAAGAAGCTCTCGACGTCGTCCTGACTGTCGTCAGATTCGACTTCGACAGCCGTGCCGAGGTTACCGTTCGTCGCTGCAACGGTCTCGCCCTTGTAGGCGTCGGTGACGGAGACAGCGTTGTCGTCCGTGACCGTGACCGTCGCGACGGTGACCGTCGAGTTGTAGTCGTCGTCGAGACCCTCTTCGAGCTCGTTGCCCTCGGTGTCTTCGACACCTTCGAGGTTCACGACGATGTCACCGGTGTAGAGGTCGTTCGTCTGGATGACGAGCTGACCGGGGTTGTTCTGGGTCGGACCAGAGGAGACAACCGCGGAGGTGACCTCTTCGCCGTCCTGGTACACTTCGATGTTGCCAGCGAAGTTCTGGACTTCCTCGTTGAACGAGAGTTCGAGGAGGTCGTTGCTGCCGTCGTTGTAGTGGACGGCGGAGATGAGCTCAGGCTCGTCGTTGTTCGTGACTGTGACCGTGGAGCTCACGTCTTCGGACGTCGTGCCCGTGACGGGAGCGCCGGCGGTCTCAGCCGCGGCCAGCTCGTACTGACCGGGCGTCAGGTCAGAGACGTCGAGGCCACTGACGAGAACGTCCATGGCCGAGCCCGCGGTATAGGAGTCGTTAGTTGCGACCGGTTCGCCAGAGTCGAGTGTACCGTCGTCGTCAAGGTCGATCCAGACGGTGGTGTTGTTGTCACCAGCCGTGGCGTCAACCGTGACGTCGACAGTTGCGCTGCTTCCACTCACCGTCGTGGTGTTGATGGAAGTAGCGGCAGCAGCAGCACTACCCGTAAACGCGATGGACCCGGCGAAAACCGAGAAGACCATCAGCGCAGCGAGGAGTACCGCGCGGATTTGCTTATTGCGTGTCATTGTTGATGGTGTTGCAGTCGGGGACATCGTTTTCGTCGGCCCTCGGACGGAACCAAGCCGGGCAGAACCCGGGCCGAGGCGAGGTACTCACAGATGCCTCCGTGGGCAGGGGTACAGTTTGCTCTGTTGACCGTTCGCGGTAAATACTTTGTGTGATTGAATGGTCTCTGAAACGTTACCAATCGTGTCACACAGGCCTCGAAACCCGATTCTACCCCACAAAGCATATGTACGTCTGTTGAAAATATATCTAGCGCGTGCGCACGCCACCTTGGGTAGGAACGGCGTCCCCGGTTCGCCGGGGGCGTACTCGTTCTCGATAACTATTCGTCGAGCCTTGGCTGTCGAAGCCACTCGACGTCGGCACTTCTCACAGATTTGGATTGTCGACCGCGTCTGCGGACGTACGTCCCTCGCGTGTACTATGGGACTCCACGCGTACGTGCGAAAGACACATTTTTTGGTACGTTTATCGTCACCAGCCGACAGCCATACCGAGTAGTGGAGAAGAACGACCGGGAACGTGTCAGACATTCTTTAAACTGATTCGACGACGGAGTACCATCACCCTCTTAAACGACATATAAACACTATATTAATGCCCGAATTGTTTCGAGAAACCATCCATTAATCTGGCACGTACATTTAAGTTACCCCGGGGATACGAGTCGGTTGGACACACCGCGACGGGTGCCGGGCAGGGATGACGGTTGCGCAGCGATGAACGCGTGCGCACCGGCGTCTTCGGCGAGCGATACCGTCCCGGGTGTCGGACACAACGCATGCAACTCAAACATCTCTTCACGGAAGACCGTGCAGTCAGTCCCGTCATCGGGGTTATCCTGATGGTGGCGATTACAGTTATCCTCGCGGCCGTTATCGGTACTTTTGTCCTTGGTCTCGGCGATCAAGTGAGCGAGACGTCCCCGCAGGCGAGCTTTAGTTTCGATTACGACGGGTCTAGTGCGCTGACGATTACCCACGAGAGCGGTGAGCAGATTCCGGCGAATCAAGTCACTGTGACGGGTGACTTCAACGACTCTGGTAGTGCTTGGACTGCACTTGGTGGCTCAGACCCAATCACAGCAGGTGGCTCCGCAGTTGTAAACGACTCTAGTGGGTTCAGCGACGGAGACACCATCCGCGTCGTCTGGACCTCCGAAAGTGGAAGTAGTTCCTCCACGCTTCAAAAGTGGACCTACAACGGATAGATGAATTTCAAGCAACTCCTCGCTGAGGACGACGCGGTATCACCGGTTATCGGTGTTATCCTCATGGTCGCGATTACCGTTATCCTCGCGGCCGTCATCGGCACGTTCGTCCTCGGTCTCGGCGACCAGGTTGGCGATACTGCTCCGCAGGCCAGCTTCAGCTTCGACTATCAGGACGAGTCGTCACTAGATAACCTCACCGTCACCCACGACAGCGGGACAGCAATCGACGCTGAAAACGTCAACCTGACCGCCGATACGTCGTTCCAAACGGTTGCATCAGACGGCAGCCTCGGCACATCTGAAACTACCCAGTCCTTCGCAGACATGGGCGTCTCTGACGACGTGACAGCCGGAACGTCCGTCCAAGTCGGTAACAACGATTTCAACAGCGCAACGTTCCGCATCGTCTGGACCTCCGAGAGTGGCAGTAACTCCGCCACGCTCCAGAAGTGGTCCGGCCCCGACGCCTAAAGGCGACACAACCTTCGCGGCAACGTTTTCTTCGGACCGCCTGACTGCGTAGCGTTGCGGCTGGCACGCTCACGGAACGCGTCGCTACCACGGCTGCGGCGAACGAAACGTGCTCTCACGAGAAAAGACGGTTTTAGTCGGTACGACGGGCGAGTGCCGGACTCAGACCGGACGGCCGCCCTCGGACGTGCCGACCAGCCACGTCCCGAGCGTGAGCGCGCCGGCACCGACGGCGAGCGCGTAGGACATCACCTGTGCGGCGTTCGGCAGCATTCCCGGCAGCATCGCGAGCGTCCCGACGATCATCAGCGCCATCCCGATGACGGCTTGCTTCGAACTGAGCAGTCCCATGTCCGTCTCTCCGGAAGCGTCCGATATGGAACTTGCGCTTTTGCTTCGCCGGTTACTCGTAGTCTCGCTCCCCGGCGGGGACGACTACGTCGAGCCAGTTCTCCTCGGGGGGAAGCGGACACTCGAAGGTGTCGGTGAACGCGCAAAACGGGTTGTACGCGAGGTTGAAGTCCACGACGACTTCGTCCAACTCGTCGAGGGGCGCGTCGGGAGTGAGTTCCATGTACCGACCGCCGTTGTAGGTCTGCTGACCCGTCGTCTTGTCGCGGAAGGGAACGAACAGTGTCGGCGAGTCGTCGTGTTCCTGACGATACGCGCCGAGGGTGAGTTCCGCGTCGCGGAGTTCGAAGTGGAACGTGGCGACGCGGAGATACCGGACCTCGCCGTCGGTCGAGGTGTCCATCGCCACCGGCTCGGGGTCGTCGTGCGTCTCGACCGACGCGGTCACCCGGTAGTCGGGGTCGGGGTCGAAGTAATCGAGGCCGTCGAAGTCGTCCCGTTCTTCGGGCGGAATCGGCGACTGGGGATGCGACCCGAAGAAGTCGTCTTTCTCCTCGCGCTTCGCCCGGAGTTCGGAGACGTAGGCGTCGGCGTCAAACGCGTCGGCGGTCATACGCGGCGATACCCACCGGCGACACCTACACCTGACGGTTCGGGGGCGCTTCCGAAGCTGTTACGCGGACAGGTGACGCTTGGCGGCAGAGATGCGTTTGAACTGCTCGTTCGTGAGTTCGATGTCTGCGGCCACGACGTTCTCGCCGAGCTGGTCGACGGTTCGTGCCCCGATAATCGGCGCGGTGACCTGCGGGTGGTGCATGAGCCACGCGAGGCTGACCTGTGCGGGCGACGCACCGACAGCCTCGGCGACCTCCTCGATAACCTCGAGCGCGTCGAAGTTCGACGGCGTGAGGTAGGAGTCGGCGAACCGCTGGTCGTTCGCCGCGCGAGAGTCCGCAGGCGGGCGCTCGTCGCGGGCGTATTTCCCCGTGAGAAAGCCGCCAGCCAGCGGCGACCACGGGACGACGCCGATGTCGTAGTCGGCGCACATGTCGAGGTAGTTTCCCTCTATCTCGCGGTTGACGGCGTTGTACCGCGGCTGGGCGACTTTGAACGGTTCGTAGCCGCGCTTGTCGGCGAGTTCGTTCGCCTTGACGACTTTCCAGGCGTTGGGTTCGAGCGTCGAGGTGCCGAGGTAGTTCACCTTCCCGTCGCGCACGAACCCGTCGAGCGT
This sequence comes from Haloferax sp. Atlit-10N, assembly GCF_003586325.1. Taxonomy (NCBI): domain Archaea; kingdom Methanobacteriati; phylum Methanobacteriota; class Halobacteria; order Halobacteriales; family Haloferacaceae; genus Haloferax; species Haloferax sp. Atlit-10N. The sequence continues at coordinate 434,343 of NZ_PSYX01000003.1, forward strand.
CCGCATGAACTCGTCGACCGGCGTCTCGTCGTCCCATCGGTGGATGTACAGCAGGTCGACGTAGTCGGTGCCGAGTCGGTCGAGGATGCGGTCCATCTGACGGCGGAGGTGTTTCCGGTTGAGCCCGCGGCCGTTGGCGTCTTCGCGCGTGGGCCAGAAAATCTTGGACGCGACGACGAAGTCCTCGCGGTCGCGCGCTTCGAGCCACTCGCCGATGTACGTCTCGCTCGCGCCGTCGCCGTACATGTCGGCGGTGTCGATGAAGTTCCCGCCGGCGGCGGCGTAAGCGTTGAGCAACTCGTGGGCGCGGTCGCGGCCGACCTCGACCTCGCCGTCGTCGGCCTGTCGACCGAACCGCCACGTCCCGAACGCGAGTTCGGAGACCGTCGTTCCGGTCCGTCCTAGTGGAACCATCGCGAGCGACATACCGAACCCGAAGACCGGACCGCGGTAAAGCCACCCGATTCCCGATGGTCGAAGATGAGAAACGTGAGGCCGTGGCAGGTCGGCGCATCGAGCGTCTGAGGAGCGATCGAGAACCTCGATGGAGGCGCGTGGCGGGCGCTCGCGAGGCCGAGAAATGGAGAGCGGGAAGTGGAGGAGCGGGAAGTGGAAGCGGGAAGTGGAGGGAGAACACCGCGTCTGTTTGATTCGCCGTGTCCGGCAACGCACGCACGATTACGAACAGGCGTGTCGGCGCAGGCGTATCGGTGCGACCGGGAGACTACGACCGGGCGTAGTTGTGCCCGAGCACGAGCGCGAGCGCGTTGAGCGCGAGAAGCGCTCCGAAGACGGTGAACTCGCCCGCTTCGAGGCCGCCGAAGAGCAAGGGAACATACAGGAACGGGAGGGCGACCGCGGCCCAGAAACCGACGAACCGGAGCGGTGCGGCGACGAGTTCGAAGCCGAGGCGGAGCGGTTGCTCTTCCGTTACGACGTCGCGGAGTTGGGAGAGGCGTTCGCGGGGGACCGTGGATGGGGAGTTCGACATTGGTTGGGGGGCACCTACGACTACATCATGGAGTGGAGGGGTCATAATTACGTGCGAGAATTCCATTCGTTTCATACTCGTTTACTGGTGACTATTCGATAAATGTGAAGTTTCATAGAGTTACGAGCGGCGCCCTAACACTTCATAACCGCCTCTAATTCTTTTATTCGCACAACAGTCAGGCGTTCTTGAATAGTCGCAGAACCCTGAATTTCCACGGGGGTCGACCGAACGGATTCGAACCTCGGTGCGCTCGGTGGCCCCCCGCGTGGACCGTCGAGCGGGCGACGTTTCGACCGGCAGCGTCCGCAGGGAGCAGGGATTTAGCCCGCCGGGACGACTGTCGATGCGATGCCAGAGCTCAATCGCGTCGCAAAGCGCATGTACAACATCCACCCGAACGCCATGCACCTCACCGTCGGCGAGGAGATAGACGGCACGTTCACGCTGGAAAGCGCGGAGTTCTTCCAGACGGACTTTCAGGCCGAGGGCCGACGCGACGGCGACGACGCAGTCTACCGGTTTGCGACGACTGAGGACAACGACGCTGTCGTCGTCGGTCAACAGCGACCCGGTCAAAACGGGTGGAGGATGGTCGGCGAAGTGGACTCAGTCGAGCGGGCGGACGCGTAGCCGCGCTTTTCAGTCGGTCGCGCGGACGCCGTCGCCGAACCGATAGCGGAGTTCGCGTCGAATCGCCCCGCGCTTCAGAAGGAGGAACCCGAGAAAGATGAGCGCGAACCCGCCGACCGTCGACGGGGTCGGAACTTCGCTCAGGAACGCCCACCCCGAAAGCGCCGCGAAGACGGGCGCGACGTACGAGACGAGGTTGATTTCGATGGGGCCGAGGCGGTCGAGCAGGTCGAAGTAGATGAGGAAGCCGAGCGCGCTCGCCGCGAGCGAGAGGTACCCGAGCGCGGCGACGGACTGGACGTTGAAGACGACCGAGCCGAGGCGCTCGCCGAGCGCGACGGACGCGACGTGCATCAGTCCCGCCCCGAGGAGCATCGACCACGCCTCCATCGTCTCGATGGACAGTTCCGAGTCGACTCGGCGGGTCAGCACCGACCCGAGGGCGAAAGCGGCGGCCGCGCCGAAGATGAGGAGCTTCGCGACCGTGCCGCCGGCGAGGAGGTTGCTCGGGTCGAGCCCCGAGAGCACCGCGACGCCGACGAGGCCGAGGAGGAGGCCGACGACGCCGAGCGCGGTGAGCCGCTCGCTCGGGAGCAGGAGCCGCGCGAATCCAGTGGTGAGCACCGGGCTGAGGCTCACGATGACCGCGGCGGCGGCGCTCGTCACGCCCGGGTCGGTTTCGCCGATGAACAAGAGCGCGTGGTAGGCGGCGATGAGGAAGACCGCGCCGATGACGACTTCCGTCCACTCGGCCCTGCCGCGCGGAAGCGGCGAGTCGGTGGCGTACAGCGCGTAGGCGAGCATCACTACCCCCGCCACGTCGTACCGGAGGGCAGCGAAAAGCACCGGCGGAAAGAACTCGAGTCCGGCTTTGATAGCCATGAACGCGGACCCCCAGACGGCGGCGAGGACGACGAACAGACCGAGGTTTCGGTACCGTGTCACAGCGATGGTGCGCCCGGTGGGGGCCTGAACGTTTCGTTACGGGGTGGTTTCGCCGGTGCCGCGGGGCGAGAACCGCCCACCGCCCACCGCCCACCGCCCACCGCCAGCACACTGGTCGGTCGCCCGTCGGGTCTCAGTCGTCGGCCTCAGCGGTCGCGCCAGCGTTGGTCTCGATGACGGTCACCTCGTCGGAGCCCTCGTAGAGGTGACACGCCGCGGGATGCGGCGCGTCGCCGACGGCGGGGCGGCGCGTCTCACAGGGACTCTCGAAGCGTTCCCGAAGCGTCTCGCTGGCGCTGTCGGCCTCGCCCTCGGCGAGGTGGCCGAGCGCCGTGTCGACGACGCCCGCGACCTCGCCGCGGAGTTCGGCGTCGACGTGTCGCGCGCGGGCCTCCTCGATGAACGCTTCCGTGTCCGCTCGGTCGGGGTCGGCGGCGTCCCAGATGTGGTCCGGGTTGACGTCGCCGACCGCCAGCGCGTCGCGGAGGTCCATCAGGGCGCGGTAGGCACCCTGCTCAATGTCGAGGTCGTCCGGGGGGATGACCTGCGGGCACCGCGTCCGGAAGCGACAGCCCGACGGCGGGTTTCGCGGCGACGGCACGTCGCCCGACAGCGCCTCGACCCGCCGGCCGTGTTCGGTCGTGGAGGGTCGGGGAACGCTCTCCAACAGCGCCTTCGTGTATGGGTGTTTCGGCGACTCGAACAGCTCGTCGGTCGGACCAAGTTCGACCACGTTGCCGAGGTACATCACGGCGACGCGGTCGCAGATATGGCGGACGACCGAGAGGTCGTGGGCGATGAACAGGTACGTCAGCCCGAACTCCGCTTGGAGGTCGTCGAGCAGGTTCAACACCTGCGCCTGGACGGATACGTCGAGCGCCGACACCGGCTCGTCGAGCACGATGAAGTCCGGTTCGAGCGCGAGCGCCCGGGCGATGCCGATGCGCTGGCGCTGGCCGCCGGAGAACTCGTGGGGGTAGCGGTCGAGGTGGTTCGCCGAGAGGCCGACCCGCTCCAACAGGTCGGCGACCTTGTCGCGCCGCCACTCGCGTTTCGACTCGGTCTCGGTGGTCTCCGGAATCCCGTGAATCTTCAGCGGTTCGGCGACGATGTCGCCGACGGTCATCCGCGGGTCGAGGCTCGAAAACGGGTCTTGGAAGACGATTTGGGCGTCCCTGCGGAACGCCTTGAGTTCGTCGTCGTCCATCTCGAAGACGTTCGTCCCGTCGAAGGTGACCGTGCCGCCGGTCGCCTCGCGCAGTCGGAGCAGCGTCTCGCCGGTCGTAGACTTTCCGCACCCGGACTCGCCGACGAGGCCGAGCGTCTCGCCGCGTTCGACCTCGAAGGAGATGCCGTCGACGGCCTTGACGCTCGTCGGGTCGCGCCCGAGGAGGCTGTCGACGAACGAGTCCTGCTCGAAGTAGTACTTCTGGAGGTCCCGAACCGCGAGGAGCGGCTCAGTCATCGGCGCTCACCTCTCGGTCGACCGCGTCGGCCGAATCGACGGCGTCCGCGGGGTCGTACTCCTGTTCGGCGAGGACGCACCGGACGCTGTGTCGGCCGTCCAGTTCGTACTCGGGGATGCGGGTCAGACAGTCGGTCATGGCTTTGGGGCACCGGTCGGCGAAGTAACACGCGTCGGGCATCTCCGAGTTGAGCAGGCTCGGGACGTTGCCCGAGATAGGTTCGAGGCGACCCGAGGGGTCGTCCACGTCCGGAATCGACCCCAACAGCCCCTGCGTGTACGGGTGGACGGGGTTCTCGAAGATATCGGCGAGCGGGCCGCGCTCGACGACCTCGCCGGCGTACATGACGCCGACGCGGTCGCACATCCGGGCGATGACGCCCAAGTCGTGGGTGATCATCAGGATGCTCATCCCCTCCTGTTCCTGCAGGTCGCGCAGCAGGTTGAGAATCTGTGCCTGGATGGTCACGTCTAGTGCCGTCGTCGGTTCGTCGGCGATGAGGATGTCCGGTTCGCCGGCGAGCGCCTGGGCGATCATCGCCCGCTGGAGCATCCCACCCGAGAACTGGTGGGGGTACTCGTCGGCGCGGTCCTCGGGGTCGGGGATGCCGACCTGGTCGAGCAGTTCGACCGCGCGGTCCATGCTCTCGTCGTCGACGTAGCTCTTCGAGGGGAGAAGCGAGTCCACGAGGAGCGAACCGAGACCGTAACCCTGCGTCCGCGAGCGCGTGCTTCGCGGGTTCGAACGGGCGCGCCGCTGGACCTCGACCGCCTCGGCTATCTGCTCGCCGACGGTTATCGAGGGGTTAAAACTGCTCATCGGGTCCTGAAACACCATGCTGAACGACGGGCCGCGGAGCGACCTGCGGACGCCCTTCGGGAGCCGGCGGATGTCCACGAGGTCGCCGTCGACGGCCTCGGGTTTCGACCCGCGGAACTCGTCGGCGAGGTCGGCGTTGCGGTACCAGATCTCGCCTTGGGTCACGCGGCCGGGCGACTCGATGAGGTCGATGACCGAGAGCGCGGTCACGGACTTGCCGGAGCCGGACTCGCCGACGATGCCGAATATCTCGCCGTCTTCGACGTCGAACGAGACGCTCTCGACCGCGTTGACCTGCCCCTCCTCGGTGAAAAACCGGGTGGAGAGGTCGCGGACGCTGAGAATCGTGTCGGCCATCTCAGACGCCCCCCTCCCCTTCGATACCGGGGTCGAGCGCGTCTCTGAGCCAGTCGCCGACGAGGTTCAGCCCGATGACCGTCACCACGATGGCGAGGCCGGGCATCGTCGAAATCCACCACGCGGTGGACTGGTACTGCCGGCCGAGGGCGATGTCGAAGCCCCACGACACGTCGGCCCCGGAGAAGCCGAGGAACGACAGCGCCGATTCGAGCAGGATGATGGCGGCAACCTGAATCGTCGCCAACACGAGGATGGGCGTGATGGCGTTGGGGAGGACGTGTCTGAGCATCGTCCGCCCGTCGCTCGCGCCGAGGGCCTTCGCGGCCTTCACGTACTCCTCTTCGCGGATGGAGAGCGCCTCGCCGCGGGCGACGCGGGCGAACCACACCCAGTTGACGAGCGCGACGACGACGATGACCGTCCCCGGGAGGACGACCGTTTCGGGCATGCCCGTCGGTAACCCGACCGCCGAGCGGAACGCCGGGGCGAGCCCGGTGGCGACGAAGGGGTCGGGGATGGGCGCTTGGGCCTGCCCCCAGACGCCGACGAGGGCGATCGCGAGGACGAGCGAGGGGAACGCGAGCATGATGTCCGCGCTCCGCATCAGCACGTCGTCCACGCGACCGCGGTAGAACCCCGCTGACAGCCCGACGAGGACGCCGATGAGCGCCGCGAGCGACGTGCCGAACAACCCGACGAGGATGGACGTTCTCGCGCCGTAGATGATGCGCGAGAGGATGTCCCGCCCGTTGCCGTCGGTGCCGAGCGGATGGGCGGCCGTCGCGTTCGTGTAGACGGTCTGCGTCTCGGTGACGACCTGGCCGTCCTCGATGACGACGCTCCCGTCTTCCATCTTCGTCACCTCTTTCGTCTCTTTGGTGCTGAAGCCGAGCGGTGGCTGTCGGGAGTTATCGAGATTCTGTTGAGACGGGCTATACGGGGAGATAAACGGGGCGAAGACGGCCATCGCCACCATGAGGACGACGACGATGATGCCGAGCTTCGCGAGGAGACTCCGTCTGAGTTCCCGACGAAGGTTTCTGCGTGTGCGTTCCGATATCATAGAGCGTTAATCGTAGGCCACCTGCGGGTTGACGTAGGCGTACAGGGCGTCGACGAGGATGTTCACGAGGACGAACCCGACCGCGACGACGATGAGCGAGCCCTGTAAGACCGGCCAGTCGCGGGCGTTGATGCTGTTGATGATGAGCGTCCCGAGCCCCGGCCACGCGAAGACGGCCTCCGTGATGACGGCCCCGCCGATGAGGGTGCCGAGTTGGAGACCGATGACGGTGATGACCGGGATGAGCGTGTTCCGAAGCGCGTGCTTGTAGCGAACCAGCGTCTCCGGGAGCCCCTTCGCCCGCGACGCGCGGACGTAAGTCTGTCCGAGCTGGTCGAGCATCCCGCTGCGGGTGAGTCGCGTGATGAGCGCGGTGAAGTAGGTCCCGAGCGTAATTGCTGGCAGTGTGATGTGCCACAGCCACGTCACGAAGCCGCGTATCGCCGCGCCCGCCTCACCGCCGGCGAGGAGCATCGCGATGCCGTCGAGGCCGATGGGGCGCTGGCTCGTCGGGAACAGGTTCAGCTGGACCGCGAGCACGAGGATGAGCATCACCCCGAGCCAGAAGTTGGGCGTGCTGATGCCGACCAGTGAGAACACGGTCGCGCCGTAGTCCGCGGGCTGGTGACGCCGCGTGGCCGACAAGACGCCGAGCGGAATCGCGATGACGACGGCGACGACGGTCGCCGCGATGGCGAGTTCCAGCGTCGCCGGGAGCTTCGCGACGACGCGCGCCGCGACCGGCGTTCGGGTCACGAGCGACAGGCCGAGGTCGCCGAACGGGATGCCCGAGACGAACTCCCAGTACTGCACGTACAAGGGCTCGTTCAGCCCGAGTTCGGCGATGACCTGCGCCCTGACCTCCGGGTCGACGTCGGGCGGTAACAGCACGTTCGCCGGGTCCCCCGGCGAGATGAACCGGAGGCCGAAGACGACCGTGATGACCCCCCAGATGACGAACAGCCCCTGGAGCGAGCGTTTGATGAGGAACCTCGACAGCGACATCGACTACTGCTGGCTCATCGCGTACGCGTCGATGCGCTCGTCGGAGCGGGCCTCCCAGGCGATGGCGTCGTTGACGCCGTAGACGCTGTACTGCTGGTTCAGGAATATCCACGGGCACTGCTCGTGGGCCATCGCGTTCGCCTCCTGGAGGGTCGCCTCGCGCTCCTCGCCGGACTGGTTGCCGGCTTGTTCGAGTAGTGCGTCGAACTCCTCGTTTTGCCACGTCGTGAGCGTCCCGTCGGAGGCGAGAAGCGCCTCCATGACGAGGCCGCCGTCGAACGTCGCCTCGCCCCAGCCGATGAGGAACCACGGCGGGCGGGCCTCGATACTGCCCGCGAGCAGTTCGTCCACGAGCGAGCCGAAGTCGCGCTGGCGGACCGTCGCCGTGACGTTCGGTAGCTCGTCGATGTAGCCCGCGACCGCCTGCGCGATTTCGAGGTCCTTCAGGTAGCGGCCGACCGGCGTGTTGAGTTCGATCTCCGCGCCGGCGTAGCCGGACTCTTCGACCAACTGCTCTGCCTGGTCCGGGTCGTACGGGTACGGGTCGAGGTCGGGGTTGTGGCCGACGAACTCGGGGAGCGTCGGCTGGCCCGTCTGCGCGCCGAAGCCGCCGAGGACGTTCTGGACGATGCTCTCGAGGTCGATGGCGTAGTTCATCGCCTGCCGGAACTCGACCGAATCGAACGGTTCGACGTCGTAGCGCATCCCGTTGTAGATGATGCGGGTCGACGGGGCCGCGGCGACGCGCGCGTTGTCGGAGTTGGTGACGCGCTGGACCTCCTGGGGCGGGACGTTGACGATGAGGTCGGTCTCGCCCTGCAGGAGTTGGTTGACGCGCGTGCTGGCCTCGGACGCGGCGCGGAAGGTGAGGGTATCGACCGCCGCGGGCTCCTGCCAGTAGTCCTCGTACGCCGTGAGGACGACCTCCTCGTCTTCGGTGTACGAATCGAGTTGGAACGGCCCGGTGCCGTTCATGTTCTGGCCGATGTACGCCTTGTCGTTGTCCTCGACCCACGACTGCTGCATCACGTCGAGGTATAGTAATCGTTAGAATTTTTTACTCAAAGACTCTTGTAAGAGATAATGAACCATCTCGACGATGTTTCCGTCGAGGAATTGCAAGACGCTCTCGACAACGTGGACGGAAAGAAGCCGACACAACG
>NZ_PSYX01000004.1:0-314942 GCF_003586325.1 Haloferax sp. Atlit-10N
AATTGAGCCTCGACTGAAGTGAAACAATGTCAACGTTTGCATCCTACGAGCAGCGTCGAGTATCGTTAGTGGGTTCGACGGTTTCAGGAGTCCGTTGTCGTCAACGGTTCGAAACCGGGCGGTCCCACTCTTTGTGCGAAGAACAACGTGATGAGCCAAAGAGTGACAACCGTCGGAGAATCGCAGGACGACGGCGAGAAGACTTTTGAGACGAGCGAGGAATCTCTCGACAGAGATGTCAATCCAGCCGCTCGATGTCCTCGGCGGGGTCATGTTCCTCGCCGGTCTCGCGGTCGTGACCGGCGTGGTCGCGTCCGCGGTCGCCCCGGGGCAGCGCCTCGGCGTCGGTGCCTCGCTCATGGTGCTCGGAACGGCCGCCGTCGCCGGGCCGCGTATGTATCAAAAAGCCCTCGAAACGACGAACTAACCGGCATCGACCCCCGGCCGACCCGTGTTTCAGGCCGTCGGGTCGAGTTTGCGGTCGCGGCCGCGGAGTTACCGTCGCTTCTTTCGGTACCAGAACCGACAGCCGACGGGCGACTCGCCGGCGTCGACATCGAGCCGGCGGAGAAACAGGTCGCGGACCGCGAGGGTGACGACCAGTTCGACTGAATCGTCTCCCTCGCGTCCGTTCCGGGCCGGGCGCGCGCGGACCACCCAGTGACCGTCGCGTTCGGCGACCGACTCGACGACGCCCTCGGTCCAGCGGTCGCGGTCGTGGGTCGGTTCCCTCGCGTGGATTCTGTCGTGAACCATCGCTTACGCCGCCCTCACGGCCGTACCGGTAACTGCACCCCGAGTGGTTGCGTTCCTGTCGGCCTCGCGTTGTTCGGTCTCGTTCGTCCGCTGGACGACGTAGCGCTGGCCGACCATCGGGTCCAGGAGACTGTCGACGGGCGCGCGGTCGTCGGTGAGAAGCGGCACGTCGCCGGTAGGTTCGTCGTTCCGGTAGGACGTGAGTTCGGCCGCGAGGTCGATGCCGATGTCGCGGCGCTGGTTGCGCGCCTGTAGCTCCTCGGCCGTCACGAGCGTCTCGTCTTTCGTCGCCACGACCTCGATGTTCTGGACGACGACGCTCCCCGCGGTGGGGAAGCTGTACACCCGCGGGTAGACCGACCGCATCGTCTTGTACTCCGCGCGGTAGAACTGCGAAGCCGGGCCGCTCGGCGCGGAGATGACGTTGGCGAACAGGACGCCGTCCTCGTCGAGGCGGTCCGCGGTGAGCTGCATGAACTCCTGGGTCGTCAGTTGGAACGGGACCTTGTCCTTCCGGTAGGCGTCGAGGACGATGAGGTCGTACGTCCGGTTCGTCTCCCGGAGGTACTGCCGGCCGTCCATCGTGTGGACGTTGAGCCGCGGCGACTCCTCGACGCCGAAGTACTCCTCGGCGACGGAGACGACTTCGGGGTCGAGTTCGACCACGTCGACCGTCACGTTCGGGTACTTCTCCAAGAACACGCGCGGGCCGGTGAACCCGCCGCCGCCGACGAACAACACGCGGTCGATGTCGTCGGACAAGAGGAAGGGGACGTGGAAGTACGAGGTGTAGTCGAAGACGTGCCGCGTCGGGTCGTCGAGGTCCATCGCGCTGTGGGGCTGGCCGTCGAGGTAGAGCGTCCGCGTCCCGCCCGCGTCGGCGACGCGAAGCTCTTGGTAGGCGGTCTGGGTGTGGTAGACGGTGGCTCCGCGGGAGTCGAGGCCGATGCCGCCGGTCAGAGACGCGAGGACGAGGACGGCGGCGATACCGACGCTCCAGACCGCCTCGTCGCGGCCGATGTCGGGGCGGGCGAGCGCGAGCGCCGTCACGACCGAGATGAGTCCGAAGACGAGCCCGATGTTGGTGACGCTCAGAGAGGGGATGAGAAAGTACGTGGTAGCGAACGCGCCGATGATGCTGCCGACGGTGCCGACGGCGTAGACGTGGCCCGACGCCGCGCCCACGTCGGACCGCCCGGAGAGTTCGGCCGCGTAGGGGCTGATGAAGCCGAGGAAGTACGTCGGCGGCCCGAACAGGAGCGTAATCGCCGGGAGCGACGCGAATCGGCTCGGGAGAGGGAGGCTCGTCGTCGACTGGATGAACAGGTCGCCGAGGAGGATGACGCCCGCGATGTACGCCGCGGTGCCGATGAAAACGCGGACGAGAGCGCCGTTCGAGGCCTCTGCGGCCCGCTGCCCGCCGCGGTGGTAGCCGAGACTCAGCGCCGCGAGGAAGACGCCGATGATGCTTCCCCACGTGTAGATGCTGCTGCCGAACTCGGGGGCGACCATCCGACCGGCGAGAATCTCCAAACCCATGCTCGTGACCCCGGAGACGAACACGGCGAGTTCGGGACGCGTCATCCGGAGCCACGAGCCGGCGGCGGTCGATGCCATGTCAGTATGCCAAGGGGCGCGGCCGTATTAATTCACGCACGGCGGCGAGTCGGACGACGCGTGCGGGTGTTCGGCCCCGCCGCCGCTGCGGCGCGCTCGCGCGAACCTTCTTATCTGATAACGGAGCCAGCCCGTCCCGTGTCCTCCCTCGTCGCCGCGTCCGACCTCGCCCGCGCCGCGTACTGTCCGCGACAACTCTACTACGCCCGCCGCGACGACGACCGAGCGCCGCCGCCCGCGGTCCGCGAGGTTCGCTCGCTCGCCTTCGCGTACCCCGACCTGCTCGACGGCCCCGCCGACGAACTCGCGACGCGACCGATTTCGGTGTCGGCGTCGGCGTACCGCGAGAACCTCGTTCGACTCCGCGAGCGCGACGACTGGGACGCGCTCACCGACCCCGTCGCCCGTGACGTGTTCCTCGCGGGGAAAGACTGCCGCGGCATCGCGCACAAACTCGTGCGGTCGCCCGGCGACGACCAGCCGCCCGTTCCTTCACTCGTCTCGCCGGGCGAACCGCCCGAGCGCGGCGTCTGGGAACCCCAGCGCGTCCGGGCCGTCGCGCTGGCGAAGGCGCTCGCGTGGGAGCGCGAAACATCGATACCGCGGGCGCTGGTCGAGTATCCGGCGGTCGGCGTCGTGCGGACGGTCAGGCTCACCACGGGGAACAAGGCGGCCTACCGCCGGGCGCTCCGCATCGCCCGCGACCTCGACTTCGTCCCGTCGCGGTTGCGGAACTCCGCGAAGTGCGAGTCGTGCGCCTACCGGGAGCGGTGCGGCGTGAAAACGTGGTCGTTGGCGTCGCTACTCGGTCGGTGAGGTGGGGCTCAGCCGGTGAGGTTAGGCTCGTCGCCGCGGCGGCGACGCCGCCTGCTACGCGTCGCCTCGTTGGCACGCCCGTCGGGCTACGCGTCGGCGGCGTGTTCGTCTAACCACGCCTCGATGTCGTCGGCCATCGCGCCGCGGCGGTGGACGACGCCGCGGCCGGGGTCGACGACGGTGCTCTCGGTGCCGGACGTCGTCCCGCCGTCGAGAACGACGGCGACCGCCTCCCGAATCTCGTCGGAGAGCTGCGAGGGGTGCGTGATGCTCCCGGTACCGGAGCGGTTGGCGCTGGTCGCGGTGACGGGCGTCCCGGACGCGCGAAAGAGGGCGAGCGCGAGTTCGTGGTCGGGGACGCGGACGCCGACGCGCTCTTTCCCGGCGACGAGTGCGTCCGGCAGACTGTCGCGTCGTTCCACGACGACCGTCACCGGCCCGGGGAGGAACCGGCGCATAAACGCCTCCTCGCGGTCGTCGGCGACGACGTGCTCCAGCGCGGCGTCCACGTCGGGGAAGCCGGCGGAAAGCGGTTTGTCTCGGTCGCGGCTCTTGATGTCGAAGACGCGTTCGACCGCGTCGGCGTTCGTCGCGTCCGCGCCCATGCCGTAGACCGTCTCGGTCGGGTAGACGACCGCCTCGCCGCGGCGGATGGAGGCGGCGGCACGCTGTACGTCGTCGTCGCTCATGGACGAACGGACGGGCAACGGGCGAAAAAGCGTGACGAAACGGCGATTCCGTGCGGGGCACGCGGGTCGGTACGGGCGGGGCCGAGGGCTCGGCCCGCGTGCGTCGCTTCGAGCGGCGGGACTTACAGGCCGGCGAGCGCGTCAGCGAGTTCCTCGTAGTCCGGGAAATCCGGCCACTCGGCGGCGACCCAGCGGTACTGGACCGTCCGCTCCTCGTCGAGGAGGAACACGGCGGGGCGGTGTTCGGTGACGCCGGCCATCCCGTCGAGGTCGTGTTCGAGGTCGTAGTCGGCCGCGACGTCGGCCGCGGGGTCAGAGAACAGTCGGGCGTCCACGTCGCGTTCTTCGAGGAACGCCTTGTGCTCGTAGGGCGACGAGATTGAGACGCCGACCGCCTGCACGTCCTCCGGGACGCCGCGGTCGCGGAGTTCGTTCCAGACGTACGTCGCCGGGAACGCGCCCGCCATCGTGTGGAACACGAGGAGGACGGGGCCGTCGTCGGTGAGGTCCGAGAGGGACGCGTCCTCCCAGAACTCGTCGTTGACGAGCGGGCGGGTGAAGTCCGGGGCGGTGTCGCCCGTCGCCGGCGCGTCGTGGTCGGGGAGGTCGACGACGTCGAAGTCGACCATCAGGCACCCTCCCCGTAGGTGTTTTCGAGGTACTCGACGATGTTCGCCGACTCGGACATCGTGACGCCGGTGTTGTCGTCCACGATGGCCGGGACCGAGCGCTTGCCCGAGACGCGCTTGACGACGTTCCGGTCGGAATGCATCGGCTCGACGAACCGCGACTGGTAGGCGAGGCCCTGGTCGTCGAGCGTGCGGACGACCCGCTCGCAGTACGGGCACGCCTGCAGTCGGTACAGCGTAATCGCCGGTTGCTCGTCTGCCATGGGCGGCTGTTGGGAAGAGCGTCGCCTAAGCCCTTCGCTCGCGGGCATCCGCGCCGCAATATCGGTTCGCCGTCGGTTCGCCGACCGGACCAGCGAGGGCGGACGAGACGCCGACCGAGAGGGGATCGAGGGCAACTCTTAATTCCGGTCCCGCGCAAGACAGTGTAGTTACATGGGTTTGCCGCCGCTACAGTTACCACCAGCCACGACACTCGCGGCCGCACAGGTCTCGAACATTCCGCTGGACGACACGACGATAACGGTCCTCGGCGTGATCGGAATCATCGTCCTGATCGGCCTCTCGGCGTTCTTCTCCTCGTCCGAGATTGCGATGTTCTCGCTCGCAAAACACCGCGTCGACTCGATGGTCGAAGACGGTGTACCGGGCGCGGAGCGGGTGAAAGCGCTCAAGGACGACCCGCACCGGCTTCTCGTGACCATTCTGGTCGGAAACAACATCGCGAACATCGCGATGTCTTCGATATCGACCGGGCTGCTCGTCTTCGTCGGCTTCCAACAGGGAGAGGCGGTCGCAATCGCGACGTTCGGGATTACGGCGATCGTCCTGCTGTTCGGCGAGAGCGCGCCGAAGTCCTACGCGGTCGAAAACACCGAGTCGTGGTCCCTCCGCATCGCGCGGCCCCTGAAATACGCCGAGCTGCTGTTGCTCCCGCTCGTCGTCTTCTTCGACTACCTGACCCGCGTCATCAACAAGGTCACCGGCGGTCAGACCGCCATCGAGACGACCTACGTCACCCGCGACGAGATTCAGAACCTCATCGAGACGGGCGAGCGCGAGGGCGTCATCGAGGAGGAAGAACGCGAGATGCTCGACCGCATCTTCCGGTTCAATTCGACGATCGCGAAGGAGGTCATGACCCCGCGCCTCGACATGACCGCCGTCCCGAAGGACGCAACCATCGACGAGGCCATCGAGACGTGCGTGCAGGCCGACCACGAGCGAGTCCCCGTGTACGACGGTAACCTCGACAACATCATCGGTATCGTCAACATCCGGAACCTCGTCCGCGAGAAGTACTACGGCGAACGCGGCGTCGGCATCGCCGACATCGTCTCGCCGACGCTCCACGTGCCCGAGTCGAAGAACGTCGACGAACTCATGGCCGAGATGCAAGATACGCGGATGCAGATGGTCGTCGTCATCGACGAGTTCGGGACCACGGAGGGGCTCATCACCCTCGAAGACATGGTCGAGGAAATCGTCGGCGACATCCTCGAAGGCGACGAGGAAGAGCCGTTCGAGTCGGTCGACGAGAACACCTACCTCGTCCGCGGCGAGGTCAACATCGACGAGGTCAACGAGATGCTCGACATCGAACTCCCCGAGGGCGAGGAGTTCGAGACGCTCGCCGGCTTCATCTTCAACCGCGCCGGTCGTCTCGTCGAGGAAGGCGAGGAAATCAGCTACAACGACATCGTCATCCGCATCGAGCAGGTCGACAACACGCGCATCATGAAAGCGCGCATCCGGACCAACTCAGGCATCGAAGCCGCCGACGGCAACGGCGACGACGAGAACGGCGGCGACGAGGAAGCGGAAGTCGAGCCCGACACCTGACCGGTCCGACCCGACCGAGCCCAATTCGTCCCGACCTCGACCGAACTCGTTTTCGAACCGTCGTCGACGCGACTCACCCGAGCAGCGTAAACGAGAGAACCACGAGCGCCAGCGACGCCAACGCGAGGAACGCCAATCCGGTCACGTCGGCGGTGCCGTCGCCGAGGCGTCGCGCCCGCCCGCGGAAGCGAATCGCCAGCGCGAACGCGCCGAGTCCGACGGCTCCGAAGGCGAACCCGCGGAGCGAGATGCCGGTCACGACCGCCATCGCGACGTGGTAGACGCCGAAGACGGCCCAGAGGGCAGAAACGAGGGTGGCGAGCGCGACGCGGAATCCACGAACGTTCACAGACCGAGTACGCTCGACACGAGCGTAAAGACGCCGTAGCCCAGCCCGAACGCGAGCGCGAGCGAACCGACCCACGCGAGGACCGTGTACAGCATCTTCCGCCGGGAGACGCCCGACCCGCCGGCGGCGTAGCCGGAGCCGATGATGGCGCTGACGATGATCTCGTTGAACGACACGGGAACGCCGAGGGCGACGGCGGTCTGGGCGATAGCGAACGAGGGAATCATCGCCGCGATGGAGCGCCGCGGCCCGAGCGAGGAGTAGTCCTGCGCGAGCGCCTTAATCATGCGCGGCGCACCGGTCCACGACCCAGCGAGGAGACCCACTCCGCCGCCGACGAGGAGCGCCGGGAGCGGGACCGCGACCACGTCCAGCAGGGGAACGAGCGGCCCAATAGCGAGGCCGACCTGACTGCCGCCCGCCGAGAAGGCCACGAGGCCGCCGAGGACGAGCAGGAATCGCCGCTGACCGCGGGTCTTGTCGGTCGTCACCCAGCGACCGACGACCGCGGCCGCGACGAGCGCGACGAAAAGGGAGGCGGCGACGAACCAGACCGTCTCGCCGAGGCCGACGAGGCCGGCCGCCTCGACTGCAGCGGCCCGGGCGACCGAGGCCGAGCCCGCCGCGCCGCCCAGCCCCGCGAACTCCATGTTGGCGACGAGCAGCCCGACGATTCCGGCGAGCGCAGGGACGGTCCACTGCTCGGAGACGCCGTCGGCGCGGAGGAGTCGGGCGGTCGCGTACGACGCCCCACCGCCGACGAAGGGGGTGAGCACCCACAGCGAAACGATTTGCTGGTACTTCGCCCACGCGGGGTCGCCGCCCATTGCGAGGCCGACGCCGACGACCGCGCCGGTGACGGTGAAGGCGGTGGCGATTGGGTAGCCGGCGAAGACGCCGAGCGCGACGAGCACCGCCGCGGTGATGAGCGCGACGACCGCGGCCCCCGCGGTCAGCGTGACGCCGCCGATGAGTTCGGTACCGACGGCGTTGGTGACGTTGGCGCCCTGCAGGAACGCTCCGGCGAACCCGAGCAGCCCGACGATGAAGCCCGCGCGCATCACCGAGATGGCGTTGGCTCCGACCGCGGGCGCAAAGGGCGTCGAACCCGACGACCCCGCGCCGATGGCCCACGCCATGAACAGGCTGGCGAGGGCGGCGACGACGAACGTGGCGAGCGTCGCGGCGGCTACCACGGGGCGACACCTCGGCGGTCGTCGGCGTCGGCTGTTGTCCCGTCCATCAGCGGCGGCGCGCCTCGTCGTACCCCTCGCTCAGGCCGAGGAGCGTCCGACGGACGAGGAGATACCCGAAGAAGACGAAGAGCAACAACGCGACGAGCAGCCCGACGAACACGGGATCCCCCGCGAGAAAGTCGACGAGGCCGTCTACGACCAAAGGGTCGGTCATGTGGATGGGTTCGGCGGGCACGAGGTATAGCAATTTCGGCGACGGGTCGTGAAAGAATACGAACACTCATGGGAAAACGCGAGTAACGCCGATTTGATGGCCGACCTCATCCCCTCCAGCCCGGGCGACCCGGACGACAACCGGGACGACCGAGATCCCAAGGTTATCGGCCTCGACAGCGACGAGGCGGACGACCTGCTCGGAGCCATCTCCTCGTCGACCGCCCGGTCGGTCCTCGCGTCGCTCCACGAGTCGCCGGCGACGCCCTCCGACCTCGCCACCGAGGTCGACACGTCCCTCCAGAACGTCCAGTACCACCTCGGGAACCTCTCGGAAGCGGGCCTCATCGAGGTCGCGGACACGAGGTACTCCGAGAAGGGTCGCGAGATGAAGGTGTACACCCCCGCGGACCGGGCGCTCGTCGTCGTCGCCGGGCGCGAGGACGAGACGAAGGGACTGAAAGGCGCGCTCACGCGCCTCATCGGCGGAGTCGGCGTCCTCGGCATCGGCGCGGCCGTGGTAAATCGGCTCGCTCGAACCGGGTCGGTGCTCCCGTTCGGCTTCGGTACCTCGGCCGGCGGTGCGGACGGCGCTGGCGGTTCCGAAGCCGGCCAAAGCGGCGGGTCGGGAGGCGATCTCAACGCGACCTATCAGGCCGATTCGGCCACGACGACGACGGCGACCGAGGCGACCACGACAGCGGATTCGACGACGCAGACGGCGACTGAGACCGCGACGACGACCGACGGCGGCGGCGGGTTCAGCATCGCCGAGGCGACCACGACGGCGGATTCGACGACGCAGACCGCGGAGGCGACCCGGACCGCGGCCGAGACGACGCGGACGGTGACGGAAGCCACGCAGACCGCCGCGGAGACCGCGACCGCGACGCCGACGCCGACGGCGGTTCCGGACACGACGGCCGCACAGACGGTCACGGAGACCGCGGCGCAGTTCACGAGCGGGTCGGGGGGGCTCGCCGAGACTATCGGGTCGCTCTCGCCGGGGACGCTGTTCTTCCTCGGGGGGCTGACCGTGCTTCTCGCGTGGGTCGCGGTGGGCGTGCTGCGTGACTAAAACGGTTGTTTGAGCTTACGGTGCGTATTTGATACCGTCACCCGTAGGAGTGAGTACGAGGTCGCGCGTGGCCCCCCAACGGCGACGGGACTGCCATCCGTGCCCCTGCCCCTCACCCCGTCGTCTCGCGTGGCCTCGGACTGTCCCCAACAGGCTTCCCGGCCTGTTCCCGCTGATTCTTCCGGCCCTCCGCCGGACCCCACTGTATTACTCGTCAGGGACGATACGGAACGTCTCGAAGGTGTCGCCGTCGACGGTGACGAGTCGCCCGCGGAGCCCGCCGTCCGGCAGTTCCTCCAGTTCCGCGTGCGCCTTGCGGTTGCCTCGCGGTTGGGCGTGACTCCCCGGGTTGAGGAGCGGAATCGGCCCGGTGCCGTCGAAGCCCGGCCGGTGGCTGTGGCCGAAGATGACCGCGTCGGCCCCGCGCTCGCGGCCGAACATCGAAAGCGCGGTGTTCCCGCCGCGTCGGGTGTGAGTCACCGCGAACTCGACGCCGCCGTAGGTGACGTTCCGCGCGACTGGAATCCGGTCGCGAATCTCGGAGCCGTCGTTGTTGCCGTAGACCGCGAGGAAGGCGTCGGCCTCGTCGATGAACGCGTCGAGGACGGACTCGCGCATGAAGTCGCCCGCGTGGACGACGAGGTCCGCCTCGCGGACCGCGTCGAGGGTTCGGTTCGTCAGTCGATGGCCGTCCGTGCTGTGGGTGTCGGAGACGACAACGAGCATGCGCCGGGGTAAGCGCCGGAGGGATTGAAACCTACCGGCTGCGGCGTCGGTGTCGGCGTCGCCGCCGCGGTCGGCGAGCGGTGTCCCGGTTCCTCGTCGGTAGCTCTATCCGAGCGGGGGGAGTGGCCCACGATATGGCAGGCAGTACGTCCGTCGTCGTCGCCGCGCTCTTCGCGAACGGGGCGATTGCGATTCTCAAGTTCCTCGGCTATCTCGCGACCGGGAGTCCCTCCATGCTCTCCGAAACGTATCACTCCATCTCCGACACCGGTAACCAGGTGTTCCTCCTCATCGGCATCCGCGACAGCAAGCGCGACGAGACGCAGTCGCACCCCTTCGGCTACGGGAAATCACAGTTCTTCTACTCGTTTCTCGTCTCCGTGATGCTGTTCGGTATCGCCGGTTGGGAGTCGGCCAAGCACGGCTACGACGCCCTGATGCACCCCGGCCACGGCGGTGGCGGAGAGGCGCTCTTCTTGCTCGGCTTCGAAATCGAGCCCGTGTTGATCAACGTCGCCATCCTCCTCGGCGCAATCGCCTTCGAGAGCTACGCGTTCCTGAAGGCGAACGCCGAACTCCGCCGGCAGATGGAGGAGTACGAGTGGAGCGGTCTCGTGGAGGCGTTCCGGGAGACGAGCGACGTGACGACGCTCACGGCGTTCACGGAGGACACCGTCGCCCTCGTCGGCGCGATGCTCGCGCTCGTCGGCATCGGCCTCACCGAACTCACGGGTAACGAGCTGTTCGACGCCGGTGCGGCGCTCCTCATCGGGATACTGCTCATGGGCTTCGCAATCGCGCTCGCGTGGGAGAACAAGCGCCTCCTCATCGGCGAGAGCGTCCCCATGGACGAAGAACAGGCCCTCCGCAACATCGTTAAAAACGACCCGCGGGTCGTCCACATCGACCACTTCCGCGCGAGCTACGTCGGCCCCGAGAAACTCCTCGTCGCCCTCGACGTGAGCTTCGACCCCGAACTCGACACCGAGGAGATAGACGACCACATCAGCGAAATCGAGACCGAACTCAAGGCGGCCGACGAACGGGTCCACTTCGTCTACATCGAACCCGAACTGTAGATGGACCCCGCACAGGTCGTTCCCTCGGTCATGTTCGTCGCCGCCGGCGGCTACCTGTACAGGCGACCGATGTCCGCGAGGAGCCTGGTTTCGCCCCGGGAGTGGACGGAGGCACCAGCGAAGGCGGAGGTACTCCAACGGCGGCTGGGGAAGGCGGTGGGTGTCGCACTCGCCCTCGGTGGCGTGCTGTGGTTCGTCGTCGCGCTCGCGACCGGCTGAGGCTCCTCATCGCGACTCGACCGCGTCGGCGACGAGTTCGACCGCCGTCTCCACGTCCTCCTGCGAGACGTTCAGGTTCGTCGTGAACCGGGTGTGATACTCGCC
Organism: Haloferax sp. Atlit-10N; assembly: GCF_003586325.1. Taxonomy (NCBI): domain Archaea; kingdom Methanobacteriati; phylum Methanobacteriota; class Halobacteria; order Halobacteriales; family Haloferacaceae; genus Haloferax; species Haloferax sp. Atlit-10N. The sequence goes on from NZ_PSYX01000004.1 coordinate 11,315, forward strand.
GAACGTGCCGCCGAGGATATCCACACCCTCACACAGACTCACAAACTCCTCGGCCGTCAGCCCCGCGCCCGCGGAGTCGACGACGACGATGTTCGTATCGGGCGTCGGCACCGACAGGCCGGCGACGGCGTCGAGACCCTCGGCGAGGACGCGGGCGTTCTCGTGGTCGTCGGCGAGGCGGTCGATATTGTCGAGCGCGACGAGCCCCGGCGCGGCGATGAGACCGGCCTGTCGCATGCCGCCGCCGAACTGCTTTCTGACGCGGACGGCGTCCTCGATGAACGCCTCGGAACCGGCGAGCATCGAGCCAACGGGTGCACCGAGCCCCTTCGAGAGACAGAACATCACCGTATCGACGCCCTCGACCATCGCCTTCGGGTCCTCGTCGAGGGCGACGCAGGCGTTGAACAGGCGCGCGCCGTCGAGGTGAACCGGAATCCCGAGGTCGCGGGCGGCGTCGGCCGCGGCGTCGACGTCGGCTTTCGGAACCGCGACGCCGCCGCGGGCGTTGTGGGTGTTTTCGAGGCACAGGACGCCCGTGCCGGCGACGTGCAGCGACTCCTCGCGGGCGTGGTCGCGGACCTGCTCGGGCGTCGGCGCGGCGCGCTCGCCGGCGTCGTAGGCGCGGACCTGCAGCCCCGACAGTTGGGCGAAGCCGCCGACCTCCCACTTGTAGACGTGTGCCTTCGCGTCCACGAGCGCCTCCTGACCGGGGTCGGCGTGGACGCGGGCGGCGATTTGGTTGCCCATCGTCCCCGACGGCACGAACAGCGCGGCCTCCTTGCCGACCAACTCGGCGGCGCGCGCTTCGAGTTCGTTCACGGTCGGGTCGTCGCCGTACACGTCGTCGCCGACGTCGGCGTCCCGGGCGGCCTCGCGCATCTCGTCGGACGGGAGCGTGACGGTGTCGCTTCGGAGGTCTATCATGCGCGGAGAGACCGCGCCGACGGAGAAATAAACGGTGGTCCGCGTGGCGTTCCCCGTCCGCCGGCGCAATATTTGCGCTTCGAAAGGTGTTTGCCCCGGGGACACACACGACGCGGTATGGACCCGCGCATCCGCGAGCACGCACAGACCATCGTCGACCACTCCACGAGCGTCGAGGCCGGCGACAACGTCGTCATCTCCGCGCCCTCGGTGGCCGAGGACCTCGTCACGGCCGTCCACGAACTGCTCGGCGACCGCGGCGCGAACGTCGTCGCGATGGACGCGAACCCGCGCTTTACCCGCGCGTTCCTCCGCGCCGGCGACGACGACTACGAGACGCCCGAGCACGTGCTGGCGCTCTACGAGGAGACGGACGTCATCATCCGCGTCCGCGGCGAGACGAACGCCACCGAGCAGAGCGACGTGCCGCCGGAGACGAACGCCGCGTACAAGCGGGCGTACAAGCCCGTGCAAGGCGAGATGCTCTCGAAGCGCTGGTGTCTCACCCAGTACCCCGCGAAAGGGAGCGCCCAGCTCGCCGGCATGAGCACAGAGGCTTACGAGAACTTCGTCTACGACGCCGTCACCCTCGACTGGGACGCGCAGGGCGAACTCCAACAGCAGTTAGTCGACATCCTCAACGACGGCGACGAGGTCCGCATCAAGTCGGGCGACGAGACCGACGTGACGATGAGCATCGCCGGCAACACGGCCATCAACGACACGGCCGAGCACAACCTCCCCGGCGGCGAAGTGTTCACCGCGCCAGTGAAGGACTCCGTGAACGGCGAGGTCTACTTCGACCTGCCGCTGTACCGACAGGGCCGCGAGGTCTCCGGCGTCCGCGTCCGCTTCGAGGACGGCGAGGTCGTCGACTACTCCGCCGAGGGGAACGAGGAGGTCTTAGACGGCGTGTTCGACACCGACGAGGGCGCGCGCTACCTCGGCGAACTCGGTATCGGCATGAACCGCAGCATCGACCAGTTCACCTACAACATGCTGTTCGACGAGAAGATGGGCGACACCGTCCACATGGCCGTCGGCTCGGCGTACCCCGAGACGGTCGGCGCGGACAACGAACTCAACGAGAGCGCCGAGCACGTCGACATGATCGTCGACATGTCCGAGGAGTCGGTCATCGAGGTCGACGGCGAGGTCGTCCAGCGGAACGGCACGTTCGTCTTCGAAGACGAGTTCTGACCGGGTCGACCGCGCACCGTCCTGTTCGCGGACAACTCGCAACATTTCGTCTCCGGTTTATCGGCCGGAGAATCGCTCGTCGTCGTCGGATTTTCCAGTCGAAACGGGAGCCTTCGAACAGTCGCCGAAATCGACACCGAGACGCGGGGACAGATTCGGTCTGTCTCGACCGAAGTCCGCGGGTTCTCCAGTCGAAGCGGTGCCCTTCCGTCTATAGACAGACGTGTGACAACAATACACAGACCCCAGTAGGTTTATTTCGAATAGTCGATGAACACGAACCGATGCCAGCGGTCCAGTGCCGAGAGTGTGGACGCGACGTGGCGGTCCACGAGATAGAGACCACGACGAAAACGACGCCCGACGGCTTCGACACGAGGTATCGGTGTCCCTACTGCAAGTCGGAGATGCGAGACGTGAAAACGCGAATCGTCTGACGGCGTTACTGGTCGAGGTCGAGTTCGAACTGCTCGTTTTCGGTGACGGCGTTGAGCACGACCGAGGTGTTGGACTCGCGGATGTCCGCGTCCGTGAGCAGTTTCTTGATCTGCGTGTTCATGCCGTCGGTGTCACGGAACTTGCCGATGGCGATGATGTCGTAGTCGCCGGTGACCTCGTACACCGAAATCATCTGTTTTTCGGCGCGGAGGCGCTCCGTGATTTCGGGGAGCGCAGAGCCCTCGACTTTGAGCTGAATGACGGCGGTTACGTCGTAGCCGAGCGCGTCGTAGTTGACGCGGGGGGTGTAGCCCTCGATGACGCCTTCGTCTTCGAGGTCTCGCAGGTGATTCGAGACGGTCGTGACCGACACGTCGAGTTCTTCGGCGAGGCTTCGCAGGCTCGCCCGGCCGTCGCCGAGGAGTGCGTTGATGAGCTTCGCGTCGAGGTTTTCGTACGTCATTACATCTACACACCGTCCCGGGGGATTAGAATTTTACGAATATCCAATTCTGTGGCGAGGTGCGGGGAATTGCATTAAGCGGAAAGGTCTTTATAGTGCGGGTGTTCGAATCGCGTGTTCAGGAAAATGACGGAAGACAACGCACTCACCGACGGCGGCCTGAGCGACGAGGCACAGGCAGTCATCGACGAGATCGAAGAGAAGAATGTCGACTTCCTCCGACTCCAGTTCACCGACATTCTCGGAACGGTCAAAAACGTCTCCATCCCGGCCTCGCAGGCCGAAAAGGCGTTCACCGAAGGCATCTATTTCGACGGTTCCTCCATCGACGGCTTCGTGCGCATCCAGGAGTCCGACATGCGCCTCGAACCCGACCCGTCCACGTTCGCCGTCCTCCCGTGGCGGAAGAAGGAAAACAGCGCCGCCGCGCGCCTCATCTGTGACGTCTTCAACACCTCCACCGGCGAGCCGTTCAGCGGCGACCCGCGTGGCGTCCTCAAGCGCGCTATCAAGCGCGCAGAAGAGATGGGCTACGACGTGAACGCTGCCCCCGAACCGGAGTTCTTCCTGTTCGAAGAAGACGAAGACGGCCGCGCGACGACCGTCACGAACGACGCCGGCGGCTACTTCGACCTCGCGCCGAAGGACCTCGCGTCCGACGTGCGCCGCGACATCATCTACGGACTCGAGAGCATGGGCTTCGACATCGAAGCCTCGCACCACGAGGTCGCCGAGGGCCAGCACGAGATCAACTTCACGTACGACGACGCCCTCTCGACGGCCGACAACGTCGCAACCTTCCGGTCCGTCGTTCGCGCCATCGCGGCCGAACACGACCTCCACGCGACGTTCATGCCCAAGCCCATCGCCCGCATCAACGGCTCGGGTATGCACACGCACATCTCGCTGTTCCAGGACGGCGAGAACGCGTTCCACGACGGCGACGACGAGTTCGACCTGAGCGAGACTGCGAAGCAGTTCACTGCGGGTATCCTCGACCACGCGCCTGCCGTGACGGCAGTGTGTGACCCGACGGTGAACTCCTACAAACGCCTCGTCCCCGGCTACGAAGCGCCGGTCTACATCGCGTGGTCCGACCGCAACCGCTCGGCGCTCATCCGCAAGCCGGCCGCCCGCACGCCGGCCGCCTCGCGCATCGAGGCCCGCTTCCCCGACCCGTCCTGTAACCCGTACCTCGCGCTCGCCGCGCTCCTCCACGCCGGTCTCGATGGCATCGAGAAAGGTCTCGAGTGCCCCGACCCGGTCCGCGAGAACATCTACGAGTTCGACGAGGAAAAGCGCGAAGAATACGGCATCGAGACGCTCCCGAAGGACCTCGGTGCTGCCGTCGACGCCCTCGAAGAGGACGAAGTCATCCAGGAGGCCCTGGGCGACCACGTCTACGAGAAGTTCGTCGAAGCCAAGCGCTCCGAGTTCAAGGACTACCTCGTCTCGGTCTCCCAGTGGGAACTCGACCGGTACCTCGAGACGTTCTAACCGTCGCGCACGCCTCACACCGATTTTTCTTTTGCGACCGCTCGCCGGAGAGCGGCAGCGCCGCGCCGAGACCGAACGCGAGCCGTCGTTGCCGCGGTGGCCGAGCCGCGACCGGACTCGCGAAGCTCGTTGGGTTGTGAGCGGTCGCGGAACCGGTGCAGTCCGAAAAGGGAAGCGCCAGCCTCGCGTCGGCCGTCGGCGTCGCCCGAGTCAGTCGGCGCGCTGGGTCGCCCCGTCGCCGAGCCCGATTCGGCCCTGTAACTTCGGCGCGACGAGGATGAACGCGACCACCGCCCCGGTGGCGAGCACCGTCACCGGGACCGAGGCGTCGGCCACGTCGACGCCGACCCAGAGGCCGCCCGCGCCGAGGAATGCGACGAGCGCCACCGGCGGCGACAGCGTCGGCAGCGACTCGTGGTCGGCGAGTCGCGCCCAGCCGACGAGGCCGCCGAGCGACCCGCCGAGGGCCGCCGCGGCGTTTTCCGTGTGTCCGGGGACGCCCGTGGCGAACACCACCGCGAGCGCGAGAACGCTCAGGCCGGCCGCGATAGCGAACAGCCGCGCCGGCTCGAGGTGGCCGGCCGCGTCGGGGTCGTCCGCGGCGGCGACCGAAAAGACCGTCTTCAGAAAGACCAGGCCGAGGAGGACGCCGACGACGATGTCGACGCCGTAGTGGACGCCGAGGAAAATCCGCGAGAGCGAGACGGTGGCGACGACGACCGCCGCGGCGACGAGCCGGCGGCGGCGGTTCCACACGTCGAGAAGCGAGACCGCGGCCCCGTAGACGACGGTCGTCCCGAGGGCGTGGCCGCTCGGGAAGCCGAAGCCGTCGTCGGTGGTAAACGACACGAACAGGTCCGAGAGCGGCGACGGCCACGCGGGGGCATCGGCGACGGCCGCGGTCGGCGGTCGCGGCAGGGCGAAGCCGACTTTCAGCGCGGTGACGAGCGCCAGCGACCCGAGCGCGAGGCCGACGAAGGCGGCCGCGGTTCGCCGTGGACGGGCCGTGATTCGTGGGCGACAGAGCCAGTACAGCGACGTGAACGCGACGAAGAAGAACCACTGGTCGCCGAGTTGGGTGACGAGACCGAACAGGAAGACGAGCGCATCCGGCGCGTCCGCGAGCGCTAGCTCGCCGAACCCGCGAGTCTGAAGCGCGAGTGCAGACCGGAACATCTCAGCCGCGGCGTTCGCGGACCGCGTCGACGGCGCGGCCGGGGAGGCCGAGCGCGTTCAGGCCGATGCCGAAGATGACGAACAGGACGTAGAGCCCGAGCGTCGACAGGAAGATGATGAGCATGGCGACGACCGCGATGAGGTCCGACTGGAGGTAGTAGAACGCGCCGAGCGTGAGGACGACGCCGTAGCCGAGCACGAGGTAGGGTCCCCAACCGCGAGCCTTGCCGCGGCGCATCCGACGGCGGACGTAGCGCTTCAACTCGGCTTCGAGCTTGGGCTTTTCGACCGTCCGGTCCGTCACGTCGTCCTCGAACGCGTCGAGGTCGGCGCGGAGTTCCTCGACCTGCGATTCCAGCTCCTCGATGTCGGGAGCGCCGCGCGGGGAGACGGACGCGCCGGTCTCCGCGTCGCCGGCGTCCTCCGTCCGCGGCCCATCGGTGTCACCTCGGTCGTCGCTCATATCCGTACGAGCGTCATGTCGGCCTCCCGTATGTTGTACCTGCCGGTCCACTCCGGGCGGTCCCCCCGGCGGGTCACGCGGTTCCGCGGGCAGCGCGTCGCCGCCGACCCCCGCGAGGACCGCGTTGACGACCGCGCCCGAAAGCAGGATGAGCCCCGAGAAGTAGAACCACGTCACGAGCAACAGGAGCGTCCCGAGCGCGCCCGCGACCGACGCGCCGGCCACCGACGCGTACACCCCGAACCCGATTCCGAGAACGGTCCAGCCGACGGCCGCGAAGACGGTTCCCGGAACGACCTGCCGCGGCGAGAGGTCGGCGTCGGGGAAGACGTAGTACAGCGGGAAGAACGCCGCACAGAGCGTGAGTAGCAACAGGAGCGGCGAGAGCAGTTGGAGGAACGGCACGTCGAGGAGGCCGAGTAGCGCGGTCAGCACCGCGACGCCGATGGTGCCGACGCCGATGCTGGCGAGGGCGATGGTGCCGTCTCGAAGTTGGTCGAGGAGACCGCCGGCCTCGGAGCCGTAGATGCGCGAAAACGCGATGTCGAGGCCGCGAAAGAGCTTCAGCGCGCCCCAGACCGTCAGCGCGAGGCTCACCGCTCCGACGCTACCCTGTCCGGCTCGGTCCGTGAGGGCCTCCTCGACGAGGTCCTGCCCGGTCGGGACGAGGTACCGTTCGACGAGCGTCTGGAGCTGCGCCTGCAACTCCGCGCCGCCGACCGCGGTGGCGACGACGACGCCGAGCACGAGAAGCGGAATCAGCGAGACGAGCGCGTAGTACGAGATGCTGGCCGCGAGAAACGAGATTTCCTTCTCCCGAATCGTGTCGACGACGGCCCGCGCGACGGGAACGACGGTTCGAATCTTGGCGCTCACGTATCACCAAAACGACACGGGAGACAAAGAAGCTACCCGCCGACGCGGCGGCGTGAGCCGGTTACGAGCCCCCGTCGGTCAGGCTTCGGGGTCGAGCGCGGCGGTCGCCTCGCGTATCTCCGCGACCGTCGCGTCGGTCTTGAACGCGGTGCCGTGGTAGTGCGCGGGAGTGGCGTCGTAGCCGGCGTCGCGGAGCGTTTCGAGGAAGGTCTCCATCTTCGAGGCCGAGCGCCCCCAGAGCTTACAGAGGCGGTGCTGGTCGAAGTGAGTCGGCGTGTCGAGTTCGACCGCCAGCGTGTCGAGGAGTTTGCGGGCGCGTTTCGCGGTGCCGAGATCCTCCGTCACCTCGTCGCGGACGGCCTCGGCGAACGCCGGTTCGGAGACGGGGCCGAGCCAGATGGGGCCGGCTTCGAGAATGCGGGTGGAACCGCAGTTGGCGCACGCTTCGGGCGGGTGGGCGATGAGCGAGTGCTCGGCCTCGCGGTGGAGGCAGTCCTCGCAGTGGTAGACGAAGCCGGTCGATTCGAGGAGTTCGTCGGCCTTCGTCGCCCGCTCGTCGAGTTCGAGGTACGCCCGCGCGTAGTGGCGCGTCGCGTGCGAGAGAACCGGGACGGCGGCCTTGTCGTAGCGGGCGGCGGTGCGGACCATCGCGCCGAGGAGCGTCCGAAGGCCCATCTCGGGGTGGTAGTCGGTGTTCTGCGGGAGACAGCCGTACTTCCGGATGCCGCTTTTCTGGTGTGCGCCGCACAGCGGGGCGGTGTCCGTAGCGGTGACGCAGACGAGGTCGCGAGTGTTGGCGAAGGCGGGGTCGGCGAAGGGCATCGGCGTGCCGAAGGGGTCGAGGTCGACCACGTCGAAAACGGAGTCGTACATGAGGGCGTTGGCGTTTCGGTGGACCGCCTCGCCGCCGTTGCCGGCGCGGTCGAGGTTCGACTGGGCGAGTTCGACGGCGTCGGTGTCGAGGTCGGCGCAGGTCACGTCGTAACCCTCGGCGGCGGCGCGGACGCCCCGGATTCCCGAGGCGGCCATCGCGTCGAGGTAGCTCTCGGCGCGGGGTTCGCGCTCGCGGAAGGCGCGGAGGACGGCCGCGGTGATGTCCCGGTTCAACTCCTGTGTGGGGTTGTAGAAGACATCGTCGCCGGTTCCCGCTGACGCCCCGTCGCGGGCGTCGGGAACCTCGATTTCGACGCCTCCCTCGCTCACGTGCATACCCGCAGTCGCCCGCGCGGGCGGAAACCGGTTGCGATGCGATTGTGCGCCGCGGCTGTGGCGGGCGTCCTCCCCCGCGGCATCGAATGCGTTTTCACCGCCACCGACGAAATCGGGGGCGTGGATTCGGCCGACGACTGGCGAGCGGCCCTCGAAGCGGCCGGGCGGCTCTCGCCGCAGATCGTGCAGGCCATCGTCGACGCCCACGGCGACCGGGGCGTCACGGCCATCGAGGCCGTCTCCGAGCGACGGGTGAAGCGCTACCGCGACTTCGACGTGGTCGTCGGCTACGACGACGAGTACGTGGTCGAAGACCGCGGCTGTACCTGCAAGGACTCTCAGTACAACCTCGACCCCGACGAGGGCGAGCGCTGCTGGCACGTCCTCGCGGTCGACGTGGCCGAGGCGCTCGGCGAACTCGACCACCACGACATGTGGTACTCCGACGTGCGGGAATTTCTGTAATCACACTTCTCGGCCGCGCGCCCGTCCGACCCGTCGCCGCGCCGCGGGAACGACCACAATCCTTTCCGAACCCCGCCGCGAACCTCGGGCCAACGGATGGCTGATTTCGACCTCTCTATCGACGAAAAGCGGGTGTACGCGGACAAGTCCGACAAGCAGACGGTGTACGTCGCCGCGGGCGTCGGGGTCGTGACCGTCGACGTGTCCGACGACCTCGTCGGCGGCTTCCGCGTCGACCGCCGGTGCGCCGCGCGGGACGCCGCCGGGTCGCCCGGGGAAGTCGCCGTCGCCACCGACGAGGACGTACTGCTCGTCCGGGGCGACGACTACCACGAACTCGGCTTCGGGCCCGCGACGGCCGTCGGCTTCCACCGGAATCGCGTCGTCGCCGCCGCCGACTCGGGTCGTGTCGCCCGCTTCGACGAGTCCGGGTGGACCGACCTCGGCGAAGTCGAATCGGTCCGCGCCCTCGACGGGAGCCTCGTCGCGGCCGAAGACGGCGTCTACCGCATCGGCGACGACGGTCTCTCGCACGTCGGCTTGGACGGTGTGAACGACGTGTCCGACCCCGCGGGCCGTCTCGGCGGCGACTCGGGAACCCCGCTCGCCGCGACCGACTCGGGGCTGTACGCGCTCGGCAACGGCTGGATGGACGCACTCGACGGGGCGTTTTCGGCGGTCGCGTCGATGCCGGACGGCCGCGCCCACGCGGTCGGACCGGACGGCGTCGTCGCGCGCGACGACGAGTCGGACGAGTGGAACGCCGCCCCGATTCCGCTGGACGAGACGGTCGTCGCGCTCGCCCACGACGCCCGCGCCGCCTACGCCGTCACCGACGCGGGGGGCTTCTGCGTTCGGCTGACCGGGGGCGACTGGCGGACGCAAGTGCTCGGATTGGACACCGTCGGCGTCGCGGTTCGCTGACACGCGACGCGGCTGTACGCAACGAAAAGCGGTTTTACCCCCCACGAGAGACGAACGGGTATGCTCGTACCCGGCGCATCCTCCCAGGCACTCGCGGCCGCGCTCGCCGCCGAACTCGGCGAGTCGCTCGCGGCCGTCGAGTACGACCGCTTCCCCGACGGCGAGACGCTGGCCGCCGTTCCCGACTTCGACGCCGACGCCGCCACCATCGTCGCCAGCACCGCCAGCAACGACGCCTACGTCGAACTCCTCCAACTGCAGGACGCGGTCCGCGAGGCCGGCGCGTCCGAGGTCACGACGGTCATCCCGTACATGGGCTACGCCCGACAGGACAAGGCGTTCGAGGCCGGCCACCCGGTTTCGGCCCGCGCGGTCGCCCGCGCCGTCAGCACGACGGCCGACCGCGTCGTGCTCGTCAACCCCCACGAGGACGCCGTCTCGGAGTTCTTCGACGTGCCCGTCGACATCGTCGACGCCGCCGGGCGACTCGCCGAACCACTCCCCGCGCTCGACGACCCGCTGTTTCTGTCGCCCGACTCGGGGGCCATCGGCATCGCCGAGACCGTCCGCGACGCCTACGGCGAGGGCGAGACCGACTACTTCGAGAAGGTGCGCCACTCCGGGACCGACGTCGAAATCACGCCGAGCGACGCCGACTTCGAGGGCCGCGACGTGGTCATCACCGACGACATCATCGCCACCGGGTCGACCATGAGCGAGGCCGTCGCCGTCCTCGCAGACGGTGGCGCGAAGCGCGTCTTCTGTGCGACCGTCCACCCGCTTCTCGCCCGCAACGCCCGCACGAAACTCGCGCGCGCCGGTATCGAACGCGTCGTCGGCACCGACACCATCGAGCGCGACGTGAGCGAGGTATCTGTGGCCCCCGTTCTCGCCGACGAACTCGAACGGTAACATATCACACAGTCTCTCGAAACGGTTTTCCCAGTCCCCGTATCTCGGAATACTATGGGACGCTACGGAGACATCGACTACCCGCGGATGACCAAGACCGGCCTCGGACTGGGGCTCGCGCTGTTCCTGTTCGGCGCTGTCGGCGCGAAAGTCGCGCTCGCGATGAACGGCGGCGCACTTCCGGGCTGGGAGCGCACGCTGTTTTTCGACGCCGAGTGGCTCGGCATCGCACTGGTCCTGTTCTCGCCGATTATCTTCGGCATCGTGCTCCCCCTGACGGAGTAGATGGCCGACGCCGACCCGCGGTTCCCCGACGACGACGAGACGCTCGTCCTCGAGCCCGACTGCGACCGCTGTCCGGCGCTCGTCGAGTGCCGCAACCGCATCTCGTGGGGCGTCGGTCCCGACGACGCGACCGTGATGGTCGTGGGCGAAGCGCCGGGTGCGGGCAATCCCGACGCCGACCGCTGGCGGGGCGGCAACTGGACCGGGATGTCCTACACGGCCCGGCACTCGGGCCGCCGCATCCGCGAGACGATGGCCGCCGTCGGCTACGAGTCGGGCGTCTTCTACACGAACGCGGTCAAGTGCTTCCCCTCGGACGGCGAGGGGTCGAACCGCGCGCCCACGGCCGCGGAAAAGGAAAACTGCCGCGACCACCTCGTCGCCGAACTCGAAGCCGTCGACCCCGACGTGGTGGTTCCGACCGGCCGCCACGCGACCGAAAGCGTCCTCTCGCTCGACGACACCTCGCTGGACGGCTTTCTCGATACCGTCCTCGAACCCGTCGAGAGCGAGCGGTTCGGCTACACCGTACTCCCGCTTTTGCACCCCTCGTACCGCGACGTGTGGCTCTCCCGACTCGGCTACGAGTTAGACGAGTACCTAGCCGACTTGGAATCGCGTCTCCCCTGAGGCCGCCGCGTCGACGACGCCGACCGCACCGACCGACACCCCGCATATTCATGACCGTGGAATGACATGGTTCGACCACACCGATGCTCGGCGACCTCATCGCTGACCTAATTCTCGAAGTCGTCTTCCGCCCCGTCCTGAAGGCGATGGAACTGTTCGTCGCCGGCGTGAAGAAGCGACTGGCGCGGATTCGGGCGCGGTTCGGCGGTGACGGAGGTAACGGCGGTGACGGTGTCGGCGCGGCCACCGACAACGGGAACGCCGGAGTCGGCCGCGAATACGACGCCGCCGACCGCGAACGGTCCACCGAGCGGAACTGACGCGTCCCCGACCCCGAACCGGTGCGAACTTTCTTTTTCCCGCCAATCGACGTGCCACGTATGTCCGACTGCATCTTCTGCGCCATCGTCGACGGCGACATCCCCGGCCGAATCGTCCACGAGACCGAACACTCGCTGGCGTTCCTCGACGCCAACCCGCTCGCGCCCGGCCACACGCTCGTCGTCCCGAAGGAGCACCACGCCCGACTCGACGAGGTGCCGGCCGACGCGGCCGCCGACCTCTTCGCCGCCGTGAACGACCTCGTCCCGCGCGTCGAGGCGGCGGTCGACGCCGACGCGACGAACGTCGGCATCAACAACGGCCCCGCCGCCGGCCAGGAAGTCGACCACGTCCACGTCCACATCGTCCCGCGGTTCGAGGGCGACGGCGGCAGTCCCATCCACGCCGTCGCGGGCGAGCGGCCCGACCTCTCCGACGAGGAACTGGCCGACATCGAGGCGGCCATCTCGGGCTGACGGAACCGACCTCTCCTGCCGGCGCCGCGCTCACCAACAAATCGTGTCGATGTAAAAACACATAGGGCCGCCGTGAGTACCGGCAGACGTGACAGTCCTCCAATCGTTTCGAACGACCCTCCAAGTCGTCACCAAGACGCCCGTGCTCGTCGCGTTCGCCCTCACGTTCGGGCTTATGGGCGCGTTGAACAACGCCACCGGTCTCGTCAGTGTGGTCGGGGCGATCCTGGTACTGTTCGGCTCACCGGCGCTCATCGGCGCGTTCTACACCGTCATCGACGGCGCGCGACCCGGTTCCGACACCGACCTGCGTGCGTCTACCGCGGCACAGCGCTACTACGTCAGCCTGCTCGGTGCGAGCATCCTCTCCGGCCTCGTCATCATGATCGTCGCGCTGGTCGTGGGCGGCGGCGTCGTCGGCTACATCGGCTTCGATCGAATCGACGCGGTTCTGAACGGCTCTGCGAGCCTCACGCTCGTCGAACTCGCCGCCGCCGGAGCAGCTTTCGCGGCCCTCGCGGCCGTCGTCTACCTCTTCACGTTCTTCGACACCGCCGTCGTCTTCGACGGGAAGACCGCGGGCGGGTCGCTCAGCCGCAGCGTCGACTTCGTCTTCGGCAACCTCCGGCACGTCGTCGGCTACGCGGTCGTGGCGACCGTCGCAACCTCGGTCGTCGACCTGCCGGTCCTCTGGCTCGTCAGCCTCGACGGGGCGACCACCGTCGCCGGCGCGGTGACGGCGTTCCAAGCGCCGATGCCGGCGGTCGACATCGCCGTCCTAGCCGTCGCCTCGACGGTCACGACGCTCGTCGGGCGAACCTACAAGGTCTGTTTCTACCGGGCCTGTACGGACGCCGTGCCGGGTTCTGACCCTGACGCGGCCGACGACGAGTGGTCGGTCTAGCCCCACCGCCGGCCGTCAAAATCATCTTTGCGAGCTGAATAGTGTCCTCCGGCGACACCAATTCCGGCCGACCGAAGCTATTAATTCGAGAACCCGACCAGTCGCGGTATGCCGATTCCCCCCAGAACCACCGCGCTCGTCGGCGTCGCCGGCGGCGCAGGGACGACCCGACTGACGCTCGAACTCGCCGCGGCGCTCGCGACCGACGGCCGCGACGTTGCGGTCCTCGACGCGGCGTTCGCCACGCAGGGGCTCTCGGACTACGTCTCGGGAGCGCTCGACCCCGACGCGACGTCGCTCGTCACCGACGCGGCGGACGTGCCGCTGGAGTCGGGGCTGGTAGACTTCGAGACCGACACCGAGGGACGCGTCGCCGTCTGCCCCGCCGCGGCCCCGTTCGAGCGACTCGCGCGGGCGATGACCCCCGATGCCGCACGGGCGTTCGAGGGTCGCATCGCCGAGGCCGCAGACAGCTTCGACCACGTGCTCGTCGACGCACCGCTCCTCGCGTCGAATCAGACCGTCGCCGCCGCCGCGGCCTGCGACAGCGTCGCGCTCGTCGCGCCCGCCACGGACCGCGGTGCCGACGCCGTCGGTCGTCTCAGCGCCCGGGCCGCCGACATCGGCGCTGATATCGACGCGGTCGTCTCCACGCTCGGCGCGCTCGGCGACGCGGACGTGATTGTTCCCGAGACCGAGGCGAACGACATCGCCGACGCGCCGGCGTGCCGCGACGACACCGACCTCGCGGCGGGCGTCGCCGCAGTCGCGGAGGTCCTCCTCGATGTGGAACTCGATTCGGTGACGGCCGCCGGCGGCGTGCTCACCTCGGTCGGCGAGTACGTCCGTCGCTGAATCGCGCGACGCGCCGAGCGAGTTTCGAGAGCACAGACGGACGGCTGGTGAGCGCCGCCGCTCGCGAGCGTGAAAACGGGAGGTGGGGAGGCGTGTCCCGCGTCAGAACTGCATGTCGGTGACCGAACTCATGGTCTCGGCCAGCGAGTCGCGCTTCGCGACGGCCGCGTCGGTGCGGTCGGTCAGCGCGCCCTCGACGGCTTCGACGAGGGGGTCGATGGGGTCGTGCGTCTCGACGTACGTCGCGAGTGCGAACTCCGACGGCTCCGCGCCGGTGAGCGCGAGCGCGTCGGCGCGCGAGATTCGTCCGTCGATCCAATCGCGGACGATGCGTCGCGCCTCGGGTGCGAGGGGAATCACGCCCGCTTCGCCGCAACGGTGCAAGACTTTCGCCGCCGTGACCGGAGCGACGCCTGCGTCGCTCGCGCTCTCGCCGACTGACGTGCCCGACCCGTGTGCTTCGACAACCCGCTCCGCGGCCGCAGGCGCACAGGGGAGCGCGTCTGCGTGCGCCTCGAAGCGCTCGCGGAGGGAAACACCGGTGTCGTCGACAGTCGGAACGCAGCGCGAGCGCTGTTCAGTCGTCGTCGTCTCTAACGCGGCGGCGATATCCGACAGTCCCATCGCTCGGTGGTCCGCACCTACCGAGTAAAAGCGTTCCTAATCAGTATCAAAATTGAGTCTGTAACCCACCGGTTATCGGTAGGCTCTAGCGGCAGCAATCGGGGTTATACCCCCGATTCAACCCGTGTTTAAATACCCGTTCGCGACCAATTTTCAATTGTGATGAGCGAAGCACGTTCCCCCCAGGGTTGCCCCGAATGCGACGGACACCTCGGTTTCGAAGCCGGCGAGACGGTCTGTACCGACTGCGGTCTCGTCGTCTCGGAGTACCGCATCGACCACGGCCCCGAGTGGCGCTCGTTCGCCGACGACGACCGGAACCCCGCCCGCACCGGCGCGCCGCTCACCCGCTCGCGCCACGACCGCGGCCTGTCGACCGAAATCGGTCGCTCGACGCGTATCAAGGGTCGCAAGCGCCGGCAGTTCGCCCGCATGCGCCGCCAGCACAACCGCGCTCGCATCTCGACCAAGCGCGAGCGCAATCAGGTGTACGCCTTCACCGAGATTCGCCGCGTGACGAGCGCGCTGTCGCTCCCGAACCACATCCGCGACCAGGCGTGTTCGCTGTTCGAGTCCGCCCAGAACGAGGACCTCTTACGCGGGCGCTCGCTCGAAGGGTTCGCCGCGGCCTGCGTCTACGCCGCCTGCCGCGTCGCCGGCGTCTCCCGGAGCGTCGAGGAGGTCTGCGACGTGTCGAAGGCCACTGAGGCGGAACACCAAGCGGCCTACGGCGCGCTCAACCGCGACCTCGGCCTCCCCGTCGCGCCCGCCGACCCGACCGAGTACCTGCCGCGGTTCGCGACCAAGCTCGACCTCGACAGCGACACCGAGCGCCGGGCGCGCGAGTACGTCGCCGAAGCCCGCGAGGAGGGCGTCGTTGGCGGCAAGAACCCCTGCGGCGTCGCCGCGGCGTGTCTCTACACCGCGGCTCGCGACCGCGGCGAAGACTGCACGCAGGCCGAGGCCGCCGACGTGGCCGACGTGACGCCCGTAACGCTCCGCAAGACGTACGTGGCGCTCCGCGAGTGAGCCGACGCCGACAGGCGACGAGACTCGCTAACTGAGACGACGGCGAGGAAGACGCGAGAATCGAACTGCGTCCGCACGAACGGACCGAAGACGAGACGACGTTTCTACCGACCGCTTACGCGAACCGCGTCCGCGAGTTCTCGAACGCGACTACTGGGAAGGCTCTTCGGCGACGACGCGACGACCGGTTCGAACCGCTCGACCGCCTCGGCCAGTCGAGAGTCCGCGGGGACCGCCGTCGCCGGCGCGCCGAGCACGTCAGCGAAGGCGTCGAGCGGCACCTTGTCGACGACGCGGTTGACCGCGACGGCGGCGAGCCCGCAGTCGAGTTCGCGCGCGAGCTCGCGGGTCCGCACCGCGTCGGCCAGCGCGTACCCCTTGGGCGACGCGACCACGAGGCAGGCGTCGGCAATGGTGAGAGGAACGCCGGCGTCGGCGCGCATCCCCGCGGGGCAGTCCACGACCACGTCGCCGTAGGCCGCTTCGACCGCGTGAAGCGCGTCGGCGAGGAGGCGCACGTCGGCCGCCCGCGCACCGGCGAGCGTCCGACCGCACGGCAGAATCGAGACCGGGCCGCTCGAGCGGACGGCTTCGAGCGGGTCCGCGCGCCCCGCGAGCACGTCGTGGAGGTCTGGACCGGGCGCGTACGGGAGGTTCGCCATCCCGAGGTCGGCGTCGACGACGACCGCGCCCAGTTCCGCCGCGAGTTCGAACGACAGCGTCGACTTCCCGACGCCGCCCTTCCCGGAGACGACCGCGAGAATCACGCGAGCCTCCGGAGCGCGTCCACGTCGGGGTCGGCGTCGGCGGCGCGGTCCGCGAGCGCCGTCGCGCGCGCCGCTAGCCGGCGAAGGCGCTCCCGGTCAGAATCGAGCGATTCGAGCGCCTCGACGCCGGCGTCGGCCTCTGAGAGCGCCGCCGCGGCGGCCGCGACCGACGCGCCGTCCAGTCGCTCGGCGAGGTCGATGCGACGCTCGAACGCCGCGAGCGACTCCAGTGGCTCCGGCGGCTCCAGTGGCTCCGACCCGAGCGACTGCTCAGTCTCGCGGCCGCGTTCCTCGGAAGTCCCGACCGCCGCCGACACGTCGGCGTCCGTGGGCTGTTCGGACGGTTCGGGACGTTCGGAGTGGGTCTGTGATGCGGGACTCGGAAGGGGCTCGCGGCGCTCGCCATCTGACGCGTCGCTCGTCGTGCTGGGTGTCGGTTCGGGCGTCTCCGACTCCCGCGTCGTCGGCGGCAGGTCAGAAGAGACGGGAACTGCATCGGCCGGCGGTCGCGCCGAACCGAGCGTTCGAACCGCGTCTTCGGGGGTCGAACCGGTGGCCTGCTCCGACCCCTCGGCGCGGCCGAGTACGTCGATATCGACCGCGCACCCGGGTCGAGCGTCGAAGTCGGTGGCGGCGTCGCGGTCGGCCGTCGACGACGGGGAGACGGCGTAGCCGAGCGCGACCGTCGAACTCGCGGGGACGACGCCTTCGAACCCGTCGTCGTCCCATCCGGCTTCGGGGACGCCGGCGCGACGCGGCGGGAGCACCGACCCGTCGAGTCGGTTGCGAAGCCTGACGCGCCGGTCGACCGGCGCGTCGTTGTGGACTCGGACCGAGACGAGGGCGACGCCGTCGTCTACGGTCACGTCGATATCGGAGTGCATGGCGGGGCTGGCCGCCGCTTCGTATATAAATCAACGCCCGGTGTGGCTCGCTCACCCGTCGTTCGGCCGGCATCTGATGACCGGCGCGTCGAGCCAGTTCGCCGCGGCCTCGGCGTCCGAAAACCGGCCGCACGAGATGACGACCGGGGCGGACAGGTCGGCGAGGCGGACGGCGGCGAGCGCGCGTGCGACGGGGTCCGATTCGAGGTCTGCCACCGAGGCGGGCGACTCCGCAGTCGCCATCAGCGGCGGAGTCGCCACGAGGCTCCGGAGCGCCGCCTCGAACGCATCGCCGAGTTCGGCCGCGAAGTACGCCCGCGCCTCCCGACGGCGGTTCTCGACCGCGTCTTCGAGTTTGAGTCGCGCCTCGCGGCTGTCTCGCTCGGTTCGGGCCGCCCGTTCGAGCGCCGAAAGCCGCTGTTCGGCCGCGACGCGTTCGGTTTCGACCTCGGAGAGTTCGGTCGCGACCTCCACGAGTTCCGATTGCGCTGTCTCAGTCGCCTCGTCGTCGCCGGCGTCTCGGTGAGCGTTCACCCGACCGCGAAGGGTTGCGACGCGCTCTCTGAGTCGGGACTCGTCCTCGCCGGCGGCGGCGACGCGGCGGCGGGCCTCGCGGAGCGCGGCCGCGGACGTGTCGATGGATTCGCGTTCGTCCGCCTCCCCTTCGACCCCCTCCCCTTCGACCCCATCGTCGCGGCGCTCGGCGAGTTTCGCTTCGAGTCGGCCGAGGTCGTCGGCGACGGGAGAGCGAAGCCCGCGGGACCGACCGACCGCCGCGAGGAGCCAGCCGCGGGACGGTGTCGGCTTCGAGACGGGAATCCGACCGAGGCGGTCGTACCCGGGACCCGGCGGCGGACAGTCGATTCGGAGCGCGCCGGTCGCGTCGTCCCCGTCGTCCCCGTCGTCCCCCCGTATCGCGGCGACGACCTCGTCGGCACCGACGTCGAACGGTCCGTCGGCGAGGTCGATAGCCGGTCCTTCGCGGACGGTCCCGTCGGGAAGCCGAAGCCTCATAGCTCGCGGCGCTGCATCTCCGCGGCCGACGGGTAGTCGGTGCCCGAGGCGAACTTGCTGTACGGCGTCGCCGGGGACTCGCGGTCCTCGTAGGCGGCCGCGGCCTCGCGGACCGCGTCCGGGACCGCCGCGAACTCGTTGAACGGCTCGGTTCGCTCGATTTGCACGGCCTCGTCGTGTTTCTCCCGAAGCCGAAGCGCGAGGAAGGCGGCCAACTCCGTCTCGTCGAAGAGCGCGGCGCGACCCAGTCGACGGACCACGACCTCGTCGTGGGTCCGACAGATGTTCCGAAGCGTCGTCCGCGCCGCCTGCGAGTAAGTCACGACCAACAGCACGCACGCTCGGTCACGGAGTCGGGAGAAAAATCGTTCGACAGCGGCGCTCTCGCGTCAGTCGACTGTCACAGACAGGGGAGACGGCGGCGTCTCACCCGAGTTCGAATCTCCGCGCGACTCGTCTCGCCTCAGACGCGCTCGACCGAGAACGTCACGTCGTCGGCGTCGCCGGCCGCCTCGTCAAGGAGGTCTCTGACCCGCGTCCGCGCGTCGACCTCGTCGGCGGCGAGGACGACGAGCCCCTCCGCGCGGTCGTCGCCGACGGCCGTCCAGGCGTCGAGCGTCCCGTCGCCGGCGTCGTCTTCGAACTCCGTCGCGAACGTCCGGAGGACGGTCACGACGCGACGCTCGGTGCTGGCGAGGTCCGCGTCGCCCGATTCGAGGTCGCGGATGGCGTCTTCGATGTTGCGGATGGCGGAGATTCGGTCCATCGGTCGTCTGTCTCGTCGCCGCACGCTCCACTAAGTTCGTCGGTTCCGCGCGGGTCGGTCGCAGACGGTCGCGAGTCGAACGGCCGTCTCAGGAGCGTTCGTCCGGTAGCTCCTCGAAGAAGTCGGCGACGAACGTGAACTGCTCCGCCACGAGGTCGCAGTCCGCGAAGGCCTCTCGCGCCTCGCTTTCGAGGGCGGTCTGCTTTTCGGGGATGTCGTTGTCGCCCGCGGTCGCCGCCTCGTCGAGCACCTCGCTGGCCCGCGCCATCGCGTCGGTGAGACAGGCGAACTCCTCGGAGCGGGAGGCGATTGCCGCCACGGGGTCGCGTTCCGAAACCCGCGCGTTCACGTCCTCGAACGCGCTCATCGCCCGGAAGAACGACCCGGTGGCGTCGCCGTAGCTCTCGCCGAGGTACTCGTCGAACCCGTCCTGTAATCGTCGGGTCGCGTCGCGGAACGAGACGATGTCGTCAGCGAAGGCCTCGAACTGACCGATCTCCCGCTCGAAAAAGTCGACCTTCCGCCCGTAGTCCGCCGGTTCGAGGGCGGTGAGTTCGTCGAGGGCGTCGGCCTCCGACTCCTTCCGTAAGCTGTTGAGCGTCTCTCGCGTCGGTTCGAGCGCCTCCGCTATCTGTCGGACCTGCGTGTCGATTCGGTTGAACTCCTCGCCGTACAGTCTGGAGACTGCGTTATTGGTGCGGTAGAACGCCTGATTGGCGTTCTCGTGGGTCTTACCCGTCCACCAGAGGAACCAGAAGGCGCGTCGGAGACGCCCGAGACGCGCCCGCTGAGCGTCGGTCTTGTCGAGTTGGTCGAGCGTGTTGAAGTGGCCGCGCGCGAGGTACAGCGACTCGGCGTCGTCCTCGAACGAGAACTGCGTCGTGGCGTTCAGGTCGTGGAAGCCGCCGTCTTCGCCCGCCACGGACGCGAAGTCCTCGACCGCAGCGTCGAGGTCTTCCACGGCGAGGCCGAGAATTCGGTCCACCCTGTCCGGCTCTTCCGTGGTCGTCTCGGTCGTCGGCTCCTCCGTCGTCGTCGTCGGCTCCTCAGTCGTGGTCGTAGTCGGAGTTTCCGTCGCCGTCGGCGTGGCAGTCGTCGTCGGCTCCTCCGTCGTCGTCTCCCCACCGTCCGCTGACGAACATCCCGCGAGAAAGAGTGCACCCGCGGTCGCCAGATACGCTCGACGATTCATGCGTACTACATGACTTTCAGATTACATAGGGGTGTTGGTGCAAATAAACGACACGCGTTCGAGACTGTCCGCTCGCCAAGATAGTGTGGAAGTCGGGACAGTACGGAGTTCGTGACAGTCGAGAAATCGAGGGCGGGCGCTCAGGTCGCGCGGTACACGTCGCCGCGGGGCTCGTAGATGTCGCCTTTCATCTTGAGCTTGTCCAGCTGGTCGTTGACCGTCTTCTCGTCCATGTTCAGCTCGCTGTTGGCGCGTTCGAGGACCTCCTCGTGGGGCGCTCCCTCCTCGTACTCTTCCTGCATGGTGCGGATGAGTTCGAGCAGGTTCTTGATGCGGTCGCGCTGGGTCTTCGAGCGGCCGGTCTCGACGATGTCGGCGTCGAACTCGCCGGTTTCCGGGTCCATGCCGATGTCGCGCAGGCAGGACTCGACGATGCCCGTGACGCGCTCTGCGTCCTCGCGGGTCACCTTGTCCGAGAGGCGGACGCGAGCGGACGCCTCGCCGAGCCGGACGAGCGCTTCGAGCTTCCGGGCGGTCACGGGGACGGGCGCGTCCTCGTCGGCACCGCGGGCGCGGAAGTCCACGTAGAAGTCGCGGATGACCTGCTTCGCCTCGTCGGTCATCGTCGGGTAGCAGGTGCGCTTCGCGTAGGCGATGTACTTGCGGAGGAGCTCCGCGTCGATGGTGGGCGCGACCTCGTCGGTGACGGCGTCGACCTGCTGTTCCGTGAACTCGGAGTTGGCGACGTTCGTCCGCTGGGTGTTCAGCTCGCCCGCGTAGTTGGTCTTGAGGATGTGGTCCGCGAGCTTGGAGTCCTCGTCGGGGTCGGGGTCGTCCGTGACCGTGAAGATGAGGTCGAACCGGGAGATGAGCGCGGGTTCGAGGTCGATCTGCTCGCCGATTGGCTCGTACTGGTCGAAGCGGCCGTACTTCGGGTTCGCCGCGCCGAGGAGCGAACACCGCGACTTCAGCGTCGCGTTGATGCCGGCCTTGGAGACCGAAATCTGCTGTTGTTCGAGCCCCTCGTGCATCGCGGAGCGGTCCTCGGGCCGCATCTTGTCCAGCTCGTCGACCGCCGCGATACCCTTGTCCGCGAGGACGAGCGCGCCGGCTTCGAGCGTCCACTGCTGGCCGTCGCCGAAGTCGTCGCGGACGGCGGCGGCGGTGAGACCCGCCGAGGACGAACCCTTACCGGACGTGTAGACCGAGCGGGGAGCAATATGCCGGATATATGATAACATCTGCGATTTGCCAGTTCCGGGGTCCCCTATCAGCAGCATGTGCAGGTCACCGCGAATCCGCGACCCGTCGGGCAGGTGTTTCGTGACGCCCGAGAACAGTTGGAGAATCATGGCCATCTTCTCCTGCTCGTAGCCGTAGATGGCGGGCGCGACGGACTCGACCATCTTCTCGTAGATGGCCGGGTCGTTCGAGAGTTCGACGATTTCGGCCACGTCCTCGTCGGATATCTCCATGTCCTCGAACTCCTCGTCCTCGATGGTGAGCGAGATGCCCTCCATGTAGTAGTCGAAGACGGGCGTCTTCTCGTTGCCCGAGGTCTGCTGTTCGATGTGGAGGATGCCGACCGCGGTGACGTGGTCGCCGGCGGTGACTTTGCCGGTCACGTCGTTCGAGAGGTTGATGTCGATGCTCTGCGGCGTCTCGCCCCCGCGCAGGCCCTCGGGGGACTCCTGGACGCGCAGCTTCTGGGAGTCGATGAAGTTCGACTGGTCGAAGTCGATGCGGAACGGCCCCTGACGCTCGCACCCCTGACACTCGTGTGGTTCCTGAAAGCCGCCGTCGCCCTGCGGGATGTAGCTCATCGTCCCGCAGCGCTGGCACTCGAAGGCGGCCTCCGTGATTTTCGGGCGCACGTCGGTCGCCTTGCGGACGATTCCCTGCACCGAGATGAGCGTCCCGATGTGGTCGTCGTTGACCCGGATGTTCCGGATATCGACCGTCTCGGGGAGGTTGCGCATCCGGACGTGCGCCTGACCGAGCTTCACGTCCGCGGGGAGGTCGAACAGGCGCAGGGCCTCCTCCGCGTACTCCTGGAACTGGCCGGGCTTCGTGATGTAGTCGTCGGCGAGCTCCGCGTCGAACCGATAGAGGTCGTCGTAATCGATGTACAGCGACCGCTTTTCCTTCGGATACTGCTGTGCGAGTTTTCCGATCTCCTCTCGATAGTAGTTGCGGTAGAACTCGATGAACCGCTCCGTCAGGTCTCGGTTCTGGGGGGCCTGCGCCATCGCACAAGGGTATGTCCCCAATCGGTTAAGAACCTTCGTCGTTCGGCCGACCCTCCGTCGTCCCGACGGGTCGGCCGCGCGCCGGGACTCGCGCGGCCCGAGGGGTCACAGCGGCCGCCGCTACAGCGACACGTCGGTCTCGATGTCCTCGGTCGCCTCGCGAAGTCCGTCGCGGCGGGCGTCCTCGGCCATCCGATTCGAGAGGTCGTCGTCGGTCAACAGCTCCGCGAAATCGTCGCGGAAGCGGTAGTTGGCCCGGCTCGAGCGGATGTCGGCCTCGGCGACGGGGCGGCACTCGGCGACGACTTCGACGGGCACGTCGAGCGTCTCGGCGATAGTCTCGTCGTCCGCGCCGTCGACGAGCAGGTTGTCGAAGCGGTCGGCGTCGAACGGGAACTCGCGGTCGGCGTCGCGGACGAGGTGGAGGTCGAACCGGGCGGTGCGGACCGCCTCGGGCGCCGCGTCGAGTTCGACCGCGAGGTCGGCGTCCGCGTCGCCGTCGAAGTAGCCGACGACGAGCGCGACGAGCGCGTCGTCGTCGAAGTCGGCGTCGAACGCGTAGCGCTCGCGCATCGTCGCCACGGTGTCGCGGACGCGCTCGCGGACCGCTTCGGGGTCGTCCACGTCGGCGAGCGACCCGCGCGACTCGGACTGCTGTTCGGTCACGGTGTCCGACCCAGTCGCCTCGATGAAGATGTCGCGAAGCTCGGCGGTCTTTTCGTCCATACCCGGAGAATGGCACGCCCAGCGTCTTTAATGATGCTGACCCGGGAGCCGCCAAGCGCCGGGAGACGACTCGAATCGGCCGACGAGACCGAGGGCCGACCCCGCCCACGCACTCTGTAAACCGATAAGTTAAACAGGGTTTACGAGACAGCGATGGACATGGCAACCGAACACGAGTCAGTCGAACTCGTCGGCGACGAACTCGTCGGCAACATCGCCCGCGCCGCCCTGTTCGCGGCGCTCATGGGCGCGGGCAGTTACGTTTCGTTCCCGAACCCCGTCTCGCCGATTCCGGTGACGATGCAGGTGCTCGTCGTCTTCCTCGCGGGCATCTTCCTCGGCCCCGTCTGGGGCGGCGGCTCCATCGCGCTCTACCTCGCGGCCGGCGGCCTCGGCGCGCCGGTGTTCGCCGGCGGCTCGGCCGGGCTCGCACCGCTCGTCGGCCCGACCGCGGGCTACCTCTGGGCGTACCCGGTCGCCGCGGTCATCGTCGGCCTCGTCGTCCACGGCGGCGTCGACATCGGCGACTACCGCGTGAGCACCGGTCGCCTCGTCGGCGCGATGGTCGCGGGCACCGTCGTCGTCTACGCCTTCGGGACGCTCGGCTTCGCGTACGTCCAGAGCGTCGGCCTCGAATCCGCCTTCTGGACGGCCTCCGCCGCGTTCATCCCCGCCGAGGCGTTCAAAATCGCCGCCGCGGTCGGCATCGTCCGCTCCGACGCCATCGCCGCCCAGTAGATGATTCGCGTCGACGGCCTCGTCCACCGGTACGGCGACACTATCGCGGTCGACGGGGTCGACCTCGCCATCGACGACGGAGAGTGCGTCATCGTCGCGGGCGCGAACGGCTCCGGCAAGACCACGCTCGTCCGGCACTTCAACGGTCTGCTCGACCCCGACGAGGGCGCGGTCTCGGTCAACGGCCGCTCCGTCTCGGACCACCTCGTCGCCGCCCGAACCGCGGTGGCGATGGTGTTCCAGCACCCCGAGGACCAACTCGTCGCCGCGACCGTCGGGGCTGACGTGGCGTTCGGCCCGGAGAACCTCGGGCTCGACCGCGACGAAATCGACCGTCGCGTCCGCGAGTCGCTCGCCGCGGTCAACCTCGACGGCCGAGAGGACGAGCGCGTCGACGCCCTCTCCGGCGGCGAGGTCGAACGCCTCGCCATCGCCGGCGCGCTGGCGATGCGACCCGACCACCTCGTCTTGGACGAACCGTTCACCGGCCTCGACGAACCCGCGCGGCGCTCCGTGCTCGCGCGCCTCCGCGACCTCCGCGCCGCGGGGACGAGCCTCGTCGTCGTCACCCACGACCTGCGCGACGTGGCCGAACTGGCCGACCGCGTGGTCGTTCTCGCCGACGGCGACGTCGCCCTCGACGCCGCGCCCGACGAGGCCGCAGACCGCCTCCCCGACCTCGACGTCCGCCCGCCGTGTTGACCTACGAACCGGGCGACAGCCTCGCCCACCGACTCGACCCGCGGACCAAGCTCGGGGTGCAGGTCGCCTTCGCGGCGGCCGGCTTCGCGCACACGACGCCCGTCGGGCTCGTCGCCCTCGGCGTCGTCGCCGCGGGCTGTCTCCGCGCCGCCGACACCTCGCCGGTGTCCGCCCTCAGCGACCTCCGCTACGCGATTCCGTTCCTCGCGCTCGGTCCGGTCGTCGAGGCCGCCCGCCTCGGCGCGCCGTGGTTCGACCCCGAGGCGGCCGTGGACCCGGCGCTCGCCAGCGTCCGCGTGCT
Organism: Haloferax sp. Atlit-10N; assembly: GCF_003586325.1. Taxonomy (NCBI): domain Archaea; kingdom Methanobacteriati; phylum Methanobacteriota; class Halobacteria; order Halobacteriales; family Haloferacaceae; genus Haloferax; species Haloferax sp. Atlit-10N. The sequence continues at coordinate 36,328 of NZ_PSYX01000004.1, forward strand.
GCTCGTCTTCTTCGTCGCGGCGGCGTACGTCAGGACGACGCCCGTGCGCGAGTCCCGCGCGGCGATTCAGCGGCTCGTCCCGGGTCGCGTCGGCGTCGCGCTCGGCGTCGGCGTCGCCCTCGTCTTCCGGTTTCTTCCCTTGGTCCGCCGCGACCTGCTCCGCGTCCGCGAGGCGCAGGCGGCCCGCCTCGGGAGCGAGCGACGGCTGGACGAGCGACTCTCGCTCGTCGCCGCCGGCGGCCTCCGGCGGTCGTTCGCGCGGGCCGACGCGCTCGCGCTCGCCCTCCGCGCGCGGTGTTTCGCCTGGAACCCGACGCTCCCGGAGATTCGGTTCGGCCGGCGCGACGCGCCCGGGCTCGTCCTCGCCGTCGCGCTCCTCGCCAGCCTTGCGCTCTGAGGTCCCCGGGGCGCTCGTAATCCGCCGACCGACACGCCTCGGGTGGCAAGATTTAACCCTCCGTTCTCCGGTGATTGATTATGGACTTTGCGGCACAGGCGGATGTTACGCGAGAGACGTTCTGGACGATTAGTCCGGTCGGCGAGGCGCTCTTCTACGGCCTCGCCGCCATCGCGTCGCTCGTCTTCCTCTACGGGGTGTACGAGCGGTTCGCTCGATACGCGCGGGGTGGTGAAGACCCGTTCGACCGGCTGTCCGACCTGCCGGGACGGACGGTCCGGGCGGCGAAAGTGGTGTTCTCCAACGAGAAGCAGTTCAAGCGCGACCGGTTCGCCGGCGTGATGCACGCCTTCATCATGTGGGGCTTCCTGACGCTCCTCATCGGGACGACCATCCTCGCCATCGACATCGACGTGTGGCGGCGGGTGACTGGCAGTTCCTTCTTCGTCGGCGACTTCTACCTCTCGTACTCGTTCGTCATGGACCTCATGGGCCTGTTGTTCGTCGTCGGCGTCGGGATGGCGCTGTGGCGGCGCTACGGGGTCCGACACCCGCGGCTGTGGGGCAAACACACCGGCTTCGAGGACGCCGCGTTCGTCTGGACGCTGTTTCTCCTCGGCGTCGGCGGCTACGTCCTCGAAGGCATCCGCATCGTCGGTACGGAGTTCCCCGAGTTCGAGACGGTGAGCTTCGTCGGCTACTTCGTCGCCCTCGTGTTCGACGCGGGGGGCATGAGCCAGGGCCTCGCACAGACGCTCTACTGGTTCGGCTGGTGGTCCCACGCGCTCCTCGCCTTGGCGTTCGTCGCCGCCGTCCCCTACGCCAAGCCCCTGCACATGCTCACCTCCTTCGCCAACATCGTCACCGCAGACGAGAAGGCGGGCACGCGCCTCCCGAAGGTGCCGGCCGACACGCCGCCGGACGAAATCGGCTACGTCTCCGAGGACGACTTCTCGTGGAAGGCGATGCTCGACATGGACGCCTGCACGAAGTGCGGCCGCTGTACCGACGCCTGCCCGGCGGAGGCCTCCGGCCGCAACCTCGACCCGCGGGACGTGATTCTCGACTTGAAGACCTACCGCGAGTCGGTCGACGCCGGCGGCGACTCCATCGACATCGTCGCGGACGGCGGCACCTCCGTCGTCGACGCCGAATCGATGGAGTCCTGCATGGCCTGCATGGCCTGCATGGACGCCTGTCCGGTCGATATCGAGCACCTGACGCACTTCACCGAGATGAACCGCCGGCTCACCGAGACGGGCCAACAGCAAGAGCCGGTACAGGAGGCGATGATGAACATCTTCCAGAACGGCAACGCCTTCGGCGACCCTCAGCGCAAGCGGCCCGACTGGACTGACGACCTCGACTTCGAGGTTCCCGACGCCCGCGACGAATCGGTCGAGTTCCTCTGGTACGTCGGCGACTACCCCTCCTACGACGAGCGCAACCGCGCCGTCGCCCGCTCGATGGCCCGCATCTTCGAGGAAGCGGGCGTCTCCTACGGCATCCTCTACGAGGACGAACAGCACGACGGCAACGACGTGCGCCGCGTCGGCGAGGAGGGCCTCTACGAGATGCTCGTCGAGGACAACGTCGCCGCGATGGCCGACTGCGACTTCGACAAAATCGTCTGCACCGACCCGCACTCGTACAACACGTTCAAAAACGAGTACCCGGAGATGGACGACTCGTTCGACTACCCGGTGTACCACTACACCCAACTGGTCGAACGCCTCGTCGGCGACGACCGCCTCGACCTCGCGGGCGACGAACTCGCCGCCCAGACGGTGACGTACCACGACCCGTGTCACCTCGGACGCTACAACGGCGAGTACGAAGCGCCCCGCGAGGTCATCCGCGCGACCGGCGTCGAACTCGCCGAGATGCCGCGCAACCGTGACCAGTCGTTCTGCTGCGGCGGCGGCGGCGGCGGTCTCTGGATGGACCACGAAGAGGAGTCGAAGCCGTCCGAAGAGCGCCTGCGCGAGGCGCTCGACGACACGACCAGCGGCGTCGAGCGCTTCGTCGTCGCCTGCCCGATGTGCGCGACGATGTACGAAGACGGCCGCAAGACCGGGAGCTACGAGGACGATATCGACATCGTGGACATCTCCGAACTCGTCGTGGAGGCGCTCGACGCGAAGGCCGCCGCGACGGGGGCGAACGCGGACACGACGCCCGCGTCGGCCGACTGAGCCGGCGGCGCGGCTGTTCCGTTTGCTTCGCTTCTTTCGCTTCTATTCTACGTCCAAGCGGTCGATGGACTCGCGGATGACGCTCGCCGACTCCCGGAGCGCCGCCGTCTCGGCCGCAGAGAGGTCGAACTCGTGAACGTCGCGGACGCCGCCTTGGTTGACGGTACACGGGAGGCTCATGTAGACGTCGTCGATGCCGTGTTCGCCCGAGACGAGCGTCGAGACGGTGAGGATGGAGTTGTCGCCGCCGAGGATGCGCTCCGTGGTCGCGGCCACCGAGCGCGCGACGCCGTAGTTCGTCCGCTCCTTGCGCTCGATGATTTCGTAGGCGGCCTCGCGGACCTCCTCTTCGACGCGGGCTTTGAGCGCGTCGACGTCGCCGACGCCGTGACGGGTGGCGTACGACTCGAACGGGATGCCGCCGAGGTTCGCCGAACTCCAGACGAGAACCTCGCTGTCGCCGTGCTCGCCGACGACGTACGCGTGGACGTTCGCCGGGTCGAGGTCGAACTCGCGGCTGAGCGAGTGGCGGAACCGCGACGTGTCGAGGACGGTTCCGGAGCCGATGACGCGCTCGGCCGGCAGGTCCGACACCTTCCACGTGACGTACGAGAGCACGTCCACGGGGTTGGTGACGATGAGCATCACGGCGTCGTCGTTCAACCCCTCCGTAATCTGCGGAATCATGTCGGCGAAGATGTCGGCGTTCCGCTCCATCAGGTCGAGGCGGGTCTCGTCCGGTTTCTGGCTGGCACCGGCGGTGACGATGACCACGTCGGCGTCCCAGCAGTCCTCGTAGTCGCCCGTCCGGACGCGGACCGGCGACGTGAAGTACGAGCCGTGGTTGAGGTCCATCGCCTCGCCCTCGACGCGCTCTTTGGCGACGTCGACGAGGACGATTTCGCCGACGAGACTGCTCTCCATCAGCGCGAACGCCGTGCTCGACCCGACTGCGCCGGCACCCCCGACGATTGCGACCGTTCCCTTGCCGCGTTCAGTGCTCATACCCGTCGTTCGAGCGACCGGTGGATAAAAGCAAAGCCCCGTTTCGAAGAACTGGGAGTACTACTTTTGTAACAGATGATAATTTGTTAGATATCTCTCCGTTCCGGCGCGTTTTTTGAAATGAAGAACTTCGGAGTCGTAGGTTCCGCAGGCAGTACACCGAACGTCGCGAGCGCGGCCGGCCGCCGCGTGCGGGGTTACTCGCGGTCGTACTCTTTCTTGAAGCCGCGGAACTCGGTCCGGTGGGCCTCCTCGTCGGCGAGGATGGTCACGGCGAGGTCCTCGGTGACGGGGTCGTTGGCCTCCTCCGCCGCGTCGATGAGCGCGCGGTAGGTCTCGATTGCATCCTCCTCGGCGGTGAGGACGCCGTTGATGACGGCGAGCACGTCCGTGCTGTCCTCCGGCGGCTGGAGGTCGTGCTGGCGCGCCTCGAAGGTCGCCGAGCCCGGCGGCTGCTCGTCGAGTTGCTTCAGCCGGTTCCCGAGCTGCTCCGCGTGGGTGAGTTCCTCCTGAATGTCAGTCTGGAGGGACTCCTTTATCTCCTCCGCCCGGACGCCGTCGAGGACGATGGAGTTCGTCATGTAGTTCATCACGGTCTCGATCTCGTCCTGATAGGCGCGCTTCAACAGCGCGGTTACGTCCTCAGACATAGCGACTTCGTATTGACGCTCTGGCAACAAATACCTGTTCGCCGCGGCGAGCCCGTCGGGTGAGTGAAGCGTCGGCGTCGGCGAAAATCAGCGGCCGAGGCGAGTCGGTACCGCGGGTGAGTTCAGTCTTCGATGGAGACGATTTCGACGACGTAGCCGTCGGGGTCCTTCACGAACGCCGCGCGGGCGTTCACCGGGTCGATGTCCACCGGCGGTTTCACGATGTCGGGCGACTGCGCCTCGACGATGTCCTCGAAGGCGCGGTCGGCGTCCGCGACCTCGACGGCGACGTGGTCGATGCCGGCGGGTTCGACGCGCGCCGACGAGGTCGGGTCGTACTTGAACTGCAGTTCCATGTCGGTGTCGTCGCTGCCGACGTAGACGTTCCGGACGCCGTCGAGTTCGAACTCGTTGGTCTGTTCGAGACCGAGGTCGGCGTAGAAGTCGAGCGTGGCGTCGATGTCCGAGACGACGAGGGCGGTGTGGATGAGACCCATGGCCGACGCGACGCGGCGGGGAGAGATAACGTCTGGTCTTCGTGTCAGGCCTGCCGCGAGGCGTCCACGTCGATGGCGTCGACGGGACAGATGTCGACACAGAGCATGCAGTCGATACACTGGTCTTCGTTCGTCGGTTCGACCTTCCGCTCGCTCACCGGGTGGTCGGGCGTGTCGACCCACGTGAACACGTCCACGGGGCAGTTTTCGAGGCACGCGCCGTCCGCGAGACAGATGTCGTAGTCGACGGCGACGTGGGTGCCGTGGATGCCGAGTTTCTCCGGCGGCTCGACGGGGCCCCAGACGGCGACGCCGTTTTCCTCGCCCGCTCGTTCCCGGTTCTGGTCGAAGTTCGAGTCGATAGCCATTGCCGGGCGTTGGCCGTACCGCGTACTAAAACGTCCGCATCGGCGACGCGAAAAATCGGGGACGGAGTCGAGGTCGAGGGTGGTTTCGGAGTCGGTGCTGAGCACCGGAGCGCGTCAGCGACGAACCGCGAGGAACGCGGCCGCGAGGAGCGCCACCACGGCGAGCACGGCGCTGAAACCGGGGATGCCGGTGTCGCTGGTACCGGTCGTCTCGGTCGTCGCCGAGGCCGACGCGTTCGTCGTCGTCGTTTCGGTCGTCTCGTCCGCCGTTGTGGTCGTCTCGGTGTCGGTCGGCTCGGTCGTCTCAGTCGTCTCGGTCGGCTCGGTCGTCGTCTCCGCCGCCTGGAGCGAGAGCGTCGCCGTGTCGGTCGAGTTGTTCGCCGGGCCGAGCGCGAGCGAGTAGTCGCCCGCGTCGAGCGTCGCCGGGAGCGCCTCGGTCGTCTGCGTCGCGTTCACCGAGTCGTTGCCGGCGGCGGTGAGGTACGACGAGGCGTTCGCCTGTCCCGCCGTCGAGGTGTTCAGTTCGAGGGTGACGTTGCCGTCGCGGTTCTCGTCGACTACCGTCGCGTTGACGGCGAAGTTCACGTCCTCGCCGCCGATGCGGAGCGGGACGGTGTTGTTCTCGCCGGCCAGCGCCGCGGACGTGTTGTTCGCGTCCGACGCGCCGGAGAGCGTGATGGAGACCACCTCACCCTGTTCGGCCGTGTACGCGTCGTCTGTGAACTCGTAGTGGCCCGAGGCGGCGGCCGCGGGCATCACCGCCGCCGCGAGGACGGCGGCGACGAGGAGGGTCGTCGTCAGTAGCGCGGATCGGTTGGAGGATCGCATCGACCGCCTCTTTTCAGAGGCCGGATAAGTTATTTTCCATATCGTAATGTCAAACGATAATTGGTATCGTGCGGGACGGGAGGACGGTGAGACGCGAGCGCGGCCGCTCGGGGCCTCGGTGGAATCGAAAGGAAGTCAGCGGGCCGGACGTCCGTCGGGCGACTACGCCCGCGCGGCCTCGATGTGCTCGAGAACGCGCGAAATGTGGTGGTCGTCCCGAGCGGGCGCCTGTTTCCGATAGGTTCGGAGGGCGTCTACGAGATAGTCGAGTTCGGCGCTGTCGAAATCTTCGTCGCCGGCCTCGACCCGCGCGAGCAGGCTTGGGGCCGGCGTCGGCTCTTCGTCTGCATCGACCGCCCGCTCGATGGCGTCGAGCAAGGCGGCGTGGACGACCCACGTCTCTTCACGAGAGAGGTCGAGCGCCGTCGGACGGTCCTGGGCCGATGTGGTCATTGTGGGGCCTCTATCGTAACCTATGGGCGGGAAGATATAAATGTATGTGTACTGTTGTCATGAGTCACGCACAACAGCGAAAGCCACGGGGGCGTCCGCTCCCGAGCCCTAGTGGAATGCTTCGATTCCCGTCAGGTCCGCGCCGAGGACGAGCGTGTGGATGTCGTCGGTCCCCTCGTAGGTGTAGACGGTCTCGATGTTCTCCATGTGGCGCATCGGCGAGTAGTCGGTCGTGATGCCGTTGCCGCCGAGCATCTCGCGGGCGGTTCGGGTCACCTCGCGGGCGACGCGGACGTTGTGTCGCTTCGCCATCGACACCTGCTGGTGTCGCAGGTCGCCGCGCTCTTTGAGGTCGGCGAGGCGATGGGCCATCAACTGCGCGTTCGTGATTTGGGTCGCCATCTCGGCGAGTTTTCCCTGCTGGAGTTGGAACCGCGCGATTGGCCCGCCGAACTGGTCTCGGTCCTTCGCGTACTGGCGGGCGTCCTCGAAGGCGTCGCGGGCCGCGCCGACGACGCCCCACGCGATGCCGAACCGCGCCTGCGTGAGACACGAAAGCGGCCCCTTCATCCCCTCGACGCCGGGGAGCACGTCCTCCTCGGGAACGCGCACGTCGTCGAGGCCGATTTCGCCCGTGACCGACGCGCGCATCGAGAGTTTGCCCTCGATTTTGTTCGTCGTCACGCCGTCTCGGTCGGTCTCGACGAGGAACCCGCGGACCGGCGACCCCTCCGCCGACACGTCGCGCGCCCAGACGACCGCCACGTCCGCGATGGGCGAGTTCGTAATCCACGTCTTCGAGCCGTTGAGGACGTAGCCGTCGGCGTCGCGCTCGGCGCGGGTTTCCATCCCCGACGGGTCCGAGCCGTGTTGCGGTTCAGTCAGGCCGAAACAGCCGACCGCCTCGCCCGACCCGAGTTTCGGGAGCCACCGCTGTTTCTGCTCGTCGGAGCCGTAGGCGTGGATAGGGTAGATGACGAGCGAGCCCTGCACGCTCGCCATCGACCGGAGGCCGGAGTCGCCGGCTTCGAGCTCCTGCATCAGGAGGCCGTAGGCGCGCTCGCCGAGGCCGGGGAGACCGTAGCCGTCGAGGTTGGGCGCGTAGAAGCCGAGTTCGCCCATCTGCGGGATGAGTTCGGTCGGGAACGTCCCGGCCTCGTAGTGCTCGCCGATGTCGGGTTTGACCTGCTCGTCGACGAAGCGGCGGGCCTCGTCGCGGACGAGTTTCTCTTCGCCGGTCAGGTCGCCCTCCAATTCCAGATAATCGAGCATGATAGACCCTGCGCCCGGCGCGGTGAAAAGCGATTCGCTCGGTCGAGATTCGGGGAAGACGGACGACCGAAAAGTCGGTGACGAAAGCGGGGCGGCGCGGCTCGGCAGCGAGAGGGGCACGACTCGACGGCGGCTCGGATGCGACTCGAAAACGGCTCGCGGCTGGCGGAACGCTCAGGCCGCCGATTCGACCGAACCAGCGTTCGTCCGGTTGACGTAGGTGACGAAGTTGTCGAACAGGCGCTTGGCCTCGCAGGCGGCGGCGTAGTTCTCCGGCGTGATGCCGTCGATGACCGACCGAAGCCGCTCGTCGGGGAGGAAGTCTTTCTGCCTCGCGATGGCCTCGGCGGTGTCGGTGTCGTACTCAGGGTGGAACTGGACGCCGAAGGCGTGGCTCCGGCGGAACGCGTGGACGCCGAACTCGTTTTGCGCGAGGAGTTCCGCGCCCGGCGGGAGTTCGCTCACCCGGTCGCCGTGGGAGGTGAAGACGGTGAAGCGCTCGCCGATGCCGGTGAGGATGTCGTCCTCGTCGTCGGCGCGGGTGCGCTCGATTTCGTTGTAGCCGAGTTCGAACTCGCCCATGTCCTCGACGGTGCCGCCGAGGGCCGCCGCGACGACCTGGTGACCGAAACAGACGCCCAAGAGAGGGAGGCCGCGCTCGTCGGCGTCGGCGACCCACGACACGAGGTTCCGAATCCACGCCTCGTCCCAGTAGACCGACGACGACGAGCCGGTGATGACGACGCCGTCGTAGTCGAAGTGGTCGGGGAGGCGGCCGTCGGTCACGTCGAACTCGACGAGGTCGGCGTCGAGTTCGCGCCTGAAGTTTCGGAACGTGCTCGAATCGCCGTGGGAGGCGTCCAAGAACGCGAGTCGCGGGCGGGTCATCGTGGAGAGACAGTCGGTGCGGCTCTAAAGAAGTTGCGCCCGGAACGCTCTCTGCCGGCACCTGGGACGGGGCGCGTCGGCGACGAATCCGGAGCGAACGCGACGGAGCGTCGCTCAGTCGTCGTCGAGCGATTCGAGAAAGGAGACGAGCGCGTCGTTGACGAGCCGCGACCGCTCGACGGTGACGAGGTGGCGCGCGCCTGCGAACGACTCGAACTCGCCGCGCGGGAGTCCCTCGGCCAGCGCGCGGCCCCCCTCGACCGGCCAGACCGGGTCGTCGTCGCCGTGGAGAACGAGCGTCGGAACCGTCACCTCGTAGAGCGGACCGGCGTCGTAGTCGGCGACGGCGGCGGTCTGCGCGGCCCACGCCTCGGGGTCGGCGTCTTCCCGTTCGCGCCACGAGACGAGTTGGTCGACCACGTCCGGCTGTTCCGCCCGGAACTCCTCGGAGAGCGCCGGCGCGAGCGACTCGCGGAGCGCCGCTGGGACGTCGGGCGCGGCCGAGAGCGGTTCGGGGTCGATACCGTCTCCCGAGGCGGCGGTGCCGACGAGGACGAGGCTCCGAACGCGGTTCGTCGTCCGCGCGGCCTCCAGCGCGACCAACCCGCCGAGGCCGAACCCGACGAGGTGAGCCTTCCTGACGTTCGCGTCCGCGAGGACGGCGACGAGGTCGGAGACGAGTGTCTCGACCGAGTACGGCCCCGCGGGCGCGTCGGAGCGGCCGGCCCCGCGGAGGTCGGTCACGAGGCTCTCGTAGGGGCCGGCGACGGCGGCGTGCTGCCAGCCCCACTGCCACGCGCCGTAGCCCGCGTCGCCGACGAAGGCGACCGTCTCGCCGTCGCCCTCGCTGTCGTAGTACAGTTCGACCCCGTCCGCGACTGCCGTGGGCATACCGGGGGCTCGGCGGGCGAGCGACTTAGGGCGTCCGTCTCGCGGACGCGGGGTAAGCGGGAACGAAAGCGAACGCGAACCCGGGCCGGTCGCGCGACCGACTCAGGCGTTCAAAACCGCGCGGAGCACGTCGGGAGCCTCGTCGAGCGCGTCGTCGAGCGCGTCCACGTCGGGGCCGCCGCCCTGCGCGAAGTCCGCGGGGCCGCCGCCGCCGCCGCCGACCTTCCCGGCGAGTTGGCCGACGACCTGCCCGGCGTTGACACCGACGCCGTCGGGAACGCCGACGACGAACTGGGCGCTCCCGCCCGCGGCGGAGCCGAGGACGGCGACTTTACCCTCCTCGACCAGCGCGTTCGCGGTCGCGCGGAGTTCGTCCGCGTCGCCGTCGAGGCGCTGGACGACGGCGGGCGTGCCGTCGATGTCGATTTCGTCGGCCCCCGCCGCGGCGCGCGCCTCGGCGAGTTCCGTCTTCAGGCGGTCGATGGTCTTGCCGCGCTCTTTCCACTCGGTGAAGAAGCGCTCTGCCGTCTCGGGCACGTCCGCGGGGTTCACGTCGAGCACGTCGGCCGCGCCGTACAGCGCGTCCTCGGTGCGCTGGGTGGCCTCGATGGCCGCGTCGCCCGCCGCGAAGACGACGCGCTCGACGCCGTCCTGAACGGGCTCCGTCGTCAGCACCTTGATGGCCCCGATGTCGCCGGTGCGCTTGACGTGGGTGCCGCCGCAGGCCTGCACGTCGGTGCCGACGTGGATGAGGCGAATCTGCTCGCCCGGCGGGATACCGCCCTGATAGAGGTCGAAACCGTACTTCTTCTCGGCGTCGCGGCGGTCCGGCCACTCCTGTTTGACCGGGATGTTCCGCATCACGAGTTCGTTGGCGACGCGCTCTATCTGCGTGACCTCCTCGCGGGTGATGCGCTCGTAGTGGGTCACGTCGAGCCGCGAGCGGTCGACGCCCTTCGACGCGCCGGCCTGCCGGATGTGGTCGCCGAGGACCGTCCGGATGGCGTGGCCGATGACGTGGGTCGCCGTGTGGTGGCGCATGAGCCGACGGCGGCGTTCGGCGTCGAGTTGGCCGCGGACGAACTCGCCCTTGCCGGGGTCGTCGTCGGTGCGGTGGAGCACCACACCGCCCGCTATCTGTACGTCGGTCACCTCGACCGTCGCGTCGTCGGTGGCGAGCGAGCCGTGGTCGGCGGGCTGGCCGCCGCCTTCGGGGTAGAACATCGTCTGGTCGAGGACCACGTCGTAGCCCTCCTCGCGCTCGAACACGTCGAGGACGACGGCCTCGAACTCGGTGCGCTCCTGGTCGTCGTAGTAGAGCTTGTCCGTCGCCGGCAGGTCGCCGAGGCGGTCGTCGCGCTCCACGGCCTCGTCCTCGCCGTCGACCTGCTCGTGGCGGTCGGCGACGAGCGAGTAGAAGTCGTCGGGGATGTCGACGGTCGCGCCGCGCTCCTCGGCGATTTCCTGCACCATGTCGGGCTGGATGCCGTGGGAGTCGTACAGCTCGATGAGTTCGTCGAGCGGTATCGGCTCGTCCTTGTCGGCGTACTCGTCGGCGAGCTGCTGGACCTTGCGGGAGCCGCGTTCGAGCGTCTTTCTGTACTTGCGCTCCTCGCTGCGGACGATGTCGCGGATGGTGTCGCGGTTCTGGTAGTCGAGGCGCTCGGCCTGCATGTCCACGAGTTCGTCGAGCGGGGCGTCCACGCCGAGGTTGTCCACGAGGCGCTTCGTGCGCCGGAGGACCATACGGGCGAGGTAGCCCGTCCCGACGTTCGAGGGGACGATGCCGTCGCCGAACATGTACGCGAGGGTGCGACAGTGGTCCGCGATGGCGTAGATGTCTTCGAGCGGTCGGAGCAGGGCCGTGAGTTCGGCCTCGTCGACGCCGAGTTCGCCCGCGACTCCGGCGCGCGCGGTTGCGAGGTCGTCGATTTCGTCGATGTCGAGGTGGCCCGAGAGCTTCGCCGCGCGGTGGATGAGTTCCTCCTCCTCGTCGGTGTGTTCGATGCCGACGTTGTCCTTCAGGAACTCAATCATGTCGGGGTAGACGGCCTCGTACACCGTCGGCGTCCCCTGGGACACCCACGTCCACCGTTCGAGCCCGTAGCCGGTGTCGACGATGTAGGTGTCCATCGGCGAGTAGGTGTTGCCGTCCTTGAGTTCGTACTCGCCGTCCGGGTCCTGCTTCATCGACATGAAGACGAGGGTGGCGAGTTCGGCACCGCGGTAGAGGACTTCGAAGGCCGGTCCGGCGTTGCCGCCGCCGACCCACGGGTCCTCGATGTAGGTGATTTCGGAGATGTCCGCGCCGAGCGACTCGAAGAACTCGTCGCAGAGGCGGACCGTCTCGTCTTTCCAGTAGACTTCGCCCTCGTAGGCGTACTTGTCGCCGGCCTCCTCGCGGGCGTTGAACGCGTGGTGGGCCATCATCTCGAACGCCATCGTGTGGCGGCCGGTCTTGCCCACGTTGTCGATATCCTGCATCCGGATGCAGGGCTGGGAGACGGTCAACGGGTTGGCCGGCGGCGGCGTCTCGCCGGACGTGACGAGTGGCTGGAAGTCGTAGATAGATGCCTGCGTCAAGAGCACGTCGTCGCGCCAGCGGTTCGCGGCGACCGGGTAGGGGTCGATGCGCTCGTGGTCGTGTTCCTCGAAGAAAGAGAGGAACTTCTCGCGCATCTCTTCGAGAGTGTACTCCTCGTCGAAGCCGGGGTTGTCGATGAAGGTGTAGTCGTCGGCGGGCGGTTCACCGCAGGTCTCGCGGTCGGGGTCTCGTGTCCAGAAGTGGACGCCCGTCACGGGGCATTGCTTCCGGTAGAAGCCCTCCTCCTCGAAGTAGTCGAGGCGGTACTCCGCTTCGAGTTCGCTCATTGCCAAACTCTGGTCTACCGTCGGGTAAAACAGTTCCGGGAAATGGGCGCAGACGCCCGATTCCCCTCAATTTCGCCCGCACGGGCCGTGTCGTTCTTTTCCCTCCCGAACCAACGAGGAGTATGGAACTCGCCTCGCTCCGTCGGCGACCGGCGGTCGAACTGCTCGCGTGGGTGGTCCTCGCGCAACTCGCGGGCGCGGTAGGGAGCGTCTTCACCGCGACCGCCATCGGGTCGTGGTACGCGACGCTCGCCCGCCCGTGGTTCGCCCCGCCGAACTGGGTGTTCGGCCCGGTCTGGGTGACGCTGTTCGCCCTGATGGGCGTCGCCGCGTGGCTCGTCTCCCGGAGCGACCATCCCCGCCGCGAACGGGCACTCGCCGTCTTCGTCGGTCACCTCGTCGTCAACGTCGCGTGGTCCGCGGCGTTCTTCGGACTGCAGTCGCCCGCGCTCGGCCTCGCGGTCATCGCGGTCCTCATCCTCGCGATTCTGGCGACGATGCGCGAGTTCGACGCCGTCGACCGACGCGCCGCCGCGCTCCTCGTTCCCTATCTCCTGTGGACGTGCTTCGCCACCGTGCTCAACTACGGCTTCTGGTCGCTAAACTGAGCAGTCGACCGGGTGACTCCCGCCTCGACGCCGTGTATCGCCCACCTCGGCTCGTTCTTGGTGATTGGAAACATGCCGCAACGATTATATTTCTCGTTGTCGTTCGATAGGGAGACTGCCGTGCACGCGACGGAACCAACGGTTTTCGTGGACGACGACTTCGACGATATCGACCTCGGCGACGGGGTCACGGTGGCGTCAACGAGTGACGAGAACGACCCGTCCGACGCCGCCTGCGCCGTCGTCACGGACCCCGACGCATCGGTTCCCGACGACGTGCCGACCATTCTGTACACCGACGTCCCGCCAGCGACTGTCGAGCGGCCCGAGCGGTTCGACGCCTACGTCAGCCGCGGCGACCGCTCCGGGCTCGAATCGCAGGTTCGATGGGTGCTCGCATCGACCGCCGACAGAGACGCCGAGGAGGTGGCGCTGGCCCGAAACGACGCCGAGTGGGACCGGCTCAAGCGGCTCTACGAGGGGACGACGGACCTCATCACGGCCGGGACGGTCGAGGAACTCTACGAGCGCGCCATCGGCCTCACGGAGCACATCCTCGAGTTCGACAACACCTCGTTTTTCGTCCACGACGGGGACAGCTTCTACGTCGCCGCCAACAACGACGATATGGCCGGGACGGGGCCGATTCCCTCGGACACGGGCCTGCTCGGGGAGACGCACCGGACCAAACGCTCGTTTCTCGTGGACGACGTGCGCGACCACCCCGTGGCCGACCCCGACGACCCCGCGTACCGCTCGGCGGTGAGCGTCCCGCTGGGCGACGACGGCGTGTTTCAGGCCATCTCCAACGAGGTCGGCGCGTACGACGAGACCGACCTCACGCTGGCCGAACTCCTCGTGTCCTACGTCTCCGAGACGCGGAGCCGCATCGAGTCCGAGGCCGCGCTTCGACAGAGCCGCGAGCAGATAGAGCGGCTCCACCGGGGGGCCACCGAACTGGCCGCGGCGACGAGCCTCGACGAACTGTTCGAGCGGACCGTCGAAATCACGGACGACATCCTCGAGTTCGACATCAGCTACGTGGGCCTCGTCGAGGGCGACTACATCGTCCCGGCGGCCATCTCGTCCGACGCGCCGGCCGACGGCGCAGAGCGCGTCCCCCTCGACGACGGGGGCATCGCGGCCGAGGTGTACCTGTCGGGGGAGACGGACATCACCGACGACGTGCGCGACCACCCCGAGGCGCGGCCGGTCAAGCGGATGTACCGCGCGGTCCTGAGCGTCCCCATCGGGGACCTCGGCGTCTTTCAGGCGACGACGTTCACGCCCGGCGCGTTCGACGAGCGAGACGCCGAACTGACGGAACTCCTCATGGCGCACGTCGCGGTCACGGCCGAGCGCATCCGCGCGGAATCGCGGCTCCGGGAGGAACGCGACCGCTCGACTGCGCTGTTCGAGCACGTCTCCGACGCCGCCGTCGCCTACGACGTGGAAGCCGGCGCGGTCACCGTCCGCGACGTGAACCGGGCGTTCCAGTCGATTTTCGGCTACGACGCCGACGACGTGGTCGGAAGCGACCTGCTGGGGCGAATCGTCCCGCCGGAGCCCGACCCAGACCCGGTGCCCGAACCGAGGGCCGACGAAACCATCCCCGAACTCCTCGTCGCCGCCGGCGAGAGCTACCGCGGCGAGGTCCGCCGTCGGACCGAAGGCGGCGTCCGCGAGTTCATCCTGAACGTCGTCCCGCTGTCGCCCGGCGAAGAGCGTGGGTCGGGGTACGCCATCTACACCGACATCACGGAGCGGAAGACCCGCGAAAGCGAGTTAGAGCGACAGAACGAGCGATTGGAGGAGTTCGCGAACATCGTGAGCCACGACCTTCGGAACCCGCTTTCGGTCGCCCGCGGGAACCTCGACCTCGCCCGCGAGACCGGCGCGGAGTCGCGGTTCGATACGGCCAAGCGGGCGCTCGAACAGATGGAGGAACTCATCGACGACCTGCTGTCGCTCGCCCGCCGCGGTCAACTGGTCGACGAGACGGAGCGCGTGGACCTCGGGGCGGTCGCCCGGCAGGCGTGGGCGACCACCGAGACCGAAGACGCCGAGTTACTCACCTGCCAGTCGGTCGTCGTCGACGCCGACGAGGACCGCCTCGCCGAACTGCTCGCCAACCTGTTTCGGAACGCGGTCGAGCACGCCGGAAGCGACGTTCGCGTCGAGGTCGGCGGCGTCGACGGCGGCTTCTACGTCGAAGACGACGGCCCCGGCATCGACCCCGAGCGCCGCGACGAGGTGTTCGAGCCCGGCGAGACGACCGGCGACGACGGCATCGGCTACGGGCTCGCAATCGTCGAATCCATCGCCGAGGCCCACGGCTGGTCGGCTATCGTGACGTCGGGGACGGCGGGCGGCGCGCGCTTCGAGTTCCGGGCGTGAGGCGAAAACGAGGAGAGACCGGGGAGTGCGGCGGCCGGCGCGGCCGAGTCGGCCCAGTTCAGTTCAGTTCTGCGAGAGCGCGAGCGACGCGAGGAGCGCCTCGAGTTGGACCTGCTCGTTCGCGCCCTCGGAGATGCGGTAGTCGGCCTCGCCGATGCGTTCCATGAGGCGGACGGCCTCGCGCTCGCCGAGGTCGAACTCCCAGACGGAGCGATGAAGCTGGTCGATGATGTCGCCGCCGGCCATCCCGGTGTCGACGATGAGCGTCTCTAACTGCTTGCGCGCGGTCGTGAACTCGCCGTCGATGGCGGCCCGAACCATCTCCTCGATGTCCTCGGGGCGGGCCGTCGAGGTAATCATGTAGACGGCCTCCTCGTCGACGACTTCGCCGGTCGTCGCGGCGGCCTGCAGGGAGTTGATGGCGCGGCGCATGTCGCCGCCGGCGGCGTAGACGAGCGCGTCGAGGCCGTCCTCGGTGACCTCGATGTCCTCGGCCGCGGCGATGTCGCGGACCTGTTCCGCGACGGCGTCGTCGCCGAGCGGGGAGAAACGGAACACCGCACAGCGCGACTGGATGGGGTCGATAATCTTCGAGGAGTAGTTACACGAGAGGATAAACCGGGTGTTGTCGGAGAACTGCTCCATCGTCCGGCGGAGCGCCGACTGCGCGTCGTTCGTCAGCGAGTCGGCCTCGTCGAGGAAGATGACGCGGTAGTCGTGGCCGCCGAACGACGAGCGCGCGAAGTTCTTGATGCGGTCGCGGACCACGTCGATGCCGCGCTCGTCGGAGGCGTTGAGTTCGAGGAAGTTGCCGCGCCAGTCGTCACCGTAGATGGCGCGGGCGATGGCCGTCGCGGAAGTGGTCTTACCGACGCCCGCCGGTCCCGCGAACAGGAGGTGCGGCAGGTCGTCGCGCTCGATGTAGCTCCGCAGGCGCTCGACGATGTCGTCCTGTCCGTAGACGTCGTCGAAGGTCTGCGGTCGGTACTTCTCGATCCAGATCTCACGACCCGCCGGGGCGTCGCCCGACTCCGCGGCCTCGCTCATATCCGTTCTACCGACCGCCCCGCACATAAACCGTGCGAGACGGAGAGCCGGTGTGGCACCGACCCGGCGGCAGGTCGAACGCCGGGTCGCGGGGCCGCCGCGACGCCGAGCCGACGGACTGAAACCCGCGCCCGACCCACGAGCGACCATGAACGTGACCGTCGAGGTCGTCGGCGAGGAGACCAGCGAGGTCGCCGTCGGCGACGGCGGGACCTACGCGGACCTCGTGCGGGCGGTGGACCTCAGCCCCCACGAGGTGACCGTCCTCGTCGACGGCCGCCCCGTCCCCGAAGACCAGCCCGTCGAAGTCGACCGCGTGAAGGTGCTCCGCCTCATCAAAGGCGGGTAGTCGGCGGCATGGACGACACCGCTGGGGCCGACGACGACACCACCCGGAGCGACGACGGAGTCCGCGTCCGCGAGGGCGACCCCGGGGAACTGGTGGCCGTGATGCGCGTCCTCGACGCCGGACTGCTCGAAGCCGACGCGGGCGACATCCGCGACCGACTGGCGGCGGGCGACTGTCTCGTCGCCGAGGCGTCCGGCCGCGTCGTCGGCGCGCTGGCGCTCGACGGCGACTATGTCGAGGCCGTGGCAACCTCACCGAGTCGCCGCGGGCGGGGCGTCGGAACCGCGCTCGTCCGGGCGGCTGTCGACCGAAGCGGACGACTCGTCGCCGACTTCGACGAGGGCGTCCGACCGTTCTACGAGTCGCTCGGGTTCGACATCGAAGAGCGAGGTGGGGACGCGAGAGCGGTCGCAGACACGGGCGCGGGCGACGACCGATTTCGCGGCGTCCTCCGGGACGCGTAGCGGCTTCAGAGATTGATGGATGTTACCAACCGACACAGATTTAGCCGCCGGTCGTCAAGGGCTAGGAAGTCAAGCCCATGGCAAAGCGTGACCGGAGCGACCGTATCCTGACCGACTGGGACCGCGTGTTCGACGCGCTCTCCGACCCGTCGCGCCGCTACGTGTTGGAGTACCTCCACGACCGGACGGAGCCGACGTCGGTCTGGGACCTCGCGGTCGCCCTCGCGGTGCGGACGACCGACCTGCCGCCCGACGAGGTGGACGTGCAGGTCGTCCAGCAGGCCGAGGTCGGAATCGTCCACGTCCACCTGCCGAAGCTTCAGGCCGCGGACCTCGTCGAGGCCGCGGGAGACGGCGTCTCGTTGACCGAGCACGCGGAGACGCTCCCGCTTTTCACGCCGGCGTACCGCGGGGTCGTCAGACCCGTCGGCGACGAAGAAGAGACGAGAGAGCCCTGAAAACGGCCCGCTCAGACGAGCGGTTCGACGAGTTCGCGGCCGGCTTCGAGGAGCGACGAGACTGCGTCTTCGCTCCCGGCCTCGGCGTAGACGCGCATCTTCGGCTCCGTGCCCGAGGGGCGGACGAGGAGCCACGAGCCGTCTTCTAAGAGCAGTTTGAAGCCGTCGAGCGTGACGACCTTGGCGATGTCGCGGCCGGCGATCGTCTCGGGGAGCACGTCCTCGAGGTCGTCGATGACGCGCGCCTTCTCGGAGTCGGGGCAGGCGACGCTTATCTTGTCGGCGACGATTTCGCCGTGTTCGGCCTCGATGCGGTCGAGGCGGGCGTCGAAGTCCTCTTCGGCGGTCGCGGCCGCCGCGAGCAGGCCCATGAGAACGCCGTCCTTCTCGCGGACGTGCCCGCGGACGGAGAAGCCGCCGGACTCCTCGCCGCCCATGAGCGCGTCGTGCTCACGCATGCCGTCGGCGACCCACTTGAAGCCGACCGCGGTCTCGAACACCTCCTCGCCGTGGGCCTCGGCGATGCGGTCGATGAGGAACGTGGTCGAGACGGTCCGGATAGCCGGCCCGGAGTCGGATTCGAGCAGGTAGTCGTAGACGGCGGCGAAAAAGAGGTTCTCGTCGAGGACGCCGCGGTCGGGCGTGGCGATGCCGATGCGGTCGGCGTCGCCGTCGTTGGCGACCCCGAGGTCCGCGTCGTGTTCGGCCATCGCCTCGGCGAGACCTTCGAGGTTCTCCGCGGAGGGCTCCGGCGAGATGCCGCCGAAGTCGGCGTCGCGCTCGCAGCGTAGGCGGACGACCTCCGCACCGGCGGCTTCGAGCAGCGCGTCGGTGACGCCGCGGCCGCTGCCGTGCATGGCGTCGTAGACGACCGTGAGGTCCGAGAGGTCGTCGCCGACGAGGTCCATGGCGTGGTCGGCGTGCGGGGAGACCACGTCGACGCGCTCGATGGTCCCGCGTTCGGACTCTGGCAGGAGGTCCGGTTCGGCGAGTCGCTCGGCGACCGCGTCGGTCACGTCGGGGAGCGCCGGCGCGCCGTCCGAGGGGATGAACTTCACGCCGTTGTACTCCGGCGGGTTGTGCGAGGCCGTGACCATGAGTGCCCCCGAGAGGCCGCGCTCGGCGATGGCGTAGGCGACGAGCGGGGTCGGGCAGTCCCGCTCGGGCAGGAGCACGTCGAAACCGTTGCCGGCGACGACCTCGGCGAGCGACTCCGCGAAGCCGGGCGAGGTCTCGCGGGCGTCGTAGCCGACGAGCACCGGGGCGGTGAAGCCCTCGTCGGCGAGGTAGTCGGCGACGGCCTGTCCGACGATGCGGACGCGGTCGTCGGTGAAGGTGTCCAGCGTGGCGCGCCACCCGTCGGTCCCGAATGAGATTTCGTCCATACGCGCACCACTCCGCGGCGGGGCAAAAAACTACGTTACGAGCCGACGGGGAGGGGACGCGCTCACGACTCGACGAGCCGCTGTTTCTCCCGGCGGCGGAGCTGTTTTATCTCGTACTCACGGGACATGGCCGCCGACTTCGAGTCGAACTCCTCGACGTGGACGAGTTCGACCGGCGTCCGGCCGCGGGTGTACTTCGCGCCCTCGCCGGCGTCGTGTTCCGCGACGCGTCGCTCCACGTCGGTCGTGTACCCGGTGTACAGCGAGCCGTCGCTGCACTCGATGACGTAGACGAAGTGCACGAGAGAATGGTTCAGGGGCGCGGGTATGAACCCACCGCCCGACCTCGTGCACGAGGTGTTGGCTTCGCGTGGTGGTCTTTTCTCGCTTCAGTGGTCATGCGGTGCGGGCACGCTGTCGAGCGACCTCCGCGATACCCGCGTTCGCCGAGCAGTTGGGACAGGCGAGAACCTGACCGTCCTTGTCGGCGAACACGCGTGCGAAGCGCTCGGAGACGTGTGACCCGCAGTGGTCACAGACTGGCATTGTTGCGGTCCGGCAGCCACCAAGCCGGTGTATGACACACGGTACCCCACCCATATGAGGGCTTCGCGCGTGTGCGTACGCACGCGAAATCGCGCACGACCACGAGGTGGAGAATAACGCCCGGTCAGGCGTCGTCGTCGCGGGCGTCCGAGACCGCGCGGGCGATGAGTCCGGCCTGCGCGCCGGCGATGTAGCCGGCGTCGACGTTCACCGCGGAGAGCACGGTACACGACTGGAGCATCCCGAGGACGGCCGCCTCGCCGTCGCCGCCGTGGCCGTAGCCCGTCGAGACGGGCAGGCCGATGACGGGCGTGTCGACGAGTCCGGCGACGACGGTCGGCAGCGCGCCCTCGCGGCCGGCGGCGACGACGACCACGTCGGCCTCGCGGAGCGTGTCGAGGTGGTCGAGCACGCGACCGAGGTGGGCGACCCCCACGTCCTCGATGCGTTCGACGTCCACGCCCATCTCGCGAAGGACCGCGGCCGCCTCTCCCGCGGCCTCGGCGTCGGAGGTGCCGCCGGTGGCGATAGCGACGGTCGCGTCGAGGTCGGGGCGCTCGAAGTCCGGCGCGGCCGCGACGACGGTCTTCGCCCGGGCGTCGCGGTCGATGTCGGCGTCCGGGAGGGCGTCGGCGACGGCCTCCGCGTGAGCGGTGTCGGCCCGGGTGACGAGCGCCCGACCGCTCGTTTCGACCGCCGCGACGGCCAGCGTCGCCGTCTCGTCGGGTGTCTTCCCCTCCGCGAGAATCGCTTCGGGGACGCCGCGCCGCGTCTCTCGGGCGGCGTCGAACCGTCCCGCGTCGGTCGTCGCGTAGCCGGAGAGTCGTACCTCCGCCTCGGCGGGCGAGAGCGAACCGTCCGCGACCGCCTCCAAGATGTCGCGCATATGGCCGCACGTTGGCCCGAGGCGTACTCATACCCGTCGTTCCGCCCTCGCGGGGATAAAGCATATATAAGTGGAGATTGTTCCCGATAAATCCGTCCTCATAGAAGCGCCATAACCCCCAAATCCGGCGGTATTAACGTCCAATATAGGAAAGTTTATTAAAGGAGAATCGGTAGGACATTCTGTATGGCAGACCTCATTGTCAAGGCAGCCGTCAAGGAAGCGCTCAAGGACAAGAACGTGGCCTCGGACTTCTACGACGCTCTCGACGAGGAAGTCAAGGAGCTTCTCGAAGACGCTGCTCGCCGCGCTGAGCAGAACGACCGTAAGACGGTCCAGCCCCGCGACCTGTAAACTCGGTCTTTAGACCTCTCGTTCTTTTATCGCCGGCCGGTGAGCGCCGGTTGTGTCCCGCGAAGTGAGTCGACTCATCCCGTGAGCCGCGCCGGTCGAAGGCGTCCGTTCGAGCGCCGGACCACTCGGTCCACCTCAGAACGGTTCGAGCGCCGGACCAACCGAGTCAGTATTCGGTGACTTCGACGCCGTCGTCGGTGCCGACGTAGACCGCGTCCGCGAGGCCGACGAAGATGCCGTGTTCGACCGCGCCGGGAAGCGACGCGAGGTCGGCCGCGAGCGACTCGGGGTCGGCGATAGCGCCGAACTCGCAGTCGAGGACGAGGTTCCCGTTGTCGGTGACGACGGGACCGTCCTTGCGCTCGGCGCGGCGGAGCGTCGCCTCGCCGCCGAGGTCGGAGACGCCCGCGGCGACGGTCGTCCGCGCCGACGGGAGCACCTCGATGGGGACGGGCCGCGAGAGCGTTTCCGCGGTCTTCGACGGGTCGGCGACGACGAGGAATCGGTCGGCGAAGGCGTCGACCACCTTCTCGCGGGCGTGGGCCGCGCCGCCGCCCTTGACGAGCGCACCGTCGGTCGTCGCCACCTGGTCGGCCCCGTCGATGGCGAGGTCGACCGCGTCGACTTCGTCGAGGTCGGCGAGAGGGATGCCGCACTCGCGGGCGAGTTCGCGGGACGCGAAGGAGGTCGGGACGCCCCGAACGTCGAGGCCGTCGGCGACGCGGTCGCCGATGGCGCGGATGGCGAAGGCGGTGGTGCTGCCGGTGCCGAGGCCGACGACGGTTCCGTCTTCGACCGCTTCGACCGCCGCCTCCGCAGCGCGGCGCTTCTGCGCGTCGGTTCCGCCGGTAGTCTTCATGGCTCAGCCGACTCGGCCGGCGAGTAAAAATGGTCCCGAAAGCGGCGGCGTCAGAGGCGGTCCAAGACCGCGTCCGCGTCGTAAGCCAGCGAGATGGCGCGGGTCCGGCCGCGCCCCTCGATTTCGGTGTAGCGCGCCTCGATGACGCCCAGTTGGTCCAGTTTGTTCACGAGTTCGGAGTAGCGCGTGTAGCCGAGGCCGGTCTCCTCGTTGAAGGCGTCGTACACCGCACCGGCGCGCTCGCCGTCGTACTCGGCGACGACCCGGACGAGCTCGCGTTCGGGGTCCGAAAGCCCCTGCAAACACCGCGAGAGGTGGACGTACTTCGACTTGTCGTAGGCCGCCTCCACGTCCTCCATGTCGACCGTGCGGGAGGCGCGCATCTCGGCGTGGAGACCGGCGCGCCGAAGCAGGTCGATGCCGACTCGCAGGTCGCCGCTGTCGGCGGTGAACTCCGCGACTTGGTCGAGTTCGGGCGCGCCGATGACGTCCTCGTGGAAGCCGCGTTTCGACCGACCACGGAGGATATCGACGATTTCGTCCACGTCGTAGCGGGGGAAGAACACCTCCTCGGGCCGGAAGACGCTCTGGACGCGCCCGTCGAGTTCGTCGATGACGTCGAGCGAGAGGTCCGACGAGATGATGATGACGCCGATGCGCGCGCCGGAGTGCGCCTCGTGGGCGCGGAGCAACGAGTAGAGCGTGTCGGACGCCTCGTTCTCGTAGAACAGGTAGTTCACGTCGTCGAGCGCGACGACGAGCACCTCGTCGTCCTCGACGAGGCGGTCGGTTATCTGGCCGAACAGCTTCTTGAACGAGATGCCCGACGACGGGGGTTCGTACTCGAAGATGTGCTCGAAGACGCGCGAGAACACCGCGTAGCGCGTCGAGTCGACCTGGCAGTTCACCCGGACGGTCCGGACGCCCGACTGCGTGCCCAACTCGCCGAACAGTTTCTGGACCGCAGTGGTCTTGCCCGTCCCCGGCGGCCCACGCACCATCGTGTTCAGGGGGCGAGAGCCGCGGACCGCGGGCCGGAGCGCGTACTTCAGGCTCCGCAGTTGGCTCTCGCGGTGGTTGAACGTCTCCGGAACGTGGTCGATTTCGAAGACGTGTTCGTCGCGGAACACGGTCTCGTCCCACGACAGCATCCCCTCTTCGGGGTCCTCCCTCATCGAGTGAAGTACCACGCGCGGGGGACTTAATCGTTTACCGCGGCGGCGTCCGACGGGGGGCGGACGGACGCGTTGTCTCGACGCGTCCCGAACGCGTTCAACCGCCAACCACCGGAACCCGAGTCACAATAGTTAATTTTCCAACAATGGATGCGCAGTCATGGCAACTCGCATACAACTCGCCGCGCTGCTCGTCTCGCTTGCGCTCGTCGGGGGCGGCGTGCTCGGGTTCGGTTTCGTCGCTGACGAAGACTACAGCTATCGATACGAGGGGCAACTGTCGGAGACGCCGGAGACGGTTCCCCCGCTGTACAGCGAACTCTCTCAGTCGGAACAGCGGGCCGTGGACCGCGCCCTCGCCGGCGAAGTGCTTCGGTTCGAAGACGACCCCGGAAACCTCCCGGGACTCGTCGAGCGTGACGGGAACTACTACGCGTTCGAGTTCGACGCGACCACCGACTACACCGCCCCGACGACGGTCGGCTCGCTCGTCGCCGTACTGCTCGGCGCGGTCGGCGTCGTCGCCACGGTTCGGTGGGAAGTCGCGAGCCGATACGTCACTTACTGAAGGAGCCGGACGATTCGGTAGCCGATGGCGACGAACAGAATCAGTCCGACCGCGCCGACGCCGAGGACGACCGGCGTTCCGCCGGTCTGCGAGAGCGCACTAAGCGCCGGAAGTACGAAGACGAACAGCACGAGGAACCCGCCGAACACCAGAAATAACAGGTAGACCGCGGTCCCGAGCACGTCCCAGATGGCGTTCTTCGTGGCGTGGTAGACGAGGTCGTACTGCTGTCGTTCCTCGGGGGAGAGCGAATCGGAGGGCACGGGCGAAGTTGTCGGCAAGTCAATATAAATCGTGCGTCGACGCGGGCGACCGCGTCAGTCGAACGTCGCCACAGACGGTCGCGTCAGTCGAACTTCTCCAACAGTCGCCCGTAGAAGCTGGTCTCGTTCTCGCCGGCCAGTTTCTCCACGATGAGTTCCGGGGTCGACCGCGCGAGGTGGTCCTTCACGGGCGAGCGGTTGACGACGAGTTCGCCGCCTTCCAGCCCGACCGCCTCGATACCGTCCACAGCGACCGGCACGTCCGCGGCCTCGCGGATGCCGCCGGCGAGGTGCGAGACGAACACGGCCGCCGCGCCCTGTTCCGCGAGTTCTTCGAGGATGCCGGCGATGATTTTGGCCGACGCGCCGGGTTCGGTGATGCTCTCCAGTTCGTCCACGAGGACGAGCCGGTCGGCCGCGCCGTCGGTGAGCGCGGCGAAGTCGCGGAGCGTGCTCTCGAAGGCCCCGGCGTCGAGGGTGCCCTGCGACTTGGCGTAGTAGTGGAGTTCGGAAAAACGCGAGAGCCGGACCGACTCGGCGGGCACGGGAAGCCCCATGTGCGCGAGGACGACGACGAGCCCCACGAGGTCGAGCGTCGAGGTCTTCCCACCGCTGTTGACGCCTGAGAGGAGCGTGACGCCCGACACCTCGTAGTCCACGGGGTCGACGTCCGCGAAGTCCACGTCGAGGAGGGGCGAGCGGCCGGCCTCGATGGCGAACGAGCCGGCTCCGTCGTCGCCGGCCGCGCCGGTGAACTCGGGGAAGACGCAGTCGAAGTCGCGGGCGAACCGCGAGACGGCGAGGCGCACGTCGAGTTCGAGCGCGTCGCGGACCAGCGTCTCGACGGGGTCGCGCAGGTCGCCGAGGTCGGCGGCGAGGTCGGCTTTCAGCTTCGCGGCGCGGCGGTCGCGGGCGGCCTTCAGTTCGGTCCGGAGCCGGCCGACCGCCTCCTCGTCGTGGCCGAGCGGGAACGACGGGTCCTCGGGGAAGACGCGCTCTGTCAAGTCGGCCTCGCCGGGGCGGAGCGACAGCGACTCCACGAGGTGGTCGCGGGCGGCCGAAAGCGCCTCGTCGAACTCGTCTTCGAGTTCGCGCGACAGCAGGGAATCGACGCGCGCGCCCTGCTCGACGAGCGAGAGGAAGTCGGTCCCCTCGATGGTCACGTCGCGCTCGCGAATCACGTCGCGGAGGCGGTCGTTGGCCACCGATTCGGCGGTCGAGACGGCCGTGTCGAGGTCGTCGACCGCGTTCGAGAGGCGTTCGAGTTCGTCGTCGCCGAGGACGGTCCCGTCGTCGGCCAATCGGGACAGGGCGTCGCGGAGGTCGGCGAGGTCACAGGGCGGAGAGAGTCCGGCAGCCTCGTGAACCGCGGCGGCGGCCGAAAGCGCCTCGCGGTTCGCGGCGAAGAAGGCGAGCAGTCGCTCGGGGACGACCTCGTCGGTCCGCTCGGCGGCGTCGGGGAGGACGCGCACGTCGCCGTCGACGTCGATGCCGGCGAACGACTCGTCGAGGACGACCACCGTCGAGTACGACCGCGCGAGTTCGGCGATGTCGCGGCCGTCCTCGACGACCTCGATTGAGAGTTCGGGGAACGCCTCCTTGGCGGCGGCGTAGCGCTCCGCGTCGGCGGTGGCGATACAGCGCTCGCGGACGCGACGCGGCTTCGGGTCCGCGAGGGGTTCGACGCCCGCCAGCGCCGCGAGCACGTCCGGGTCGGGGTCGAGGTCGGTCGCGTCGGCCGCGAACGTCCGGACCTCCTCGATACGCGAGGCCGACCCGGTGGGAAACAGCGTCTCCAGTCGCTTCTCGGCGTACGTCGTGACCGTCCGCGCCTGCAGGAGACCGAGCGCGTCGCGGTAGATTTCCGAGGCGCGGTCGGTGGCGAGAAAGCCGCCGGGGTCGTCGTGGTCGCGGCGAATCGCCCCGCGGGCGATGGCCGCCGCCCTGCCCTCCGTGAGCCCCGGTGCCCGCGCGAGCGCCGCCACGTCGCCGTCGGTGAGCGCTCGCTCGGCGTCGTCGAGTTCCGCGAGCGCGGCGGCGGTCTTCTCGCCGACGCCCGGGATGGTCTCGAAGTCCATTCGGCCGGACCTATCGCGGCATAGGACAAAAAGTCGCGGGGTGGTGACTCCGGGACGACGCGCCGGTCGCGCCGCCGCGGGAGCGCTCGTCTCGTCCGATTCGGGGGCGCGTGCGCCCTTCGCGGTCGTTCGCGCCGGGGACGAGGGGCTTTTGACCGTCGGCCGGGAAGGGAGGCCATGAGCGAGCGAGATACCGCGGCGAAGGCCGACGCAGTACGCGAGGCGCTCGCGGAGCGCGAGAGCGTCCTCATCGCCTTTTCGGGCGGCGTGGACTCCAGCGTGGTCGCCGCACTCGCCCACGACGCGCTCGGCGAGAACGCGGTCGCCTGCACCGCGAAAAGCGAGACCCTCCCGGACGCCGAGTTGGACGACGCGAAGCGCGTCGCCGAGGAAATCGGCATCGAACACCTGACCGTCGAGTTCTCCGAGTTGGACAACCCCGACTTCGTCGCCAACGACGACGACCGGTGTTACCACTGCCGGACAATGCGCCTCGGCCGGATGTACGAGGCCGCCCGCGACCGCGGCATCGAAGCCGTCTGCGACGGGACGAACGCCTCGGACCCCGGCGAGGGCCATCGCCCCGGCCTCCGCGCCGTCGAGGAGTTGGAGGTGCTATCGCCGCTTCTCGCCCACGACATCACGAAAGAGGAGGTCCGCGCCATCGCCGACGAGTACGACCTGTCGGTCGCCGACAAGCCCTCCATGGCCTGTCTCTCCTCGCGGATTCCGACCGGCCTCGAAGTCACCGAAGAGCGGCTCTCGCGGGTCGAACGCGCCGAGACGATTCTGCGCACGTGGGGCTTCGAGCAGTTCCGCGTCCGCGACCACGACGGCCTCGCCCGCATCGAGGTCGCGCCGGATGAACTCGACCGCGCCCTCGACGCCGACTTCGTCCGCGCCGCCCGCGACCACCTGAAGGACGCCGGCTTCGACCACGTCACGCTCGACCTCCACGGCTACCGGACGGGAAGCGTCAGCCCCGCGGCCGAGGCGGACGCCGACTCGGGCGACGACCTCCTCGTGGACGACGTGTTCGCGCAGGACTACCCGATGCGGAAGTAGCTGAGAGATAACAGTCAGAAACTCGGACCAGACCGCCGAACCGACCTACGTCGTCAGAAACCGCGTCTCGTTCTCGGCGACGACGTGGATGGGCGGTTCGTCACCGTCGTCGCTCAGTTCGACTTCGAACTCACACAGGCCACCGTTGTCGAGCGATTGCGACAGCATCGCCTCGACGATGTCGAGGCCCTTCACCTCACCGAGCGACAGCCGAATCGGCGCGCCGTGGCTGACGACGAGCACCGTCTCGTCGGCGTCGAGCGAGTCAGCGAGCCCCTCGTGGGCGTTGAGGACGCGTCGGCGGACCTCGACGAGGCTCTCACCGCTCGGCGGACGCTCGCGGGCGGCGGGCGTGCCGACCGCCGAGAGGGCGTACTGCGGGTAGCGGTCGGTGAGTTCGTCGAACTCCAGTCCCTGCAGCGAGCCCACGTCGCGCTCGCGCCACGCGGAGTCGAGGACGGGTTCGAGGCCGAGTTCGCGGGCGATGGGGCGGGCGGTCTCTTGGGCGCGTTCGATGTCGGAGGAGACGAGGCGGTCGACCTCGTAGGAGTCCGCGACGTGGCGCGCGAGGGCGTCGGCCTGCGCGCGGCCGCGCTCGGTGAGCGACACGGGGGCCCACCCCTGTACGCGCCCGGCGCGGTTCCACGTCGTCTCGCCGTGTCTGGCGAGAAGGAGGGTTGCCATACGTCCGTCTCTCTCCCCATCGGCAATGAACGTTCCGCGCGAGATTCACGGTCTCGGCGCGCCAACTGTTAGGTATGGCACACGAAATCGAGACGAGCATCGAGATAGACGCCCCACCTGAACGGGTGTGGGAAACCCTCGTCGACTTCGACCGCTACCCCGAGTGGAACCCGTTCATGCGAATCGCCGGGCGACCGAACGAGGGCGCGACGCTCACCGTCCACCTGCGGCCGCCGGGCGGCCGCGAGTCGGAGTTCGAACCCGACGTGGTCCGCTGCGAGAACCACCGCGAACTGCGTTGGCTCGGCCACCTCGTCTTCCCGGGGCTGTTCGACGGCGAACACCGGTTCCGCCTCGAACCGCTCGACGGCGGCGAGCGCACGCGCTTCGAGCACGCGGAGACGTTCTCCGGCGTCTTCGCCGGACTCCTGTTGCGGTTCGTCGGCGAGCAGACCCGGGCGGGGTTCGTCGCCATGAACGAGGGGCTGAAGACGCGCGTCGAGGGAGCGGTCGCGGCCGAGGAGCGAGAGGGTACGGAGTCCTCGAACGCGGCGTGATTCCTCGCGCTCTCCGGGATGTTCGACGCGTTACAGCGACTCGCCGCAGAAACGGCAGGTGTCCCGGGCGGCTTCCTCCAGCGAGTGGCAGTTCGGACAGGAGACGGTCTCGGTGCGGGCGGACGGGACGCCGTTCGGCGACCCCGAATGACCGGGCGTGCCGCGGCCCATCCCGGGTTCGTCGCGCCCGAGGTTGAGGTACAGCGCCAAGCCCAGAATCCCCCCGACGAACACGGAGAGACCCCAGAGGAAGGCGTTGTGCGAACTGTGTCTGGTCGCGTCGATGCCGGCCCAGACGCTCACGAGGAACCAGAGCGGGAGGGCGACCACCGACAGGGCGACGAGGTCGGCCATCGTGCGTGTTTTCTAACCATTTTGAAATAGGTCTTCTGACCGGTCAGCGTTCGGCAGAAACGGAGAGAACTGGCGGAGGAACGAGGAAGGAACGAGGAAGAAACGAGGAAGAAACGAGGAAGAAACGAAGAAGGAACGAGGAAGGAACGAAGGGCAGACCGGTGTCAGTTTCCGGTCCAACGCAAGACCGCGAGCGTCCCCTCGAACAGGACAATCATCGTGGCGCCGATGATGATGGGTGCCATCCCCGTCGGGTCGGGGCTGACGAGGAACGCGAGGCCGAGGAACGCGCCCCAAAACAGCAGACGGCGGTCTTCGAGCCACTGCCGAGTGACGAGGTTCATCATGATGGCCAGTTCCACGAACAGCGGAATCTGGAAGACGACCGCCATGTAGCCCATCAGGATGAGGATGAGGTTGAACGTCTCCTTGAGACCGAACGCGACGACGGCCGTCCCCTCGGTGTAGGAGGTGAAGTACGCGAAGATGGCCGGGAGCACCACGAAGTGCGCGAACAGGACGCCGACGAGCGCGAGGATGAGGCTCGTCGGCACGGCCGCGAGGTAGTACTTGCGCTCTTTCGGGTAGAGGCCGGGGCGCATGAACAGGTACGTCTCGTAGACGAACACGGGGAGGCCGATGACGGTGCCGGCGAGGCCGGCGACCTTCAGTTTGGTGAGGATGAGTTCGAGCGGACCGTAGAGCCGCGGCCGGCGGTCCACGATGGTGTCCGCGCCGGGGATGTGGGAGTTCCAGAGGAAGTTGATAACGTCGGTCGCGCTCGGGATGTGGATGCCGAAGGCGGCCTGCGTGTCGACGAGCGCGTTGAGGATGTCCGCGCCGGGGAAGAGCACGAGCGTAATCGCGCCGGCGACGCCGAGGACGACCGCCAACCGGCGAATCATCTCCTCGATGTGGGCGGTCAGCGGCATCTCCTGGTCGCTCTCGGGTGCCTCGCCGACGAGGCCACCAACGTCTTCGTCGTCGAAGTCGTCGCCCTCGAACTCAGGGTCGTCGAAGTCGGCGTCCTCGACGGAGACGGACGACGGAGCCACGCCGCCCACCTCGTCCTCGCCGGTCAGCGCCGGGCTCGCGCCGTCGGCCGCCGCGTCCGGTCCGGCGTCGTCGGACGACTCGTCGCTCGAATCGTCGTACGTCCCCTCGGGCACGTGCGAGGTGTGTTCGTCGTCGGCGAGGAGACGCGGTTCGTCGTCGGAGTTGTCGGCATCGTCGCTATCACCGGTACTTCCGGAAAAATCGGCATCAGCGTCGGAGTCCTCGACGCCGTCATCCGAATCGGAATCGTCCGCGTCCTCTTCGGAAGCAGAATCGTCCGCGTCCTCTTCGGGAGCCGCATCAGTGTCGGCGTCGCCGGCGTCGTCTTCCGTCTCGTCGGTATCGGCGTCGTCGGAAGCGTCGTCGGCAGACCCGTCGGTAACGGTCTCGTCTCGCGGGGTGACTCGACCGTAAACCGGACCGTCAGACGACGAAGACCCGTCGTCGTTAGACTCGTCGGACGAGCGCTGGTCGGCGTCGTCCGAGGCGTCCGTCTCGTCGTCGGCCGCAGAGAGCCCTGTGTCGCGCTCCTCGTCCGCCATTCAGGTGTCCTACGCTTCCGGCCAGTTATAGGTCTTTTCGCATCGCGCCGAGGAGGTGCGTCGAGGGAGCCGAAATCACGCCCGCGGTGAAAAAGATTGATAACCGCCAGACTGCTTTCGCCACGTACGTATGTCCAGCGCCCTCGACGAGGACACCCAACAGACCATCGCGGCGGGCCGCGAGACCGCCGGTGCGATGCTCCGAGCGGCGCAAAAAGACCTCCAGAAGGTCTTCATCGTCTTCCTCGTCGGGTTCCTCGGAACGTTCTACGCGCTCCGACTCTACGTCTGGGAGTTCTTCCGGGGCGTGACCAAGGCACAGATGGACGCCAGCATCGCCGGCAACGTCAGCATCATCGCCCAGACGCCGTTCGACGTGATTCTCCTGCAGGCGAAAATCGGTCTCGTCGTGGGTGTTCTCTTCGCGCTCCCGCCGTTCATCTACGTCTCGCGGGACGCGCTGAAAGCCCGGGGCGCGTGGCCGAAATCGCCCGTCGCGCCGTGGAAACTCGCGCTCATCGCGCTGACGATGGTCGTGCTGTTCGCCGCGGGCGTCGCCTACGGCTACTTCGTCTTCTTCCCGTTCACGTTCGCGTTCCTCGCGCAGAACGCGCTGTCGGCCGGCTTCACGCCGAGTTACTCCATCGTGAAGTGGGCGCAGTTTATCTTCCTGCTCACGCTCTCGTTCGGCCTCGCGAGCCAGCTTCCGCTCGCGATGACCGCGCTCTCCTACGCCGAAATCGTCCCCTACGAACTGTTCCGCGACAAGTGGCGGCACGCCGTCGTCGGCATCTTCGCGTTCGGCGCGCTGTTCACCCCGCCGGACCCGTTCACCCAAATCATGTGGGCGGTACCCGTCATCACGCTGTACGCCTTCAGCCTCTATCTCGCCCGCGTGGTCGTCACGGCCAAACGCGGCAGCGAGAAGATGGACGTCAAGGCGACGGCGACTCACCACTGGAACCTCCTCGCGGGCGTCGGCGTCGTCGGCGGCCTCCTCGTCTACGCCTTCTACGAGTACGGCGGCGTCGGTCTCGTCAACGACGGACTCGCCGCGGTCGGAAGCGACTACGTGTTCCTCGACCCCGGTTCGGGGCTCGTGCTGGGCGCGTTCGTCGTCGCCGGCGGCGTCGTCGGCCTGGCGTTCGGCCTCGCCTACCTCGTCTACCGCGACATCGAGCGGCTCGAACGGACCGAAGTCGGCGTCGGCGACCCCTCGAAGCTCGACCTCTCCGCGCTCGACGTGGCGGGCGTCCGCGCCGCGCCGCCCGAGGTCTTCGCCGACCGCGACGAAGACGAGATTATGAGCCTCGCGTCAGCCGCCATCGACGACGGCGACAAGGCCAAAGCGCAGGCCCTCATCGACCGGTTCGACGAGGCCGAAGCGGACCGCGAAGCCGAGGCGGCCGCGGCCGAAGACGAACCGGGCGAACTCGAAGACCGGACGACCCGCGCGGGCGGCGCGTTCTTCTCCGAACTGACCGGAGGCGAGACCGACGAGGACGACATCGGCGGCTACTACACCGACATCGCGTTCATCGTCGACTCCGTCACCTCGCGGGCGTTCTGGGTCGTCGGCTGGTTCATGCTCGTCCTCGCGTCGACGTTCGGCTGGCTCTACACGGGCGGCATCAGGGACGTCTACGAGGACTTCCTCGGCCGACTACCCGCCGCGGTGACGCCGGAAGAAGTCCTCAACGTCGTCGCGCTCCACCCGATGGAGGCGCTCATCTTCGAGGTGAAGTTCTCGACGATTCTGGCCGTGCTGGCGACCCTGCCGCTCGTCGCGTACTTCGCGTGGCCCGCGCTCCGGGAACGCAACATCATCCGCAAGCGCCGTCGGACCGTCTTCCTGTGGACCGGCGCGCTCGTCGGCGGCCTCCTCGGCGGCTTCGCGCTCGGCTACAGCTACGTCGCGCCGACGGTCATCACGTTCCTCGTCGAGGACGCCATCGCGGCGAACATGATAATCTCCTACCGCATCACCAACTTCTTCTGGCTCATCTTCTTCACCACCGCGGGTATCGGCCTCCTCGCCGACATCCCCATCCTGATGGTGCTTCTCAACACCGCCGGCATCAGCTACCGCATGATGCGGAAGCGCTGGCGCGAGGTCACGGTGTTCATCCTCGCCATCTCGGCGGTGTTCACCCCCGCGAGCATCACGACGATGTTCATGGTAACGCTCCCGCTGATGGCCGCCTACGGCGTCGGTCTCGGCATCCTGTTCGTGCTGACGGTCGGCGGCCGGCGCGATCTCTCGCCCGCCCGCGGCGCAGCGGAGTGAAGACCGGTACCACAGCGACCGGCGCGCCGACTCGCCGACCCGAAAAACGCGCCAAATATCGCCGTTGAGACCGTTGAAAAGGCGTTAAGTATTCTCGTGAGAATCGCAGAGTATGGCCAAGATAAGCGTCGAGATTCCCGACGAACTGCTCGCGGACTTGGACGAGCACGTCGGCGACGACAAGAAGTTCGTGAACCGGAGCGATGCGGTTCGGGCGTCCATCCGGAAGACGCTCGACATCCTCGACGAGATAGACGACCGACACAATCGCCTCGTCGAAGATGAGTGAGGGGCGGTCGGCCGTCGGGCAAGTCGCGCTCGTCGGCCTGTTCGTCACCGCGCTGACGACGGCGCAGTTGACGGCGTCGAAACTGCTCGCGATTCCCCTGCCGGCCGCAATCGGCGAACTCCCGTACGTCGGCGCGGCCATCCTGATGCCGGGGGCAGCGCTGGCGTACGCGCTCACCTTCTTCGCGTCCGACTGCTACTCCGAACTGTACGGTCGCCGGGCGGCGCAGGTCATGGTGAACGTCGGCTTCGTCATGAACTTCGTCCTCCTCGGACTCGTCTGGAGCACCATCGCCGCGCCCGCCGCGAACCCCGAGTTCGCCGGGCAGTTCGCCACGGTGCTGTCGTCGGGGACGAACGTCGTCGCCGGGAGCCTGCTGGCATACCTCGTGAGCCAGAACTGGGACGTCGTCGTCTTCCACGGCATCCGCGACATGACCGACGGCGCGTTCCTCTGGCTCCGCAACATCGTCTCGACGGCGACGAGTCAGGCCATCGACACGGTCATCTTCGTCGGCGTCGCGTTCTACGTCGCGCCGACGGTCCTCGGCATCGGCGACGTGCTTCCGTGGAACGTTCTCGTCGGCCTCGCCGTCGGTCAGTACCTCCTGAAACTCCTCATCGCAGTCGTGGACACCCCGTTCGTCTACGGGACCGTCGCACTCCTGCGCGACGACGACGAGTCCGCGGCCGACGGCTGGGTCGCGGACTGAGGCGTTCTCGGGACGACGGACGGCTTATCTCTTTTGGTAGCATACCACACGACGTATGGCCGACGAGCACCGCCACAGGCTCACCGAGCGGGACGGGATGGAGATGGGGGTTCGCTGTCCGAACTGCGGGACGTACACGTCGTTCGGCGACATCCTCGCCACCGGAGCCTGCCGCGGCGGCTGGAAGGGATGCCGGACGGGCCTCCGGCTCGACCTCGTGGTGTACGACTGAGAAAGACGGCGGGGCGACGAGACGCTGGGACGCGGGGCCGGCGAGAGCGATAGCGCGCGCTCAGGCCGCCGCGTCAGTGTCCGACGGGTCGTTCAGGTAGAGGTACGCCGCCGCGACGGCGAAAACGGTCTCGCCGCCCTTCGAGAGAATCGCCATGTCGCTGACCCGCCCGCTCATGGCGACCCAGGCGACGATTTGGGCGAGTGCGAACGCGATGGCGACGAGGTAGAATTCGCGCCGCCAGAACTTACTCAGGTAGACGGCGGTGCCCGCGAGGAAGCCGACGCCCGCGAGGACGAACAGCACCGCCTGCGTCTGGTCGAACTGGAGCAACATCGGGGCCATCGATAGGTGGACGTACGTCGAGGCCAGCGCCCCGACGAGAGCGACGTACGGGGCGATACCCGACGGGAGGCCGGTGAACAGCGGTCGCGACTCGGCGGTCGTGGTGTCTGCTGACATGGGGGACTCACGAATAGAATTGTGTCAATGGATAATAATTTTTGCCCGAAGTGAGGCACAAATCGGACGGAACACGCGGAGCCGTCGATGCGGGGGCGCGCAGGCGCGATGAGCGTGAAATCGGCGCGCTCAGTCGTCTATCGGCTCGGCGAAGGCGAACCGCGGCTTCACGTCGGTGACGCGGACCGTCGGGGTGTCGCCCGCCTCCGTCCCGGAGACGAAGAGCGTGAAGTCCTCGACCTTGGCGATGCCGTCGCCCTCGCTGCCCACGTCGACGATTTCGACCTCGAGCTCGTCGCCCTTGCGGACCGGGGCGGTGAGGAAGTGCTTGCCGACGAGGTACTGCTCTGAGGAGCTGTCGCGGGAGGCGTCGGGCCGCATCGACCGGACGTACTGGAACTCCCGTTCCATGTCGGCG
Source organism: Haloferax sp. Atlit-10N (assembly GCF_003586325.1). Classification (NCBI taxonomy): domain Archaea; kingdom Methanobacteriati; phylum Methanobacteriota; class Halobacteria; order Halobacteriales; family Haloferacaceae; genus Haloferax; species Haloferax sp. Atlit-10N. The sequence continues at coordinate 70,738 of NZ_PSYX01000004.1, forward strand.
CGGAGGTCCGCGACGTCCGGGCCGTCGAACACCTTCACGGCGAGGTCGCCGCCGGTCGCCAGCAGTTCCTGTGCGACCTCGAACGCCTGCCGGGCGAGGTAGACGGAGCGAGCGTGGTCCAGCGAGTACTCGCCGGTCATGTTCGGCGCCATGTCGGAGACGACGGCGTCGGCCCCGCGCTCGCCGATGACGGCCGTCAGCTCCTCTTTCGTCTCGTCTTCGGTCATGTCGCCGCGAATCGTCTGAACGTTGTCGCGGTCGATGCCGCGGATTCGCTGGAGGTCGACGCCGACGACCTTGCCGTGGTCGCCGACCGCCTCGGAGGCGACCTGCAGCCACCCGCCCGGGGCGGCACCGAGGTCGACGACGGTGTTACCGGGGCCGAACAGCCCCGCGTCCCCGTCGAGTTGTTTCAGCTTGTAGGCCGAGCGGGCGCGGTAGCCCTCCTGTTTGGCCTTGTTGTAGTAGTGGTCCTTGCGCGCCATGGTCTTGACAGCAGTAGCGTATCAGGCCGTATACCGGCTTCGGCTTGCGCCGTGAAGCGTGCGGAACAGTCCCACATGCGGCGGCGTCGGCGTCGAGGCGGTCGGGCTCAGTCGTCGCCGACGAGTTCGTCGAACAGCGCCGCAACGCGCCCCTCGATGTCGTCGCGAATCGCCCGGACCGCGTCGAGGTCCCGCCCGTCGGGGTCGTCGAGGGCCCAGTCGCGGGCGTCGCCGCGCCACGTCATCGGACAGATACCCTCGGCCGAACAGCCCATCGTGACGACGATGTCGACGCGCATAATCTCGTCCTGCTCGATTGCGCGGGGCGTCTCGTCGGCGAGGTCGAACCCCCGCTCGCCCATGACCTCGACGACCTCGTCGTGGACGTGGTCGGCGGGGTCGGTGCCACCGGTGACGACCTCGATTCGGTCGCCGACGCCGCGCTCGTCGCGCTCCCGGCGGGCGAAGGCCGTCGCCATCTGGCTCCGGCCGGCGTTCTGGACGCAGACGAAGGCGACGCGGGTGGAAGTCGCGTCGGCGTCGGCGGCGTCGCTCATCTCTCGGCACCTCGTCGGCGGGCGGCTGTCTTCGTCTCGTCGTTCGCCATAGCCGGGAGTTACACAATCAGCTATTTGAGTGCTTTGAAGCCCGATACTCCAGAAATCGGTCGATTAGCTGCATAGCCGAACAGTGACAACAACACACATGGGGAGTCGACGGGAGCGATGGGGCACTCGCGGGAGCGCGCACGCGGGAGAGCGTGCGAACATCATATTGCGGTGAGTCCAAATCAGGAGTATTTTTAAGACCGCTGTCGTACGACGGCACATATGTTCAAGGCCATCGTGAGCGCCGCGACGCTCCGGGACGCGCTCGACTCCGTGAGCGTCCTCGTCGACGAGTGTAAGATTCGACTCAACGAGGAGAGTCTCTCCATCCGCGCCGTCGACCCCGCGAACGTCGGCATGGTGGACCTCACGCTCGACGCGGCGGCGTTCGAATCCTACGAAGCCGACGGCGGCGTCATCGGCGTCAACCTCTCTCGCCTCGAAGAGGTCGCCGGGATGGCGGGCTCGGGCGACCTCATCCACCTCACGCTCGACGAGGAGACGCGCAAGCTCAACATCCGCATCGACGGGCTGTCGTACACGCTCGCGCTCATCGACCCCGACTCGATTCGCCAGGAACCCGACATCCCGGACCTCGACCTCGCCGCGGACATCGTCCTCGAAGGGACGCACCTCGACCGCGGTATCAAGGCGGCCGACATGGTCTCCGACCACATCCGCCTCCGCGTCGACGCCGCGGAAGAGACGTTCCACATCGAGGCAGAAGGCGACACCGACGACGTGGATCTGTCGCTTCCCCCGGCGGACCTCATCAGCATCGAGGCCGGCGCGGCCGACTCACTGTTCTCGCTGGACTACCTGAAGGACATGAACAAGGCGATTCCGACCGACGCCGAGGTCACCGTCGAACTCGGCGAGGAGTTCCCGGTCAAGCTTCACTACCAGATTGCAGAAGGGATGGGCACCATCACGTACATGCTCGCCCCGCGCATCCAGAGCGACTGAGCGGACGTTTCGGCCACCGCGTCGTTCACCGACCACCCGAGCCGTCCCACTCGTTTCTGTCGATTCTCACCCGCCAGCGGCGGCGTCGTCCGCCTCGTCACGACACCAGTACGGCAGTCGAACCGTCGCCGTCGTGCCGGTGTCGCCGCGGCCCGCTGACTCGTCGGTCGCGTCTCCGGCTCCGCCGTCCGTCTCGTCTCGCCCGCCCCGAACGTCGAAAGTGAGGTCGCCGCCGAGCGCGTCGACCGTCCACCGGACCGCCCAGAGACCGAGGCCGCTGCCGTGTTGGAGCGGCGACTCGCCGCCGGTCTCGACCACGGAGCGCTCGTAGTCGGGGACGCCCGGGCCGTCGTCTTCGACGACGAGGACGAGGTCGGCGTCGGCGGCCCGGATCGACACGGAGACGGTCGGGTCGTCGCCGCCGTGTTCGAGCGCGTTCTCGACGAGTTCGCGGACGAGGAGCTTCGCCGCCGATTCGCTCCCGGAGACCGGCAGCGACTCGGGGGCGTCCACGTCGACCGAGCCGGCGTCGAACTCCGCGCGGACCTCGGCGACGCAGGTTCGGACCGTCGCGGCGACGTCGAAGCGGCTGCCGCCGTCGATGCCGGCCATGACCCGCTCGACGGTCCGGGCTTTCTCGCCGAGCGAGAGGAGCTTGTTCGACCGCGCTCGTATCGTGTCGGTGGGGTCGCGCTGGTCCGCCGGGAGCCGCTCTGCGAGCATGTCGGCGTAGCCGATGACGACCGTCATGTCGTTTCTGAGGTTGTGCCGGAGGACGCGGTTGAGGACTTCGAGGCGCTGGCGGCGGCGGACCCGCCCCGTCACGTCGGAGACGGTGACGGTCCGGCCGAGCCGGCGGCCGTGCTGGTCCGTCACCGGCGAGAGCGTCACCTCGTAGGTCCGGCGGCGGCGGTCGACCGTCACGTCCACGAGCTGTCGGTCCTCGTCGAGGTCGACGCCCGGAAGCACCGACGACAGCGGGTCGAACGCCGACGCCGGGTCGAGGTCGAGGAGCGACGAGGCGGTCTCGTTGGCGTCGACCACGCGGTGCTCGCGGTCGAGGACGAGAATGCCGACGGCCACGTCGTCGATGGCGGCGCGACGGCCGAGCCGACCGGTCGCCGGCGAGAGCCCGAACAGCTGGAACCGGTAGAGCGCGTGGCCGAACGTCGCGCCCGTCACCGCGAGGGCGATGGGCGTGAAGTTCACCATCTGAAGCGGGCCGATGCCGAAGGTGTGGGCGACGTGGGCGACCGTCGGCGCGGTCGAGCCGATGGCGAGGGTGACCGCCTGCTCGCGGTAGTGCGAGAGCCGTTCGACCAGCATCTCGATGATGAGGACGAGCCCGGAGCCGATGATGACGTAGCCGTACACCGCGTGGAGGTAGTACCAGAGGTTCGGGTCGAACCGCACCGTGGCCGCGCCGAACACCGGGTCGATGTGGTAGTTCGTCCACAGCAGGCCGTGACTCGGATTCGTCGCGAGCGCGACGACGGTGATAGCCGGGAACACGAGGAGGCCGGCGATGAGCCGCCGCGAGAGGAGTTCACCGCGGCCGGTGTACGAAAGTGAGAAGGCGAACCACGCGGGCGCGATGACGGCCTGTGCGACGTCGATGGGGAGTTGGAACCAAAACCGCAGCGCGGGGTCGAACACCGTGAGCGCGACGCCGTAGGAACCGGCCCAGAGCGCCGCCGAAAACAGGAGGACCGACAGCGACTTCGAACCGGGTTCGGTGCCCTCGCGCCAGGCGACGGCCGCGATGGAGACGGAGACGAGCGCCGCGACGAGGCAGAGGACGACCAGCGGCGAGACGGCGGCGACCGAAGGCACGGATAAACCTCAGACTCGGCGCTCGTAACACTTGCGGGCCGCGGCGAAATTCGAGCGGCGGTTTCCCCGTATCGCGGCCGCGACACTCAGGCACTCAGGGCGCTTCCGCCCGCGGCCGGCGCGCGACGGACGCGAGGACGTAGACCACGGGCACGATGAGCGCGGCCCCGACGACGAACGGCGACCAGTACGCGAGGACGTACAGCGCCGCCATCGACGGCGGGCCGAGCGTCCGGCCGAGGCTTCCCGCGCCCTGCGTGACCCCGAAGGCGTTGCCCTGCTGGTCGGCCGACGCCGACGTGGAGACGAGCGTCGACAGCGAGACGTTCAACATCCCGTTGCCGAACGACAGGAGCGCCCCGACGAGGAGGAGCGCCACGAGTTCGCGGGTGAGCCACGGCGGGCCGCCGACCGCGGGGAGCACCGCCCCGATGTCGGGCGAAAAGGGGAGCAACGCGAGCGAGATCAGGAGTCCGACCGCGCCGACGACCGCCAGTTTCGCCTCCGAGTACCGCCGGGCGAGTCGGCCGACGACGACCCCTTGATTCAGCGTGCCGAGCAGGCCGATGTAGGTCAGAAACAGCGCCGTCTCGGTCTCGCCGTAGCCGTACACGTCGGCCGCGAAGGGGATGAACATGACCTGAATCCCCGAGAAGGCGACCGAGACGACGAAAAAGGAGACGACGAGTCCCCGGAGGTCGTCGTCGGCGAGGGCGGTGCGGAACTGCGAGACGAGCGTCGTCGCGGGCGTGCCGGCCGGCGCGCGGGTGCGCTCGGGTTCGCGCAGGAAGACGAACGCGAAGCCGAGGCTAACGAGGCTCAACGCCGCCGCGGTGAAACTCGGCAGCGAGAACCGCGTCGCGGGCACGAACGACGGGAGCAGGTCGCGGGCGGTGGTGACGACCGGTTCGGAGGCCATCAGACCGCCGAGAGCCGGCCCGAAGATGAACCCGAGGCTGAACGACGCGCCGACGAGGCCGAGCGCGCCGGCCCGCCGCGCCGGGGGCGTGATGTCGGCGATGTACGCCTGCGCGGTGGCGATGTTGCCGCCCATCGCCCCCGCGAGCATCCGCGAGGCGAACAGCGTCGCCACCGCGAGCGTCGTGCCGAACAGCAGGCCGATTTCGCCGGCGACGCCGAAGACCGTCCACGCGAGGACGCTCCCGACGAGCGACAGCATGATGACCGGCCGGCGGCCCCGCTGGTCGGAGATGCGGCCGAGGACGGGCGCGAAGAGGAACTGCATGAGCGAGTACGACGCCGCCAAGAACCCGATGTACACGTCGCTGACGCCGAAGCTTCGGACGTAGAACGGGAGGATGGGAATGACGACGCCGAACCCGAGAAGGTCGATGAAGACGACGGCGATGACGACCGCGAGGGCGCGTCGCGTTCCCCGCGACTCCTCGGGGAACTCGGCGTCGGAAGAGACGGCGGACTCGGGGGCACTCACGACACCACAAACGCGCGAGAAACGCCTAACGGTTACGCCGGGTTAGCGGGAGAATCGAAGGGAACGTTGTGTCGAAGGGCGAACTGGGTCGGCGCTCAGGAACGGTATCTGTCGATGACGCGCTTGGCCGAGACGGCCTTTTCCTTCCAGCCGTAGCCCGCGTCGTAGACGTGGCGCTTCTTCTCGACGAGTTCGGCGGGCGTCGCCTCCTCGAAGCCGCCGCGGTCCCACGCGCCGGTGTCGCGGAGCCAGTTGACGACGTTTTCGCGCGTCTCGGGCCACGACAGGCCGACCATCTCGTACCACGCGATCATGGCGAAGACGGCGTTGTCGTGACAGCCGGGGACGCTCCCGTACTGGTGGAGCGTCCGCATCGGTTCCCGGGTCGGCTCGGACACCTCCTCTCTGAACTCCTCGGCGGTGAGAAGGCGGAGGACGCCCGAGTTCGCTTCCGACACCCGCTCGTCGCGCTTGAGTCGTCGGAGCGCGGCCTGCTGGAGCGGCCCCCACTCGCCCGGCGCTTCGCGGCGAAGCGTCTCCTCGTCGCACGGGCCGCCAGCGAGGACCGAGACGATGTCGACGTAGGCGCGCTCGACTTCGACCCACGGGGTCCCCTCGAAGCGGCAGTCGGCGTCGTGGAGACTGGTGGTGGCGCGGCAGTCCGGACACGGGTAGTCGAAGTGCGGCACGTGAGAGCCTGAGGAAGTGGTCGGTAATAGGTTGTGTGATGCGCCGTCGCCGGCGACACCCCGCCACGGGACTCGACTGCACGGCCCGCGCCCGCCACCACCGAATCCGTCGCGTTTATCGGTGGGCACCCGGAACGTGGCGGTATGCGGATGCGCCCGCTCCACGCCCGATACCCGTTCTTCGCCGCGGCCAGAGAGGCGGTCGAATCGGCCGACGTCGCCATCGCGACGCTCGTCGCCGAGGACGCCCCGGCCGTCGAGCGTGGCGTCGAGCGCGTCGAACGCGCCCTCATGGAGGGCACCGTCGAGCCCGACCCCGACGAGGCCTACGGGTGGGACACCCAGACGGAACTGCTTTCGTACCCCATCTCCCGCATCATCGTCTCGCTCGTCGAGACGCCCGCGGCGGTGGACAAGTACGCCCGCGCCGAGGCCGACACGGCCTACGAGCGCATGCTCGCCGACTTCGACGCCGGCGACGACGACGTCCACGGCGAGGCCCGCGCGAGCCTCGACGACTTCCTCCGCGAGTTCGACCTCGACGGCGCGGTGCGGGCCGAGTCGAACCGGAACCGGAACAGCCGACGCGCGCCCGACCACTACTGGGTCGACGTGGGACCGTACCTCACCTACTCCGACACCGACTGGGGCGCGGACTGGCGGCTCGTCAACCGCTCGCTGGCCGACGGCGCGGTCCGCGTCACCCGCGAGGAGCTCTCGGAACTGCTCCGCGAGGCGGTCCGCCGCCGGGTCGCAGAGGGGCTTCCCTTCGCCGTCCGCGGCAGCGACGCGGGCGACCGACTCGCCGACGCGCTCAAACCCCACGTCGAGCGCCTGCGGAACCTGCTTTCGGACCGCGGCGCGGTCAACGTCGTCTACGTCGACTCGGTCGACCCGGACCACTTCCCGCCCTGCGTCGGGGCGCTGTTGGCGCGGGCGCAGGACGGCGAGGACCTCCCGAACGAGGCGGCGTTCGCGCTCGCGGCGTTCCTCGTCGGCGTCGGCCTCGAACCCGAGGAAGTCGGTGGCGTCGTCGGCGACGCGAACGCCGAGGAACTCGAAAAGCGGGCGACGGTCCTCGCGGACTCGAGCGGGTCGCAGTACGCGCCACCGACCTGCGAGACGATGCAGGCGTACGACCTCTGTGTGAACCGCGACGACCGCTGTGACACCATCAAGCACCCGATGAAGTACTTCGAGACGGCGACGAACGACGCGGACGCGGTCGCTGCGGACGAAGCCGCCGACTGACGGAGTCCGTGCTGACGACGTACCCAACCCACGAGCGCCGCGGCTGCGCGTCGAGCGCTGGCGTGGCGACGACCGGGTCGCCGAAACCGACCGAGAGGATTAGGAAGAACGCGACAGCCAGACGCCGATACCAGCCATCACGAGCACGAACGCCGTGATGGCGCCGACGAGTGCGAACCCGCCGGTGGAGATGAGTCCACTCTGGTTGTAGGTCGCACCGATGCCGACGATGAGGGCGATGAACACCCCGACCGCGACGATGGAGACGGCAATCTTCCGCCGCATCTCCGCTTCGATAGCCATGCGACGACGTATCCGCGGCCGTTCTAAAAGGTCTTCGATGGGCGGATGTCCGACGAGAGCCACTCACGCGCCCGATTTTCCACGTGAAACGAGGGTTTAGGTCGTTCGAGAACCCATACACAGGTGACGGAAACTGACCCCGAACAGCCGCTGGTAGGGTCGGAATCCCGCACCACCATGACGCACATCGCACACACACCCGCGTCGACTCGCCGCCCGGTGCGCCGCAAGACCACGCTCCCGTCCGACGGACTGGCCGGTCGCGCCCGCCGCGCCCGCGTCGAACCGATGGCCGTCCGACCGCTCCGCGACGGTCGCTACGTCGTCGAGACCGACGGCGGCACCTACGTCGTCGACGTGGAAGCCCGCACCTGCACCTGCCCCGACAACGCCATCCGACACGCCCGCTGTAAGCACCTCCGCCGGGTCGCCATCGAAATCACCCGTGGCGAGGTCCCGCCGCCGGGGCGCCGGAGCGCCACCTGCGCCGTCTGCGGCGACGAGACGTTCGTCCCGGTGGACGCGACGGGGCCCCAACTCTGCCGCGACCACGAACACCGCGCCGGCGACCTCGTCCGCGACCGCGAGAGCGGCGGTCTCCTCGTCGTCACGCGGGCGCTCGGCACCCGAGCCGACGAGACGCCGACCGAGACGGGGAAACTCGTCGCCGCGTTCGAGAGCAACCGCGACTACGGCGACCACGAACCGACCTTCGAGGCCGTCTACCTCGACTCGCTGCCGGTGAACGCCGGCCTCTCGGACCTCGGCGGACTGCACGCCTATCGGTTCCCCGCCTCGCGGCTCAGTCGCGTCGAGCGCGGGTTCGTCGGCGCTCGCACGCTCGGCGAGCGACTCGCTCGGACGTGAGCGAACGCGGAGGGTGAAGAGACTCGGGGCGCGACCTCAGTCGTCGCCGAGTTTGGTCTGTGTCGGCCCGCCGGTAAAGGACTCGAAGTCCTCGCCCTCCGCCAGCGCCGTCTCCTTTTTGACGCGGTAGTTCCCGCCGTCGGTCACGTAGAGGTCGCCGGGGTGGAAGAAGTACCAGTCCTCGCGATCGAATCGGACGGCGATTCGGGCCTTCGCGCCGAAGTTCTGCGAGAAGTAGATGAGCGCTTCGACCTCCTCGCCGTCGAGGTAGATAGGGCGACCGCTGGAGGCCTTCGCCTCGATGGCGTAGAACACCTCGCCGTTGCCCGCGAGCACGTCGGGGAGTTCGCGCGTCGTCGCGCTCCCGGAGGCGGGCGCGCGCATGACCGCGAACCCGGCCTCGTCGAGACGGTTGACGAGTTCGCGCTCGCGTCGGTCTCCCTTTCTGTTCGAAGACATGGTCGGGAGTCGGCCGCGGGCGGTGATAAATGGGGCGAACGTCGTCCGAGAGCGCCACCGGAACGCCGGCGTCACTCGAAAAGCGGGACGGCGTCGGGCCACAGCGCTCGGAACTGGCGAGCGAACTCGTCGACGACTGCCGCGTCCGTCACCACGACGACGCCGAGGCGGTCGGCGGCGGACTGTGGGTGCGGAATGTCGACCGACGCGACCGTCCCGTCGACGACGTCGAACGAGACCGGCAGGCTTGGCAGGCACCGGACTCGAACCGTCTGCGGCTTCGACGCCACGAGTTCCCGAAACTCGTCGGGGAGCGAGTTGAGCACGGGGTCGCTGAGGAGCAGCGACACGTCGAGGTCGTCGCGAGCGCCCTCGAAGAACGCGTCGAACTCCGTGCGGAGCGTCTCCCACGAGGCCCGCTCGTACGGCGGGCCGACCGCGGCCGAGACGGACTCGGTCGCCGCCCGCACGTGCTCGTGCATCGCCGTCCGCATCTCGTCGCCGCCGAGGCGGCCGAGCCAGACGCTCCCGTCGGCCGGCGGCGTCGGCAGGAGGTTCGACCGGACCGCGTCGGCCACGTCGCGGTACCGCGTCCACTCCTCGCGCAGTTCCGCGGCGCGCTCGGCCAGCAGTCGCTCGACCGCCGCGGCCGGGTCGACGGCGACGTATCGCGTCGGCTGGGTCGACTGCGCTCGGACCAACCGGCGCGCCCGAAGCCCGTTGAGCACGTCGTAAACCCGGCCGTTCGGGACGCCGCTCGCGTCCGAGACGGTCGCGGCTGTCGCGGCACCCGTGACGAGGAGCGTCCGGTACGCCTTCTCCTCGTAGTTCGACAGGCCGAGTTCCCCGAGTTCGGTCATGGGCGGGGCTCTCTCGCCCACACGTTAGTAGTTTGATATTTCTCGTTCGGCGGCGAGCAACGGAGCGCAAGTGGTGGGCGATTGCAGAACGCTCATCGGGGTCGTGTCGTGACCAACAGGCATGAACCCGTACGCGTTACTCGCCGGCGCAATCGCGTCGGAGTTGGTCGGAACGACCGCGCTCAAACTGTCCGCGGGCTTTTCCAAGCCCCTCCCGAGCCTCGGCGTGGTGGTCGGCTACGGACTCGCGTTCTACCTCGTCTCGCTGACGCTCGAAGAACTCCCCATCGGCGTGGTGTACGGGACGTGGGCCGCGCTGGGCATCGTCGGCGTCGCGGCCATCGGCGTCGTCGTGTTCGACGAACCGGTCGACTTGACTGGCGTCGTCGGCCTGCTTCTCATCCTCGCGGGCGTCTACTGCGTCAACGTCCTCTCGGGGATGGCCGCGCACTGAAGCCGGCGTCGAAGGAGACGCGCCACCAGAGCTATCCATCGGCTGACGGATACTGTCCGTATGAACCGCGAGAACCGGCGTGCCGTCGTCCTCCTCGTTCTCGGGGTCGCCCTCCTCGCGAACCCGCTGTACCTCTATCCCGACGGCGTCTCCTCCGAGAAGACGTACACCTACGAGGCGTCGGCGGTGGACTACCTCCCGCACACCGCAGACGCGTTCTACCGGGTCAAATCGTGCGGGTGGAACCCCCTCCAGTCGGCCGAGTGCGCAAGCATCATCGACATGGCCCGCGGCGACCCGGTCGAACTCGAGTTGGACCCGGACCGCGACGTCCATCCCGAGTTCTGGTCGTTCGACTACGTCCGGACCGACGGCCGCTACTTCGAACCGAACGCGACCCTCGACGGGCGCACGCTCACGCTCTCGCTCCACCCGGTGTCGACCGAGACGGTCAAGCGCGACCTCTCGGAGGACCTCGACGAGTCGCCGCGGTACGTCCGCGACGCCGTCCGAAACGGTAGTAGCACGGTGAGTGGGTCGGAGCTGTACGAGACGGAGACGCACTACGTCGAGTCCGAGGGGCGGTACTACGTCGTCGAGCCGGTCGAAAGCGAACGCGTCCCGACCGGCTGGGGGTGGAAAACGCCGTCCGACGCGGCTATCGAGGCGATGCGGCTCGCGGCGTGGATAGGCGGCGTCGCGTGCGTCTGGCGGGCCGGCGAGTGGACCGAGCGCGGTCGAGAACAGTAGAAAAACGGTCAGCGCGCGGGGTGTGGGGGAGCGAGTCGGATTACGTTCCGTGGGCCCAGCTACCCATGTACTCGCGCTGCTCGTCGGTCATCGAGTCGAACTCGATGCCCTCGGCTTCGAGCTTGATTTCGGCGACTTCGCGGTCCAGTTCGTCGGGCACGTCGTGGACACCCGCGTCGTAGGCGTCGCCGTTCTCGACGAGTTCGCGGACGACGACGGCCTGCACGCCGAACGACTGGTCCATGACCTCGACCGGGTGACCGAGCGCGATGGGCGACGCGAGGTTGACGAGGCGGCCCTCGGCGAGGACGTTCAGCCGGCGGCCGTCTTCGAGTTCGTAGGCGTCGACGCCGTCGCGGGCCTCGTACTCGTCGACCGCGAGGTCCGACAGCGCGTCGAGGTCGATTTCGATGTCGAAGTGACCGGCGTTCGCGAGGAGGACGCCGTCTTTCATGTTCTCGAAGTCCTCGCGGGTGATGACGTCGCGGTTGCCGGTGGTCGTGATGAACACGTCGCCGACCTTCGCGGCCTCCTCCATCGGCATCACGTCGTAGCCCTCCATGTGGGCTTCGAGCGCGCGGCGGGGGTCGACCTCGGTGACGATGACGTTCGCGTTCTGGCCGGACGCCTTCTTGGCGACGCCCTTGCCGCAGTAGCCGTAGCCGCCGACGACGACGTTCTTGCCGGCGTACGAGAGGTTCGTCGTCATGGCGATGGTCGCCAGCGACGACTCGCCCGTGCCGTGGACGTTGTCGAACAGGCGCTTCATCGGCGTGTCGTTGACGGCGAAGACGGGGTAGTTCAGTTCGCCGTCCTCGTCCATCGCGCGGAGTCGGTGGACGCCGGTCGTGGTCTCTTCGGCCCCGCCGACGATGGTCTCGATGAGTTCGGGGTACTCCTCGTGGATGGTGAAGACCATGTCCATGCCGTCGTCGACCGTGACGGTCGGTTCGTGGGCGATGACGGCGTCGATGGCCGCGTAGTAGCCCTCCTCGTCGACGCCGCGGACGGCGTAGGAGGTGATGTCGTCGTTGGCGTCGAGTGCCGCCGACACGTCGTCGTGGGTCGAAAGCGGATTGCAGCCGGTGATGGCGACTTCCGCGCCGCCGAGCGCCAGCAGTTCGACGAGGTTCGCCGTCTTCGCCTCGACGTGCATCGCCATGCCGACGACCTCGCCGTCGAGCGGCTGTTCCGACTCGAACTGCTCGCGGAGCTCCTGCAGGATGGGCATGTGCTGGAGCGCCCAGTCCATCTTGCGTCGTCCCTCGGTCCGGGCGGCCTCGACGTCGTCGAGGTGCTCGGAGACGGGAGCGTAGTGTTCGCTCATACCCGTGGGTTCGGAGAGGGGTCCGAAAACCCTACCGAAGGCGGTCGCCGCCCCCGAATCTACAAGTGTCAACGGGGAGATTGTATCGCCGAGGGCCGATGCTCGTCATAGATAACGGCAAGACGGTCGCCGAGCAGGAGCTGTTCGCCCTGATGAGCGCCCCCGCGGTTCCCGACCTCTTGCGCGTCGCCGACGAGCCGCTGACGGTCAAGGAGCTGAGCTGTCGGGCCGACGTGCCGCTGTCGACCGCCTACCGGGAGGTCAAGCGGCTCCACGAGGCGTCGCTGTTCGAGAAATCAATCATGGTCGACCACAGCGACGGCCGACACGTCGCGCAGTACCACCGGACGTTCGAGCGCATGGAGGTCAGCGTGACCGACGACGGACTGCGCATCGAGTTGGCCGGGTAGCGAGGTCGGAGGGCGGTGCGGCGGCGGACCGGACGGCGGCGATTCAGACGCGCTCGCGGAGCGACGCGACCGCCTCGCTGGCACGGGCCATCACGGCGTCCTCGTCGAGCGTCAGCACCTCGCGGTCCCGCATCAGCACCCGGCCGTCGCAGACCGTGTGGCGAACGTCGGAGCCGCGGGCGGCGTACGCGAGGTGACTCACGAGGTCGTTGGCGGGCGTGAGGTGCGGTGCGTCGAGGTCGACGACGGCGAGGTCGGCCGCGCCGCCGACTTCGAGCGCGCCGCCGGGGAGGTCGATGGCGTCGGCCGAGCCGGCGGTCGCCATCCGCACCACGTCGCCGGCGGCGACGGCGCTCGCGTCGGCGGCGGCGAGTTTCCCGAGCATCGCGGCGTCGCGCATCTCGTCGAACATGTCGAGGTCGTTGTTCGAGGCCGCGCCGTCGGTTCCGAGACCAACCGTGACGCCCGCGTCGAGCAGTTTCTGGACGGGAGCCATGCCGGAGGCAAGTTTCATGTTCGACGCCGGGCAGTGGACGACGCCGGTGCCCGCGTCGGCGAGGAGGTCGATTTCCGCGTCGTCGACGTGGACGCCGTGGGCGAGGAAGTCGTCGGCGGTGAGCATGCCGAGTTCCTTCGCGTACGACAGCGGGCGCTCGCCGCGCTCGTCGACGATGGGGTCGACCTCGTCTGTCGTCTCGTTGGCGTGGTAGTGGACCGGGATGTCCTCGGCGTGCGCGTCGGCGACGAACTCGCGAAGGTAGTCCTCCGCGACCGTCGTCAGCGAGTGCGGCATCGCGGCGGTCCGAATCCGGCCGTCGGCCGCGCCGTCGAACTCGCGGGCCACGTCGAGGCTCTCGTCGATGTCGGTCCGCGCGTCCTCGTCGTCTTTCCCGAGCGTGACGACGCCATGGCCGAGGCGGGCGCGGAGGCCGGCCTCGTCGACCGCGGCGGCGACCTCGGGGACGTGGAAGTACATGTCCGCGAACGCGGTGGTCCCCGACTTAATCATCTCCACGAGGCCGAGTTCCGCGCCGACGCGCACGTCCTCGGGCGTGAGCGCGGCCTCGGCGGGCCAGATGTCCTCGCGGAGCCACGCGTCGAGCGGCTTGTCGTCGGCGTAGCCGCGCAGGAGCGTCATCGCCACGTGACAGTGAGCATTCACCAGACCGGGCGTGACGAGACAGCCCTCGGCGTCGAGCGTCTCGTCGGCGTCGAGGTCCGCGCCGATGTCGAGGATAGTCCCCTCGTCTCGGTCCACGAGTACGTCCGCGTCCTCGACCGTCGCGTCGGGGCGGAGCACCTGTCCGCCCGCGATTCGGAGCGTGTTCATGTCGCTCGTTCGGGCCGGCGGGGTGGTGAATCCACCGTCTCGCGGCCGCGAGAGGCGACCGTCGGTTTCGCCGCTGAGCGGGCCGAATACCGGCGGTAGTCCGATTCCCGAAAATCGAGAACGAGCACGCCCCCTTAGGTTCGGACCCCCAGTATGAGGGGATATGGAGCCCCCGTGGAACCTCGCGCTCGTTCCGGGGCACGTCCAAGCGGGCAGTCCGTGGATGACCGCGGTCGTCGTCCTCGCGGGAGTCTCGTCGGTGACGCTGGCTGCGCTCGGCGTCGCCGTCTTCCTCCGGCGACGGACGCGGTCGCACCTGCTCGTCGCGCTGGCGCTCTTGGCGTTTGCGTCGCGGGCGGCCGTCGCGGCGCTGACGCTCGGCGGCGTCCTCTCCGAGTTCGACCACCACGTGGTCGAACACCTCTTGGACCTCGTGATGGCCGGACTCGTCCTCGCGGCCATCTACTACGCCCGGAGCATCGAGCGCGAGGCGGGGGTCAACGACCCATGAGTGAGACACGAACCCGCGTCGCCGACCACATCAAGCACAATCCGGGAGTCCACTTCAACGAGCTCGTTCGCGCGCTCGACCTCGCTCCCGGCCAGGTACAACACCACGTCCGCAGACTGCTCTCCGACGAGACGGTTCGACGCTCCGAGTTCTACGGGCGGACGCACTACTTCCCGCCGGAGTTCGACGCGTGGGAGCGCGGCGCGCTCGCGCTCGTCCGCCGGGAGACCGCCCGAGACATCCTCGGCCACCTCCTCGAACACGGCGACGCCCGCCCCGACGACGTGGCCGACGACATCGGCGTCGCGCGCAGCACGCTGGAGTGGCACCTCGACCACCTCGTCGAGCGCGACGTAGTCCGCAAGGAACGCGACCTACACAACCGCGTGACGCTCGTCCTCACCCACCCCGAGCGGACGACCCGGCTCTTAGACGACGTGTCGCCGTCGCTCCCCGAGCGGTTCGTCGACCGGTTCGACCGCCTGCTCGACCACCTCGTCGAAGGATAACTTCGGGTCCGCGGAGCGGCGTCTCTACGCCCCCGCCTCGCCCGCGCCGGAGCCGTCTCGGAGTCGCTCGATGCGCGACGCCAGCGACGGCTCGAACGAGAGGCGCGACCCCGCGCGGCCGGTGTCAACCTCGTCCGCGGTCGCGTCGAGCGCGTCGGCGACGACCGCGCGGCCGACCCGTTCTGCCGCCGCCTCGTCAGCCCGGTAGATGAGCCGTTTGCTCGCGTACTCGCCGGTCACGAGTAGTATCACGCCGACACCGGCGAAGGCCAAGAACGACAGGGCGAACCCGAACGGCGACCGACCGACACCCCAGACGACGAGTCCGGCGACCGCAGTCACGGTGAACAGTCGGAGTTCGTAGACGAACCGGCCGAGACGCGCGGCATCGAGCGCCAAGAGCGCCGCGACCGTCTCGTCGTCGTAGCGGTCGAGAAGCGAGTCGGTGAGAAAGAGCGTCCGCCGACCGACCGGCCCGCGGGTGAGGTGGTCCGAGCGGTGACCGCCGCCGTCGAGGAGTCGAATCCGAGCGACCGAGAGACCGGCGCGGTCGCACAGGCGGTCGAGTCGCTCGCGCGTCGTGTCGTCGGGAACCGTCGTCGTCTGCGAGACGCCGACGAGCGGTGTCGAAAAGACGTATGCGGCCGTTCCGAGGGCGAAAAGCGTGAGTATGCCGTTAGTCTCCGCGTACCGAAGTTCGGCCTGAACAACGGTCACCACGCAGAAGACGAGCGCCGCGATGACGAGGTGATAGCGGAACATCTTCGCGGCGGCCGTCCCCGCGCCCATATCGACGCCCCGCACGCGCCTCGCCACGGGAAACGCGCCCAAGTACGAGACGGTCGCCACGACTGCGGCACCGACGGCGATGAGCGCCCAGCCGAGAACCGTCCACGGCCAGTCGGCCGGGAGACCGGCGGCGGTGAGGACCGCCCGGTCCGCGTTCGTCCACCAGACGACGCCGACGAACAGGACGGCGGCGTAGAGCCAGTTGCTTCGCACTCGCTGTCTGAACCGCTGGACAGACGCGTCTCGGCGTTCGAGGCGGCCGGCGCTGAGGCGCGACCAGCCGGCACCGAGGAGGGAGACGCCGACGAGCGCGCCGGCGAAGGAGACGGGAGCCATAGGTGACACTTCGTAGACGTGTCAAAAACCGTTCCGGCTTGCGAAAGTCAATTACCTCCGGGACGTGACGGAGAGGTATGCGAATCGCCGTGCCCAACAAGGGCCGCCTGCACGAACCGACGATAGAACTTCTGGAGCGTGCGGGGCTGCACCTCGACAACGGTGCCGAGCGCAAACTCTACGCCGGGACCGTCGACCCCGACGTGACCGTGCTGTTCGCCCGCGCCGCCGACATCCCCGAGTACGTCCGCGACGGGGCCGCCGAGGTCGGCATCACGGGACTCGACCAGGTCCGCGAGTCGGGCCACGAACTCGAAGACCTGCTCGATTTGGAGTACGGGAAGTGTCGGCTCGTCCTCGCCGCGCCCGAGGACGGCGACATCGAGACCGTCGCGGACGTGTCGGGCAAGGTCGTCGCCACCGAGTTCCCGCACATCGCGCGGACCTACTTCGAGGAGGAGGGCATCGACGCCGAGGTCGTCGAGGTCACGGGCGCGACCGAACTGACGCCGCACGTCGAGATGGCCGACGCCATCATCGATATCACCTCGACCGGGACGACCCTCCGGGTGAACCGCCTCGCAGTCATCGACGAGGTGCTGTCGTCGTCGGTCCGGCTGTTCGCCCGCCCCGACGTGGTCGACGACCCGAAGGTCCAGCAGTTGCTCATGGCGCTCGAATCCGTCCGCTCCGCGGAGGGCAAGCGCTATCTGATGATGAACGCGCCGCGCGAGAAACTCGACGAGGTGAAGGAGGTCATCCCCGGCCTCGGCGGCCCGACCGTGATGGACGTCGCCGGCGACTCGACGGTCGCCGTCCACGCCGTCGTGAACGAACGCGACGTGTTCGAGGTCGTCAGCGACCTGAAGAACGTCGGCGCGAGCGGCATCCTCGTCACCGAAATCGAGCGGTTAGTCGAGTAATCGACGCGCCCGTCGCGCCCGTTATTCCTTCCAGCGCAGGTCCGGCACCGTGACCGACGGCTCGAACCCGAGTTCGCCGCGGCGCGCCCGGACGTAGGCCGCGATACAGACCGCGCCGAGCAGTATCGCGCCGACGCCGAGCAGGCCGGCCTCTGGGCCGAACGCGCCGCCGGTAATCACGTCGGGACCCCGTTCCGTCGTCTCGACGAGCGACGTGCCGAAGTCGAGGCCGCTGACCGCGAAGCCGAAGACGCCGCCCTGGACGAAGTTCCACGAGATGTGGATGCCCGTCGGGATGGCGAGGTCGCCGGTGAGCGCGTAGCCGAGGCCGAGCATGACGCCCGCGAGGGTGATGCTGGTCGTGCTGGCGAACCCCGCGTTCGGGTTCGTGTAGTGAGCGACGCCGAACACCGCCGACGAGACCGCGAGGCCGCCGGCGACCGCCGCGTCCGGGCCGAATCGCCAGCGGAGGCCCTCGGCGACATCGGTGAGGACGACGCCCCGAAGCAGGAGTTCCTCGGCGATGCCGACGACGACGAAGAACGCGAGGAGCGAGCCGACGCCGAGCAGTCGGTCGACGCCGAGCGGGACGGAGGAGACCGCAATCCAGTCCGCCGCGACGCCGACGACGAAGACGGCGGTCATCAACCCCGTTCCGAGCGCGAGGCCGAACGCGAGGTCGACCGCCCACTCGCGGTCGAACCGGAGACCGAGGTCCGTGACGGTCCGCCGGTCGACGTACCGCGCGACGACGAGGGCGGCGAGACCGCTCGCCCCGACAGAGACGAGCGAGACGACGAGCGCGACGAGTCGACTGGATTCGGCGAGAGCGCCGAGGGCGGCCGAGAGCGAGAGGGCGACCACGAGCGAGACGAGGACGAAGACGACGGGCGTCGCGAGCAGTCGAAACGGGGCTCGCGGCCGGCGTTCCATGTCGTTCCAGAGGAGACGGCGGGGAGACACGACGGGAGATTCAGCGGCCGCGGGCAAGAAAGTACGGCGAGCGCGACCTCAGATGGGCGCGCTCGTCAGGATGACGGTGAGACCGAACAGGACGAGGCCGAGGAGCACCGAGACGACGAAGTGGATGGTCACCACGTACGCCGACAGGCGGTTCGACCGGCCGTAGAGGTACTTGACGAAGCCGAAGTCGAGCCCGATTGCGAGCGCGAGCGCGACGAAGGAGTTCCACCCGAAGGTGGTGAAGACGACGGCGATGGCCGCGGGAACCGGTCCGACGGCGAACGCCTTCTTGAGTTCCACGTCGCCGAGGACGTTCCGCGCGGCGATGTGGGCGGTGAGAGAGAGGAACAGCGCGAACAGCGCGAACGTTCCGGCGACGGCCGTGACCGGCGCACCGGCGGCCGTCTGCAAGGTGAGCGCGTCCATATCGGTCCGAGGGACGCGACTGACTTAGATTCGGTCGATTCGGGTCCCGGTTACGCGGCGCGCTCGGGAGGACCCGACGAGGTTAGAACGACCCGTTCAGGAGACCGAGTTCGGAGAGGCGCGAGATGATGACGTCGACCGCTGCTTCGGCGTCTTCCGGCTTCTTCCCACCCGTGATGACGAGCTTGCCCGACCCGAAGAGAAGCGCGACGACGCTCGGTTCGTCAAGGCGATAGACGAGTCCAGGGAACTGTTCGGGCTCGTACTCGATGTTTTCGAGACCGAGGCCGATGGCGATGGCGTTGAGGTTCAGGTTCTCGCCGAGGTCCGCGCTCGTGACGATGTTCTGGACGGTGATTTCGGGATCGTCGTCGACCGGTATCTGAAGCTCGCGGAGCTTGTCGAAGACGATTTCGAGGCTCTCGTGCACGTCGGCGGTCGACTTCGCGCCGGTGCAGACGATTTTTCCGGACCGGAAGATGAGCGCCGCGGACTTCGGATCTTGGGTGCGGTAGACGAGTCCCGGAAACTGCTCGGGGTCGTAGTCGGCGCCCTCGAGGTCCATCGCCACGCTCTGGAGGTCGAGCTCTTGGCCGATTCCCGTGGAGGCGACGACGTTTTCGATGTTGATTGTGTCCTTGGGGTCGGTCATACAACGATTTAAGTCACGTATTTAAGGTTTAAAAAGATTGGTGCAAGGAATTGACAGCTTACGCGCGGCGACGAATAATCCGGACGTTCCGAACGGTGACGACCGCACCGAGAAGTGTCAAGGAAATGGGAACTGCGAGCCGTGCGACGGCCGGTCTGAGCACCCAGTAGGCGGCGAAGAACAGGGCGACGGAGACGAGTTTTAACACCGCGAACGAGCCGGGTCCGGGGTCGCCGCCCGAGATGAGTCGCACGACTGGATTTCCTTCCTGGACGCCGGCCATCCTGACACCGAGGACGGTCGTGACGTAGTCGCCGAGGCCGTAGGCGAGCGCCGCCGCACCCCAGAGGATGGCGTCGAGAGAGGCCATGCGGGTGGATTCGGAGCGGCCAGTATAAGTCTCGCCGTCGCCGGATTGTCACGTTCGGCGGCGTCGCCATCGGTCGGAGTGCGCGTCACCGCGCTCGCGGGTGCGACGACGACCGATACCCTCATTTCCGCGGCCCGTCAGGTCCGAGCGTGTACGGATTGGAACTCGCCGGCGAGGAAGACGCCTTCGCCGCCCGCGAGGCCGAGTCGGCCGCGACGGGCGTGACGGTCGTCGCCCCCGGCCTCGCCACCGCCCGCGGCGTCGAACCGGAGCGCGCGAGGCGACTCGCCTACACCCGGCGCGTCGTCGAACTGGTCGGTCGCTGCGACCCCGACATCGACGCCGCGCGCGCCGTCGTCGCGGCCGCGAACATCGACCGCGAAGGAACCGTCGCCGTCCGCGCCCGCGACGTGCGAGGACTCACGGGCATCAGCACGACCGACGCCGAGCGCGAACTCGGGTCGGCGCTCGTCGACCGCGGCTTCGGCGTCGATTTGGACGACCCCGACCACGTGCTTCGGGTCTACTTCTCCGAGGACACCTGTCTCGTCGGCTGGACCGCCGTCGAGACCGTCCGCGACTTCGCCGACCGGAAACCGACCGACCGACCGTTCTTCCAGCCGGGGAGCATGGCCCCCGTGGACGCCCGCGCCTTCGTCAACATGGCCGGCGCGGAGCCCGACGCCCGGATTCTGGACCCGATGTGCGGCACCGGCGGCGTCCTCCTCGAAGCGGGCCTCGTCGGCGCCGACGTGGTCGGCGTCGACGCCCAAGCGAAGATGGTCGGCGGCGCGCGTGAGAACCTGCGCCACTACGTCGGCGACGGCGACGTGGTCCGCGGCGACGCCACCGCGCTCCCCCTCCGCGACGACTCGATGGACGGCGCGGTGTTCGACGCCCCCTACGGCCGGCAGTCGAAAATCGCGCGCCACTCGCTTTCGGACCTCGTCGGCGGGGCGCTGGCGGAGGTCCGCCGGGTCGCCCCCGAGTGCGTGATGGTCGCCGACCGGTCGTGGACCGAGGAAGCGGAAGACGCCGGCTGGGAGGTCGAACGGGTGTTCGAACGGCGAGTTCACCGGTCGCTGGTGCGGTACGTGCATCTGCTCCATCGGTAGTCGGAATCGACGGCGGTGCCGGTGGTCGCAGGTCGCGGCCACAACCGCGGTCGTAGTCGCGGTCGACGACCCACTATTCAATCGCGCGACAGGACTATCGTCCGGCGCGTCGAAGCGAAGGCATGTCGCGCACGGTTCGAGAAACCCTCGCCGAGGCGTACGACCCCGACCCGCGAGCGATGGCTATCGTCGCGATGGGGTCGTCGTTCCTGCTGGTGTCGCTCCTGTCGAACCCGGACGTGTCGAACCCGTCCTACCTGTTCGGTCTCGTGGTGGCGGTCCTCTCGCTCGTCGTGTCGGTCGCGATGCTCGCCGTCGAGACGCTCCGGTAGTCGAGGCGACCGAGGCCGCTACAGCTCTTCCTTCTGGAGCGTGAGGTCGCCGTCCGAGCCGACACGCAACATCACGAACTCGTAGTCCTGAATTCGTTCGTCGTACGCCACCTCGCCGTCGACGAGGAGTGTCACGTCGCAGGTCTCGGCGTCGGTCTGTCGGGTGAGCGTCTCCGTCTCGCCCGGCGAGAGTTCCACGTCGTCCTCGCGGCACGCGGGCTTCAACACGACCTCGCCGGAGAAGCCGCCGCTGACCCGCACGCGAACGAGTTCCGACCCTTCGCAGAACTGCGGCCACCCGCACTCGTCCGTGGTGGTCGCGGCCTGCCCGGACTCGGTCGTCTCCGGGTTGGCGGTGGTCGTCGTTGCAGTCTTCGTCTCGGTCTTCGTTTCAGACGAGGACTCGTCTGAGCCACCGAGACACCCGGAGAGGAGGGCGAGCGAGCCGAGAGACGCGAGGACACCTCTGCGCTGCATAGATTGTCAAATAGTTGTTGTGTTAAGTGTCTTGTGTGGGGTGCGGTCCGGTCTGCCCGATGAGACCGGCGCGTCCGATTCCGTCGGCGTCGAGGTGCGGGAACGCGGACTCAGAAACTCGGCGACCCGGTGCGCTTGCCCCGTCGATACAAGTAGTACGACAGAAGCGGCACCGAGACGACGAACAGGGGCGAGAACACGCCCCCGACGAAGTGGATCAGTCCCGCGCCGACCCAGAGCCAACTCGGTCGCCACGACACACCCGACCCCCGTACTGCGTGCAGGTCGATACCGAGCGAAATCGTGACCAAGAGACCGACGAGAACGCCGATGAGGTCCACGATAACTACGATAGCGAAGAAACTGAGCATCATCGCTTCGGACCCGAGTCGGCCGAGAGGCACGAATCCCCAGGTAGCCAGGAACATGAGTGCGCCAAGCAGGACCGAAATCGGGAACAGGGCGACGCCGTACCACCACGGCGACGGCGTCCGTGCGGAGGGTTGGGACGGTTCGTGGACTGTGGAGGACATGCCGCCCGCAACACCGTCTGCGTGTTAATTTCTTGTCATTCAGGCGGGGGAAGTCGGTGCATCACTCCCGCCGCGCCAGTACCGTCTCGCCCGCCCGCACCGACTCGCCCTTCTCGACGACAACGTCCTCGGAGCCGTATTCCGGGGGTAACAGCACGTCCGCCCGGGAGCCGAAGTCGATGTGGCCGAGTTTCTGCCCGCGGACGAGTTCGTCGCCGGGTGCGACGTACGAGTGAATCCGCCGGGCGAACGCCCCGGCGATGAGAGACACCTCGTACTCGCCATCACGTTCGTCCGCAACCTCGATGTCGACGCGCTCGTTTCGGTCGGAGTCCTTCGAGAACGCCGGCTTGTGCGCGCCGGGGCGGTGGGTGACGGTTCGGACCGCGCCGGAGACGGGCGCGCGGTTGACGTGCACGTCGGTGACGTTCATGAATACGCCCACGCGGACGCGGCCGTCCTCGACGCGAATCACGGAGACGTGCCCGTCGGCGGGAGAGACGACGCCCGGTTCGTCGGGCGGCGAGCGTTCGGGGTCACGGAAGAACCAGAGGACGAACGCTCCCACGGCGAGGAGAACGGCCCCGAGCGGCGGGAAGACGAACGACGCGAGCGCCGCGCCGACGAAGGCGGGGAGCGCGAACCGTCGGTAGCCCGGTGCGAACTTCATTATGCCTCGCCGCGGACGTCCGCGCCCCAACTCGTGAGGAGGTGGGTGATGTGCAGTCGGTCGTCGATGCCCGTCGAGATGTCGAGGTCGACCTGCCCCGCGAGTTCGTGCAGGCGGGCGAGTTCGCCGTCGGCGAAGCGCTCGGGGGTCGAGTCGGCGACGCGGAGGATGTCAGCCAGGAGCTCCTGTCCCTCGTAGCCCTCGTCGTCGAGGAGCGTCGTGAGGGTCTTGCGGGCGTCTTTGATGTCCCCCTCCCGGGCGTTGATGAGGAGCGTCTTCAGTTCGTCGTCGAAGCCCACGTCGCCGAGGGCGGCGTGGACCGTGGACATGGTGACCTCGTCGGCCTCGGTGGCCGTCCGCTGGGCCGAGAGGATGGCTTTTCGGATGTTTCCGTTGGACGCGTCCACGAGGAACTGGAGGCCGCCGTCGTCGTAGTCGACGCCCTCCGCGTCGAGGATGTCCGCGAGGAGGGCTTCGAGGGTGTCGTCGTCCGGCGCGGGCATGGGAACCGGGAAACACCGAGAGCGAATCGGCGGGATGAGCTTCGAGGGCTGGCGGGTGGTGATGACGAACTGCGTGGTCCGGTGGTGCTGTTCCATCACGCGGCGGAGCGCCTGCTGGAAGTCCTCGCGGATGGATTCGGCGTTGTCGAGGACGATGGTCTTGTACTCGCCGGACATCGGGGCGTAGCTGGCGGACTCCTTGAGCACGCGGTTTATCATGTCGCGTTTCGCCATGCGACTGCGGCCGTCAAGGAACTGCTCGAACCGCGGGTCGGCGCGAATCTGCTTTTTCGTCCGATTGAAGAAGTCCGCGACGTTGAGTTCGATGAGGTCGTTTTCGGGGTCCGAATGCGCCTCGCGAGCCAGCGCGCGGACGGCGGCGGTCTTGCCGACGCCCGGCGGGCCCTGTACGACGAGGTTCATCGGTTCGTCCACGGCGCGTCGGAGGCGTTCGCGGACCTCCGGCTGTGGGAGGTCTTCGAGCCCCGGCGCGTGCGTCTCGGTCCACAGCGGCGCGTCCATTGGACTCCGGTAGCAGACGGTCGGGTAAGAATCGGTCGGTCCGGGCCGTCGGGCGGACTCGGGTTTCCCGCGGGCGAGACCCGAGGCCGCGACCGATTCGACGCACGTTTAGTCCCGCCGCTATCATTGTGGTGCATGTCCATGCGCGCGACCTTCCTCGGGACCGGCGGGGCCGTCCCCACCACGGCGCGTGCGCCGAGCGCGTTCCTCGTGAACCGCGACGGCGAGCGCCTGTTGTTCGATTGCGGGGAGGGAACCCAACGCCAGATGATGCGCTACGGGACCGGATTCGGCGTCAGCCACCTGTTCGTCACCCACCTCCACGGCGACCACATCCTCGGCATCCCCGGCCTGATTCAGACGCTCGACTTCAACGACCGCGACGACTCGCTGGCCATCCACGGCCCGCCGGGGAGCAAGCGCCACCTCGAAAAGCTCGTCCACGCGGGCGGCTATCAACCCGGCTTCCACGTCTCCGTCCACGAGGTCCGCCCCGGCAACGTCGCCTACCGCGCCGACGACTACGAGGTCCGCGCGTTCGACACCGAACACCGGACCGCCTCCGTCGGCTACGCCCTCGTCGAAGACGACCGCCCCGGCCGGTTCGACCGCGAGAAGGCCGAGGAACTCGGCGTTCCCGTCGGTCCGGCGTTCGGTCGCCTTCACGCCGGCGAGGACGTGGAACTCGAAGACGGCACGGTCGTGCGCTCCGAGCAGGTCGTCGGCGACCCCCGACCCGGGCGAACCGTCGTCTACACCGGCGACACCCGCCCGCTCGATTCGACCGTCGAAGTCGCCCGCGACGCCGACCTGCTCGTCCACGACGCGACGTTCACCGACGAGGAGGCGGAGCGGGCGAAACAGACCGCGCACTCGACCGCCCGCGAGGCCGCCCGAATCGCCCGCGACGCCGACGTTCGGCGGTTCGCGCTGACGCACATCTCCGCCCGGTACGCCGCCGACCCGAGCCCGCTTCTCGAACAGGCCCGCGAGGTCTACGACGGCGAGGCGTTCGTCGCCGAGGACGGCCAGAAACTGGAGGTTCCGTACGCCGACAGCGACGGCGGCGGAGCCGAGACCGGGGAGTAGTTCGAGGGGCCACAGTACACTTTTCTCCCGCCCGGGCGCATCCGCCGGTGTGCCGCAGAACGCCTTCCACACCGTCGACGTGTTCGCCACGGCGAAGTACGCCGGGAACCAACTCGCCGTCTTCGAGGGGGCGGACGCGCTCGGTTCCGACCAGATGGCCGCGCTCGCCAACGAGATGAACTACTCGGAGACGACGTTCATCGAGGGCGGGTCGCCCGACGATGGCTACGACGTTCGTATCTTCACGCCGGATGGCGAGATTCCGTTCGCCGGACACCCGACGCTCGGGACGGCCGCCGTCCTCCGCGAACACTTCGGCGCGGGCGACGGGGTGACGCTGAACCTCGGCGTCGGTCCGATTTCGGTCGAGGTCCGGTCCGACGGAAGCGACAGCGAGCAGTACTGGATGACGCAGAACGCGCCGACGTTCGGCGCGGAACTCGACCGCGAGACGCTCGCCGAGGTGCTGTCGCTCGACGCGGCCGACTTCGACGCCGACTGGCCGATACAGGTCGTCTCGACCGGTCTCCCGGCGGTGATGATTCCGCTCTGCGACCGCGACGCGCTCGCTCGGAGCGAGGTGTTTACCCCGGCGTACCGGTCGTTCTTCGACGACGTGGGCGTCGAGAACCTCTTTCTGTTCTGTCCGGACCCCCGCGACGACGCGAACGACTTCGCGGCGCGGATGTACGCGCCCGGCCACGGCGTCGCCGAGGACCCCGCGACCGGGAGCGCGAACGGCTGTTTCGCGGGCTATCTCGCCCGCCATCGCTACTTCGGAGACGACGAAATCGAGACCACGGTCGAGCAGGGCTACGAGATGGGCCGGCCGTCGCACCTCCACCTCGAAGCCGAGGACCGCGGCGACGAGGTGGCGGTCCGCGTCGGCGGGCGCGTCGAGTTCGTCTCGACGGGCAGGCTCGTCTGAGCGGCCGCTGAACGGGCCGTCGAGCCAAAAAGCGAGGTCGGGTCAGTCGCGGTGGGCGTCGCAGACCGGGTTCTCGCCGTCGTCGAGGAGGACGACGGGGACCCCGAGGACGACCCACTCGCGGACGTAGCGCCGGCGCGCCGTCGCGGGCGACCCGCACTCGACGCAGGCGACGTCCGCGGACTCGACGGCCGACTCGATGATTCTCGTCCGCGGGCCGACGGCCGTCCGCGGATACGCCGGGCGCTTGGACAGGAGCGCCACGAGCGCCGCGACGACCGCGAGGCCGACGACCGGCAGGACGAACCGGCCGACACCGGAGCGGGCGAGGACGCCGACGATGACGAGTAACACGACCGCGGCGGCCAGTTCACGGAGGAGACGCATCGACGGCGTCAGTTGCTCGTCTCGTTTTCGGAGCCGGACGAGGTCGACGACCTCGACGACGCCGAGGTAGTGTCCGACGACGAACCGGCGGACGAACCCGACGAGGACGACCCGTCACTATCGAGCGACCGGACGAACTGCGGGTAGCCGCCGTCGCCGACCGGGATGTAGACGGTGTCCGTCTCGTCGAGTTTCTCGATGTACTTCTGGGCCAGCACCTCGTCGGACAGCGACTCCGCGAGGATGCGGTTGGCGTCCGCCTGCCCCTGCGCCTCGATGCGCTTGCGCTCGGCTTCGAGTTCCTCGACGGCGAGTTCGTCCTGCTTCTGCTGGCGGCGCTGTTCGGTGATTTCCTTCTGTTCGACCGCCTGCGCGTACTCGGCGGGGAGTTCGACGTTGCGGACCTGCACCGCTTCGAGGATGAGGCCGTCGTCGGCGAACTCCTCGGCGAGTTCACGCTCGGCGGCGGCCTTCAACTGGGTCTGACCCTCGCCGGTGTAGATGACGGTGACGGGCAGTCGGCCCGCTTCGGTCCGGAGCACCGACCGAATCGACGGGCGAATCAGGCGCTCTTCGGCGGTGGCGAGCGTCCGGTAGTTGCGGTAGAACTCGACCGCCTGTCCGGCGTCGATGCGGTAGCGGACGGTCACGTCGATGTCCGTCCGGAGGCCGTCCTCGGTCAGGACGGTGATGGCGTCGTCGCCGCGCCTGTCGCCTTCGCTCGTCGACGACGACATCGTGTACGACTGCGGTCGCACCGACAGCGACGAGGTCGACTGCGAGACGGGGTTGACGAAGTGCGCGCCGGGTTCGAAGACGGTGCCGGTGGTCGCGCCCCACTTCTTGACCACCTTGACGTTCCCTTCCTCGACGGGTTCCCACGCGAGGAGCCCGGCGATTGGGGCGGCGATAAGGAGGAGGGCGACGACACCGATGAGGGCGATGCGCGTCAGCGACCGGGAGGTCACCGACGGCGGGTCGGGGATGTCAGAACTCATCACTCTACTTTCAAATAGCCGAAACTTGTTTGTTTCGTGTCAATCGCGGGTCGCGGCGGCGGTGTCGTCGGTGGCAACGGCGTCGTCGGCCGAGACGGGCAAACGCGACACCCGAGGCGAGTCGGTATCCGCAACCGGCGTGGAGTATATATTCGGCGCGACCCTAGTCGCCGTCGTGAACGACCGGACGAGTGCGCTCGACTCGGTCGTCTTCGGCGTCGACATCCAGAGCGGCGATATCCGCGGCGACTCGCCGTCGTACGCGCTGGTCGTGTTGGACACCCGAGACACCGAGTCAGACGAGGTCCGAATCGAACGAGACGTGGTCTCCTTCCGCAAGTTACGCCGCCTCATCGAGCGCGACGAACCGCGCGTCGTCGCCACGGACAACATGTACGAGTTGGCGACCGACAAGGACGATTTAGTCCGCTTCCTGCGGTGGCTCCCCCACGGGACGCAGTTGGTGCAAGTGACCGGCGCGGAGCGACCGGAACCGCTCTCGCGGGTCGCCTCGCGCCACGGCGTCCCCTACGGCAAAGACCCGATGAAGGAGGCCGAGGCCGCGGCCCGGCTCGCCCTCGCCAACGTCGGCTACGAGGTCGCCGCATTCGAGAACACGACGACCGTGAAGGTCTCTCGCGGCCGCTCGACCGGTAAGGGCGGGTGGAGTCAGGACCGCTACACGCGCCGCATCCACGGGTCGGTCAAACAGCAGTCCCGCGAGGTCGAGTCCTCGCTGAAGGAGGCCAACCTCGACTACGAACGGGACGTGACCGAGAAGTACGGCGGCTACTCGCAGGCGCTGTTTACCGTCGAAGCGCGGCCCGAGGACATCCCCGTGTCGACCCACCGCTCGGGCGACACCCGCGTCGAAATCGAGCGCGAGCGCCGCGACGGCATCGAGTTCGAACCGCTCGTGAAGCGCCGCGACCGCGTCATCGTCGGCATCGACCCCGGCACGACCACCGCCGTCGCCGTCGTCGGCCTCGACGGGCGCGTCCTCGACGTGCACTCGACGCGAACCGCCGATACCGCCGCCGTCATCGAGTGGCTCATCGAGCGCGGGCGACCGAGTCTCGTCGCCGCCGACGTGCAGCCGATGCCCGAGACGGTCGAGAAGTTCCGGCGAAGCTTCGACGCCGCCGGCTGGGCTCCCGCGAGCGACATCCCCGTCGACGAAAAACTCCACCGGACCCGCGACATCGACTACGACAACGACCACGAGCGCGACGCCCTCGCGGCGGCGCTGTTCGCCTTCGACGCCCACGAAGACCAGTTCGAGCGCATCTCCCGGAAGGTGCCCGCCGACGTGGACAGAGAAGAGGTCATCGCCCGCGTCCTCGCCAGCGAGGAGTCGGTCGAGGCCGTTCTCCGCGAGATGGCCGACGACGGCGACGGGGGCGACCCCGACGACGCCGACGAGGAGGCTCACGAGGAACCCGAACTCACGCCCGAAGAACGCGAGATTCGGGAGTTGCGGTCGCGGGTCGAGCGCCTCGAATCGCACGTCGAGGACCTGAAGTCGACCATCGAGGAGAAAGACGAGACCATCGAGGAGTACAAGGAGGAACTCTCCGACGCCCGCCGCGAGGAGCGTCGCGAGGCCCGCGAGCGCCGCGAAGTTACCCGACTGGAACGCGAGAACGGCCGGTTAGAGCGGAAAGTCGAATCGCTCGAATCCGACAAGGCGGAGCTCGCAGACAAGCTCGACCAACTCAAGTCGCTGTGGAAGCTCGACCACTCGAACTTCGCGGACGTGAACACCGACGGAAGCCTCGTGCCCGTCAAAATCGTCGAACAGTTCACCAACGGCGCGCTCGACCACACCGTCGAGGAGTACGGCATCGCCGCGGGCGACGTGGTCTACCTCCGCGACGCCAGCGGGGCCGGACGAACCACCGCCGAGCGACTCGCCGAGTTCGACCCCAAGGTCGTCCTCCGGTCGGGCAACCTCTCGGAGGTCGCGGACGAGGTGCTGTTCGAGGCCGATATTCCGGTCGCACCGGCCGACGGCGTGACGATTCAGGAGATAGACGAACTCGCCGTGGCGAAGGAGTCCGAGGTGGCCGCCGCCATCGACGACTGGAAGGAGCGCGCCGAAGAGCGACAGAAGGAACAGCGCGAGGAGATGGTTGACCAGATTATCTCCGAACACCGCGCCGAGAACCGGCGGTGACCGGCCGAAAGTGAGACGCGTGGGCGGACCTCATTCGCGGTTTCGCTCCCGCGGTCACGCTCGAACGAGCGAGACGACCAACAGGAAACCGATAGCCAACGCGGCGCCGCCCGAGACGAGACGGATGACGTTGTCGAGGTAGACACCGGACACACTCGAGGAGACGAGGTACGTGAGGAGAGCGAGAAACAGCGAGATGACCACGAGCCATCGACGAATCGGGTTCGCGTCGTCGGAGAGCATACCGACGGGATGCGCGGCTGTTCGTAAATCGGTTCTGGCACCACTGAAGACGGTGACGAGAGCCGCGGCCGCCGAGGGTCGTCACTCCGCGGTCGCGTCGTGGCCGACGACGACGGCGACCACGAAGTACAGCGCCGCGCCGACGAGCGGCACGAAGAAAGCCAAGGCGGCCCAGAACGTCGCGTTTCGCCCCTTGAACGTCGCGTCCTTGTGGACCCGATAAGGGAGGTAGATGTGGAACGCGAGGAAGTAGACCGCGAAGCCGAGGATGTACGGGAGGAGGTCACCGCCGCGGACCGACGCCCACATGGACGCGAGCAGACCGAAGACGACGAGGATGAGCGCGGCGAAGATGATGACGGGCGCACGCGTCGTGTTTCCTGAGTCGGACATCACCCGGAGTTGGGACCGGTACGTGTTGTCCGTTTCGCCCGCGCGCGGCGTTTCAGAGGGAGTATCGTAGCCGGCCGGCCGATTTGCGACGCCGGGTGGCGAGGGGGCGGTTCTCACGAGGGACGCGACACGTTTCTGCGGTAATCCCTATCAGAAGTCATATCCCACATCCCCGACACCGAACAGGTATGGACGCATACGACCTGATCACTCGGAACGCCTCCGAAGTGGTCACGGAGGACGAAGTGCGCGCGCTGGCCGACGACCCCGAGGGCAAGCGAGCGTACGTGGGCTACGAGCCCTCCGGCGTCCTCCACATCGGTCACATGCTCACCGCCAACAAGCTCATCGACCTCCAAGAGGCGGGCTTCGAGGTAGTCGTGCTGCTGGCCGACGTACACGCCTACCTCAACGGCAAGGGCACCTTCGAGGAGATTCGCGAGACGGCCGAGCGGATGAAAGCGCAGTTCATCGCCTACGGCCTCGACGAGAGCCAGACGGAGTTCGTCCTCGGCTCGGAGTACCAGCTCGACGAGAGCTACGTCCTCGACCTGCACGCGCTCGAACTGGAGACGACTCTCTCGCGCGCCGAGCGCGCCATGGCCGAAATCAAAAGCGGCGACGGCGTCACCGTCGCGCAGGCGGTCTACCCCATCATGCAGGCGCTCGACATCGTCTACCTCGACGTGGACCTCGCCATCGGCGGGATGGAACAGCGCAAGGTCCACATGCTCGCCCGCGACACGCTCCCGAGCATCGGCGAGGAGTCGCCGACCTGCATGCACACGCCGCTCATCGCGGACCTCGGCACGGGCATCGGCAAGATGTCCTCCTCCGAGGGCGTCACCATCTCGATGGAGGACTCCACCGAGGACATCGAAGACAAGGTCAACGGCGCGTTCTGCCCGCCGACGGCCGACCCCGACCCGACCGAGGAGGGCGAGGAACGCGAGAACCCCGTCCTCCAAATCTTCGAGTACCACGTCTTCCCGCGCTTCCAGCGGGTCGTCGTCGAGCGCCCCGAGCAGTACGGCGGGAACCTCGAATACGACGACTACGAGACGCTGGAGGCCGACCTCGAATCCGGCGAACTCCACCCCGCCGACGCGAAGGGCGCGCTCGCGAACTACCTCGACGAACTCATCGAGCCGGGTCGCGCGAAGATAGCCGAGTAATCGCCGCGCCCCGCCGGTAGTTCACCCCTTCTCGACGACCCGCTACTCGCCGTCTCCCAAACCGATAGAAGCTGCCGACCCGACGACTTGGTATGCCCCGCCCTTCCGACGTTCTCGTTCATCGAAACCGAACCGTCGCAGACCGCGAGGAGCGCACGCTGACCGCGGACGTGTACTGCCCCGAATCGCCCGCAGCGACCGAGATAGCCGAAACGACAGCGTCGCCGGCGGCCGAGGCGTCCCGCCCGCTCGTCGTCTTCGTCTACGGCGGCGCGTGGGAGACCGGCTCGACCGGCCAGTTCGCCCGCTGGGCGCTCGACGCCGCCGACGAGGGGTTCGTCGCGGCCGAGGTGTCGTACCGACTGGGCCACGAAGCGCCGTTCCCCGCGCAAATCGAAGACGTGTGCGAGGGTATCGACTGGGTCGTCGACCGCGCCGACGAGTTCGGTATCGACCCGGACGCCGTCGCCGTCGTCGGCCACTCCGCGGGGGCGCACCTCGCGTTGCTGGCGGCGCTTTCGGACGGTGACGAGTTCGGGCGGCGGACCGGAATCGACGCCGCTGTCGGCGTCTCCGGCGTCTACGACCTCCGAGCCGACGACCACGAGCGCGCCGGGGAGTCGCTGCCGCTGTTCGATGGCCGACCGTCGGCCGCCGAGTTGCGTCGGTGTTCGCCGATTACCGATGTCGATGGCGACCCCGACTCAGGGGTCGCCCCCAACGCCGACGCGCCGCCGACGCTGTTGCTCCACGGGAGCGAGGATTCGGTCGTCGCGCCGGACCAGAGTGCACGACTGGCGGACGCGCTCGACGCGGTCGGGGCTACGGTCGAATACGACAGGGTCAGTGCGGCCGACCACGTCTTCCTCCACTCGTCGTACCACTATCCCGCAGTCAGAAAGCGAGTGTTCTCGTTCCTCCGCGAATCGCTGTGAGCAGAGTCGGGATTCGGCGGGTCGTCAGGCCATGCCGAACATCTTCATCACGCCCTCGGCGAGACCGCTGGCGACGAGACCGAGGCCGGCGACGACGAACGCGAGCCCCGCCGCGACGACGGGAGCCTGATAGGCGACGATACCGATACCCAAGAGCAGCGAGACGACGCCGGCGATACCCTTCGTGCCGAGTTTGTCGAGCATACCACGACGGCGTTTCGGGACCGCCCTAAACGCGTCGTTCCGTCCGACGCTTCCTACCGGTCGAACGTCGGCGGATTTAACCATGCTCACGTCGAACGCTCGCGCATGAGCGACGACGAGAACGAGAGCCGCCGAGACCTTCGAATGCCGAACGACGACGAAGTGTTCGCCGTCGTGACGAACATGCTCGGGGCCAATCGTATTCGCGTCCGCTGTGCCGACGGCGTCGAGCGGACCGCTCGCATTCCCGGACGGATGCAGAAGCGAATCTGGATTCGAGAAGACGACGTGGTGCTCGTCGAACCGTGGGACTGGCAGGACGAGAAGGCCGACGTGAGCTGGCGCTACGAGAAGTCCGAAGCCGACCAACTCCGCCGCGAAGGCCACATCCAGTAACGCGTTCGAGCGCGCCGATTGGTTAGCGAGCGACACCGAAACCGGAGCCTGTGCCCTTTTCATCTCGCCTCTCGTAGCCCTAGTCCAATGACTGACGAGTTCGGCATGGTCGAACCCCAAGAGGGCGAGGCGTTCGGCGACGAGTGGGAGGAGATAGACGTCTCCGACGACGAGGCGGACCGCATCGCGCGCCGCAAGGACCGCGACTTCGACGAGTTCCGGATACGGTTGAAGGACGCCGACCAGTTCAAAGTCGAACAGTCGGTGTTCGACGACGCGACCTTCG
Source organism: Haloferax sp. Atlit-10N (assembly GCF_003586325.1). NCBI lineage: Archaea > Methanobacteriati > Methanobacteriota > Halobacteria > Halobacteriales > Haloferacaceae > Haloferax > Haloferax sp. Atlit-10N. Next base: position 103,624 of record NZ_PSYX01000004.1, read on the forward strand.
CCGCCATCTACAAACTCGTCCAAGACGGGTACATCGACGCGTTCGGCGGGCCGATTTCGACCGGGAAGGAGGCCAACGTCTTCGAGGCGCTCGGCGGCGACGACTCGGACGTGGCGGTCAAGATATACCGCATCAACGCCTCCGACTTCCGGCACATGCGCGACTATCTCGAAGGCGACCCGCGCTTCGAGAACATCGGCCACGACAAGGGGCAGGTCGTCCGCGCGTGGGTCAGAAAGGAGTTCGCCAACCTCGAACGCGCCCAGCGCGCCGGCGTGCGCGTGCCGAAGCCTATCGCAGTCCAGCGGAACGTCCTCGTCATGGAACTCGTCGGCGTCGTCGACGACCGAGCGCGCCGCCTCTCGGAGGTTCGCGTCGAGAACCCCCAGACCGCCTACGAGGTCGTCCGCGAGTACATGCGCCGACTCCACCGCGCCGGCCTCGTCCACGGCGACCTCTCGGAGTACAACCTCATCATCCACGAGGGCGAACTCGTCGTCATCGACCTCGGACAGGCGGTGACGGTCCACCACCCCAACGCCGAGGAATTCCTCCGGCGGGACTGCCGCAACGTGGCCAACTTCTTCCGGCGGCAGGGTGCCGACGCCGACGGCGACTCGCTGTTCGAGTTCGTCACGGCCGACGAAGACGAGAGCGAGTAGAGACGCGAACCCGCCGCGAGGCGGGGTGTGCGACCGAGACACGCGGCGACCCGCCGAGCGAACGCTTAAACCACTCCGACGGGTATCGGGAGATATGCAGCACGTCAAGGTGCCGCAGGACCGTATCGGTGTTCTCATCGGCGAAGGTGGCTCGACGCTCCGAGAGATAGAGAGTCGCGCGGAAGTCCGACTCGACGTGGACTCGGAGAACGGAAGCGTCGCCATCGACAGCGTCGGCGACCCCGTACTCGGCATGGTCGCCCCCGACGTGGTTCGAGCGGTCGGCCGCGGCTTCGCCCCGGAGGACGCGATGGCGCTCCTCAACGACGACATGATGATGTTCGAACTCATCGAGATAGACCGGCACACCCGAAACAAAAACGACATGCGGCGGCAGAAGGGCCGCCTCATCGGCGAGAACGGCCGCACCCGCGAACTCATGGAAGAACTGACCGGCGCGGACGTGGTCATCTACGGCTCGACGCTCGGCATCATCGGCCAGCCCGAGGAGGTCGAAGTCGTCCGCCGGGCCGTCGAGATGATTCTCGACGGCGCGCCCCACGGCGCGGTGTACTCCTTCCTCGAACGGAAGCACAACGACCTGACCCAGGGTTTCAACGTCCGGCAGAACAACTGAGACGCCACCGCCGACGAGTCCACCGCCGACACGGCACTCGCCCGCATCGTCTTTTCACCGCACTCGCTTCGAGACTGACGAGACCGCCCACCGAGAACCACACATAAACCCGCGTAATCGTCCGCCGTCCCCGAGTCTCGACCACCCCACCGTGTTGCGTTTTGTCATACCAATAAACGAAGCTTTTTTATAGAATCACAAACAATCAGGCGATGACTATGAGCCAGCGAATGCAGCAGGGTCAGCCCATGATCATTCTGGGCGAGGACTCGCAGCGCACATCCGGTCAGGATGCGCAGTCGATGAACATCACGGCCGGGAAGGCCGTCGCAGAGGCCGTACGCACGACGCTCGGCCCCAAAGGGATGGACAAGATGCTCGTCGACTCCGGCGGGCAGGTCGTCGTCACGAACGACGGCGTCACCATCCTCAAGGAGATGGACATCGATCACCCCGCGGCCAACATGATCGTCGAAGTCTCCGAGACCCAGGAGGACGAGGTCGGAGACGGCACGACGACGGCCGTCATCATCGCCGGCGAACTCCTCGACCAGGCCGAGGAGCTCCTCGAATCGGACGTCCACGCGACGACCATCGCGCAGGGCTACCGCCAGGCCGCCGAGAAGGCCAAGGAAGTCCTCGAGGACAACGCCATCGAGGTCACGGAGGACGACCGCGAGACCCTCACGAAGATCGCCGCAACGGCGATGACCGGTAAGGGCGCGGAGTCCGCGAAGGACCTGCTCTCCGAACTCGTCGTCGACGCCGTGCTGGCCGTCAAGGACGACGACGGCATCGACACGAACAACGTCTCCATCGAGAAGGTCGTCGGCGGCACCATCGACAACTCCGAACTCGTCGAGGGCGTCATCGTCGACAAGGAACGCGTCGACGAGAACATGCCCTACGCCGTCGAGGACGCGAACATCGCCATCCTCGACGACGCGCTGGAAGTCCGCGAGACCGAAATCGACGCGGAAGTCAACGTCACGGACCCCGACCAGCTTCAGCAGTTCCTCGACCAGGAAGAAAAGCAGCTGAAAGAGATGGTCGACCAACTCGTCGAGGTCGGCGCTGACGCCGTCTTCGTCGGTGACGGCATCGACGACATGGCGCAGCACTACCTCGCGAAGGAGGGCATCCTCGCGGTCCGCCGTACGAAGTCCTCCGACCTCAAGCGTCTCGCCCGCGCGACGGGCGGCCGCGTCGTCAGCAGTCTCGACGACATCGAGGCCGACGACCTCGGCTTCGCCGGCTCCGTCGGTCAGAAGGACGTCGGCGGCGACGAGCGCATCTTCGTCGAGGACGTCGAGGACGCGAAATCCGTCACGCTCATCCTCCGCGGCGGCACGGAACACGTCGTCGACGAGCTCGAGCGCGCCATCGAGGACTCCCTCGGCGTCGTCCGCACGACGCTCGAAGACGGCAAGGTTCTCCCCGGCGGCGGCGCTCCCGAGACGGAGCTCTCCCTGCAGCTCCGCGAGTTCGCCGACTCCGTCGGCGGCCGCGAGCAGCTCGCCGTCGAGGCGTTCGCCGAGGCGCTGGACATCATCCCGCGCACCCTCGCCGAGAACGCCGGTCTCGACCCCATCGACTCCCTCGTCGACCTGCGCTCGCGCCACGACGGCGGCGAGTTCGCAGCCGGCCTCGACGCCTACACGGGCGAGGTCATCGACATGGAAGAAGAGGGCGTCGTGGAGCCCCTCCGCGTCAAGACCCAGGCTATCGAGTCCGCGACCGAAGCCGCCGTCATGATTCTCCGCATCGACGACGTCATCGCCGCTGGCGACCTCTCCGGTGGCCAGACCGGCGGCGACGACGACGAAGGCGGCGCGCCCGGCGGCATGGGCGGCGGCATGGGTGGCATGGGCGGCATGGGCGGCATGGGCGGCGCAATGTGAGCGCCCCAGTAGGCCACTACACACCCACACCCTGACCTTCGCATCGACTCGAATCGTCGGCCGAATTCACGCTGTTTTTTGCGGATTCACGTCCGTTAGCATCTGCTTTGTCCGCTCGCGCGGCGATTGGGACGCCGTTAATCGAGCGCCCGCATCGCATCGTCACCAGACACCGCGAAACGGTGGGTGTATCGGCAACCGATTCGTTGCTGAAGTTGACAAATATCTATAAAACGTCCGGAATAGTTCGTGAACCGCCGGTGTTCGTCTCTATACTTATCTCCCGCGACGGCATCTGTCAGGGTGTATGTCCCCTCCCGAGTCCTCGGCGGACGCCGCCGCCTCGGACGCGACCACACCCACGAATCGGCCGCCGTTTCTCGCCGTCGTCGCGCCTCGGCTCTCCGAGGCGGCGGCGCTCGCGACGACGCTCCTCCCCGGTGTCGGCTTAGTAGTCCGCGCGCCCCGTAGTGCCTCCCCGTCGAACCTCCGCGCTACCCTCGCCGCGATGCGGCGGGCCGACGCCCCGCTCGTCGTAGCGACCGATAGCGCGGCCGCCGTCCGCGACGCCGACCGGGTCCACGTCGCCGACGGCGGCGTCGTCGTGGAGTCGGGCGCGCCGAGCGATCTCCTCGCGGTCCCCGGCGTCTACGCCCGGCGCTACGGTACCGAACTCGGCGCGAACTTCGCCGGCCCGGGAAAAGACGTCGACGACGAGTGACGGGCCGGCCGACGCTCGGTCCTCCGGTTCGCCCCAACGTTCACCACCGCTCCCGTGGTAGCGGTACGTATGGGAGACAGGGCGTGTTACCGCGAGTTCTGTCCGGACTGCGACGCGCCGGTGACTATCGTCGACGACGAGTGTCCCGAGTGCGGCCGGGAACTGTCGCTCGTCTGAGAGACGGCGACGGCGTCACTCGGACACTCGCGTGTCGATGTGGTGGACCGCGTGCGGAGAGAGATACCGGCCGCCCGGCACCTCGACCCAGCCGTTGACGAGCACGCGGACCGGTCCCTCGTGCAGCACGGACTCCATCTCGGCGTTGCCGTAGACGACCGCGCTGTCTATCGTCTGTTCGAACCGACCTCCGAACGGGGAGTCGGACGCGAAAACCATACAAGAGACAACTCGCCGTCACGTAATGAGAATAACGGCGAATCGCGGCGTTCACGACGACTCGGAAGCGTCTGCACCCGCACGACGAGCGAGGAAATCGACTAGCGCCGAGACCACGAGCAGAGCCGCGACGAGGTGGAGGCCGCGGGAGACGTCCAGTCCGAGCGACGCCGCGATGCCGAATCTGTCGATGACGTAGAGCGTCGCGGCGACGAGTCCCAGACTACCGAACAGGGGTCTCGCGAATCGGCCGTCGAGGCTCGTCGCGAAATTGTAGGCGGCGACGCCGAAGACGACCGCCGCGGCGACGATGCCGAGAACGTCCATGGGAAGTGTATCGTACCTCCCGACCAAGAAAATGTTGTCTTTCTAACTCGACTGGCCAACGACTACCCGGGAGCAGGCTCCGATAGTCGCCGAGAACAGAGACAGTTTAGGGCTGGAGAAGGCGAGACCGCCGACGCTGTCGCTCGGCGGACAGTCACAGCAAAAGAGCGCGACGACCAACCAAAAGAGCGCGACGGGATTGAGCAAACGCGAAGCGTTTGCGATGTCCGTCGCGCGAGCGAGGAGCCGAAGGCGACGAGCGAGCGCGACGGGATTCGAACCCGCGACCATCGGATTAGAAGTCCGACGCTCTGTCCGACTGAGCTACGCGCCCTCGATGCCCACAAACCGGCCCTGCAAGAAAAACGAATCGGGTTCTACCCGTCCCGACCTACCCGTCGAACCGGTACAGCGACGTGACCGCCGGGAGCCGGTTGAGCATCCAGATGCCGACCGGGAGGCCGATGATGGTGAGCGTGAACAGCACCGCCACGTTCGCCCAGACCCAACTCAGCCACCAGCCGACGAAGACGAAGTAGACGGCTCGAACGACGACCGACCGCTGGCCGCGGCCCGAGTCGGGGTCGAGTCGGGTTTTCGGCTCTTTCAACGAGAGCACCGTCGGAACGAGGTTGATGAGCGCGACGCCGAGCGGGATACCGATAACGGTCGCGTTCAGGAACCACGCGACGTTGACGACGGCCGGCGTCGCCCACCAGCCGACGAAGACGAACCAGATGGCGCGGACGACGAACGAGCGCTGAGACATACGCGTAGTACGCGGGCCGAGGCGAAAAGCGACGGGGTGCCGGGGTGCGCCGAGTCGGCGGCGAGAGAGCGGCGAAACCCGCCACCCGAAGCGACGTGAAGGGAGGCTTTAACAGCGCCAACGCGGTAACACCGGCTATGAGAGTCATCGGGACGGTCGGCCTGCCGGGAAGCGGCAAGGGCGAACTCGCCGAGGTGGCCCGCGAAGCGGGCGTGCCCGTGGTGACGATGGGCGACGTCATCCGCGAGGAGTGTCGCCGCCGCGGGCTCGACCCCGCGACGGACCACGGGAAGATAGCGACCGCGCTCCGCGAGGAAGACGGCGACGACGCCATCGCCGCGCGGTCCCTGCCGATGGTCGAAGAGCACCTCGAATCGAACGACGCGGTGCTCGTCGACGGGCTTCGATCGGGCGTCGAACTCGACCGCTTCCGCGAGGCGTTCGGCGACGACTTCGTCCTCGTGAGCGTCGAAGCGCCGTTCGAGACGCGCGCCGCGCGCCTGCTCGACCGCGACCGCGACGACAGCGACACCGACGTGGAGGCGCTGAAAAAGCGCGAGCGCCGCGAACTCGACTTCGGCATGGGCGACGCGATGGACCGCGCCGACGTGGTCATCCAGAACACCGGCACGCTGGCGGAATACCGCGAGACCATCACGAAACTGTTCGAAGAGGGGCCCGAGGCGGTCGCGGAGGCCGACGCGTGAGCATGATTTACAGCGTCGACGTCCGCATCGAGGTGCCCGTCCGCGACACCGAGGTCACCGACCGTGTCGGCGACGCCGTCGAGAACATCTTCCCCGGCGTCGAACTCGAACACGAACCCGGAACGCTCGTCGGAGAGACCCACGAACTGGAGCGGTTCTCCGAGCGCCTCCACGAGCAGGCCATCCTCGACACCGCCCGCCGCGAGTTCGCGAAGCGCCGCGACGACGACGGCTTTTCGTTCGCGCTGAAAAAGCAGGCCGCGTTCAAGGGCGTCGTCAACTTCTCCGTCGGCAACCCCGACGAACTCGGCGACATCGAGGTCCACGTGACCGTCCGCGACCCCTCGGTCGACGAGGTCATCGACTACATCGCGCCGCCGACCGAAGACGGGCGACCGGTCGACCCGAACGACCGCTGAATCGCAGACAACGTCTTCTCGGCCGCTCAGGCGACCAGCAGCGCCACCGCGACGGCGATGAAGACGATTTTCAGCCCCGTGTTGACGGCGATGACCTTCGACCCGAACTCGGGGCCCCAGATGCCGTACTGGAAGGGAATCGACCGCTTGAACGTCGAGACGGCGAAGGAGATGATGCCGCCGATGAGCATCGTCGCCACGGCCTGCTTCGGCGTGAACGTCTCGCCGATGGCCGGCGCGATGGTCGCCGCGCCCGTCGTCGTGTCGAACGCGAAGGCGACGACGACGGGAACCGCCGCGCCCGGCAGGCCGACGAGGTTCGTCAGCGGACTGGCGAGCGCCGCGAACGATTCGAGGTCGGTCGTCCGCAGGAGGAGCGTGACGGCCACGTAGACGACGGCGAGTCGCGGGACGATGCGCCGCAGTTTCGTCCACGTGCTCCGCGCGGCGTCTTCGAGCATCTCTCGGAGGGAGTCGTCGGTGTCGTCCGCGTCGGCTGAATCGGTCGTCTCGCCGTCCGAAGTGGCCGCCGCGTCGACCACGCCGCCCGAGCCGTCGGTCTCGGCGACGGCGACCGGGGTCGTATTGCGGTCAGAAAGGAGCACTGCGCCGGCGACGACGCCGGTCGCGGTGATGGCGAGCGCGATGGCCGCCCGCGCGCCGACGTACATGAAGCCGACCTCGCGGCCGAGGATGGGGATGAGCACCGGCCAGTAGAACGTGAAGATGTGCTGGACGAACCCGAAGAACGTGTTGATGGTGACGGCGACGAGGGTCGCCCGGTCGTCGAGGACGCCCGACTCGCGGAACTCCGCGAGCATGCCGTAGCCCGCCGTCGTCGAGGCGGCGGTGGTGACGATGGCCGTCCCGACCTCGTCCGGGAGGTTCGCGGGACTCGTCAGATACCGGGAGAGCCCGGCGATGCGCTCGACGAGGCCGAAGGCGACGACGAGGTTCGCGGCGAAGACGCCCACGGCGATGTAGGCGGCGATGCGCGCGACTCTTGGGAGCACCTCGAACAGCACCGGGAGGACGGCCGACGACTGCACGAGCGAGGGTCGGTTCCGAGCGAACTAATCGGCGTCGGTCGGCGGGAGGCGGTTCGAGCATCGGGGTCAGACGAGCACCTGCGCCACTCCGAACAGGACGAGAACGCCCAGCACGTCGCAGACGTTGGTGACGACGGGGATGACCACGTCGTCGGGGTCGAGGCCGAACCGGTAGGCGACGTAGGTCGCCGAAAACGTCACCAGAACCGCGAGGACCGCGAGCGAAATTCCGCTCGACAGGGCGACGATGACGACCGTCCGCAGGGCCAGCGACGTGTCGCCGGAGACGAGGAACGTGGCGGCCCACGCGCCCGCGCCGATGACGGGGAAGACCGTCACCGCGAGGGCGAGCGTGGCGACGGCGTTGCCCGCGAGTTCGTCGTCGCGGGGCGAAAACGAGAGCGTCCCGAGGTGGAACGACGTGGACAGCCGCGCCGCGAGGACGCTCCCGAGGTTCCCCGCGGTCCCGATGGTGACGGGGACGAGCACGAGAAGCGACGGGTAGCGGAGTAGCTGTGCCTCGAAGCTCCCGAGGACGAGGCCGCTGCCGAGTTCGACGAGCGTGAGCACGAGGAGCACCGGGAGCATCGCCCGCGTGATGGCGCGGACGGTCCACTCCGTCGGCACTCAGAACACCCCCGCGACGGCGAGGACGGTTCTGACGGCGATGAGCAAAAAGAGGATGCCGAACACGTCGCCGGTGGTCGTCACGACCGGACCGACGATGGTGTCGGGGTTGCGCCCGCGGCGATAACCCGCGAAGACGACGCTGACGACGACGACGGTCAGGACGATGCCGGAGAGCAACCCGGCGACGATGGCGACGCCGACGAGAATCGGGAGCGGCGCGACCCGACTGCCGAGAAACGTGAGGAGGAAGTACGCCACGACGGCGGCGAACGTGCTCGTGAGCACGCCGTTGGCGAGCGCGGCCGTCGCGGCCGCCCGGAGGCGCTCGTCGCCGCCGGTGACGCGGGGTTCGATGAGCCCCTGGTGGAGTGCGGTGGCGATGCGAGCGCCGAGCGAGCCGTAGACGTTCCCGCGGGTCGCCAAGAGCGCGGGGACGAGCACGAGAAGCCCCGGCACGGCCCGGAGTTCGGCCCGCATCCCGCCGAGGACGACACCGGCGATGAGGCCGCCGACGAGGCTGGCCGCGAGCGCGGGCAAGGCTTCCTTGTAGGCCTCAACCGCCACGTCTCGCACGGTCATTGTGGGGTGCGACGGCCCCGAGCGTTAAAAGTCGGCGGTATCACGGCGAGCCGCGAGAACCGCGCGGTCGCGGCGTCGTAGAATTAGAATCGCAGAAAACGGGGAATAGAACGGGAACTGCGAAGTTAGAACGGACCCATGCCGCCGAGACCGCCCATGCCGCCGCCGCCGTCCTGATTCTGGAGCTTCTTCATCATGCGCTGCATGTCGCCGTCGCCCATGTTCTGGAACTGCTTGATGGTCTGTTCCATCATGCGGTGCTGTTCGAGGAGTTCCTGAATCGTCTCCTCGTCCTGTCCCGACCCCTGCGCGATGCGCTTGACGCGGGAGGCACCGACCTTACGCGGGTTCTCCAGTTCCTCTTCGGTCATCGAGTCCATGACGACCTCGAACGCGCGCATCCGGTCTTTCGTCACGTCCATCGCGTCGTCCGGAAGCTGGTCTTTGATGCCGCCGCCGAAGCCCGGAATCATGTCGAGCACCTGGTCGAGCGGTCCCATCTTGTTCATCGCCTCCATCTGCTTTTGCATGTCCTTGAGGGTGAAGTTCCCCTTCATCATCTCCTCGGGGTCCCAGTCCTCGTCTTCGGCCTGGGTCTCGGACATGGCGCGTTCGACGCGCTCGGAGAGCTGTTTCAGGTCGCCCATGCCGAGCAGGCGGGAGATGAAGCCGTTCGGCTCGAAGCGCTCGATGTCCTGAACGGTCTCGCCCATGCCGAGGAAGGCGATAGACGAATCGGTCTCGTTGACGGCGGTCAGCGCGCCGCCACCCTTCGCCGTCCCGTCGAGCTTGGTGATGACGACGCCGCCGATACCGATGGACTCGTCGAACTGCTGGGCCTGTTCTTTCGCGCCCTGGCCGATTGCCGCGTCGAGGACGAGCAGGTTCAGGTCGGGCTGGACGACGCCCTCTATCTCCTCGATTTCGGCGATGAGGTCGTCTTCGAGCGCGTGGCGACCGGCCGTGTCGACGATGTGCACGTCGGCGTCCTCGGTCGCTTCGAGGCCGTCGCGGGCGATTTGGACCGGGTCGTCGCAGTCGGGGTCGCCGTAGAAGTCGACCTCGGCGCGTTCGCACATCTGCTTGGCCTGGTCGTACGCGCCGGGTCGGAAGGTGTCGGTCTGGATGACCGCGGGGCGAAGTCCCTTCTTCGAGAACCACCACGCCATCTTGGCGGAGGTGGTCGTCTTCCCCGACCCCTGGAGGCCGGCGAGCATAATCGTCTGCGATTCGAGCGGAATCTCCGTCGACTCGCCGATGAGGCCGACGAGTTCCTCGTAGACGATTTTCAGGACGTGGTCGCGCGCGCTCGTGCCGCCCGGCGGCTCTTCTTCCAGCGCGCGGGTCTTGATAGAGTCCGAGAGGTCCATGACGAGGCTGACGTCGACGTCGGCGGAGAGCAAGGAGCGCTGTATCTCCTTGACGATCTCCTGAACGTCGTCCTCGTCGAGGCGGGACTTCCCTCGCAGTTTATCGAGACTGCCGCGGAGGGAACTCCCGAGATTGTCGAGTACCATTGTCCCTTCCTACGCCGTCGCGTCGGTAAAGGCTTTATCCGTCGCGTTGAGCGCGAGCGGGCCGAAGACCTTTCGCGCGAGGCACCGACAACGCACTCGATGACCACGATTCTCGTCCTCGACCGCCCCACGCACGGAATCCCGGCGTCGGAGTACGCCGCGGCCCTCCGCGAGCGCCTGCCCGACGCGACCGTCCGCCACCCGAAGACGACAGCCGAGACGCTCGACGCCGCGCGCGACGCGACCGTCATCACCAGCACGTCGCTCCCCGACGACGTGCTCGCCGCCGCCGACGAACTCCGACTGTTCGCCGGCGCGGCCGCCGGCTACGACCACCTCCCGCTGGGGACACTCCGCGAGCGCGGCGTCCTCGTCACCAACGCCTCCGGCGTCCACGGCCCCAACATCGCCGAACACGTCCTCGGCTCCCTGCTCATGATTACCCGCCGACTCGACGAGGGCCTCCGTCGCCAGCGACGCCGCGAGTGGCGACACTTCCAGTCGCACGGCGAGTTGCGCGGCTCGACGGCCACCGTGGTCGGCCTCGGTGCCATCGGCCAAGCGGTCGTCGAGCGACTCGACGCGTTCGGCGTCGAGACCATCGGCGTCCGCTACACGCCGGAGAAGGGCGGCCCGGCCGACGAGGTACTCGGGTTCGACGACCTCGAGTCGGCGCTCGTCCGCACCGACTTCCTCGTGGTCGCGTGCCCGCTGACCGACGAGACGCGCGATCTCATCGACCGGCGGGCGCTGAGCGCGCTCCCCGAACACGCCATCCTCGTCAACGTCGCCCGCGGCGGTATCGTCGACACCGACGCCCTCGTCTCGCACCTCCGAAGCAACCGACTCCGCGCCGCCGCGCTCGACGTGACCGACCCGGAGCCGTTGCCCGAAGACCACCCGCTTTGGGGCTTCGAGAACGTCTACATCACTCCGCACGTCTCCGGCCACACGCCGCACTACTGGACGCGGGTCGCCGACATCCTCGCCGAGAACGTCGGGCGACTGGCGTCGGCGTCGGAAGGCAAAACACCAACGCTCCGCAATCAGGTGGTCCCGACACCGGAATCGAACGCAGACGCGGACGCGGACTCGGATTCGGACTCGACGTCGAACCCCGACGCGAACCCCTGAGCTACTTCCCGCGACGAATCGTAGGCCCGGGCGATGACGACGCTCGCGTTCGGCCTCGACGCCGCGACCTATCTCGCCTTCTGCGGCGCGGCGGTCGCGCTCATCCTCGCGCCCGGCCCCGACACGATGTACGTCCTCGCCCGCGGCCTCGACGGTCGCGGGCCGGGCGTCCGGTCGGCGCTCGGCATCGCCACGGGCGTCCTCTTTCACACGCTCCTCGCGACGGTCGGCGCGGCGGCGCTCTTTCGAACCGTCCCCGAGGCCGCCGCGGCGCTCAAGTACGTCGGCGCGGCGTATCTGGGCTACCTCGGTGTCACCGCCCTCCGGAACGACGAGTTCGACCCCTCGGTCGAGACCGACGCCGGGGCGAGTTTTCGGCGCGGCGTCCTCGTCAACGCGCTCAACCCGAAAGTCGCGCTGTTCTTCCTCGCGTTCCTCCCCGGCTTCGCCGGACAGGGCGCGGGAAACGGGATACGGATGGCGAGTCTCGGCGCGACCTACGCCGTCCTCACGGCCCTGTACCTCTCGGTCGTCGCGCTCGGCGCGAACCGACTCGGGTCGAGACTCGCGGAGACGCGGGTCGCGAGCGCGCTGAACTACGTCGGCGCGGGGACGATGCTGCTGCTCGGGGTCGTGCTCGTACTGGAGTGAGGTGTCCGCGAGAAAAGAACGACGGACCGATTACTCGTCTTCGCCGAGCAGGCGTTCGACCATCTGTTCGGGGTCGAACTTCTCGATGTGGTCGTAGCCCTGTCCCACGCCGAGGAACAGGATGGGCTTGCCCGTCACGTACGCGATGGAGATGGCCGCGCCGCCGTTGGAGTCGGCGTCGGCCTTCGTCAGAATCGCGCCGTCGATGGCGGCCGCGTCGTTGAACTGCCGGGCGCGTTCGACCGCGTCCTGCCCGGCGACCGCCTCGTCCACGAAGAGGGTGAGGTCGGGGCCGACGACGCGGTCTATCTTCTCCAACTGCGCCATCAGGTCGTTCGAGGTGTGGAGCCGACCCGCCGTGTCGCCGAGGACGATGTCGATGTCGTGGGCCTCGGCGTACTCGACGCCGTCGTAGATGACCGCCGCCGGGTCGCCGCCCTGCTCGTGGGCGATGAGCTTCTTGTCGAGCGCCTCCGCGTGCTCGCGAATCTGCTCGTTCGCGCCGGCGCGGTAGGTGTCGCCGTTGGCGAGCACCGTCGAGTAGCCCTGCTTTTCGAAGTAGCGGGCGAGTTTGGCGATGGTCGTCGTCTTCCCGACGCCGTTGATGCCGGTGAAGATGAGCGTGACCGGCTTGTCCGCCTCGGCGATGCGCTGGTCGAAGTCGAACTGCCCGACGCTGATGACCTCGTAGAGCGCGTCGTGAAGCGCCTCGGAGACGAGTTGCCCGGTGCTCTGGACCTGCTTTCGCGTCTCGCCGATGAGCTTCTCGCGGATGGTCTCGAGAATCTCCTCTGCGACCTGCATCTCGACGTCACTCTGGAGGAGCGCCATCTCGAGTTCCCAGAGGGGGTCTTCGAGGTCTTCCTCCTCGATGACGACCTTCCCCGTGGCGAACGCGGCGGCGCGGCGGAGCCGACCCGGACCGGACGAATCGTCGTCCTCCTCGGTCAGCGCCGCCTTCGCAGCGTCGGAAGCGAGCGACTCGCGCTGCTCGGCCTCGTCAGGCGCCGGTTCGTCCGCGCCTGCCGCCGGTTCGTCGGCCATCTGCTGGTCGGCCGTCGCCGTCGCCGGTTCGGCGTCGACTTCTCCCTCCGCGGTCGCCGCGGCCTGTTCGGGCGCGGAGTCCGCGTCGGTCGCCGGTTCGGCGTCCGCGGAGGCGTCCTCGACCGCGTCGGCTTCGGAATCGGCGTCCGCGTCGCCGACGGAGTCGGTGTCAGCGGGTTCGGACGCCTCGGGTTCGACCGCCGCGTCTGCTGGTGCTGATTCCGCTTCCGCGTCGGCCTCGGTCTCGGCCTCGTCGGCCGCCGCTTCGGCCTTCTCTTCGGCGGTCTCTTCAACGTCGTTACGGAAGCGGTTGAGTTTCTTCTTCAGTCCGTCGAACATCTGAATAGTAGGAGGTGGGGGTTACCTTACTCGTCGTCGCCGTCGCCGCCCTCGCCCTGCATCTGCTGCATCTGCTGCATCTGCTGTTGCTGCATCTGCTGTTGGGCCTGCATCGCCTGTTCTTCGATCTCGTCGCTCTCCTCTTCGAGCTCCTCGATCTGGCCGCGGATGCTCGCGATTTCCTCGTCGAGCGCGTCCTGCTTGCGTCGCAGGGTCTCGATGGCCGTACCCTGTTCCTGTTCGGCGGCGTAGCTCGCGCCGAGGGAGACGACGATTTCGTCGATGTCCTGGACTTCGGCGCGGAGATACGCGTCGCCGCCGAGGGGGACCTGTACCGTCGAGCCCGTCTCGAGCGTCTCGATGGCCTCGACGGCCTCGTCGATCTCGTCCTTCTCGTCGTTCAGGTCCGAAACCTCGCCTTCGAGGGATTCGATTTCCTCGTCGAGGGCCTGCAGTTCCTGGGAGAGCTGCTGAAGTTGCTGCTGACCGCCACCCATCATGCTGCGGACACCTCGTTGAGTTCGACCTTCGTACGCTTGATTCCGTGCTCGCTCCCGATGAGCGAAAAGGCGCGTTCCTGTGCGACGTTCTCGTTCGGTGCTTCCACAGTCTTCGTGAACTCGTGGACGACGCCACGGCTCGTGAAGCTACCCGCGATAATGAACTGGCTCATGCACGTCGGTCGGGTGGCGAGCGGGAAAGGTCTTCCTACTCGGAGCGAAACTGAAGCGAGAAACGGGGGGACGCGAGGCCCTCAGTCGATGTAGTCGAGGGCGTCTTCGATGCGACCCAGTTCGGGGCCGGTCGTGTCCTCGCCGACGATGTAGCCCTCGTCGTTGGCGACGAGGCCGGAGCCGACGAGCGGACCGCCGTAGTTGATGGTGCCGATGTCGGCGCGAACGTCGAGGAGCGCTTCGAGCGCTTCGAGTTCGGGTTCGCGCGACTTCGGGTGGCAGAGGACGCCGCGGTTGTTGGCGACGGCCGCCATCCCGACGGTTCGAACGTCGGCGAGGTCGCCGCGTTCGACGGGGACCTCGAGGGCCTCCTCGACGGCCGAGACGGCCTCGTCGGAGAGTTCCGCGTGGACGTACGCGCCGTAGTCGTTCGCGAGAACGACGTTGCCGGCGGCGTTGATGCGACCGGGAAGCTCGTAGACCGGGAGGTCCACGGCGTCGGTGAGGGCCTCCTTCTCGCGGGACGTCGCGCGGCTCGACACGAGAAGTCCGTTCTCGTTACCCGTCGCTAACGCACCGACCGTTCCCGACCCGCCGACGGTCGTCTTGACCAGCGGCACGTCGAGTTCTTCGGCCATCTGCTCGGCGAGCGAGTCGTCGGCGTCCGGGCGGACCAACAGCGCGTCGTCGGTCGCGCGAGCGAAGACGCCGATGTAGGACGAACCGGCGAAGGAGGCGCGAAGCACCGTTTACTCGGCCGGTTCCGCTTCGACGACCGACTCGCCGTCCTCGTCGAAACGCGCGGCGCGGACGCGGAACTTGCTCGGCGGGCTCTGCCGACCGTGCGCCCAGATGTCCTCGTTGATCTGCGTGTCGAGACGCACGTTCTCGGCGTCGACCTTGAAGTGCTTCGCGAGGTGCTCGCGGATGAGCGTCATCGAGCGGCCCGCGCGTTCGTGTGCCGGAACCGCCTGCACGTCTCGGAGCGGGACGGTGACGACGCGCTCCTCGAAGTCGTTTGCGCTCATTGCTTACTCGTCCGTGTTGCTTCGCCGCCAGTTGCGACGCTTGGGGTTTCGCGTGACTTCCATGTCCGTCTTGAGCATGACCCACGCGGGGACACGACTGTTCTGGCGCTCGAGCTTCGCCAGACGCTTCTTCTTAGACTTCGACTTCTTACCCATAGTGGGCTGTACTTTCCATCCTCCGCATAAAATCTTGTTCCTTCGCGTTTCAGACGTGTGAGGGGCGTCCGCACGCCCGAATCGGCGAGAACCCGGTGTTCTCCCGGGCCGGCGGCACGGCTGCGGGGCGGCCGAACCGACTCATTCAGTACCGTCGGCGCGAAAGCCGACGCGAATGAGTCGGGCCAGAACCGCCGTCGCCTTCCTCGCGCTCTCCGCCGTCTGGGGGAGCGCCTTCCTCGCCACCGACATCGCCCTCCGGACCGTCCCGCCGGCGTTTCTCGGCGCGGTCCGCTTCGACGTGGCTGCGCTCCTGTTGTTCACCGTCGCCGTCGCCCGCGGTGACCGGGTCCGCCCCGCCGCACGCGACGAGTGGCGACCGATTCTCGCCGGCGGGGTGTTCAGCATCGGGGCCCACCACGCGCTCCTGTTCTCTGGACAGGTGTACGTCCCCGGGTCCGTGGCCTCGGTCCTTCTCGGCATCATCCCGCTCGCGACGCCGACGCTCACCCGCCTGACGGCCACCCGCGAGCGGGTGTCTGCGCATCAGATTGTCGGGCTCGTCCTCGGCTTTCTGGGGCTCGTCGTCATCGCCAACCCGGACCCGGAGAACCTGCTGTCGTCGAATCTCGTCGGCGCGGCGCTCGTGTTCGGGTCGGCCATCGCCTTCGCCCTCGGCGCGGTACTGACCCACGACAGCGAGACGAAGATGTCGCTGCTCTCCGTGCAGGCGTGGATGATGCTCGTCGGCGCGGTCACGCTCCACGTCACGAGTGCCGCCCTCCCGTGGGAGTCCGCCGCCGACGCGGCGTGGACCCAGACGACGCTCGTCGCCACGGGTTACCTCGCCGTCGTCGCCGGCGCGGGCGGCTTCCTGCTCTACTTCTGGCTCCTCGACCGAGTCGGCCCAATCGAGGTGAGCCTCCTCGAATACGTCATCCCGCTTTTCGCCGCCCTCGCCGACTGGACCGTCCTCGGGCGCGTGCCGACGCGCGCCACCGTCGCCGGCTTCGCGCTCATCTTCGCCGGCTTCCTCCTGTTCAAACGCGAGGTAATTCGGGGCGAACTGCGGCGTATCGTGGACCGCCGTCGCGGGCGGCGGTCGACCGACGACTGACGCGCCTCACAGCGAGAACCGCGTCACCGTCTCGTACTCGGGACCGTCGGGACCGAGTTCGCTCTTCTTCAGTCGCACCTCGCGCACCCGAAACGTTCCGACCGTCGGCGACTCGTCCTCGACGACGCGCCGGACGAGGCCCTTCCCGCGGGCGTCGTCCATGCGGGCGAGCGTGACGTGCGGCGTGAAGTCGTGTTCTTCGGGGTCGAAACCGATTGCCGTCGTCTCGCGCTCGATATCCTCGTGTAGTCGCGTCAGCTCGGCTGCGCCGTCGTCGACGCCGGCCCAGACGACTCGAATGTAGTCCAGCGAGGGAAAGACGCCGAGTCCGCCGACCGAGGCGTCGAAGGGGTCGACCCCGGCGGCGTCGACAGCCGATTCGACCGCGTCTTCCACCTCGCCGACGCGGTCCGACGACAGCTCTCCGAGGAATTTCAGGGTGACGTGCGCCCCCGCGGGGTCGGTGAATCGAAGCCCGTCCGCGTCCGAAAGCCGGTCTTGCACCGCGGCGACGCCCGCCGCGAGCGAGTCCGGAAGGTCGACGGCGAGAAAGCAACGCATGGCAGATGTTTGACCCGAATCGGACGTTAACGTTCCGCCGGGTCGCGGTCGGCGTCGCCCGCGCGGTCGTCCCCCTCGGGCGTCCACGTCCGGGCGATGCTGAACGCCTCGCCGTCGACGAACGTCACCTCGTACACGTCGGGCATCGTCAGGCCCGACCAGAACTCGCGGCCGTAGCGCGGGTCGTAGGCGTTGAACACGAGCGCCATGAGCGTCCCGTGGGTGCCGACGACGACGTGGCGGTCGGGGTAGGCCTCGACGAGTCGGTCCACGGCGGCGACGCCCCGCGCCTGCGCCTCGGCGTGGGACTCGCCGCCGGGGTGCGACGCGTTCGGGTTCGCCCAGAGGTGTTCGACCGCCTGCTCGAAGTCGTCGACGTGCGACCCCGCGAGTTCGCGCTCTCTGAGGTCTTCGTCGACGATGAGCGGGGCGTCCGCCGCGTCGGCGACGCCCTCAACCGTGGCGCGGGCGCGCTCGTACGGGCTGGTCGCGACCACGTCCGCGAGGTCGGCGAGGCGGGCCGTAACGCGGGCGGCGTCGCGGCGGCCGCGACGCGAGAGGCCGCGGGTGCGCTCGGCGTCGGGGACGTACGGTGCGTGGGCGTGCCGGACGAACGACACGACCGTCGTCGGGGGCGCGGGCATTCGGAGACGCTCGCCCGCGGGAGGCTAAAAAGCGGTCGGTGTCGTCCCGCTGACGTAGCGTTTAACCGCCGTGACGCCCAAGCGCGGCTATATGACCGACGACGGCAAGCGACCCCACCGCTTCTCGGAAGGGCAGGGGTTCGACGAGGACTACTCCGATTTCTCGCTCGACCCGCCCGAACTCTCGGTGGACCCGACGAAGGTCGACCCGGTCGACTCGCGCGTCCTGACCGACATCCTCGACCAGCGGAACATCGACCCCGAGAACGTCGACATCGAGAAACTGCTCGACGTGGCGCTCTCGTACATGCAGATAAACCGCTTCGAGGAGGCCACGGGGGCGTTCGAACGCGTCGCTCGGTACGCCGGCGACGACGACAACATCGCCCAGGAGGCGTGGGTCAACAAGGGCGCGGCGCACGGCCAACTCGAAGAGTGGGACGAGGCCATCGGCTCCTACCGAGAGGCGCTCAAACTCGACGACGACAGCGAGCACGCCGCGACGGCCCACACCAACCTCGCGTACGCGCTCTGGGAGGCCGGCCAGACGGCCGACGCGCTCGACCACGCGGAGCGCGCCGTCGAACTCGACCCGCGCTTCCCGCAGGCGTGGTACAACCGCGGCTTCTTCCTCCACGAGCGCGGCCTCAACGAGGACGCCGTCAACGCCTTCGACAACGCCATCCGCCTCGGGATGCGCACTCCGGGCGTCCACGAGGAGAAGGCGCGCGCGCTCGAAGAGCTCGGCCGCGACGAGGAAGCAGAACAGGCCCAGCAGCAGGCCGACGACCTCCGCGAGCAGGCAGAAGCGGAGCTCGTCGAGGAGTACTAGGATGCTCCTCCGCGAGCGGGAGACTCCCGAGGGGCTCCTCGTCTCGGTCTGCGACCCCGACTGCATCGGCGAGACCTACACCGACGACGGCGTCTCGCTGGACGTGACGGAGGACTTCTACGGCGGCGACGAGGCCGAGACCGCCGACGAAGACGCCGTCGTGGACAGCCTCACCCGCGCGACCGTCGCCAACATCGTCGGCGAGGAGTCCGTCTCGGTCGCCATCGACGCCGGCCTCGTGGACGAGGAGGCCGTCCTCGAAGTCGGCGGCACGCTCCACGCGCAACTGCTCTGGCTCCGCTGAGCCGCCGTCGAAAACCCAGTTTCTTCGGGGTTCCGGCCTGTTACGCCGGCCGCTCGACACCCGTAATCTCGAATCGAGCGCCGCCGCCCTCGGCCTCGGTGACGGCGACGTCCCAGTCGTGGGTGCGGACCGCCTGCGCGACGATTGACAGGCCGAGACCCGTCCCCTCCTCACCCGTGGAGTAACCGGCTTCGAACACCTCGTCGCGCGTCTCAACGGGGATGCCGACGCCGTCGTCCTCGACGTAGAAGCCCGCTTCGGCCGCGTCGCCATCGAGGGCGCCGACCGTCACGGTCAGGTCGTCGTCGCTCGCGCCGTGCTCGACCGAGTTCCGAAACAGGTTCTCGAACACGTGTCCCAGCAGGTTCGAGTCCGCCCGGAACTCGACGGAGTCGGCGACGACGAGCGTGGCCGTGCCGGTTTCGACGTGTTCCCACGCGGCCGCCGCGCGGGTTTCGAGGTCGACAGTCGACAGCCCTTCGACCGTGTCGTGGCGGGCCAACACCAGCGCGTCGGTGATGATGTCGTCCATCCGGTCGAGCGCGCCCGCGACGCGTTCGAGTCGGTCGGAGGTGGCCGTCTCGTCGAGGAGCGATTCGACGTACCCAGCCGCGACCGAAAGCGGGTTTCTGAGGTCGTGCGAGAGCATCCGGGCGAGGTTCTGGAGGCGTTCGGCCTTCTCTTCGGCCTCCAGTTCCGCGCGCTTTCGGTCGGTGATGTCGAGGTGCACAATCTGGACGTAGGTGTCGCCGTCGTCGACGAAGCGGGTCGCTCGCATCGTGAACCAGAGGCGCTCGTCGGGCGTTTCGCAGGGGTACTCGAAGGAGAACTCGTCTCTCTCGCCGTCGATGACGGCGCGGATACCCTGGCTGGCCGTCGTCGCGTCGTCGGTGGTGCTGAGGTCGCAGACCCCGAGGTAGTTCGTGCCGACCGAACTGCTGTCGCCCTGATAGTCGTGTTCGGTTCCGAACTCCCGCCACGCGCGGTTGGTGTAGAGGATGACGCCGTCCTCGTCCAGAATCGCGAGCTGCGTCGGAAGCGCGTCGAGGCTCGAAAACGCGAGCGAGGACGAGGTGGCGTTCGACATTGGTGGATGAACGGGCGTGAGCTACTTGATTCGTTTGGGCGAGTGAGCGACACGTCGCCACCGCATCGCGATTGCGTCACCGCCACCGGCCACAGTTGCCGGCTGACGAAACCGAAATCGGTTGCAGAGCCGCGTGCGGACCGAAGACGTGTTGTGCCTACGGCGGCAACTCACACTCAATGAGAGTGCAGGAGTCGTACCCCGTCGACGTCGACGCTATCCGCGCGGATTTCCCCATCCTCGAGCGGAAGGTCGGCGGCGACATCTCGACGCCGGGTGAGCACGACGACGACGACACGCCGCTCGTCTACCTCGACAACGCCGCGACGAGCCACACGCCGGAGCAGGTCGTCGACGCCATCGTCGACTACTACCACGGCTACAACTCGAACGTCCACCGCGGCATCCACCACCTGAGCCAGGAGGCCTCCGTCGCCTACGAGAACGCCCACGACCGCGTCGCGGAGTTCATCGGCGCGTCCGGCGGCCGCGAGGAGGTCGTCTTCACGAAGAACACCACCGAGTCGATGAACCTCGTCGCCTACGCGTGGGGCCTCGACGAACTCGGGCCGGGCGACTCGGTCGTCATGACCGAGATGGAACACCACGCCTCGCTGGTCACGTGGCAGCAGATCGCCAAGAAGACCGGTGCCGAGGTGCGCTACATCCGCGTCGACGACGACGGCCGCCTCGACATGGAGCACGCGAAGGAACTCATCGACGACTCCACGAAGATGGTCTCGGTCGTCCACGTCTCGAACACCCTCGGAACCGTCAACCCGGTTTCCGAACTCGCGGACATGGCTCACGAGGTCGGTTCGTACATCTTCGTCGACGGTGCGCAGTCGGTCCCGACCCGCCCGGTCGACGTGGAAGACATCGACGCCGACTTCTTCGCCTTCTCGGGTCACAAGATGTGCGGCCCGACGGGCATCGGCGCGCTCTACGGCAAGCGCGACATCCTCGAGGAGATGCAGCCGTATCTCTACGGCGGCGAGATGATTCGGAGCGTCACCTACGAGGACTCCACGTGGGAGGACCTCCCGTGGAAGTTCGAGGCGGGCACGCCGCCCATCGCGCAGGGCGTCGGCTTCGCCGCGGCCGTGGACTACCTCGACGACATCGGCATGGAGAACGTCCAGGCCCACGAGGAACTGCTCGCGGAGTACGCCTACGACCAACTCAGCGAGTTCGACGATATCGAGATTTACGGCCCGCCGGGCGACGACCGCGGCGGCCTCGTCGCGTTCAACCTCGACAGCGTCCACGCCCACGACCTCTCGAGCATCCTCAACGAGCAGGGCGTCGCCATCCGCGCCGGAGACCACTGTACGCAGCCGCTCCACGACAAACTCGGGGTGGCGGCCTCGACGCGAGCGTCCTTCTACATCTATAACACGAGAGAGGAAGTCGACAAACTGGTCGACGCTATCGACGCCGCTCGCGAACTGTTCGCCTGAGTACCCGGTTTTTCGCGGTGTCGGAGCGCGACCGTCCCAATACATTTGTCCCGTTGACACGTCGTCGGAGCGTATGCTCCAATCGCTGACCGGCTTCCTCGTCGAGACGCTCCGCGAAACCGTCGCGGAGTTCGGGACCGCGGTGCAGGACGCCGCGCCGAAGGTGCTCACCGCGGTCGTCTTCCTCGCGCTCGCCTACGTCGGCATCAAGGCGATACTGTTCGTCGTCCGCGGCGTGCTCGACGGGCTGTACCCCGAAGAGCAGGACCTCGTGGTCGAACTCGGGGTCGCCGTCGCGGGCGTGTTCCTCTGGTTCGGCGCGGCGCTCGCGCTGTTGAACATCGTCGGGATGACGGAAATCGCGGCGAGCCTCGGTACCGCGACCGGCTTCATCGCGCTGGGCGTCTCCTACGCGCTGTCGAACATGATAGCCGACACGGTGGCGGGCGTCTACCTGCTTCGAGACCCCGATTTCAACCCCGGCGACCGCGTGAAATCGGACCCGGTGACGGGGACGGTCAGCTCCATCGAACTCCGCAAGACGCGCTTCGAGAACGACGAGGGCGACACCGTCGTCGTGGCGAATCGTGACGTCGAAAAGAAGTGGACGAAGTACGACGCGGAGGCGGCCGCGGACGCGTCGGCGGCGGGTCCGACGTAAGCGACGAATTCGGCCGATTCGCCGGCCCCGGAATCCTTTTACGGCGCTCGGGCGTAGCCCCGACGAACACCAATGGGCATTGGCTCAGACATGTATCGTCAGCAGATAATGGACCACTACAAGAACCCCCGGAACCACGGTCGGCTGGAGTCGCCGACGTTCACCCACACCGGGGAGAACCCCTCCTGCGGCGATACGATTACGATGGACGTGCAGCTCGCCGACGACGGCGAGACCATAGAGCGCGTCGCGTTCTCCGGCGATGGCTGCGCCATCAGTCAGGCGTCCGCGAGTATGCTCACCCAGCGACTGCCGGGCACGACGCTCTCGGAGCTGGAAGCGATGGACACCGACGACATCACCGAGATGCTCGGCGTCGACATCTCGCCGATGCGCATCAAGTGCGCCGTCCTCGCGCGACAGGTCGCACAGGACGGCGCGAAGATTCACGACGGCGAAATAGAAATCGAGCAGACGAAGACCGAAGGCGACGACGACTGAGCCGCCTCCCGCCAGCGGTGAATCGGCGACCCGCCGAACCGAGCGCGAGTCGAGCTATTCTTCGTCCGTCCCCGCGCCGAGCGCCGCCGCCAGCGCGACGAGGTAGCCGAGCCCCGCTTTGACCTCGGGGTCGCGGGTGGCCCGCAGAAGGCCGACCGCGCCCACGGGCGTCGCCTCCGCGTCCTCCGCGTCGCCGACGGCGCGAAGCAGGCGCTTCATTCCGGCGACGGTGTCGGGGTCGGAGGCGTCGTCGGCGACCTCGGCGAGGGAGGTCCCGGTCCGCGCGAGCGACCGCACCATCTCGTCGTCGAGCGCGCCGACGCCGAGTTCGAGCACGTCGATGAGGTCGTTGACGAGGCCGAGTCGCTCGACGAGGAGCGCGACCTCCTCCGGGTTGTTCTCGATGGCCCGCACGAGTTCGTCGGGCACCGTCTGTTCGGTCGCTGTGGTTGATTCGTGGTCCTGCATTGGTCTCACCTCAGAGCATCCCCCTGGCGGTCAGCCAGTACGATTCGTTGTACGCGTGTTTCGCCCAGTGGATGGGCTTCGACGGCTGGCGCATCGTCGCGGGCGTCTCGTAGTCGAACGAGACGAACGACGCCTCGTCGAGGCCGGTCTCGACGAAGCAGACGGTCTTGCCGTCGTACCGCTTCGTCGGCGTGCGACCCCGGACTTCCGCGGCGATTCGCTCCGCGACCGTGAACGCCTGGAAGTGCGCCGCACTCCCGGCTTTCGGGATGGGGAGCGCCGCCGTGTCGCCGATGGCGTACACGTCCTCGGCCGCGGTCGCGCGGAGGGTCCGCTGGTCGACGTCGACCCAGCCAGCGTCGCCGAGGCCGGAATCGATGATTAGCTCATCACCGCGGTGTGGCGGGATGCCGACGAGCAGGTCGTAGCCCACTTCCGCGCCGTTCTTCGCCGAGACGACCCGTTCGTCCGGGTCGACGGCGTCGACGACGAAGTCGGTCTCGACGCGGACGCCCCGCTCGGCCAGAATGGGGTCGGCCCACTCGGCGACCTCGGGCTTCCCGTGGCTCCGCGCCATCGGGTACGTGTAGACGAGGTCGGTGTCCTCGCGCAGTCCCCGGCTCCGGAGCCAGTCGTCCACGATGAACGTGAATTCGAGCGGCGCGGCCGGACACATGTGGGGCGTCCCGACGACGCTCAAGACGAGGCGGCCGCCGTCGAACTCGGCGAGGGCGTCGCGGAGCCGTTCGGCCCCCTCGGCGCTGTAGAAGTGGTGTGCGCCCTCCCGAAAGCCGGGGACTGCGTCCGGGTCGAGCTTCGCGCCGGTCGCGAGGACGAGCGTGTCGTAGTCGAGCACCTCGTCGCCGTCCTGACAGTAGAGGCGCTTTTCGTCGGTGTCGACCCGGCGAACGCGGTTGGTGACGATGTTCACCCGCTCGTCGACGAGGTCCCGCAGGTCGCGAACGCCGTCCTCCGGTTCCGCGGCTCCGAACGGGACGTACAAGAACACCGGCTTGTAGACGTGTTTCGTGTCGTCGGAGACGAGCGATACCTCCACGTCGCCGTCGTCTATCTCCGACGCGAGTTCCTCGGCGAGACGGTTCGAAACCACCGTCCCACCCGTGCCACCGCCAACGACTACGATTCGGTTCGTCATGGAGTTCACCTACCTAAACGGTGGGGCGCCGACGGGATAGTATTGCGAGCTGTTTCCAACATTGTGGGAACCGAGGGACGGCGCGGCCGCTCGGGGCGGTGAGGAGGCAGGGAGAGTGTGGTGAAAACGGAGAGCGTGTGGGGAACGGGGTTCGTGGAGTCGTGTAACGTCGCCCGGCTAACTTCGCGGGCTAACGTCGGCTTACTCGGGCTTGAGACCGGCGTCCTGCACGCGCATGATGGCCTCGCCGTCGGCGAGGTTCGGCGCGTCCACGAGGCGGACGATACGCTTGTCGCCCTTGGACTTGCGGAGGTAGATACGGAACGTCGAGGTGTGACCGAGGATGTTGCCACCGATGGGCTGAGTCGGGTCGCCGAAGTAGGAGTCGGGGTTCGACGCGACCTGGTTGGTGACGAGAATGCCCGTGTTGAACAGGTCGCCGATGCGCATCAGGTCGTGGAGGTGCTTGTTGAGCTTCTGCTGGCGCTCCGCGAGTTCGCCGCGGCCGACGTACTCGGCGCGGAAGTGAGCGGTGAGCGAGTCGACACAGAGGAGGCGCACCGGCCACTCGGTGTCCTCGTGCTCGCCGGCGAGCTCCTTGGCCTTCTCGGCGAGGAGAATCTGGTGGTTGGAGTTGAACGCCTTCGCAACGTGAATCTTGTCGAGGAAGTCGTCGACGAGCGCCTTCATGGTCTCCTCGTCGTCGATGGAGCCCTCCATCTCGCGGTCCTCGAGCGTCGCTTCGAGCGCCTCGTCTTCGAGGCCGCGGACCATGTCGTCGATACGTTCGGGGCGGAACGTGTCCTCGGAGTCGATGAAGATACAGCCGCCACCGAGGCCGCCGAGTTCCGGCGGGAGCTGGACGTTGACCGCGAGCTGGTGGGTGATCTGGGACTTCCCGGCACCGAACTCGCCGTACACCTCGGTGATGGACTGCGTTTCGAGGCCGCCGCCGAGGAGTTCGTCCACCTCGTCGATCTGCCAGCTCAGCTTGCCGATCTGCTGGCGTCGTTCGAGGACCATCGAGCCGGTCTCGAAGCCGCCCACGTCGGCCGCGTCGCGGGCCGCGTTGATGATGTCGGAGGCCGTGCTGGAGCCGATATCGGCCTTGTTCGACAGTTCGCCGGGGCTGGCGACCGCGATGGACTGGTAGGTGTCGTAGCCGGTATCTGTGAGTTTGTCGGCCGTCGCGGGGCCGACGCCGGGGAGACTTTCGAGGTCGTCTTCTGCCATACCCAGTCGTTCCGCCTATACCCTCATAAACCCTCGTTAACAGCAGGGTGAAAGTGAAATCGAGGGGCGTGGTGGGGTCGGCTATCGGGTCATCACGGAGGTTCAAGGGCGATGTCGCGGAGGCGGAGACGAACGGACGAGAGACTGGAAGGGTTCCAAAGTCGACTGAGAGTACGGGCTCGTACGGAGGTAGAACCAGAACCGAATCGAAAGAGTGGGTCGGGAGTGTGTCGGGAGCGAGTCAGGAGCGCGAGTTCGTGGTCACTCCCACGGGTGGCCGTTCCGCGTCGACGGCCACAGCGGGTACCAGTAGCTCTCGTCGTCCTCTATCGTCAGTTCGCCGTCGAGGACCGATTCGAGCTTGAACTCCAGACTCTGGTTCCGCGTCGAGGTGCCCTGCGGGGCGAAGGGGTAGTACGCCCCGCGGCGGAACGAGTAAATCCAGTAGGCCCGGTCGCCGTCGCGCTCGAAGCCGAACAGGGCGGCGAGCAGGCGCGACCCGTAGCCGCGCTCGATGAACTCGTCGGCGGCGAAGTGGACGCTCGTCACGAGGTCCTCGGGGTCGTCGTCGGCGAGGACGACCCAGTTGTAGCCGTGGCCGTCGGTGTGGCGGCGGAACTCGGTGCCGGTCTCTTCGCCCCCGGCGGTGAGGATGTCCTCCACGGCGTCGACGGTGTCGGCGAAGTCGGTGCTATCGACGGAAGAGAAACACAGCGCCGCCTCGTCGGCCGAGTCGAACCGGAGGTCCGCCTCCATCGTCAGGTAGGCGGTGCTCATCCCGAAGAGGTCCTCGGGGTCCGCTTTGGTGGTCGCATCGGACTCGGCGCTGATGCCGAGCATGGCGCGGAATGAATCGAACAGTCCCATCGGCGCTTAGACGGTCTCCATCTCGCGCTCCATGTCGCGGAGGCGCTCGACGCGGTTCTCGGTGGAGGGATGCGTGCTGAACAGGCGACCGATGAAGTCCGACTTGATGGGGATGATGAAGAACGCGTTCATCTCCGAGGTGTCGCGCATGTCGCGCTTCGGGACGCTGTCCATCCGGCCCGAAATCTTGAGCAGCGCGGACGCCAGCGCCGAGGGGCGGCCGGTGATGACGGCGGCCCCGCGGTCGGCGGCGTACTCGCGGTACCGCGAGAGCGCCCGAATCAGGAGGTACGAGATTATCCAGACGGCGAGCGACGCGAGGATGGCGACGATGACCGGGGCGTTCTGTCGGTTGTCGTCGCCGCCGAAGAACCAGCCCCAGCGGACGATGAGGAAGGCGATGCTGGAGAGGAACGACGCGATGGTCATGACCATCACGTCGCGGTTCTTCACGTGCGCGAGTTCGTGGGCGATGACGCCCTCTAACTCGTCGTCGTCGAGGGTGTCCATCAGGCCGGTCGTCACGCAGACGGCCGAGCTCTTCTGGGAGCGCCCCGTCGCGAAGGCGTTCGGGACGCGCGTGTCTGCGATGGCGACCTTCGGCTTCGGGAGGTCCGCCTGCTGAGAGAGGCGACCGACCATCGCGTGGAGCTTCCGCGCCTGCGGGCCGTCGTCCTCGTCGACGACGCTCGCGCCCATGCTGTACAGCGCGATTTTGTCGCTGAAGAAGAACTGCGCGAAGAGGAAGACGCCCATGAACCCGGCCATGACGGCGAGGTTCTGGAAGTAGGCGAACAACACCCCCGCGAAGACGATGTAGAGGGCGAACAGGAGGAACATCGTGAGCGCCATCCGCCCGCGAAGTCCCCAGTCCGGTTTCCAGTTCATACCACGTGATTAGTAATCCGGCTAATAAACGCTGTTGGAGTGCGAAGGTGTCGCACGCGAGCGCCCGGGTCGTGAAGAATCGGGACATATCGTTTTGCCGCGGGAGCGCGTAGTCCCGGGTGACATGTTCGCCGATAGGGAAGACGCGGGCCGCCGACTTGCGGACCTGCTCGACGAGCGAGAAGAGGCGGCTGACCTCGTGTTGGCCATCCCGCGGGGCGGGCTCCCCGTCGGCAGGGAGGTCGCAGACCGCCTCAGAGTGCCGCTCGACGTGGTGGTCGCGTCCAAGGTCGGCGCGCCCGACAACCCCGAACTCGCCGTGGGGGCGGTCGCAGGCGACGGGAGCGCGTGGTGGAACGACGACCTGCTCTCGTATCTCGACGTGGGCGACGACTACCTCGACCGCGAGCGCGAGCGCGAGGCCGGAGCGGCCAGAGAGAAGGTGTCGCTGTACCGCGGCGGCGACCCGCTTCCCGACGTGGCCAGAAAGCGCGTCGTCGTCGTCGACGACGGCGTCGCCACGGGCGCGACCGCCCGAGCGTGCCTGCGGCAGGTCGTCGCCGGCGGCGCGGAGCGCGTCGTCCTCGCGGTTCCGGTCGGGCCCCCGCACACCCTCTCGGACCTCGAAGCCGAGTGCGACGCGGTCGTCGCAGTCGAGTCGCCGGAGGCGTTCGGGGCCGTCGGCGCGTTCTACCGTGACTTCGCGCAGGTCTCCGACGAGGAGGCCGCGTCGTACCTCCGCGACGGGGCGGACGGGGACTGAGACGGCTCACGGCTGCCGAGGCACATATCGACGACAGCCGGGAGTCACCGGCGCGGCCGTGACGCCGAACTTAAGCGGTCGAACGGACTAGAGCCGTCAATGAGCGAATCCCGCGACTTCTGCCCTCGGTGCGGTGACCCGGTTCCGGAGCGACCGGAACCGCTCCCCGGGATGCCGCGCGAGCGCGACGACGTGCTCTGCGACTCGTGTTACTTCGAGGACTTCGACCTCGTGGACGCACCCGACGAGGTGCAGGTCCGCGTCTGCGCGCAGTGCGGCGCGATCCACCGGGGCAACCGGTGGGTCGACGTCGGCGCGCGAGACTACACCGACATCGCCATCGAGGAGGTGTCGAACTCGCTCGGCGTCCACCTCAACGCCGAGGAGGTCCGCTGGGGCGTCGAACCCGAGCAGATCGACGAGAACAACATCCGGATGCACTGCCACTTTTCGGGCGTCGTCCGCGGCACGCCGCTGGAGGAGTCCGTCGTCGTCCCGGTGAGCATCGCTCGCGAGACGTGCCAGCGCTGTGGCCGCATCGCCGGCGGCTACTTCGCCAGCCTCGTGCAGGTCCGCGCCGACGACCGCACGCCGACGACGGACGAGGCCGAGACGGCCATCGAAATCGCCGAGTCCTACATCGCGGAGCGCGAGGAGAAAGGCGACCGAGACGCGTTCATCTCGAGTATCAAACGGACGCCCAACGGCCCGAACATCAAGATTTCGACCAACAAGATGGGAAGCGGTGTCGCCAAGCAGATTCGCGAGCGCTTCGGCGGCACCATCGAGGAGCACCCGACGCTCGTCACGGAGGACGGCGACGGCAACGAGGTCTACCGCGTCACGTTCGTCGCCCGCCTGCCGCGGTTCACCGCCGGCGACGTCATCGACCCCGAAGACGGCGACGGGCCGGTCCTCGTGCGGAGCAACCGCGGTCGGCTCAAGGGGACGCGTCTCACCTCGGGCGACCCCTACGAGTCGGAGTTCGAGGAGGGCGAGCGGCCCGAAGCCGAGGACCTCGGCTCCGTCGAGGATGCGGCGGAGACCACCGTCGTCACCGTCGAGGACGAACACGCCGTGCAGGTGCTCGACCCCGAGACGTACGAGGCGAAGACTATCCCTCGGCCGGACTACTTCGACGCCGACGCCGCGATGGTGCCGGTCCTCAAGAGCCAGTCGGGACTGCACATCCTCCCGGACGAGGCCGTCGACGACGAGGACGAGGAGTAAGCAGACCGCAGCGAAGAGAGACGGAACGCGGTGGCGACGGCGTTTGCGTTTTTACGAATCGTCGGCGACCGGCAATTGAACACGAAAAGCGGTCGCTCAGGAACGGGAGATAATCGAACGACGGAGCAGAATCAGTCGGCGCTGGCCGGCCGGTCCGTCGAGAGGGACGCGGCCGGAGCGTCGTCTTCGTGCACGGGCACACCGTGGCGCTGGAGAGCGAGGAGCAGGTCGTCCTCGGAGTAGCCGGAGCGGGCGGCCGCCTGCGAGAGTGTGAGCGTCCCACTACGATACAGTGTCATCGCCGTGGCGAGTGCGTTGGTGTGCATGGCCGATACTCCATCATTCAATGGCATTGGTGTTAACTATTTCGTGAGAAAGCGTGTCAAAGACAAAGTTAGGAGAACTATAGCTTTACAAACTTCACTCTATTTCCGCATCTTGTTCGCCAAACGGCCAAACACATTAACAATCATTGAGGAAATGTGTCGGAGGCGGCGACTCTCTTGGACACTATGGCGATTTTTGCCGTTCGAACGGGACGAGATGACATGACACCGCCGAGATGGCGCAGTCTCGGGAGACGATGTTATCACTCGTGCGAACCGGTGCAGAAGCGTTAATTATCGGCCACCCAACCCACAGCCATGGACCGACAGCAGGTTATCGCACTGACGCTCGTCGCGCTCATGATTGGGTCGGCGCTGCTCTCTGGGGCTAGCCTCTTCCTGTAATCACTCGCCCCACACGTCGGAAAGCGGGTGGTTGCTCCGGCCGCCGTCGTCCGAACCGCCGGACGAGCCACCGCTCTTGCGACCGCCGGAACCGCCGGACGACGTGCCGCCGGAACCGCCCGCTTGACTCCCCGAAGAACCCGACCCGCGAGTCGAACCGCCCCGCGAGCCAGCGCTACCACCTGACGCTCCGGACGACCGACTCGTCGAGCCGCCGAGATTCGCGGTCCCACCGAGCGCGTTGCCCGCGTTGCCCCCGCGGCCGCCCGCCGCGACGGGGTCGAACTCCGGGAGGTCGGGTTTCGTCATCCGGTCGACCTGCGCCGCGAACCAGTCGGGCATGTCGGTCCGCGTCTTGTCGAACAGTTGGAGCAGGCTGCTGTCGGCGACGTAGGTGTCGCCGTAGTCGTCGGGCGCGCGCACGACCCGGCCGCACGCCTGAATCACAGTCCGGAGGGCGGCGCGGCGGTACCACGCCCACTGGCCGTCTTCGAGACGGCGGGCGACCCTGGAGTCGTTCGTGTTGAGATAGGGCGCTTTGCAGAGCACCTGCCAGCGACAGAGGTCGCCTTTCAGGTCCAGCGCCTCCTCCATCTTCACGGAGAGGAACACCTCCGGTCGGTCGGTCGCCTTCCACGTCTCCAGTTCCACGTTTCGGTCGTCGCGGTCGTGGCCGCGGACGCGGTTGCCGAGGCCCATCTCGGCGAGGCGGCGGCGAAGCTCCGCCTGAATCGCGTAGGAGTGACAGTGAATCAGGCCCTTCTCGTCGGGGTGTTTCGCCATCAGGCGGACGGCGAGGCGAGCGATTTTCGGCAGCGTCTCGTCGCGGTGCTCGTAGGTCATCTTCCCCTGCGTCACGTCGTACAGCGGTCGGTTCTCGACGGGGAAGGTGTGTTCGACGTCCACGAGCGCGACCTTCGAGGGGTCGAGGCCGACAGAGCGGCAGAACGCCGCCTTGTTCAGGATGGTCGCCGACAGGAGCGCGAACTTATTCCCGCGGTCCCAGACGGTGTGCTGGAGGTACTTCGCGGGGTCGAGCGGCTTGATGGCGATGGGCGACCCCTCGCCGTCGTGCTGGTCGACGACCCACGTCGTCGGGCTCTGGGGGTCGCGGTAGTCCTCGACGAACCACTTCAGTTCGCCGATGAGTTCCTGTAGGCGGTCGCGGCGGGCGGCCTCCTCGGGCGTCAGTTCGGACTGCGTGAGCAGTTCGTCTTTCTCGCGCTTGCAGACGCCGACGAGCGTCTCCGCGAAGCGCGAGGCGCGCTCGACGGGGTCGCCCGTGGCCGCGACGTCCGGCACGCCGATGTCGTCCCACACCGGGACGGTCCGGGGTTTCAGGTCGATGGTCGCGTACATCTCGGCCCATTCGGCCAGCCCGTGGGCCTCGTCGACGACGACCACGTCGCGCTTTCTGAATACGTCGGAGCCGGCGGTCTGCATGAAGTACGCGAGCGTCATCGCCGCGATTTGGCGGTTCGAGGCGATGGCGCGGTCGGAGAAGTACGGACAGCGGTGCCGGACCGAGCAGTCGAAGCCGCGCTTGCGGGCGCAGGGAGCGCGGTCGACCGGGGTGTCTTCCTCGCCGCGGATGATGCAGTTGTAGTTGGACTTGCCGCGGATTATCTTGAGGTCCGAAAGCAGGTCGTCCTCGGCCACGTCGTCGAGTTGCGACACCTGCGGGGTCGTGTAGTAGGCGTCAGTCGCCTGCGCGGGCGAGGTCTCGTCCACGGTCGCCGCCGAGCCCGCGATGGCGCGGGCGAGCAGCGACTTGCCGCTCCCGGTCGGCGCGCGGACCAAGACCACGTCGTTGCCGTCGGCGAAGGCGTCCCGGATGTCGCGCAGGGCCTGCTCCTGCGCGCCGCGGAAACTGGGGGCCGGAAACGAGTCGATGATGCGCGACGGATCCACGGTTGGTGGAGTCTTCGGACGGGCCTAAATCCACCGCTCCGGGGTGCGGTCGTGGCGTCGATAAACCGGTAGAATTCGGGTCTAAAGCGCCGCGACGTCCTCAGCGGTCGGTTCGCGGTCGCCCGGCAGTCGCTCCATGCAGTCGAAACAGAGGAAGTGCTCGGAGCCGTCGACGAGTTCCAGCGTCATTCCCCCGGACGAGGAGGTGGGGAAGTTCCAGAGGTCGCCGATGCCGCCGGCGATGCGGACGCCCTTCCCGCAGGCGTCGCACGGTTCGGAGGTCATGGAAGAACCGAGGGCCCGAGGCGGCAAAAGCGCCCCGCCGCGACGCCGGGCGCGTAATCGGCCGACACGACCGACCCGCCGGGAGCTTCTTGTCGGCTGGCGTATAACTTTCGGGGCATGCGCGTCGACTGCGAAGGCTGTGCGGGCTGCTGTATCGACTGGCGACCGGTCGCGCCGGTCCCGCTCGACCACGAGCGCCGCGGGCCGCGCGCGCCGCTCGACGACACCTACAACCTCGTTCCGCTGACCCGCGACGAGATTCGGGACTTCGTCGAGGCCGGACTGGGCGACGTCCTCACCCCGCGGCTGTGGGAAGTGTCGCCGGGCGAGGGCGTCGAAATCGACGGCGTCGAAGTCGCCGCAATCGCCGGGAAGCCGGCGTTCTTCGTCGGCATGCGCAAGCCGCCGAAGCCCGTCGCGCCGTTCGGTCTGGAGCGGACGTGGCTCCGCGCCTGCGCGTTTCTCGACCCCGAGACCCTCCAGTGCCGCATCCACGACACCGAGCTCTATCCGGACGAGTGCGCCGAGTATCCGGGGCACAACCTCGTCCTCGGACAGGAGACCGAGTGCGAGCGCGTCGAGCGACACCACGGGGGCGAGCGTCTGCTCGACGACGCACCCCCGGACGACCTTCACGGCCTGCTCCTCGGCCCACACGCCCTCGGCGCGAAGGTGTTCGTCCACCCGGAGCCCGAGCGGTTGGCGGGAACCATCGAGCACCTCGAGACTCGCGACCTGACCCCGGAGGACCGCGCGGAGTTCGTCGGCGTCGCGGTCGGGTCGCACCCCGGGTCGACGGAGGTCGACGACGACCGCGCCTCGCGAGCGCGTGCGAAGACGCTCGAAAGCGAGTCGTGGGCGAACGAAGCCGTCGCGGCGTGGGACGCGGTCGCTGGTCGTCTCGGGAGCGCGGCCGACGAGGCACCCGACCCCGACGAGGTCGAAGTCGCTCGCGGCGCGCCGGAAACCCCCGGCTGGGACGCGGTTCGCCGCGACGACTGAACCGCGGGTGGCGAGCGACGGGGGCGGACGGACCGCGGTCGGGTCAACGAGCGATACGTTAACATCGTGAGCGGCGCTACCGTATATCATGAAAGTGCTCGTGACCGGTGCGACCGGGTTCGTCGGTCGGCACCTCGTTCCCCTCCTCCTCGACGCCGGCCACGACGTGGTCGTCTTCGTCCGTGACGCGGCGCGCTACGACGGTCCGCCGGGCGTGGACGTGGTCGAAGGCGACATCTTCGAACCGGCGACGGTCGCCCCCGCGATGGCGGGCGTCGACGCGGCGTACTACCTCATCCACTCGATGCACTCCGGCGGCGACTTCGAGGCGCGCGACCGGCTCGCCGCCCGCAACTTCGTCGACGCCGCCGAGTCCGCCGGAGTCGGACGAATCGTCTACCTCGGCGGTCTCGGCGAGGACCGCGACCAGCTCTCGCCGCACCTTCGGTCGCGCCGCGAGGTCGAACACATCCTCGCGTCGGGGTCGCCCGAACTGACGACCCTCCGGGCGGCCATCATCGTCGGCGCGGGGAGCGCGAGCTTCGAGATGGTGCGCCAACTCGCCAAGCGCCTCCCGGTCATGGTGACGCCGCAGTGGGTCGAAACGCGGTGTCAACCCATCGCCATCACCGACGTTGTCGCCTACCTCGCGGGCGTCCTCGACCATCCCGAGACGGCGGGCGAGACCTACGAAATCGGCGGTCCGGACGTGCTCACCTACCGGGAGATGCTCCAGCGCGTCGGCGCGCAGTTGGGCCACGCGCCCCGAATCGTCGCCGTGCCCGTGTTGACGCCGCGGCTCTCGTCGTACTGGATCGGCCTCGTGACCGACGTGGACACGGGGGTCGCCCGACCGCTCATCGAGGGGCTGAAAAACCCCGTCGTCGTCGGCGACGACCGCATCCGCGACATCGTCGAGGTGGACGAGACGACGTTCGACGCCGCGGTCGAGCGGGCGCTCCGTGAGGAGCGCGAGCTGCGGGAGCGAGCCGCCGAACCGGCGTCGACGACCCCGACGTGAACGGGACTCGAACCGCCCGCCTGCGCGCCCCGAGCGCGGCAGCGATTGATATACCGCGGGGCCGTAGGGGCGGGATATGAACGACGCCCCGGAGTACGGCGAGACGTGGGTGTACGAGAGCATCGTCGGCGCGCTCCCGGGCGTGAGAATCGGCGAGGCGGGCGCTATCGCACTCCAAATCGCCGTCTTCGAGGTCGCCGTGCTCGTCTTCGCGTGGGTGTACGACCTGTGGGCCGCGGCGGTCGCGGGCACCGCGGCCATCGTCGTCGCGGCCGCGGGCAGCGTCGTGATGCTCCGCATGGGCGAGTGGACCCGCGCCGCGAGGGTGCCCGCGCCCTATCGACGCCTGCTTTTCGGGTCGAGCATCGAGGTCGTCCTCGGCGTGCTCGCGTTCGTCGCGCTCGTGACGCACCTGTTCGTCTTCGACCCGCAACAGCCGGGGACGGCGCTCATGACGACGCTGTTCGGCCCCGAACCGCCGGTCGTGGTCGTCTACCTGACGCTGCTCGTCCTCTGGGACCTCTGTTACCGAATCGGCACGTCGTGGTGGGCGGCCGTCGTCGGCCTCTGGGGGGCGGTCCGCTATCGGTTCGACGGTCCGACCGCCGGGACGGTCAGGCGGGTGAACCTCCTGAACGTCGGCTTCGCGGTCGCGCAGATGCTGTTGCTGCCGTTCGTCGCAGACCAGCCGGTGCTCCTGTTCGCGGTCGGCGGGCACGTCGTCGCCGTGACCGTCGTGTCGGTGACGGCGGCGGCGCTGACGAGGACGTGAGATACGCAGGAACAGAGAGGGTACGGGTCAGTCGTCGGACTTCATCCGCTTGAACTGTTCGAGCAGCGCATCGGTCGAGTCGCCGGAGTCGTACTCGACGCTCCCGCGGTAGGTCTTCCGGTCGTCGTCGGTCCCGGGTTCGACCTGGCTCGTCATCCGCTCGCGGCGTTCGTGTTCGGCTTCGTCGTATGCCCCCATTGACATGGTTCGACTTACCATGTGGGTGTGTGCCACATATAGCTATCGGAGAGATTCACAATCGTGATACTCGGGGATATCCGGAGGTAACCGAGGGCAGAAGGGGGAGGGAGTGGCCGAAAACAGGCCCCGCGGCAGGAAAGGGTAAAAACAATCGCCGAACTACACCGTGTGTGGCACGCCCGCTTCGCTTTCGTTACGCCCCCGGACGCTGGGACGACTCGCGCATCACCCGCGACATCTTCCAGCCGCTCGACGCCAACCTCGGCGCAGAGATGGGTGCACCGTGGTACGCACCGCCCGAGGGGTACGAGGCCCGTCGGTTCGACATGGACAACGGCGACACCGCGCTCTTCGCGTGGGCCGACGACCACGCCTACTGGATAGGCAACACCGAGACGCCGAGTTCGCTGTGGCGGACCGACAAGGAGGGCTTCGACGAAGCCCCCTTCGAGGTTTCTCGGTGGGCCCAGCGCGAACTCATCGCCGAGCTGTTCGACCAGTCGCCGTGGCTGAAGCCCTATCCGCACCTCTCGTGGTTCTTCCTCCCGGTGTTCCTCTCGAAGGACGGCCGCGAGACGACCCGCGAGTTCTTTTACGACCACGCGGCGGGCTTCCCGGACGCGACCCGTGAGGAGGCCCTGGAGTTCTACGAGTCGTTCTTCGCCACGGGCGTCCTCGACGAGTACCGCGAGGTCATGGCCGGAAAGCTCGGCACCTCGGAGTACTTCGACCCAATACGGATGGCCGCGGCGATGGGCGAGTTCGACGTGGCGTACCTCCTCGACGAGGCGGGGTACGACATCACGCCCGAAATCGCCGTGACGACCGGCCACTCCATCGACTTCCGCGCGGAGAACACCCCCGCGGGCGGCGCGCTCATCGAGGTGACGCGGCCGCTCCCGCCGAACCGACGCTCCGTGAGCAACCCAATCGCCGCGATTCGGGACACGGCACAGACCAAGACTAACGGCGAGGGCCAACTCGCCGAACACGGCGGCGGCGTGACCCTGTTCGTCGACTGCTCGTCGTTCCCCGACGACGACTGGTCCGCCATCATGGGCGAGAAGCCCGACGTGCGGCACCGACCCGCGGTGGTCTTCCGGCTCCGCCCGTCGGGACAGGTCGAAGGCTACTCGAAGGGGTCGGTCCCGGTGGACCTGCCGTGGCTCGCTGACTGACGTTCGTTCTGACCGGTTGTGGACCGAGCGCATCGCGGGCGCGCGGTCGAGTCGCCGAACCCGACCCCGAGCCGACGGCTCACGGGTCGCAGTCAGAAAGAAAAAATCGAGACGAGACGAGAGCCTGCCTCAGAACGAGACCATCTCGGGCCCGTTCTCACCGAGCGGGGACGGGTCGCGGTCGCTGTAGTATCGACGACCGATCGCCTCGTGACCGACGCCGGTGAAGAGGGCGTCCCGCACGTCCTGCGGGCACGTGTACGTCTCGTCGCCGAGACGGGCCAGGATCTGTGCGACAGTCTCCTGACCGTTCTGGAGCTCGATTACTTCGTCGCCGTGGCGTTGGGCGAAGTCGGTCGAGCTAATCGGGTATTCGTGGCGATCGATGGCGTCGCCGAGTCCGTTCAGGCGCATTACACCCACAGCTGGGTCGTCATCATTCTTAATGATTTTCCATGTATTTGATTAGTGCCCTTGCAGTCCTTAATCGTCCTTAATGATATACTGGGCGCAACGTTTGTCCCTCCCTCGCCCCGACCACGTGGCATGGACGACAGCCCGCCGGTCGCGGACCTCCATCTCCACACGACCGCCTCGGACGGCCGGCTCACTATCGACGCGCTCCCCGACGCGGCCCGCGCGGGCGGGGTCGAGGTGGTGGCCGTGACGGACCACGACCGCTACCACCCGGACCTCGACGCCCCGGTTATCGAACGCGACGGCGTGACTATCGTTCGGGGCATCGAACTGCGCGTCGACGCCGGCGACCGTCGGGTCGACCTCCTCGGCTACGGGCTCAGAGAGCGACCCGCCCTCGTCGAGACGGTCGAGCGCCTCCAGCGGAACCGCGTGGAGCGCGCCAGCGACATCGTCGCGGCGGTCGAAGCCGAGATCGGAGTCAGCCTCGACATCGACATCCACGACGGCGTCGGTCGGCCGCACGTCGCCCGCGCTATCGACGCCAGCGACGCTCCCTACGACTACCAAGGGGCGTTCGACGAGCTCATCGGCGCGGACGGCCCCTGTTACGTCCCGCGCGAACTCCCGACGTTCGACGATGGCGTGGCGGCCCTCCGGGACGCCTGCGACGTGGTCGGCCTCGCGCACCCGTTCCGCTACCGCGACCCGGCGGGCGCGCTCGACCTCTGTGCCGACCTCGACGCCGTGGAACGCTACTACCCCTACGGCTTCGCAGTCGACCGCGACCTCGTTGACGAGGCCATCGAACGCTACGACCTGTTCGCCACGGGCGGGAGCGACGCCCACGACGAAACCCTCGGCCGCGCCGGACCGCCGGCGGCCGACTTCGCTCGGTTCGCCGCGGCGGTAGACGGTCTCTAACCGTGTTAGTCCGTGAATAACTCCGAATGTGCCGTGGGGCGTAGAGTTAAATCCTATCGGAACTGAAGGGGGGATATGCAGTGTCACTACTGCGACCGTGAGGCCGCATACGCCGCGGAGAAGGACCACATTAAGGTCGGTCTCTGCGAGCGACACTTCCGCAAGCGGGTCGAGGAACTCGCCGAATCCGAGGAACTCGCCGCCCTGAAGGAAAAACTCGACATTAATCGAACAAAGTAGCGGCCGGTCAGCAGGTGTCCCTCCACTAACGCCTTCCTACCCCGCGACGCCGAGCGTTGCCCGCGACGGAGAACCCGTCTACGCGAGGACCTGTCCGCCGAACACGTACAGCGCCGCGAGCGCGCTCTCGAACACGACGGTTCCGGCCGCCGAGAGGGCGACGAACCGCTTCGTCGACATATCCGAGAGACCGGCCGGAACGGTGAGCATCCCGCGCGTGAACAGCATCGCGTTGCTCAGCGGGACGACGACCGGCCCCCAGCGGTCGAACCAGCCGTCGAACCGGTCGAGCGAGTCCTCGCCGACGCGGAACCACGACCGCGAGAGGAGGTACTCGCGGCCGCCCCGTTTGGCGACCGAGAACAGCGCGACCTGACCGAGCGTCGCGCCCAGAACGGCGACGGCGAGAATCGGAATCAACAGTCGTTCGCCGACCAGCACCAGCGCCCCGGGCACGAGGAGTTCGCTCGGCGCGACGTAGAGGAGCATCGCACCCTCCAGCACGAACACGAAAAAGAGGGCGACGAGAGCGAGGTCGGAAGCGAGGAGCTCCCGAAGGACGTCGGGGAGTTGGGCGGTGAAGGCGCTCATGTCGTGTGCGCGGTTCGAACGGTACTGTGTTCATTATGGGGTGGATAATGCGGCGCGAAGCGACGGGAGCGACGGCATTTTGCCGCCGCCAGCCGAACCCGGTGTATGGAGTTCACCGACCGTCCCCGCAGGCTTCGAACCGACGGGATTCGCCCGCTCGTCTCGGAGACGACCCTCGACGCGACGGACCTCGTCGCGCCAGTCTTCGTGGACGCGACGACTGACGAGCGCGTCCCCATCGAGTCCATGCCGGGTCACGAGCGCGTGCCGGTCGACGAGGCCGCCGACCGCGTCGCCGAGGTCCGCGAGGCGGGCGTCGAGGCCGTCATCGTCTTCGGCATCCCCGAGTCGAAAGACGCAGAGGGTTCGCGCGCGTACGCGCAAGACGGAGTCGTACAGGAGGCAGTTCGAGCCATCACCGCCGAGACCGACGCCTACGTCATCACCGACGTGTGTCTCTGTGAGTACACCGACCACGGCCACTGCGGAGTCCTGGAGGACCACGCCGAGGACGACCCGACGTTAACCGTCGAAAACGGACCGACTCTCGACCTGCTCGCGGAGACGGCCGTCTCCCACGCCGAAGCGGGCGCTGACATGGTCGCCCCCTCGGCCTCGATGGACGGGATGGTCGGCGCGATTCGGGCCGCCCTCGACGACGCCGGCCGCGACGAGGTTCCCATCATGTCCTACGCCGCGAAGTACGAGAGCGCCTTCTACGGTCCCTTCCGCGACGCGGCCGACGGCGCGCCGGCCTTCGGCGACCGGCGGCACTACCAGATGGACCCCGCGAACGCCCGCGAGGCGCTCCGCGAGGTCGCGCTCGACGTGGAACAGGGCGCGGACGTGCTGATGGTCAAGCCGGGCCTGCCGTACCTCGACATCGTCCGCGCCATCCGCGAGGGCTACGACCACCCGGTCGCCGCCTACAACGTCTCCGGCGAGTACGCGATGCTCCACGCCGCCGCCGAGAAGGGCTGGTTGGACCTCGACGGGGTCGCTCACGAGTCGCTCCTGTCGATGAAGCGGGCGGGCGCGGACCTCATCATCACGTACTTCGCAGAGCGCGTGGCGCGGCAGCTCGACTGAGGCGTCGACGGCCGAGTCGAACGCCCCGAACCCGCCAATTCGAACTCCGAACTACGTGACACGATACCGCGGTGCGCACGGCCAAAACACACTTGTCAGGCAACATTTTCCTGAACGTTCGTCCACAGAAGACCCGAGAATCTCAAAATCCTTGGACGATATACAACCTTATATGCGTAATATTCTAGCCTATTTTGTGCAGTTGTGGTATTACGCCCCACTAAATTTGACAAAATCAACCCCACACTTTATGTACTAACTCACCATGAAGCCGAACCGTGATGAAGCACCAGAATCCACACGGATACGGAGCAAAAGTAGCTGAACGGTCACTCGTGGCCGCATGGGGTGGGCAGTCGTGATTCCACTACAGGTCGACCCGAGCGTTATCGCACAGGGGGTCAACTACGTCTGGATCCTCGTCGTCTCGTTCCTCATCTTCTTCATGCAGCCGGGCTTCGCGCTCTTAGAGGCAGGGCAGGTACGCGCGAAGAACGTGGGCAACGTACTGATGAAGAACATGACCGACTGGGCGCTCGGCGTGCTCGTCTACTTCCTCGTCGGCGCGGGGGTCGCGACAATCGTCGGCGGCCTCACGTCGCCTGGCGGCTTCGATGTCGCCGCCGCGTTCTCGTACATCGGCGACTCCGGCGCGTGGATTGACTGGCTCTTCGGAGCCGTCTTCGCCATGACCGCCGCCACCATCGTCTCCGGCGCGGTCGCAGAACGCATGGACTTCCGCGCGTACATCGTCTTCGCGGCCACCATCACCGGGCTCATCTACCCCGTCGTGCAGGGCATGACGTGGTCCGGTGGCCTCCTCTCGGGGAGCGGTTACATCGGTGCCGCCCTCGGCGTCGGCTACCTCGACTTCGCCGGCGCGACCGTCGTCCACATGTGCGGCGGCATCGCCGGCCTTGTCGGCGCGAAGATGGTCGGCCCGCGTAAGGGTCGCTTCGACGCCAACGGCGACAGCCAGCCCATCCCGGGCCACTCGATGCTGCTCGCCGTCCTCGGCACGCTCATCCTCGCGTTCGGCTGGTACGGCTTCAACGTCGGCACGCAGGCGACGGTCCTCGCGACCACCGAAAGCGGCGGTCTGGAGTTCATGGGTGCCGCGCTCGGTCGCGTCGCCCTCGTGACGACCCTCGGCATGGGCGCCGGCGCGGTCGCCGCGATGATCGTCTCGACGAGCTACCAGGGCAAGCCCGACCCCCTCTGGATGGCCAACGGCCTGCTCGCCGGTCTCGTCGCAGTCACCGGCGCCGTCCCCCACGTCACGTGGTGGGGCGGTCTCATCCTCGGCGCGCTCGGCGGCGCAATCGTCCTGCCGGCGTACCGCTGGACCGTCGACTCGCTCAAAATCGACGACGTGTGTGGCGTCTTCGCCGTCCACGGCGTCGCGGGCGCGGTCGGCACGGCACTCATTCCCGTCTTCGCGGTGAGCGGCTTCTCCGGAACCCAGCTCGCGATGCAGGTCATCGGCGTGGTCGTCATCGCCGCGTGGACCATCCTCGCCTCGGCGGTCGTCTTCGCCATCGCGGACGCCGCCTTCGGCCTCCGCGTCTCGGAAGAAGAGGAAGTCGAAGGCCTCGACGTCGGCGAACACGGCGTCTCGGTCTACCCCGAATTCGTCGGCGACGCCGGTCCCGACGGCGCACTCGGCTCGCCCACGGCGACCGACGGCGGCAGCGACGTGCGCACCGACGGCGGCGTCGAGGAAGACGAAGCTGTCGAAGCCAACGGAGGTGACAGCCAATGAGCGACGAAGAACAGGGAATCAAGATGGTGATGGCCATCATCCGCCCCGACAAGCTCTCCGACGTGAAGACCGCGCTCGCCGAGGCGGGCGCGCCGTCGCTGACCGTCACCAACGTCTCCGGCCGCGGCTCTCAGCCCGCGAAGAAGGGCCAGTGGCGCGGCGAGGAGTACACCGTGGACCTCCACCAGAAGGTCAAAGTCGAGTGCGTCGTCGCCGATATTCCCGTCGACGACGTGGTCGAGGCCATCGCTGAGTCCGCCCACACGGGCGAGAAAGGCGACGGAAAGGTGTTCGTCCTCCCCGTCGAGAGCGCCGTCCAAGTCCGCACCGGCAAGGAGGGCAACCCGGCAGTCTGAGCGCGCACCTGCGACCGAAACCGGCTCGACGTCTCTGTTTGCCACTCCCGCCGCGGCCCGCGCGAGTGCGCACCCGACTGGGGTTCGATGAACGCCCCCGAACTATTCCTATTACTAATTCTACACTACATTCGTCGGATTACGTGGCAACATTTGTTTACTGAGTGCTAGCCTTACGTCCTTATACAACACATACTTCATCCTATATCGGACATACGTCTCTCAGAACGCCTTTTTGTGGTCATTTGTCAACGCGAACCGTTATATGAACGTCTGTAGATAGCATCTCTCATGGTTCGCGAGACATTCGGTCGCGAATCGAGCACCAATATGAACGACTGTCCAACTTCACAGCTCGAACTGTTCGCCGGAGGAATCGTA
This sequence comes from Haloferax sp. Atlit-10N, assembly GCF_003586325.1. Classification (NCBI taxonomy): domain Archaea; kingdom Methanobacteriati; phylum Methanobacteriota; class Halobacteria; order Halobacteriales; family Haloferacaceae; genus Haloferax; species Haloferax sp. Atlit-10N. The sequence continues at coordinate 145,597 of NZ_PSYX01000004.1, forward strand.
TGTTGACACCCCTGCAGGCCGACCTCGCTTCGGTCGTCGAGGGCGTGAACCTCGTGTGGGTCCTCACGGTCACGTTCCTCATCTTCTTCATGCACGCCGGCTTCGCCATGCTCGAAGCCGGGCAGGTCCGCGCGAAGAACGTCGCCAACCAACTGACCAAGAACCTGCTGACGTGGAGTATCGGCGTCATCGTGTTCTTCCTGCTCGGCGCGGCGGTGTCGTCCATCGTCGCCGCCTTCACCGGCGGTCCCGCGACGACGATTTCTGGGGCGTTCATGAGCCTCTACGCGCCCGACGCCTCGGCGACGACGGCGTGGGTTGACTGGCTGTTCGGAGCCGTCTTCGCCATGACCGCCGCCACCATCGTCTCCGGTGCCGTGGCGGGCCGCGCCCGGCTCCGGGCGTACCTCACGTACACCATCCTCATCGCGGGCGTCATCTACCCCGTCGTCGTCGGCTTCACCTGGGGCGGCGGCTTCCTCGACGCCCTCGGCTTCCACGACTTCGCGGGCGGCATGATCGTCCACGGCATGGGCGGTATCGCCGGCCTCACCGCGGCGTGGATTATCGGCCCGCGCATGAACCGCTTCAAGCCCGACGGCACGGCGAACGTCATTCCCGGCCACTCCATCACGTTCGCCGTCCTCGGCACGCTCATCCTCGCGTTCGGCTGGTACGGCTTCAACGTCGGCACCGCCGCCGCGCCCCTCGCGTACGCCGACGGCGCGGTCACGCTCGGCTCCTTCGCCTACGTCGGCCGCGTCGCCCTCGTGACGACTCTCGGCATGGCCGCCGGCGCAATCGGCGCGGGCGGCGTCGCCATGTACAAGACCGGCAAGGTCGACACGCTCTACGTCGCAAACGGCCTCCTCGCCGGGCTCGTCGGCGTCACCGCCATCGCGGACGACATCGTCTGGCCGGGCGCGCTGGCCGTCGGCCTCCTCGCCGGCGCACAGCTCCCGGTCGTCTTCGAGTTCGTCGAAAAGCGCCTCCACATCGACGACGTGTGTGCCGTCTTCCCCGTCCACGGCTCCGCGGGCATCCTCGGTGCGCTCCTCTACCCCGTGTTCGCCGTCCCGCTGTGGCACGACGGCGCGTCCTTCGTCTCGCTCGCCGTCCCGCAGGTCATCGGCGTCGGCGTCATCGCCCTCTGGACGTTCGCCGCGACCGCAGTCGTCTTCGGCGGCTTCCGGGCCATCGGACAGGTCCGCGTCTCCTCGGACCACGAACGCGAGGGGCTCGACACCGCCGAACACGGCGTCGACACCTACCCCGAGTTCGGTTCGCCCGACGCCGACACCGGCATCCGCACCGACGGCTCCGGCGTCCCGAGCGGGGATGGATTCATGACGACGGGCCGGGAGGACTGAGTTATGAGTGATTCCGACCTTCCGAACGACGGCGACATCAAGCTCGTCATGGCCGTTATCCGCCCCGACAAGCTCTCCGACGTGAAGACCGCGCTCGCCGAAATCGGCGCGCCGTCGCTGACCGTCACCAACGTCTCCGGCCGCGGCTCTCAGCCCGCGAAAAAGAGCCAGTGGCGCGGCGAGGAGTACACCGTCGACCTCCACCAGAAGGTCAAAGTCGAGTGCGTCGTCGCCGACATCCCGGCCGACGACGTGGTCGACGCCATCGCCGACGCCGCCCACACGGGCGAGAAAGGCGACGGGAAGGTGTTCACCTTCCCCGTCGAGAGCGCCGTCCAAGTCCGCACCGGCAAGACCGGACGCGACGCGGTCTGAGCCGCTCGTTCTCTGTCGGCGGTCCTCGTACCGTCCCCACGCCCGTCGCTCCGACCGGCGACGGGGTTATATCGGTTCGGTCGAACGTACCGGTGGCCCCTCGCGGGGCGAGAGCCGAACCCACGCGAAACCGTTTTTCCGCTCCGCACCGAGCGTCGTGACGATGAGCGGTGGCTCCACGTGGTGACTGTCGCGGTCCTCGGCGGACTCGCGGTCGCGCTGTTCGGAATGGCAGTCGCCGGACTGCTCGCTGACCGGTACCTCTCCGAACCCGACGACCTCCGCGCCGACCTCCTCGTCAGCGACGCGAACAAGTGGGCCGTCTTCGCCCTCCTGTGCGGCTACGTCCTCGTCGTCGAGGGGCGACCGCTGTCCTCGATGACCGGCCGCTCGCTGGACCCCCTCGCGTTCGTCGCGGTGGTCGGCGGCGGCGTCTTCCTCCTGTTCGCCGCGAACGCGGTGACGACGCCCGTCTTCGACCGACTCGGCGTGGGCGGCCTCGACGAGGGGATGACCGGACTGGCCTCGCTGTCGGTCAGACACCGGCTCTTCGTGGCCGGGACCGCCGGCGTCACGGAGCAAGTGCTGTTCCACGGCTACGCCGTCGAGCGGCTCCTCGAACTCACCGGCAGCCCGCTTCTCGCGGGCGGCGTCTCGTTCGCCGCGTTCACCGCGAGCCACGCCGTCGGCTGGGAGCGCGGCGCGGTCGCCAGAATCGCCGTCCCCGCGCTCCTGACGACGGTCGTGTACCTCCTCGTGCGCGACGTGGTCGCGCTCGCCTGCATCCACGCGCTCAACGACGCGGTCGGACTGCTCCTGGCCGGGTCGGTGGAGAAGGCCGACGACGCCGACGGCGCTGAGGCCGCCGCCGACGGGACGGCGAGGTAGGTCTCGGTGGTCGCCGCAGTCCCGACACCCGACAGTTCATGCCGGCCGTGTCGTCTACTGGTTCGCCGGTGGCAGGTGCGGCCGACCCAGTAAGGTCTTTCCCGCGAGCGGTCGAACCGGCGCGCATGAACCACGACGAGTCAAGGGCGCTGTACGACCGCGCGCTGTCCGTGCTCGCGGGCGGCGTGAACTCCTCGGTCCGGGCGACGCAACCGTACCCGTTCTTCGTCGAGCGCGGCGACGGCGCGCACGTCATCGACGCCGACGGGAACCGCTACATCGACTACGTGCTGGGCTACGGGCCGCTCCTCTACGGCCACGACGCCCCCGAACCCGTCCAGTCGGCGGTCCAGAAGCACGCCGCGGCCGGGCCGATGTACGGCGCGCCGACCGAAATCGAGGTCGAACACGCCGAGTTCGTCGCGCGACACGTCCCCTCCGTCGAGATGCTGCGGTTCGTCAACTCCGGCACGGAGGCGACCGTCTCGGCGGTCCGCCTCGCCCGCGGCGTCACCGGCCGCGACAAAATCGTCGTCATGCAGGGCGGCTACCACGGCGCACAGGAGTCCACGCTCGTCGAGGGCGGCCCCGGGAACGCGAAGCCCTCGACGCCCGGCATCCCCTCCTCGTTCGCCGAACACACCATCCCCGTCCCGTTCAACGACGAGGAGACGGTCCGCGAGGTGTTCGAGGAACACGGCGAGGACATCGCCGCGGTGCTGACCGAGCCGATTCTGGCGAACACGGGTATCGTCCACCCCGTCGACGGCTACCTCGAAGCCCTCCGCGACGTCACCGAAGAGCACGGCGCGCTCCTCATCTTCGACGAGGTCATCACCGGCTTCCGCGTCGGCGGCCTCCAGTGCGCCCAAGGCAAGTTCGGCGTCACGCCCGACCTCACGACGTTCGGAAAGATTATCGGCGGCGGCTTCCCCGTCGGCGCGGTCGGCGGGAAGGCCGAACTCGTCGAGCAGTTCACCCCCGGCGGCGACGTGTTCCAGTCGGGAACCTTCTCGGGCCATCCGGTCACGATGGCCGCGGGCCACGAGTACCTGAAGTACGCCGCGGAAAACGACGTGTACGGACACGTCGACCGCCTCGGCGAGAAGCTTCGGTCGGGCATCACGGACATCCTCGAAGACCAGGCCCCCGAGTACACCGTCGTCGGCACGGACTCGATGTTCAAGACGGTGTTCACGCGCCACGGGACGGCCGAGCGCGCCGACGCCTGCGCCGACGGCTGCGCGCAGGTCGAGTCGTGTCCCAACTACGACGTCTGCCCGAAGACCGGCGCGGACGTGTCGAAAGCGGAGACCGACCGCTGGGAGCGCGTCTTCTGGCAGGAGATGAAAGACCAGGGCGTGTTCCTCACGGCGAACCAGTTCGAGTCGCAGTTCGTCTCCTACGCCCACACCGACGAGGACATCGAGGAGACGCTGGAAGCGTACAAGCAAGCGCTGTAGGCGCGTCCCGCCCTGCGACCCGCCGAAGGAGCTTTTTTACGACGCGATCGCCCGAGAGAGCCCGAGGTACGCCGGGAGTCCGAAGACGGCGGCCAGTCCGACGGTGAGGAAAAGCGGGACGACCCCCGTCGGGTCCGGCGCGAAGATGAATCCGAGCGGGAGCGCGACGACGAACGCGACGCCGAAGGTGAGCGCGAGACGGACGGACCTGTTCACGTCGGAGGCGTCGCCGCGGAGGCGCATAACTGTTCGGCACTTCGACACGGGCGCGATTCGGCCGTGCGAGCGAGAGTCACTCGCCGTGACTGCGACCCGGCGCGAACCCGGTCACTCGGCCCGCAGTCGCGCCTCGGCCGCCCGCCACAGCGGCGGATAGGTCAGGGCGACGCCGACGCCGAGACAGACCGCCCACGAGACGAGGATGCCGACCGGGTTCCCCTGGAGTTCGAAGAGGACCAACAGGGGAATCCAGACGGCGGTCACGACGAGGCCGATACCCCAGACGCGGGCGACGAGGCGGAGGCGGAGCGGGCGCGCGAGGAGGAGCGCGAGTGCGACGAGCGCGGCCGCGGCGAGGCCGGCGAACCACGGGGGTTCGACGCCGAGCGCCGAGAGGAGCAGGTCGAGGGGCGCGACGACCGAAGTCAGGCCGAACAGGAGGAGCGCGACGACGACGAGGTCGCCGGCCTGCCGGACGACCGAATCGAGGGAGGGCATCGTCCGGGTCGTCGCACGGGGACTGTATCGGTCTTCCGTTCGGATTCGACCCGGCGCGCGGGAGCGAACTGGAGGGCTTTTCAACGCGGGGGCCGGACTGACGCGTATGACTACAACACTTCGCTTGGCGACGCGAGGGTCGGCGCTCGCTCGCGCGCAGGCCGCGAGCGTGCAGGGGGCGCTCGCGGGCCGCCGACTCGACGTCGAACTCGTCGAAGTCGAGACCACGGGCGACCGGATTCAGGACGAACTCATCCACCGACTGGGCAAGACCGGCGCGTTCGTCCGCGCGCTCGACGAGCGCGTCCTCGACGGCGAGGTCGACGCCGCGGTCCACTCGATGAAGGACATGCCGACCGAGAAGCCCGCCGACCTCGTCGTCGCGGGCGTTCCCGAGCGCGCGCCCGCCGGCGACGTGCTCGTCACGGCAGAGGGCCACGGCATCGACGACCTGCCGGAGGGAGCCGTCGTCGGCACGTCGTCGCTCCGCCGGCAGGCCCAACTGCTGAACTACCGCGACGACCTCGAAGTCGAACCGCTCCGGGGCAACGTCGACACCCGCATCGAGAAACTGCTGGCGACGCACCTCCAGCGCGAACACGAGGCCCGCGTCGAAAACGACAAAGAGCGGCAAGAGAAGAAGGGCAAGACCGACCACGAAGAGGCGTTCGACGAGACCGCAGACGAGTGGTTCGAGGGGCTCACCGAACTCGAACGGCAGGCGCTCGGTCGGAAGGTCGAAACCGAGTACGACGCCATCGTCCTCGCAGAGGCGGGACTCAAGCGCAGCGGGCTCTCGGAGAAGGTGAATTACGAGCGCCTGCCGCGGACGACGTTCGTCCCCGCGCCCGGACAGGGGGCCATCGCCGTGACCGCCGCGGACTCGGAGGTCATCGACCTCATCCGCGACAAACTCGACCACCCGCGGACCCGCGTCGAGACGACCGTCGAGCGGACCATTCTCGCCGAACTCGGCGGCGGCTGTATCGCCCCGGTCGGGGTCCACGCCCTCCTGCAGGGCGAGCACGTCCACGTCGACGTGCAGGTGCTCGCGACGGACGGCTCGGAGTCCATCAAGACCTCTCGGGACCTCCCCGTCGGCAACCACGCTAACGCCGCCCGCGAGTTCGCGGCGGCCCTGCGCGACCGTGGTGCCGGCCAGTTAGTCGACGCCGCCCGCGAGGAGGCCGAGGAGTGAGATGACGGCCGACGACGCGGAACCCGGGACGGCGGAGGAACGGTCGACCGGCGACGCGACCGACGGCGACGGCGTCGGCACGGTCCACCTCGTCGGTAGCGGCCCGGGCGACCCGGAACTGCTGACGATGAAGGCCGCCCGCCTCATCGACGAGGCTGACGTGGTCCTCCACGACAAGCTTCCCGGCCCGGAGATTCTCGGGATGATTCCGGCCGACAAGCGCGAGGACGTGGGCAAGCGCGCCGGCGGCGAGTGGACCCCGCAGGAGTACACGAACAACCGACTGGTCGAACTCGCCCGCGAGGGCAAGGACGTGGTGCGCCTGAAGGGCGGCGACCCGTTCGTCTTCGGCCGCGGCGGCGAGGAGATGGAACACCTCGCCGACAACGGGATTCCCTTCGAAGTCGTGCCGGGCATCACCTCGGCGGTCGCCGGGGCCGGTGCGGCGGGTATCCCCGTCACCCATCGCGACCACGTCTCGTCGGTGTCGTTCGTCACCGGCCACGAGGACCCGACGAAAGACGAGTCAGCGGTCGATTGGGACGCGCTCGCCGCGACCGGCGGGACGCTCGTCGTGCTCATGGGCGTCGGCAAACTCCCGCTGTACACCGCCGAACTCCGCGAGGCGGAGATGGACGGCGACACGCCCGTCGCCCTCATCGAGCGGGCCACGTGGCCCGACATGCGCGTCGCCACCGGCACCCTCGACACCATCGTCGACGTGCGCGACGAGGCCGACATCGAACCGCCCGCAATCACCGTCATCGGCGAGGTCGCCGCGACTCGCGACCGCGTGAAGCAGTTCCTGCAGGGCGGCGGCGCGGACGCCATCGCCGAGACTGACGCGACCGCGGGAGGTTCGGGAGGAGACGAATGAGCCAGCAGGTCCGCGCGGCCGTCTTCCGCCCCGACGACGACCGCATCGAGCGCGCCGTCGAACTCCTCGACTCGCTCGGCGCGACCCCGGTCCCCGACCCGATGCTCGCAATCGAACCGACCGGCGCGACGCCCGAGGCCGGCGAGTTCGTCGTCCTAACGAGCAAGACCGGCGTCGAACTCCTCACCGCCGACGGCTGGGAACCCGGCGACGCGGTGCTGTGCTGCATCGGCCCCGCGACCGCCGACGCCGCCCGCGACGCGGGTTGGACGGTCGACCGCGTCCCCGACGAGTACACCTCGGCGGGACTGGTCGACCACCTCGCGCCCGACGTGGACGGCGCGACGGTCGAAGTCGCCCGGAGCGACCACGGCAGTCCCGTCCTCACCGACGGCCTGCGCGACGCGGGCGCGGACGTCCACGAAACGGTGCTCTACCGCCTCGTCCGCCCCGAGGGAGCGGGAAAGTCGGCCGAACTGGCCGCGGCCGGCGACCTCGAAGCCGCCCTCTTTACCTCGTCGCTCACGGTCGAACACTTCCTCGACGCCGCCGCGGAGCGGGGTATCCGAGAGGAGGCCATCGCCGGCCTGAACGACGCCGTCGTCGGCACAATCGGGCCGCCGACCCGCGACACCGCGGCGTCCCACGGCATCGACGTGACCGTCGTCCCCGACGAGGCGACGTTCGAGTCACTCGCGGTGGCCGCGGTCGAGACGGCCGCGCCGACGTATCACGAGTGACGTGACGGGAACCGAGGCGGGAGCCGAGACGAGAGACGGCTCGTGGCGCGCCGTCGGCTCGGTCGCCGGCTGGCAGACCGCCGCGAGCCTCTGTTACTACGCCATCTTCGCGGCGACCGGCTTCGTCCGCGAGGCGTTTTCGGTCTCCGAGTCGCTCGTCGGTCTCTTTCTGACCGCCGGCCTGCTCGGCTACACGGTGTTTCTCTTCCCCAGCGGCGCGGCCGTCGACGGCTACGGCGAAAAGCCCGTCATGGTCGTCGGCCTGCTGGCGCTCGCAGTCGCGCTGGTCGGCGTCACGTTCGCGCCGCCGTCGTACCTCCTGTTGTTGGTGACGGTAGCGCTCCTCGGGGCAGCGTACTCGACCGCGATGCCGGCGTCGAACCGCGGCATCGTCGCGGCCGCGCCCGCCGGGAGCAAGAACCTCGCCATGGGGCTGAAACAGGTCGGCGTCACCCTCGGTAGCGGAGCGTCGTCGCTCGTCGTCACCGGCGTCGCCGTCGTCGCGGCGTGGCAGGTGGGGTTCTGGGCAATCGGCGTCTTCGCCGCCGGCTACGCGCTCGTCTTCGCGACGCGCTACCGCGGGAACCCGGGAACCGGCCGGCTCGAACGACCCCGGCTCGCCGGCCTCGGCGACAACCGCGCCTACGTCGCGCTCGTCGCCGCCGGACTGTTCATCGGCGCGTCCATCTTCTCGATGCTCGGCTACACCGTCCTGTACGTGCAGGACGTGGTCGGAACCGGCCCCGCCCTCGCCGGGGGCGTCCTCGCGGCGACGCAGGTGACCGGAAGCGCCGGCCGCATCGGCGCGGGGAGCCTCGCGGACCGACTCGGCGGGGCCCGCGGCGCGGCCACCGTCGCGCTCGTCCAACTGGCCGGCGCGGTCGCGCTCTTTTCGCTCCTCGTCGGAACCGGCGGCTCGTTCGCGCTCACCATCGCCGTCTTCGTCGCGCTCGGCCTCACCATCCACGGCTCGACCGGCGTCTTCTACTCCTGTCTGAGCGGCGTCGTCGACGACAGCGACATCGGCGCGGCGACCGCCGGCGGCCAGACCGCGCTCAACGTCGGCGGCCTCGTCGCCCCGCCGCTTTTCGGCTTCGTCGTGGAATCGACGGGATACGGGGCCGGCTGGGCGCTGGTCGCCGGCTCGACGGTGCTCGCGACCGTCCTCCTGTTCGTCGTCAGACGGCGAATCTGACCGGCGTCGCGGTCGACCAATCCCCCGCCCCGCGGGCGAGGCTTCTTATACCGAACCGCGGCAACCACGACACATGTTCGCCGCCGAACTGGAGTGGAAACGAAGGGGTTCCGTGCCCGAACTACCAGCGTTTATGCCGGAGAGGGCGTGAGTACCACACCAATGGACGGACCCGTCCCCGAACTCGCCGAGCACGCGGCGGCCTGCGCGGCCCGCCTCCGCGACGCCGACCGGGTGCTCCTCGCCTCGCACATCGACGCCGACGGGTTGACGAGCGCCGGCATCGCCTCGACCGCACTCGAACGCACCGAAATCCCCTTCGAGACGGTGTTCTACCGCCAACTCGACGAGGCCGCCGTCGCCGATATCGCGGCGACCGACTACGACACCGTGCTGTTCACGGACTTCGGGAGCGGCCAACTCGACATCGTCGCCGAGTACGAGGCGGCGGGCGACTTCCACCCCGTCATCGCCGACCACCACCAGCCCGCCGAGGGCGTCGAGACCGACCACCACCTCAACCCGCTCCGGTTCGGCCTCAACGGCGCGAGCGAACTCTCCGGCGCGGGCGCGAGCTACGTCCTCGCGCGGGCGCTCGAACCCGAGGGCGTCGACAACCGCGACCTCGCCGCCCTCGCCGTCGTCGGCGCGGTCGGCGACATGCAGGACACGAACGGCGAACTCCGCGGGGCCAACGCGGGCATCGTCGACGAGGGCGTCGAGGCCGGCGTCGTCGAGGAGGGCACCGACCTCCGCATCTACGGCCGCCAGACCCGCGCGCTCCCCAAACTCCTCCAGTACGCGACCGACGTTCGCATCCCCGGCATCTCGAACAACGAGGCCGGAGCCATCGAGTTCCTCACCGAACTCGACGTGGCCTGCCGCGACGACGACGGCGAGTGGAAGCGGTGGGTCGACCTCACCGGCGACGAGCGCCAGACGCTCGCCAGCGCCCTGATTCGCCGCGCCATCGCCAGCGGCGTGCCCGCGTCCCGCATCGACGACCTCGTGGGGACGACCTACGTGCTCTCTCGGGAGCAAGAAGGAACCGAACTCCGCGACGTGAGCGAGTTCTCGACGCTCCTGAACGCGACCGCGCGCTACGACCGCGCCGACGTGGGCCTCGCGGTCTGTCTCGGCGAGCGCGACGCGGCGCTCGACCGGGCGCGCAGGCTCCTTCGGAACCACCGAAAGAACCTCTCGAACGGCCTCCAGTGGGTGAAAGAACACGGCGTCCACGTCGAAGACAACCTCCAGTGGTTCGACGCGGGCGACGAGATACGCGAAACCATCGTCGGCATCGTCGCCGGGATGGCCGTCGGCACCGGCGCGACCCGAAACGGGATTCCGGTCCTCGCGTTCGCCGACACCGAGGAAGGCGAGGTGAAAGTCTCCTCGCGCGGGTCGTACGTGATGGTCCGAGACGGGTTGGACCTCTCGGCGGTCATGCGCGAGGCGTCTCGATCGGTCGGCGGCGACGGCGGCGGCCACGACGTGGCCGCGGGCGCGACGATTCCGAAGGGCAAAGTCGAGGCGTTCATCGCCGAGGCGGACCGCATCGTCGGCGAGCAGTTGGGAGACGCCGATAGCGACGACAGCGACGACTGAAACAAAATCTCCCACCGGCGACGGAAGACGGCGCTCAGTCGTCGACCGGATTCGACCCGAACCTCGCCGGAACCCAGTTTTGACTGTCGATTGGCGGGCGCTCGTGACCGGTGTCGTCCTGTCGGGACGGGAGTTCGATGGGGTCGGGCGTGAGGTCCTCGTAGTCGATTTGCTCCAGCAGGTGCGAGATGCAGTTGAGTCGCGCGTGGCGCTTCACGTCCGCGTTGACGACGTGCCACGGAGCGTCGTCGGTATCGGTGTGTTCGAACATCCGGTCTTTGGCCTCCGAGTAGTCGGCCCACCGCGAGCGCGCTTCGAGGTCCATCGGACTGAGCTTCCAGCGGCGCTTCGGGTCCTCGTTTCGCTTCTGGAACCGCCGTTCCTGTTCCTCGTCGCTGATGGAGAACCAGTACTTGACGAGGACGATGCCCGACCGGACGAGCATCCGCTCGAACTCGGGACAGGTTCGCAGGAACTCCTCGTACTCCTCGTCGGTACAGAAGCCCATCACCCGCTCGACGCCCGCGCGGTTGTACCAACTCCGGTCGAAAAGCACCATCTCGCCCTCGGTCGGAAGCTGTTCGACGTACCGCTGGAAGTACCACTGGCCGCGCTCTCGCTCCGTGGGTTTGCCGAGCGCGACGACCCGCGCCACCCGCGGGTTGAGCCGGCGGGTGATGCGCTTGATGACGCCACCTTTGCCCGCGGCGTCCCGCCCCTCGAAGACGACGCAGACCCTGAGGTCGTGTTCCTTTATCCAGTACTGGAGTTTCACCAGTTCTTCCTGCAGGCGGTTCAACTCGCGTTTGTACTGTTTCTTCTTCAGGACGCCCTCGTCGTTGTAGCGAGGTTTGTCGGTGGGCATAGGCGAACTGCGTGCGCTGTGAACAAATAGCAGGCGGAGAGATGGGGTCGGCGCGGCGGTTCAGAGGTCCGAACAGACCTGCTCGCCGCTCACGATCTCCGGGACGACGACTTCGTCGGCACCGGCGCGGCGCGCGAGCGCCTCGTCCATCTGGTCGCCCGCGCGGACGACGAGTTTGGCGTCGGGGGACAACCGGCTCGCCGCGATGGCGATTTGGATGTTCACCTTGGAGTCGTCGATCGCCCCGACGACCGTCGCGGCGCGTTCGACGCCCGCGTCGATGAGCCTGTCCTCGCGGCGGGCGTCGCCTTCGACCGCGAGCAGGTCCGCGTCGAGCGCGCGCTGGTACTGCGCCTCCTTGCTCTCGACGACGACCACGTCGCGCCCCATCTCGCGGAGCCGCGCCGCCACCGTCTTACCGAAGGTTCCGTAGCCGCAGACGACCACGTGCGATTCGAGTTCCGCTATCTCTCGTTGGAGTTTCATCTGGTCGAGTTCCTCGCGTATCTGCCCGCCGAAGGCCGCGGAGACGAACGTCTCGCCGGCCCACAGTCCGGTTCCAATGAGGCCGGTGAGAATCACGATGGCGTACGCCTTGACCAGCGTCGCCGGCCCCTCGTGCGTCTGGTAGTGGAGTTCGATGCTGGTCGGGTCGAGAAGCCAGAACGCCGCGTCGACGAGGGACGCGCCGGCGAGGGCGCTGAATCCGCCGACGCCGGCGACGACGAACGCCGCGACTGCGACGAGCGGCCGGACCATCCGCCGGAGCAACGGCCTGTGCGCCAGCGCGTCGATGAGAATGCGGCGGTCGTACGTCACGGGGGCGCGGACACCTCGTGGGAGCGCGACCGATCTGGCTCGTGCGGCCCGCAATCGCGACGAATCGGGCGTCTCGACAGTGAAGAGTTACTAGTCTGTCCACGTTTGGAGAAATTTGACTCGTGTTTGAGTGTATATTCGGCCATGTATCTAGTGTTCGACAACCGTTCGGGTATAAAACCGTTTGTCCTTAAACAACCCAATATTCTGGCTATGACTCCCTGATTCGCTCTCGAACACTATTCGATATAGCAGAATATGATTTACATCTCGGAATCGGAGAGTGACGAACCGACGCCAAACCGGATTCGCGTTCGGTTTCGGGCACGAAATCCACGAAATCCTCATATCGGATGCTTGTGTATGACATGGCACCGGCACGCATGCCGGAGTGGGGTGAACGATGGCGACTGCCAACTCAAACGAGGCCGAATACGACTACCCGGTCGGCTACGAACCGGAGGTACAGACAGAGATGGTCGAACTGGACCGTCGAACCGTCGAGCGACTCGACGCGCTGCGCGAGGACGACGAGTCGTACGACGAACTGATAACCGAGCTCGTGTCCATCTTCGCGGCGAGCGAACTCTCCGCCGCGCGCGTGGACAGCCCGCTCATCGAGTGACGCCCCGCGTCGCTCGATTTTCCGCATTTGAGACGCACAGAGAGCGGAATCGCTGTTCGAGAGACTACCCGTGATAAATCACACTCTGCTATATAGAATCTGAAACACCAGCGAACAACCGTCCGATTTTTTGCCGGGAGCCCGAAAGCTCCGGGTATGACCGACTTCGACCCCGAGAAGTTCGAGGACAAGTACGCCAACTACTTCCCCGAACTCCAGCGCGCGTACAAGAACGCCTTCGAGACGATGAACGACGAGTTCGACTCGTCGCTCATCCACGGGGTCGACCAGCAGATTCTCAACGAATCCGAGCCGTTCTACGAGGACGGCGACTTCTCCGTGCGGCTCCCCGAGAACCCCGCCGAGCGACTGACGGCGGTCGAAATCGACGACGACGAACTCGACGCCGTCCTCGACCGCTACGTCGACGAGATAGAAGGCGAGCTTCGGCGGGTCTTCGGCGTCGAGGCGTAACCCCGAACCAAAGGCCTAAGCACGTTCACCTCGAAGCCGCGTGCATGAGCACGGAGACGCAGGACGGCGAGGACGACCTCAAAGAGCGTGTCGTGAACTTCCTCCGTCGGAACTTCCCGCAGATCCAGATGCACGGCGGCAGCGCGGCCATCCGCGACCTCAACCGCGAGACCGGCGAGGTCACCGTTCTCCTCGGTGGCGCTTGCTCCGGGTGCGGTATCTCCCCGATGACCATCCAGGCCATCAAGACCCGCATGGTCAAGGAGATTCCCGAGATCAACGAAGTCCACGCCGACACCGGCATGGGCGACGACGGCGGCATGGGCGGCGACAGCCGCGGCGGCAGTCCGTCGTTCCCCGGCGACACCAGCGACGACACGACCGACATCGAAGACGACCAGGGCCCGCAGGCCCCGTTCTAAGTCGGCGTTTCGGACGTTTTCGTCCCGTCGTCGGCCGAGAACAGGAGTTTTATCGGCGACTACTCCCCACCCTCGGGTATGACTGCCGAGTCGCCCGAGAACGTCCTCTTCGTCGTCATGGACACGGTCCGGAAGGACCACCTCACGCCGTACGGCTACGACCGCCCGACGACGCCGGGGCTCGACCGATTCGCCGACGAGGCGACCGTCTTCGAGCAGGCCGTCGCGCCCGCACCGTGGACGCTCCCGGTCCACGCCTCGCTTTTCACCGGGATGTACCCGAGCCAACACGGGGCCGACCAGGAGAACCCCTACCTCGAAGGCGCAACGACCCTCGCCGAGACGCTCTCGGCGGCCGGCTACGACACCGCCTGTTACTCCTCGAACGCGTGGATAACGCCGTACACGCATCTGACCGACGGCTTCGCCGACCAGGACAACTTCTTCGAAGTCATGCCCGGCGAGTTCCTGTCTGGCCCGCTGGCGAAGGCGTGGAAGACGATGAACGACAGCGACGCGCTCCGGACGCTCGCCGATAAGCTCGTCAGCCTCGGCAACACCGCCCACGAGTACCTCGCCGGCGGCGAGGGCGCGGACTCGAAGACGCCCGCGGTCATCGACCAGACCATCGACTTCATCGACGACTCCGAGGAGTTCTTCGCGTTCGTCAACCTCATGGACGCCCATCTGCCGTACCACCCGCCCGAGGAGTACAAAGAGCGCTTCGCGCCCGGCGTCGATTCGACCGAGGTCTGCCAGAACTCCAAGGAGTACAACGCCGGAGCCTACGAGATCGACGACGACGAGTGGGAGGACATCCGCGGGCTCTACGACGCCGAAATCGCCCACATCGACGACCAACTCACCCGGCTGTTCGACCACCTGAAAGAGACCGGCCGCTGGGACGACACCATGGTCGTCGTCTGCGCCGACCACGGCGAACTCCACGGCGAACACGGCCTCTACGGCCACGAGTTCTGCCTGTACGACCCGCTCATCAACGTCCCGCTCATGGTCAAACACCCCGACCTCGGCGCGGACCGACGCGACGACCAGGTCGAACTGGTCGACCTCTATCACACGGTCCTCGACTCGCTCGGCGTCGAGGGCGGCGAACCCGCGAGCCCCGGCGACGACGCGGTCGGCCTCGACCGTACGCGCTCGCTCCTGTCGGCCGACTACCGGGAGTTCGCGCGGGCGTCGAACGACGACCCCGGCCAGCGGCGAGACGGCGAGTACGCCTTCGTCGAGTACTCTCGTCCCGTGGTCGAACTCAAGCAGTTAGAGGAGAAGGCCGCGGGCGCCGGCATCGAACTCCCCAAGGACTCGCGGTTCTACTCGCGGATGCGGGCGGCGCGGCGGACCGACGCCAAGTACGTCCGAATCGACCGCATACCCGACGAGGCCTACCGAATCGACGTCGACCCCGAGGAGACCGAGAACGTCGCCGATTCGGACGACGAGGCGGTCGCCGAGACGGAGGCCGCCCTCGCGGAGTTCGAAGACGCCATCGGCGGCGCGTGGACCGACGCGCTCGATACCGACGTATCGGACGATTCAGTGGACCAGATGGACGACGAGACGCAGGACCGCCTGCGCGACCTCGGCTACCTCGAATAGCGACCGACGCCGAGTCTACGTCTTAGCGTATCCCTTCTCCCCGCTCCCACGCCCGAAGGAGCGCCGCAAGCGTCCGGTTCGTCGGCACCTCGAAGCCGTGTCCGGCGGCGATATCGACGACCGCACCGTTGATGGCGTCGACCTCGGTCCGCTTTTCAGACTCGACATCCTGCAGCATCGACGAGCGGTTCGCGGCGGTCTTTTCGACCACCCGGTCGACCGCCTCGCGGGCGATCCGGTTCGGGAGCGACACGCGCTCTAATCGGGCGACGCGGGCCGTCTCGCGGGCAGCCCGGTGTGCGAGTTCGCCGGCGTCATCGCCCGCGAGCGCGCCGTTTTCGACCCGCGAGAGCGCGGTGACCGCGTTGATGCCGGCGTTGACCGCGAGTTTCTCCCAGCGCCGCCTCGGCATGTCTGTGGCGACGAGCGTGTCGAGCCCCGCGTCCCGGAACGCCTTGCCGACGCGCTCGGCCAGCGGGTCGGGACCGCCGTCGAGCGCGCCCAGGACGACCCGGCCGACCCCGGTGCACTCGACGCGACCCGGTTCGACGAGCCGCGCCCCGTAGGTCGCCGTCCCCGCGAGGACGGGTGCGTCGAGACGAGAGGCGAGCATCTCCTCGGTGAGCCCGTTTTGGAGCGATAGCACCGCACCCACGTCGCAGTCGGCGAGCGCGTCGGCCGCCGCCGCGGTGTCGAACGATTTGACGGTGACGAGTGCGAGATCCGCGCTGTGGCCCGTCTTGGTCGTCGTCGCGGCCGGTGAGACGTGCGCCGACTCGGCACCGACGATGTCGAGACCGGCCGCCGACACCCGCGCTGCGTGCGGGTCGCGGGCGACGAGCGTCACGTCGTGGACCGACGCGAGGAGGCCGCCGACGAGCGTGCCCAGACTGCCCGCGCCGAAGACGAGAATTCGCATGGCTACCCGTACTCAGCGGACGACAAAAATGGCGAGTGTCGCGGCGCGGCGGTCGAATCGGGGGCGACCCCTCAGTCCTCAGTCCAGTAGTAGAGTTTCTCGCGCTCGGCACCGCAGTTCGGACAGGTGTCGGGCAGTCCGTCGAGGTCGCCCATCTCGCCGCAGTCGCTGCATCGCCACATCAACTCGGCCTCGCCGAACTCGCCGCCCGCGCGCTCGTGTTCGACGGACATCCCGGCGAGTCCGTCGCGGGTCGTCACGAAGAAGCCGTCGTCGTCGAAGCCACGGATGCTCCCGAGTTCGGTTCCGTCCTCCGCGTACACCGTCATTCCCACCGTCGGCTGTGTCTCGTCAGCCATACCAGACTATTCGTCGCGCGAGCGAATAAAAAGGAACGGCCGATTCGCCCTCAAGAATCCGCGGGATGCTCGGAGGGGTGTGGACCCAGCATAAATAATAAACTGAATATCGCGATATAGAATTCGAGGACGCGACAAGACACTTACCGAATCGGTGTCACGCTCGTAACATGTCCCGATTTCGGAGCCGTCGCCGGTTCCTCCAACTGCTCGGGGGTGCATCTCTCGGCGCCGCCGGCTGTCTCGGCCGCGACGGCGGGTCGCCGAGTCCGACGACGACCACGGAGACGACCACCACCACCGCTGAGCCAACCACGACCTCCGGTCCGACCTCCGGACCGGACGAACGCGTGACGGCCACGCCACCGGGTGACCCCCCGCTCTCGCCATCGGGGACGTGGCCGCAGTACCAGTTCGACGCGGGTAACACCGGCTACAATCCCGACGTCTCGGTCGCCCCGTCGTCGAGGAGTACTGGCGGCTGAACGCCGGCGGCTCGCCCGTCCTCGACGGGGAGCGCCTCTACAACCTTCACGGCCGCGGGCGCGACAAGAGCGCGCTCGTTCGACGCGACCCCTCGACGATGGCCGAGCGGAGCGCGACCACTCTCGTCCGCTACGGCATAAACTCGCCGCCCGTCGTCGCAGGCGACCGGGTCGTCGTCACGACGTTCATCGAGGCCTTCTGCCTCGCCGCCGACGGCGACGAGGTACTGTGGCGCGGGCCGGAGATGGACGGCATCCACGGCCCGCCCGCGGTGGGAGACGGCGTCGCCGTCGTCTCTGGCGGCGGGTTCGACGGCGTTCCAACCCACCTACGGGC
This sequence comes from Haloferax sp. Atlit-10N, assembly GCF_003586325.1. Classification (NCBI taxonomy): domain Archaea; kingdom Methanobacteriati; phylum Methanobacteriota; class Halobacteria; order Halobacteriales; family Haloferacaceae; genus Haloferax; species Haloferax sp. Atlit-10N. The sequence goes on from NZ_PSYX01000004.1 coordinate 162,953, forward strand.
GTTCGAACTCGGCGACGGGACCGAGCGCTGGCGCTACGACCTCGGAAGCGACGCGAAGGGCGCGCCGGCCGTCGCCGCTGGCGCGGTGTTCGTCGTCACCGACGACGCCGTCCACGCCGTCGACCTCGCGACCGGCGAGCGGCGCTTCCGCGTCGAATCCCGGGCGAGCGAGTGGACGACGCCGGTCGCGACGACAGAGGCGGCGTACCTGTCCACCCGCGACGACGAACTCCTCGTGCTCGCCCCGACCGACGGCACCGAGCTGTGGCGGGCGCCGGGGAGTGGCACGCCGGTCGTCGCCGACGACGTGCTCCACATCGCCGTCGGCGGAGAGACCGCGACGCTATTGCGCGACGACGGGAAGGAAGTGGCGGCGCGCTTCCACGGCGTTCCTCACGCGCGCGCACGAGAAACAATATTGTCCTCCGATGAACACGGACAGCTAGTTGCGTACGATTCTGTAGAAGAGCGTCGGCTATGGATACATCAGACACCAGAAGTGCAGGTGGCTGACGTGATATCGCAGGGCGTCGGCACGGCGGTCCCGCTCGACGGGGCGGTGTACGTCGTCGCTGCCGACGGCTTCCACGGATTGGGACCGGCGCGGAACTGAGACCCCCGCGACGTGGCCGCTCGGCTCGAAAACCTGGAGGAAAAACCCGCCCGAATCTTACATGAAGTCCGCGATGCCAGACTGCTTGTTCTCGTCCACTTTTTCTTCGCCGAGCGGCAAGGCCGCTCGGCTCGAAAACCTGGAGGAAAAACCCACCCGAATCTTACATGAAGTCCGCGATGCCAGACTGCTTGTTCTTGTCGTTCTCGAAGACTGACTCGAGGCTCTTTTCGAGCACTTCGAGCCGCTGTTTCGTGTAGTCGCGGCAGTCGAACTCCTCGGCCACCTGAATCGCGGTATCCATGTACTTGTTCACGGAGCCCTGGTGGACCGTGAGGTTCACCCGACCGCCGCACTCCCGGCAGTCGCCCGAAAGCGGCATCCGCCGGTACTTTTCGCCGCAGTCGAGACACCGCGTCTCCTGTCGCGAGAAGGCGCGGAGGTTCCCGATGAGGTCCGGCAGGAAGTGGTACTCGATGACGCGCTCTGCCACGTCCGTCTCGTCGACCGCCCGGAGCTTCCGTGCGAGGAACAACTGGGCGTCCATCTTGTCCATCATCGACCCGAGCGTCTTGTACGCGGAGAGGTCGGGGCCGGCGGCGATATCCGTGGTGTCGTGGGTGTGGTCGAATCCGGTGTACTCGCGGTCGGTGCCCAAGTACTCCTCGGCGATGGTGACCTCGTCCTCCCAGTCGTCGGGGTCTTCCATCCGCAAGGTCGCCTCGTAGAACTCGCGGGGGTACTGCCGCACGATGTCCATGTTGTGCGCCTCGTCGTCGATTTCCGACGGGTCGATGCGCGAGGACATGACGAGCGGCGCGTCCATCTGCCCGCCGCGCTTGTCGGGGAGGTATTCTTTCGAGAAGTTGAGAAGACCGTCCATGAGGAGCATGACACAGTCCTCGTCACCGTCGCACTGCGCGACGTGGAGGTCGTTGGCGACCAGCGAATTGGTATCTTCGACGGTCAACGAGTAGGTGTGGTCGACATCGCTTTCGAGATATTCGACCGAGACGACTTCGTCAAGCCACGTATCCCCGCCGTCCGAGAAGAGACGCTGGCTTCGGATGTCCGTGTCGTCGAGAGCGCTCGCCAGCGCCTCGCTCTTTCGAGGGAGGTGGAAACCGACTTCCTCGGCGAATCGAACCACGTTCTCCGACGTGACTTTGAGGACCCACGAGTCGAACGTCGGGACCTCGTCTCCGTCGTAGAACTCCGCTACTGCACCCGTCTGCGGCGTTCGGCGCTCGGAGTAGGTTTTCGAGGCGATACCGAAGCGTTTGAGCGCGGCAACGAGGTCGCGCTTGAGGTCGTCGCTCACGGTGTGCGCGCGAATCTCGACACGGTCCGAAGACGCGCTTCCGTCGCCGGAGAAGTACGCAGACAGGAAGGACCGAAGAACCGGCTCGGGACCGGTGAGTATCGACTCCGGGACGCGTTTGTCCTCGGCACGCGACCCGCATCCGATGACGTCCGCAAACAGCGACTGAACGAGCCGACTCGAAATCGTGACTTTCCATTCGTTCTCCTCGAACGCGTCGACACCGAGCGCTTCGCTAACCGTGTCGAGGATGTGTTCGCGGGCGAGTTCGTCCGGGATACAGATCGTCGTCTGGTAGAAGTTTCCGGGCGACGCTCTCGTGAAGCCTTCCGCGGCGTAGTATCCCAGTACAGTTCCGAACGCCTCGTCGATATCGAGCACTCTCGAAACAGTCGCGGTATCGCGACGAACGCCGAGAGATAGCTCACGCGGAAGCACGTCGACGACCGTTTCGACGTCTCCGAGAACTGCCACGAATACCGATGCCGGAACACTGTCGCGAGCGACCCAGTTGTAAACCGTCGAATCGCTCCGTCCGAGTCGCTCAGCGACCGGTTTCAGGTAGCCGCTCGCTTCGGTATGCTCGTCGAAGAGCGACCGGATTCGGTCCGCGCCGAGCCCCCGAATCATCAGGTCTTCGGCCGGTATCGACTCGCCGTGCAGGAACTCCGCGAGCAGGTCGAACTGCGCCGGGCCCGCGTCGATGTCGACGCGCTTGGGCGACGGAAGTGCGTCACCTTCGTCGAGTTCGTGCGCGGGAATCCGAGTGAAGCCGCCGTCGTCGGCTCGAATCACCGTGTGGTCCGGAGTGACCGTTAGTTCTCTTCCACCACGAGTCTCGATTCGTACGAGGTGGTCCTGTGCGACGTGCTTAGAGACGGCTTCGACCGGTTTCATCGTCTCTCGGCCGTCTCTGTCCAAAGACGGGACGTACACGTTCCCGTCCAGTTCCTGAACGAGCGTCCCGAAGTCGTCGGTCTCCGGGTCATCGAGCCGTTCCTCGACGAGCGATCGAACCTCGTCGTATCGCCACCGGTCGGACTCGTCTCGGAACCAGACCTTCGTCTCCGGATGGAAACAGTTCCGACGCTTCGCAGCGTGGAAGTACGGATGAGCGTATCCGACTGCTGCTGTCGTGAACCCGACAACTCTGCCGACGACCGCGGCGGAGGTGTGGGGAGCCATCCCGAAGACGAGTTCGCCGATGAGGTCGTCGCGCTCTTCGATTTCGTAGAACCGGTCGAGGCCGTAGAACTGTTCGAGGAGGTCGTCGACGAAGTCGGCGGTCTGCATCATGTGCTGCGCCGCGCCGTTCGAGAGGACGATGTCCTGAACTTTGAGTTCGACCAGTTGGTCGTCGAACCGGAGGGGTTCGCCGTCGATGTCGGTCTCGTAGCCGAGTTCGCGGAAGTGGTCTGCCGTCACGTCGAGTTCCTCGGGGCGGACCGCGGTGACGGGCAGGTCGGTCATGTCGTAGCGGACGGTGCCGTCTTTGAACGACGATACGTCGTGTTTCGCCCGCAGGACGCCCTTCTCGATAGGTTCGGGCGTCTTGTTCGCCGAGGTGAGTCCCTTCACGCCCTTGAGAATCTGGAACGACGACTCGCGCTCGCCGACGCGTTCGAGGGCGTCGCGGTACTCGGTGTTGAGGTCGATTTCCTGCCACTCGGCGCTCTCGACGTCCCACTCGCAGCGCTCGCAGTAGACGCGTCCCGACTCGTCGGGTTCGATGACGGTTCCGCAGTCGTCGCACTCGTAGTGGGGTTCGGTGTGGCCGCCGCAGTCGGGGCACTTCGACTTGAAGCCGAACGCGCCGCAGTCGGGGCACTTGCGCCGACCGAGTCGGACCGAAATCTGCCCGCGCCTACCGGACTCGCCGCGGTGTCTGGCGGCGTCGCCCACGTCGCGTTGGCTCCCGCCGGCCTCGCCGATGGGAAACAGCGTGTGGACGGCCGGCGAGAGGTCGCGGCGCTCGGACTTCTCCGGGCGGCCCATCCGGTTGCCGATGCGGGTGGGCGCGCGCTCGCGGACGGTAAAGGGCGCGACCTCGTTGACGGCCTCGACGGCGTTGTCGCCGTCGTCCCACTCGCGGGCGCGCTCCGAGAGGTCTGCGAGTTCCCACGTCCGCTCGCGGTCGTCGGTGAGGCCGAGGCTCCGGGCGAGCGGTCGCCAAACGGGGACCCGGAGCGTCTCGTCAGTCTGGCGGTGGGCGACGAGCAGGTGTTCGAGCGCCTTCCGAATCTCGGGCGTGTTGTCGAGGACGAGCGTACCCTCAAGCCCGCGCTCGGGTTCGTTCTCGTGTTCGAGCGCACCGGCCGTGCCGCCGTCGGCTTCGGCGGCGACGACATCGCCCGCCGCGACGGCGTCGGCGAGTGTGTCGAACCGCTCGACGGAGATGTCGTGCCAGAGATAGGTGTACGTCGGGTGCAACGGGGCGTCGAACTCGGTCGCCCACGAGAGGGCCTGTTCGACCGACGGCTCTTCGAGGTCGACGGCGGGGTCGTCGCGGAGCGCCTGCACGTTGGCCTCGGTCGTCTCGAAGTCCTGAATCCACCACTCGAAGACGTACGAAGCGGGTGCGAGCGGGTGGTTGTTCTCGACGAACTCGCCGAAGTTGACGAGGTACTCGCCGAGGTCGAGAATCTTCTCGACGCCGTTCTGGAGTTCCTCCGCCTCCTCGGGGTCGTCGATGCGGCGCACGTCGCCGTTGGCGAGTCTCACCGTCGGTCCCTCGATAGAATCGACGGGGACGACGCCGCCGGCCTTGCCGGGACGCTCGGTCTTGATTTGGGTGCCGGTGGCGATGAAGTCGTCCACGATGTGCATCGTCGCGGGGTGGACGCCGGCGGTTGCGAAGCCGTGGTTGCGGGCGCGGCCGTACCGCAGGCGGAAACCGCCGCGTGCGGAAGGATGGCCGAACACCGGGCGGCCCGCGATGAGGTCGCGGAGGAACTTGGTCGCGGGTTCGACGCGGGTCGGCCCGTCCGGCGCGTCGCTCTCGGCGTCGTCGTCGGCCGGGTCTGCGTCGGCCTCGTCGGCGTCCGGGTCGTCACCCGCGTCGTCTGCCTTTTCGGCGTCTTCGTCGTCCTTGCCGATGGTACCGTCGATGAGGTCCTGAAGCCACGGCCAGTCGACCTCGTCGAGTTGGCGGGTGTAGCGCTGAATCTTCGGGGCCTTGAGGGCGATACCCTCGGCCGCGACGAGACACATACCGCCGCGGGCGGAGTTGGTATCGACGCGTTCGAGGTCGCGGTAGCCCGAGACCTCCTCGTCGCCGGTGGCCTCGCCGTCGAGCATGATGGGCATGTTCTCGGCGATAAAGCGCGACTCCTTGTCCTTCGGCGAGTACTGGAGGCCGGTCTCCTTGTCGTAGAGGTTAATCTCCTCGACGTAGCGCTCGACCTCGTCGGTTCGAGCCTTGTACTCGTCGATGTCGAGAAGCGACCGGGCGTAGTCGGCGACGAGCACGGAGAGGGCCTGCGCGGTGCCGCCCGCCGAGCGAATCGGGCCGGCGTAGTAGACGTTGACGAACTCCGTGCCGTCGTCGTTTTCGAGGATTTCGACGCGGTCGATGCCCTCGATGGGGGCGGCGACGACCCCCTCGGTGAGGAGGGCGACGGCGGTGCGGACCGCGCCCTCGATTTTGCCCTCGCGAGAGTCGTAGTCGCCGACGTTGCCGTCGACGAAGTCGGTCACGAGTTCGAGCGCGGCTTCCTCGCGGGACATCTCGCCTTCGAGTTCACGGACGCGCTCTGCGACGCCGTCGATGCCGAGGATGTTCTCCACGCGGTCGGCCATGTCCTTGGCGACCGGAATCTCGACTTCGGTCCTCGGGTCGTACCCCGTCGCCTTCGCGGCCTCCGCGAGGTCGAACGCCTCGTCGAGGCGAGCTTCGATGCGGCGGAAGTACCGGGAGTCCTCCTCGCGCACGGTTACAACCAGAGGTCGAGGTCGGTCACCGCGTCGTGGTCGCGTTCGAGCGGTTCCTCGAAGGCGCGGAGGTTCACTTCGCCGGCGAAGACGGTCGCCGAGTCGAGGTGGCCGGCGAGCGACTGCCCGCTGCGCCGAGAGAGAATCGCGTGCGTGTGTGCGAAGGGTTCGCCGTCGAGGAGCGCGACGTTACCCACGCAGGCGGCGACTTCGAGCGGCTCGTCGAACGTCACGGACTGGTACTCCTGGTCCGTCTGGTCGTAGAACCAGAGTTCGGCGTCTTGGACGGCACCCATGGCGTTGAACCACGCGGACTCGATGTCCTTGCGCGCGCAGAACTCCTCGATCTCCTCGCGCCAGTCCGCACCGTGTTCGAGGCGGGCGAGGTACTCCTCGCTCACCGTCACCGCTCGAGCGTTCATGCAGCGTACCACGAGCGAGTCGGACTAAAATGTGAATGGTCTGGCCGCCGGGCGTCCGGCGGCGGGCTTACGGGGCCGGAGCGATTATCGCCACTCGTCGAGCGCGAGCGCGTCGGCTACGTCAGCAGCGAGCCACGCGTCGTCGCGGGAGATGTCCGCGATAATAAGACGCTGGCCCGTCTGAGAGCGATCCACCGAGGCCATGACCTCGGCGCCCGAGTCGTCGACGGAAGCCGTCGCATCCGGCGTCATGTATGATACATAGTGACACCCCTATATAAGTGGACCGAAACGGCAGGGCGAGAGGGAGCCCGTTACCCGATTCTGTCGTTCCGAAAAGTGGTTTAAAATGTAAAACGAGTTCTGTGGGGATTCTCGTGGCAGTTTTCGCCGCTTATGTATGGTACTACATCCCTTCCACGCTACACTATATCAAACAAATCGAATACGGTAAGTTTATCCACGCGGCCCGGAAAGATTGGTTCGAATGCCAGACACTAACAAACTCTCGCGTCGCCGTTTCCTGAAGGCAACGGGTGGGGCCGCCACGGCCGCCGCCCTCGCCGGTTGTACCGGCGGTGACGGTGAAGAGACGACGACGACCGAATCCGGTGGCGACGAGACCACCACCGCGACGACGACCGAAGAGGACACGGGCACGGAGCTGTCCGGCTCGGTGTTCAACCGTATCCTCTCGGGCACCATCACGACGATGGACCCCGTCGCCGCGACCGACACGTCGTCGGGCATCATCATCCAGCAGGTCTTCGACTGCTTGATGTCGTACCCGAACGCCCTGCCGACGGTCGAAAACGAGCTCGCCGCGGACTACACGGTCTCGGACGACTTCACGACCTACACGTTCCAGCTCGCCGACGCGACCTACCACAACGGTGAGACGGTCACCGCGTCCGACTTCATCTACGCGTGGGAGCGCCTCGCGGCCTCCTCGAACAGCCGCCGCGCCTACTTCATCCTCGATTCCATCGGCGTGGAACACGAGACGGACGACGAAGGCAACTACGTGCCCGGTTCGCTCGGCGTCGAAGTCGGCGAGACCGAGACCGAACTCGTCGTCAACCTCTCCGAGCCGTTCCACGACACCCTCGAGATGTTCGCCTACACCTCGTTCGCCGCCCTCCCCGAGGGCGTCCTCGGCGACGTCGAGGGCTACGACGGCGAGATGGAGTACACCGAATTCGCCTCGAACAACCCCATCGGCGCGGGTCCGTTCGAGTTCGCCTTCTGGGAGCAGGGTACCGCCGCGGCCGTCTCCAAGTACGACGACTACTACGGACAGGTCGCGCAGGTCGACAACGTCCGCTGGCAGGTCATCGAGGACGACACGGCTCGCTACAACTACGCGATGAACGAGAACGCGGACTACTTCGGACTGCCCACCGCGCAGTACGACCCCGGTCTCGTTCAGGTGGAGTCGACCGACGAGTACGGTCGTGAAATCGGTAAGTACGGTCCCGTCCGCAACGGGAAGACGCTCAACTACGTCGGCGTCCCGACGCTGTCGATCTTCTACGTCGGCTTCAACATGGAGAAGGTCCCGAAGCCGGTCCGTCAGGCGTTCGCTTACGTCCTGAACCAGGGCCAGATGGTCTCGGAGGTCTTCAAGGGCCGCGGCTCCCCCGCACAGCTCTTCACGCCGCCGACTATCTTCCCCGGTGGCGCGCAGGCCGCAAACGACCTCATCGACTCCGAATACCCGTACAACGCGGACGAGACGGACATCCAGGCCGCCCGCGAGGTTATGGAGGAAGCTGGCTACGGTGAGGACAACCAGTTCGAGGTCCAGTGGACCCAGTACAACTCCAACACGTGGGAGGAGATGGCGAGTATCCTCCGCGACCAGCTCGCGTCCGCCCACATCAACATGCAGATTCAGAAGGCCGACTTCTCGACGCTCCTCGAGCGCGGCCGCAACGGCCAGCTCGAAGCGTACACCCTCGGCTGGATCGCCGACTGGCCGGCCCCGGACAACTTCCTGCAGCTCCTGAACCCGCCGCAGACAGACACCTCCAAGCAGGGCCCCATCTCGTACGTCAACTGGACGGCCGAAAACGGCGACGCCTACCAGCAGGCGACCGACGCCTACCAGCAGGTCGTCAACAACCCGGCCCCGACCGACGAGGCCCAGCAGATCCGCGACGAGGCCTACGTCGACATCGAGACGGCCAACTGGGAAGACGTCGCGATGCTGCCCATCTACAACCGCAAGGACGAGACGTTCTGGTACGACACCGTCAACATCGAACCGTTCGGTGGGATGGGTCCGAGCCGTCAGAAGCTCAACAACGTCACCCTCAACCGGTAAGACTGGGTAGCACGGGCGCACCCTCGCGTCCCGTCCCAATTGAAACGTCCGGTTATTTTTGACAAGCGTACAATTAGTCCCTACTATATAGTATAATCTGGCAGTAGAGTTGCTGAAACTGCGACATTAGGACTTCGAAGCGCAAGACATATCCATACCACTCATTAAACCAGTACAATAATGTCCGCTCGAACGGTCTGCGAGGTGATGCCATGAGTCGATGGCAGTACTTCCTCCGCAGGGTACTGATGTCGATTCCTGTCGTCATCTTCGGGACGACAATTACGTTTGCCCTCATCCGCCTGGGGCCACTCGACCCCGTTTCGGCGATTCTGGGGACGCAATACAACCCACAGGCGGCAGAACAGATTCGGACGAACCTCGGGTTGAACCAGCCGCTCTGGAGTCAGTACCTCGACTTCATGTATCGGTTGTTCACCTTCCAACTCGGCCAGTCGTGGGTCATCGCACCCGGGACGACCGCGTACGAACTTATCGAGATCTACGCGCCCCGGACGATTTGGCTCGGCTTCTGGTCGGTCATCATCGCGCTGTTCGTCGGGATTCCCCTCGGCTTCTACGCCGGGCTGAACCCGAACACGCCCTCCGACTACGCCGCCTCCTTCGGCGGAATCGTCTGGCGCGCGATGCCGAACTTCTGGCTGGCCATCATGCTCGTCACGGCCCTCTCGCAGCTCGGGACGTGGACCAACGGCCTGTTCACGTGGCAGACGTGGATCGTCAGGACGAACGTCGTGACGCCGCCGGCGCTCGGCTTCTTCCAGTCGCCGGTCGAACAGTTCCTCGAAGACCCCGGCGGGTGGACCGAGTCGTTCGTCCGGGCGACGAAGCAGATCGCCCCGGCCGCGCTGGTCCTCGGGTCGGCGTCGATGGGGAACGAGATGCGCATCGGCCGCACCGCCGTCCTCGAGACCATCAACTCGAACTACGTCGAGACCGCCCGCGCGAAGGGCGTCTCCGGGCGCTCGCTCGTCTGGAAGCACATCTTCCGGAACGCGCTCATCCCGCTCGTGCCCATCATCACGGGCGAGGCGTTCCTGCTTCTCGGCGGGTCCGTGTTCGTCGAGACGGTCTTCGCCATCAACGGCCTCGGCTGGCTGTTCTTCAACGCAGCCATCAACGGGGACCTGCCGCTCATCGGGACGCTGATGTTTATCTTCATCCTCATCCTGGTCGGCACGAACATCCTACAGGACTTCCTGTACACGATTATCGACCCGCGCGTCGGGTACGACGGGTGAACCACAGTGAGCACGACAACCGAAACCGAAATTCCGCTCCGACAACGAGTCGCTGAGAACCCCCAGCCCGCGCTGATTTGGGCCGCCATCGGTGCCGTCCTCATCGGCGCCGAGCTGGGCGCTATCCTCCAAGTCGTCGGTGCCGTCGCCGGCGTGGTCGTCAACCTCATCCCCGGTGACCCCGGCGCGTCGGCCGTCCAGTCGCTGCAGGCGGCGTTCGACGCGATTCCGACGCTCATCTCCCGCGACGTGATTCCGAACCAGGGCTACTGGAACGGGACCGGCTACGAGAACACGTTCCTCGGGCTCTCGCCCGCGGTCGCGTGGGCCATCCGCGTCGCGGTCGTCTACGCGTACGCCTTCGCGGTGCTGGCGTGGGCGTGGAACGGCTACAAGCGGTTCCGCCGCCACTACCGCCGCGTCGACTGGACGCCGCGGGACGACGTGGTCAACCGCTTCCGGGGCCACTCCTGGGGCAAGTTCGGGCTCATTATCGTCATCACGTTTGTGGTCATGGCGGTATTCGCGCCCACGCTCGGGCCGACCACGATGGAACAGAACATCCTCCAGCCGTACGACTACGAGGTCAGCTACTGGAGCGAAGACACCCAGAGCGTCGAGACCGTCCTCGTCGGCGAGGCCAATCTCGGCTCCGGGTCGCAGGGAGCGGGTGACGAGAACGTCGCGCCGCTGACGTACGACGACTTCGGCAGATTCCACCCGTTCGGCACGGCGACAAACGGGAAGGACTTGTTCACACAGGTGGTGTTCGGGGCCAGGATATCCCTGACCATCGCCGTCGTCGCCATGGGCATCGCCGGCCTCATCGGACTCGCCTTGGCCATGATAACGGCGTACTACAAGGGACTGGCAGACTTGGCAACGGTGTTAGTCTCCGACTCGATACAGGCGTTGCCGGTCATCATGGTCCTCATCTTGATGCTCGTCATCTTCCAGAACACCTGGGTGAGGGAGTTGTACGACGGCGCGGTGCTCATCATCCTCATCTTCAGTATCGTCTACTGGCCGTTCATCTGGCGGTCGATACGTGGGCCAGCGCTCCAGGTCTCCGAGCAGGACTGGATTGACGCCGCGAAGTCGTTCGGTCAGTCGCCGTCGCAGGTCATGCGCAAGCACATGGCCCCCTACGTGTTCAGCTACATGCTCATCTACGCCTCGCTCAGTCTCGGTGGTATCATCATCAGCGTCGCCGGGCTCTCGTACCTCGGGCTCGGCATCACCGCGCCGACCCCCGAGTGGGGCCGGCTCATCGCGAACGGACAGCAGTACGTCGCGAGTCCCTCGTGGCACATCTCGCTCGTCCCCGGCCTCCTCATCACGCTCGTCGTGACCGGTCTGAACGCCTTCGGCGACGGCATCCGCGACGCCATCGACCCGCAGGCGGACACCGGTGACGAGGCCGCGGCCACGGGAGGTGGCGCATGAGCACCGAACAGGCGAGTTCGACCCGCACCGAGGGAGAGCCCCTGCTCTCAATCGAGAACCTCCGAACGTCGTTCTACACCGACAAGGAAGTCATCCGCGCGGTCGACGGCATCTCGTTCGACATCTTCCGCGGCGAGACCGTGGGTATCGTCGGCGAGTCCGGTTCGGGCAAGTCGGTCACGGCCCGCTCTATCATGCGGCTGGTCGAAAATCCCGGCCGCATCGAGAACGGCCGCATCATGTACGACGGCGAGGACCTCCTCGACAAGTCGCCGAAGCAGATGCGCTCCATCCGCGGCGGCAGCATCGCGATGGTGTTCCAGGACCCGCTGACGAGCCTGAACCCCGTCTACACCGTCGGCAACCAGATCAAGGAAGCGCTCCGACTCCACCGCGGACTGAGCGGGTCGAAGGCGACGAAAGAGGCCATCGAACTGCTCGAAGCGGTCGGGATTCCGGACGCGCACCGCCGCGTTCGCGAGTACCCCCACCAGTTCTCCGGCGGGATGCGCCAGCGCGCCGTCATCGCGATGGCGCTCGCGTGCGACCCCGAACTGCTCATCTGCGACGAGCCGACGACGGCGCTCGACGTGACCATCCAGGCGCAGATTCTGGAACTCCTCGAAGAGATCCAAGAGGAACGCGACCTCGGCATCATGTTCATCACCCACGACATGGGCGTCATCGCCGAAATCGCGGACCGCGTCAACGTGATGTACGCGGGCGAAATCGTCGAGAGCGCACCCGTCGTCGAACTGTTCGAGTCGCCGAAACACCCCTACACGCAGGGGCTTCTCAACTCCATTCCCGGACAGGGGCTCGACGAGGACGAGCGCCTCGCGACCATCGAGGGCGACGTGCCGACACCGAACGAGGACCCGACGTACTGTCGGTTCGCCCCCCGGTGCCCGAAGGCGTTCGCAGAGTGCGACACGGTACATCCGGTCCCCGTCGACGTGGGCGACAGCGCGGACGACCACCGAGCGTCGTGTCTGCTGTACCCCGAGGACCTCCCGTCCGAGGAGGCGGTCGCCGTCCACCGCGAGGGCGGACAGCGCGGAGGTGACACGCGATGAGTACGACATCCACCGAAGAAGAGCGAAGCACCGAGGCGCGCGGAGACACCATCCTCGAAGTCAACGACCTCAAAACCTACTACGAGGACGGCGGCTTCCTCGGCAGCAACCCCGTGAAAGCGGTCGACGGCGTCTCGTTCGACATCCAGCGCGGCGAGACGCTCGGACTCGTCGGTGAGTCCGGCTGCGGGAAGTCCACGCTCGGGCGCACGTTGATGCGCCTCGAAGAGGCCACCGCGGGCGAGGTCAAACTCAACGGCACGGACATCACCACGCTGTCCGGCTCGGACCTCAAGCAGTTCCGCAAGGACGTACAGATGGTGTTCCAGGACCCCGATTCGAGCCTCAACGAGCGGATGACCGTGGGCGAAATCGTCCGCGAGCCGCTCGACGTGCACGACTGGAAGACGCCGTCGGAGCGCCGCGAGCGCGTCCGCGAACTGCTCGAAACCGTCGGCCTGCAGGAACAACACTACTACCGCTACCCGCACCAGTTCTCCGGCGGCCAGCGCCAGCGCATCGGCATCGCCCGCGCACTCGCGCTCGAACCGGAGTTCATCATCCTCGACGAGCCGGTGTCGGCGCTCGACGTGTCCGTGCAGGCGAAGATTCTCAACCTGCTCGAAGACCTGCAAAACGAGTTCGGGCTGACGTACCTGTTTATCGCCCACGACCTCGCGGTCGTCCGCCACATCTGCGACCGCGTCGCCGTGATGTACCTCGGCAACATGATGGAAATCGGACCGGCGGACGAGATGTTCGACCAACCGGCGAACCCGTACACGCACGCGCTGTTGTCGTCGATTCCGGAGCCGGATCCGACTATCGAGCGCGACCGCATCACCCTCCGCGGGACGCCGCCGAGCCCGCGCGACCCGCCGGCGGGCTGTCCGTTCTCGACGCGCTGTCCGGTGAAGATTCGCCCGGAGGCGTACAGAGACATGGACCCAGAGCTCTGGGAGCGCATCGAGGTCTTCCGCGAAGTTCTGCGGGAGCGCTCGCGCGCCGACCCCTCGTTGAGCGACCGCGTCCGGAAACTGCTCGGCCGCGAGAGCCACCGCGCCGGGATGGACGAAATTATCCCCGAACTGTTCGGCGAACTGGACGTGCCCTCGAGCGTGATGACCCACATCCGCGAGGCCGCCGACTACGCCGAAAACGACGACGAGGACGCCGCGCAGACCTACCTCCACGAGGAGTTCGGGAGCGTCTGTGACCACGAGCGACCCGACCAGCTCACGGTCGGCAACCGGGGGCGCTTGAGCCTCTGTCACCGTCACGAACCCGAGTACGAAGAGCCGGCGGCCGTCTTCGAGACGCTCGTTCAATAGCCATGGAGTTCGACCCACGCCGCTTCGGCGTCAAGACCATCGACGCCGTGGTCTACGCCGTCTCCCTCACCGGCGTGGTGTTCGTCGTGACCGCCCTCCTGAGCACGCTCGCCGGCAACGGACTGCCCGGCGCGAAGTGGCTCATGTTCTTTCTCGGGTTCGCCATGTTCGGCTACGCGTCGCTGAAGGTCCGCCCGAAGGCGGCCTGGAAGGGCGGCGACGAAAACGGCGGCACCGACGGCGGCCTGTTTTCGGGGAGCGACGAGCCCGTCGGCGTCGAGAAACTCGTCGGGAACGCGCTCGACGCGGTACTGCCGCCGCGACTGCGACCCGCGAACAGCGACGAGCGGCCGTCGAGCGGGGTGAAACTCCTCCTCGCGTCGGTCTGTATCCTCGCGGCCTCGTACGCGATGGAGGTCGTCTTCGGCATCAACTACTGACCACCTCGGACCCCCGTGGCCTTCGATGCCTTTTACCATATACGTCGTCCAGAACGGGTATGGCCGAACTCGGAGACGACGAGACGCCCGATGTCGAACGAATCGCCGGCGAGGCGGACCGCCGCCGCGAGGCGTGGGGCGCAACGCTCGACGACATGACAGCGATGGCCGACGAGTTCGAAGCCGACGGGTGGGAGACGGTCCGCATCCCGGCGGGCGACAGCGGTCCGTTCGGTCCCTCCAGCGGCAAGGGCGACGAGGGGGCGTTCGGCCTCGCGTACGTCATTCCCGGCGACAAGGCCGAGACGGTCGCCGACCTGTTCGAAGCGACGTCGTTCCCCGAGTACGAGGTGTACCGCGCGGAGAACGACGGCCGCGTCTACATGGTGACGGCGCTGTTCTCGCCGGACGCCGAGACCGCTATCTTCCTCGCGGGCGCGTGGGACCTCCGCGAGGCGCTCGAGTGTGCGACCGTCGCCGTCGAGGAAGGGCGGATGTACACCTACCTGCAGAAGCTCGACGGCACCGTCGTCGGCGTCGTCGAACACGACGACCCCGAGAAGTTCTTCCCCAACCTCGATGCGATTCGGCGGTACGCGCCGAACAGCGGCGACGACGAGGCCGAAGGCGACGCGAGCGACGACAACTGAGTCGGGGCCGTTCCGCTTTCGTTTTCGGAGGACTCACGACGCTCCCGCGAGCGACGGCGGACGCCTGTCAACGAGCCGAAAGCGTTCGCAGAGTACATTAGGCGGGGGGAAGAAAGCGGGTGTATGAAAGTAGCCGACGCGATGACCCGCGGTGAGGAGGTCGTGACGGTGTCCCTGCCGGGCACCCGCGACGACGTTCTGGAATACCTCCAAGAGCGTGGGTTCTCTTCTGTTCCTGTGGTGAAAGAGACCGACGAGGGGACGAAGTACCGAGGGCTCATCTCTCGAGAGGACCTCATCGAACACCCCGACGAGGACCAGCTGGCGGTGCTCGTCCGCGAGGTGCCGACCGCGAGCGCCGACGACGACCTCGAAGCGGTGGCCGCGACGATGGTCTCGGAGGGCGCGCGCCGAATCCCCGTCGTCGACGGCGACGCCATCGAGGGCATCCTCACCGTCACCGACGTGGTCCGGGCCATCGCCCGCGGCGACATCGACGGCGAGACCGAGGTCGGCGACCTCGCCGCCCGCGACGTGAACACGACGTACGTCGACGTCCCTCTGCACATCGTCGAGCGCGAGATATTCTACGCGAACGTTCCCTACGCGGTCGTCCTCGACGACGAGGCCTCGCTGGCCGGCATCGTGACCGAAGTCGACATCATCGAGGTCGCCCGCGTCGTCGAAGGCGAGGCCGGCACCGGCGACTCGGTCGCAAACCAGGACGACGAGTGGATGTGGGAGGGAATCAAGGCGGTCGGCAACCGTTACATCCCGACCCGGAACGTCGAGATTCCGGCCGAGCCGGTCTCGAAGTTCATGACCGACGACCTCGTGAGCGTCCCGACGCGCGCCACCGCCAAGGACGCCGCCCAGACGATGATTCGCGAGGACATCGAGCAGATTCCGCTCGTCTCCGGCGACGAACTCATCGGCATCGTCCGCGACATCAACCTGCTGGAGGCGCTGTATGAGTGAGGGCGACGAGTCCGCAGCGCTCACCGAACTCGCCAAGCGACGCGGCTTTTTCTTCGGCTCCTCGGAGGCCTACGGCGGCGTCGGCGGGTTCTACACCTACGGCCCGCAGGGCGCGGCCCTGAAGTCCAACGTCGAAGAGGCGTGGCGCGAGCGCTTCGCCGTCCAGGAGGGCAACCTCGAAATCGAAGCGCCGACCATCATGCCCGAGCCCGTCTTCGAGGCGTCGGGCCACCTCGACGGCTTCGACGACATGCTCGTCGAGTGCGCCGAGTGCGGCGAGTCCCACCGCGCGGACCACCTCATCGAGGACAACTCCGAACTGGAGGACGCGGAGACACTGTCGCCCGAGGAGGCGGCGGAGAAAATCGCCGACCTCGGCCTCGTCTGTCCGACCTGCGGCGCGGACCTCGCCGGCCAGTCGGTCGAGGACTTCAACCTCATGTTCGAGACGAACATCGGACCCGGCTCCTCGACGCCCGGCTACCTCCGCCCCGAGACGGCGCAGGGCATCTTCGTGGAGTTCCCGCGCATCAAGGAGTACGCGCGCAATAGCCTCCCGTTCGGCGTGACGCAGGTCGGCCGCGCCTACCGCAACGAGATTTCGCCGCGGAAGAGCATCGTCCGCACCCGCGAGTTCACGCAGGCCGAACTGGAGCACTTCATCGACCCCGAGCGCGACGAGGCCGACCTCTCTGCGGTCGAGGACGTGGAGGTGCTTCTGTACCCCGCGACCGAGCAGGAGGCCGACGACGGCGACTACGTCGAGACGACCATCGGCGAGGCCGTCGAAGACGGCGTCATCGGCAACGCGTGGCTCGGCTACTTCCTCGGCATCGCCCAGGAGTGGTACGAGACGGTCGGCGTCGACATGGACCGCTTCCGCTTCCGCCAGCACCTCGCGGGCGAGCGCGCCCACTACTCCTCGGACTGCTGGGACGCCGAGAGCGAGGTCGACGGCGACTGGATAGAAATCGCGGGCTTCTCGTACCGCAGCGACTACGACCTCTCGAAGCACGGCGAGTACGGCGACGACGACTTCACCGTCTTCCAGCAGTACGACGAGCCGAAGACGGTCGAGCGCGCCGTCGTCGACCCCGACATGGCGACGCTCGGGCCCGAGTTCGGCGCGCAGGCCGCCGACGTGGCCGAGGCGCTGGAGACGCTCGCCGAGCGCGACCCCGACGCCTTCGACGCCGACGAGGTGACCCTCGACATCGACGGCGAGGAAATCACCGTCGACACCGACGTGGCGAACTTCTCGGTCGAGACGCAGACCGAGGCGGGCGAGCACATCACCCCGCACGTGGTCGAGCCCTCGTTCGGTATCGACCGCACGGTGTACACGCTCCTCGCGCACGCGTACGAGACCGACGAGGTCGACGGCGAGGCGCGGAGCTACCTCTCGCTTTCGCCGTCGGTCGCGCCGACGAACGTCGGCGTCTTCCCGCTCGTGAGCAACGTCGACGAACTGGTCGACCTCGCCGACGACGTGGCCGCCGAACTCCGCGCGGCCGGCTTCGCGGTCGTCTACGACGACTCGGGTAGCATCGGTCGGCGCTACCGCCGACAGGACGAGGTGGGCACGCCGTTCTGCATCACCATCGACCGCGACGGGCTCGAAGGCGACGGCGCGAACACCGTCACCATCCGCGAGCGCGACAGCGGAAAGCAAGTCCGACTGCCCGTCGACGACCTCGTCGGAACGCTCGTCGGCCTGCGCGCCGGCACCGCCTCGTTCGACGACGTGCTCGACGAGAACGAGGTCGTCGAGGCGTAACCCGCCGTGGGGCGACCGAGCACCGCCGAGGTGAAACGGCGACTGGTCCACGCGAGCGGCTCGGGGATGCCGCTTTTGTACCTCCTCGGGCTGGTCGAGTGGCGTACCCTCGGGTATCTGTTCGTCTTCCTCGCGGCGGTCGTCAGCGTCCTCGAACTGCTTCGACTGTTCGGCGGCCTCGAATGGGTCGTCTACGACGAACTCACCCGCGAGTACGAACAGGACAACGTCGCCGGCTACGCGCTGTACGTCTACAGCCAGACCGCCGTCGCGTTGGTGTTCGACCCGCACGTCGCGGTTCCGGGGATGTTCATGCTCACCATCGGCGACCCGATAAGTGGCCTCCTCGGCTCCGCCCCGGTCGGCGAACTGAAGTCGGCGCGGACGCTCGCGGCGATGTTCGCGGTCTGTTTCGTCCTCGCCGCCCCGTTCGTGATTCCCGTCTCGGGACTCGTCGTCGGCGGCCTCGCCGCGGCCGCCGGAGCCGCGGGGGCGACGCTGGCCGACGGCGCGAAGCCGGTCGTCGCCGGCTACGTCATCGACGACAACCTCTCGATTCCGCCGGTCGCCTGTACCGCCATCGCGGTGACGCTCTGGCTGCTCGCCTGAGCGGAACGCGGTCGGCGTTCGGGCGTCGGTCCGTGATGCGATTTTATTTCGGTCGGCGACGAACCGGACAGTCATGACTGTCTACGAGAGCGACCTTCCGGGCGTCGGGAAGAAACACGAGGTAGAACTCGGCGACGGCTCCCGACTCGTTATCGTGACGCACAACACCGGCAAACGGGAGGTGTTCCGGCGTCCGAACGCCGACAGCGACTCCGAGAAGCTGTTCGAGCTCACCGACAAACTCGCCCGGCAGGTGGGGACGCTCCTCGAAGGCGCGTACTTCCAGCCGATCCAGACGGAGAACATCGAGACGCTTCTTGGCGGGGACACGCTCATCGAGTGGGTGGAAGTCGGTGCTGGTTCCGAGGTAGCGGGCAAGACCCTCGGTGAGTCCGACCTCCGGCAGGCGACCGGCGCGTCCGTCATCGCCATCGAGCGCGGCGACGAGGTCATCACGTCGCCCGGCGGCGACGCGGTGGTCGAAGCCGGCGACACGCTGGTCGTCATCGGTCCGAAGGCGGCCTGCCGCGACTTCACAGCGCTCGTCAAAGGGACCTGATGGCGGCGGCGCTGCTCGAATTCGGCTACCTGTTCGCAGTCCTCGCGGTCGTCGGAGCAGTCGCGCTCCGCCTCGGCCTGTCGGTGATTCCCCTCTACGTCGTCGGCGGCGTCGTCGCCGGACCGTACGTCGCCGGGCGGTTCGGCCTCCCGTACGTCCCGAACGGCGAAGTGGTGGCGATTCTGGCAGAACTCGGTATCGTCCTCCTCCTGTTTTTCCTCGGGTTGGAGTTCAGCCTCGACCGACTCCGGTCGTCGGGGGCGAAAATCGGCCGCGCGGGCGTCATCGACCTCGCGGTGAACCTGCCAATCGGCATCGCCATCGGTCTCGTCCTCGGGTGGTCGCCGGTGGAGGCGCTGCTGCTCGGCGGCATCGTCTACATTTCGTCGTCGGCCATCGTGACGAAGACGCTCATCGACCTCGGATGGATTGCGGACCCCGAGTCGGAGCCGATTCTGGGGACGCTCGTCTTCGAGGACCTCGCCATCGCGGTCTACCTCGCGGTCGTCACCTCGCTCGTGCTCGGCGGCGACGGCGGCGTCGCGGCCATCGGTCGCTCGCTCGCCATCGCCTTCGGCTTCCTCGGCCTCCTGTTCGTGGCCGTCCAGTACGGGACGGTGCTTTTCGCCCGCGTCCTCGACGTGGAGAACGAGGAGGCGTTCGTCCTGCGGGCGCTCGCGGTCGTCGTTCCCATCTCGGGTGCGGCGCTCGCGCTCGGGGTGAGCGAGGCCGTCGCGGCGTTCTTCGTCGGGATGGGCTTTTCGACGAGCGGCCACCGGGAGCGACTCGAACACCTGCTCGTCTCGGTCCGCGACGTGTTCGCCGCGGTGTTCTTCTTCTGGATTGGCCTCGGCACCGACCCGACGCTGTTGGCGGCGGCGGCCGTCCCGCTCGCCATCGCGGTCGTCGTGTCGACGCCGTCGAAGATTCTCTCGGGCTATTTCGGCGGTCGGGCGTACGACCTCTCCGCACACCGGTCGCTCCGGGTCGGCGTCGGGCTGGTGCCGCGCGGCGAGTTCTCGCTTGTCATCGCGGCGCTGGCCGCCGCGGGGACGACGCCGGTGATGCGCGAAATCATCCCGGCGTTCGCGGTCGGCTACGTCTTCGTCATGAGCGCGCTCGGGACGGTGCTGATGCAGCGGTCGGACCTCGTGGAGCGACTCGTGTTCCGCGGCGGCGCGGCGGACGGAGATGCCTCGACCGAGAGCGCCTGATTCGCCCCGGCGCGGCGTTTTCGAGCCGTCGACGCCGACCGACCCGAACGGCCACAGAACACTTATCCGAGGAGTCGTCACGTTGCGGGTGCTATGACCCTTATCGAGTGGCTCATCATCGCAGTCGTCGTGCTCGCGATTATCGCGCTCGTGGTCGCGCTCGTCGACAACGAACTACTGGTCGAACTCGCCGGGGAGTTGCTCGACTGAGGAAACGTTTGCGTCGCCGGAAGCGTTTAATAGGGAAGACGTCGTAGCGTTTCGCAACCATGGCGACTCGCAGCACCTTCGCCACTTTTGCCCCGCTGCGAGCCGCGGCTGTCCGACCCCGACGACGGGCCCTTTAGGGCCACAATCATCATCTCCTTCGGGACACGTCGGAATCGCTAATCACCTATTTTCGTGCCTATAGGCATCTCTACCACTTAATTTCAGAAATTGAATGCAAAGAATTTATCTGTATGTCCCCGCCACAGACGAGTACATGAAGAAAGTCGCACTCGCGTTCTCGGGCGGACTCGACACAACAGTCTGCGTCCCGATTCTCGAAGAGGAGTACGGATACGACGAAGTCGTCGGCGTCACCGTCGACGTCGGCCAGCCGGAAGAGGAGTTCGAGGAGGCCTACGAGACGGCCGAGGCCCTCGGGCTGGAACACTACGTCGTCGACGCGAAACAGGAGTTCGCACAGCTCTGTCTCGACTCGGTGTGCGCCAACGCGGACTATCAGGGCTATCCGCTCGGCACCGCGCTCGCGCGTCCGGTCATCGCCAAGGCCATCCTCGGACTCGCGGAGGAGAAGGACTGTGACGGCATCGCCCACGGCTGTACGGGCAAGGGCAACGACCAGCTTCGCTTCGAAGCGGTCTGGCGCGCCTCCGACCTCGAAGTCATCGCACCCGTCCGCGAGATGGGCATGACCCGCGAGTGGGAAATCGAGTACGCCGCCGAGAAGGACCTCCCGGTGCAGGGCGGCAACGAGGGCGTCTGGTCCATCGACACGAACCTCTGGAGCCGTTCCATCGAGGGCGGCAACCTCGAAGACCCCGGCTACGTCCCGCCGGAGGACATCTACGAGTGGACCGACCAGCCGTCCGACGAGACGGAACTCATCGAAATCGCGTTCGAAGACGGCTACCCGGTCGCCGTCGACGACGAGGAGATGGAGCCCCTCGAACTCATCTCGTTCCTCAACGAGAAGGCCGGCAAGCACGGCGTCGGCCGCACCGACATGATGGAAGACCGCATGCTCGGCCTCAAGGTGCGCGAGAACTACGAGCACCCGGCCGCGACGACGCTCCTGAACGCCCACGAGGCGCTCGAAGGGCTCGTCCTCACGAAGGAGGAACGCGACTTCAAGGCCACCGTGGACAACGAGTGGTCCCAGAAGGCCTACGAGGGCCTCATCGACGCCCCGCTCGTGGGCGCGCTGAACGCCTTCCTCGAGAAGACCCAAGAGCGCGTCACGGGCACCGTGACCATCAAGTTCGAGGGCGGGCAGGCCCGCCCGGTCGGTCGCAAATCCGAGTACGCCGCGTACTCCGAGTCCGCCGCCTCCTTCAACACGGAGACGGTCGACGGCATCGAACAGGCCGACGCGACGGGCGTCGCCAAGTACCACGGCTTCCAGGCGCGCCTCGCCAACCAGAACGCGAAGAAGGAAAAGCCCGAACTGGCAGCAGACGGCGGTAGCGACGAGTAAGATGGCAGGCGAGGACGGCGACTCCGAGGGCGTCATCCGCCGGGACCGCTTCAGCGGCGGCCCCGCCCGCGGGTTCATGTCGAGCCTCGCGGCCGACGAACGCATCTTCGAGGCCGACCTCGCCGTCGACCGGGCGCACGTCGTGATGCTCGCGTCGCAGGACATCATCGAGTCCGAGGTCGCGAGCGAGATTCTCGCCGCGCTGGACGAGGTCGAGGCCGCGGGCCACGACGCGCTTTCGGGCGGCGAAGACGTTCACGAGGCCATCGAGGCCGCCGTCATCGACATCGTCGGCCCCGACGGCGGGAAGATGCACACCGCCCGCTCGCGCAACGACGAGGTGGCGACCTGCATCCGCTACCGTCTGCGCGAGGACGTGCTTTCGGCCCTCGACGCCGCGCTCGCTCTGCGCGAGTCGTTACTCGAGACGGCCGCGGCACACACCGAGACGGTGATGCCCGGCTACACGCACCTCCAACCCGCGCAACCGACGACGGTCGCGCACTTCCTTCTCTCGTACGAACGGGCGGTCGCCCGCGACTGCGCCCGCCTCATGTGCGCGTACGAGCGCATCAACCAGTCGCCGCTCGGGTCGGCGGCGTTCGCGGGCACGCCCTTCGACGTGAACCGCGAACTCGTGTCCGACCTGCTCGGCTTCGACCGCGTGATGGAGAACTCGATGGACGCCTCGGCGACCCGCGACTTCCTCGCGGAGACGCTGTCGGCGCTCACGACCCACGCGGTCACGCTCTCCGGCCTCGCCGAGGACCTCGTGATATTCTCGAACAAGGGCCTCGTCGAGCTGTCGGACGACTACTCGTCGACCTCCTCTATCATGCCGCAGAAGAAGAACCCCGACACGATGGAACTCGTCCGCGCCGTCGCGGGCGACGCCGTCGGGGAACTCACCGGCCTCCTGACGACGCTGAAGGGACTCCCGCGCGCGTACAACCGCGACCTACAGCGCGCCCACAAACACGCGTTCCGCACCGTCGACGACGTGGCCGAGGCGGCCGCGGTCGCCGCCGGCGCGGTCGGGTCGGCGACGTGGCCCGAGGACGAACTCGCCGCGGCCGCGGGCGACGGCTTTTCGACCGCGACCGGCGTGGCGGACCTGCTGGCGATGGCCGGCCTGCCGTTCCGTACGGCCCACGAGGTCGTCGCGGAGGCGGCCGCCCGCTCCGAGGGAACGCCCGACGTGGCAACACTTGACGCCGTCGCTACGGACGTATTAGGTGAGTCACTCTTTACGCACGTGACAGCCGAGGCCGTCGAAGCCGCGCTCGACCCGACCGAGAGCGTGGCGAGTCGCGATTCGGTCGGCGGGCCCGCACCCGCCGCCGTGGAGGCGACGCTCTCGACGGCCCGCGACGAGCTCTCGGACGACGACGCCGCCGTCGCCGACGCGCGCGACTCGCTCGCCGCGGCGGCCGAGGGTCTCGAAGAGGAGGTCTCGAGCTATGTCTGAGTTCACCGACGCGACGCCCGCCGGTCTGCTCCGACGACCGCGAGCGACCGCGCCGCGACGACCGGCCGGGCTCCGGCGACCCCGACCGGAACCCCGACGACGACCACGCCCGACGCGGGGGACGGGTCGACCGGTCCGACGACCGGTCCCGTCTCCGGCGTCGAGTGAGCGTGGCACCCAAGCTCGACGCGTCGTTCGGCTGACCCGTATTGTCGGCCGATTCGACAGATAACACCCGCTAGAGACTTCTTTGCGTTTATTTTCTCCGTGTAATTTTCGACGGCTTTAATACCGTCCGTCGACCAGCCACGGATGTAATGAGCGACACCATCACCGCGGAAGACCCGCTGAGTGGAGAGGAAATCGAGCTGCCTGCCGACGTCGAAGTCGGCGAAATCATCGACAGCCCCGCCACGGGCGCAGAGCTTGAGGTCGTCTCCCTCGACCCCGTGACACTCGAAGAAGCGCCCGAACTCGAAGAGGACTGGGGAGAGTAAATTGCACGTTGGACTGCTCTATTCCCGGATTCGCCGCGACGAGAAGCTCCTGCTCAACGAGCTTCGCGACCGCGGCCACGAGGTGACGAAGATAGACGTTCGGAAAGAGCAGTTCGACCTCACGGAGCCGCCGGAATCGTTCGACGGACTCGACGTGGTGGTCGACCGCTGTCTGGCGACGAGCAGGAGCATCTACATCACGCGCTTCCTGCAGTCGTACGGAATCCCGGTCGTCAACTCCCACGAGACCGCCGACATCTGCGCCGACAAGGCGAAAAACAGCCTCGCGCTCGCTGACGCGGGCGTCCCCACGCCGAACACGAAAGTGGCCTTCACGGTCGACTCGGCCATGGAAATCGTCGAGGAGTTCGGCTACCCCTGCGTCCTCAAGCCGGTCGTCGGCTCGTGGGGTCGCCTGATGGCGAAAATCGACTCCGAGGCGGCCGCCGAGGCCATCCTCGAACACAAGTCGACGCTCGGGAACTACGAGCACAAGGTGTTCTACATCCAGGAGTTCGTCGAGAAGCCGGGCCGCGACATCCGCGTGCTCGCCACCGACGGCGAACCCGTGGCCGCGATGGTCCGCTCGTCGGACCACTGGCTCACGAACGCCGCGAAGGGCGCGAGCGTCGACGAGTTCGAACTCGACGACCGCGCGAAGGAACTCGTCAAGCAGGCGTCCGACGCGGTCGGCGGCGGCCTCCTCGGCGTCGACCTCATGGAGACCGGAGACGACTACACCGTCCACGAGGTCAACCACACCGTCGAGTTCAAGGCGCTCAACGACGCCGTCGAGGCGGACGTTCCCGCGACGGTCGTCGACTGGCTCGAAGCGAAGGCCGACGGCGAGCAGTCGCTGGCGGAGGTCTCGGCGTGAGCGAACAGCTCACCGCGGGCGTCGTCGGCGGCTCCGGCTTCACCGGCGGCGAACTGCTCCGCCTGCTCGACGGCCACCCGAACTTCGACGTCGAACAGGCGACGAGCCGCTCCTACGAGCGCAAGACCGTCGGTCACGTCCACCCGAACCTTCGTCACCTCGACCTCCGTTTCACCTCGCCCGAGGACCTCGAATCAGTCGACGTGCTGTTCACGGCGACGCCCCACGGCGTCTCGATGGAGCACATCGACGCCTTTCAGGACGCGGCGGACACCGTCGTCGACCTCTCTGCGGACTTCCGTCTCTCCGAGGCGGCGCAGTACGACGAGTGGTACGACGGCCACGTCTGCCCCGAATACCTCGAACAGTCGGAGTACGCGCTCCCCGAACTGAACCGCGAGAACCTCCCCGGCGCGGACCTCATCGCCGCGGGCGGCTGTAACGCGACTGCGACGATTCTCGGCCTCAAGCCGCTTTTCGACGCCGGCATCCTCTCCGGCGACGAGCAGGTCGTCGTGGACGTGAAAGTCGGCTCGTCGGAGGGCGGCGCGGGCGCGAGCAAGGCGTCGTCGCACGCCGAGCGCTCGGGCATCGTCCGCCCCTACGCGCCGACCGGCCATCGCCACGAGGCCGAAATCGAGGAGTACCTCGGCCTCTCGGTCTCGTTTACCGTCCACGCGGTCGACATGGTCCGCGGCGCGGCGGCGACCTGTCACGTCTTCCCCGACGGCCCCGTCTCGAAGGGCGACATGTGGAAAGCGTTCCGCGGCTCCTACGGCGACGAACCGTTCATGCGCACCGTCGCCGGCGGCGGCGGCGTCTACCGCTACCCGGAACCGAAGTCGGTCGCCGGGACGAACTTCGGCGAGGTCGGCTTCGAAATCGACCCCGGAAACCGACGACTCGTCGTCTTCTCGGCCATCGACAACATGATGAAAGGCTCCGCGGGGCAGGCGGTCCACGCCGCCAACATCGCGCTCGGGCTGGAGGAGACCGCCGGACTCGACTTCACCGGCTTCCACCCCATCGGCTCGCCCTGACCGCACCGCCCCCGAACGCTCGCTCCGACCCACGATTTACGCACCATTTCGACTATGACAGGATACACACGCGAGGAACTGCTCGCGGCACACGAACAGCTCGTCGACAACGAAGCGAACCTACTCACGGATGGCGGTTCCGAGCCGCCGGTCGTCGTCAAAATCGGCGGCGCGAAGGCCGTCGACCCGAAGGGAGCCGTCTCCGACGTGGCCCACCTCGTCGCCAACGGCACCGACGTGGTCGTCGTCCACGGCGGCTCGACCGCCGTCGACGAGACGCTCGAAGAACTCGGCGAGGAGCCGACGTACGTCGAGTCGCCCTCGGGCGTCTCCGGCCGCTTCACCGACGAGCGCACCATGGAGGTCTTCTCGATGGTGATGCCCGGCAAGCTCAACACGGACCTGACCGCGCTGTTCCGCGAGGCCGGCGTCGATGCGCTCGGCCTCTCGGGCGTCGACGGCGGCCTCCTGACCGGCCCGCGCAAGTCGGCCGTCCGGGTCATCGAAGACGGCAAGAAGAAAATCAAACGCGGCGACCACTCCGGGAAGATCACCTCGGTGAACGCGACGCTCCTCGAAACCCTCCTCGACGGTGGCTACACGCCCGTCGTGACCGTTCCGATGCTCGCCGACGACGGCGTGCCGGTCAACGCCGACGCCGACCGCGCCGCCGCTGCGGTCGCGGGCGCGCTCGGCGCGAAACTCGTCGTCCTCACCGACGTGAAAGGCGTCTACGCCGACCCCGACGACGAGTCAACGCTCATCGAGACGGCCGACACGCCCGAGGAGTTCTCGGCGCTCGAATCGGCCGCCGAGGGGTTCATGACGAAGAAGGTCATGGCCGCGAAGGAGGCGCTCGACGGCGGGGCCGCCGAGGTCATCGTCTCCGACGCGAACCTGAACGACCCCATCGTGACGGCGCTCAACGACGGCGGCACGCACGTGACGCCCGGCGCGCTGGTCGAAGCTGAGGAGGCCGAACAATGAGCGGCTTCGTCTTCAACGAGAAACCCATCGCCATCGAGTCCGGCGAGGGGCCGTATCTCTACTCCGACGACGGCACCGAGTACCTCGACTTCGGCGCGAGCTACGCCGTCGCGGCGCTCGGCCACTCCCACCCCGCGGTCACCTCGGCGATTCAAGAGCAGGCCGCGAAGCTGACCTACGTGCAGGCGTCGTACCCCGTCGAGGTCCGCACGGAACTCTACGAGAAGCTGGCGACGCTCGCGCCCGGCGGTATCTCGAACGTCTGGCTCTGTAACTCCGGCACGGAGGCCAACGAGGCGGCGATGAAGTTCGCCCGCTCGGCGACCGGCCGCCAGAAGATTATCGCCACGAAGCGCGCCTTCCACGGCCGCACCCTCGGGAGCCTCGCGCTCACGTGGAAACAGAAGTACAAGAAGCCCTACGAGCCGGTCGCCGGCGGCGTCGAGTTCGTCAGCTACGGCGACGAGGAGGAACTCGCCGAGGCCATCGACGACGAAACGGCCGCGGTCTTCTTGGAGCCGATTCAGGGCGAAGGCGGCATCAACCCCGCCGCGGCGGAGTACCTCCAGACCGCCCGCGACCTGACCGACGACGCCGGCGCGGCGCTCGTCTTCGACGAGATTCAGACCGGTATCGGTCGCACCGGGGCGCTGTGGGCCTGCGAGAACGCCGGCGTCGTCCCCGACATCCTCACGAGCGCGAAGGGCATCGCCAACGGCCTGCCGCTCGGCGCGACGCTCTGTGCCGACTGGATTGCGGACGGCGCGGCCTCTCACGGCTCGACGTTCTCCGGCGGTCCCGTAGTCTGTGCGGCGGCGAACGCCACCCTCGACACCATCGTCGAAGAGGACCTGCCCGGCCACGCGGCCGCGGTGGGCGACTACCTCACGACGGAGCTCGAAGCCGCCGTCGAGGAACACGACCTGCCGGTCCGCGAGGTCCGCGGCGACGGCCTCATGGTCGGCGTCGAGGTCAAACGCGGCGCGAACCGCACGCTGAAACACCTCGCGCTGTCCGAGCAGTTGCTCGCGCTCCCCGCGGGCCGGACGGTCGTCCGGTTCCTGCCGCCGCTCGTCATCGAGGAGGAACACGCCGACCGCGCGGTCGACGCCATGACGAACGTGTTATCATGAACGCCGAAATCGACCGCGAGGACGGCGAGGAGGCGAAAGCGGCGGCAGAAGCAGAAGCGGAGGCGACGGCGGAGACGACAGCCAACGCCGAAGCCGACGCCAGCGTGACCTCCGGCGCAGACGCCGACACCGACGCTCTCGACGAGGGCGAGTGGGTCGACGCGCGCCACCTCCTCTACGACATGGTCTCGACGCCCTCGGTGTCGGGCGACGAGGAGGCGGCCGCCGAGGTCCTGAAGGCGTTCTTCGAGGCGCACGACCGCGAGGTCTGGATAGACGAGGTCGGCAACGTCCGCGCGCCCGCCGACGACGCGGTGCTTCTCACCTCCCACGTCGACACCGTCCCCGGCGACGTGCCGGTGAAGATAGAAGACGGCGTCCTCTGGGGTCGCGGCAGCGTCGACGCGACGGGGCCGCTCTGCTCGATGGCCGCGGCGGCCGTCGAGACGGGCGTCTCGTTCGTCGGCGTCGTCGGCGAGGAGACCTCCTCGCGCGGCGCGTGGCACCTCGTGGAGGACCGCGAGGAGCCCGACGCGGTCGTCAACGGCGAGCCCTCGGGCTGGGACGGCGTCACGCTCGGCTACCGCGGGTTCCTCTCGGGAACGTACATCGCGACGAGCGAACTCGGCCACTCCTCGCGCCCCGAGGAGAACGCCATCCAGTCCGCGGTCGCGTGGTGGTCCCGCGTGGCCGACTTCTTCGACGAGGAGCGCGACGGCGTCTTCGACACGGTGACGACCAAGCCCGTAACGTTCGACGGCGGCCCGACCGACGACGGCCTCGCGGTCGAGGCGACGGTGGACGTGCAGTTCCGCGTCCCGCCGCGGCTCTCCATCGACGACGTGCGCGAGGTCGCGGAGGGCGAACTCACCCGCGGCGGCGTCCACTGGAACAAGCCCATCCCGCCGGTCATGATGAGCCCCCGCACCGACGTGGCGCGGGCGTTCCGCGTCGCCATCCGCAACGTCGGCGGCGTGAAACCCCGGCTCCTCCGGAAAACCGGGACCAGCGACATGAACATCTTCGCCGGCACGTGGGACTGCCCGATGGCGACCTACGGTCCCGGCGACTCGGACCTCGACCACGCCCCGAACGAACACCTCGACCTCGCCGAGTTCGACAGCGCCATCGACGTGCTCGTCGACGTGTGCGAGCGCCTCGCGGACGACTGAGGCGAGCGGCGAGGACGACCGACCGAGACGACGAACCGACACGGAGACACGACACACGACACAATGCTCGAAACCACCCACTTCACCGACATCGACGACATCAGCGCATCGGAGTTAGACCGCGTCCTCACCCGCGCCGCCGACATCAAGTCCGGCGACGACGAGACGCAGCTCACCCGAGCGACGCTGGCGATGCTCTTCGAGAAGCCGAGTACCCGGACGCGTGTCTCCTTCGAGACGGGGATGACCGAACTGGGCGGCCACGCGCTGTTCCTCGGCCCCGAGGACATCCAGCTCGGCCACGGCGAGCCGCTTTCGGACACCGCGCGCGTGCTGGGTCGCTACGGCGACGCCATCATGGTCCGCCTGTTCGACCACGAGGACCTGCTCGAAATCGCCGAACACTCCGACGCGCCGGTCATCAACGGTCTGACCGACGACGCCCATCCCTGCCAGACGCTCGCCGACCTGCTCACCATCCGCGAGCGCGTCGGCGACTTCGACGAGGTGCAGGCCGCGTGGGTCGGCGACGGCAACAACGTCGGCCAGTCGTTCGTCCTCGGCTGCGCGATGGCCGGCATCGACCTCACCGTGGCGACGCCGCCGGCGTACGGCGTCGACGACGACGTGCTCGAGAAGGCGGCGGAACTCGGCTCGACGCCGACGATTACGACCGACCCCGAGGAGGCCGTCGCTGACGCGGACGTGGTCTACACCGACGTCTGGATTTCGATGGGTCAGGAGGACCAGCGCCACGAGAAACTGCAGGCGTTCGAGGGATTCCAACTCAACGAGGACCTGCTTTCGAGCACCGACGCGAAGGTCATGCACTGTCTGCCGGCCCACCGCGGCGAGGAGATTACCGGCGACGTGCTCGAAGGCGAGCGCTCGCTCGTCTGGGACCAGGCGGAGAACCGCCTGCACGCCCAGAAAGGGCTCATCGTCGAACTGCTCGAAGAATAGTCCGGGTCTGCAGCGGTCGCCGCTCTTTTCAGCGTCTCAGAAGACGCCGTCGAGCGCGGGGTACGACGCCCCGAGGACGGCCCCGTAGACGACGTGGCCGACGAGGCTCGTCACGTTCACGTTCGGGAGCGGCGGGTTCGCGGGCGAGCCGACCGCACCGAGCCACACGGGCATGACCAAGACGGCGAGGACGACCCAGAGGACGACACCGTAGCCGACGCCCGCTCCGAGCGACCTGAGCGAACCGTCGAGGTCGAAGTCGAGGGCGCTCACGAGGCCGGCGAACGCGACGCCGAGAATCGCGCCGTGGGCGACGTGGATGGTGAAGCCGGCGGCCCCGCCCGTCAAGCCGTACATCGAGGGAATGGCGACTTCGAGGACCGGCCGCATCTGGACGACCATCATCGCTCCCATGACGACGGCGGCGAGCGAGCCGGCGGCGACGCCGGTGCGCCAAGAGGTGGCCGTCGTCGATTCGAGTCGTGTCGTGGCTGTTTCAGAGGCCATGGTTAGCGTGCCAACGTCTGGCACGATAACGGTCACTCGGACGGGCGGCACCGCCGCACCGCAGGGGTACCATTATACCGGACCTGTCGAATCCGGCGGTGTCGAGGGCTCCGAGCCTTTTAATCGGATGGCGGCCGAGATTCTCCCGTGGCCCACGCCAACGGCGCACCCGACGACGGCGACGCGGACGGAGCGTGGCGGTTCTTCCCGTACGACGAGCCGTACCCCAATCAGGAGGCGGCGATGTCCGGCATCGCAGACGCCCTCGACGACGAGCGGAACGTCCTCCTCGAAGGGGCGACCGGGACCGGGAAGACCATCTCCGCGCTCGTGCCCGCGCTCTCGTACGCCCGCGAGCACGACAAGACGGTCGTCATCACGACGAACGTCCACCAGCAGATGCGCCAGTTCGTCGAGGACGCCCGCGCCATCACCAGAGAGGAGGCCATCCGCGCGGTGGTGTTCCGCGGGAAGTCCTCGATGTGCCACATCGACGTGGGCTTTCAGGAGTGCCAGACCCTCCGCGATACGACCCGGAGCATCGTCGAAAAGGAGTCCGACAAGGCCGAGCTCTCCGAGCAGGCGCAGTCGCTCCTCGACGGGATGCGCGAAGGCGAGTCCGGCGCGGCCGACGCGCGAAGCGCCGTCACGGACGAACTCGACAGCATCGACGACGAGCTAGAGGAGTTGAAGGAGGGCAACTACTGCGAGCACTACTACAACAACCTCGCGCGGAACACCGACGAGTTCTTCCAGTGGCTGTTCGACGACGTGCGGACGCCCGACGAGATTTTCGAGTACGCCGGGAAACAGAACCTCTGCGGCTACGAACTCCTCAAGGAGGGCATGGAGGGCATCGACCTCGTCGTCTGCAACTACCACCACCTGCTCGACCCGATGATACGCGAGCAGTTCTTCCGGTGGTTGGACCGCGACCCCGACGACGTGATTACGGTGTTCGACGAGGCGCACAACATCGAGAGCGCGGCCCGCGACCACGCGAGTCGCGCGCTCACCGAGAACACGCTCGAGAGCGCGATGAACGAGCTGGAAGACGAGGACGACTCGCGGGCCGAGAGCGCCCGCAACGTCATCGGGACGTTCCTCGACTCGCTTCGCGACAGCTACGAGGAAGCGTTCGGCTTCGGCGAGCGCGAGCAGGTCGGCGAGAACTGGTACGACCTCTCTATCGCCAATCAGGGCCGCCGCGACGACCTGACGATGGAGTTCCTGCAGTCCTACGAGGGCCGCGGCATCGACGTGGAAGTCGAACTCGCGCTCCAGTTGGGCAAGCAGTTGGACGAGCAGTACGAAGACGCGTACAAGAACGGCGAGGCGACGACGCGCAAGGAGTGCCAGACGCTACAGGCGGCGAACTTCATCGCCGACTGGACGGAGATGGGCGGCGAACTCGGCCGCCATCCGATGCTGTCAGTCCGGCGCGACGGCGGCACCGACGAGATTTACGGCCGCGCGGAGCTGTACACCTGCATCCCGAGAGAGGTCACGAAAGAGCTGTTCGAGGAGGTCCACGCGAGCATCCTGATGTCGGCGACGCTCCGCCCGTTCGACGTGACGGAGGGGACTCTTGGCCTCAAAAACCCCGTCACGATGGCCTACGGCCTCGAATACCCCGAGGAGAACCGCCGGACATTTTCGGTGTCGCTGCCCGCGCTGTTCTCCTCCGAGCGCGACGAGCCGAGCACGCAGGAGACCATCGAGGGGATGCTGGCCGACGCGGCCACGTTCACGCCGGGCAACACGCTCGTGTTCTTCCCGTCGTACGCCGAGGCGGAGCGCTACCACGAGCGCCTACGGGCGAACCCGGACGTCGACGCGGAGCTGTTCTTGGACGAGCCGGGCGTCCGCGCCGAGGAGCTTCGCCGCGAGTTCGTCGGCAAGGACGGCGCGGTGCTTCTCACCTCGCTTTGGGGGACGCTCGCCGAGGGCGTGAGCTTCGACGGCGACGACGCCCGGACGGTCGTGGTCGTCGGCGTTCCCTACCCGCACCTCTCCGAGCGATTGGAGGCGGTACAGGACGCCTACGACCGCGCCTATCGCGGCAAGAAGGACGCCGGCTGGCGCTACGCCGTCGAGATTCCGACGATTCGAAAGACCAGACAGGCGCTCGGCCGGGTCATCCGCGCGCCCGACGACTTCGGCGTCCGCGTGCTGGCCGACAAGCGCTACACCCGCGAGAGCTCCTCGATGGGCAAGTACGGCGTCCGCGGGTCGTTCCCGGTCGAAGAGCGCGCCGAGATGGTCGACATCGCGCCGAACAAGCTCAAGTTCGCGATGCTGAACTTCTACAACGACCGCGACGCCTACGACGGCGACCCGCCGCGGCCCTGAGCGGGTCGCGGTCGGCACGGAAACGTCGGTCGCGACCGCCGTGCAATTCTTACCTGTTCGAACCAACACAGGGTGATGAGTGCGACCCCTCCCGGACCGAAGGGCCTCCCGTTGTTCGGCGCGAGCAGACAGTACGCCCGCGACCCGTTTACGTTCCTGACGGCTGTCGCGGACGCCTACGGCGACGTGGTCCACTTCGACCTCGGCCCGCTCGACACCTACATGCTCACGAATCCGGCGGACATCGAGACGGTGCTCGTGAGCGAGGCGTCGAAGTTCAGGAAGCCGCAGTTCCAGGACCGCGCCATCGGCGACCTGCTTGGCGACGGCCTGCTCATGAGCGAGGGTGCGACGTGGAAGAAACAGCGCCAACTCGCCCAGCCGGCGTTCGACGTGCGGCGCATCTCGACGATGGCCGGCATGATGACCGACCGGACGGAGTCGATGCTGTCGTCGTGGGGCGACGGCGACGTGGTCGACGTGCAACTGGAGATGGCGCGGCTGACCGTCGAGATAATCGTCGACGCCATGTTCGGCACCGATCTCGACGACGAGCGCATTCGGCGGGTACAGGAGAACCTCGAACCGCTCGGGGCGCGGTTCGAACCCGACCCGTTTCGGTTCCTGACGCCCGACTGGGCCCCGACGCGGGAGAACCGCCAGTACAAGGAGGCGCTGTCCGAACTCGAATCGCTCGTCTGGGACATCGTCGAGGAGCGCCGCGGGACCGAGTACGGCGAGACGCCGGCGTCGTCGGTGCCGGCCGACGCGACGAGCGACGACCGGCCGATGGACCTGCTTTCGATTCTGCTCCGCGCCCACGACGAGGGCGAGCAGACCGAAAAGAACCTCCGCGACGAGCTGATGACGATGCTCCTCGCGGGCCACGACACGACGGCGCTGACGCTGACGTACGCGTGGTACCTGCTCTCGCAACACCCCGAGGCGGCGGCGAAGCTCCACCGCGAACTGGACGAGGTGCTCGGCGGGCGGACGCCGACGTTCGAAGACGTGCGGAAGCTGGAGTACACCGAACGCGTGCTGAACGAGGCGATGCGGCTGTACCCGCCGGTGTACGTCATGTTCCGCGAGCCGAAGGTGGACGTTCGTCTGGGCGGCTACCGCGTCCCGGAAGGCTCGGCCATCATGCTCCCGCAGTGGGTCGTCCACCGGTCGGAGCGCTGGTGGGACGACCCGCTTTCGTTCGACCCGGACCGCTGGGCACCCGAGCGGGCCGGGGACCGCCCGCGCTTCGCGTACTTCCCGTTCGGCGGGGGGCCGCGCCACTGCATCGGTAAGCACCTCTCGCTGCTCGAAGGGCGGCTCATCCTCGGCACTGTCGCCCAGCGGTACGAACTCGACTACGTCCGCGACGAGCCGTTCTCGCTTCGCGGGTCGCTGACGATGCACCCCGAAGAGCCGATGGGGATGCGGCTCCGGGCGCGCGACTGACGGGGCGGGGCGACACACCGGCGGTCGTCGCTTCGCCGACGGCGACGCGGTCGAATCGCCGCCGTCAGGCCGGAAGCGAAATCGAGGCCGCGGTCTCGCGGAACGACGAGTCGTAGATGTCGAGCTGCGAGACGGTCCACTCGACGGGCTCGATGGACTGGCTCGCGACCGCGCGGGCGTCCGCGAGACTGCCGCCGCGGGCGAGCGTGACGTGCGGGACGTACTCGTCGCCCTCCAGTCCGTCGACAGCGCCGAACTCGTCAGTGAGCGCGCGGTGCAGGTCGGCGAGGCCGGGGCTCTCGACAGCGAGATAGACGACCGGCGCGGCTCCGCGCGGCGGCGCTTCGAAGAACCGGATGTCGGTCACGCGGGCTTCGAACGCCGGCTGACCGGCGAGCACGCGCCGCAACTGTTCGTGTAAGCGGTCGAACTCGGTGTCTTCGAACCGCTTGCAGACGAGCGTGTGCCGGTCGCGAACCCGGTCGAACGGGGCGAGGTACGGAAACAGGTCGGACGCGAGGCGGGCGACCCGCCCCGGAACCGGGACGTTCAGACTGTACACGCCCGTGACTCACGCGAGAGACACAAAGGCGTATCGTCGCCGCGGGGGGTCAGATTCGGTCGAGCAGCCAGAGGACGATGAGCGCCGCGACGACGAGTCCCAGAATCGGCTGGAGCGGGCCGAGCAACGCGCCGAACAGCCCGAGCACCTCGCCGATGATTTCGAGCACGAGCCAGACGAGGACGAGCAGGAGGATGATTTTCAGCAGGTCCTCCACGTCGATTCGGCCGCGGTTCGTTCGCATACGGGGCGGTCGGGCGTTCGCGGACAAATAGCTGGTGGCCGGGTAGCTTTATTCCGCTTCGGTGTCACTCTCCACCATGGACAGCCTGTTCTACCAACTCGGGAAGCTCTCGGCGTCCTCGTCGTCTTCGTCGTCGGGCGCGGGGCGGGTCGACAGCGAGCCCGGCCGAATCCCGCGTTGGCTTGGTCCCCTCGCCGTCGCGGTGATCGTCTTCGGCCTCGCCGTCGTCGTCTTCCCCGTCACGCCGCTGACGCTCGCGGGATACGTCGTCCTCGCGCTCGCCGTCGCCGCGGTGTACGACGCGGTCGAAATCGTGCAGGCGTACGAAAAGCGGACGCTGACCGTGTTCGGCGACTACAAGGGCATCCTCGAACCGGGGCTGAACGTCGTCCCGCCGTTCGTCTCGAAGACCTACCGCTTCGACATGCGAACCCAGACGCTCGACGTGCCCTCCCAAGAGGCCATCACGGAGGACAACTCCCCCGTGACGGCGGACGCCGTCGTCTACATCCGCGTGATGGACCCCGAACGCGCCTTCCTGCAGGTCGACAACTACCGCCGGGCCGTCTCGCTGCTCGCGCAGACGACGCTGCGGGCCGCCCTCGGCGACATGGAACTCGACGAGACGCTGGCGCGCCGGGACCACATCAACGCGCGCATCCGCCGGGAACTCGACGAGCCGACCGACGAGTGGGGCGTCCGCGTCGAATCCGTCGAGGTCCGCGAGGTGAAGCCCTCGAAGGACGTCGAGACCGCGATGGAACAACAGACCTCCGCCGAGCGCCGCCGCCGCGCCATGATTCTCGAAGCGC
Source organism: Haloferax sp. Atlit-10N (assembly GCF_003586325.1). Taxonomy (NCBI): domain Archaea; kingdom Methanobacteriati; phylum Methanobacteriota; class Halobacteria; order Halobacteriales; family Haloferacaceae; genus Haloferax; species Haloferax sp. Atlit-10N. The sequence continues at coordinate 198,675 of NZ_PSYX01000004.1, forward strand.
AGGGCGAACGTCGCTCCGCCGTCGAGAAGGCGCAGGGCGACAAGCAGTCGAACATCATCCGCGCGCAGGGGGAAAAGCAGTCACAGATTCTCGAAGCGCAGGGTGACGCCATCTCGACGGTTCTGCGGGCCCGCGCGGCGGAGTCGATGGGCGAGCGCGCCATCATCGACAAGGGCATGGAGACGCTGGGGAACATCGGAACCTCGCCGTCGACGACGTACATCCTCCCGCAGGAACTCACGTCGCTGCTCGGCCGCTACGGAAAGGGGTTGACCGGCTCCGATATACAGCAGGCAGCGGGCCTCGAAAGCAAGGCGTTCGACGAGGAGACCCGCGAACTCCTCGGCCTCGACGACATCAGTGAGATACTCGGTGAGTTGGACGGCATCGAGACGGCGGACATCTCCGCCGACGCGGTCGACATCGAAATCGAAGACGGCGGCGTCGAGGCTGAGCGGGTCGAGTGAGCCAAAAATCGAATACGCGAAGCAGTCGCGATTCCACCGACGCGCCGAGGGGCCGGTGCAGCGTCGTGTCCGGTCTGCGGGGCGACCGGCGCGAGCCCCGTCGTCCGGCCGTCGCGGTTCGGCGAGGCGCGGGACGGACGTGAAACGGGAGCCGCTCGGGTCGTCGGAGTCGGAATCGGCGACTGATTCCCCGTCGCTCGTCGCGGTCGAACGGGAGTCGGAACCCTCGGGAACGTTCCCTCGAACGCGGGCGAGAGACGGGCGTCGGCGTCCCACCACCGGTCTGCGGTTCGCGCAGACACCGTTCGATACGTAATAAACACTATTAATTGTCTAGGTTGTTGAAACGTGAGGCGCGTTTGTCGACAATCGACAACCCGAGCGATTAATCACCTTTATTTCTATTTTTCACCACGTAGAATAATTTAACCACGTCCGACTCCGACCGTGTGGTATGCAACAGCAGTCGTCGGTCGGCACGCGGTCGCTGTCGGCGTCCCGCGCCGAGATGAGCGAGATTTTGATGCCCAACGACACGAACAACCTCGGACGCGCCCTCGGGGGGCGGATTCTGGAGTGGATGGACGTTTGCGGGGCCATCGCCGGGCGACGCTTCGCCGAGCGGCAGGTAGTCACGGCGTCGATGGACCACGTGGACTTCCTCGCACCCATCGACGTGGGCGACGTGGTGACCGTCGAGGCGTACGTCTTCGACACCGGTCGCACCAGCATGGACATCAAGGTCGACGTGACCGCCGAGCGACCGAGCGAGGGCGACCGCCGCGAGACCATCACCTCCTTTTTCACCTTCGTCGCGCTCGACGACGACGAGAAACCGATTCCGGTTCCGGACCTCGTCTGCGACTCCCAAGAGGAGCGCGAACTGCGCGACGCGGCGCTTCAGAAGCGCCGCGAGCACCGCGCCGCGCTGGCAGAAGAGTTCGAGTAACGCGGACCGCGAGGGGTCGCGGCGCTTATTTTTCGTCCGCCGCGCGGACGGTCAACACCGGTGCGTCGGACTGGCGGACGACGCGCTCCGTGACGGAGCCGACGAGGTAGTGGTCGAGGCCGGTTCGACCGTGGGTCGCCATCACGACGAGGTCGACCTCGGCGTCGGCGGCGTAGTCGACGATAGTCGAGTGAGGCACGCCCTCCTCGACGATGCGTTCGGTCGCGACGCTGTCAGGGAGCGCCTCGACGGCGGCGTCGGCCGCCGACTCCGCGCGGTCGAGTTCGGACTTCTCCCACACGTCCGGCGCGATGCCGGCCGAGGGCGACTCGAAGCGGTTACGCGAGTCGGCCACGGACAGGACGTGGACCGTCGCGCCGTACGTTTCGGCGAGGGTCGCCGCGTGCTCGATGGTCGCATCGGTCGCGTCGCTACCGTCGGTCGGAAGCAGGATGTGGTCGTACATGGGTGAGGGTTCAGAATCGAGGACTGTGAAAGTGGTGCCGGTGAAAACGGTTCGAGCGGGTCGTTAGATGCCCAGCGCCATCATGAACAGCGCAATCGAGATGACGGCGAAGAGGACGCCGACGAAGTTCTTGATGACGTCGGTCTCCAGCGCGTTCGACACGTAGGGGGCGATTTGGCCGCCGAGGACCGTCGCGGGGACGGTGAAGACGACCATGTTCCACGGCGTCGTCGCGAGGCTCAGCGAGTGACCGCCGACGATACCGCCGCCGAAGACGTGGACGAGCGACGCCAGGATGGCGGTCAGCGCGACCACGATGTGGTTCGTACCGATGGCGACGCGGACGGGGACTTTCGTGCTGAGCATCGAGATGATGCCGAGTTCGCCGACGCCGAAGCCGGCGAGGCCCTGGAACATCCCGCCGACGCTGTAGTTGGCGAAGCGGCGCAGGTAGCCGCCGCGGGTGTAGGTGTAGTCGTCGCCCTCGCGGTCGACGCGGGTGACGGTCCCGTCGTCGGCCGTGTGGACGCCCGCGGGGCCGAGCTTACCGGGGTCGTTGGGGAGGCTCGCGGAGACGGTGCCGCCGTCGGTGGCCGCGGCGTGGTCGGAGTCCGACGAGCCGGGTTCGTCGTGGCCGAGGTCGGCGTTGAACAGCAGGTAGGACGCGGCGAGCAGCGCGATTCCGAGCAGCGCGTGGAACACCACGTCGGGGATGACGAACGACAGGAGCGCGCCGCCGACGACGAACGGAATCGAGCCGCCGACGAGCGTCAGCGCCAGTCGCCGGTCGACGAGGCCGTACTGGATGAAAGCGACGGCCGAACTGGAGAGGCCGAACGCCTCGCTGATGAGGCCCACTTTCACCAGCGTCGACGAGTCGAGCGGGTGCGCGAAGATGGGGAAGATGAAGATGAGGAACGGGACGAAGAGCGCCGACCCGCTGATGCCGACCGTGTTCACGATGGTCGCGCCGGTGAGGAACACCGGGAACAGCCACCAGTACTGGAGCCAGTACTCCATGCCTGCACCCGACGGCGTCGGTGCCATGGTGAACACCGAGGCGAGGAACAGCAGGGGAGCGATGAACACGAGGATGTGTTGGTACTTCAGGAACGACTTCTGGACGTGACTGAGAGACTGAGAGCTCATGGTTCTCGTTGTTATCAGTACGCAGTAGCGTTCGCGTGCACTCGCGTGGAGTGGCACGTCGAAAACAGCCCGTTCGCCGAGTCATCAGCGGCACCGACCCGCGCGTGTTCACCGTCTCCCGAGGATGCGACCGCGTCGCACGCCGGATGGGCCGGCGTGCGGTGGTCGCCCGAACTATCGAGCACTCCGTGCTCGAATCCGCGGACCATTCAGGTAATGCCTCCGTTGGGGTAGGCGTGGTGAACGGTGTGGGTTGCAGGCTCGTCCGCCGAGGTGCGGATCACGGTGGAACGGGCATAGCGAGGTCGGGCTAATAAGTCTTGATGTCGACCCCCCAATTTGGGTACGGTCCACACACCGACGCGCGTCGAAAAACCAGTAACATGTGTTTCTATCCAAAATCTGTGCTCAGTCGTTGGGTTCGAACGCCCGTCTGACCAGCGCCCGTTCGGTCTCGTAGGTGAGCCGTTCGAGCGCTGCGGCGGGGGTGGCCCACTGGCGCGCGTCGACCTCGCCGTCGGGTTCGAACGGGCGCTCGTCGGCGACGCGCATGTGCCAGACGAACACGCCCTTCGGGCCGCTCCGTGTCCCCGCGTCGTCGGGAACGCGGTACTCGTAGCGCCCGGCGAACCGGCCGCAGTCGACCTCGCATCTCGTCTCCTCGCGGACCTCTCTGACGGCGGTCTCGATCAGCGTCTCGCCCGGTTCGAGTTTCCCCTTCGGGAGCGACCAGTCGTCGTAGCGCGGCCGGTGGACGAGACAGAGTCGGCCGTCGTCGCGGCGGAGGAGTCCGCCGGCCGCGAACGTCAGGGTCGGTGGTGAGGACACGACCGGTCAGAACTCGTCCGGGGGCGTCAGGCCGTCGTCGGCCTCGCCGTCGTGTTCGTCGGGGTACTCGGGCGCAACGCCGTCTTCGAGCGCGTCCACGTCGAACTCGCGGCGGAGGTTCTGGATGCGGTCGCGGATGTCGGCGGCGAGTTCGAACTCGAGGTTGTCGGCGGCCTCCTGCATCCGGTCTTCGAGGAAGGCTATCTGTTCCACCGCCTCGTCGGCGTCGGCGGGTTCGTCGCCGGAGACGCCGCGGGTGTCGGTCTTGCTCCCCGGCAGGTTCGTCTCGCCGACCTCCTTTTCGATGGTCGTCGGCGTGTAGCCGTGTTCCTCGTTGAACTCCTGTTGGATGCGGCGGCGGCGCTGCGTCTCGGAAATGGCTGCCTCCATCGCGTCCGTCATCTCGTCGGCGTAGAGCACGACCTCGCCGTTGACGTTGCGGGCGGCGCGACCCATCGTCTGGACGAGCGTGGTCTCGGAGCGCAGGAAGCCCTGCTGGTCGGCGTCGAGGATGGCGACGAGCGAGACCTCCGGGATGTCGAGGCCCTCCCGGAGGAGGTTGATGCCGACGAGCACGTCGATGTCGCCGAGGCGGAGCGACCGGATGAGTTCGTGGCGTTCGAGCGTGTCGGTCTCGTCGTGCATGTAGGCCACGTCGACGCCGGCCTCTTCGAGGTACTCGGTGAGGTCTTCGGCCATCCGCTTCGTGAGCGTCGTGACGAGCACGCGCTCGTCGCGGTCGATGCGCTCGTCGATGCGGGCCATGAGGTCGTCGACCTGTCCGGTCGCCTCCGTCACCTCGACTTTCGGGTCCACGAGGTGGGTCGGCCGAACGATTTGCTCGACGATTTGGTCGGAGTGCTCGCGCTCGTAGTCGCCGGGGGTCGCGGAGACGAAAAGCGCCTGTCCGACGGTCTCTTCGAACTCCTCGAAGGTGAGCGGGCGGTTGTCGTAGGCCGTCGGCAGGCGGAAGCCGTTTTCGACGAGCGAGTCCTTTCGGGACTTGTCGCCGGCGTACTGGCCCTTAATCTGCGGGAGCGTGACGTGCGACTCGTCGATGACGGTGAGGAAGTCGTCGGGGAAGTAGTCGAGGAGCGTGTAGGGCGCGTCGCCCGGCTCGCGGTCAGAGAGGTGGACCGAGTAGTTCTCGATGCCGGAGCAGTGGCCCGTCTCGCGGAGCATCTCGATGTCGAAGGTGGTGCGCTCTTCGATGCGCTGGGCGGCCACGAGGTCGCCCTGTCGCTGGAAGTGCTTCACCCGCTGTTCCATCAGCTCCTCGATTTCCGAGATGGCTCCTTCGAGCTGCTCTTCGGGGATGGAGTAGTGCTCCGCCGGGTGGACGAGCACCGCCGGCTCCGACGACTTGACCTCGCCCTCCAGCGGGTCGAGCTTCAGCATCCGGTCGATTTCGTCGCCCCAGAACTCGATGCGGACGGCGTAGCGACCGTACATCGGGAACACCTCGACGGTGTCGCCGCGGACGCGGAACGTGCCCTGTCGGAAGTCCACGTCGTTTCGCTCGTAGTTGAGGTCGACGAGCGCGCCGAGCAGTTCGTCGCGGTCCATCTGCTGGCCGACCTCCAACCGGAGAGACATGTCGGTGTAGTTCGTCGGGTCGCCGAGGCCGTAGATGGCGGACACCGAGGCGACGACGATGACGTCGTCGCGGGTGAGAAGCGACCGGGTCGCGGAGTGGCGGAGCCGGTCGATTTCCTCGTTTATCGACATGTCCTTGTCGATGTAGGTGTCGGTCTGTTCGATGTACGCCTCGGGCTGGTAGTAGTCGTAGTAGGAGACGAAGTACTCGACCGCGTTGTCGGGAAAGAGACTCTTGAACTCCTCGTACAACTGGGCGGCGAGCGTCTTGTTGTGCGCGAGGACGAGCGTCGGCTTCTGAATCTCCTCGACCACCCACGAGACGGTGTTTGTCTTGCCGGAACCGGTGACACCGAGCAGGGTCTGCACGTCGGCACCCTCGCGGAAGCCGCGGGCCAGCGCCTCGATTGCCTCGGGTTGGTCGCCCGCGGGGTCGAAGGGGGCGTCGACGCGGAATTCGCGGTCTGCGTCGGGTCTGTCGGCGGACAGGGGACCGGACTCGCTCATTGCCCGTCCTTGGGTCGCGGCGTACTTGAGCGAGGCGGTGCTTGTCGCCGGAGGAACGGTTTTGGGTCGGGCTGTCGAACCGTTCAGTATGACGCGAGCCGAACTCGAACGCGCGAGCAACCTGCTCAAGGAAGCCGCCGAGGCGACCGAGGGCGACGTGCAGGAGCGACTCTACGAACAGTCCGACCAGCTCGCGAAGCTGGCGACGCGCGAGCAGGGACCGGACCACGGGCGACTCGCCCGCCACATGACGGTCCTCCACGAACTCGCCGAGGGCCTCGACGGCGACGTCGCCGAGACGGTCCGCGAGGCTCGAAGCGAAGTTCTCGAATACCGCAAGGGCGTCCCCGGCGTCTGACGACCGGCTGACAAACCCCCTCGTTTCTACTGGAACTCGCCCGTTACGCCGCGAGTCGGCGCTGTCAGCACTGGGCGAACGAAGATACAAGTTCCGAGCATAACGCACAGCGAGCCAGGCCGAAGTCGAGTCTCGCGGCTGTTTTCCCCACCGTGAGACGCGCTGCGTCTCACGAGCCGTCGTTCCGCTACCGTTCGCGGAGACGGTCTACGCCGGGTGGGTCGCCAACGGCGACCCTCTGTGAGTGAAAAGGGGGCTTAGCAGACGTTCTTCGGCTTGACGCCCATGCCTTCCAGCGTCTCGACGTACTCGTCGTAGGCGGCTTCGACCACCGCGTCGGCGGCCTCGCGGGCGACGGCGTCGTCCTCGACGAGGCCGTCGATGGCGGCTTCGAGCGTGTCGAGTTGGTCGTTGAGGTCGGACTTGAGCGTGCGGAAGTCGTTGGCGGCCATCGGGTCCGCGTCGCCGACGAAGAAGCCGACCATCTGCTCGACGGTCTTCAGCGACACGAGCGCGCGGGCGAGCGCGCCGCCGAGGCGGCCGTCGGTCGTCTCGAACTCGGCGAGCACGTCGTAGACGTTCGGCTTCGAGCCGTCGGACTCCGCGCCGACGGTTTCGGCGTGCTCCCGGGCGGTGTCGGCGAGGTCCGAAAAGAGCGCGGCCGCCTCGTCGTTCGGTTCGTCGTCTGCCCACCAGTCGAACAGGTCGGCGGCGGCGGCGGCCTCGGCGGCGGCCGCGGCGCGGACCGCGTCGCCGTCCATCTCGCCGCCGGTGACGGCGTACAGCGCCTTCGAGGAGCCGAGTCGGGAAAGCGGCGTCTCGTGGTCGTCGCGGAGGGTGTCGAGGAGTTCGGACATACGCTCCCGTATGTCCGTCTCGGGTTTGTACCCATCGGCGGCGGCGAGTCCGGCGCGGGTCTGCGACGACCCGACCCGATCCCAGACGACGACCGGCGTGTCGGCCGGTTCGTGACATTCTACCGAATCGAACTAGCAGGAATATTAAACATTATATATTGTATTATCATGAGGTTATCCGAGCTATGACAAACGCTATCAGGCAGGCGGCGGAGCGCAGTTCGAAACTGGTCGAACAGTACCTCCCCGACGCGTTCCTGTTCGCCATCATCCTGACCGGAGTGGCGTTCGTGCTGGCGCTGGTGTCGGTCGCGCCGGCCGAGGGGGTCGGCGTGGTCGGACACGCCGGGAACCTCCTCATCGACGGCTGGTACGGCGGCTTCTGGAACCTGCTTTCGTTCGGGATGCAGATGACGCTCATCCTGATGACGGGCTACGCGCTCGCGCAGACGAAGCCCGTGGACTGGCTCCTGACGCGCCTCGCGGGCGTCCCGAACACGGAGCGAGGGGCGGCCGCGATGGTGCCGGTCGTCGCCGCCGCGGCGTCGTTCGTCCACTGGGGCCTCGGCCTCGTCGTCGGGGCGCTGTTCGCCCGGAAGATAGCGACCGAGATGCGCGGCATCGACTTCCCCATCGTCGTCGCCGGGGCGTACTCCGGGTTCGTCGTCTGGCACGGCGGTCTCGCGGGGTCGATTCCGCTCCTGTTGAACACCGAGGGGAACTTCCTCATCGAGGCGGGCATCCTCGACACGACGTTCGGCACCGGCGGGACCATCTTCACGGTCGCCAACCTCGTGTTGGTCGTCGCAGTCGGCTTCCTCTTCCTGCCGGCGCTGTTCGCGCTCATGTACCCGACCGACGACGCGAAGAAGACGCCCATCGACCCCGCGGCGTTCGAGACGGCGACCGACGGCGGCGAGCAGGCGACCGGCGGGTGGGCCTCCACGGCCGTCCCCGACGACGCCTCGCTCGCGACGCGCATCGAGCACTCGCTCGGCATCGGCGTGGCAATCGGCGTCGTCGGCCTGCTCGCGGTCGCCCTGTACTTCTGGGAGGGCGTCCAGAACGGGACGATGCCGTGGAACAATCTCAACCTGAACATCGTCAACTTCGGTTTCCTCTTTCTCGGCCTGCTGTTCCACGGGACGCCCAAGGCGTACATCGAGGCCGTCGTCGAGGCCGTCGAGAACGTCTGGGGAATCATCCTCCAGTTCCCCTTCTACGCGGGCATCATGGGCATCATGGCCTACGCGCCGGAGGGCTCCGTCAGCCTCGCCACGCAAATCGCACAGGGCATGGTCGCCGTCGCGCCCGACGGGACGCTCCCGGCCTTTGCCTTCTTCACCGCCGGCCTCGTGAACTTCTTCGTCCCCTCCGGCGGGGGCGAGTGGGCCGTCATCGGCGAGACGCTCGTCACGGCCGCGAAGGCGTCCGGCGAGTCCATCCCGCGGGTCGCCGTCGCCGCCTCGTGGGGCGACGCGTGGACCAACATGATTCAGCCCTTCTGGGCCATCCCGCTGCTCTCCATCAGCGGCCTGTCGGTCCGCGACATTATGGGCTACTGCGTGATGGTGCTTCTCGGCGCGGGCGTACTCGTCGCCGTCGGCATCAGCGTCCTGCCGATGTGAACCGCAAAAAGAACCGGTCGGTCGGTATCGAAACGAACTGAGGCCGAGGCGGCTCAGTTACCCTTCTCGACGGGCGCGCCGACGAGGTTGCCCCACTCCGTCCACGAGCCGTCGTAGTTGGTGACGTTCTCGTAGCCGAGGAGTTCGTGAAGGGCGAACCACGCGATGGACGAGCGCTCGCCGATGCGGCAGTAGGCGATGGTGGACTCGTCGCCTTCGATGCCCTGGTCCGCGTAGAGGTCGCGGAGTTCGTCGGCAGACTTGAAGGTGCCGTCGTCGTTGACGGTCGCGGCCCACGAGATGTTGCTCGCGCCGGGGATGTGGCCGCCGCGCTGGGCGGTCTCCTGCAGTCCCGGGGGCGCGAGAATCTCGCCGGAGAACTCTTCGGGCGAGCGAACGTCGACGAGGGGAAGACCCTTGTCGACCGCCTTCTCGACGTCGTCGCGGTACGCGCGGATGTCCTCGAAGGGACCCTTGGCGCTGTAGTCTTGCTCCGGGAAGGACGGGATTTCGTCGGTCGTCGGATAGTCGTTGTCGACCCAGTAGTCGCGGCCGCCGTTCATCAGGTGAACGTTCTCGTGGCCGTAGTACTTGAACTGCCAATAGGTGTAGGCGGCGAACCAGTTGGAGTTGTCGCCGTAGAGGACGACCGTAGAGTCCTCGGAGATGCCGTGGGAGCCGAGGAGGTCCTCGAAGTCCTCCTTGGTCAGCACGTCGCGGGTCGTCTGGTCCTGCAGCTGGGACTCCCAGTTGAACCCGATGGCACCGGGGGCGTGACTCTCGTCGTACGCCTCGGTGTCCACGTCCACTTCGACGAGTCGGTACGCCGGGTCGTCGCTCTGGAACTCGTCGAGGTGGCTCTCCACCCAGTCCGCAGAGACGAGCACGTCCTTCGCGTAATCGGAGTTTGACATCGCGTTTCACCGTACAACAGGAAGGCCCATAACTCTCACAGCGACGGCATGTACGGCCTGACCTCGGGTGATGCGGCAATATTGTCCCAGATAAGGCGGGGGAGACGGCGAAAGTGACTCGGAGAACGGCCGTCTCGGGGATTCTCAGCCCGGTATCCGACGAAACCAGCAACAACATCCGCTACCCCGGACACGTGGCGAGGGGTGCGAGGAGGGGCGGACCTAAATCCGCGGCCCGGAAACGTGGGGACATGGTAGACGTGGTCTCTTCGACGTGGCTCGCGGACCGACTCGGCGACGTTCGCGTGGTGGACGTACGGGACGGCTGGGAGTTCGACGGCATCGGGCACCTCCCCGGCGCGGTGTCGATACCCTTCGACGAGTTCCGAAGCGCCGACGGCGACGTGGGAATGCTCCCCGGCCGCGACGCGTGGTCCGACCTCCTTTCGGGCGCGGGCATCGCGGCCGACGACGACGTGGTCGCCTACGACGACACCCACGGCGTCTTCGCCGCCCGCTTTCTCGTGACCGCCCTCCTCTACGGACACGACCCCGAGAAACTCCACCTCCTCGACGGCGACTTCAGCGCGTGGAACCGCGAGCGCGAGACGACGACCGAGGCGACCGAGGTCGAGGGAACGGTCTACGAGATAACCGACCCGACCGAGACGCCGCTCGTGGACTTCGAGGCGGTCGAAGCCGCGCTCGACGACCCCGAGACCGTCATCGTGGACACCCGCGACCCCGCGGAGTACGACGAGGGCCACCTCCCCGGCGCGGTCAACCTCGACTGGCGCGAACTCGTCGACGACGAGACCCGCGGGCTGAAACCGCGGGACGAACTCGACTCGATTCTGGACGACGCGGGCGTCACCCCGGACCGTCGGGTCGTCCTCTACTGCAACACCGCCCGGCGCATCAGCCACACCTACGTCGTCCTCTCGCACCTCGGCTACGACGACGTGGCGTTCTACGAGGGCAGCCTCACCGAGTGGGAGGAACGCGACGGCGCGGTCGTCGAGGGCTGACGAGCGGCGCAGTCAGGAAGTCTCGACCGGGTCGTCGCCCGCGGCCTCCTCGCCGCCGCCCTCGTCGACGCGTAACTCCGCACCGAGCAGGTCAACGGACTCCGCGAGGAGCGCGACGACGAGCGGGCCGGCGATGATGCCGACCGGACCGAGGCTGAGCAGGCCGCCGACGAAGCCGACGAAGTAGAGGCTCCCCGGCAGGTCGGCGGTCTCCTTGGCGAGGCGCGGGCGAATCAGGATGTCCGGGAGCCACGCGACCGCGAATCCGCCGACGGCGACGACGAGCGCGGCGGCGACGAGGTCGCCGACCGCGACGTGGTAGACGGCCATCGCCGCGAGCAGGACGCTCGGGCCGACGATGGGGATGAACTGGAGGACGGCCGCGACCGTGGCGAGCGTGACGACGTAGTCGTAGCCGAGCGCCCAGAAGACGACGAGGCCGATGGCGAACGTGCCGACGGCGGTCGCCGCCTGCAGGACGTAGATGGCGAACAGTGTCTCGCGGGCCCGCTCGTTGAGGGCCGTCGCCGCATCCCGGTAGTCGGCGGGGACCAGCGCGAGGAGCGTCCGCCCGACGGCGTCGCCGCTGAGGAGCAGCGAGAACACGAGGAAGCCGAACAGCGTGAGTTTGATCAGGACCACGGGCGCGGCGGTGGCGGCGACGCGGCCGAGCGACTGGAGCAGGTCGAGGCCGACCGCAACCACGTCGTCGAGCGTCACCGTCTCGACCATCCCGAGGAACTCGACGGTCACCACGTCGGGCAGGAGCGCCGCGAGCTCGAGGATGTCGCTCAGTCGGAGGAAGACGATGACGACGAGCGGCGCGAGCACGACGCCGACGCCGACCGCCGCGACGACGGTGGCGGCGAGGCTGGAGACCCATCGGGAGACCCCGCGCGCTTCGAGGCGTCGCCTGAGCGGCACGAGCAGGTAGGCGACCGTGATGGCGAAAAACACCGTCGCCAACACGTCCGCGAGCATGACCGCCGCGAGCAGCACGAAGAGGGCGAGCACACCGCCGAGGACGTACGGACGAGAAGCAGTCACCTCCGGTGATACTCCCGCCGAGGATAAAGTCGTTCTCCCGATACGGACCTCGAATCCGACAGATTCGGCCGTTTATTCGTCTCCGAGAACACCACGCCCGTTAAATACCACAGAGTGCAACAACCGAGTAATGAGACGACGTAGTTTCCTGAAGGCCGCCGGTGCGGGAGGCGTCTCCGCGCTCCTCGCCGGCTGCACCGGGACCGGCGGCGAGCAGACGACGACCGAGGCCTCGGGCGACACGGCCGAGACGACCACGACGACGACCGAGGGGACGACCACAGACGGCGAGTCGCCGACGCTCACCGTCGGCACCTACGGCTCGTTCGTCGACGCGCCGAGTTCGAGCCCCGGTCCGTGGCTGAAAGAGACGTTCGAGTCCGAGTTCGACGCGACGCTGGAGTGGCAGACGCCCGATTCGGGCGTGAACTACTACATCGAACGCGCCCTCCGCGGCGTCGAGTCCGGCGCGGACCTCTACGTCGGCCTCGACGCGCAGATGCTCGTCCGCATCGACCAGAACCTCGACGAGGCGCTGTTCTCGCCCGCCGAGGGACTGTCCCGACTGGGCGACGTGAACGAGCAACTGAACTTCGACCCGCAGGGCCGCGCGGTCCCCTACGACACGGGCTACATCTCGCTCGTCTACAACGAGACCTACGGCGACGGCGACTTCGTCGCCCCCGAAACGTTCGACGGCCTGCTGGAGTCCGAGTACGCGGGCGCGCTCCTCGCGCAGAACCCCACATCGTCGGCGACGGGACAGGCGTTCTTACTCCACACCATCGACGCCAAGGGCGAAGACGGCTACCTCGACTACTGGGCGAGCCTGAAGGAAAACGACGTCCGCGTCCTCGGCAACTGGGAGGACTCCTACAACGCCTACTCGAACGGGGAGGCCCCGATGGTCGTCTCGTACTCGACCGACCAGGTGTTCGCCGCCGAGGCCGGCGAGGACATGGCGAAACACCAGATTCGCTTCCTGAACGACGAGGGCTACGCCAACCCCGAGGGGATGGCCCACTTCGCCGACGCGTCGAACCCCGACCTCGCGGCCGAGTTCATGGACTTCATGCTCCGACCCGAGGTGCAGGCCGAAATCGCCGTCCGCAACGTCCAGTTCCCGGCCACGACCACCGCGGAGCTGCCCGAGGACTTCGCGCAGTACGCACAGGAGCCGCCGGAAGCCGTCACGTTCTCCTACGACCGGCTTCAGAACAACCTGAGTGACTGGACCGACGCCTGGGCCCGCGAGTTCGCCAGAAAGTGAGGTGAACCGGTGAGCCGCGTCTCGGTTCGCCGGGTCGTCCGCGTCCTCGAACAGCGACTGCTCACCCTCGTCGCGGCGCTCACCGCCGTCGTCCTCCTGGTCCTGTTTTACTACCCCGTCGCCACCGTCTTCGCCGACGCCGTCCTCGTGGACGGCCGACCCACGGTCGAACCCATCGCGGCGATTCTGACGAGCGAGTTCTACCTCGTCGACATCATCTGGTTCACGGCGAAACAGGCGTTCTACTCGACGCTCGCCAGCCTCGCGCTCGGCCTCCCCGCCGCGTGGCTGTTCTCGCGCTTCGAGTTCCGCGGCCGTGAGACGCTCCGTTCGCTTACCATTCTCCCGTTCGTCATGCCCTCCATCATGGTCGCCATCGGCTTCGTGGCGACGTTCGGCCGCAACGGGACGCTGAACCGCGCGCTCTCTGCCGTCGGCCTCCCGCCGGTCGAACTGCTGTTCACGCTCGAAGCCATCATCGTCGCCCACGCGTTCTACAACGCCCCGCTCGTCGCCCGCGTCGTCACCGCCGCGTGGGAGAGCGTGGACGCCCGGACCGTCGAGACCGCCCGCTCGCTCGGCGCGAACCCGCGGCGGGCCTTCCGCGACGTTGTCCTCCCACAGCTCCTGCCGTCCATCGGCGTCGGCGCGACCCTGACGTTCATCTTCACCTTCGCGTCGTTCCCCATCGTCCTCGCACTCGGCGGCTTCCAACTGGCGACCATCGAGGTGTTCGTCTACTCGCGGGTCCGAGACCTCGCGTACGCCGAGGCCGCCAGCCTCGCGGTCATCGAGACGGTCATCTCCATCACGCTGACCGCCGTCTACCTCCGGTACGAGGCCAGCCAGCGGTCGGCCGGCGGCGCGGCGAACCCGCTTCCTCGCCGGTCTGTCGTCCCGTCCGACTGGACGCCGAAATCGGCGCTCCGAACCGCCGGCATCGCCGGCTACGCCCTCATCGTCGGACTGGTGTTCGTCGTCCCCATCGCCAGCATGGTGCTGGCGAGCGTCACCGGCGGCGACGGCGGCTTCACGCTCGCCAACTACGCCTTCCTCGCCGAGCGACAGGCGACCGGCGCGAGCTTTCAGGTCAAACCCCTCCCCGCCATCCTGAACTCGCTGGCCTTCGCCGCGGGGACGCTCGTCGTGGCCGTCCCGATGGGCGTGGTGATGGCCGTCCTCACGACCCGCCGGTACCGCGGGCGCGGCCTCATCGACGTACTCGCGATGGCACCTTTCGCCGTCTCGGGCATCGTCGTCGGCCTCGGCCTGCTCCGCGGCCTCGTCTTCGGCGTCGACGTGCTGGGGACGCGAATCCGCGTCACCGGCGCGCTCGCTATCGTCGCGGCCCACGCCGTCGGCGCGTACCCCTTCGTCACCCGAAACGTCGCGCCGCTTTTCGCCCGACTCGACGGCCGGCTCGTGGAGTCCGCGCGGTCGCTCGGTGCGACCAGAACCCGCGCGCTCGTCGATATCGAACTGCCGCTCGTCTGGACCGGCGTCGTCGCGGGCGCGGCGTTCGCCGTCGCCATCAGCATCGGCGAGTTCGACTCGACAATCATCCTCGCGGAGGGCGCGGGGAGCTACACGATGCCCATCGCAGTCGAGCGGTTCCTCGGGCGACGTCTCGGCCCCGCGACGGCGATGGGCTGTCTCCTGCTTCTCGTCACGTCCGCCAGCTTCCTCGTCGTGGACCGCTTCGGCGGCCGGTGGGGCGAGCTATGAGTGAGCCCGGAGAACGAGACGAGGGCGAGCCGCGGGAAGTGAGAATTATGACCGTCCGCCGGCGAGGGGAGAACGTGACTTCGGAGGCGAACCCGTGAGACTCGAACTCGACGCGGTGTCCAAGCGCTACGGGTCGGCGACGGCGCTCGATTCCGTCTCGCTGTCGGTCGACGACGGCGAGTTTTTCACGCTCGTCGGCCCCTCTGGCTGCGGCAAGACGACCACGCTCCGCTGTATCGCCGGCTTCGAGTCCCCGACCGAGGGGACCGTGCGCTTCGACGGCGAGTCGATGGCCGGCGTCGCGCCCGAGTCTCGGGGCGTCGGCGTCGTGTTCCAGAACTACGCGCTGTTCCCGCACCTCAGCGTCGGCGAGAACGTCGCCTACGGCCTCCGCTTTACCGACCCGCCGGGCGGCGGCACCCGCGACGAGCGCATCGCGGAACTGCTGGACCTCGTCGACCTCGCGGGGTTCGAAGACCGCGACCCGGACTCTCTCTCGGGCGGGCAACAACAGCGGGTCGCGCTCGCCCGCGCCCTCGCGCCCGGCCCGAACCTGCTGCTCCTCGACGAGCCGATGTCGGCGCTCGACGCCCGACTCCGCGACCGCCTCCGCCGACAGGTAAAGCGAATCCAGTCGGAACTCGGCGTGACGACCGTCTACGTCACCCACGACCAGTCGGAGGCGCTGGCGGTGTCCGACCGGGTGGCCGTCCTCAACCGCGGCCGCGTCGAACAGGTCGGCCGGCCCCGCGAACTCTACCACCGACCGCGGACGCGGTTCGTCGCGGAGTTCCTCGGCGAGAACAACGTCCTCGACGCAGTCGTCGAGTCTCGACCGGAAACGGGGGGGATTCGCGTCGGCGTCGGCGACGCGGTGTTCACGCTGGCCGAGGGGCGGCGCGTCCTCGGCCAAGGTGGTTCGGCGTCCGGCGACCGCGCTGAAAGCGACGGGAGAGACGGCGGCCGACCCGCACGTCCTGCGCCCGGCGACGAACTCACCTTCTGCGTCCGACCCGAACAGCTCCGGGTCGGCGCGGAGACGAACCGGGTTCGCGGGACCGTCGTCGACACCGAGTTTCAGGGGGCGACGACGCGGGTGCGACTCGACTGGGGCGAGACGGAACTCGTCGTGGCGGTCGAAGACGGCGGCGAAGAATCAGCGGCCGGATTCGAGGTCGGGACGACGCTTGATATCGGATTCGCCCCGGCGTCGGCTCACATCGTCGAGTAGGTCGAAAGCGCGGGTCGGTCGGTTCTGCGGTCCCGTTCCGCGTCAGGGCGCGACGCCGACGGTCAGGAGCGTGCCGAACGTCCGGTAGCGCTCGACCATCTCCTCGCGGGTCTCCCAATCGTCGGTCGGGAACTCGGCGGCCGCCGGGATGTCGATGTCGAGGTCGGCGATGGAGTCCTGTTCGGCGACGTGGAGGCCGGCGTCGCGGAACGCCTCGCGGTACTCCGCGTGGGACCACCGGGTCATGTCGATGGAGATGAGCTCCTGCCACTCGTGGGAGTGGACGTTCTCGTCGTAATAATTGACCGCGCAGTAGAACGTCCCGCCGGGCCTGAGGATACGGGCGATTTCTTCGAGGGTGTGGTGCGGGTCGGCGGCGTAGTAGAACGCCTCCATCGACCAGACGTGGTCGACGCTGTCGTCGTCGAACGGGAGGTCGTCGAAGTCGCCGACGAGAAACGAGAGGTCATCGGTGTCGGTGTACTCGCGGGCGTTCTGGACCATCTCGGGCGAGCCGTCGAGGCCGAACCCGCGGCCGATGCCCTTCGTGTCGTGAAGCGCGCGCAGGGCGTAGCCGCTTCCGGTCCCGAGGTCGACGACGGTGTCGCCTTCCTCGACCGGCATCCGTGCGAGCGCGTGCTTCGCGGTGTGCCAGTGTCGGTCCTCCATGCCCTTGTCGCGGCCGTCGGCCGCCCAGGCGTCGAACTCGTCGCGGACGCTCATACCGAAGCCTCGCGCGCCGGGGTGAAAATGCGTTCGAACTGGTCCCGCGGGGGCGGCGAATCCGGCGACGAATCAGCCGTGTCTCCCGTCGCGCCTTTTAATTGCCGCCGTCCCGACGACCGGTGTATGGTCGGAGTCCGCCGCCGGTTCGCGCTCGCCGACACCGCCCAGCAGGTCGTCGGCGGGTTCCTCCTCGCGGGGCCGTTCGTCGTCACCGAGGAGGTGTGGGTGCTCGCGCGGAGCATGTCGTTCGCGCAGGCGCTCCTCACGCTCTTTATCGTGCTCGCGGTCGGCTACGGCGCGCTCTACAAGGCCGACGACCGCGACCCCGACAGGGAGCGCGAGGTCGGCGGGATTCCCGTCCGGTTCATCTCGCTCATCACCGTCTCGTACCTCTCCGTGTTCATCCTCGCGCTCGCGTTCGACGCGCCGGGGACGTTCCTCTCGGACGTGTCGGGACAGGTCCTCGTCACCGTGCTGGGGTACGACCTCGACCTCGCGGTGCTCCGTATCACGCTCAAGGCGACGAGCGTCGGCGCGGTGTTCAGCGTCATCGGCGCCGCCACGGCCGACTCGCTGTTCTGACCGCCCAGCGCGCGGAGAGTGAACACACGACACGATTCGGGGACGCCGCGGCCCAAGCGGCATGAAGGATTAAGTCGGCAGGGTAACTGCTTGGGGTATGGATTACGAGCTCGCCATCGAAGACGCGCCCGCGACGATTCCGGGCGGCACAGGTATCTTGCTCCTTCATCCGAGCATCGGCGAGACCGACCGCATCGACACGGACTTCTTCAAAGTCGACACCGACCGCTTCCTCGTCATCTCGACGCGGACCACCGCGCGCGAGGTCGAACAGAAGCTGGAACACTACGAGGTCGACGAGTCCAGCGCCACCATCCTCGACACGCTCTCTATCGAGCGCGGCTACTCCCGACGCAGTTCGGACAACATCCACTACGTCGCGGCTCCCGACGACCTCGACGCCATCGTCGGGAAGACCCGACAGTTCCTCGAAAGCCACGACGGAAAGCTCCGGCTCAGCGTCGATTCAGTCACGGAGATGGCCTACTACGCCGACGAGGACCGCGCCTTCGAGGCGACAAAACAGATTCTCGAACTCCTCGACGAGTTCGACGCGGTAGGGCTGTTCCACCTCTCGAAGGAGGTCCACGACCAAGAGACGCTGGACCGATTCCGCGAACTGTTCGACGGCGTCGTCGACCTCGACGAGGACGGCACCGTCGAAACCGAGTTCTGAGGCGACGCGCGACGCGCTCGGGCGCGACCGACTACGCCGAGTCGGCGTCGTCGTCGGCCGAATCGTCGGTGGCCGCGCCGTCGACCGGTTCCGCGTCGTCGGCCGCGAGTTGCTCGAACGTCTTTTCCGCCCACTTGACCGCGTAGCTCGGCCCGTGGTCGCGGTACGCCGCGGTGTCCAGCGCCGAAAACGGCGCGGGGAGGTCGCGGCCGTGTTTGATGGCCGAACACGCGAACTCGGTCGCCTCGGCGAACGAGAGTCTGCCGAGCGCGACGAGCCGCGGGAGGTTCGCAAGTCGGTCGTCGAGTCGGCCGCCGGCATCGACCCACGCGTCGTGGAGGCGGTCGTGGCTCCCCTCCCACGACGCGAACGCCTCGCGGGTGTGGAGACCGACCCAGCCCTCGTAGAGGGCGGCGGCGACCTGATACGTCTCGCTCGGGCCGAGCGGCGTCGCCGCGGCGAGGTCGCGGTACCGCTCACCGAAGAAGGGGAGGAAGTGCTCCGGAATCTCGTCGTTTCCGGCCTGCACGAATGCCTCGGCGATGAGGAAGTCCAGAAAGTCGTCCGGCGTCCCCTTCGCGCGGTACTTCACCAGCACGACCGGCGGGTCGGTCTGTCGGGACCACGTCACGGTGCCGTCGCCGGGCATCCCGATGGTGAAGTCCGACGACGCGTAGCGTCGGAGCTGTTGGGGCGAGTCGTCTGGTAGCCACTCCGCGGGGTACGCCGCCGGGGAGAGCGACTCGACCACCAACCCGAGGTTCTCCGCGGCCTCGGGTGGGATGGTGTCGAAGTCACCGGCCACGTCCAAGACGAGCGCGCCGGAGGCGTACTCGTCGCGGACCGATTCGAGGTCCGACGGCAGGGTGCGCGTCTCGAACATCCGCTCAGGCGATGCTCATCCCGACGAACACGACGGCCAGCAGGGCCGACACGCCGACGGTACCGAGCACGATTTTCGTCGCTTGGCTCATAGTGGCACGATTAGGGGCCCGCCGCTTAACTGTTACACTCTATCGTCGGCCGAATCTCCAGTCGAAACGGAGGGGTTCGGGGACGTGCCCCACGGTCGTCGGTCACACGGTTCGGTCGCGTCGCGGACGCGAGAGAAAACAGCAGGCTCGTCGGCGTCGCGGTCAGGGAACGAGCTGTTCGCCGTCGTCGTCGAGGATGCGGATGGCCTCGACGGGGCAGACGCGGGCGGCGAACTTCGCGTCGAACTCGGCGTCCTCGGGGACCTCGCGGACGAAGACGCCGTCGTCGGTCTCCTCGCCGTCGACGAGGTCGGCCTTGCCGTCGTCGACGTTCTTCTCGAAGCCCTCCCACTCGTCGACACACTGGAACATGCCGATGCAGGTGTCGCGGTCGTACTCGACTCTCATGCGCCATCGTACCGCCGGGCCGTACAAAGCCCTGCCGACGCGGGGACGTGGGTCGGCGACCGAACCGACCCGATGGCTTAAACCGGGGGACGGTCCAAGGGAGATGCAATGCGAACTGCGGACCTGACGGGCCTGCCGACGGGGATTCCCGAGGCCCTCCGCGACGAGGGTATCGAGGAGCTGTACCCGCCGCAGGCCGAGGCCGTCGAGGCCGGCCTGACGGACGGCGAGAGCCTCGTGGCCGCCGTCCCGACGGCGAGCGGAAAGACGCTCATCGCCGAACTGGCGATGCTGTCGAGCGTCGCGCGCGGCGGGAAGGCGCTGTACATCGTCCCGCTCCGGGCGCTCGCCTCCGAGAAGAAAGCCGAGTTCGAGCGCTGGGAGGAGTACGGCATCGACGTGGGCGTCTCGACCGGCAACTACGAGTCCGACGGCGAGTGGCTCTCCTCGCGCGACATCATCGTCGCCACCTCCGAGAAGGTCGACTCGCTCGTCCGGAACAACGCGGCGTGGATGGACCAACTCACCTGCGTCGTCGCCGACGAGGTCCACCTCGTCGACGACAGACACCGCGGGCCGACGCTGGAGGTCACGCTGGCGAAGCTCCGCCGGCTCAACCCGAACCTGCAGGTCGTCGCGCTCTCGGCGACCGTCGGCAACGCGGGCGTCGTCGCCGACTGGCTCGACGCGGAACTCGTCAAGTCCGACTGGCGACCCATCGACCTCAAGATGGGCGTCCACTACGGCAACGCCATCTCCTTCGCCGACGGGAGCCAACGCGAGGTGCCGGTCGGCCGCGGGGAACGGCAGACGCCCGCGCTCGTCGCCGACGCGTTGGAGGGCGACGGCGACGGCGACCAGGGCTCCTCGCTCGTCTTCGTGAACTCGCGGCGAAACGCCGAGTCCGCGGCCCGCCGCATGGCCGACGTGACGGAGCGGTACATCACCGGCGACGAGCGCGGCGACCTCGCGGAACTCGCCGCCGAGATACGCGACGTGTCCGACACCGAGACCTCCGAGGACCTCGCCGCGGCGGTCGCCAAGGGCGCGGCGTTCCACCACGCGGGGCTCGCCGCGGAGCACCGAACCCTCGTCGAGGACGCCTTCCGCGACCGACTCATCAAGTGCATCTGCGCCACGCCGACGCTCGCCGCCGGCGTCAACACCCCGAGCCGCCGCGTCGTCGTCCGCGACTGGCAGCGCTACGACGGCGACTACGGCGGAATGAAGCCGCTTGACGTGCTCGAAGTTCACCAGATGATGGGTCGCGCCGGTCGGCCCGGCCTCGACCCCTACGGCGAGGCGGTACTGCTCGCGAAGGACGCCGACGCCCGCGACGAACTGTTCGAGCGGTACATCTGGGCCGACGCAGAAGACGTGCGGTCGAAGCTCGCGGCCGAGCCCGCGCTGCGGACGCACCTGCTCGCCACCGTCGCCTCCGGCTTCGCCCACACCCGCGAGGGACTGCTCGAATTCCTCGACCAGACGCTCTATGCGACCCAGACCGACGACCCCGAGCGACTCGGACAGGTGACCGACCGCGTGCTCGACTATCTCGAAGTAAACGGGTTCGTCGAGTTCGAAGGAGAGACGATACGGGCGACGCCCGTCGGCCACACCGTCTCGCGGCTCTATCTTGACCCGATGAGCGCCGCCGAAATCATCGACGGCCTCGAATGGGCGGCGGACCACCGAACCGAGAAGCTCCGGGCGCTCGCGGGCGAGACGCCCGAGAAGCCGAAACAAGCGCGGGGCGAATCCGACGACGAACCCGGCGGCTTCCAGCGGGCCAGCGAGATGGTCGCGACAGAGAGCGGCGACGGGGGAGACGTTGACGCCGGTGGTTCCGGAGACGACGACGCCGACGAGTTCGAGACGGACCGGACGTATCCGACGCCGCTCGGCCTCTACCACCTCGTCTGCCGGACGCCGGACATGTATCAGCTCTACCTGAAGTCCGGCGACCGCGAGACCTACACCGAACTGTGCTACGAGCGCGAACCGGAGTTCCTCGGGCGCGTCCCCTCGGAGTACGAGGACGTGGCGTTCGAAGACTGGTTGTCGGCGCTGAAGACCGCGAAGCTCCTCGAAGACTGGGTCGGCGAGGTCGACGAGGACCGAATCACCGAGCGCTACGGCGTCGGCCCCGGCGACATCCGCGGGAAGGTCGAGACGGCCGAGTGGCTCCTCGGTGCGGCCGAGCGACTCGCCTCCGAACTCGACCTCGATTCCGTGTACGCGGTCCGCGAGGGGAAAAAGCGCGTCGAGTACGGCGTCCGCGAGGAACTGCTCGACCTCGCCGGCGTCCGCGGCGTCGGCCGAAAGCGCGCCCGACGGCTGTTCGAAGCCGGCGTCGAGAGTCGGGCCGACCTCCGCGAGACCGAGAAATCGCGCATCCTCGCCGCGCTCCGGGGTCGCAGGAAGACGGCTCAGAACATCCTCGAAGCCGCGGGTCGGAAGGACCCCTCGATGGACGAGGTGGACGAAGACGACGCGCCGGAAGACGCCGTCCCCGACGACACCGGCTTCGAGACGGCAAAAGACCGCGCCGACCAACAGGCGAGTCTGGGTGATTTCGAATGAGACTCCTCGAAGCCGAGGCGACCGTCTCGGACCTCGATTCGTTCATCGCGGTCGTCGGCGACGTGGCCGACGAGACGGGCGCGACGGTGCAGGCGTTCGACGCCCGGTACGTCGTGGACCGCGAGCACCTCGAACGGGCGACCGAACTCGCCGACCGGGCCATCGGCCGCGGCAACGAAATCGCCCGCGACCGGGCCGTCGAAATCCTCCTCTACGCCAGCGGCCGCCGGCAGATTAACCGCGCGTTCGAAATCGGCGTCTCGGAGGGGACGCTCCCCGTCGTGATTCTCGTCGACGGCGGCGACGAAGAAGGCGCCGAGGCCGCGCTGTTCGACCGACTCGACCTCGAACCCGCGGAGACCCTCGGTGACTACGACGAAGCGCTCGTCCGCGAGGTGTTCGACGTGGGCGAGACGGAGTTGCGCGTCGCCGACGGCGACCTCCCCGCACTGGTCAAAGAACGAGTCGCGCTGCTCGCGGTCGAACGCTAAGCGGTTTTCACGACCCGTATCGCCCGTATTCGGACGGTCTGAGAATCCGTCAGCAAAAACTCCACTCGAAACACACCCCTTGGGTTTCTGAAACCTACCCCTTCGTTTCAACTGGAGAACAGGGGACAGCGCGGCCTCAAAGAGCGTGAGAATCGGAGAAATAGTCCCACCAGGATTCGAACCTGGGTCGTTGCCCCCAGAAGGCAACAGGATTGGCCACTACCCCATGGGACTTCGCATCAATTCGTACTTCGCGGGTATTTGTAAACGTTGCGTGTCGATTCCGCCGTGCGATTTTATGGCACGGTGACGGACAGACGTGCATAAACCGCCAACTATTTGCCCCTATTCTATCCACTCTCGTGTATGTACGTCGGACGTTTCGTCGTCGTTGGCCCCGGAATCGGTGCGTATCGCGTCTCCTCTCGGTCCTTCCCGAACCGACAGGTCGTCGACCGGGACGGAGCCCTGACCGTCGGGCCGACGCCCGACGCCCCCGAGACCGATAACCCCTACATCGCCTACAACTGCGTCCGCGAGGGCGGCGACTACGTCGTCGTCGGCAACGGCTCGCAGGTCGACCCCATCGCGGAGAAACTCGACCTCGGCTACCCGCCGCGCGACGCCCTCGCCGAGATTCTGCTCGCGCTCGACTACGAGAAAGACGACTACGACACGCCCCGAATCGCGGGCGTCGTCGGCGACGACGAGGCGTTCATCGGCATCGTCCGAAAGGACGCGCTCGTGGTGGAAGCCGTCTCCGAACCCACGCTCGTGGCGACCTACGAGGAAGACGAACCGCGCGCGTTCGACCTCGACGCGGAGACCGCGGCCGACGCGGCCCGCGAACTCTACGACCACGAGTTCGAACACGCCGTCTGTGCCGCCGCCGCGACCGTCGGTGACTCGGTCGAGACCGCCTTCTACAACGGCGAGTAACGCGACTGTCGGCGTCCCGCCGGGTCAGGTGCGCTGTCGTACTCGACTCGCGACCGGCCCGGAACTTTTCAGCCGCGCACCCGTACACCGAGCCATGCGACTGGGCGTCATCTCGGACGTGCACGGGAACCTCCCGGCACTCGACGCGGTGCTCGAATCGATGCCGCCGGTCGACCGACTGGTCTGCGCCGGCGACGTGGTCGGCTACAACCCGTGGCCCGAGGAGTGCGTGTCCGAACTCGCCGACCGGGACGTGCCAACGGTCTCGGGGAACCACGACCGCGCAGTCACGTCGGGGACCGGCTTCCGCTTCAACAGCATGGCGGCCGCGGGCGTCGACTACGCCCGCGACGCGCTCTCCCCGGCGTCGATGGAGTGGCTATCGTCACTTCCGAAAACCCGACACGTCGCCGACGGCCGGGTCAAACTCGCCCACGGCCACCCCGACCACCCCGACCGCTACACCTACCCCGACGACTTCTCGCCGTCGCTCCTCGACGGCGAGGACCTGCTGGTGTTGGGTCACACCCACGTGCAGGGCCACCGAATCTACGACGACGGAATCGTCCTGAACCCCGGAAGCGTCGGCCAGCCCCGCGACGGCGACCCGCGGGCGGCCTACGCGGTCGCCGACCTCGACGCGATGGAAATCGAGGCGGAGCGCGTCAACTACGACATCGACCGCGTCGCCGAGCGCGTGCGCGAGGTCGGCCTGCCGGAGCGACTGGCGAGCCGGCTGTACGAGGGAAAATAGGGACGAAATCGAGTAGCTATCCTGAAGCCGTCAGTTCGACACCGGTTCGAGCCGCGCCGAGAAGTGCCGAAGCTCCTTCATCGGCGGCTCCTCGACGATTTCGAGACCGCCGTACTCGCCGGCGGAGTCCATCACCTTCGCGGCCGTCTCGGCGACGTGTTCGAGATGTTCGCGGCTGTAGGTGCGCCGCGGGAGCGCGAGGCGCACGAGGTCCGGCCGGTCGGTGCCGGGGAACGCGAAGCCGCCGAGTTCGACGCCGCGGACGCCGCCTTCGAGATAGAGCGCGCAGACGAGTTCCTGTCCGGGGAACTCTTCTTTCGGGATGTGCGGGAACACCTCGCCGGCGTCGAGATAGACCGCATGGCCGCCGGTCGGCTGGTAGACGGGGACGCCCGCCTCGACGAGGAGGTCGCCCAGTTCGGCCACCTGTTCGACGCGGTCGGACACGTAGGGCGGCGTGACGGCCTCGCGGAGGCCGACGGCCATCGCCTCGATGTCGCGGCCCGAGAGGCCGCCGTAGGTCGGAAAGCCCTCGTAGAGGATGGCGCGCTGCTTCGCGTGTTCGAACACCGTCTCGTCGCGCATCGCGGCGAAGCCGCCGATGTTGACGAGCGCGTCTTTCTTGCCGGACATCGTAATCGCGTCGGCGTGTTCGAACTGCGCGCGGGCGATTTCGGCGACCGAGCGGTTCTCGTAACCCGCCTCGTGGGTCTTGATGAAGTGGGCGTTCTCCGCGAACCGGCAGGCGTCGATGACGAACATGGCGTCGATGTCGCGGGCGAACTCGGCGGTGGCGCGGATGTTCGCCATCGAGACCGGCTGGCCGGCGACGGAGTTGTTCGTGATGGTGAGGACGACGACGGGAACCGCGTCGGCGCCGACCTCCTCGACGAGCGCGTAGCCCGCGTCGATGTCGAAGTTACCCTTGAACGACTCCGTGGAGTTCGGGTCGCGCGCGGCGGGCGACGGACAGTCGACCGGCTCCGCGCCCTGATTGACGATGTGGGCGCGGGTCGTATCGAAGTGCGAGTTGTTCGGAACCACGTCGCCGTCCTCCAAGAGGACGCCGTAGAGGACGTTCTCCGCCCCGCGACCCTGATGGGTCGGTACGACGTGCTCGAAGCCCATCACGTCGCGGACCGACTCCGCGAGTCGGGCGAACGACTCGCTGCCCGCGTAGGCCTCGTCGCCGCGAATCATCGCCGCCCACTGCTCTGCGGACATAGTTCCCGTCCCCGAGTCGGTCAAGAGGTCGATGTACACGTCGCGGGCGTCGAGGTTGAACGCGTTGTAGCCGGCCCGTTCGAGGGCGGCCTCGCGCTCCTCGCGCGAGGGGAGTTCGATGGGCTCGACCATCTTCGCCTTGTACGATTTCATGCCCGCAATAGACCCGCGAACGTGAAGTAATCGGCAGGCGGAAAATCGAGGGACGACGCCCGGTTTTCGGCGCTCGTGGACGGGACTGTGCATCGGTGTCGCCGGCTGTTCCGCTATCGCCACGAACCGCCCACGCCGACCGTCGGATGCTGCCGGCTGTTCGGCGTCGCTGGCGGAAACGACTGCGTAAAAACGGAATCGAGCCGAGGAGCGGGCTCAGAACTTGTCTTGGATGATGCCGAGCGTCTCCTCGCGGTCGTCCCACGCCACGAAGATTGCGACGGAGGTCGCGGAGGTGATGGCGTCGTGGATGTTGATGCCGGCGTCGGACAGCGGCTGAACGATGTCGAGGATGACGCCGGGGCGGTTCGGGAGTTCGCCGCCGGTGACGCGGACGACGGCGATGTCGTCTTCGACGGTGACGGAAGACAGCGCGTCGTCGGCGACGACGCGGTCGTGGAGGACGGCCTCGGCCCGGTCGGAGTCGTCTTCGAGGACGTAGAACGTGATAGAGTCCATCCCGGAGGCGACCGAGTCGACGTTGAT
Organism: Haloferax sp. Atlit-10N; assembly: GCF_003586325.1. Taxonomy (NCBI): domain Archaea; kingdom Methanobacteriati; phylum Methanobacteriota; class Halobacteria; order Halobacteriales; family Haloferacaceae; genus Haloferax; species Haloferax sp. Atlit-10N. Next base: position 224,751 of record NZ_PSYX01000004.1, read on the forward strand.
GTCCTCTTCTCGGAGGGCTGCCGAGAGGTCCGCGAGGATTCCCGGTCGGTTGCGAATCGCTCGCCCGGCCACGGTGAGACACGCGAGGGGTTCTTCCTGCATGTCGATGAGGTTGTGGAACTCGCCTTCGATGAGCGTCCCGCCGGTGAGCAGGTCGCCGTGCTGGTAGTGGACGACCCGAACGTCGAGCCCCGCGTCCTTGTACGAGAGCGCAGACGGCGCGACGACCTCGGCCCCGCGGAACGAGAGGTTCCGAAGCTCGTCGACGGTGATGCGGCCGACGTTGCGCGCGCCTTCGACCACGCGCGGGTCGCCGGTCATGACACCCTCCACGTCGGTGACGATGACGACCTCGTCGGCGTCCATGTAGTTACCGAGCATCACGGCGGAGGTGTCGGAGCCGCCGCGGCCGAGCGTCGTGATTTCGCCGTCGTGGTTCTGCGCGAGGAAGCCGGTGATGACCGGAACGACGCCGTCGAGTTCGGCGGCGAGCTTCGCGGCCCGCTCTCGGGTCGCCTCGACGTCGACCTCGCCGAGGTCGTTCGTGATGACCGGCCACTCGTCGGTGCCGGGTTCGACGAACAGGGCGTTGACGCCGCGGGCGGCCAGCGCCGCCTTGAGCATGCGCACGCTGGTCCGCTCGCCCATCGAGACGATTTCGGCGCGGTCGCGGTCGTCGGCCTCGAACTTGATTTCGTCGAGGAGGTCGTCGGTCGTCGAGCCCATCGCGGAGGCGACGACGGCGATTTCGTGGCCGTGTTCGACGGCCGCGGCGATGGAGTCCGCGGCGCGGTTGATTCGGTCACCGCTACCGAGCGAGGTGCCGCCGAACTTCGCGACTACGCGCATCGTCCCTCCGGTGCGTCGCGTCGCTTCGGGGCTTCGTTGGTAAACATGCGAGGGGCTAACGCGGGGGGACGTATAACTATGTCCTCCGATTCAACCGTTGCCGTCACCCTCGAATCCGGCGTCGAGACGGCCCGTACCGCCGCCTCGCGTGCGGAGATTTATCACCGAAGGCGCGGTACGTTCGGGTATGGATGTCAGAGACGCCGTGGACACCGACGCCGAGGCGCTCGCCGCCGTCGCCGACGCGCCGATACGGGCGATGCGGCGGCTGATACGCGACCGCACGGTCCGTCTCGCCACCGCCGACACGGGCTCCGACCCGAACGCCGACGCGCCGGCCGACGACGAACCGGTACTCGGGTTCGTCGGCTTCGACGTCCGCGACGGCGTCCTCCACGTCACTCGGCTCGGCGGGACCGAGCCGGCGGTACGGCGGCTGCTCGAAGAGCCGCTCCGCTTCGCCAGCGCCGAGAGCCTGCCGGTCGAGGTGCTCGTCCTCGAATCCGAGCGGCCGCTGTGTGACGCGGTCGAGCACGCCGGGTTCGACCGCGTCGGCCACGGCCCGCGGTTCGAGGGGTCGCCGACCGTCCGGTACGTCCTCGACGAGACGGGGTAGTCCAGCCCGCGGGGCGCGACCGCCCAGTTCGCTCCCGTCGCGCGCAACGAGGGCGCGGTCGGCGAGAACCGACGGTGGGAATACATACCTCCCTCTCGTTTGGTGGCCCATGACCGAACGACGCGCGAACCGGCGGCCGGGAGTGAGACGACTGTGACCACGGTCGAAGAGTTGTTCGTCTCGCTCGCCGGCTCGGACCCGGTGATGCAGGGCCTCCTCGGCGGCATCGTCATCGCCGGCATGAACATGGTGGGCGCGCTTCTCATTCTCGTCTGGCGCGACCCCTCGAAGCGCTCGCTCGACACGCTCCTCGGCTTCGCCGCCGGCGTCATGCTCGCCGCGAGTTTCACGAGTCTCATCCTCCCCGGCATCGAGGCGGCGGGCGGGAATCCGATTCCGGTCCTCGCCGGCTTCGTCATCGGCGTCGTCGTCCTCGACCAAGCGGACCTGTGGATTCCGCACGTCCACATCCTCGTGACCGGCAAGACCCGGACGGACGCCCCTGAGACGGAGAAGAAGATGGCCTCGGTCGTCCTCTTTATCGTCGCCATCACCATCCACAACATGCCCGAGGGCCTCGCCGTCGGGGTCGGCTTCGGCTCCGGCGACCTCGGGACGGCAATCCCGCTGATGCTCGCCATCGGCATCCAGAACATCCCCGAGGGGCTGGCGGTCTCCATCGCCGCCGTCAACGCCGGCCTCCGGAACACGACCTACGCGACGTTCACGGGCATCCGAGCCGGCCTCGTGGAGATTCCGCTCGCCGTCTTCGGCGCGTGGGCCATCCAGTACGCCTCGGCGCTGCTCCCCTACGCGATGGGCTTCGCCGCCGGCGCGATGCTGTTCGTCATCTCCGACGAAATCGTCCCCGAGACGCACTCGAACGGTCACGAGCGCGTGGCGACCTTCGGGACGATGGTCGGCGTCGTCGTGATGCTCTACCTCGACGTGACGCTCGGGTAGTCGAGTCGGGGTCGCGGAACCCGAAAACAGAACGCCCCGGAAAACGCCGCAAAAACGAGAGTTCGAGTGGAAGCGAAGGGGTTCGGTCGTCGGTCCGCCGTCAGGGGACTCGGCGTCGAGCGCGCGTCAGTCGTCCGCGGCCGGTGGGTCGGACGGAACCTCGTGGTTGGAGAGACCGGCGGTCGGCGCGAGGAACTTCGCCGGGTCGAAGGCGTCGAGGCCGTCGTCGGCGGCCACGCGCGCCGGCCAATCCGGATTGGCGAGCGCGCTCGTTCCCAGCGTGAACAGGTCCGCGCCGGCGTCGACGGCGGCCCCCGCCGCGTCGGGGTCACCGAGACCGCCGTTGGCGATGACGACCGTGTCGTCCGCGACGTGTTCGGCGGCCGCCTCGGCGAGCGAGGACCCGTCCGCGCCGAAGGTCGGACTCGTCGCGTCGGTCTCGGTCGTGTGGACGTAGTCGGCTCCGGCGGCCGAGAGCGCCTCGAAGAAGACCGCGGCCGCGTCCTCGCCTTCTGGCCACTCGTAGTCGCCGTCGGTCACTTTCTCTTGGGAGACGCGGATGCCGACGACGAACTCCTCGGGGACCGCGTCGGCGACCGCAGAAAGGACCTCGGCGGGGAACTTAACGCGAGACTCGGGGCCCCCGCCGTACTCGTCGTCGCGCTGGTTCGCGTCCGCCGCGAGGAACTCGTTGAGCAGATAGCCGTTCGCGCCGTGGAGTTCCACGCCGTCGAAGCCGGCTTCGACCGCGTTCCTCGCCGCCTGTACGAAGCCCTCACGAGCGGTTTCGAGGTCCACCTCGTCAGCCGCCTTCGGGACGGCGAACTCGCCGCTCCCGCCGTAGGCTTCCGCCTTCTGGCCGTCGGGCTGGACCGCGGAGGGCGCGAGCGTCCGGTCGCCGTCGAGGTGCGGGTTCCCCTGCGACTGCGCCCCGGCGTGCATTAACTGCGCGAAAATCGGCGTGTCGACCTCGTGGACGGCGTCCGTGACGTTCGTCCACGCCTCGACGTGGTCGTCGGTGACGAGCCCCGGCTGGTTCAGATAGCCTTGGCTGTACGCGTCGTCCGTGTAGACGCCCTCGGTGACGAGGAATCCGAACCCGCCGTCGGCGAACTTCCGGTAGTAGTGGGCCATCTCGTTCGTCGCCAACCCCTCGTCGGTGGCGCTGATACGCGTCATCGGTGCCAACCCGGCCCGGTTAGCGAGCGACAGGTCGTTCAGGATCGTCGCGTCGAACAGCGCGTCGTCAGTCATCACCGATTCTGCGCGCGTCGCGGATAAAAAGCGACGGCGGAATGGTCCCGACCCCCGCACATCCGGCGTGCTATCAGGGGGCACGCTGAGCAGGAGAACGGCCGCCGACTCAGGAGAACTTCCGAACCGTCATGTTCAGCGTGTCGAGGTCGACAATGGGGGCGTAGCCGGCGTCGGGGTCGATGTTGACGGACTTCTGGAAGTCGGTCTGGGCCTGCCAGCAGCCGGAGTTGACCGCGAGGACGTTGTGGTACTTGCCCCAGCCGAGCTTGTGGACGTGGCCGGTGTGGAAGATGTCGGGCACGTCCTCCATGACGAGGTAGTCGAGTTCCTCGGGCGCGAGGCGGGTGTGGCCCCCGAACTGCGGCGCGACGTGGCGCTTTTTCAGGAGCTGATACATCGCCTTGTGCGGCTCGTCGTAGCTCGCCTTATCGGCCGGCAGCTCGGCGATGACCTCGTCGAGCGAGACGCCGTGGTACATGAGAACGTTGACCCCTTCGAGCGTGATCATCGAGGGATTGCTCGTGATTCGAGCGTCGTGGGCCGACATGATATCGCGGAGTTCGTCGTCGAAACCGGGTTGTGGCTCCGCGAGTCGGACCGCGTCGTGGTTGCCCGGAATCATCACGATGTCGAGGTCGCCGGGCACCGATTTGAGGTGCTCCGAGAACGCCTCGTACTGCTCGTAGATGTCGATGACGTCGAGTTCCTCGTCTTGATTCGGGTAGACGCCGACGCCCTCGACCATGTCGCCGGCGATGAGGAGGTACTCGATGCGCTCTGCCTCCTCGGTGTGGAGCCAGTCGGCGAAGCGATTCCACGCGCCGGCCATGAATTCCTGGCTGCCGACGTGCACGTCCGAGATGAGCGCCGCCTGCACGTCCCTGTCGGCGGTGTTGGGTCGGTGGCTCCGCGGCACGTCGGGGAAGTGCATCGAGTCGACGAAGAGGATGCCCGCGTCGCCCGAGAGCGTCCCCTGCACCGCGATGCACTCGTCCATGAGGAGTTCGTCGACGTAGCCCGCGATGTCCTTGTCCTTCATCACGAGACAGGGGAACGTCCCCGTCGTGTCTTCGAGTTCGATAATCCAGTGGCCGCTCTTGGTGGAGCGAACGTCGTCGACGAGGCCGATGAGTTCCGCGTCCTCGCCGCCGGACATGTTCGAGATGGCCTTCGCGGGGCGGTGGTTGACGCGCCCGCGGAGCATCTTCGAGAGCTTCTCGTAGCGGTCGCGGAACACCTTCACGAAGTCGTCGTACTCGCCGGTGCCCGTCGACTGGCCGGTCATGTCGTTGGCGATTTCGAGGGACCGAAGCGCCGGGTCGACGTTCCGCCCGGTCGGCTCTCCCTCGGCTTCGGCTGGAGTCGATTGAGCAGTGTGGTCCGCGTTGTCGTGCGATGTTGCAGCGGAAACAGGGGGGTCTGACGCGGCGGTGGCAGACGCGTCGGCGTCCGTAACCTGCGCGGCGGCCGGGCCGGTCGATTCCGTTCCCGGCGGGTCCGCGGCGGGGGCGGACGCGAGCACCTCGCGGACGTGGTCGGCGGTGATGCGAAGCGCGTCGTCCGGGACGGCTTCGACGACGCGGGCGAGGGTGCGGCCGGGGTCGTCGGAGCCGGCGATGAGGGTCACGGCCTCGCGTTCCGCGTTGTAGCCGCGACCGACGAGCGCCCGGACGATGCGCGCCGGCGTCTCCAGTGGCACACCCGGAGTGTGCGACACGCGGCAAAAAGGATGCCGAAACCCAGAACGTTGAAACCCAGTCCGGGTAAACTGGGAGTGATGAGTGACGACGACGGTCGCCCGCCCTCCCCCGAACCGCGGCGCGGTCCCGCCTCCGACGAAGGCGTACTAACTCGACTCCGGACGGCAGAGGAGGGGCCGCTGCTGTTCGTCCGCGAAGTTCTGACGAGCGCGCTCGCCGTGTTGGCCGTCGGGTTGTTCCTGTTCGCGGTGAGCGGCGTGTGGCCACCGATGGTCGCCGTCGAAAGCGGGAGCATGGAACCGCACATGCACAAAGGCGACCTCGTGTTCATCACGGGACCGGACCGGTACGCCCCGGACGCGTCCGTCGAGGGAACCGCCGTCGTCACGGCCGAGACGGGCGCGGATGTCGACTATCGGAAGTTCGGCGGCCCCGGCAGCGTCATCGTCTACGACGACCCCGGGTCGGCAGGGCCACCGATTATCCACCGGGCGATGTTCTGGGTCGACGAAGGAGAGAACTGGTACGACCGGGCGAACCCCGAATATATGTCGGCCGACAACTGTCGAGAACTCGCCAACTGTCCCGCGGAGTACGCCGGCTTCATCACGAAAGGAGACAACAACCCGCGGTACGACCAGGTGAGCGGCATCGCCGACCCGGTCCGACCCGAGTGGGTCCAAGGCGTCGCGCGGGTCCGCATCCCGCTTCTCGGGTGGGTTCGCCTGACGCTCGCCAACTCGATGGCGACGACGACGCCGGTCGCACCCGTGTCCGTTGAGTCCGTCGAATCCGTCGACGTGGCGACCGAGGACGTGACCATGATTGAGGCGACAGCCACCAACATACCGACGACGGCACCGCTTCCGGTCGAGACGTCGAAGACAGCAGTGCACGGCGACGCGGTCGCGGCGTGATCCGGGTTCGGTAAGCAGGACTAAGCAGAGCGGAACTTCTACGACGGCACCAACCAGAGAGCGACGATTGTCGTTTAGTGATTGTCGTTTAGTTATCGAACCGCGCCTGCACGAACGGCTGTGCGCTCTCGATGTCGCCGAGTCGGGAGTCCGTCAGCAGGACGGCCTCGGTCTCGTCAATGGGGACAGAAAGGCTGATTTCCTTGGTTCGGCCGTAACGACCCTTCGAGACGACGACGGCGTTGACGATGCCGAGCATGTCGAGTTCCGAGATGAGGTCGGTGACGCGGCGTTGGGTGAGGACGTCGGCGTCGATCTCCTCGCAGAGGCGCTTGTAGATGTTGAACACCTCGCCGGTGTTGATGTTGCGGACGCCGTTTTTCTCCAGGAGGATGATGGCGAAGAGGACGATTTTCGACTGCGTGGGGAGGGTACGGACGACCTCGACCACCCGGTCGAGTTCGATTTTGTCCTGCGCCTGCCGGACGTGTGCCTCCTCGACAGTGTCGGCCTGCCCGCGCTCTGCGAGCTCGCCGGCCGTGCGGAGCAGGTCGAGTGCGCGCCGGGCGTCACCGTGTTCCTGCGCGGCGAAGGCGGCACACAACGGAATCACGTCGTCCGTGAGCGCGCCGGGCTTGAACGCCACGTCGGCGCGGTGCTGGAGGATGTCGCGGAGCTGATTCGCGTCGTACGGCGGGAAGACGATTTCCTCCTCGCCGAGGCTCGACTTGACCCGGGGGTCGAGGAAGTCGGTGAACTTCAGGTCGTTCGAGATACCCATGATGGAGATGCGGGAGTTGTCGAGTTCGGAGTTCATCCGCGAGAGGTTGTAGAGGGTATCATCGCCCGACTTCTCCACCAGCTTGTCGATTTCGTCGAGCATGATGACGACCACGCGCTCCTTGTAGTCGACGGCGTCGAAGAACGTCGTGTAGACCCGGTCGGTCGGCCACCCGGTCATCGGCACCGTCTCCATCTCGTCGGCGTCGTCGTCGAGTTCCGCCGCGCGCTCGTCTATCTCGGCGATGGAGTCGTAGGGCGTGTCCGCGAGGGCGTTGGGGTCTTCCGTCGCCCGCGTGCGCATCTCGTCGAGTCGTTCCTGTTCGGCCTCGATGCGCTCGACGTTCTTCTCGATGAACTTGTTCGCCAACTGCGCGAGCACGCGGTACTGCGTGTCTGTCACCTCGCAGTTGATGTACTCGACCTCGCAGGGCACGTCGTACTTCTGGGAGGTGGATTCGAGTTCCTGACTGACGAACTTCGCGCTCGCGGTCTTGCCGGTCCCCGTCTTCCCGTAGATGAGGATGTTCGACGGCGTCTCCCCGCGCAGGGCGGAGACGAGAATCGTCGCCATCTGGTTTATCTGGTCGGTCCGGTGAGGGAGTTCGTGCGGGGTGTACGACGGCCGAAGGACTTCCTTGTTCTCGAAAATCGGCTCGCCGGCGAGGAGGTCGTCGAACAGCCCCTTCGAACCCTCGTCGTCGTTGAGGACGACCTTGTCGAGACCGACGTCGGGGTCTTTGTGCTGGTCGAGGTCCTCGTCGGGCGCGTCGGCGTCGGGGCCGATGCTCGCCTGAATGTCGATGTCTTCGGGGGAGACGTCGTCCTCGGCGGCGGATGTCGGTGCCCCGGAGGACGCATCGTCAGCGGACGCGTCGGTACTGGGTGCATCGCCGGAGTCGCCGTCGACGGCGCTGTCGTCCGACGTACTGTTCCCGACTTCTCCTCGTGCGCCGCCTCGCGGATTCTCTTCCTCGTCCATCGTGAATACCCCTTTGTTTCAAGTGGAATAGTCGCCCGCAGCGGCGCATACGGTGCGTGAGGCCGGTGGTAGCCGGCATCTGCGCGTCACGCCGAAGAAGGCGATTCCAGATGATGCAAAGGAACCAAACGAACAGTCGGTACAAAAATCTTACTTCTCCGACTCGTCTGCCGCCGTCCGACCGGAACTCGGCCGGACGGGACCGTTTCAACACGAGCGCTCGATTCGCTCGGAGGACGGAGACTCCTCGCGACCACTGTTCGGAAGCGCCGGTTGGAGTCGTCAATCGATTGAGGTCGTCAGTTGGAAGTCGGGAGTCAGTCGAGGGTCAACCGGGGGTCAGTCGATGGAGGTCGGCAGGTCGTATCGACACCGAGAGCGGAGCGTCTCGGAGTCGAAACCATGGCCGGGAGTCAGGGATGGGTGAGGAAGGGTTCGGATGAGGCGAGTAGTTCGAGTCGATTGGAGAACGTAGTCGACGTGGGGTCTGATAGAGTCGACCGGCTGGGACGGAGGGAATTGGGCACAGTGGCGTCGAGGTGAAACGGGTCGGTTCGAACAATCGCACTCTACCGAGTCGAACCGCGGGACGCGTCGAGACTCCAAGCGATAGTGGTAGATTTCGACGAACGGCAGTTGCACACCGGACATCCGGGCGGCACCACACCGGACTCCCGGTTGACGCGAAACCCACCGGTCCGCGCGGGTGGAGTGGAACTCGGAGTTGAGTGGGTGTCCGACGAGAAAAATTGGTCCCCGCAACCCCTCTGTTTCGTGTGGAAACGGGAAAAACACGCTTCCGGAGAAATCGAGGAACTGAGGAGTTCAGCGACTGTTCTAACCCCTTGGTTTCCTCTGCAATTAAGTGGGTGTTTTCCAGTTCGACGGGAAACCCTTGGGGCTCGGAGCCCCCACACCCCTTCGTTTCGGGTGGAGCCGTGAGAGAGTAGGGAGGGGGTCTCGGCGGTCTTTAGATACAGATAGTTTTATTAACTATATTATCATACCGTAACCGTACTGGGGCAAAAAGAGATATTATTGTACTCCCCTAGAATAGAATTAACGTCCCACCGCCGTCTAGCGGTCTCCCCCCACCCACCCCTTCGGGCCGTTCCACCCGAAACGAAGGGGTGGGGGTGTTACCCCTGCGACGAGTTCACGTCCGTGGAGTGGCCCGCCTCGACGAGAGAGCCACTACCGGTACGGGGCCGGACTTCCGGCACCGATATCGTTTCGGTCCCGTCCCCTCCTACTCACTTCGGCGGACGAAGTCGGTAGTAGCGGCGGTTGAGGTTGTACATGTACCCCTTGCGCATCGTCTTCAGCACCGCGTAAGAGGCCGCCCCGGCGACCCCTTGTTGAGGAACGGTACGACGGCGATAGCACCGACGACGTTCGCCAATACGCCGTAAGTGAGTCGGAAGTGGGCCGTCTCACGAGTCTTGCGCTCGCTCCAAGTAGGCGTCTCGTCGTCGGGGGCTACGATGCCCGCGCCGTCGGCTTGCACACTTTGTTCGGGAGGGTCTGGTTCCCTCATGGTTACAGGAACCCGTTCTAACTACCTTTCGAATTGACAAATATCTGCATTCCAAACGTCATCAGAAATTAATTTCAAACTAGCTAACTAATTTGGCGGGGGTGAATATGCCATCCGAGCCGGCCGATGAGTTACTCGCTCGCGCTTTCGCCGAGGGTCGAATACCCTCACGCTTGTCTGTGTCTTGGCTAATCGGCTCGCGCGCACGCACGCCCGAAGTAACACAAATCACCGAGTGAGACATCAGCGGAGGGATGCGGGACGGGGTCACTCCGTCGAGTCTCTTTTCGAAGGGTGCGGCCAGTGGCGTCTTTCCGCTGCCCCTCCCTGCCCCTTCGTTTCACGTGCAATCTCCCAGTTCTCTCTCGTCTTTTTCTCGCTCGCGTCGGTCCGTCGCGACCGCTGTCCACGACGTTCCTTTCTGTCGTCCTGTCTCCCACGTGACTGGTGTCTGACGTAGTGCTTAAGTGAGTCCGGTTGGGTGATACCTCCATACGCCCTCCACGACGCGTTCGGGAGGTGCGGGAGGCCCAGGATGGGACTGCTCACAGATTTAAGAGACAGCATCTCACGAGTCGTCGACCGGCTCTTTTCGGAGAGCGAGCCGAAGCGGATCGGTATATATGGCCCGCCCAACGCCGGGAAGACGACTCTCGCAAACCGTATCGCCCGTGACTGGACCGGTGACGCCATCGGTCCCGAGAGCCACATCCCTCACGAGACTCGCCGCGCCAGGCGGAAAGAGAACGTCGAAATCGAGCGGAACGGCAAGAAAGTCACCATCGACATCGTCGACACGCCGGGTGTCACGACGAAGGTCGATTACAAGGAATTTCTCGAACACGACATGGAGAAAGACGACGCCGTCCGCCGGTCCCGCGAGGCGACCGAGGGCGTCGCCGAGGCCATGCACTGGCTCCGCGAGGACGTCGACGGCGTCATCTACGTGCTCGACAGCACGAAGGACCCGATATCGCAGGTCAACACGATGCTCATCGGCATCATCGAGAGCCAGGACCTGCCCGTGCTCATCTTCGCGAACAAGATCGACCTCGAAGACTCGAACGTCGAGCGCATCGCGAACGCGTACCCACAGCACGAAACAGTCGAGTTGTCGGCGCTCGAAGGGGAGAACATGGACGAAGTGTACGCCAAAATCGCGGAGTACTTCGCGTGATTCACCATGCCTGAAGCAACCGCCTCCGACAACGGCTCCGACGGGGTCCAGATAGACCTCTTCAGCGGGAATCGGATGGCAAACCTCACCAGCATGGAGAAGATTCGGCTCATCCTCGACGGCGTTCGCGACGGCAACATCGTCATCCTCGAGGAGGGCCTTTCGCCCGACGAGGAGTCGAAGCTCATCGAGGTCACGATGGCCGAGATAAGCCCCGACGAGTTCAACGGAATCGAAATCGAGACGTACCCGCGTTCGCAGACCGCAGACCAGAGCTTCCTCGACCGGCTCATGGGCCGACAGTCGACCCAGAAGCTCACCGTCATCGGTCCCGCGAACCAGATTCAGACGCTACACAAGGACGAGAATCTCATCAGCGCGCTCGTCTCGCGAAAGTAGGGGGTCCCACGAACGCCCTCACGCGCCATCCGGCGTCAACATCTATCAATGCCACATCAATGCACCACGTGCGGTAAGGTGTTCCCCGACGGCTCGAAGGAGATGCTCTCGGGGTGCCCGAGCTGCGGCGGCAACAAGTTTCAGTTCAAGCCCGCGTCGAGCGGGAGCGCTCCCGCGAGCGCGAGCGACGACGCGACGTCGACGGGCGGCGCCGGAACGCGGGACCTGACCTCCTCGGCGGCCGACGCCGTCCGAGACCGCGGGCAGCGTCAGTCCCATCCCGATTCGACCGACGAGGAGTCGATGACCGTCAGCGACTGGGCGAACGCGAATGCGGACGCGGACGCCTCACAGCGAACCGAGACTGCCGATGCCGCCGGCTCGACCCAGAACGAGCCGTCGTCGACCGACGCGGCCGACGCAAGTGACGCGGTCGACGACCCCGAAACCAAACCCCGCGGTTGGGGTGAATGGCCGTCTGCGCCCGGCGAGTCCCCGGGGGCCGAGCCGCAGGACCCGGAAGCGTCGCGGAACGAATCGCGGGCCCAATCGGCCTCGGAGCAGGCCAGCCGCTCGCGGGGACCGGATTCGCCCCCGAACCGCGAGCCGGGCAAAATCAACGCGCGCGAGACGGACGAAGACAACTCCCAGAAGAGCGCGCGGAGCGACGTCGTCACCCCCGAGGAACTCGCCGCTGCCGACGCGAACCGGCGCGGCTCGCCGGCCGAGACGCCGTCCGAAGCGCCTTCCGGCCCCGACCCCGACGCGGCTGCCGGTCAGTCCACCGACGCCGCGCCCACGGACGCGGACGGCACGGTCATCGAGCCGTCGTCCGACGACCGACCCAACCTGGACCAGCTCCGCGAGGAACTCAACGACCAGTTCGAGAGCATCAAAATCGTCAATCCCGGTCAGTACGAACTCAATCTCATGGAACTGTACGACCGCGACGAGTACATCATCTCGCTCCGCGAGGACGGCCGCTACGTCATCGAAGTCCCGGATTCGTGGGGCCCCGGCAACCGCGAAGACTGAGCGCGTTCCTCGCGTCGAACTGATTTTCCGACCCCGTTGTTTCCGGTGGAACGCCGGCCGTTCGGTCTCGCGGACGAGTCCGTCCGTCGAATCGGCACAATCGTTATATACGATAGTTGAGAGTATATCTCCTTGGGGAAGCGCTATGTCCAATCCGCACAACGAAAAAGTCGCCGAGTGGGCGTCGCTCCTCGGAGCGTCGCTCCCGTCCGCGCGACCAGACGACCTCGACCTCGACACCGCCGACAGCGCGGGGTAACGACCGCCGCGGTTTCCACCGGCGGACCGCTTTACTTTCACCCCGCTCTGCGAACCCTTATCGGCGAGGACGCGTAATCGTCACCGATGTCGGCCTCCGAGGACGTTGCGTACGTGGACCACCCGCTACTCGCGCCGTCGTTCATCGAGCGACGGCTCTATCAGATTCGCCTCGCCGGTACCGCGCGCAACGGCCACACACTAGTCTGTCTCCCCACCGGCCTCGGGAAGACGACCGTCAGCCTACTCGTCACGGCCCAGCGGCTCTACGACGTCGGCGGGAAGTCGCTGTTTCTCGCGCCGACGAAGCCGCTCGTCCAACAGCACGCCGACTTCTACCGCGAGGCGCTGAACGTCCCGGACGACGAAATCGTCGTCTTCACCGGCGACGTTCGGCCCGACGACCGGGCTGAACTCTGGCAGGAGGCCCAGATTGTCATCGCCACGCCGCAGGTCATCGAAAACGACCTCATCGGCAACCGCATCTCGCTTCGGGACGTGACGCACCTCACCTTCGACGAGTGCCACCGCGCGAGCGGCGACTACGCCTACGTCTACATCGCAGAGCGCTACCACGCCGACGCCGAAGACCCGCTCGTCACGGGGATGAGCGCCTCGCCGGGCGGCGACGAGGAGGCCATCCTCGAAGTCTGTGAGAACCTCGGCATCGTCGACGTGGAGGTGATGACCGAGGAGGACGCCGACGTGTCGGAGTACACCCACGACACGGACGTGGAGTGGAACCGCATCCAACTCCCCGACGAGATTCTGGAGATACGCGACGCCCTCAACGAGGTCATCACCGACCGCCTGGAGAAACTCAAGCAGTTGGGCGTCACCAAGTCGACGAAGCCCGATATCTCGCAGAAGAAGCTCAACCGGATGCGCGCGGAGCTACAGCGGCTGATGAACGCGGACAAGTCGGAGGGCTACAAGGGTATGTCCACGCACGCGGAGGTGATGAAGCTCCGCCGGGCTGTCGAACTCGTGGAGACCCAATCGGTCGAGTCGGTCCGGCGGTACTTCGAGCGCCAGCGCAACGCCGCCCGGTCGTCGGGCGCGTCGAAGGCCAGCCAGCGACTCGTCGCCGAACCGAAGGTCCGCGAGGCGATGCGGAAAGCCGAGTCGTTCGACGGCCTCCACCCGAAGTTCAGGAAGACGCGCATCCTCCTCGCGGAGACGCTCGGCATTCAGGACGGCGAGCGCGTCATCGTCTTCACCGAGTCCCGCGACACGGCCGAGGCGCTCACGGAGTTCCTCTCGGAGAGCTTCTCCGTCCGGCGGTTCGTCGGGCAGGGCGACCGCGAGGGCTCCGACGGGATGACCCAGAACGAACAGCAGGAGACCCTCGACAAGTTCCGAAGCGGCGAGTTCGAGGTGCTGGTCTCGACCTCCGTCGCGGAGGAGGGCCTCGACGTGCCCGAGGTCGACCTCGTGCTCTTTTTCGAACCCGTGCCGACGGCCATCCGGTCCATCCAGCGGAAGGGTCGGACCGGTCGTCAGGCCGACGGTCGCGTGGTCGTCCTCCTCGCCGAGGACACCCGCGACGAGGCGTACTTCTGGATATCGCGCCGTCGCGAGAAGACGATGCAAAACGAGCTTCGCGACCTCAAGGGTGCGGCCGACGACCTCGAAGCCGAACTCGACCCCTCCCAGCGCGACCTCTCGGCGTTCGCGGGAGACGACGGAAAATCCACCCAGAATTCGGAGGGTTCCACCGGAAACGGGGGGGTTGACGCCGCGACCGAGAACGGTGCAAACGGAGCGTCGGACGCCGCACCGACCGCCTCGAACGGACAGACCGCGGCCGCCGCGGCGACCGACTCGGACGGACAGTCCGGCCTCGCCGACTTCGGTCCCTCCGACGAGGAACTGGCGCGGGCGGAAGATGGTGATGACGGCGACGACAGCGACGACGCGCCCGTCCGAGACGAGGACTCGAACGATTCCAATGCCAACCTGTCGTCAGAGACCGAAGGCGACGAGTCGGGCGAACTGGCCACCGTCGCCGCGGCAGGAACGGACGACGAGGAGACCGTCGAAATCGTCGTTGACCAGCGCGAACTCGACTCCAACATCGCCCGCACTCTCTCGAAGCGCGAGGACCTGACGACCCGGTTGGAGACGCTCGCGGTCGGCGATTACGTCCTCTCGGACCGCGTCGCGGTCGAACGAAAGAGCGTCTCGGACTTCCTCGACACGCTCACTGGCGGCGACCGCTCGATATTCGAACAGATAGCGGACCTCACGCGTCACTACGCCCGGCCACTTCTCATCATCGAGGGTCGTGGTCTCTACGAGGAGCGGAACATCCACCCCGGCGCGATTCGGGGGGCGCTGTCGTCGGTCGCGGTCGACTTCAACGTGAGCGTGCTGTTCACGGAGGACGAAGACGACACCGCGGAGATGCTGGCGACCATCGCCACCCGCGAGCAGACGGACCGCGAGCGCACCGTGAGCGTCCACGGCGGCAAGAGCGCGAAGACGCTCGACGAGCAACAGGAGTACGTCGTCTCCGCCATCGCCGACATCGGCCCGGTCACGGCGCGGACGCTGCTCGAAGCGTTCGGGAGCGTCGAGGCGGTCATGACCGCCAACGAGGACGACCTCAAAGAGGTCCGTGGCGTCGGCCAAGTTACCGCCGAGCGAATCCGCGAGGTCGTCGGGGCGGAGTATCGCTGAGCGGTTTTCCTGCCCGTAGGCGCGTCAGGAGACGAGGGTCAGACGGGCTCGGTCCGAAGCACCGTTCGGTGGCGCTTTCGAAGTCGGCTCGTTCGACGACTCGGTCTTCGTTGCCGCCACGAGGTGAACGTTCCCGCCAGCCCGACCGCCGTCTCGATGGCGACGTCGAGCGCGTTTGCTCGCGTCGGTGCCGCCGGTGTGGATGAGTGTGCATCTCCGAAACAGAGGGACCGCAGTGTGTTGATTTCAACCGCCGAGAGAGATCGCGGTTCGCGGGTCGGTTATCGGTCGAGCGCGGAGATGGCCTCGGCGGCCTCGCGCGCGGCGGCCAGGTACTCGGTCGCCCGCCGCGGGTCGTCGGTCGACTCGGCGCGCTCGGCGGCCCACGTCAGCGTCCGCACGAGCGACTCGCGCGCGTCGGTGACGTCGCCGGCGACCTCGCGGCGTGCACGCTGCCCGGTCGCCCTCTGGTCGCCTGCGGTTCGCGCCGGCGGGGTCGCAGCACGCCCGTTCACGCCGGTGGGGTCGCGGCGCGCCTCGTCGGCGACGCGGGTTCCTTGGCCCTGCGCCGGCTGTCGCGTTCCGGCCTGTGGTCGCTCGGAGTCCGACGCCTCGGCGGTGACCGCCGCAGAGTCGGCCGCCGCATCGGCGCTCTCTACGGACTCGGTCGCTCCGCCGGACGAGGCCTCGACCCCGGCCTCGGACACGTCGGCTTCGACGGCCGCCTCGGCGGCCCGCTCCGCGTCTTGGTCCGCGTCCGCCGCGACCTGCCCCTCGGCCTGACAGGTCGGACAGAACACCTGTCCCTCGTAGCGGAACAGCGGGTCGCCGCAGTTGTCGCAGTGTTTGTTCGTCATCGTCGCGCCCTTGAGGAGCAACTCGCTCATGCGCTGGGTCGAACGGCGCTTCTTTTCGTCTCGTTCGTACTTCTCCCGAAGTCGCTGCCGCTCTGCTTCCTTATCGAAGTCGCTCATGTGCGTGTGGACGCGACGTGCGTCGAAAAACCCCACGGCGTCGCTCGGGTGGGTCCGTCACCGACGGTCTCACCGGCTCTCGCGGCCGACCACACCCCGCCGCTGTCGGTCGAAATTCGACGACTGACGAACAGATAATCGACAGACGGCGCTTCGGTGCCCGTTTCGAAACGTTTACTCGGAATCCACAGCCTGGTTAATGTGGTATGACGAAAGTTAGCGTGATTGGTGCGGCCGGGACGGTCGGCGCCGCGGCTGGGTACAACCTCGCGCTTCGCGATGTCTGTGACGAACTCGTGTTCGTCGACATCCCGAAGATGGAAGACAAGACGGTCGGACAGGCGGCGGACACGAACCACGGCATCGCGTACGACTCCAACACGGTCGTGACGCAGGGCGGCTACGAGGACACCGCCGGCTCCGACGTGGTCGTCATCACGGCGGGCATCCCGCGGCAGCCGGGACAGACCCGCATCGACCTCGCGGGCGACAACGCCCCCATCATGGACGACATCGGCTCCTCGCTCGCGGAGCACAACGACGACTTCGTTTCCATCACCACGTCGAACCCCGTCGACCTGCTCAACCGCCACCTCTACGAGACGGGCGACCGCGACCGCCACAAAGTCATCGGCTTCGGCGGCCGCCTCGACTCCGCCCGCTTCCGTTACGTGCTGAGCCAGCGCTTCGACGTGCCGGTCAAGAACGTCGAAGCGACCATCCTCGGCGAGCACGGCGACGCACAGGTGCCCGTCTTCTCGAAGGTCCGCGTCGACGGCAACGACCCTGCCTTCTCCGGCGACGAGAAAGACGAGATTCTCGGCGACCTCCAGGAGTCCGCCATGGACGTCATCGAGCGCAAGGGCGCGACCCAGTGGGGCCCGGCGACCGGCGTCGCCCACATGGTCGAGGCCGTCCTGCACGACACCGGCGAAGTGCTCCCTGGCTCGCTCGTCCTCGACGGCGAGTTCGGCTACGAGGACACCGCCTTCGGCGTCCCCGTCAAGCTCGGCTCGAACGGCATCGAGGAAGTCGTCGAGTGGGACCTCGACGACTACGAGGCCGACCTCATGGACGACGCGGCCGAGAAGCTCCGCGACCAGTACAACAAAATCGCGTAAGCCGCTCCGGCTCGCTCGCGCGACGAATCCAATCCGTCTTTTTCACCCGACGCGCTCGACTCCCCTCAGAGCCGTCGCTTCAGTTCATCGGCCGTCTTCTCGCCGACGCCGGGCACGTCCGTCAGGTCCTCGAGCGACGCCTCGCGGACGCCTTCGACGCTGCCGAACCGCGTGAGCAGCGCCCGGCGGGTCTTCTCGCCGACGCCGGGTACGTCGTCGAGGACGGTCTTCACCTCGTCGCGGAGCGTCTGGTGGTACTGGACGGCGAAGCGGTGGGCCTCGTCGCGGACGCGCTGGAGGACGTGCAGGTGCGGCGCGTCGTCCGGCCAGTCGAACGTCCGGTCGGGCGTGACCACCAGTTCGCGGTCCTTGGCGATGCCGACGGCGGGCACGTCCCAGCCGGTCTCGTCGAGGGCGTCGAGCGCGGCGTTCAACTGTCCCTTCCCGCCGTCGATGAGGAGTAAGTCGGGGTCCGGGCGGTCGTCGCGGCCCTCCAGCGCGCGGGTCGCCCGCCAGCGGACGAGTTCTCGCATGTTCGCGTAGTCGTCGTTGCGCTCGGGGAGTCGCCGCCGGCGGTAGTCCGAGGTTTCGGCGCTCCCCTCGACGAAGCACACGTCGCTGCCGACGACGGCCTTGCCCTGCGCGTGGCTCACGTCGAAGCCCTCGATGCGGGAGGCGCGGCGCACGTCGAGGTCGAGTTCGCGGGCGAGCGTGGCGAGTCCGTCGTCGCGGCCGGCGCGTCGGCGGGCGTTCTTCAGGGCGAGTTCGACCAGTTTCGCCTCGCGGCCCGCGCCGGGGACGCGGACGCCCACGCCCTCCGATTCGAGCCACGCGACCACGTCCTCGTCGTCCGGATGCTCCGAGAGGACGACCGCGTCGGGGAGTTCGCGCTCGGCGTAGAACTGCGCGAGGAACGCCGAGAGGACGGCGGCCGTGCGGTCTTCGCCCTCGGGCGCGTCGAGGTGGTGGCGAGTCCGGTCGACCAACTGGCCGCGCTCGGCGTGGAGTCGCGCGACCGTCGCCGAGTCGCCGCGGAGCGAGACGCCGAGCACGTCGATGGCGCGCTCGTCGGTCTGCGCCGAGACGGCGTCTTCGCCCGCGCCGTGGAACGACTCGACGACTTCCAACCGGTCGCGGAGGTTGGCGGCGCGCTCGAACTCCGCGTCCTGTGCGGCGGCTTCCATCTCTCGCCGGAGCGGGTCGGCGAGGGTGCCCGTCTCGCCCTCGAAGAATCGAACTGCCGACTCCACGTCCTCGCGGTAGTCGCGCTCCGCGATTTCGCCGGTACAGGGAGCCGTACACAGGCCCATCTCGTAGTCGAGACACGGCCGCGAGCGATTCGAGTACTTGTGGTCCGAACAGCCGCGAAGGCCGTAGGTCTCCCGAATCGCCTTCACGACCGTCTCGACGCGGCCCTTGTCGGTGTACGGTCCGAAGACGGTCGCGGAGTCCTCGGGGTCGCGAGTGACCTCGATGCGCGGGACCGCGTGGGCCGTCAGTTGGACGAGCGGGTAGGACTTGTCGTCCTTCAGGCGGACGTTGTAGCGCGGCTGGTGGCGCTTGATGAGGTTGGCTTCGAGGAGGAGCGCCTGCGTTTCAGTGTCGGTAACGGCGAAGTCGATGTGCTCCGCGCGGTCGACCATCCGGGAGATGCGCTCCGACCGCGGGTCGGCGTACGACCGGACGCGGGCGCGGATGTCGACCGCTTTCCCGACGTAGAGCACCGCGTCGCCGGCGACGAACTGGTACACGCCGGGGTCCGACGGAAGCGCGCTGGCTCGTTCGCTGACCGCGGCAGGGTCCATCTGGGGTGGCTTACCGCGCGAAGGGCTTGAGGCTGACGCGTCGAGCGAGCGGGACGGTCGATTCGGTCGTCTCGCCGCCTCGGAAGTTATCTAATTTGATAATATGCTCGAAAGATACTCCTGTGATGCTCTGAAACGTGGCCTCTAATGTCACTTGGTATACTCTCACGCGTCCGCTCGTGGTTCGGCGAGGAGACTCCGTTACCGGACGGCGGAATCGTCGCCGGTTCCGCCACGGACGCGCCGGACTTGAACGTCGACGACGACGTACTGCTCGACGGCGTCGGCCTCCCGGCGTTCGTCCTCGACGAGCAGGGTCGCATCGCGGCGTGGAACGCCGGCGTCGAGTCGTTGACCGGCACGTCCGCGGACGCCGCGCTGGGCCGACGCGACCTCGGTGATGCCTTCTACGGCGACTCCGCGGCCAGCGTGCTCGCGGGGCAGGTCCTCGACAACCCCCGCGACGCGGCGGCGCTCGACGGCGTGGAACTCGACGACTCCGACCGCCTGCTCTACGCCGTAGAGGAGACGTTTGCGGACGTGAACGGCGACGACTGCCACGCCCGGCACACGGCGATGCCGCTCTACGAGGACGACGAGCTCGTCGGCGTCCTCCAGACCGTCCGCAACCGGACGACGGAAGTCGAGCGCCACCGCGAGGTTGCCGCGCTCGTCTCCGAGGTCGAATCGACGCTGACCCAGTTGAGCGGGGGCAACCTGGACGCGCGGGCGACGATAGACGAGAGCGGGGCCGTCGACGACCAGCTCTACCTCGTCGTCGACGCGGTCAACGAGACGGCGCGCAACCTCTCGACGCTGGCGTCGAACGTCGAAGACGAGACGGAGACGGCGACCGCGGCGGTCACGCGGGCCGCCTCGGCGGCCGACGCCATCGTCGACAACGTCGAGGAACAGCGCGACCTCCTCGACGAGGGCGCGACCCAGATGCAGCAGTTCAGCGCGACGATGGAGGAGGTCGCCGCGACCGCCGACGAGGTCGACACGGCGGCTACGGAGGCGCGGCAGGCGACCGCCGAGGGCCGCGAGGCCAACAGCGAGGCGCGAGAGGCGACCGAGAGCGTCGTCACGATGGGCGACGAACTCGTCGACCGCGTGACCGAACTCGGCGGCCGCATGGACGACATCGAGGCGGTCGTTGAGGTCATCTCCGAGGTGGCCGAACAGACGAACCTGCTCGCGCTCAACGCGAACATCGAGGCCGCTCGCGCCGGCGAGGACGGCGACGGGTTCGCCGTCGTCGCGGAGGAGGTCAAGTCGCTCGCCGACGAGACGCGCCAGCACACCGAAGACATCACCGCGCAGATAGAGGACATCCAGTCGCAGACCGGCGAGGCGGTCCACGCGGCGACGGAGTCGAACGACCGCATCGAGCACGCCGACGACCGCATCTCCGAGATGCTGGCGGCGTTCGAGGAAATCGCCACCTCCATCGACACCGCCGCCGACGGCGTCGCGGAGGTCTCCCGCGCGACCGACGAGCAGGCCGAGGCGGTCGAGGAACTGACCGCGACCATCGAGGACGTGCGCGACCGGACCGTCGAGACCGAGGGCGCGGTCGACAGCATCGTCAGCGCGACCGACGAGAGCACGCAGGCGCTGTCGTCGCTCGCCATGGAAGTCGAGGAGCTGACGGGCAATAGCTCCTGAGTCGGGTTCCGAACGGCCGGCGTCGATGCCGGCACGCGTAAGGGAACCCCGTCCGAACCACGGGCCATGAGCGACGACGACACGACGCGGCTCTGGTTGGTCGAGCGGTCCTACGACGACCGGGACCTCATCATCCTCATCTACGCGACGCCGGACGGCGAGTACGAACTCCGGAAGGAGCTCGCCGCGGCCGTGATGCACCAGCGCCGGATGACCGTGACCGCCGCCATCGACGCGCCGACCGAGAACCTCGAACCAGTAAGTGACGACGACCTGCGCGAGCGGTACGCGACGGAGGCCACGAAGATGGCTGACTCCCACGAACCCGACGAAGAGGTCTGAGTCGGCCCCGCCGACCGTCGACGTCGACCGTCGATACCGGCCGTCGAAGCCGACCGAATCGCACGACTGCGGCGATGTAACCTCCTCCGTCTGACCCCCCGCTCCGCGCGGGAATGTTATCGCCCGTGATTTTTGCACCTAAAACCCTTTAACCCAGTACGACGCAGGCCCGCCCATGGCCGCCATCGAACTGAACGGGGTGACGAAACGGTTCGAAGACGACGAGGGACTGTTCGATTCTCTCCTCCCGTCGTCCGACGCCGACGGCGTCACCGCCGTCGACGACCTCACGTTTTCCGTCGCGGAGGGTGAGGTCTTCGGGTTCCTCGGTCCCAACGGTGCCGGAAAATCGACGACTATCAACATGCTTCTCGACTTCGTGCGCCCGACGAGCGGGTCCGTCCGCGTGCTCGGACACGACGCGCAGGCCGAGAGCGTGGCCGTCCGGCGTCGGACCGGCGTGCTCCCCGAAGGTTACGAGGTGTACGACCGGCTGACCGGGCGCGAACACGTCGAGTTCGCCATCGAGTCCAAGGAAGCCGACGACGACCCCGACGAACTGCTCTCCCGCGTCGGCCTCGACCCCGACGAGGCGGACCGCCGCGCCGGCGGCTACTCCAAGGGGATGTCCCAGCGCCTCGCGCTCGCGATGGCGCTCGCCGGAAGTCCCGACCTCCTCGTCCTCGACGAGCCATCCTCCGGTCTCGACCCCGCCGGCGCACGCGAGATGCGCGACATCGTCCGCACCGAGGCCGACCGCGGCGCGACGGTGTTCTTCTCCAGCCACGTCCTCGGACAGGTCGAGGCGGTCTGCGACCGCGTCGGCATCATGCGCGACGGCGAGCTCATCGCCGAGGACACCATCGAGGGGCTCCGTAGCCGAATCGAGACCGACTCGGTTCTCCGACTCGACGTCGACGGCGACGCAGACCTCGACGCTGTCCGCGCCCTCGACGGCGTCTCGTCGGTCGAATCGGACGGCGACCGCCTCGTCGTCGGCTGTACCGACGACGCGAAGACGCGCGTCATCGAAGCGGTTGAATCGAACGGTGCCACGGTGGCCGACTTCGAGACTGACTCCGCGTCGCTGGAGGACATCTTCCTCGCGTACACCGAGGGTGACGACTCGGCCGGCGAACCGGAGGTGACAGCATGACGCTCGAATCGGTCGCGCGCAAGGACTTCCGCGACGCCCTCCGGTCGCGGTGGCTCCTCGGCCTGACGCTGTTTTTCGCCCTCCTCATCGGCGGGTCGACGGCGCTGTTCTACGGCGTCCTGCTCTCTGGCGCGGGCGCGAACTCCGAGACGCTGTTCGGCCTCACCACCGCGCCGGGCGGGCTGTTCAACTTCTCCTACGCGGGCATGCTCGGGTTCGTCCTCGCGCTCATCGCGCTCGTAACGGCCCACGGCTCGCTCATCGACGAGCGCGAGTCGGGCACCATCAAGCTCCTGCTGTCGCTGCCGAACTCCCGGCGCGACGTGGTGTTCGGAAAGCTCGTCGGCCGCACGCTCGTCGTCATCATCTCGATGCTCGTCGGCTTCGTCGTCGCCCTCTTCGCGATGCTGTTCACCGGCGGGCAGGTCATGTTCGTCTCCTACGCGGGACAGGTCGCACTCTCGGGGCTTCTCGCCACGGCGTTCGTCTCCATCGGCGTCTGGCTCTCCGCGACCTCGGCGTCCCAGCGACAGGCGCTGTTCGGCACTGTCGGGCTGTACTTCATCTTCGCCGTCCTCTGGTCGACGGTCGCGACGGGCGTCCCGCGGCTCGTCAACTGGGTCATCGAGCAGCTCGGTCTCACCGCGCTGACCGCGCCCCAAGTCGTCCAGATGCGCCTTTTCATCAAGTACCTGAACCCGCTTCGGGCCTACGAGACGCTGGTCGCGGAGCTGTACGGCCCCGCGGTCGCCGCCCGCCTGTTCAAGGCCGGACTCGGCGAGCGACTCGCCATCGAGGCGACCTTCAGCGAGGCGCTTCCGTTCTACTTCACCGGGCCGTTCATCCTCGCTATCCTCCTCGCGTGGATCGTCGTCCCGCCGCTGCTCGGCTACCGCGCGTTCCAGAAGGCGGACCTCTGAAGCGGAGACGCGGACCGCCGAGGCGGTAACGACCGCTTTCGCGACTCCCCACCGACTGCCGACTATTCTGGCGGGTACGCCACGCCGCGCTCCGCGAGCAGTTCTTCGAAGTCGGCTTCCGTGAGCGTCGGCACGTCGTTCGCCTCGGCGTCGTCGCGCTTCGACTGGCCGGGGTTCTCGCCGACGACGAGGTAGTCGGTGTTGCCCGAGACGGAACCGGTGACGCTGCCGCCGTGGGATTCGACGAGGTCCTTCACGCCGCCCCGGCTCGCGGCGAGCGTCCCGGTCACGACGAACGTCAGGCCGTCGAGTTCGTCGCCGCCCGATTCGACGGGTTCGGGGTCGACGCCGCGGTCGAGGAGCGCGCGAATCACGGCGCGGTTGTCCGCGTTCTCGAAGAAGTCGCGGACGCGGCGCGCGACCGTCTCGCCCACGTCGGGAACCGTTGTCAGACGTTCCTCGAACGCGTCGAACTCGCTTTCGTCGGCGTCGGATTCGATGGGAAACGCCTCGATCGACCCGAACTCGCGGGCGAGACCGCGGGCGGTCGCTTCTCCGACCTCGGGGATGCTCAGGCCGACGAGGAACGAGTCGAGAGAGGGGTTCGTCGAGTTCTCGACGGCGGTCACGAGGTTCTCGGCGCTCGTCTCGCCCCACCCTTCTAACTCGGCGAGGTCGTCGACCGTCAGGCCGTACAGGTCGGCGACCGTCTCGACGAGTCCCGCGTCGACGAGTTGCGAGACGCGCTCTTCGCCGAGGCCGTCGATGTCCATCGCGCCCTTGACGGCGAAGTGGCCGATAGAGGCCTCCCGCTGGGCCGGACACGACAGTCCGCCCGAGCAGAACGCCAGCGGGCCGTCGCGGTCAACCGCGCTCCCGCAGACCGGGCACTCGTCGGGGAACTCGTAGCTTCCGCCGCCGTCCTCCGTGACTTCGACAACCTGCGGAATCACGTCGCCGGCGCGTTTGACGCGGACGTGGTCGCCGACCGCGACGCCGAGGGCGGCTATCTCGTCGGGGTTGTGGAGCGTCGCCCGCGAGACGGTGACGCCGCCCACGTCGACGGGGTCGAGGATGGCGACCGGCGTGAGCCGGCCTGTCCGCCCGACCTGCACGACGATGTCGCGGACGGTCGTCACCTCGTGGCGGGCGGGGAACTTGTAGGCGAACGCCCAGCGGACCGAGCGACTCTTTTCGCCCAAGCGCTCGCGGGCCTCCCGCGAGTCCACCTTGATGACCGTCCCGTCGATTTCGTAGTCGAGGTCGTCGCGGGCCGCCTGCATCCGGTTCCGGTAGTCGATGGCCCCCGCTACGTCCTCGGCGCGCTCGACCCGGTCGGCGACGCGGAGGCCCCACTCGCGCAGGCGGTCCAGCGCCGCCCACTGGCTGTCGGGTCGCGCGCTCGCGTCGAGGATGTCGTAGAAGAAGACCGCGAGCGGTCTGTCGGCGACGACCGAGGGGTCGAGGTTGCGGAGCGTCCCGGCGGCCGCGTTCCGGGGGTTGGCGAAGGCGTCCTCGCCGGCCTCGACGCGCCGGGCGTTGAGGTCGCTGAAGTCGGACTTCGGCATGTAAATCTCGCCGCGGACGGCGAGTCGGCCCGGGTGGTCTCCCCGGAGCGAGAGGGGAACGGTCGGAATCGTCTTCACCTGCGCGCTCACGTCGTCGCCGTGTCGGCCGTCGCCGCGAGTGGCCGCGCGGACGAACTCGCCGCCCTCGTAGACGACTTCGACCGAGAGGCCGTCGAACTTGGGTTCGCAGACGTAGTCGACCTCACCGACCTCGCGGCGGACGCGCTCGTCGAACTCCCGGAGGTCGTCGGCGTCGGTGCTCTGGTCGATAGAGAGCATGGGCGCGACGTGTTCGACCGTCTCCAGCGCGTCGATTGGCTCGCCGCCGACGCGGTCCGTCGGGCTGTTGGTCGTGTCGAGGTCGAACGCGCCTTCGAGCGCGACGAGTCGGGAGAACAGCGCGTCGTAGGCCGCGTCGGAGACGAGCGGGTCGGCCTCGACGTAGTACCGGTGGTCGTGTTCGCGGACGGCTTCGCGGAGGAGCGCGGCCTGTTCTTCGGCCGCTTCGCGCGAGAGCGACTCGGCGGGTTCGAACTCGGTCGGCGGGTCGCGGAGGTACGGGTTCGACTCAGCGTTGACGTCGGCGTCGCTCATTGGTTCGGGTGTCGGCCGGACGGCGGGTAAACGCTCCGGGGTGGCGGCGAACGGCGACGGTCCGGCCGCGACGACTCCCGCCCGAACCGCGCCGCGTCACGCGAACAGGTAGGCGACTCCGAGCGCGGACGTGAAGACGCCGACGAACCGCGTGAGCGTCACGTTCCACTCGGCGGGTTCGACCTCGTCGTTGGAAGTCTTGCTCCCGATGGCGTCGACCCGCTCGCCGAGTTTCGACACGCGGGAGGGGAACGCCGCCGCCGGGAGGCCGACTGCGAGAAAGACGGCGGCGACGAGGAGGAAGTCTCCGGCCATGAAACCGGTCTTCGGTCTCGGGGAATAAGCGTGTTGGCGACGACGGCGGGCGAAGCCGGGGATGAGACTGTGCGCCGACGACTCGACTCCCGCCGACCGCTCACCTGCGGTTCACGACCATCTCGACCGACCCCTCGGGTCGGAGCGTAATCGAGGGGTCGAACGACAGGTCGTGGGTCGGGTCGACCGTCCACGACCGGGTAATCGTCGCCAGTGCGAGACGCGCTTCCAGCATGGCGAAGCGGTCGCCGATACACCGCCGCGGGCCGCCGCCGAACGGGAAGTAGGCGTACTTCGGGAGGTCGCGTTCGAACGCCTTCGTCCACCGACTCGGCCGGAAGTCGAGGGGGTCGTCGTAGAACCGCGGGTCGCGGTGGAGCACCCACTGCTGGACCGAGACGGTCTGGCCGGGTTCGACGCGATAGCCGCCGACTGTGTCGAGTTCGGCGGCCTCGCGGATGAGTTCCCACACCGGCGGATAGACCCGCATCCCCTCCTTGACGACCTGCTCGGTGTAGGTCAGGTCGTCGAGGTCGCCGAAGCCGGGGCGCTCGCCGTCGAGGACAGTGTCGAGTTCCTCGCGGAGCGTCGCCGCCTGCTCGGGGTTCGTCCCGAGGAGGTGGAGCGTGTAGGTGAGCGCCAGCGCGGTCGTCTCGTGGCCGGCGAGGAGGATGGTCACGAGTTCGTCGCGTATCTGCTCGTCCGGCAGGGGTTCGCCGTCGTCGTCGCGGAACGTCAACAGGAGCGAGACGACGTCGTTGGCCTCGGGGTCGGGGTCGTCGTCGCGGTGCTCGGTCACGATTCGGCCGACGACCTCGGTGAGGTCGTTCAGCGCCTGCTGATACCGACGGTTGCGCGGGGTGGGGACCCACCGGGGCACGTCCACCGGGCGCTTCAGCGAGGTCGACGAGTAGTCCATGACGGTTTCGAGGGCGTCGCCGACGGCGGACTCCTCCTCGCGGATGTCCACGTCGAACAGCGTCTTCGCGGCGATTTCGACGGTGAGGCTCATCATGTCCTCGTGGATGTCGCGCGTCTCGCCGTCTTCCCACGACGACAGCATGCGCTCCGTGTAGTCGACCATCACCTCGCTGTAGCGCCGGAGCATCTGCGGGAGGAACGCAGGCTGCATCAGGTGGCGCTGCTGTCGCCAGAACTCGCCTTCGCTCGTGAGCAGGCCGTCACCGAGGACCGTCCCGAGCGATTCCTGAAACAGCTCGCCTTTGATATACCGCTGGTTCTCCTGTACGAGGACGTGCTCGACGAGTTCGGGGTCGCTCAGCTGGTAAAACGAGATGCCGCCGATGTCGTACTCGGCGACCGGACCGTACTCGCGGGCGACCCCGGTGACGAACGCGAGCGGGTCGTCTGCGTACCGAAGGGTGTGGTGGACCACGGGCTTCGACGGGGGACTCGGCGGTCGTTCTCGACCGCCTTGCGTCGCTTCTGACATGGATGAAGCTACGGTCGGAACCGGGATGGCGCTACTGCCGATGCCGGCCGGCCCTTTATATGGTGGTCCACCAAGTCGGCGACGCGACGCCGGCGGCCGTCACCCGAGTCGATTCATCACGCGCGATTCGACCTTCCGGAGGTGTTCCGAGACGGTGCTCTGCGAGCAGCCGAGTTCGCCGGCGAGTTCCTCGACCGACACCCGACGCGGGATGTCGTAGTAGCCGCGCTCGACGGCGGTGTCGAGGACTTCGCGCTGGCGGGCGGTGAGGTCCGCGCGGACGCCGCCGCGGACCGGTTCGTAGTCCGAGAGGCCGTCCACGCAGAACGCGTCGGTGAGCGAGTCGGGCAGCGACGTGACCGCGCCCGAGAGCTGCGCGTGGCTCCCGAGGACGTTGACGACGACGCCCTCGCGGGTGAGCCGAATCGGCGTGTCGAGAAGCAGGTCGTGTTCGTCCACGAGTTCGAGGAGGCGGCGCACGTCGTCGTCGGGGACGAGATGAACGTGGCAGACGACACCGCCGTCGGCCGTCTCGCCCGCGTCGAAATCGACGATATCGGGGTGGTCGGCCAGCCGCGCCTCGACGTCCGGCGGCGCGTCTTCGAGGACGCAGAGTTCGACCACGGTTCCGTCGGGCCGGAGCCGTAGGTCGCGAAGCTCCCCGCGCGGGTGTCGGCCGTCGACCGCGAACACGTCGTACGGGCTCCCGAACGGGTTCTCGTCGGCGTCGAAGTGGGCCCGGAGACACTTCATGCGTTATATCCTCCCTCGCGCCGCCGAGGTATGCAAGTTACTCTCCGGCGCGGGGCGTCTCGTTTCTCCCGGGCTCCCCTCCGAACTGGCCGCCGCTTTTCACCCCTAACCACGGGCAACGCTTGCCGTAACTGACGGTTATTCCTCTGTCGAAGATTATGCACCTCATACATGAACCGAGGCTTCCGCACGCTCGGCCTCCACGCCGGACAGGACCCGGACCCGGCGACAGGGGCCCGCGCCCCGCCACTCTATCAGACCACGTCGTACGTCTTCGACGACGCGGACCACGCCGCGGACCTGTACGCCCTCGAAGCCGACGGCGACGTCTACTCCCGCATCTCCAACCCGACGACCCGCATCCTCGAACGCCGCCTCGCCGCCCTCGAATCGGGCGTCGACGCGGTTGCCACCGCCTCCGGGATGGGCGCGCTCGACGCGCTCACGACCGTTCTCGCGTCGGTCGGCGACAACGTCGTCCTCTCGGAGGATATGTACGGCGGCACGGCCTCGTACTTCTCGAAGACCGCCGTCAGGCGCGGTATCGAATCCCGGACCGTCGAGACGCTCGACGTGGACGCTTACGAGGACGCCATCGACGAGGACACCGCCTTCGTCCACGTCGAGACGGTGGCGAACCCCTCGCTGAAGACGCCGGACTTCGAGGCCATCGCCGAGGTCGCCCACGAGAACCGCGTCCCGCTCGTCGTGGACAACACGTTCGCCACACCAGCACTCTGTCGGCCCATCGAACACGGCGCGGACATCGTCTGGGAGTCCACGACGAAGTGGCTCCACGGCTCCGGCACGACCGTCGGCGGGGTCGTCGTCGACGGCGGCACCTTCCCGTGGGACGCGGCCGACTACGACGAACTCTCCGGCGAGAACCCCGCCTTCGGCGTCGATTTCGTCGAGCGGTTCGGCGAGCGCGCCTTCGCCGAGGCCGTCCGCCAGCGCGCCGTCAGGAGCACCGGCAGTTGCCAGTCGCCGTTCGACGCCTGGCAGACGCTTCAGGGCGTCGAAACGCTCGCGCTCCGGATGCGCGCCCACTGCGAGAACGCCCGGCAGGTCGCCGAGTTCCTCCGCGACCGCGACGGCGTCGCGTGGGTCACCTACCCCGGCTTCGAGGACCACGAGACCCACGACCTCGCCTCGGAGTACCTGCAGGGCGGCTACGCCGGCATGGTCACCTTCGGCCTCGACGGCGCGGACGACGAGGCGGCCTACGGGGCCGCCAAGACCGTCTGCGAGTCGGTCGACCTCGTGAGCTTCCTCGCCAACATCGGCGACGCGAAGACGCTCCTCATCCACCCCGCGTCGACCACGCACGCCCAACTCTCGATGGACGAACAGCGCGCCGCGGGCGTCGCGCCCGACATGCTTCGACTGTCTGTCGGCATCGAGGACGCCGACGACATCATCGCCGACCTCGACCAGGCAATCGAACACGCCCTGCGTCAGCAGGCCGACGGGGGCCCGGAGGAGCCATGAGCCGCACGCGAACCACGCCCGGTCGCCGGGTCGAATCCGACGTGGTCGACATCGGCGAACACGAGTTCGAGTCGGGCGAGATACTGCCCGACCTGAAGGTCGCCTACGAGGCCTACGGCGAGTTCGACGGACAGAACGCGGTCCTCGTCTGTCACGGTCTCACCGGGAGCCAGCACGTCGCCGGCCACGGCACCGAGTCGGGCGTCTCCGGGCAGGCCCGCGCGTGGTGGGG
Source organism: Haloferax sp. Atlit-10N (assembly GCF_003586325.1). Classification (NCBI taxonomy): domain Archaea; kingdom Methanobacteriati; phylum Methanobacteriota; class Halobacteria; order Halobacteriales; family Haloferacaceae; genus Haloferax; species Haloferax sp. Atlit-10N. Next base: position 254,295 of record NZ_PSYX01000004.1, read on the forward strand.
CGACATCGTCGGGCCGGGCAAGGCGCTCGATACGAACGACTACTACGTCATCTGCGTGAACGTCCCGGGGTCGTGTTACGGCACGAGCGGCCCGGCGAGCGAGGGACCCGACGGCGAGCCGTGGGGGACCGACTTCCCGCCGGTCACCGTCCACGACTGGACCCGCGCCCAGCGCCGCCTGCTCGACCACCTCGGCGTCGGCCGCCTCCACGCCGTCGTCGGCGGCTCCGTCGGCGGCATGAACGCCCTCGACTGGGCCGTGCAGTTCCCCGACGACGTGGAGCGCCTCGCCGTCGTCGCCTCGGCGGCCCGCCTCGATTCGCAGTGTCTCGGCATCGACGCCGTCGCTCGCCGCGCCATCACCTCGGACCCGAACTGGAACGGCGGCGACTACTACGGCGAGGACAGCGCCACGCCCGACGCGGGCCTCGGACTCGCCCGCCAACTCGGCCACCTGATGTACCTCTCGAAGGACTCGATGGAGCGCAAGTTCGGCCGGCGCTCCGCGGGCCGCGGGGACCGCGGCGACGCCTTCCCGTCGGACCCCGCGGCCGCGTTCTTCCCGTACCGCGAGGTCGAGTCCTACCTCGACTACCAGGCCGAGAAGTTCGCCGAGCGCTTCGACGCCAACTCGTACCTGTACCTCACGCGCGCCATGGACGACTTCGACCTCTCGGAGGGCTACGAGTCCGACGCGGCTGCCCTCGCCGCCTTCGAGGGCGAGTCGCTCCTCGTCTCCTTCACCGGCGACTGGCACTTCACGACCGAGCAGTCGGAGTCGCTGGCGGGCGCGTTCCGCCGCGTCGACGTGCCGGTCGCCCACCACGTCGTCGAGTCCGACCACGGCCACGACGCCTTCCTCGTCGAACCAGAGAAGGTCGGGCCGCCGCTCGGCGACTTCGTCGACGAGGGCGTCGCGGGCCGCGCCGTGACCGACACCGCGACCGACGGCGGTGAACCCGACGAGGAGGAGGACTTCGCACCGGTCCACTCCTCGCTGTTCTCGCGCTGACGGTCTCTCCGTCGTTCCTGCTTCTCCCCGGCGGTTTTCCTCTTTCGCGTCGGTCCCACGTCGCAGAAGCCGGCGGGAATTGCGACCGACACCCCGCTTTACCCCCGTTCGATTCGACGTTCGGGTATGAGCGACGACGACAGCCCGGGCTTCCACACTCGGAGCCTCCACGCCGGACAGAGTCCCGATTCCGCGACGGGCGCGCGCGCCCCGCCGCTGTACCAGACCACCTCGTACGTCTTCGAAGACGCCGCCGACGCCGCCGCGCAGTTCGCCCTCGAAAAACCGGGGCACATCTACTCGCGGCTGATGAACCCCACCGTCGGGATGCTGCAGGAGCGCCTCGCGTCGCTCGAAGGCGGCGTGGGCGCGGTCGCGACCTCGTCCGGGATGGCCGCGTTCGACCTCGCTACCTTCCTGCTCGCCTCGGCCGGCGACAACATCGTCTCCGCGTCGTCGCTGTACGGCGGGACCTACACCTACCTCACCCACACCGTCGAGCGCCGCGGCGTCACGACCCGGTTCGTGGACACGCTCGACGTTGACGCCTACGAGGAAGCCATCGACGACGACACCGCGTTCGTCCACCTCGAAACCATCGGCAACCCGGCGCTCGTGACGCCGGACATCGAGGCCATCGCCGAGGTCGCCCACGACCACGGGACGCCGCTGTTCGTGGACAACACGTTCGCCACGCCGTACCTCTGTAACCCCATCGAGCACGGCGCGGACCTCGTCTGGCAGTCCACGACGAAGTGGATTCACGGGGCCGGCACGACCATCGGCGGCATCCTCATCGACGGCGGCACCTTCCCGTGGGACGAGTACGCCGACGACTACCCCGAAATCGCGAAGCCGAACCCGGCGTACCACGGCGTCAACTTCGACGAGACGTTCGGTCCCGCCGGCTTCACCTACGCCGGCATCGCCCGCGGCCTGCGCGACCTCGGCAACGCCCAGTCGCCGTTCGACGCGTGGCAGACGCTCGAAAAGCTCGAATCGCTCCCGCTTCGGATGCGCGCGCACTGCGAGAACGCGCAGGCCGTCGCGGAGTTCCTCGACGACCACGAGAAGGTGTCGTGGGTGAACTACCCCGGCCTCGAATCCCACGAGAGCCACGAGGAGGCCTCGAAGTACCTGGAAGGCGGCTACGGCGGCATGATTACCTTCGGCCTCACCGACGGCTACGAGGCCGCCAAGGGCACCGTCAACAACGTCGAACTCGCGTCGCTCCTCGCCAACGTCGGCGACGCGAAGACGCTCGTCATCCACCCGTCGTCCACGACGCACCAGCAGCTCACGGAAGACGAACAGGCCGCCGCGGGCGTCACGCCCGACATGGTCCGCCTGTCGGTCGGCATCGAGGACGTCGACGACATCATCGACGACCTCGACCAGGCCATTCGCGCCGCGTCGAACTGAACTGAGCGCGCTCGCCTCGGACGAGTCGTTCCCGGCCGCCGCGTCGGCGGACTGGCCGGCCACCGACCGCCGTTCCTTTTATTCCCGCGCCAGTAGGTAGCTCCGTGGTAGAAGCACTCCTCTTCGTCGGTCTCCTGGTGGCAGTGTTCGTCGGGTTCAACATCGGCGGCTCGTCCACGGGGGTCGCCTTCGGTCCCGCGGTCGGGAGCGGTGTGCTCGGGAAACTCGCCGCAGCGGCCCTGATGACGGGGTTCGCGCTCCTCGGCGGGTGGACGCTCGGGAGGGAGGTCGTCGCCAAGATGGGCGGCGAAATCGTCCCGCAAAGCGAGTTCACCCTCGCGGCGAGCGTCGCCGTCCTCTTTTTCGTCGGCCTCGCGCTGTTGGTCTCTAACACCTTCGGCGTCCCCGCCTCCACGTCGATGACGGCGGTCGGGGCCATCGCGGGTCTCGGCCTCGCCAACGGGTCGCTCGACTCCGGCGTGATGCTCGAAATCATCTCGTGGTGGATCGTCGCGCCCGTCATCGCCTTCTGGATCTGCGCGGTCATCGGTCGGTACATCTACCCGTATCTCGACGCGTGGCTCAAACTCGACCAGAGCCCCGGTGCCCTCGTCAGACTCGACCGCGACGGCGGCGTTCCGCGACCGCGACTCGGGCCGAACACGACGTACCGCGAGTTCGGGAGCACCGTCCTCGTCGTCGTCGTCGCCTGTTACATGGCGTTCTCCGCGGGCGCGTCGAACGTCGCCAACGCGGTCGCCCCGCTCGTCGGCAACGGCGCGGTCGAGATGAACACGGGCATCCTCATCGCCGGCGGCGCCATCGGTCTCGGCGCGTTCACCATCGCCCGTCGGACGCTCGACACCGTCGGCAACGACCTCACGCAGTTGCCCATCCTCGCGGCGCTCATCGTCGAGACGGTGAGCGCGTCGCTCATCTCCTTCCTGTCGGCCATCGGTATCCCCGCCAGCCTCGCCGTGAGCGCGACGATGTGCATCGTCGGCCTCGGCTGGGGACGGGCGACCCGAACTGTCACTCTCGGCGAGGCCCTGAGCGGCGGCGAGGCCCCGCAGGTATCGGTCAACGCCCTCACCGTCGAGCGCGAGGACGAGGTGCCGAAGATGGGCGAGGAAGCCCCCGACGAACTCTCCGCGCAGGACCTGTTCGACCCCGGCACGACCGGGCGGGTCATCTTCTTCTGGATGCTCACGCCCTCGCTTTCGGCCCTCGCGTCGTACGCGCTGTTCTCCGCTGGCGTTATCTGAAGCGTTCAATCGCCGCGTCTGTCAACCCGGGACTATCACGGTCAACAATGTAACAAACGGGCGGCCGCCGCCGCGGCGCGGGTCGAATTCGGCGCACGGAACAGCAAAGTCTAATGGGGTGGCCTTCGAATCCTCTGTCGATGCCCACGGTAACCTACCTCAACTACGAAGTTCTCGACGACAACGGCTGGGACCTCGACGACGACGACCTCTTCGAGCAGGCCGCTGACGCCGGTCTCGACGCCGAAGACTACGGTGAGATGGAAGTCAACCAGGGCGAGTACATCCTGGAAGCCGCCGAGGCCCAGGGCTACGACTGGCCCTTCAGCTGCCGCGCAGGTGCCTGTGCGAACTGTGCGTCCATCCTGAAGGAGGGCGAAATCGAGATGGACATGCAGCAGATCCTCTCCGACGAGGAAGTCAACGACAAGAACGTCCGTCTCACCTGCATCGGTTCGCCGGTCGAGGACGAGGTCAAGATCGTCTACAACGCGAAGCACCTCGACTACCTGCAGAACCGCGTCATCTAAGGCGCTATCCCGAACATTTCTTTCGACGCGTCGCACCCGTGACTGACGGGTACGCCGTTTCCGCCCCCGTCCGAGCCGAGAGGCCGACAGCGATTTGTCCCGCCGACCGGTCGCTCCACCCGTGTCGAGAGTCACGGCCGTCGTCCGCGAACTCCGCCCCGACGATTCGCTCCCGAGCGAAGCGACCGAACTCGGTCGACTCGGGCTCTTTCTCGCCTGTCTCACGGTGGCGAGCGCGGCCAGCTACTGGGTCGCGCTCAGGCTCCGCGGCGTCCCGATAGTTGGCACGCTCGCGTCGCCGAACGTCGCCGGCCTCGCGGTTCCGACGCTCGTCTACGCGCGCTATCGCGGCGTTTCGCTCTCGTTCGGGCCTCCCGAGCGCTCCCGACTCGGCGACGCGGCGGCGACGGCTCTCGCTCCCGCGCTCGCCGTCATCGCGGCGAGCGTCCTCTTTGCGGTCGGATTCGACGCCTCGCTCGCCGCGCTCCTCGGCTGGACGTACCATCCGGAGGCGTCGGTCGCGACGGCGGCGGTTCGGACCGCCGAAGACGCGGCACTCACCGGCCTCGGGTTCGGGATTCTCGTCGCGGCGGTGTTCGACCTCGCCTCGTCGCGGGTCGGACTCTCGTCCGCGCGCGCCGTCGCTACGACGGCCGCGCTCGCGACGTTCTTTCACTCGGTGCTTCGGGACGCCGCGTTCACGCTCGTCGTCTTCCCGAAGCCGTGGCGGGTCGGCGTCGTCTCGCTTCTCCTCGTCGCTACCGTCTGCGGCTGCGTCGCCGCCGGCGTGACGTACCGAGGCGTGGTCGAGCGGTCGATTCGACCCCTCTCGCGCCCGACACTCGCTCCCGCGTTCGCCTTCGGACTGTTCGCCGTGGCCGCGCTCGGAACCGTCTTCGCCGACGTTCCCGGCGGCGTCGAACACGCCCTGTGGTCGCTCGCGTTCGGCGTGGCGGCCCTCGGTTTCGGCCGCTCGAAGTCGGCGTGGGTTCCCGCGGCCACGATGGCGCTGTTCTCGCTTTCGATTCGACTCGTCGGCTTCGTCGAACTCGCGTTGCTCTGACGCGTCGCCGGGGTCGGTTTCAGGATTGATACCCGTCCCGAACACCTAACTCCCCTGCCCCCAGTCTGCGGGTATGTTCGGTATCGGAACGCTCCCCGACCTCCTGCGGTTGGTGGTGCTCCCCGTCCTCGCGTGGACCGCGGTACGCGACGTCCGCACGCGGCGCGTCCCCAACGTCGTCTGGTATCCGCTCGCGGCGCTGGGGCTCGTCCTGCTCGCGTGGGAACTCGTCGGCCACCTGCCGCCCGAGACGGTGTTCGACCGGCTGTACCTGATTCGCGTCGGCGTAAGCGTCTGTTTCGTCGTCCCGCTTTCGTACCTGTTCTGGCGGCTCGGCGGCTTCGGCGGCGCGGACGCGAAGGCGCTCATGGTGCTCGCCGTCCTGCTCCCGACGTTCCCCAGTTACACCCTCGCCGGAACGGAGTTCCCGCTCGCCGCCACCCGCCTCGGCGTCTTCTCGATGACGATTCTCACGAACACGGTCATCGTCGGCCTCGCCTACCCGCTGTTCCTCGCCGCCCGGAACCTCGCCGACGGCGAGTTCGAGTTCCCCATCTCGTTCGTCGGCCGCCGCGTCGGTGTCCCGTCGCTCTCGACGGCCCACGGCCGCCTGTTCGAGTCGCCCGAGGGCGTGACGCGGAACGGGCTGGACCTCGACGCGCTCCGGATGTACCTCCGCTGGCGCGGCCTCACGCTCGCGGACCTGCGTTCGGACCCGGACGCTCTCCGCGACCCCGACAGCATCGGCGAGACGTTCGACCCGACCGACGGCGCGGTCCACCGCGCGGCGACCGACGGCGGCGCGTCGCCCAACCTCGACGACGAGGATGCGGTCGACGGCGATACCGCGGACGACGGCGCTGGAGGCGACACCGCCGAAGCCGACGCGGACGCGTCGTTCGACGACCCGTGGGGCGCGGCCCAGTTCCTCGACAGCATCGAGGGCACCGCCTACGGCACCTCGCCCGAGAAACTCCGCGGCGGACTGGAACTCGTGACGGCCCGCGAGTCGGTCTGGATTTCGCCGGGCATTCCGTTTCTCGTCCCCATGTTCGTCGGTCTCGTCGTCGCGTTCGTCTACGGCGACATCCTCTTCGGCGTCCTCGGCGCGCTCGGTATCGTCTGAGAACCCGCGCGGGTCGTGCGTAGTTTCCGCGCGGCGACGCACAAGAGATAACCCCGGCCACTGCGTGACCCGAATCATGACCGTCGATGTCGACTTCGGCGAGGACGGCCTCGTCCCCGCCGTGGCGCAGGACGCCGACTCCGGAGAGGTGCTCATGCTGGCGTACGTCTCGCCCGAGGCGCTCGACCGAACCGTCGAGACGGGTCGGGCGCACTACTACTCGCGGAGCCGCGACGAACTCTGGGAGAAGGGTGCGTCCAGCGGCCACACACAGGAGATTCGGGAGGTTCGCGTCGACTGCGATGCGGACACCCTGTTGTATCTCGTCGACCAGAACGTCGGCGCGTGCCACACCGGTCACCGGTCGTGTTTCTACCGCACCGTCGAGGGCGAGAACGTCGGCGAGCGCGTCTTCGACCCCGACGCGGTCTACGACGACGAGTGACCGATGCGAGCCGACCGATGACGGGGACGGCCGCTTTGTCGACCATCGCGACCGACGGGTCGACCGACCGATGACCGCGGGCGTCGGCCGATGCTGAGCGTCAATCCGATCTCCGTGGTCGCCATCGTCGTGGGGCTGGGCTGTTTCGCCCTCGGCGGCCGGCTGCTCAAGAGCGCCGCGGCCGCCCGTCGGGTCGCCCGCTCGGACGACCCGGAGTTCGTCCTCGACCCGACCCGCGAGGACCCGCCGGACGACGAACTCGACGGCGACGGCCTCGAACGCGGCTTCATGCTATTGGTGTTCGGCGCGCTGGCGCTCCTGTTCGCGGCGATTAGCCTGTGAGTGGCGCGCGAAAAGTGATTCTTTCTCCCCGGTGCTGTCGCCGAGTTACAGCGTCGTGACCGCGCTTCGAAGCGCGTCGGCGGCGTCCTCGGCGAGTTCGGTCGCGCGCTCCTCGGAGCGCCCCTCGGCGTAGACGCGGACTTTCGGCTCGGTCCCCGAGGGGCGGACGAGCACCCACGCGTCGCCGTAGTCGAGGCGGTAGCCGTCGGTCGTGTTCGGCGTCGCGTCGGCGGATTCCGCGTAGTTTGCGGCGGCGTTGAGCATCGCCGTCAACTCGGATTCCTCGTCGTATTCGAGGTTGATGCGGACGTTGTAGTAGTCCTCGTAGGGCGCGACGAGTTCGCTCGGCGGGCGCTCGGCGACGAGTTCGAGGAACTTCGCCGCGATGTACGCGCCGTCGCGGACGAGACGGTAGTTGGGGTAGAACACTCCCCCGTTACCCTCGCCCGCGATGGGGACGTTCCGACCCTCGCGCCAGAGTTCGCGGATGCGGGTGATGAGGTTCGTCGCGCCGATGGGCGTGAGTTCGAGGTCGGCACCGACCTCCTCGCAGACGTCGACGAGCCGTTGGGAGACGTTCACCGCGGAGACGGTCGCGTCGCCCGGTTGGAGGGCTGCGGCCGCGAGGGCGGCCAGCGACGCCTCGCCGGAGATGCACTCGCCGCGCTCGTTCACGAAGACGGCTCGGTCGGCGTCTCCGTCGTGGGCGATTCCCACGTCGGCGTCGGTCGCACGAACGAGTCGTTCGAGGTCGCGGAGGTTCTCGGGAACCGGTTCGGACTGGCGGCCGGGGAAGTGGCCGTCTGGCTGGGCGTTGACGGTGCGGACCTCACAGCCGAGTTCGCGGAGGAAGTCGGGCGTGACGAGCGACCCGGCGCCGTGGCCGGGGTCGAGCGCGACCGTGAGGTTCGCGTCGGCGATTTTCTCGCGGTCGACGCTGGCGAGGAGGTCCTCGCGGTAGTCGTCGTTCGCCGTCTCGACGCACCGGGTCTTCCCGACGGCGTCCCACTCGGCCACGTCGAACTCCTCGGCGAGGATGTGGTCTTCGATGCGCTCTAACTCCTCGACGGCGAGTTCGACGCCGTCGTCGCCGACGAGTTTGACGCCGTTGAACTCCGGGGGGTTGTGCGAGGCCGTGATGACGACGCCCGGAACGCCCTGGTTCTCGCAGTACCGGACGGCGGCGGGGGTGGGGACGACGCCGAGGTCGTCCACGTCGACGCCGACGCTCGCCAGCCCGGACTCGGCGGCGTTGACGAACATCTCACCCGTTGTTCGGGTGTCGCGTGCGATGGCGACCCGGTCTGCGTTCCAGACCGTGCCGGCGGCCTTGGCGACGCGGAGGACGAACTCCGGTGTGAGGCTCTCACCCACCACGCCGCGGGTGCCGCTGGAACCGAAGAGTTTCATTGAGTGTGTGTGCACCCCGGCGCGACAAAGCCGTTCCGAACTGGTGGCTCGCTCGGTACGTTCGTCGCCCGATTCGAGTCGCCCAATCATCCGGGTCGCCGTATCCGGTGCGTTTACGCACGTCGCTCGCCCACGGTGGCGTATGTTCCCGGAGTTCGAAGTCGTCCCCGCGGTCGACATGCAAGACGGCGAGGTCGTCCAGCTCGTACAGGGCGAACGCGGCACCGAGAAGACCTACGGCGACCCGGTCGAGGCCGCTCGCCGCTGGGTCGACGCCGGCGCGGAGACGCTCCACCTCGTCGACCTCGACGGCGCGTTCGAGGGAGAGCGGAAGAACGCCCCGGCGGTCGACGCCGTCCTCGACGCGGTCGACGTGCCGCTCCAACTCGGCGGCGGCATCCGCACCGCCGACGACGCCCGCGACCTGCTGGACCGCGGCGTCGACCGCGTCATCCTCGGCACCGCGGCCGTCGAGAACCCCGACATCGTCGCCGAACTCGCCGACGACTACCCCGACGGCGTGATGGTCAGTCTCGACGCGAAAGACGGCGAGGTCGTCGTCTCCGGCTGGACCGAGGGCACCGGCCTGGACCCCGCCGAGGCGGCCGCCCGGTACGAGAAACTCGGCGCGGCGGCCATCCTGTTTACCGACGTGGACGTGGAGGGCCAACTCGAAGGCGTCCACCTCGAGACGACCTCGGCGGTCGTCGACGCGGTCGATATTCCCGTCGTCGCCTCCGGCGGCGTCGCCTCGCTCGACGACGTCCGCGCGCTCCGCGAGGCGGGCGCGGCGGCGACCGTCGTCGGCACCGCGCTCTACGAGGGGCGGTTCACGCTCGAAGAAGCGATGGAGGCGTAGGTCGCCGACGCGGCGAGACACGACCTGACCGAGACGCTACGCGTCGAGGTACGCGAAAACGGCCGCGGCGAGGCTCTCGACGGTCCCGTAGACGCCGACGGCGACGAACAGCGCGCCGATAATCGCGGTCTCGGGACGCGAGGTCGCGAGGAACGGCCCGGCGAGAACGAGCATACTGAGGGTCACCACGTCGCGTTTCGGGCTGGCGGTCGCTCCGCGCCGCATCAGTCGCTCGCCTCCGGACGACTCGATTCCAGCCGCATCGGTCGGTTATCGCCCACCCAGGACGCCTCCGCCGAGTACCGCCGCGCCGACCGCGAGCGTCACCAGCGCGACGCCGAGCGCGACAGCCACCCCGGACCGGGCGGTGAGCAGGAGTCCCCCGACGCAGATGGTGTAGCCCACCACCAGCGCTCCCTTTCGCTGCATACCCCACCGTACGCGTCCGAAGTTATGAACGTCCGTCAGACGTGCGTCTGACGCTGCGGCGGGCTGCGGCCGCCGCCGCACGACGAGAATCCCTATATGCGCGGCCCGCTTCGAACGCGACATGAGCGACGCCGACCGACGCGCGGCCGTCTCCCGCGAGACGTCCGAGACGACCATCGACGTGACGCTGTCCATCGACGGCGACGGCGACGCGGTCGTCGACACCGGTATCGGATTCTTCGACCACATGTTGGAGGCCTTCGCCAAACACGGCCTGTTCGACCTGACCGTCCAGTGCGACGGCGACCTCCACATCGACGACCACCACACCGTCGAGGACGTGGCCATCGTCCTCGGCGAGGCGTTCACCGAGGCGCTCGGCGACAAGCGCGGCATCGTCCGCTACGCCGACCGCAAGGTCCCGCTCGACGAGGCCGTCGCCTCCGTCGTCGTGGACGTGTCGGGCCGCCCCTTCTTCGAGTTCTCGGGCGAGTTCTCCCAGCCCTACGTCGGCGAGTTCACCAGCCACATGGCCGAACACTTCGCGATGTCGCTGTCGATGAACGCCGGCCTCACGCTCCACGCGGGCGTCGAGGGCGACAACGCCCACCACGAGGTCGAGGCGCTGTTCAAGGCGCTCGCGCGCTCGCTCGACGACGCGACCCGCGTGGACCCGCGGCGCTCGGACACGCCGAGTACCAAAGGAAAGCTGTAGTCGCCAGTCCGCCCCGTTCTCCCCGACCTCCCGCACTCGACTCTCAGGGTCGCCGGAGCGTCCCCGAGTCGTCGACGAGCAGGCCGCGTTCGACCGCGTAGTCGAAGATGTCGGCGACCTCGTCGTCCTCGAGGTCGTACGCGCCAGACGCCAGCGCCTCGACCTCCGCCCGCTCGACGGGGAACTCGCGGTTCTGGAGGATGCGAATGACCTTTCGGAACTTCGGCGGCTCCTCGCCGGGGTCGGACGAGTCGCCGCCGGTTTCAGTCTCATCGTCGGCGTCCGACTCGGCGTCACTGTCGAGCCGCTCGGGTTCGTCGGCGGTCTCGTCGGCCGCCCGGGCGGCACCGTCGGACCTCTCGGCCTCGTCCTCGCCGTCGTCGTCGTCCGCGTCGTCTCCCGACTCCTCGTGGTCGTCGGCCTCGTCCGGCGAGTCGTGGTTCGCCGGTTCCGGCGGCGTCGGCGCGGGGTCGACCGCGTTCACGTCGACCGAGGCGGCCTCGCCGCCCGACCCGCTCGCGGTCCGCTCCGGTGCCGCGGACGCGCCCGTCTCGGCCCGTGCGTCGTCGGGCACGTCGACGCCAGCGTCGACGCCGAGTCGGGAGAGAAGCGGCGCGATGACCTCGCTCAGCGTCTCCTCGCAGTGTTCGCAGAGGACGACGCGGCGCTGGTCGTCGGCCGGCGTCAACTCCGGCGGCAGTACCTCGAACACGCCGACGGCGTCGGTCCCACAGAAGTCGCAGGTGCGTAGCTCGCGCATGCACGACGGGTCTCCGCGCCGACGGTTAAACCCACTCCCCGGCCGCGGCGTCGGTCGCCTGCCCGTGGCGTCGTCCACCCGACGCCCACGCGACGTCTCCAGTCAGCCGCCGTCGGCGACGTACCACTTAATGCACCCGCCCGCAAATCCCCCGACCAACGAATGTTCGACGAGATTATGGAGAAGTTCGAGGGCAGCCCGAGCCAGCAGGCCGTCATCCGGCTCCTCTTGGAACGGGGCTTTTCCGTCAACGACCAGGGACGGGTCGTCTCGGGCGGCATCGAGATACCGAACACCGGCATCGCCCGCGAGGCCGACGTGGACAGGCGCGTCGTCGACTCGACCACCGACGCCATCCTCGCCGACGAGGAGCTTCGACGAATCTTCCAGAACATCTCGTCGATTCCGAGTCTGATGGACCTCGCGCCGGTGCTCAACCTCTCCGTGCTCACCGTCGAGGTTGCCGACGCCGACGAGCCCGGCATCGTCGCCACCGTCACCTCGAAGCTCGCCGACGCGGGCATCTCGATTCGCCAGACGATAAGCGAGGACCCCGAGTTCACCGACGACCCGAAGCTCTACATCATCACCGACGAGCCGATTCCCGGCGACCTGCTCAACGACCTGTCGAACCTCGAATTCGTCCGCCGCATCATCATCGCCTGAGCCCGCCCGTCGGCTCCGCGAATATTCTGTCAACGTAGCAATAAGATTCTTGTAACTTCACGTGGTAGCCGTTCGCATGGTGTCCATGCGCAGTTGCATGTGCTGTGGTGAGCCGATTTCCGAGACGCGCCACCTCTGCGGCGTCTGCATCCAAAACGGGTGTACGTCGTACGCGGACGCCTGCGGACAGTAGCAGTAGCGCGGCTCCGCGCTCGCCCGCTCCGCCTCGCCCTGCTCGGTTTCTCCCGCGCCGGGCCGACGACGCCCCGGTGCGAACGCTTTTCCACGCCGCGACGCCAACTCGGTGGCATGACCGACGCCTATCGAACCGTCGCCGGCCGGGCCGACGCCCGCTTCGAGGTCAACGGCTCGGAGTTCATCGGCTACGTCTCCCCCGCGGAGACGGTCGAGGAGGCGGAGGCGTTCGTCGCCGAAATCGAGGAGCGCCACCCCGACGCCACCCACAACGTCCCCGCCTACCGGGTGCCCGCCGGGGCGGCCTCGTCGTCGGTTCCCGGCGGGGGGAACGTCATGCTCCGCGAGTACCAGAGCGACGACGGCGAGCCGAGCGGCTCGTCGGGAAAACCGGCGCTCAACGTCCTCGTCCAGCAGGACGTGCGCAACGTCGCCGCCGTCGTGACGCGCTACTACGGCGGCACCAACCTCGGCGTCGGCGGCCTCGCCCGCGCGTACTCCCGAGCCGTCAAGGAGGCGCTCGACGCGGCGGGCGTCGTCGAGGAGATTCCCCACGAACGATTCACTGCGACCGTCGAGTACGACGACTCGGGGAGCGTTCGCGGGCTGTTAGAAAGCGCGGGCGTCGAGTTCGAAGCCGCCTACGAGGCCGACGTGTCGTTCGAAGTCCGCGTTCCCGTCGAGGACGGGGCGGACCTCCGCGACCGCATCAGAAGCGCGACCAGCGGCCGCGCGGACATCGAGTAGCGCGGCCGCGGGATTCTTTTCGGTTCAGTCGGTCGGTTCCACCTGTTCCGGCGGCGTCGGTGCGGCTTTCTCGCGCGTCTCGCGGCGGTTCTTGATGGCGAGCGCGCCGAACAGCGCCCCACCGACCGCGCGCATGGCGAGGTCGACGGCGACCGTGTCGGGGACGTTCCCGACGAGCCCGAGGAAGCTCCCGAGGTCGAACGCGGCGTTCAACAGGAGCATCGGGGCCATGAGCAGGAACGCCGAGAGGGCGAACAGGGCCCGTTCGGTCTGCGACACGCGGCTGTAGAGGTAACCGATGACGGTCGCACCGAGTCCGATGACGCCGACGAAGACGCCCGCGACCGGGATGACCACCTCGGGAACGAAGTAGCCGATTTCGGCCACGTCGGCGAACGTGATGACCGCCGCGGCCTCGCCCTGTCCGCGGAGGAGCAGGATGCCGGGCGTCAGGGCGAACGCGAACGGCACGATGGCCTTGTTGAGCGACAGCGAGAACGCCTTCGTCCCGGTCCGGAACGGATTAGACCGGGCAATGCCGGAGGCGGCGTACGCCGCGACCGCCACCGGCGGTGTGATGTCCGCTATCACCCCGAAGTAGAGGATGAACAGGTGGGCCGCGAGCAGCGGGATGTCGGAGGACTGCGCGATAGCCGGCCCGAGCAGCGAGACGAGGATGATGTACGTCACCGTCGTCGGCATCCCCATCCCGAGGATGATGGAGGCGATGGCGGTGAAAAGCAGCAAGAGGACGATAGAGCCGCCGGCGACCGCCTTGATGAGCGCGGTCAGGTTCGGGCCGAGGCCGGTCGCACTGACGACACCGGGGATGATTCCCGCGGCGGCGACGGCGACGACGACCTCGGTCGAGGTGCGCGCGCCGGAGTCCATCGACTTCCCGATGAACGTCACGTAGCGGAAGACGTTCAGGTCGGACAGCGACGGCCGCGAGACGGCGTTGGCGATGTTGTCGGCCGCTTCGTCGACCGCGTCGTCGAACTCCAACAGCGGCGAGTCGAGCGCCGGTCGGACGAGCATCACGACGAGGCTGACGAAGATGGCGATGACGCCGAGGTCGCCCGCGGCGGCGAAGAGCGCCGCGGTCGCGCCGAGCGGTTCACCGCTTCCACCCGTGACCGCGTCGATGACGCCGACGCCGGTAGTGACGTAGGAACCGAGTTGCGCGACGAACGCCGCCGCGATAGCGCCCAAGAGGGGCACACGGGTCCGCTCGCTGTACGCCGCGACGACGGACAGGAGCGCCATGATGGCGATGAGCGTGAACCACGCCGAGCGCGCGACCGTCAGGCGCTCGACCAGCAGGTAGTACATGAGCAACACGAGCGGGATGAGGTAGAACCACCCGCTGACGAGGTGCTTCCCGAGGTCGACGACCTCGGAGCGGTCGAGGCCGCCGATGCCGGCCCGCGTCGCTTCGAGGTGGACCATCACCCACACGCCGAAGAAGAACACCACGGCGGGGATGGCCGCCGCGATGATGATATCGGAGAAGGGGACGCCGATGAACTCGATCATGAGGAACGCCGCCGCGCCCATCACCGGCGGGAGAATCTGCCCGCCGGAGGAGGCGGAGGCCTCGACGGCCCCGGCGAACTCAGAGCGGTAGCCGGAGCGCTTCATCAGCGGGATGGTGAACGCGCCGGTCGTCACCGTGTTGGCGATGGAAGAGCCCGAAATGGTCCCCATGAATCCGGACGCGAGGATGGACGCCTTCGCCGGGCCGCCCTTGCGGGTCCCGGTCGCGGCGTACGCGAGGTCGATGAACCACTGGCCGGCCCCCGACATCTCCAGGAACGCCCCGAACAGGATGAAGATGTAGATGAACTGCACGGAGACGGTGACCGGGATGCCGAAGACGCCGTTTTCGGTGTTGTACCAGAGGTTCTGGATGATGTTCGCCCACGACCCTTCGGGGATGGAGAGGACGCCGACCAGCGGCATCGACGGCGAGATGAGGTAGCCGAACCTCGCGTAGACGATGAACGAGGCGACGATGACCATCAGGTAGAACCCGAGCGAGCGGCGGGTCGCCTCCAGGACGAGGAGGACGCCGACCGCGCCGAGGAAGAACGGGTAGGACACGTCCGTGAAGGGGAGGACGCCGATGGCCGCGACGACCGCGTCGGCGAGGAAGCCGAGCGGACCGAGCGTCTCGGACACCGAGACGAACGGCGCGCCGAGGTACTCGGCGACCGTCCGGCCGGCTTCGAGGCCGAACACGCGGAGCCGCTGAATCTCGGACCACTCGAACACCATGTAGGCCGCCGTGGCGACGGCGAGCACGATAAACAGCAGGTCGAGCGGTGTCACGCGCTCGCGCTCCGGGTCGATCGCGAGCCATCGGACGAACCGGCGGATTCCCGCGGCACCGCGGGTGACCGGGTGGTCCTCACCGAGGTTCGACGCGAGGGTCGGAACGACGCGACTGAGTGCCGCGGCGAACCGACCGTGGCCGGTCGTCGCCGGGAAGAGGACGAACGCCAGCACGAGCGCGAAGGCGACGTGAATCGAGTTCACCTGCAGGAGTTGGAGCGAACCGAGCGACACCTCGCCGACGAGCGGTATCGTCGCGGCGAACTCGAAGCCGCGGGCGGCCAGCCACGACTGGAAGACGGAAAAGGAGATGGCGACGAGCGACGTGAGAATCGCCGCCCACCCCGAGAGCGTCCGCTTCCGGTCGATGCCCTCCAGCATCTCCTGTGCCTCTTCTTCGGATAGTTCTTCGTCGGTACTCGCTGCCTCGCGGTCGTCGTCTGCGGGCGACTCGCCGCCGTCGGTTCGAATCGGCGAGTCGACCGGTGCCGCGTCGGTCTCCGGGACGGACCGGGAGGCGTCTTCGTCGTCGGGGCCGTCGGGTCGACCCTCGTCGTGTGTTCGGTTCATCGTTAGTCAGTGGAGGGCGGCGTCGAGGACGGAGCGGTGCGTGACGTACAGGCGGACCGAGCGCGCGTCGGAGAGCGCCACGAGGTCGTAGGTCCGGTCACCGACGTGTAGCTTGTGGCCGGCGATACGGCCGGGCTTGACGTACAGATCCTCGTAGCTTCCCTCGGGGTCGAAGACAAACGAGCCGTTTTCGGTCGTCACGTTCGCCCGAGCGGGCAGCCCCGCGCCGTAGGACTTGAACTCCATCTTGGTCATGACGAGTTCGCCGTCCTGAACCGCGTAGGCGTCGAGGACGCGCGTCTTCTCGACGCTGTGGGTGTATTCGAGCGCGACGGTCGTGTTCTCTTCGACCGGCATCGTCTGTAGTCGCTCGCCGGTTTCGGCGTCTTCGACGACGAGCACCTGTCCGGCCGGAACGGCGGCGCTCCCGCCGACGGCGACCGCCAGCACCGCGACTACGACGAGGAGACGTGTGGGAGTCGAATCAAGCATCGAAAGATGGGTAGGAAACCGCTGTTCGAAAGCGAAGCGAAGCGCCCGGGCTCAGCCGAAGTAGGCCTGCGCGCCGGGGTGGAGCTCGATGGACATGCCGTCCTGCGCGCTCTCCTTGGAGATGAAGTCCGTCTTGATGGTGAGTTCGTCGACGTTCTCGAAGATGGCGCTGGTGACCGATTCGACGGTCGATTCGGGCTGTTCGGCGTTGGTCGCGATCATCGCCTGCACCGAGACGGTCGGGGCGGGGTTCTCCAGTCCGTAGGTGCCCGACGGGACCTCGTCGTCGGCGTAGAACGGCGCGGCGTCCTTGACGGCCGTGCGGTCCTCGCCCTCGATGGGAACGATGCGCACGTCCTCGGTCGCGGCGAGTTCCTCGATAGCGCCGACCGGCCAGCCGCCGACGACGAACGCGGCGTCGATGTCGCCGTTCTTCAGCTGGTCGGAGGCCTGCGAGAAGCCGGTGTTCTGCTCGCTGTAGTCCGAGATGCCGAGGGCTTCGAGAATCTGGGTCGCGTTGACCTGCGTCCCGGAGCCGAGGTCGCCGGTGTTGATGGTCGCACCGGAGAGGTCGGACGGCGTCTCGATGCCCGTGTCGGCGAGCGTGACGACGTGAATCGTCTCGGGGTAGAGCGTGGCGACGCCGCGGAGGTTCTCGACGGGGCTGCCCTGGAACGCCTCGATGCCCTCGCCGTTGCGGGCGAAGTAGGCGACGTCGTTCTGAATCAGCGCGAAGTCCGCGTCGCCGCGGGCGAGGCTGCCGACGTTCTCGACGGACGCGCCGGTGGACTGCACCTGAATCGTGAAGTCGGTCTGTCCCTCGATAACGGACTTGAACTCGTTCGAGAGGGGGTAGTACGTGCCGCCCGTCCCGCCGGCGTGCCACGAGAGTCGGCTCTCGGTGCCGCCGTTACCGCCGGATTCGGTCGTCGTCTCCTCGGCGGTGGTGGTATCTTCGCCACCGGATTCGGTCGTCGTCGTCGTCTCTTCGCCGCCGCCACCGGAACAGCCGGCGAGGCCGGCCAGACCGACGGCACCTGTCGCAGCGATAAACTGTCGGCGGTCAAGCTTCCGAGTCATACATCACTATTCGTCACGATACGTATTTATGACTGTTCATGTCAACGGCCAACATATCTCTATTTACACACTAATTGTGGTAAATTCTTATCAATGTTAGAATATTAATTCGCCAACGATACACATACCTGAACTCGCCCTTCTGGGGAGAAATACAATCCTCCGCGGTTCTGATTTCACTTCGACCCGCGTGCCCACCGCTGTCGGTTTCTCGTTTCTCTGTTCCGTCCGACTCCGGAGTTCGCGGCGGACTTCGACCCGAAACGAAGGGGTTCGGCGAGTTGGGTGCCGACCCCGACGCACCCCGTGCAAACGTCTCTCACAGTAGTCTACGGGGGTGCGGTTCGGGACGTTCGACTCGAACGACAGTCGGCCGCCGGCGGGCGACTTTCGACCCGAAAAGAGGGGGTTCGGACGGCGTTCAGGGGAGTGCGCTCGCGCCCGCAGCCGTCAGTCGACGATTATCTCGGAGTCCGTCGAGTCGTCCGACGACTGCTTGGGCGACATCTGTTCTTCGTACCGGGTTATCCAGTCGGCGAAGCAGGTCGGACAGAGTCGCTGGTCGTCCACGGTCGAGCCGTCGACCTGCAACTGGACCGCGCGGGCGAGGGCGTCTTCGACCGCCCGCCCGCAGCCGTCGCACGGGTCGCTCATCGTCGGGTTCCTCCGGTGGCGCGAGGTTCGTCCATGCGTCGGAGGTGCGCGGGCGGTAACTTAGTCGTTACCCGAATCGGGGCCGGCGGCCGGGGCGTCCCGCCCGCGAGCCGCGGTGCGAGGTGACCGAGTTACGTCGTGCGGAACGCGCGGTCGCCGGCGTCGCCCAGACCGGGGACGATGTAGCCGTCGTCGTCGAGGTAGTCGTCGATGGAGACCGTCAGCAGGTCGACCTCGGGGAACTCGCTGTCGACGCGGAGCAGGCCGTCGGGCGCGGAGACGGCCGAGAGGACGAACAGCTTCTCGGGGTCGACGCCCGCGTTCTCGAGGATGTGGTCGAGGACCGAGCACATCGTCGAACCGGTCGCGAGCATCGGGTCGGCCACGATGACCGTGTCTTTCTCCGTGATTTCGGGGAGCTTCACGTAGTCGATGGTGATGGGGAAGCCGCCGTCGTCGTCCATCCCCGCCTCCTCGTCGCGGCCGGCGGAGATGACGCCCTGCTTCGCCCGCGGGAACGCCTTGAGCAGTCCCTCCACGAACGGCGTCGCGGCGCGGAGCACGTTGATGATGACGACGTTGTCGAGCCCCTTCACGCGCTCGCCGGTCGTCTCAGCCAGCGGGGTCTGGATGGTGACGTACTCGGTCTCCATCGCGCCGTCGATTATCTCGTAGCCACAGATGCGGCCGAGTTTGACGAGGCCTTTCCGGAAGGCGACCTGCGTCGTCTCCACGTCCCGGAGGCGCGAGAGCGTGTCCTTCGCCAGCGCGTGCGTGATGAGGTACGCATCGTCTCGGTCTTCGATGGGCATCTTACTGAGAAGGCGGTTTCCCGAAGGACATAAATGCGGCTATCGGCCGCCAGCGGTGCCCTGCGGGTAGTTCACGCGTAGAATGGGTCGGCGGCGCATCCCGCGGTTTCAGTTCGTCACGAGGTACGTAACCGCCGTGAGCACGAGCGCCGCGGAGGCGACGTTGACCGCCGAGAAGGCCGCGAGGTCGAGGTACGACAGGCCGTAGACGACGACCGCCGCGAACGCCGTCGAGAGAACGAGGTTCATGACGAACAGCACCCGCGGGTCGCCCTCGCCCCACTCTATCTCGTCGGCCCCGCGCCCCTCGTCGTCGCTCCCGGCCCCTTCGGCTTCGCCGCTCATCGCCCGCCCTCCGAGGCCGCGCCCGTGGTCGGCACCGACTCGCGCTCCCGGGTCGGCTCCGCGAGCGCGACTTCCTCGCCGGGGTCGGTCGGGAAGTCGCCGGCGTCCGCGGACGCGCCGGGGTCGAGCAGGTGGGCGTCGAGCGCGGCCGCGAGCGCGTCTTCGTCTATCTCACGGCCGATGAACACCAGCTCGGTCCGCCTGTCGCCGTGGTCGTCGTGCCAGTCGAGTTCGGGGTGGTTGCGGCGGTAGGTGTCCTGTTCGAACTCGGGGCGCGAGGCGACCCACGGGCCGGCGGCGGCGACGTACGCCGACGGGCCGGCCTGACTGTAGGTGAAGTGTACGTTCTCGGCCCCGGCGACCCACAGCGAGCCCTTGGCGCGGACGACTGACTCCGGGAGGTTCCCGAGGACCGCGGCCGCACCGTCGGGGTCGAGCGGTGCCCGCCGGCGGTAGACGAACGAGGTGACGCCGTAGGTCGCTTCCGCGTGTAGGGTGTCGTCGTGGTCGTGGTCGCCGTAGCCGCCGTGGTCGTGGTCGCTGTGGTCGCCGTGGCCGCCGTGGCCGTCTCGGTCGCTCTCGTCTCCTCCCGTAGCACTCTGCAACGCCGTCCGCCAGCCCACGGGCGCGTCGGGGTCGTGGAGGTCAGAGAGGAGCAGGTCCACGTCCACGTCGCCGCGGGTCGTCTCCACCACGGTCGCGCCGGGACGGAGCGCCTCGACCGCGTCGCGGACCGCCGCGAGTTCCGCGTCGGAGACGAGGTCGCGCTTGTTGAGGACGACGAGGTCGGCGCTCTCGACCTGCTCGACGAGGAGGTCCGAGAGGGGGCGCACCGAGCCGTCTCCCTCCTCGGCGACGGTCCGGTCTGGGTCGCCGTCGCCGAAGGTGTCCGCGAAGAGTCTGGCGTCGACGACCGTGGCGAGGCCGGCCACGTCGTAGCGGGCGGCCGCCCGCGAGGTGACGAACAGCCGGGCGACAGGGCCGGGCTCCGAGACGCCCGAGGCCTCGACGACGAGGTGGTCGAACGACCGCTCGCGCGCGAGGCGGACGACCGCGGTTTCGAGGTCGTCCTGTAGCTCGCAGCAGATACAGCCGTTCGAGAGTTCGGCGACGCCGTCGCCGACCGCGAGGTCGGACTCCTCGGCGACGAGTTCGGCGTCGACGTTCACGGAACCCATGTCGTTGACGAGCACGGCGATGTCTCGGTCGCCGGCGTGTGTCAACAGGTGGTTGAGAAGCGTCGTCTTGCCCGCCCCGAGGCTCCCGCCGAGCACCGTCACCGGAATCGTCTCCCCCGCGTTCATGGGCGGGCCTACCGGGGCCGCACATATGAAATCGCAGGTAACCAGCGTGGACGTTCGTGAACGATACCCTTTTGTCCGAAAGCGGGTGAGTGTGTAAACTGATGACGCTCGCCGCGCGCATCGAATCCTTTCGCGAACTCGTCGAAGAGTGGCTCCGCGGCCTCTACCACGGGCTGATTTCGCATCCCGCCTACGAGAAGATTGAAAAACAGGCCGAGGACGACGAGGACGCGTTCATGCTCGCGTGCTTCCCCGACGCGTTCGGCATCCCCTCGCCCATCTCGTACTACACCGCCGAACTGCTCCCGTACCTCGAAGACGAGTTCGAGGCGTGGGAGCGGCGGATGTGGGACCGCGGGTCGCTCCTCGAACGCAAAGGTCACCAGTACCACTTCTAACATGCGCAAATTCGTCTTCTTCGGCGGCAAAGGCGGCGTGGGCAAGACGACGATGTCCAGCGCCTACGCGGTCAAGTGCGCCCGCGACGGCGTCCGGACGCTCCTCGTCTCGACCGACCCGGCCCACAGCACGAGCGACGTGTTCGACCAGTCGTTCACCGACGAGCCCGCGGCCGTCGCGGACGAACCGAACCTCGACGCGATGGAAATCGACCCCGAGACCGAGGTCCGCGAGCACCTCATGGAGACCAAGCGGGCGATGGGCGACCAGGTCAGCCCCGCGATGGTCAACGAAATCGACCGGCAGATAGAGATGGCCCACCAGACGCCCGGCGCGTACGAGTCGGCGCTGTTCGACCGCTTCATCGACGTGATGCGCTCCGCGGACGAGTACGACCGGGTCGTCTTCGACACCTCGCCGACCGGCGGGACGCTCCGACTGCTCTCGCTGCCGGAGTACCTCGACGGCTGGATTCAGCGGCTCCTCCACAAGCGAAAGGAGTCGGTCAAACTGTTCGAGCGCGCGGCCATCGGCAACAACGAACCCCGGCGGATGATGGACGGCGACCCCATCATCGCCCGCCTCGAACAGCGCCGCGACGACTTCTCGTTCGCCAAGGAGACGCTTCGGGACGACGCCGCGTTCTTCCTCGTCGTGAACCCCGACGAACTCTCGCTCCGGGAGACCGAGCGCGCCATCGACCAACTCGACGACTACGGCCTCGACGTGCGCGGCCTCGCGGTCAACCGCCTCACGCCCGAACCCGACCCCGAGGAGTCCGGGCGGGGCGCGACGTTCTTGCGCGAGCGAGTCAAGACAGAGCGAGAGCACCTCGACGACCTCCGCGAGAATTTTTCACCGCCGCTCGTCGCCGCGGTCGAGACGCGGGTGGCCGAAGTCAAAGGCGACTTCCTCGGCGAGGTCGCGGCCGAACTCGACATCGACACCGCGCCCGACGTTCAGTGAGCCGGTAAACCGACCGCACGGTGAGAATTTTCGGTCACCTCGGCGATTGAACCTGTCGTTCGAACACGATACATTCCTATCTATCGTTAACGTTAAGGTGGGCATTTTCGTGTCACCGAGTGGGGCAGCGTACCATGGTACAAGTCATTTGGTTGGTCGTCACGGTACTCGCGTTGTTTACCGTCGGGTATCTCGGTTACTCCCGATATCTCGCGCAGTTCGTCGAGCTCGACGACAGTCGTGAGACGCCAGCGCACAAGTACGAAGACGGCCAAGAATACGTTCCGGCGAAAAAGCCGGTGTTACTGGGGCATCACTATTCGAGCATCGCAGGCGGCGCGCCGATTGTCGGGCCGATTACGGCGGGCGTGGTGTGGGGCTGGCTCCCGGCGCTCGCGTGGATCGCCATCGGCAACCCGCTTCTCGGGAGCGTTCACGACTTCGTGTCGCTGTCGAGCAGTCTGCGACACGACGGGAAGTCCATCGGCTACATCATCGGCGAGTACGTCGGCGAGCGCGGCAAGAACATGCTGTTGTGGTTCGCGTTTCTCACCATCGTCCTCGTCGTCGCGGTGTTCGCCCTCGTGGTGGCCATCGTGTTCAACGCCTATCCGGAGGCCGCCACGGCGAGTCTGGTGTACATCGTCCTCGCGGTGCTGTTCGGCGTCTACCTCTACCAACTGAACCTCCCGTTCCTGCTCGGGACGGCCGTCTTCGTCGTGGCGATGTTCGTCGGCGTCTACGCGGGGATTCAGTTCCCGATTGCGCTGTTCGAACCCGCGGCCCGAGCGCCCGCCGAGACGTTCGTCCTGTTCTCCGGCTCCGGCGCGTGGCTCCCCGGTGCGAGTTCGTTCAACGGGAACACCGCGGCGTGGGTGCCGCTCATCCTCGTCTACGGGGCCATCGCCAGCGCCCTCCCGGTCTGGGTGCTCCTGCAACCGCGCGACTACCTCTCGTCGTTCCTGCTGTACGCGGGCGTCGGCGGCGCGCTCGTCGCTATCGTCGTGGGCACGTTCTTCACGAACCCGACCCAGCCGCTCGTGACGAACCTCGAACCGTACTACGGGTTCATCGGGCGCTCCGGCGCGCCGCTGTTCCCGCTTCTGTTCATCACCATCGCCTGTGGGACCATCAGCGGGTTCCACTCGCTCGTCTCGTCGGGCACGACCTCGAAACAACTGAACAAGGAGTCCGACGCGCGCGTCATCGGCTACGGCGGCATGCTCGGTGAGGGACTCCTCGCCACCGTCGCGCTGGCGACGGTCGCTATCATCGCGCCCGACGTGGGCGGCGGTATCGGCCTCGCGCTGCCGACGTTCGCCGCGGGTGGCGGCGTCATCCTGTCGAGCTTCGGCATCCCGACTTCCTTCGGCGGGCCGTTCATGGCCCTCGTGCTGGTCAGCTTCCTCCTCACGTCGACCGACACCGCGGTTCGACTCGGTCGCTACATGATGGAGGAAATCGTCGGGACGCCCGAGACGCCGGTCGAGGAGTTCGCGACCAACCGCTACGGCAACGCGTTCGTGCAGTCGCTGCCGGCGTACATCCTCATCACGAGCGGCTCGTGGTTGACGCTCTGGCAGCTGTTCGGTGGCGCGAACCAGTTGCTCGCCGCGCTGGCGCTCCTGACCGCGACCGTCTGGCTGGCTAACTGGGACGACTCCAAGCAGCTCCTCAGCACGGGTCTGCCGATGGCCCTCATGACGACTATCACGTCGCTGGGTCTGCTCTGGCTCGCGTTCCACGACAACCTCTACGCGAAGTTCCTGAACGCCGAGTGGATGGCCTCGGCGGGCACCTTCGCGATGGTGTCGGCAGTCGTCCAAATCGTCCTCGCGCTGGTGCTCGTCTACCTCGCGCTGTCGCTGGCGAAAATCGGTTACGACAACATCAAAGACGCCCGGAGCTCGGGCGGCGGTGGCGGCGGTCGTCCGCAGCCGAGCGACGACTGACGCGCGGCCGTTCGACTACTCCGTTTTCTCTTATCGACGAAGCTTCCCGAGGAGCCGACGCAACAGCCCGTCGGAGACGGCCGGCGAGCCGTCGCTCCAGAGCGTGAACGCGGCGACCGAGTCGGCGTTCCGGCTGGCGACGGCGTCCTCGTCGGTCGGCGCGACGACGGCGAGGTTCACCTCGTAGTGACCGTAGTAGCCGAACTTCAGGAGCGTCCGGTCCGCGAAGTCGGAAACGAACGACCGGACCTCGTCCGACACCGCGTCGGCGACGAGCACGAAGGTGAAGTCCGTCCCGTAGTGCTTCTCGTCGGGTTCTATCCACTCGTCGGCGAGCGCGTGGCCCAGTTCGACGAGCCGTTCGAGTTCGGCGACCGTCGCCGACTCGACTCGCCGCGCGAACATGTACTCCATCGCGTGGTGGTTGGCGTAGTTGATAGACTGGTGGAGGAACTGCTTTTGGCTCTCCATGCGCATCGAGCCGAACAGGTCGAACCGCTCGCCGCGGACGGCGTACTCCCGCTCCAAGTCGTAGTTGTACATGAGCCGTTCGGCGACCCGGTCGAGGTACTCGTCGTCCCACTCGGGGCGGTCGAGGGCCGGACCCGGAGCCGACGCGTTAGCCTCGGTCGACTTCCCCGACGTTCCGGCTCCCTCGGCGTCCTCGGGCTCGACGCGCTTCATTCCTCGTCGGGGTCGTAGACCACCGCGTCGCCCGACACGGCCGGCGAGCCGAGCGCGAGCAGTTCGACCGGCTCGTCGGCTTCTTCGGGGTTGTACGCCCGGTGGGGGCTCTTCGGGTCGGCGACGAACAGGCCGTCAGCGCCGACTTCGAACGTCTCGTCGGGCGTCTCGACGAACAGCGTGCCCGAGAGGACGTAGAACGCCTCTTCCTGTTCGGTGTGGTAGTGGTACGAAAGCGGCACCTGCTCGCCGGGGGCGGCCCGGAAGCGGTTGAGCGCGACGGTCTCCAAGCCGCCCTCGCCGCCGATGCGGCGGAGTTCGCACGGGCGGTCGTCGGCGGGTTCGACGGCGGTTGCGTCCACGATGCGATATCCCATGAGACGGAGCAACACGTTCGACCCTATAAGCCCGTCGCGACCCGTCCGAAAACCAAGGTTTATTCGTGAAGGTTTCGAACCGCGGCGCATGACAGACTCGTCCCGCGAGGCCTGCGGTCGGTGTTCGATGACCACCGTCGTGGACGCAACCGCGAGCGAGGACCGCGACCCGCTCGGTGACGACCGAATCGAACTCGACGAGTCGGCGCTCCGACTCGCGTCGCCGGCGGCGTGGCTCGGTCGGGTGTCGGCCCGCCTCGACGCGGCCGCCGAGCGGTTCGTCTACCGCGACCGCTAGGCGTTCCCATGCGTGTGCGAACCTGTCCCCTCGTAGAGTTTATACCGTCTGGCACGTACACCCGTCAACGACAATGGAAGAGAGCATCTCCGGGTTCAAGCGCCGCGGCACCTGGGACGAGGTCGTCGAACACGGGGAGCGAATCACCCGAGCGCTCCGCGACGCCGACGTCGACGGCGCCGCCTTCGACGACTGGGACGAGTGGCGACCGAAGTCCCACGAGCGCCTCGGCGAGGACGTCAACGAGAAGACGGCCCAGCAGGCCAGCGTCGGCGAGGGCGAGGGCGAGAAGGCGGGCAAGACGCCCAACGACGACCTCAAGACGGCGGGCGAGAAGCTCTCTCGGTCCTACGAGCGTGTCGAGGAGGGCGACAACGAGGGGGCCGTCGAGTCGTGGCAGGACTCCATCAACTACGTCGCCCGCGCGGCAGACTCCGCCGGCCGGAAGGCGCTGCGGAAGGTCGAGGACACGGTCTACCGCAACGTGATGACCCAGTTGGCACCGTACTACTTCGACAACGAACTCGTGAGCGCGAACATCCAGCAGGTCGGTCGCGGCTCCGGCGACGAGCGGTTCGTCTTCGAGGTGAACGTCAACGACGACGAACTGAAGTCGATGGTGTCGGAGACGCTGCGGGACTTCGAGGACGAAATCGACCGCTGGCACATCGACACGCCGAAAGAGACCGAGGTCGCGGAGGTCGTCGAGGGCGTGGAGGTTCCGGTGACGGACGACGAACAGCGGTCCAAGTCCACGACGAACTGACGCGCGTCTCGCGCTGACTCGACTCGTCGAGCGTGGTCGCCGTCGTCGGCGTCCGCCGTCATCGACAATACTGATACCGTTCGCCCGCGACCCTCCGGTATGCCCGAGCCGCTTCGAGTCGAGTCCGGCGAACTGACCGCAGACGAAATCCTCGACGCGCTCCGCGAGGGCCGCCGCGTCGTCGTCCAGGCGGAGATGCTCGGCGGTATCCACGAGGTGACGCTCCGACACGACGGGACGGTCTTCTACTGCGACACGCCGACGACGCTCCACAAACACGACGACGAAGACGGCATGCGGGACTGCGTGCTGAAGATGGGGTACGCGAAATCGGAGTAGCCGCGCCGTCCCGTCCGGGACGACCGCTCGCTCGCCTGTAGGTGAGGGTTTAATCCGGCGCACGGCGAACAGGTGTGCATGGCCGACGCACCGGACATGGGCGAACTGATGGAGACCGAGGACCCGAACTTCGGACAGGTCCTCGCGTGCGTCTTCGGCATCCAGAGCCACGAGAGCCGGACGTATCTCGCACTACTCGACAACCCCGGCAGCACCGTCGCCGAACTCGCGGAGGTGCTCGACCGCGACCGGAGCAACGTCAACCGCTCGCTGACGACGCTCCTCGACAAGGGGCTCACCGAGCGCAAGCGCCGCCTGCTCGACCCCGGCGGCTACGTCTACCAGTACACGGCGACCCCGCTCCCCGAGGCCAAGGAGATGATGCACGCCGCGCTCGACGAGTGGGCCGAAGACGTGCACGCCCGCATCGACGCCTTCGGCGAGTCGTAGCCCTCCCCGACCGACCGCGTTCCCGACGAGGTCGTCGCCCGGCAGGTGCCGCCCAAACCCGCCCGCTTTTGTCCCTCTGGTGCCACCGCCCGAGCAATGAGCCTCGAACTCACGGCACCCGCCCCCGAGGAGCCATCCGTCGCCGACGACGGCACCTGGCTCGAATGTATCGCGTGCGGCGCGCAGTTCGCGCCGTTCGAGGACGTTCGGTACACCTGCGACGACTGCGACGGCCTCCTCGAAGTGCGCTATGCGTCCCCGCCGACGTGGGACGACTTCGAGGGCCGCGGCGTCTGGCGCTACAACGCCGCGCTCCCCTTCGAAGAGGGCGTCTCGCTCCCCGAGGGCGCGACGCCGCTGCACGAAGTCCCCCGCCTCGAAGCCGACGTCGGCGTCGAGACCCTCCGCGTCAAACACGAGGGAATGAACCCCACCGGCTCGTTCAAGGACCGCGGCATGACCGTCGGCGTCCGCGTGGCGAAGGAACTCGGCGTCGGCCGCCTCGCGTGCGCGTCGACCGGGAACACCTCGGCCGCGCTCGCCGCCTACGGCGCGCGCGGCGGGATGGAAACGCTCGTGCTCCTCCCCGCCGGCAAGGTCGCCGCCGGGAAAATCGCGCAGGCGTCGCTCCACGACGCGCGCATCCTCGAAGTCGACGGGAACTTCGACTCCTGTCTCGACATCGTACAGGACCTCGCCGCCCGCGGCGAGGCGTACCTCCTCAACTCGCTGAACCCCTTCCGCTTGGAGGGCCAGAAGACCATCGGCCTCGAAATCTTAGAGGAGTTCCACGAGGACTACGGCACCTACCCGGACCGCATCGTCCTCCCCGTCGGCAACGCGGGCAACACCTCCGCGCTCTACAAGGCGTTCCGCGAACTCGTCCAGTCGGGCGCGCTCGACGTCGACGACGTGCCGAAACTGACCGGCGTGCAGGCCGAGGGTGCGGCCCCGATGGTCGAAGCTATCGAGAACGGCTGGGACGAAACCCGCCGCTGGGACGACGTCGAGACGCGTGCGACCGCCATCCGCATCGGCAACCCGGTCAACGCGCCGAAGGCGCTCCCCGGCATCCGCGAGACGGACGGCATGGCCGTCGCCGTCTCCGACGAGGAAATCACCGAGGCGCAGCGGGACCTCGCAGCCGAGGGCGTCGGCGTCGAACCCGCCTCCGCCGCCTCCGTCGCCGGCCTCCGAAAGCTCCGCGCCGAGGGCGTCGTCGACGCGGACGAGCGGGTCGTCTGTCTCACGACGGGCCACCTGCTGAAGGACCCCGACGCGGCGTTCGAGGCGGGCGACGACCCCGAACCCGTCCCGAACGACACCGAAGCGGTCCTCGAACACCTCGCCGAGTAGGCGCGACCGGTTCGGTCCGACCGTCGCCGACGGTCGCGAATATCGGCGGGCGGAGCCGTCTGACCGCGGACGATGACGCGCGTCGGGTGCGCGTCTGACGCATCCTTTTCATTCTGTGGTACGTCGTGGCACACGATGTCGCTCAGCAGTATGCCGACCGGAACCGTCAGTCGGGACGGGGCCGGGTCGAGAACGTACCCGCCGGACGAGCCCGAGCGAGGGTCGTCCACCGCCGCGGCCTCGTCCGCACCCGCGTCCACGTCCGCGTCACCCCGTGGTCACCGCCAGTCACCCGCGGGCGACACCCGGGGTCGAGACGCTCTCCAGCGCGAGAACGAGGCGCTCCGTCGCGCGAACGCCCGACTCAACGCCCGCCTCGACAGCGCCGACGCGGACCGACAGGAGATAATCGACCGCTACGAACGACTGTTAGCCGAGAGCCGGGGCCGTGGTCGGCAGCAGACGCACGGCCGCTCGGGTCGGCGGACCGACCGGTCCCGTCGCTCGGGCTCGGAATCGAACGCGGTCGCCGCGGTCCGGGCGGTCGCCGACCGCGTGGTCGACCGGGTCGCGTCGGCGTTCGGCCGACGGTAGTCCGGCTTTTCTTTCAGAAAGAGGTGCGGTTCGTCCGCTTCAGAGCGTGATGAGGTCCACGTCGATGATGCGGTCGTCGGCGAGGAGCTTCTCGCGGACGCTTTCGGGTACGTCGTCGTCGAGGTTGTAGACGGTCAGCGCCTCGCCGCCGGCCTTCGCGCGGCGGGCGTTGAACATCCCGGCGATGTTCACGTCGTTCTCGCCGAGGACGGTCCCGATGAAGCCGATGACGCCCGGCTTGTCGTAGTTGCGGGCGACGAGCATCTGGCCGTGCGGGATGGCGTCGAGGCGGTAGCCGTTGATGCGGACGATGCGCGGGTCCTCGCCGGTGAACAGCGTCCCGGAGACGGTCATCTCCTCGTCGCCGTTGCGGACGGTGACGGTCACGAGGCTCTGGAAGTCGTCCGACTGGCGGGACTTCGACTCGACGACCTCGATGCCACGTTCCTTGGCGACCTGCGGGGCGTTGACGGCGTTGACCTGCCATTCGAGCGGCGCGAAGACGCCCTTCAGCGCGGAGGCCGTGACGAGTTCGACGTCCTCTGCGGCGATGTCGCCGGTGTAGGTGACCTCGACCTCGTTGAGGCGGCCGTCGAGCAGTTGGGCGGCGATTTTGCCGGCGGTCTCGGCGAGGCCGATGTACGGCTGGATGCGCGGGAAGGCGCTCTCGTCGACCGAGGGCGCGTTGAGCGCGTTGATGACCGGCTCGTCGCGGAACGCGGCGACGATTTGGTCGGCCGTCGAGACGGCGACGTTCTCCTGTGCGGCCGAGGTGGACGCGCCGAGGTGCGGCGTGACGACCACGTCGTCGACGGAGAGAAGCGGGTTGTCGGGCGAGACCGGCTCGTCGGCGAACACGTCGACCGCGGCCCCGTCGATGACGCCGGCGTCGACGGCCTCGGCGAGGGCGGCCTCGTCGACGACGCCGCCGCGGGCGCAGTTGACGAGGTAGCCGCTCCCCATCGTTTCGAGTTCGTCGGTGGAGATGAGCCCCTCCGTCTCGGGGGTCAGCGGCGTGTGGACGGTGAGGAAGTCGGCGCGGGAGAGACAGGCATCGAACTCGACGAGTTCGGCACCGAGCTGGTCGGCGCGCTCCTCGCCGATGTAGGGGTCGTAGGCGACGATGTCCATCCCGAGCGACGAGAACTTCTTTGCGACCTCTTGGCCGACGCGACCGAGGCCGACGACGCCGAGGGTCTTGCCGTTGACCTCGTTGCCGAGGTAGTCGGACTTGGCCCACTCGCCGTCTTTCAGGCGGGCGTGGGCCTGCGGAATCGAGCGCGCGGCGGCGAAGCCCATCGCCACCGTGTGTTCGGCGGCGGCGCGGACGTTCCCCTCGGGCGCGTTGGCGACGATGACGCCGTGTTGAGTCGCGGCGTCGATGTCGATGTTGTCGACGCCGATGCCGGCGCGTCCGACGATGACGAGGTCGGGTGCCGCCTCGAACACCTCGGCGGTCACCTGCGTTCCGGAGCGGACGATGAGCCCGTTCGCGTCGGAGACGGCTTCGAGCAGCGCGTCACCTTCGACATCGTACGCGGTCTCTACCTCGTAACCGGCCTCGCGTAACCGGTCCAGACCCGCGTCGGCGATCGGGTCCGTGACGAGTACCTTCATGCGCGTAGGGTCAGACCCGTGCGGGTTAAGGGTTGTCACAACGGCCGATATCGTGACATTGAGACTGTCTCGCACGGTTCGGGTCGCCCGACGTTCTCGCCCACTAGTATTATCTCGGCGAGTCCGATAGATTCTGTAGATGGTCTTCCGTCCCGAGAACGCTTCGCCGGCGACGCAACCGCCCGAGGTGTCGCTTCCGGACACCGGGTCCGTGCTCATCGCCGGTCCGACGATGACGCGGAAGCGACGGCTCATGCTCTCGATGCTCGCGCCCGGCGAGCGCGACGACGTGGGGACGGTCGTCGTGACGACCAAGAAGCCCGCCCCGAGCATCGCACAGGAACTGTCGCACATCAGCGGCTCGCCCCCGGAGCAGTTCGAGGTCATCGACACGACGAGCGTCGCCGACCTCCTCGGCGACCGCGCCGACGCGGGGAACCTCCGGTACGTCTCCAGCCCCGGCGACCTGACCGGCATCGGCATCCACCTGACGGAGTCGCTCCGACAGCACTACGAGGCGAGTCGGGCGGCCCGCGTCGGCCTCCACGTCCTCTCGACGCTCGTGATGTACGTCGACCTCAAGCGGCTGTTTCAGTTCCTTCACGTCATCACGGGTCGCATCTCGGCGGCGGGCTTTTCGGGCGTCTTCACGCTCGACACCGGCTTCGTCGACGAGCGCGAACTCGCGCTTCTCAAGCAGCCGTTCGACGGGTTCGTCGAGACGCGAGACACCGACGGCGACCCGGAGTTCCGGGTCCGCGGACTCGACGACGGCCCGCGGTCGTGGACGCCGCTTCGACTCTGAGCGGGCGTCGCGGCCGCCCCGAGAACGTTCTCACGACAGGTGCTTCGACGCGAGGTCGACCAGCGGCGAGTTCGCCCGGTCGAACGTCGCGATGGCCCCCGACCACTCGTCGTGCGGGTAGATGGCGACGACGACCTCGTCGAACCACCTAATGACGGCGTTCAACTCGCCGTAGTCGTCGAGTTCGGGTTCGTTGACGGGTTCGCCGAGCGCCTTCAGCACGAGCGTCTTCACGCGCTCGGTGCGCGCGTCCGGTTCGAGCGCCGCTTCGATGTCGTCGCGGAGGTAGAGCAGCTCGAACGACTCGCCGTCGTACTGCCCGACCGCGCGCACGTCGGCCTCGTCGAGGTCGCGCAGACCCCGGACGAACTGTCGGAGCGGGGTGTCGCCTTCCTCGCCGAAGTCGTCGGCGAGGTCGGCTTCGACATCGCTGAGCCGCTCGTGTTCGGCGTCGTGGAGGTCGTCCATACGTGCTTGTCAGGGAGACGACCGGTAAATAGCTGTGCGCGGCGCGACGCTGCTTTCCTCCGGCGGCCGACTCGGTCGCTGTCTCCCTCACCCGATAACTGCCGACGCGGAAGCTTTGAAACCCCGCGGCGACGACGGGCAGATATGCGCATCATCGCCTTCGACTTCGACGGCACGCTCTCGGACTCCGAGATGACGGTTCTCCTCGGCAAAAAGAACGGCACGGCCGACGAGATGGCCGACATCACCGAACGAGCCATGAACGACGAGATGAGCTACGCGGAGAGCCTCCGGTCGCGCGCCCGCCTCCTCGAAGGCCTCGAAGAGGAACTCGCAGAGGAAGCCTACGGCGAGGTCGAACTCCGCCCCGGCGCGGCCGACCTCATCCAGCGCCTCCGCGACTACGGCCACCACGTCGCCATCTTCACCGGCGGGTTCGAACGCGGCGTCGAGCGCGCGCTGGAAAAGGAGGGCGTCGAGGTCGACGACATCGTCTCGAACCGCCTGCCCGTGAAGGGCGGCCGACTCACCGGCGACGTGGAGGGGTCGCTCATCGAGGGCACGAAGGACACGGCGCTTGAGAACCACGCCGCCGAACACGACGTCCCGATGGACCGCACCGTCGCGGTCGGCGACGGCGCGAACGACCTCCCGATGCTCGAAGTGGCCGGCCTCTCGGTCGGCTTCGTCCCCAAGGACGCGGTCCGCCCGGCCTGCGACGCCGTCGTCGCCTCCATGGACCGACTCGGAAAGCTCTTCGAGAGCCACGGGATTCTCGACGCCGACGAGTAGTCTATTTGTGGCCTGCTAACACTTATCATATTCCGGCCCGTAGCACCGCGCATGTCAATCAGCGACGTCAACACACCCGAAATCTGGGTGGCGGGGTTCGTCTTCGTGGCCCTCGCGCTCGCCGCCCTTTTCGAGGGCGTCGTCCTCTTCGACGTCCGCACATTCGGCGTCGACGAGTCGATTCCCGCGGCCGTGGCAGTCGTGGGGACGATGCTGGCGCTGTGGTGGTTCGACGACGGGTGAAAAAAGACCGGTCCGGTTCTGCGGCGCTTACCGATTCAGCGTGTGAATCGCCTGCCCGAGCGCGTTCTCGGCGGCCTCCATGACCGCTTCCGCGAGCGTCGGGTGGGTGTGGATGGTCGACGCCACGTCTTCGAGCGTCGCGCCCATCTCGATGGCGAACGCCAGTTCGGCGATTAGCTCCGAGGCCTCGGGGCCGACGATTTGCGCCCCGAGGACGAAGCCGGACTCCTCGTCGGCGACGATGCGGACGAAGCCGTCGGCGTGGTTCGTCGTCAGCGCGCGGCCGGACGCCCGGAACGGCATCTGGCCGACGACGGGTGAAAAGCCGGCCTCCTCGGCGTCGGCTTCGGTCATGCCGACCGTGCCGATTTCGGGGTCGGTGAACACCGCCGCGGGGACGGCCTGACTGTCGAAGGCGACCGGCTCGCCGGCGATGTGCTCGGCGGCGACGATGCCCTCCTTCGAGGCGACGTGCGCGAGCATCGGCGTGTCCTCGACCACGTCGCCGACGGCGTAGATGTGCTCCACGTCGGTTCGGCGGCGGTCGTCGACCGAGAGGAAGCCGCGGTCGTCGGCCTCGAGACCGGCGCTCTCGATGTCCATCGTGTCGGTGACGGGCGAGCGCCCGACGGCGACGAGCACCTTGTCGGCGCGGTACTCGTTTTCCTCGCCGTCTTCGGTCTCGGTGGTCACCATGATGCCGTCGTCCTCCTCGCGCCAGCCGCTTGCTCCCTCGCCGAAGTGCATGTCGATGCCGAGGTCCTCGGCGCGCTTGCGGACGACGCGGGCCACGTCGGACTCGTAGCCCGGCAGGATGTCGTCGAGCATCTCGACGACGGTCACGTCCGCGCCGAGCTTGGCGAACGTCGTGGACAGCTCCATCCCGATGTAGCCGCCGCCGACGACGACCAGTCGCTCCGGGACGGTGTCGGCCTCGAGGGCGTCGCGCGACGACCACACCGGCTCGTCGCCGAAGTCGAAACCGGGAATCTGGATGACGCGCGAGCCGGTGGCGATGATGCAGTGCTCGAACTCGATGGTCTCCGAGCCCTGTCCCTCGCCGCCGTGGGCGATGCGGACGGCGTTCTCGTCTTTGAAGCGGGCGGTTCCCTCGACGAGGTTGACGCCGTTCGCCTTACAGAGCTTCTCGACGCCGCCGGTGAGCTGGTCCACGACGCCGCTCTTCCAGTCGCGCAGTTGCGACATGTCGACGACGGGGTCGGCGTGGATGCCCATCTCCTCCGCGTGGCCCGCCTCGTGAGCGAGGTTCGCGCCCGTGATGAGCGCCTTCGAGGGGATACAGCCGTAGTTGAGGCAGGTGCCTCCGTAGGCGTCCTTCTCGACGAGTGTCGTGTCGATTCCCTTCTGTGCGGCGCGGATGGCGGCGACGTAGCCGCCCGGTCCCGCGCCGATGACGAGCAGGTCGGTTCCGGTCGCGATGTCTCCGACGACCATTATTCTAACACCAACAGCTTGGGGTCTTCGAGCAGTTCTTTCACGCGGTTCGTGAAGCGAGCGCCCTGCGCGCCGTCGACGATGCGGTGGTCGAACGACAGCGAGAGGGTGAGGACTTTTCGCGGCACGACCTCACCGTCGACGACCCGCGGCTTGTCTTTGATGGCTCCGAGCGCGAGAATCGCCACCTCGGGGTAGTTGATGATGGGCGTCGCGTACTCGCCGCCGATGCCGCCGATGTTGGTGATGGTGAAGGTGCCGCCGCGCATCTCGCCGGGCGAAATCTTGCGGTTGCGGGCCTTCTCGACCTTCTCGTTCATCTCGTCGGCGAGTTCGAGCATGCCCTTGCGGTCCGCGTCGTGGACGACGGGGACGAGCAGGCCGGCGTCGGTCGCGGCCGCGACGCCGATGTTGTACTCGTCGCGCAGGACGATTTCCTCGTTCTCCTCGTCGAGCTGCGAGTTGAGATACGGGAAGTCCTTCAGCGCCGCGATGACGGCCTTCATCACGAACGGCATGTAGGTCAGCCGCGAGCCGCGCTCCTCGGCGACCGGTTTGAGCTGTTCGCGCAGTTCGACGAGTTCGGTCACGTCCACCTCGTCGTGGTGGGTGACGTGCGGCGCGGTGTACTTCGAGCGCTGCATCTGGTCGCCGATGGCCTTGCGGACGCCCTTGTAGGGGACGCGCTCGCCGGCACCGGGACCGGTGTCGGCTTCGGCGCTCTCGGCCGGTTCCGGCTCGCTCGTCGCCTCGGCGGTCGCGGTTCCGGCGTCGGGCTCGGCGGCCACCGCTTCGGCGTCCGCGGCCTGCGCCTCGCGCTGGGCTTGGGCGTACTCTTGGACGGCCTCGGGCGAGACGAACGCCTCGCCGTCGCGCATCTCGGTCGCGGGGACGGCGTTGATGTCAACGCCCTCCTCCTTGGCCAGCGCGCGGGTCGCGGGCGCGGCGAGCGTCTGTTCTCGGTCGGCGCTCTCGGCCGACGCGGATGTGGACGCGCTCGACGTTCCCTCGTCGCGCTTCGCGGTCGCGGACTTCCCGTTGCTCTGGACGGTCCGCGGGCCGCTGGATTCGTCCTCGTCGCCGTCGTCTTCCGCGGCGGCGCGAACGTCGCCTTCGGTCACGCGGCCGCTCGGGCCGCTGCCGTCGACGGATTCGAGACTGACGCCGAGTTCGCGGGCGAGTCGTCGGACGCTCGGCGGGGCGAACACGCGTCCGCCGGAACCGGAGTCGTCGTCGTCGCCGGCGTCGTCGGACGCCTGCGCGTCGTCGCTCTCGGCCGTCTCCTCGGCATCCGCGTCGGCTGTCTCGTCGGCCTCGTCGTCGCCACCCACCCGGATGGTGATGATGACGTTGCCGACGGGGACGACCTCGCCCTCCTCGGCGAGGAGTTCCTCAACCGTCCCGTTGAACGGCGAGGGCACGTCGACGAGCGCCTTGTCCGTCTCGACCTCCGCGAGCACCTGGTCTTCTGTCACCTCGTCGCCCGGCGCGACGTGCCACGTTACGAGTTCGCCTTCCGCGACGCCTTCGCCGACGTCGGGGAGTTTGAATTCCTTGAGCGCCATCGTTCAGAAGTTCACCGCCTCACGAATACCTTCTTCGACGCGGGCGACCGAGGGGAGGTAGTAGTCCTCCAACGCGTACAGCGGGTACGGCACGTCGTAGCCCGCGACGCGCTTGACCGGCGCTTCCTGGTAGAGCAGCGCCTCCTCCTGAACCGTCGCCGTGATTTCGGCCCCGAGACCGCCGTTCTTCGGGGCCTCGTGGACGACCACCGCGCGGCCGGTCTTCTTGAACGACTCCACGATGGTCTCGCGGTCGAGCGGCGAGATGGTGCGGATGTCCACGACCTCTGCGTCGATGCCCTCCTCTTCGAGGTTCTCGACGGCTTCGAGCGTCGGACGCGTCATCGCGCCGAAGGTGAACACGGATACGTCCGTACCCTCGCGGCGGACGGCGGCCTCGCCGATGGGGACCGTGTACTCCTCTTCGGGGACCTCGCCGCGGAACGCCCGGTAGATGAGCTTCGGTTCCATGAAGATGACCGGGTCGGGGTCGCGGATGGCGGAGATGAGCAGTCCCTTCGTGTCGTACGGCGTCGAGGGGATGACGACCTTCAGGCCGGCCTCGTGCGCGTAGAACATCTCCTTGGACTCCGAGTGCGACTCGGGGGCGCGGATGCCGCCGCCGTAGGGCGCGCGGAGCACCATCGGCAGCGTGTAGCGGCCGCGGGTTCGGTTGCGGAACCGCGACATGTGGCTCACGATTTGGTCGAAGCCGGGGTACATGAAGCCGGAGAACTGAATCTCGGGGACCGGCTTCAGCCCCATCGCGGCCATGCCGACGGCCGTGCCGACGATGCCGGACTCGGCCAGCGGCGTGTCGATGACGCGGTCGTCGCCGAACTCGTCCCAGAGGCCCTCCGTGGCACGGAAGACGCCGCCGTTCTTCCCGACGTCTTCGCCCATGACGAGCACCTCGTCGTCGAGGTTCATCTCGGTGTAGAGACCGTCCCGTACCGCCTGCACGATGGTGAGGTTCTGACTGCTCATTCTCTGAGGAATCCTTCGTCGCCGAACTTCTCGCGGAGCGCCTCGAACTCCTCGTACTGCGCTTGAATCTCCGGGGTTCGCTCGGCGTATGCGTGGTTGAACATCTCGCTCGGGTCCGGTCGCGGGTCGGACTCGGCCGCCTCGATGGCGTCGGCGACCCGCTGTTTCACGTCCGCCTCGATGGCCTCGACGCCCTCGTCGTCGATCCGACCCGTCTCGCGGAGGAACGACTCCAGCCGCGGGATGGGGTCTTTCGCCTTCCACTTCTCGACTTCCTCGTCGTCGCGGTAGACGGTCGGGTCGTCGGCGGTCGTGTGCGCGCCGAAGCGGTACTGGACCGCCTCGATGAGCGTCGGCCGGCCCTCGCCCTCGGCGGGGTTCTTCGCCTTGTCGAGCGCCGCCTTCGTCACCGAGTAGACCGCGAGCGGGTCCATCCCGTCGACCTGCACGCCGTCGATGCCGTAGGCGGTTGCCTTCTGCGCCAGCGTCTCGGAGGCGGTCTGTCGCTCCCGCGGCACCGAGATAGCCCACTGGTTGTTGTTACAGAAGAAGACGTTCGGCGTGTCGAAGACGCCCGCGAAGTTCAGTCCCTCGTGGAAGTCACCCTCGGAGGTCGCGCCGTCGCCGAAGTAACAGATGACGGCCGTGTCGTCCTCGCCGCGGAGCTTCTTCGCCCACGCCGCGCCGGTCGCGTGGGGAATCTGCGAGGCGATGGGGACCGCGGGCGGAAAGAGGTTCACGCCCTCGGGCATCTCGTTGCCCTTCTCGTGGCCCATCCAGTACAGCAGCGTCTGTTTCAGTGGGAGCCCCCGGAGCAGCGACGCGCCGTGTTCGCGATAGCTCGGGACCATCCAGTCCTGTTCGTCGAGCGCGATTGCGCTGCCGATCTGTGCGCCTTCCTGTCCCGACAGCGGCGGATACGTCCCCATCCGCCCCTGCCGCTGGAGACTCACCGCCCGCGTGTCGAAGTGTCGGGCGAGACGCATGTACCGGTA
Organism: Haloferax sp. Atlit-10N; assembly: GCF_003586325.1. Classification (NCBI taxonomy): domain Archaea; kingdom Methanobacteriati; phylum Methanobacteriota; class Halobacteria; order Halobacteriales; family Haloferacaceae; genus Haloferax; species Haloferax sp. Atlit-10N. The sequence goes on from NZ_PSYX01000004.1 coordinate 291,980, forward strand.
CATCTCGACGAGCGTCTCGTCGTCGATGTCGGGAACCTCGCCGACGACGGTCCCGTCCTCGTCGAGCACTCGTACCTGGTCCTGCGGGTCGCGCTGAAGCACGCTCACGGGAGAACCCTCCTGTTCATGGCAAAATCGACACCCGCCGGCGTTATATTGTTTTCGTATATAATTTACTTTGGCTCGGAATATTGCGGCTCGCGTCGTGCTATGTAAACTCACGCGAGGTAAAATTGGACATTTTCGCTTCTAAACGATTCTTCCTGACGTTCATTAGTGTGAACCCACACATCACCGAGAAATAATCGGAAATATCGACAGCATTGCAGGACTGTTTCGGGGCGGGAACGGGGTCGGACCCGGTCGGTCGAGTCGCGCGGAGTGGGGTGGGATGGCGGCGAGACTTACTGTCCGGCGGCCGCGCGCGCGGCCTGTCGCGCCTCCTCGACGCTCGACCCCTCGCGGAGGAGCGCGTCCACGAACAGTTCGCCGGCCTTGTACGACGACCGGACCATCGGGCCGGACGCGCAGTAGAGGAAGCCCAGTTCGTCCTCCGCGACGCGCCGCCACGTCTCGAAGGCGTCGGGGTGGACGTACTCGAACACGTCGAGGTGGCTCCGAGAGGGTTGGAGGTACTGACCGAAGGTGACGATGTCCACGTCGGCCTCGCGGAGGTCGGAGAGGGTCTGGTAGACTTCGTGGGCGTGCTCGCCGAGGCCGAGCATGATAGAGGTCTTCGTGTGGATGTCAGACTCGTCCGTCACCTGCTGGAGGACCGAAAGCGACTGCTCGTAGCCGGCGCGACGGTCCCGAATCGGCCACTGGAGGCGCTCGACGGTCTCGATGTTGTGGGCGATGACGTCGGGCCCGGCGTCGATTATCTTCCGGACGTGCTCGGGTTCGCCCTGGAAGTCGGGAATCAGCACCTCGACGAGCACCTCGGGGTCGCGGCGCTTGATTTCGCGGATGGTCTCGGCGAAGTGGGCCGCGCCCTGGTCCGGCAGGTCGTCGCGGTCCACGGAGGTCAACACGACGTAGTCGAGGCCGATTTCGGCCACCGCGTCGGCGACGTTCGCCGGCTCCTCGGGGTCCAGCGGCTCCATCCCGCCGGTCGTCACGTCGCAGAAGTTACACCCGCGTGAGCACCGGTCGCCCATGAGCATGAACGTGGCCGTCCCGGGGCCGTCGCGGCCGCTCCAACACTCTCCGAGGTTCGGGCAGTTCGCCTCCTCGCAGACGGTGTTGAGGTTCCGGTCCCGGAGCGTCGATTTGATATCGGTGAAACGCCGGCCCGATGGCGGTCGCATCTTCAACCAGTCTGGCTTCCGCCGCGTGCGCATAGGCAGTTCTTGCGAGGCGACGGGCAAAAACGTGAGGATTGGTCCGCCGTCTGTCGGGTTGCCGACGGAGCCACTCCCCGAGGCGACCGAAACCGCACCGCCGTGACTTCGCCCAGTACCCGTGTGCTTCGTGTTATCACGACTTGTTCAGAATCGTTCAAACGAACACTACTATCTCGGAAAACGAAACGTTCGGGCCGAATACATCACGACTTTCCATCAAACAGCATGTACGACCGTGCTATATGTATCATCTAACTGAAAAACTTATATTCGAGTAAAGACTTCTGACGGGTATGAACTGGAAACACCGCCGCAACATGACGAAGGCCGAATCGAAGAAGCACGAGGCCACCGCGGGGACGAACTGGTCGTTCATCGCCGCGCTCGCCGGCGCCGCGTAACCGGCCGACGCCTCAGTCCTCGACCTGACCCTCCCTACCACCCACCCACCAACCTCAGCCCCTCCGTTTTCCGCACGCTCGAGACCTGCGAGCCGCCGCGCCGGATGGAGAAACGCCTTTCCCCACGGACGACTCGGCTTCGTGTATGACGCTCGTCTTCGTCTCGTCCCCGACGCCAGCGCGCACCCGGAGGTGCGCCCAGTGAAAGTCGCCGAGGCGGTCCCCGAGTTCGCAGACGCCTTCGGGTTCGAGGAGTTCAACCGGATGCAACGCGAGGCGCTGCCCGCCATCCTCGACACCGACCACAACGTCGTCGCCTCCGCGCCCACCGCCAGCGGGAAGACGGCGCTCGCCGAACTCGCCATCTGTCGGACCCTCCGCGACGAGGGGACGGCGCTTTTCATCGCGCCGCTCCGCGCGCTCACCACCGAGAAGGAGACCGAGTGGGAGCGCTTCGAGGACCTCGGCTACTCGGTGTACGTCGTCACCGGCGAGCGCGACCTGAACCCGCGGCGGGCCGCTCGCGCCGACATCCTCGTGATGACGCCCGAGAAGACCGACTCCGCGACCCGGAAACACGACTCGGCGCGCTACTCGTTCATCGAGGACGTCGACTGCGTCGTCATCGACGAGGTCCACCTGCTGGACTCCGAGACCCGCGGCGGCGTCCTCGAAGTCACCGTCTCACGGATGCGCCGCATCTGCGACCCCCGCATCGTCGCGCTTTCCGCGACCATGCCCAACATCGACGACGTGGCGGCGTGGCTCGACGCGCCGGACGAGACGACCTTCGAGTTCGGCGACGACTACCGCCCCGTCGACCTGCACGCGGGCGTCAAGACCTACACCCACGGCGAGAACTCCTTCGCCGACAAGTACCGCCGACTCTACCGGGCGTTCGACCTCGCGGAGCCCCACATCCGCGACGGCGGCCAGTCGCTCGTCTTCGTCTCCTCGCGGCAGGACGCCGTCCGCGCGGCCGCCAAGGCCCGCGACGAACTCGCGAAGCGCGACGTGCCAATCGGCGCGCGCGGCGACTACGACTTCCACAACGAGGCGAAGGAACTGAGCAACGACTCGCTCGCCAAGGGCGTCTTAGACGGCGTCGGCTTCCACCACGCCGGCCTCTCTCGGGACGACCGCGAGGCCGTCGAGGAGTGGTTCAAGGAAGGTAAGATTCAGCTCCTGTTTTCGACCTCCACGCTCGCGTGGGGCGTGAACCTCCCCGCCCGCTGTGTCGTCATCCGCGACACGAAACACCACGACCCCCTCGAAGGCGAGGTGGACATCTCGCCGCTCGACATCCTCCAGATGCTCGGCCGCGCGGGCCGCCCCGGCTACGACGACGTGGGCTACGGCTGGGTCGTCTGCGACCGCTCGGACCAGAACAAGTACCGTCGTCTACTCCGCGAGGGCAAGGAAATCGAGTCACGCCTCGCCGAGGACCTCGACTCGCACCTCAACGCCGAAATCGCCATGGGGACCATCCGCGACCTCGACGACGTGCTGTCGTGGCTGGAGACGACGTTCTACTACCGCCGGGCGCAGTCGAACCCGGCGGCCTACGACTTCGAGGACCTCCGCGAGCGCGTCCGCGACGTGCTCGACCGCCTCGTCTCCCGCGGCTTCGTTGAGATGGATGACGACCTCTCTATCGACGCGACCCCGCTCGGGCGACTCACCTCGAAGTACTACCTCCGCCTCGGGACCGCCTCCCGCTTCGCCGACCTCGCCGAGCGCGACCGCATCACCGCCGACGACATCCTCGAAACCGTCGCTGGCGCGGCCGACTTCCGGCAGGTGTCGGCGCGTCAGTCCGAGGTCGACGCCGTCGACTCGGTGCTGACGGGCGTCTCGACCACGCTCGAAGACGGCCCGAAGAAGGTGCTCGCCATCCTCCACGCCAGCATGGCGAACTCGACGCCGAGCGAACTCCGGAGCGACGCGTGGGTCATCAAGCAGAACGCGCTCCGACTCCTCTCCGCGCTCCGCGAGTTCCTCGACACCTTCGCGGACGCCCGCGCTGCCAACCTCGCAAAGCGCGTCGAGGCCCGCGTCGACAACGGCGTCAGCAGCGACGCCGCGGCGCTCACGGCCGTCGACGGCATCGGTCCCGGCCGCGCGCGAAAGCTCGCGACCGGCGGGCTCTCCACCCCGGCCGACGTGGTCGACGCCGGCGTGAAGGAACTCACCCGCGCGGGCCTCTCGCAGGGCGTCGCCGAGCGCGTCATCAAGAGCGCGAAGGACCTCCCCGCACCCGACATCGACTGGGGGGACTTCCCCGAGTCGGTCGCCCGCGGCGAGAGCGACATGCACGACATCCGCGTGCGGAACGACGGCGGCGGTGGCTCTGTCGGTATTCGCGTCACCGTCAACGACGTGGAGATGTCGGCGAAGACGTGCTACCTCTCCGACGAGGTGACCGTCCCTGTCGGCGTCTTCGGCGCGACGGACGACGAACTGGAGTTTGTCGTGGAAGTCACGTTCCCCGACCTGCCGCTGCTCCCGATTCGGGAGACGCGGACGGTTCGGGTCGAATAGCAGAAACCGCGGTGTCAGCCGTTCTTCAGCCGTTTTCTCGGTCGATTTCGGCTACTCCTCGCCGAGCAACGCCGCCCGCAACTCTTCGGGCCCGTTCACGATTTCGTCCGCCCGCGAGAGGTCGAGGTCGGCGTTCTGTCCGCCGCGGTAGGCGATGGTGTACGCGCCGGACCGCACGGCGGCCTCGATGCCGTTTATCGAGTCCTCGATGACGACGCACTCCTCGGGTGCGACGCCGAACTCGGCGGCGGCGTGCTCGTAGATGTGGGGTTCGGGCTTGCCGGGGTCGTCGATGTCGTCGGCCGAGAGCACGAGGTCGAGGGGGTCGAGGTCGAACCGCTCGCGGACGGTCGAAATCCAGTCCTGCGGGGCCGACGAGACGATTGCCACCTGCTTGCCCGCCGCGCGGAGGTCCGAAAACAGCTCCTCCGCGCCGTCCATCAGGACGACATTTTCGCCGTAGACGCCCTCGGCGTTCTCGTGGTACGCCGCGACGAACTGGTCTTTCGTGACGGTCGTCCCGTACTCCGCGTCGAGGTAGTCGTATATCTCGCGGAAGTTCATCCCCGTTATCTCCTCGTGGTCGGGGTCGCCGGACTCGATGGCGTCGGCGAACACCCACTCGTCCTCGAAGGCGTGCCAGTACTGCTCGGAATCGACCAACACTCCGTCCATGTCGAACAGCACGACGTTCGCGTCCATGGTTCGCCCTCGGCCGCGGCCGACCAAAGACCTTCGTGCCGCGGCATGGCTGATGAACCCCCGTACGAAGGTTCAAATCGGAACCCGGAACCACCCCGCTCCATGGATTCGATACGCGTCTTCGCCGGCGACTGCACCGTCAGCTTCGAGGGCTCCCGCGACCGCACCCAGCGCGGGCGGGTCGTCGTCGTGGCCAAGCCCGACCGCACCGTCCTCGTCCACGACGCCGGGGGCTACCAACCCGTCGCGTGGCTGACCCGCGCCGACTCGCTGACCGTCGAGTCCGGACCGGGGTCGTTCGGCCTCGTGGCCCGCGCCGGCGACCAGACCCTCACGGTCGAGTCGAACGACGTGACCGGCCGCGCCGAGTACCCCGCGAGCGACGCGGGCGTCCCGGTCGGTTCGTACCCCGACACCGGCGACCCGCTCGTCAGGACCAACGGCTCCGTCGTCGCTCTCGATTCGGGGACCGAGTATCGACTGCCAGCGGGCGCAACCGTCCTCGACGAGACCTGTGGCGACTGCGGCCTGCCTTTGATGCGCGTCGAGCGCGGCGCGCCGTTCGAGGTGTGCATCGACCGCGGGTGCGACCCGCTGGACGACCGCGTGAGAGACCGCTTTGACGGCGAGTGGTCCTGTCCGGACTGCGGGTCGCCGCTCCGCATCATCCGGCGGAGCGGCCGCCTGCTCGCCGGCTGTGACGCCTCCCCCGAGTGTGAAACGGCGTTTTCCCTCCCCGCGGGCGTCGTTGGCGACGACTGCGACTGCGGCCTCCCGATATTCGAGACGAGTCGCGGCCGGCGGTGTCTCGACTCGACCTGCGAGGTCGCATGAGCCGACGCCCACGCATAGGGCAGCAAGACGGGGGACGACGACCGTGGCCCCGCCGCTGGCGACACGGCCGGCCGAGCGGTGCGCGTCCGGAACCGCGGCCGCGACGAGTCGACGCTGGCGGTCATCCCGACGCTCCCGCGCGCCGCGCCGCCGGCATCGCAGGCCCTTTGTCGTCGCCGCGCCCCGATTCGGGTATGCAAGGACGCCTCGAAGACGGCGTCGTCCACCTCCCGGGCGACGCTCGACAGCGGTTCCACGACTCCCGCGGCTACGGGAGACCCACCGGCGGCGACGACCTCGAGGTCGCGCCCGTCGAGGCCGCCCACCTGCTCTCGCGGGACGACATCGACGGCGTGGACGGGATGGGCCTGCGTGAACTCCTCGCGCGCACCGGGACCACCCTCGACTTCGTCGTCTACAAAGACCTCCGCGACCGCGGGTTCTACCTCTCGCCCGCCCGCGAGGGCTGGCCCGGCGTCGCGGACGCCGCTGACGCGGACTTCCTCGTCTACCCCCGCGGGAAGGGTCCGTGGGACGGCGAGGTCGAACACCGGATCCGCGTCGTCGGCGAGCGCGAGAGTATCCCCGTCTCGTCGCTCGGCGAGGTGGTCCTCGCCATCGTCGACGAGGACGGCGACCTGACGTACTTCGACACCGAGGGGGACGACCCCGAGGGGACGGCCGCGGAAGACCTCCCGGCCGACCTCGACGCGGAACTCCTCTCGGACCGCGCGCTCGTCTGGGACGGGGTCGACCGCCTCTACCAGCGCGGCTTCTTCGGCCAGCGGTTGTACGGAAGAAACGCCGACAGCGGCCCGCTCCAACTGTCGCTCCTCGAAGCCGCGTACCTCGCCCGCGCCGACGCGCTCGCCATCGACGAGGCCGACGTGGTCTCCCGCGGCCGCGACGTCGAGGGCGACCGATTCGACCGCAGGCTCGCGGTCTACGCCGCGCTCCGGGAGGCCAAGACGGTCCCCAAAAGCGGGTTCAAGTTCGGCTCTGACTTCCGCGTCTACACGGAGTTTGAGTCGGTGTTGGACCTCTCGCACTCCGAGTTCCTCGTGCGCGTGGTCGCGCCCGACCACACGTTCGTCCCGCGGGACCTCTCGCTCGACGTGCGCCTCGCCGGCGGTGTCCGCAAGCGAATGGTTTTTGCGCTGACCGACGACAACGGAGAGATAGACTGGCTTTCGGTCAGTCGGCTCACGCCATGACAGACGACGAACCCGCGGAGCGCATCCGCACCGATGGAGGCACAGCAGAGGGAGCAGATGACGTCGCCCTCGACCCGTGGGGCTCGTCGACCGTCTCCGACTACCGGAAGCTGTTCGAGGAGTTCGGCATCGAGGAGTTCGACGAGGTGCTCGACGAGGTGCCGAACCCGCACTACCTGATGCGCCGCGGGGTCATCTTCGGCCACCGCGACTACCGGCCGGTCCTCGACGCCATGCGAAACGGCGACGACTTCGCCGTCCTCTCGGGCTTCATGCCGACGGGCGACCCCCACATCGGCCACAAGCTCGTCTTCGACGAGATAATCTGGCATCAAGAGCAGGGCGGCGACGCCTACGGCCTCATCGCCGACATGGAGGCGCACTCCGCCCGCGGCATCCCGTGGGACGAAATCAACGAGCACAGCCGCGACTACCTGCTGTCGCTCATCGCGCTCGGGTTCGACCCCGAGGAGGGCGAACTCTACCGACAGTCGGACAACGACCGCCTCCAGCGGCTCGCGTTCGAACTCGGTGGGAAGGCCAACTTCTCGGAGTTCCAGTCCATCTACGGCTTCGACGGCGAGACCAACGTCTCGCACATGCAGTCGGTCGTCACGCAGATGGCCGACATCCTCTACCCGCAGTTGGACGACCCCAAGCCGACGGTCATCCCGGTCGGCCCCGACCAGGACCCCCACGTCCGGTTCGCCCGCGACCTCGCCATCCGGATGCGATTCTTCAAGGTGACCGAGGCGTTCGCCTCGTTCGAACTCGACGACGGCGAGCGACCGCTCGTTGCGGCCGCCCACGACGCCCGCGAGGCGTACGCCGAGGACGCCGATATGCCGCGGTGCGGCGAGGCGGCCGAGTGGCTCGCCGACGCCGACCTCGACGCGGCCGGCGTGCTCGTTTCCGAGTCAGTCCGCGAATCGGCGGTCGAGAAGCTCGAAAACGCCGGGATGGAACCGCTCCGCCCGCGGATTCGGTTCTTCGCGCGGCAGGCGACCGACGAGGCGTTCGAGGCGCTCATCGAGGACATCGAGGGCGAAAAGCGCCGGTACGACCAGCACATCGACGCGTTCGACATGGACGTCGACGAGGCCGAAGACCTCGCCCGCGAGGTCGAGGCCCATCACGGCGGCTACGGTTTCATCCCGCCGTCCTCTATCTACCACCGCTTCATGACCGGCCTCACCGGCGGCAAGATGTCGTCGTCGATTCCGGCGAGCCACATCTCGCTTCTCGACGTGCCCGAGGAGGGCTACGACAAGGTGAAGTCGGCGACGACCGGCGGCCGCGACACCGCCGACGAACAGCGCGAACTCGGCGGCGAGGCCGACAAGTGTCCGGTGTACGAGCTGTACGCCTACCTGCTGACGGGCGACGACGACGAACTCGCCAAGGAGGTCTACGACGAGTGCGTCGGCGGCGAGCGCCTCTGCGGCGGCTGCAAGGAGCAGGCGGCGACGATGATGCGGGAGTTCCTCGAAGACCACCACGAAAAGCGCGAGGAGGCCGCGGAAGTCCTCGATTCGCTGGACATCGACTTAGAGACGGAGCGGCGGGGGGTTGCCGCCGAGCACTAGTGAGGCGGTAACGCCACCCATCGCCCACACGACCGCTCACAACCCCACTTCTTCTCCCACGCCGCGCGCGTTCGACTTCTCGTAGAGGTACTCGGCGGTCGCGGCGTCGAGCACCGCCGAGCCGACGCTCTCGACGACGAGAATCTCGTCCTCGCCGCCGCGGCCGGCGTCGCCCTCGAACACCGCCGAGAGCGGAATCAGGTCGGACTCGTCGAGAGCGGCCCCGCGCACGTCGCCGATATCGGCGACTTCCTCGGGCACGTCGGCGAACACCCGCGCGGCCCGCTCGAACGTCTCGGCGTCGAGTTCCCGCATCTCGGGCGTGTAGGCCCCGACGGCGACGACGAGGGTCCCGGGGTCGAGCCACGAGCCGTCGAAGACGGGCGTCTCGCTCGTCGTCGCGGTGACGACGACGTTCGCCCCGGAGACGGCCGCCTCGGGGGAGTCGACCGCTTCGGCGGGGAGGCCGTCAGCGCGGAGGTCGGCGGCGCACGCCTCGCGGGAGTCGCTCGGGGAGTAGACCCGGACCGACTCGACCGCGGAGCCGACGGCGACGGCGCGGCTCTGCCAGCGGGCCTGCGTGCCCGCGCCGAGGACGCCGAGTCGGACCGGGTCGGCGGCGAGGTACTCCGCGGCGAGCCCGCCGATACAGCCGGTGCGGGCGCTGGTAATCGTCGTCCCGTCGAGGAGCGCGAGCGGGAGGCCGGTCGTCGCGTCGGTGAGGACGACCTGCGCGTTCACCGTCGAAAGGCCGTGCGAGACGTTCTCGGGATGGACGGACGCGAGCTTCGTCGCGTACACCTCGCGCCCGTGGATGTACGCCGGCATGGTGAGGCCGGTGCCGAGCGGGTCGTCCCGCCCTGCCGGTTCCACATCTGTGCCCGCGATACCCTCGCCGCCGGTCCCGTCCCGAACCCTGTCGATGTCGATGCCGACCGGGAAGTGCGGTCTCGGGGGCCGTTCGACCTCGCCGCGACCCTGCTTGACGAACGCCTCCTCGACGACGGGAAACAGCTCCGCGAGCGACAGTAACTCGCCGACGGCGTCGGCGGAGAGTATACGGACCATACCCAGACTACTCACCGTGGTCGGGTGAAAACGTTGCCCTCGATAGTGAGTGACAGACAAGCTCATGTCGGTGGCGAATCAGACAGGACCATGCACGTCCTCATCGTCGGCGGCGGGGTCGTCGGGCTCGCCTGCGCCCACGCGCTGGCCGACCGCGGAGCCGAGGTCACCGTCTGCGAGGCGGGGACGCTCGGTGGTGGCAGCACGGGTCGCGCGGCGGGCGGCATCCGAACGCAGTTCTCGACGCGCGTGAACGTCGAACTCTCGCTCGCGAGCGTCCCCGTCTGGGAGTCCTTCGCGGACGACTTCGGCGTCGACATCGACTACCGGCGCTCCGGCTACCTCTTTCTGGCCCGGAGCGAGGAGACCGCCGCGGCGTTCCGGGAGAACGTCGCCATGCAGACCGACGCGGGCGCGCCGAGTCGCGTCCTCTCGCCCGCGGAGGCCACCGAGTACCTCCCGGAGCTCCGGACCGAGTCGTTCGTCGCGGCGACCTTCTCGGCCGCCGACGGCGTCGCCGACCCGCACTCCGCGGTTCAGGGCTACTCGGACGCGGTCCGCGTCGCCGGCGTCGACGTTCGGACGAAGACGCCCGTGACCGACCTCGCTCGTGTCGGCGACGACGGGTTCGACGACGGTGCGACCGAGACCGCAGCTGCGACCGCTGCCGATTTCGGCGGCTGGCGGGCCGAGACGCCCGACGGCCCCATCGACGCCGACGCGGTCGTCGTCGCCGCGGGCGCGTGGTCCGGTCGGGTCGCGGCGCTCGCGGGCGTCGACCTCCCACTCGCGCCGCGCCGTCGACAGATAGCCGTCGTGGAACCCGAGGGCGACCTTCCGGCGGACGCACCGCTCACCATCGACCTCGACACGGGTGCGTACTTCCGGCCGGAGCGGGAGGGGACCGCCATCGTCGGCGGACACTTCTCGGAGTCGGACCCCGACGCGGACCCAGACCGGTTCGACGAGTCGATGGACCTCGAGTGGGCGGTTGAGGCGACGGAGCGGGCCGACGACGCCGCGGCTTACTTCGGCCCGGAGACGCGGATTCGAAACGGCTGGGCCGGGTTGTACGCCGTGACGCCCGACCACCACGCGATTCTGGACGAGGTCGCCCCCGGTCTCGTCGTCGCGGCGGGCTTCTCGGGTCACGGCTTCCAGCACGCGCCCGCCACGGGCGAGGCCGTCGCCGACTTGTGTCTCGGCGAGGACGTCTGTGGGGTGGACGTGTCGGCGCTGTCGCTCGACCGGTTCGAGTCGGGTGAGATGCTCCGCGAGCGGAACGTGGCGTAGGAGAATCCGAGAAGCTCGGCTCAGGCGCTCATATCGACCACGGCGCGGAGTTCGCCGAGGACGCGCACGGGGTCGGCGACGTCGCGCGACGCGAGGACGCGAAAGCCGGTGTCGCCCTCGTCTTCGACGACGCGGTAGGTCCGTTCGCCGTCGTCGAACTCGTAGGGCGGCGAGGCCCGGACGAGGACGGCCTCGACGTCGTCTCTGTCGTCCGGTCGGTTCGGGGGTTTGACGATGAGCGACGCCTCGTGGCCGAGGCGAATCGCCGAGAGGGTCGTGTCCAGGTCTCGCATTCGTCTTCGCCGTCTCTCCGTCGGCCGGTACCAAGAACGTATCTGCGTTCGGACTGACTCGGGATGGACGCGCAACGCTTTTACTCGGCACTCACAATCGGTCGCATATGGTATCCGAACCCAAACGCGGGACGCGAGCGAGCGAACCGACCACCGACGGGTTCGGATTTTTCTTCCTGACCGCCTGAGGTCGGCGGACTCCGGTCGGGCGTCATCGCGCCCGCCGGACGAAACCGACCCCGCCGGTCAGCCCCGCCAGCGCGGCGAGGCTTCGAAACTGCTAACCGACCACCAGACGGCTAACGCCACAACGAACCAGATGCGACTTCCGGAATCACAGGTCGCGGTGTTGAACGCCGCGAGCGCCACCGACGAACGAACGATTGCACAGCTCGCGGAGGCGACGGACCAGAAGCCCGAGACGGTGACGGGTGCGGTCTTCGACCTCCGCGACGAGGGACTCGTCTCGGTCACCGAGACCACGGCGGAGTCCGTCGAACTGACCGACGAGGGCGTCGAATACGCCGAGGAGGACCTTCCCGAGGTCCGGCTCTACCGTGCCGCGCTCGACGTGGGCGACGGCGACGCGGTCCCGATGGGACAGGTCATCGGCGCGTCCTCCCTCGGCGGCCCGCAGGTCGATATCGCGCTGTCGAACTTCGCGCGCAAGGGCTACGGGCACATCGATTCGGGCGAACTCGCGCCCGACGCGGACGCCGACCCCGACGCCGACGAGGAGGCCGCCGCGCTCGCGGCCCTCGCCGCGGGCGAGTCCGTCGACGCCGACGTGCTCGACCAGCTCGAATCGCGGCAGCTCGTGGTCCGCCACGAGCGCACCATCCGCGCCGTCACTCTCACAGACGAGGGCGTCACGGCGCTGATGGAGGGCGTCGAGGCGGCGGAGACGGTCGACCGCCTCACGCCCGAGCTGCTCACCTCCGGCGAGTGGGAAGACGTGGAGTTCACCGAGTACAACGTCGAGGCCGACGCGCCCGAGGCCCGCGGCGGCAAGAAGCACATCCTCCGGCAGACCGCCGACCGCGTGAAGGACGTGCTCACCGGCATGGGATTCGCCGAGATGGAAGGCCCGCACGCCGACGCGGACTTCTGGATCAACGACTGTCTGTTCATGCCGCAGGACCACCCGGCGCGCACCCACTGGGACCGCTTCGCCCTCGACGTGCCGCCGATGGAGGACATTCCCGAGGACCTCATCGACCGCGTCCGCGACGCCCACCTCAACGGCGTCGGCGAGGACGGCGACGGCTACCACTCGCCGTGGTCCGAGGACTTCGCGCGGGCCATCGCGCTCCGTGGCCACACCACGTCGCTGTCGATGCGCTACCTCTCGGGCCACGAGGTCGGCGAGTTAGAGCCGCCGCAGCGGTACTTCTCGGTCGAGAAGGTGTACCGCAACGACACGCTCGACCCGACGCACCTGCTGGAGTTCTACCAGATAGAGGGCTGGGTGATGGCCGAGGACCTCTCGGTGCGCGACCTGATGGGCACCTTCGAGGAGTTCTACTCCCACTTCGGCATCACGGACATCCAGTTCAAGCCGCACTACAACCCCTACACGGAGCCGTCGTTCGAGCTGTTCGGCCGACACCCCGAGACGGGCGAACTCATCGAAATCGGTAACTCCGGCATGTTCCGCGAGGAAGTGCTTCGCCCGCTCGGCGTCGAGTGCGACGTGATGGCGTGGGGTCTCGCCCTGGAGCGTCTCCTGATGCTCATGTACGGCTTCGACGACATCCGCGACGTGCACGGAACGCTGTGCGACCTCGACCTGCTCCGCGAGACGGAGGTGCTCAAGTAATGCCCGTAGTCGACGTTCAACCCGACGAACTGCGCCGCCTGACCGGCCACGAAGACAAGTCCGACGAGGAGTTCAAAGACGACCTGTTCGCGCTCGGACTGGAGTTCGAGGGCGTCACAGACGACGGGGCGTTCCAACTGGAGTTCGGCCCCGACCGCCTCGACCGCCTGTCGGTCGAAGGTGTCGCCCGCTCGCTCCGTTACCAGTACGGCGACGCTCGCGGCGTCTCGGTGCCGAACACGAACGACCCCGACTGGACCTTCGTCGTCGACGACGAGGTTCCCGACGAGCGCCCCTACGTCACAGGCGCGGTCGTCCGCGGGGTCGACTTGGACGACGCGGCGCTCGACTCGCTCATCCAGTTGCAGGAGAAACTCCACGCGACGATGGGTCGCAAGCGCGCCAAGGGAGCCATCGGCATCCACGACCTGACGATGCTGAAAGGCGACGTGCTCTCGGAGAACGCCTCCGGCAACTCCATCACGTACACGGGCATCGAACCCGACGGCGACACCTTCGTCGCGCTCGACTCGAACGACGAACTCACGCCCGCCGAGGTGCTCGAACAGCACGACACCGGGCGGAAGTACGCCGACCTCGTGAGCGAGTACGACCGCTATCCGGCCATCTACGACGAAATCGGTCTGTTCTCGTTCCCGCCGGTCATCAACGGCCGCCGGACCGAGGTCTCGACGGACTCCCGCGACCTGCTCGTCGAACTCACCGGCACCGACCAGTGGACCATCGACCGGATGTGCAACATCATCTGCTACGCGCTGGCCGCCCGCGGGGCGACCATCGAGGACGTCGAGGTCCAGTACGAGGAAGGGACCGTCGTCAAGCCCGACTTCGAAGTCGAGACGAAACACGTCTCCCACGACCGCATCGAGACGGTCCTCGGCGTCGAGTTGGAGATGGACGAGGTCATCGACCTGTTCGAGCGCTCCGGCCTCGACGCGGACGCCGAGTTGGGCGAAGAGACCGTCTACGAGGTCTCTATCCCGCCGTACCGCGTGGACGTGCTCCACCCGCTCGACCTCGTCGACGACGTGGGCCGCGCCTACGGCTTCAACGAGCTCGAACCGCGCTATCCCGACGTGGGGACGGTCGGCCAGCGCCACGAGCGCTCCCGACTCGAAGACGCCGTTCGCACCTCACTCGTCGGTCTCGGCTTCGAGGACCTCCTCAACTTCCACATGATTTCGGAGGAGGAGAACTACGCGCGCATGGACGTCGAGGTCGGTTCCGAGTACCTCGGCGGCGGCGAACCCGCCTCCATCACCGAGCCGTACAGCGAGGACTACACCATGCTCCGGACGTGGGTGCTGCCCTCGCTGACGATGGTGCTGGAGAACAACACCCACCGGGCGTACCCGCAGGACCTCGCGGAAATCGGCCACGCGGCCCACCGCGACGATGACGAGAACACTCGCGTCGCCGAGGCCCGGCACGTCGCGGCCGTCCTCGCCCGTCACGACGCGACCTACGAGGACGCGAAGGCCCGCCTCGCGGCGCTCTGCCGCGACTTCGACGCGGAACTGGAGACGCCCGCTACCGAGCATCCGTCGTTCATCGACGGCCGGACCGCCGCGGTCGTCATCGACGGCGAGGAAGTCGGCGTCGTCGGCGAACTCCACCCGAAGGTCATCGTCGACCACGACCTCGAACTGCCGGTCGCGGCGTTCGAGTTCGACCTGTCGGCGCTGGCGTAGGTTTTCGGACGGTTCTTTTCGGTCCAGATTTTGCGCGGCGAGCGGAGCGCGTCGCGGAAAACGGTGGGAGCTTCGACCTGTCGGAGCTGTCACAGGACCGCGGGCGGATTTTTGACGGTCCACGGGCCGAAACCGGATAACTTGGGGTAATTTTACACCTCCAGTAATTCTTTTCATGCATTTGGTCAGGACGCGATAGAAACCTTTAGGACGCGAGTCGTCGCCTTTTCTGTATGAACGATAATGATGTACGCCGCGAGACGCTGGCGGTGACCCACGGCGAGCGCGGGCAGGCCCCGGCTCCGGGTGTCGAGGACGTCGTCGTTCCAGTCCATCTCTCTTCGACCTACGCGGTGCCGACCATCGACCCCGACGCGGACTTGGAGACGCTCGACCCCGACGCGGGCGAGTATCTCTACTCGCGGCTGTCGAATCCGACGCGGAACGCGCTGGAACACCGGCTCGCGGCGCTCGAAGGTGCCGACCACGCGCTGGCGTTCGTCTCCGGCACGGCGGCCATCGCCGCGACGATGACCGCCGTGGTCCGGCCGGGCGACCACATCGTCGCGTTCGAGGACCTCTACGGCGGGACGAAGACGATGCTCAACCGGCTGTTCGCCGACCGGCTGAACGTGGACGTGTCGTTCGTCGACGCCACCGACCCGGAGAACGTCGCGGCTGCGATGCGCGAGGAGACGGCGCTCGTCTGGATGGAGACGCCGACGAACCCGCTCATGCACCTCTGCGACATCGAAGCCATCGCCGCCATCGCCGACGAGGGCGACGCGGTGTTCGGGGTGGACAACACCTTCCTCAGCCCGCAGTTCCAGAACCCGCTTTCGCTCGGGGCCGACGTGGTCGTCCACAGCACCACGAAGTACCTCAACGGTCACTCCGACTCCATCGGCGGCGCGGTCGTCACCGACCGCGAGGACGTACTGGAGGAGATTACCTTCCTCCAGCGCGTCGGGATGGGGTCGATGCTCTCACCGTTCGACTCCTACCTGACGCTCCGGGGAATCAAGACGCTCCCGCTGCGGATGCGCCAGCACGAGGCCAACGCGATGGAAATCGCCGAGTTCCTCGAATCCCACGAGGCCGTGACGCGGGTACTGTACCCGGGGCTGGAGTCCCATCCGCAACACGACCTCGCGGCGCGCCAGCAGTCGGGGTTCGGCGGGGTGCTGTCGTTCGAACTCGATACCGACCTCGACGGGACCGCCGAGTTCCTCGGCGAACTCCGGGAGTTCCCGCTGGCGGTGAGTCTCGGCGGCGTCGAGAGCCTCATCGAGCACCCGGCGACGATGACCCACTCGCCGCTCTCGCAGACCGAACGCGACGCGCTCGGCATCTCCGATTCGTTGCTTCGGATGTCCGTTGGCGTCGAGCACGTCGACGACCTTCGTTCGGACCTCGAGTCGGCGCTTTCGGTCCTGTAGGTAGTCACCGCTCTCGCGCCCGAATTCCGTTCCCTCGGGCACTTAACCGAGGCGTTTAACAGTCCGCCCGGCTGTAGGTACGCCAACGCAATGCCGAGCGGAGAATACGATCCGGAAACCGTCGAGGCGAAGTGGCAAGAGAGGTGGGTCGACGAGGACCTGTACGCGTACCCGGAGCGTGCGGTAGACCCCGACACCGTCTTCTCTATCGACTCACCGCCGCCGACGGTGTCCGGCAGCCTCCACTGGGGCCACGTCTACGGCTTCACCCTTCAGGACTTCGTCGCCCGGTTCAACCGGATGCGCGGCGACGAGGTGTACTTCCCGTTCGGTTACGACGACAACGGCATCGCGTCGGAGCTCCTGACCGAGGACGAACTCGGAATCAAACACCAGGACTACGAGCGACGCGAGTTCCAGAAGCTCTGCCGCGAGGTCACGGCGGAGTACGAAGGCGAGTTCACGGAGAAGATGCAGAACCTCGGCATCTCTATCGACTGGGACCAGACGTACCAGACGATTTCGCCCGAGGTCCAGCGCGTCTCCCAGCTCTCTTTCGTCGACCTCTACGACAAGGGTCGGCAGTACCGCCAGCGCGCCCCCGCCATCTGGTGTCCCGAGTGCGAGACCGCAATCTCGCAGGTCGAGACCGAAGACGACGAGCAGGGCTCGCACTTCCACGACATCGAGTTCGGCGTGGCCGACAGCGAGGAACAGCGTTCCTCTGGCAGTCGGACGGAGTCCGACGACAGCGAGGAGTCGTTCGTCATCTCCACGACGCGACCCGAACTGCTCCCCGCCTGCGTCGCCGTCTTCGTCCACCCGGACGACGACGACAACGAGCACCTCGTCGGACAGGAAGCGGAGGTTCCGCTGTTCGGACAGCGGGTTCCCATCCTCGAAGACGAGCGCGTCGACTTGGAGACGGGTACGGGTCTCGTCATGTGCTGTACCTTCGGCGACCAGACCGACATCGAGTGGTATCAGGCCCACGACCTGCCGCTCCGCGTCGCCATCGACGAGTCCGGAACGATGACCGAGGAGGCCGACGAGTACGCCGGTCTCTCCGCCGACGAGGCGCGGGAGGCTATCGTCTCCGACCTCGACGACGCCGGGGCACTCCTCGACAAGCGCGCCATCACGCACACGGTCAACGTCCACGAGCGCTGCGGCACGAGCGTCGAGTTCCTCGTCAAGGACCAGTGGTACATCAAACTGCTCGACAAGCGCGAGGAGTATCTCGAAGCCGGCGAGCAGATGGACTGGTACCCCGAGAAGATGTTCACGCGGTACAAGAACTGGATTGAGGGTCTCCAGTGGGACTGGGCCATCTCGCGGCAGCGCTCCTCGGGGATTCCGTTCCCCGTCTGGTACTGCGAGGACTGCGAGCACGTCGTCGTCGCCGACCGCGAGGACCTGCCGGTCGACCCGCTCTCGGACGACCCGCCGGTCGACGCCTGCCCCGAGTGCGGCCACGACGAGTTCGCCGCCGAGGACGACGTGTTCGACACGTGGGCGACCTCGTCGCTCACGCCCCTCATCAACGGCGGCTGGGACTGGAACCCAGAGACGGAGGAGATGGAACTCGAACGGCCCGAACTCTACCCGTTCGACATGCGCCCGCAGGGCCACGACATCATCTCCTTTTGGCTGTTCCACACGGTCGTCAAGTGCTACGAGCACACCGGCGAGGTCCCGTTCGACAGCGTCATGATAAACGGGATGGTCCTCGACGAGAACCGCGAGAAGATGTCGAAGTCCGTCGGTAACGTCGTCTCGCCTGACGAGGTCTTAGAGAAGTTCCCGGTCGACGCCGCCCGCTACTGGGCCGCCGGGAGCGCCGTCGGCGACGACCTGCCGTACCAGGAGAAGGGCCTCGTCGCGGGCGAGAAACTCATGCGGAAGCTCTGGAACGCCTCGAAGCTCGTCGAGAGCCTCACCGAGGACGCGCCCGCCGAGTTCGACCACGACGACCTGAAGGCCATCGACCGCTGGCTTCTGGCCTCGCTCGACCGCGAACTCGAGTTCGTCACTGAGAAACTGGAGAACCGCGAGTTCTCGAAGGCGCGCGACCGCCTGCGCAGTTTCTTCTGGCACACGTTCTGCGACGACTACCTCGAAATCGCCAAACAGCGCGTCCGCGAGGGTGACGACCCCTCGGCGGCGTACACGCTCCAGACCGCCCACAAGCGGTTCCTGACCTGCTTCGCGCCCATCCTCGCGCACGTCACGGAGGAACTCTGGCGCGACATGTACGACGAAACGAGTGTTCACGACCAGCCGTGGCCCGAACCGCTCGGACTCGACGCCGACGTGGCGGCCGGCGAAACCGCGATGGCAGTCGTCGGCGCGCTCCGCAAGTACAAAAGCGACAACCAGCTCTCGATGAACGCCCCCGTCGACCTCGTGCAGGTGTACGGCGACATCCACGGCTTCGAAGAGGACGTGAGCGGCGTCATGCACATCGAGGAACTCGAACTGCTCGGCGAGGAGCCCGAAATCGAGTCGGTCGTGACCGGCGTCGACCTCGACTACTCGCTCGTCGGCCCCGAGTACGGCGCGCAGGTCCCGGACATCGAGGCCGCCCTCGAAAGCGACGACTACGAGGTCGAAGACGGCGTCATGCACGTCGCGGGCGTCGAACTCGCGCCCGAGATGTTCACCATCGAGGAGTCCCGCGAGTACGTCGGCGAAGGCGACATGCTCGAAGCCGGCGACGCCATCGTCATCGTCCAGCACGCCGACTGAGGCGGCGACTCGTTCGTTTTCGTCCGCGTTCTTTTCCCGGTATTCGGTCGCTTAGCCGGCGGCCCGTCAGTCGTCGCCGCTCGGCACCGTCGTCTCGACCTCTGTCTCTGGCTCAGCTTCAGCCTCATCTACGCCGCCGAAGGCGTCTCGCACCGCCATCGCGTCTTCGACGTGGGGAACCGTCATCGGATGGTTCGCGTTCGCATCGTCGGTGTTGACCTCCTCGGGGTCGGGGACGGTGAGTTGCACGTCCGGACCCGTGTCAATGCCCGTTTCGAACCGTATCGTCTCCGTGCCGAACAGGCGGTCGACGGCGTCGGTGGACACGCTGATGTCGGTGACCGCGCCGCGTTCGAGGCGGGCTTGCGGCTCGTCCAACAACACGTCGTGGGCGACGAGTACGTCGCCGTAGCACCGGAACTCGACGGGTCCGTAGGCGAGGCAGCGGGAGGCTCCTCGAACGGTACCGAACGCGCCAGCGAGGGTGAGCGGCGCGAGAGCGAGCGTCCCAGCGCCGAAGACGACGAGCGCGGCGGCGACGCCGTAGCACCACAGCACGCCGCTGGTGACCGTGTACCGGAGGCTCCGGTAGACCGCGTCGGACAGGGCGACCACGCGGGCGGGCGTGGTTCGATAGGTCGGTGCTCCTGTAGGAACCTCCACCGGGACCGGTTCTATCTCCGTCTCCTCGCTCCCGTAGAGTCGGTAGAAGATGCCCCGCTTTTCGCTCCGTTCGAGTTGGAGCGCGCGGAGGTCGTAGAGGAGCTTCAGGCCGACGAGGGCCACGAGAAACGCGTCGTTCTCGATTTCGACCGCGAACGGCCCGACGACGAACATCAGCAGTCCGACGGCGAACAGGAGTTTGAACGGAGGCAAGAGCACCGACCGGGCGGAGTGGTCGCGGTAGCCGCCCGCCGCGAAGTAGCCGGTGACCGTTTCGACGCCCCGGCCGACGAACACGCTCGCGCCGCCGAGGAGAATCTGTCCGGCGACTTCGTCGGTGACGACCGGACCGGTCAGGCTGAAGGTGCCGAAGGCGACGCCGAGTTCGACCGGGACGAGCAAGAACGCCGCGATGAGGAACGTCGGGACGTTCCGCGGGTAGCACGGTGGGAGGGGCCCTGGGAGCGAGACCGACCCTCGCTTGGCCTGTAACGCGCCGAACAGTCGGTCGCCGTCGCCGATGGCGTTGTTGGGGCGCTTCGCCGCGAAGGGTATCTTCACGAGCGTCCAGCACAACACGGCGGCGATTTCGGCGACGAACACGCCGAAGAGCACGGTCGGAGACCAGCCCAGGAACAGGACGCCGACGGGCGCGACGGCGTTCGAGGCGAGGACCGCCAGCACGCCGGAGTCACGAGGGGAGGGAGGGCGCACGACTTTTCAACCGGATGGGAAGAAAATCAGTCTTCGGTTCGTTATCACGCGCAGGTTCTCGGTCGTTGCGGCCGCAGTCGGCGAGGCTTCGGGCCGCTACAGTCCCGACCCGACGGCGTCGGCCACGTCGTCGAAGCCGTCGCGGTCGAGCAGGTCGAGGAGGCCGCGGTTGATGTCGCGGGCGATAGACGGTCCCTCGTAGACCATGCCCGTGTAGAGTTGGACCATCTCGGCCCCGGCGCGAATCTTTCTGTAGGCGCTTTCGGCGTCCGAGACGCCGCCGACGCCGACGACGGGCACGTCGGTCCGCTCGGCGATGAAGCGAATCATGTTCGTGGCCTCGGCCTCGATTGGCTTCCCGGAGAGGCCGCCGCGTTCTGCCCGGTTTGGGTTCCGCAGGGTGTCGGGCCGCGAGGTGGTCGTGTTGCTGGCGATGATGCCGTCGAGACCGAGTTCGTCGACGACTTCGAGCGCGTCCTCCACCGCGGGGTCCGGGAGGTCGGGCGACAGTTTCACGAGAAGCGGGTCGGCGCCGGCGTCGACGAGCGTCCCGAGAATCGCTTCGAGCGAGTCGCGGTTCTGTAGGTCGCGGAAGCCCTCGCTGTTGGGACACGAGACGTTGACGACGAAGTAGTCCGCGCCGTCGGCGACGCGCTCGTAGGTGTAGCGGTAGTCGTCGGGAGCCTCCTCGGCGGGCGTTACCTCCGAGAGCGCGAGGTTGACGCCGACAGGGATGTCCGGGAGGGGTCCGGCGGCGAGGCGCTCTCCGACCGCGTCCGCGCCCTCGTTGTTGAGGCCCATGCGGTTGATGAGCGCCTCGTCCTCGGGGAGGCGGAACATCCGGGGGCGCGGGTTACCGGGCTGGGGCTCCGCGGTGACGCCGCCGACTTCCACGTGGCCGAAGCCGAGCGCCGAGAGAACGGTGGGTATCTCGGCGTTCTTGTCGAACCCGGCCGCGACGCCGACCGGGTTCGGGAAGTCGAGGCCGAACGCGTTCGTCGCGAGTCGGGAGTCGTTTACGCGGTAGCGCCGCTCTAAGAGCGGTTCGACCGGAGTGCCGCGAGCGGTCGCGAGCAGTCCGTGGATGGTCCGGTGGGCAGTCTCCGGTGGAAACGAAAAGAGGAGTGGTTTGGCGAGGTGGTAGGGGTTCATTGCTCTCTGTCGTGCCTTCCGCTGGTGACGGGTCGGTTCGAGACGATGCGTATCACGCGCTCAGAAGTCGTGTTCGACCTGGTCTGGGTCCGCTTTTTGGATGATGATTTTACCGTCCCGAACGCGGACGAACACCTCGTCGCCGATCTCCATTCCGGCGACTGCGAGTTCGTCTTCGTGGAGGTTGACATGGACGTTGTGGTACTCGCCGTTCTCGTCTTTGGCGCCACTCGGACTGAGCTTCTTTTTCCGGACCATCTGGGGGTCTATCCGTTGGTTCGCCGCAGGGGATACATAAGTGTTGTCTCCGTCCTCCCGGAGAGTGGTGATTTTCGCCGGAACCCGACCGTCTCGCAGCGAAGTCCGTCGCACCGTTGGCGAGGTGAGTCGGCGCGTCGAACCGGTCGAGTATATAAGTAACACGGCGTCGTCGGTCGAAATTCGTCGATATATTTATCATGTGCCATGTGGTTCATTGGCATAGAGGTGGAAAATCATGGTACGCGAGGACGGTAAGCGGAACTTCGTGCTCCGAGAGGAGGACGGTACAGAGACGAGCGTGTTTTCGGGCAGCATGCCGAGGCAAGCGGCGCTCAAGGCGGCCCGACGACTCGACCCCGCCGGGTCCGAAGACGACGCGAAGTCGGACGCGGTCGAGATTCGACTCCGGGAAAAGGGGACCGACAAGGTCCACATCTTCGACGCGTGGGCGTGGAACAGCAGCGCCCCGGAGGACAAGCCCGGCTGGATGGAGGGGAAGATTACCAAAGGAAACGTTTCCAAGAAGGGAATCGAGCACCTCGACGAGTAGCGCGACCGACGTTCACATTCTTATCGTGCGCACGCACGTGTAGCACTCGAGTCGTAGTCTAGTCGATACGCCTTTCAAACAGCGCCGCCAGCGTCTGCTTGCGCGACCGACACCCGGTCAGACCGAACGTACGACGCGGGGGATGACCGACCGGCCTCCAGTCGCGCGATATCTACATCCTCGAGAGTTATTCGTCTCTCCGAGAGTCTATCATTATTTTATGAATAATCCCGCCATGAAACCGCATGACGAAGCGCCATCGGTTCGACGGCCTTTTATGTATCCCCGGCATTCGGATTAATGCGAAGAAGCGCACGGGGGTACTCCCCCCGAAAGCTTCCACCGAACGCCCCGACCCCAAGGTCGTCAGGCGCTCACCGGGATGACACACCTTCCCGGGGGTCGCCACGATACGACGGCCTTAAGTGGTCCAAGGCATTTCGGATGAATGCGAACGACACACCGCGATTGCAGGGCGATTCAACGCGTCCTGCCTCACCGGGCCAGAACCCACGGAGGTTCGAAGGGTTTATACCCACGAATCGCCTCGGTTCAGGTCCGAAGGAAATGAGGATTCCGCCCCTGCGGTACGCCGCAAGACGGTATCTGATGTTAGCCCTAGTAGTTCGG
>NZ_PSYX01000005.1:0-314253 GCF_003586325.1 Haloferax sp. Atlit-10N
GCCCAGCCGCCGGCTGCGCCGGCCGCCGCTTCGAATTCACCCTTCCAGGCTTCGTAGGAGCCGAAGTCCTCGGCGATGCGCTCTGCGAGCGCGCCTTCGGGCTCGTCGCCGCCTTCCGGCGACATGTTCTGCCAGAACAGGTCGTGCAGAATGTGTCCCGAGCCGTTGTGGGTGACGTTACGAAGCGCGCCGGCAGACGAGCCGAACTCGCCTGCTTCGCGGTTGTCGGCGAGGGTCTCCTCGGCCGCGTTCCAGCCGTTGACGTAGCCCTGATGGTGGGTGTCGTGATGCCACGTCAGCACCTGCTCGGAGATGTGGGGCTCAAGCGCGTCGTACTCGTACGGGAGGGGGTCAAGTTCGTAGTCTGACATTGGTGTTCGCAGTTAGACCGAGGGACCGAACACACATGTACTTTCGCTGAACGCGATTTACGTAGTGGATGTGATAGTTTACGCTCGCACCTCGACCCACGATTTACTAGCTCTTGGAGAGTGCCTGCGGGCCGAGCAGTAGGACGCCTTTCAAATAGACGAATCCGAGTCGTTCGCCTGGTTCGAGATCTGGGGAGATGCACTCTGCGGGCGGGATAAAGCCCTGGCTTCGCGGAGTTGCCGTTCGTGTTTAGTAGCCAACAATTTATTATAGTAGACCGCCGTCACGAACTGACGTGCTCGAAGAGTTCAACGATTCGTCATTACAAACTGATGGAGCGGTTCCTCCCTCTGAACCGGACCCTATCGCACTCTCGGTGTCAGACCTCCACAAGCAGTACGAGGGTAGCGACGGTCGGGTCACGGCAGTCGAGCAAGTGGACTTCGACATCGAGCGGGGCACCGCCGTCGGGTTGCTCGGACCCAATGGTGCCGGGAAGACGACCACGATTAAATCGTTGCTCGGCCTCATCGTTCCCACGAACGGAACGGTCCAGATTCACGGGACTGACGTACATGACGAACCGGAGCGCGCGTACCAACACATCGGGGCGATGCTGGAGGGCGCTCGGAACGTCTACTGGCGGTTGACGGTTCGGGAGAATATGCGGTTTTTCGCGGCACTCGCCGGAGAGTCGACGGGGCAAACAGAGCGACGTCAACAGGAACTGCTCGATAAATTTGGGCTCACAGACAAAGCTGACTCGACCGTCAGAGAACTCTCGCGGGGCGAAAAGCAGAAAGTCTCGCTCGCCTGCACGCTCGCGAGGGACGCCGACGTCGTTCTGCTGGACGAGCCGACGCTCGGACTCGACGTCGAGAGTTCGCTCGAGCTGCGCAAGGAACTTCGTCGTCTCGTCACGGACCAAGGAACGACGCTTCTCCTGTCGAGCCACGACATGGACGTCATCGAGGACATCTGCGACCGAGTTGTGGTGATGAATGACGGTGAGGTCGTCACTGACCAGAGCGTCTCGGACCTCCTCGACGTGTTCGACATACAGTCGTATCGTATCGTAGTCGATGGGACGCTCTCACAGCGGGACCGTCAGCACCTCTCGGCTCAGTTCGACGCGGACTCGTTCGAGACGAGAGGTGATTCGACCCAGTTTTCGGTCCGCGTCGGCGGCGACGAGTTCTACCGACTCGTCGACGGACTGCGCGAGGTCGGGTGCGAAGTCGAGTCGTTCACTTCGGTCGAACCAGATCTCGAGGAGATATTCATCCAACTGACAAACGAGTCTTCGGAGGGCTCACTCGGATCTGACCGCCCACCACAGATGGACACGCAGACATGAGTTCGGAGCCAGCGCACTCGACTAGCCTCGGTGGGACGACGACACTCGTCGGCCTCGGTCGCCTCCTCTGGGAGGTCATCAGAAAACAGTTCACCGTGATGCTCCGGTACCGCGTGAACTTCGCCATCAACGTGGCGACGATGTACGTGTTCTTCGCCATCGTCTTCTTCGGCGGGCAAGCGGTGGTGGGCGGAATCGGTGGGTCGCCACAATCGCTCGACTCGACGCTCAACGGCGTCATCGTCGGTTGGTTCCTCTGGACGATGGCGCAAGGCGCGTACTCCGGTCTCTCGGGGAACATCACACAGGAGTCCCAGTGGGGAACCCTCGAACAGCTATACATGTCTCCGTTCGGATTCGGCCGCGTCATGCTCCTGAAAGCGGCCTCGAACGTGATTCAGAGCATGGCCATCGGCGGAGTTATCCTCATTCTCATGCTGGTGACCACGGGACGGACGCTCTCGGTCGACCTGCTCACTATCGTCCCCGTGGTAACCGCTTCGCTACTTTCGGTCGTCGGAATCGGGTTCGTGTTCGCGGGTCTCGCGCTCATCTACAAGCGAATCGGTGCGGTTTCGAACCTCATGCAGTTCGCGATGGTCGGTCTCGTGGGTGCCCCAACGGCAGACGTACCGCTCCTTCGACTACTGCCGCTCGTTCAGGGGTCCGCGCTCCTCCAGCAATCGATGCGCCACGGGATTCGACTGTGGGAGTTCTCGGCCGAGGAACTGTCCGTCCTCCTCGGGGTCGGCGTCGGTTACCTCGTCTGCGGATACGTCGTCTTCAAGTACTGCTCGCGGGTCGCTCGTCGCCGCGGCGTCATGGGACACTACTGAGCGAATATCCACCGTTCGGGTGCCGTCCCACTCTCCCCAGCGGCGACGCGAGCTGAGTTTATAACCAATTGCCATTAGATTTATAACATGTCGTCCAGACATACAGTTTGATGTCAGTCGCATTGGACATCGGTATTGCACGTACTGTTGACAAATCACACTACGACGGCCTCTTCGGGTCGATCATCTCCGACAAGTTCGAGATGTCTCACGACAGCACCGGGACGGCGTCGTGTTATCTCCCGTGCCACACGGCCTCGAAGCTCCCCTGCTGCGACACCACCAACTGAGGTGTTTCCGAGCCTTCTCCGCGTCGCTCGACCGCGGAGAAGTACATCAGTTTTTTCTGGCGGCTCGCAGGCGCTCTCCAATTCACCCCACAGCGTACCGATTCACACCTACTATGGCTACATCGACATCTGACGAGACGGTATTCACACAACAACAACGTCGCGAAATCGCCGGTCGTGCCCGGACGCTCCACGAGCGTCTCGAAGGGCCTTCGAACGACCCCGGCCCCGACCCCGAGATATCCCCGACGACGATTCTGGACGAGTGGGAAGGGCTTTTCGCCGACGAAGAACAGTTCTCCGAGCGGCTGTCAGCCGATGGAATCCGGCGGGGAGACATCGAATCGGAGTCGGCGGCCACGAAGTGGCCGAGCGACGTGCCGCTCCCGGCGTGGCTCGAGACAATCGAGGAACTAATCGAGTACCTCCGGTCTTCCGACCCGACGCGCTACTCGAGCACGCCGGATGACGTCCCGTTCCGGGAGCTTTTGACCGGATTCAGCGAGTTCGCGCGGAGTCGGCTCGGGACGCTCTCCGTTCCGGACGAGTCGGTGGAGCCGTTGGTCGAGGGGCTAACCAGACGGTTCCACGCGCTCTGCGTCCGGCCGCTATACGTCGAATTCAAGAGCTTCGTAGAACACTTCGACCCCGAACTAGCTGCGGCCGACCCTGACGAGTTTGACGACCCGCCGACCGAGTACTACGAGGAGTTCATCGACGCGATGTTCGCACATGGGATGTCCAACCTCTGCGTCGAGTACCCCGTTCTCGCCCGGCAAATCGCCGTCATCATCGACAACTGGGTCGATGCGGTCTCCGAACTCTGCCGGCGGATTCGAGACGACACCCCCGCGCTCAAAGCGCGGTTCGACATCGACGGTTCGGTGACCTCGCTCGAACCGCTCTCGACGGACGCGCACGCGAAGGGCCGAATTCCCGTCCGCGTCTCGTTCGGTTCGAGGGACGTTATCTACAAACCGAGAGGTGTCGACGGGGGCGTGGCCCTGTACGAAGTGCTCGAACGCGTGAGCGAACGCACGTCGGTCGCGACCTTTCAGTCCCCGGAGTACCTCCCCAGAGACGGCTACGGGTGGATGGAGCCAATAGCGTACGACGACTTAGCCGATACCGACGCAGTGCGGCGGTACTACGAGCAAGCGGGTCTCCTCACTTGCGTCGCGTACGCGCTCAACATGACCGACTGCCAGTACGAGAACCTGCTCGTAGACGGGGAGAGCCCGATGGTCGTCGACGGCGAGACGGCTTTCCACCCCTCCCTTGACCCGGCGGCCATGCCGACGCCGACGGAAGTGTCCACGGTCGCCCACAGTACGATACTCTCTACGCTCTTGGCACCGTGGTCGGTTGGTGACCCGCGCACCCCGAGCGACGACGATGCAGGCGTTCCCCACGCCGGCTTCGGTAGTTCGAGTGAGCGAGCGTTCAAAGACGTCTCCAAACCCGGTATCGAAGCGGCGAACACGGACGTCATGACAGTAGAGGAAGTCCGGCCAGAGGTCAACCTGACCACGAACACCGCGAGTACCGCGGATGGCGACCACCCGCCGGTTTCGTACACCGAGGCGCTCGTCGAGGGGTTCACCGAAGCGTACGACACCATCCGGTCGCTACACGAAGACGGCGCGTTCTTCAGCGACGTGTTGCCGTCCACCCTCGTCGATGGTATCGAAAATCGGTTGGTGTACCGGGCGACGGCCCGATACGGCTCGATTCTCCGGTCGGCGGCCGCACGCGACCCGCTTCGAGACGGGGCCCGCCTCTCGGTCGAGTACGAAAAGCTCGCGGTCCCCTTCTTCGACGGCCGAATCGACGCCGACGGATACTGGCCGTTGTACGCCGCCGAGCGGAGGGCGCTTCGCCGCCGCGATTTCCCTCGGTTCGCGTCGTCGCCGACGAGTAGTACAGTCACTCACGATAGAAACGAGTTGCCCGTCGATGTCGACACGCCGGGATTCGACCGCTGCCGTCAGCGCGTCGCCTCGATGAGCGACGACGACCGCGACCGACAAGCGTGGCTACTACAGTACGCGTTCGGCCCGCAAGTGCCGGGCCCCGCACCCGAACCTGACGTCTCTGCCGAGGTGTTCGGTGCGACCGCGAAGACCCTGTTCGAGGAGGTTCTGGACGCCGGTATCGAGACGCCAGACGGCGACGCCTGGGTGTCTATCTCACCGACGAAGACGGGTATCGACCTCTATCCGACTGACTTCTCGCTGTACCACGGACGCGGTGGTATCGCGCTGGCGGCCGCGGCACTCTTCGAGACCACGGGCGAGACGCGCTATCGAACCGTGGCGGAAGAGGTCTTATCGCCCGTGCTCGACGCCATCGAAGACGGTGGCCCGCCGCCGAACTTGGGTGGGATGCTCGGCGTCGGGTCGGTCGTCTACACGCTTACGGTCATCTCGGAGCTTCTCGACGCCGACGAATACCGCCGCGCCGCGCGGTCCGCCGCGGACGTCGTCACGGAGTCCCACGTGACGAACGACGAAACGTTCGACGTACTGGAGGGGGCCGCCGGGACCATGCTTGGCCTCCTCGCGTACTACGACCGGCACGGCGACGAGTCCGTTCTCGACCGGGCAGTCGCGTGCGGAGAGCGCCTCCTTGATGGCCGCGTGCTGGAAGACGGCTACCGAGTGTGGCGAACTGCCGAGGATGAACCGCCGCTCACGGGGTTCTCACACGGTGCGTGCGGAATCGGCTACGCGCTCGCCCGCCTCGCCGAGGCGACGGGGGACGAACGGTTCTTGGACGCAACGCGCGAGGCACTCGCCTTCGAATCGGCGCTGTACGACCCGAACCAGAACAACTGGGCGAAATCGCACGAGGACCCGAGCTATGATGATAAGTGGTGTCACGGGCGGTCGGGAATGGCACTCGCTCGGCTCGGCATCGCGGACGCGCTCGACGACAGCGACCTCCACAACGCCGCGATTGACGCGCTCTCGGAGACCGCGCGAGCCGAACCGTCGAACATGGACCACGTCTGCTGCGGGAACTTCGGGCGGGTCGAAGCGCTTCTCGTCGGCGCGCGCCGCGGCCCTCTCGACGGCTCACACGCAATCGAACTGGCCCGCCGGTGTCTCACTCGGAGAGACGCCCACGGCGAGTTTTCGATGACCGGACACACGGCGACCTTTCCGAACCCGATGTTCTTCCACGGCCTCTCCGGCGTCGTCTACTCGCTGTTACGACTGGAGAACCCCGACCGACTTCCCTCCGTCCTCCTCTTGGAGTAAGTGGGGCCTTCACTCTCTACCACCCTCCTCCACTCACTCGTCGTCGCCGACCCGGGCGTCGTCGAGTTCGGCCTGCACCGCGCCCCACGACACCGGCGGTTCGAACGCGGCGAGCGTCGCCTCGAACGACTCGATTCGCGCCCCGTACTCGTCGCCCCACGACGGTCGGACGAGCTCGTCGAGTCGCCCGCGGAGCCGTTCAACGCGGGCGTCGAGTTCGTCGAGGTCGGCGGCAGCGTCGCCGAGACCGTCACTCTCAGCGGCCGACTCGGGAGCCAGTTCCCGCAGGTCGGCGAGTTCGGCCCGCACGTCCTCGACCAGCAGGTCGGAGACGCGGGCGCGGAGCGCGGCGTTGTACCACTCGGTCGCGCGGTCGTCGCCTCCCGCCTCGGGCGTGTCGGCATCGTTCGCGTCGGCGACGAACGCCACTCGGTCGGCAAGCCCGTCGAGCGACTGTTCGAGCGCCGTCACGTCGCCGTCGAGCCCGCGCACGCGAGCGTCGTGGTTCGACAGCCAGCGCTCGAACTCCTCGATGTCGAGTTGTACGTTGTCCGCGTGCGCGGTGAGCGCCTGCGACTCGGACGCGACCTTCCGGAGTCCGAGCACAGTATCGTAGACGGACCGGGGGTCGTCGCGCCACCCGGAGAGCCCCTGTAACTTCTCGCCGAGCGATTCGACCCGCTCGGCCGCGTTCGCGACCTTCGACTCGAACACGTCGAGACGGGACCGAACGGCACCGACGGCCGCGTCGTCGCCGGCGGCCTCACCGGCGTCGTCGAGGTCGATGGACGCGAGTTCGACGCGCGTCTCCGCGGTCGAGAGAATCATCGACGTGTCCGTGACCGCCGAGTCGACGCCGTCGGCCGTCACGATGCCGTCTTCGGTCACGTGGTCGAGCACCGCGCGAACGGTGTCGGGGTCTCGGGACTCGTCGGCGTCCACGACGCGCTCGACCGCCGCGGATTTCGACAGACCGACGATACGTTCTGAGCCGGTGGTTCCGTCCTGCTGGGCCATCGTGCGTACGTATCCCGGGGCCCGTTATATTTTCTGTCGTCTCGATTACGTTCGAGTATATAGGTCTCGGTACCGATGTGTGCGCTAATATCGAACTATTTCGACTCTTAGTGTTACGTTGAACTCTGATAGAACTAAAGTGGTATTATAAACGCATTTTATTTAAAACCGGGTCTGACCACGTGATGGCGCAAGATTCCAAGAAGTTGGCAGGCAGCGTATCACGTCGGCAGTTCCTCGTCGCATCGAGCGCGGCGGGCGTCGCGGGGCTCGCCGGTTGTTCGGGGCAGTCGAACCCCGAGACCGACGCGCCGGCGACCGAAGAAGAAGAGACGGACGCTCCGGAGACCACGACCTCGACCCCCGAGGAGACGACCGAATCGAGCGCGCCGCAGATGCTCACCGCCGAGGGCTCCTCGACGGTGTATCCCATCGCGAACAAGGGGAGTTCCTACTGGAACTCCAACGCGCCGCCGAGCGACGGCGAGTACTGGGGTTCGAACGACGAATCTACCGTCCCCGGCTGGGACGAACTCGGCGCACCGGACATGCGTCTGGCCGACTACTTCGCATCCCTCTACGGCTTCGAGCCGACCGAGACGCAGGCGAACCCCGCGTTCGCAACGTCCATCGGCCTGAGCCACTCCGGGACGGGCTGTAAGTCCGTCCGTGACGGCCTCGTGGACATCGGTAACTCCTCTGGCCCCATCACGGCAGAACTCGGCATCAGCGAAGAAGAGCGCGACGCGAACTACGTGGACCACGTCCTCGGCCGCGACGGCCAGCCCGTCGTCGTCTCGAAGGACGTCTACGACGCAGGCGTGACGGAACTCACCGGCGAAGAAGTTCGCAAAATCTACCAGGACGAAATCACCAACTGGAGCGAAGTCGGCGGCCACGACCAGGAAATCTACGTGGTCGGCCGCGCGGAAGGCTCCGGGACGGACACCTCGTTCCGCCTCAACATGCTCGGCAGCGCCGACGCCTCGATGGAGGGCGTCGACACCCGGAAGGGCCAGAACCAGCAGGTTGCGACCGTCGTCCAGCAGAACGACGGTGCCATCGCGTACATGGCACTCGCGTTCACCGGCCCGCAGGTCCAGCCCATCGGTATCGAATTCGAGGGCACGCTCTACGCGCCGGACAAGAGCGCGGAGCACACCATCTTCGACAGCGACTACCCACTCAACCGCGACCTCCACCAGTACACGACCATCACGGAGGACACCCCGAGCGGGACGGACATGCGCGAAGCCGCGTTCATGAACATGTTCCTGACCACGTTCGGTCAGAAGGTGTTCGTCGAGGACAACAACTACATCCCACTGCCTGACAAGGACCTTCAGTCCGAGAAGGACAAGCTTCCGAGCCAAGCGTAACGCGACTCGGACGCGGTAGCGGTTCCTGAACCTCGTTCTTTCCATTCATCGACGCTCCAATCATGAACGTACTTCCAAACTCCGACGGTGCCGGCCTCCGAGCGGCGGCTCGGCGAGGGCTCCGGCGCGGTCGCGACTTCGTCGACGAGACGCCGCCTGACGCGCTCGTCACGGTCACGGTCGCGGCGGTGTCGCTTCTCGCGGCGTTCGCGGGCTTTCTGGCCGTCTCCTCGCTGACGGCTATCCCGTTCGCGGTGTTCCTCGTCGCGACGGGCTACGGCTGGCTCAGACACCAAGAATTGACAGCGCGCGTGCTCACGCTGACGACGACGGTCTCGACCAT
Source organism: Haloferax sp. Atlit-10N (assembly GCF_003586325.1). Lineage (NCBI taxonomy): Archaea > Methanobacteriati > Methanobacteriota > Halobacteria > Halobacteriales > Haloferacaceae > Haloferax > Haloferax sp. Atlit-10N. Next base: position 8,858 of record NZ_PSYX01000005.1, read on the forward strand.
CCTCGTCCTCGGGCTCATTCTCGTCTTCATCTTCGCGGAGGCGTGGCCGACCGTGCAGTACGCGACCGTGAACGTCTTCGGCGTGCCGATTCCCGGCCTGCGACTCTTCATCGAGACGCGCTGGAGTCCGGTGACGCCGCCGATTCAGTACTCGCTCGTCCCGATGATTCACGGGACGGTGCTCGTCACCATCATCGCGACGGCGGTCGCCGCCCCGCTGGGCGTGGCCGCGGCGCTCTTCCTCAGCGAAATCGCCCCGCGGACCGTCCGCGAACTCGTCAAACCGGGGGTCGAGATTCTGGCGGGCATCCCTTCCATCGTCTACGGTTTCATCGGCTTTACCATCCTCAGCCCGTGGGCGGCCGACCAGTTCGACATCGTCGGGCAGGGCACGTACCTGTTCGTCGGCATCGTCGTCGGCCTGATGGCGCTCCCGACGGTCGTCTCGGTCGCCGAAGACGCGCTCAACAGCGTCCCCGAGTCGATGAAAAGCGGGTCGCTCGCTCTCGGCACGACCGACTGGCAGACGATGACCTCCATCACGTTGCCGGCGGCGTTCTCGGGCGTCTCGGCCGCGGTCCTCCTCGGCGTGGGCCGCGCCATCGGCGAGACGATGGCGGCCACCGTGATGCTCCGCGGCAGTCCGGGCCTCACGAAGCCGCTGTACAACGTCTTCTACGGTAACGACACGCTCACGTCGCTCATCGCGGCGAACTACGGCGACGCCGACGGTCTCCAGCTCTCGGCGCTGTTCGTCGCGGGCGTCATCCTGTTCGTCACGGTGCTGTTCCTCAGCATCGGCTCGCAGTACATCGAGGCGCGCATGCGCCGGAAGCTCGGAGGTGCCGAATAATGGCGGGCGCGACCGACACCGCGCTCGTCAGCGAGGACACCTCCGAAACAGAAGCGGTCGCCGCCGGCGCGGTGGGACTGGCGGCGGTGCTGTTCGCCCTCTCGCTCGCGTCGGTGTTCGAACTCGTGACCATCACCGACCCCGTCGCGGGCGTGCCGATGGTCGCGCTCCTCGGCGGACTGTTGGTCGTTCTCGGCTTCGCCGTCGTCACCTTCGGCGTCGGCTCCCGACTCGGCTACGTCGCCACCGACCCCAGACCGACCGCCGGGCTTCTCGCCTCCGGGACGTTCGGCCTCATCTGGTTCGTCGTCGGCGGACTGGTCGCCTCGCAGACGCTCGGGCTCGGGACGGCCGGGTGGGTCGTCGCGTCGCTCGTCACCGGCGGGGCCGCGTTCGCGGTGAGCGCGCTCCCCCGCGAGGACATCGGCTCGACGCTCCCCGCCGGCGCGCTGGCCGTCTTCGCCGGCGTCGTCTTCCTCACCGGCGTCATCGGCCCATCGTGGCTCTGGGACCTCGGGTGGGAACAGCAGGCGTCGTTCAACGCCGAGTTCACGATTCCGGTCCTGACGGCGTTCTGTTCCCTGCTCGTCGGCTGGGCCGCCGCGAAGGCCTACGGCGGGTTCGGCGCGCGCGGCCGCCACATCGGCGCGTACGTCCTCGTCTACCTGAACGCCATCTCCATCATCGCGCTGCTGTTCCTCCTCGTCGCGTTTACGGTCCTGAAGGGCCTGCCGGGGCTGTTCAAGGGCCTCGCGTTCGGCGCGGGTGCGGGTCCCGAAGTGACGCTCGTCGGCGTGACGTTCTCGCTTCCCGTCTCGTGGCCGTTCGTGATGAACGGCGTTGCGCTCCTCAACGACGTGAACGGCGTCCTTCCGGCCATCGTGGGCACGATTTGGCTCGTCGTCGGCGCGGTGCTGTTCGCCGTTCCGCTCGGTATCGGTGCGGCAGTCTTCATCACCGAGTACGCCGACCGCGGGCGCTTCACGCAGGTCGTCGAAATCGCAACTAACGGTCTGTGGAGCACGCCCAGCATCGTCTTCGGGCTGTTCGGACTGGCGTTCCTCGTTCCGCGGCTCGGCAACCAGAAGTCGCTGCTGGCGGGGATGCTCACGCTCGGCTTCATGCTCCTCCCGCTCGTCGTCATCACGAGTCGGGAGTCGATGCTGGCGGTCCCCGACGAGTACCGCGACGCGAGCGCAGCCCTCGGCGTCACGAAGTGGCAGACCGTTCGGAGCATCGTCCTCCCGGCAGCGCTTCCGGGCATCGTCACGGGTATCATCCTCGGGGTCGGCCGCATCGCCGGCGAGACCGCGCCGATTCTCCTGACCATGTCGGGGAGCGTCGCCCCGCCGGGCAGCCAGACGGTCGACGTGCTCGGCGGCTTCCAGCTCCAGTACGCGCCGCCGTTCGTCACCAACCCCGAACTGATGCAGGCGACCTCGGCGCTTCCGTATCAGCTCTACTCGCTTATCACCGCGGGCGTCGGGGAGTCGTCGAACATCAGCGCCATCGACGAGTTCCGGTGGGCGACGGCGCTCATCCTGCTCGTGGTCGTCTTGGGCTTCTACGCGATCGGCATCGCGACGCGATACTACTTCCGGAGTAAACTTCAGCACGACTAACCATGAGTGAAACCAGACAGACGACGGACGACGCACAGGCGACGGCGGACAGCGAACTCGCCGGCGGCGCGAGCCCCGGCACCGACCAGCCGCTCGAAGTCACGAGCGGCGAGACGCGCGAGCGGACCCGCGAGGAGTGGGTCGAACACGAGTTCGAGGGCGAGGCGAAGCTCTCGGTCTCCGACCTCGACGTGTACTACGGCGACGACCACGCGCTGAAGAGCGTCTCGATGGAGATTCCCGAAAACAGCGTCACGGCGCTCATCGGCCCCTCCGGCTGCGGGAAGTCGACGTTCCTCCGGTGTCTCAACCGAATGAACGACCGCATCAAGGCCGCGAGCATCGACGGCTCGGTCCGACTCGAAGGCGAGGAACTCTACCAGGACGGCGTCAACCTCGTCGAACTTCGCAAGCGCGTCGGTATGGTGTTCCAGTCGCCGAACCCGTTCCCGAAGAGCATCGCGGACAACATCTCCTACGGCCCGCGGAAGCACGGCGACCTCGACACCGGTCTGCTCGCCAACCTGCTCGGCCGGAGCGACGACGACGCGGTCGACGAACTCGTCGAGCGCTCCCTCCGACAGGCGGCGCTGTGGGACGAGGTGAACGACCGCCTCGACGACAACGCGCTCGGGCTCTCGGGCGGTCAGCAACAGCGGCTCTGCATCGCCCGCGCGCTGGCGACCGACCCCGAAGTGCTGCTCATGGACGAACCCGCCTCGGCGCTCGACCCCATCGCGACCTCGAAAATCGAGGACCTCGTCCACGACCTCGCCGAGGAGTACACGGTCGTCATCGTCACCCACAACATGCAGCAGGCGGCGCGCATCTCGGACCAGACGGCGGTGTTCCTCACCGGCGGCGAACTCGTCGAGTACGGCGACACCGACCAGGTGTTCGAAGACCCCCAGAGCCAGCGCGTCGAGGACTACATCAGCGGGAAGTTCGGGTAGTCGACGCCAGACCCACACCCGCCGTCTCGACCCGGACAGACCGCCGACCCGCCCGCCCGTCCCCGCGGCCGGTATCCCGACTTCGACTTCCCGACGCGACGACGGGGTTCGACGACTTGCCGCCGTCGGAGTCGGCCCATCAGTCGGCGGCGCTCGCTTCTCGCCAGTCGAGCCACCCGCCGAGGCGGGGTCGGCGTCACCGCGGAACTGGCATTCAGACAACACGAACTCAGACAGCCAACACAATGGAGACACGCAAGATTCAGCAGGTCAGCAACGGGACGTTCACCGTCTCGCTCCCCCGAGAGTGGGCGGACGGTGAGGGCATCACCGCCGGAACCGTCGTCAACCTCCACACGCACCTCGACGGGATGTTAGTCGTGCAGGCTCCCGAGCGCGAGGACGATTCGTCGATGCAGTTCACGGTGACTGTCGGTGGGAGCGACGCGGACGGCGGAGTCGACTCCACAGGCGGCGACTTCCTCGAACAGACGCTCCGGGCGGCCTACGCCGCCGGGTCGAAACAGGTCGTCATCGAGGCCGACGGGACGTTCGACGCCGAACAGCGACAGGCCGTCAGGCGGGTCGCACGGAACCTCGTCGGCGTGACCATCACGGAGGAGTCGGACACCGCCGTCACGGTGCGGAACGTCCTCGACGCGAACGAGGTCTCTATCCGCCAGTCGGTTCGACAACTCCAGTTCGTCGCCGTCTCGATGCACCGCGACGCGACCGCCGCACTCACCGGTGCCGCCCCCCTCGACGGCTTCGCGGAGCGCGACGACCGCGCCGACCGCCTGTTCGCCATGGTCGACCGGCACTTCACCCGCGGGCTCGACCGCCTCGACGAGGTGGACGCCCTCGGAGAGACGCGCCCGGAGCTGTTCCGACTCCACACCGCGGCCCGCGAGCTAGAGCGCGTCGCCGACCAGGCCGAGCGAATCGCCGCCGTCGCGTCGGCGGTCGCCGACCCGCTTCCTCCCGCAGTCGCCGACGAGGTGTCCGAACTCGCCGAGTTGGTCCCGGAGTCGCTCGAATCAGCGGTACAGGTCACCCTCGAAGGCGACGACCCCGACGCGGCGCGGGAGGCGCTGGCGGCGCGCGACCGGGTCTGCGAGGGCGTCGCCGACGTGGAGCGACGGCTGTTCGAGGAGGTCGACGCTGACGCGAACTACCGATTCGCGCACGCGCTTCACGCGCTCGAACGAACTGCCGAACACGCCGGTAACGTCGCCGAAGTCGGGCTCAGGACGGCGGTCCGGACCCGAAACATGGACGAAAAGCCCGCCCGCGAGGGCGGCACCGAGTCCGCGGAACACACCCAGCGCGCGTAGGGTGTCCGTTCGGCGGTCGTACTGACTTTCACCACTCGAGGAGCGTCCGAAGGCGAGGAACCGGTCTGTACGTCCGTCCGCGGTCGTCGAAGTAGGCCCGCGTCCGACGCTTGCCGTCGACGATGAACCGAAGGCGGTCCCGCGGCGTTCGGTTCCGCAGGTGGAACGAACTCGCGGGGTCGAACACCAGTCCGCGCGCGTCCTTCCGACACCGACCGCGGATGAGTCGCTGTTCGAGCTTCGCGAGGTCCGCGTCGTGCCAGTGGACGAGGACGCACGCGGGCTGGCCGTCGACCGGCCTCACGTCGTCCGGCGGCGTCAGCCGGAGCCGACCGTCGCGAACGGTCGCGGACGAAACCGGCCAACTTCGGGGATATCCCGCGTCGTCGGTGACGGTCGCGACCACCCGGTCGTACGTCTCCGCCTCTCCGCTGTCGACGCCGGCCGCGCTCCACGTCGGGACCGTCGTCGTGCCATCGGACGGGCGGGAGTCGACTGCAGTCGGCCGAATTTCGATGAGAATCCGAAGCCCGTACCAGTCCAGAAGGAGCAGCCCGAGCCGCGTTCCGAGGAAGTCTGCCGCCTCGACCATCGCCTCCCGTTTCGGCGACGGCGGCTCGTCGCGGATGAGTCGCTCGACGACGGCGGTGTTCGCTTCCAAGTCGTCGTCTCGAACCGTTGCGCGTCCAGTGAGGTGCAATCGACCCTCACCTTCGTGGAGCAGGAGCGACACCCGCGGGTTGGCCGCCGCTCGCTCGGCTTTCCCCGCGAACGCCGGCGCGGCCGTTACCACGACGACCTCCCGTTCGCGGTCGAAAAAGGGCGTGACCGGCACCACCGCCGGGCGGTTGTCGCGGGTCGTCGCGAACTCGGCCGTCAGCGAGTCGTACACGGCGTCTCGAATCCGGTCGGTCGCGGTGGACGCCGTCACAGACGACTCCGGGGGCGCGGCAATCGATCCGTTTCCGGAGCTTCGATGCGAACCCAGCGCCGAGGACAAGGGTCAGTCATCGAATCCCCAGCCGCTCGTGCGCAGCCCTCGGAACGTCGACCGCAGTCCGCGCTCGGCCTCGCCGGGGTGTGGGAGTCCCAGCCGAAACGCGACCTCGTCCTGCCGCTTCGGCGGGTCGAACAGTTGTGGCTCAGACAGCCCCCAGACAGTCGGGGGCGGCGCTCCGGCCCCCGTGCGCTCGACGATGCCACCGACGGCTCGGCGGGCCGCCTCGTTCGCGCTCTCCATCGTCGCCAAGTCAGTGTCCGTGCGGACGTAGTCGGCCGCCAACACGAGGTTCGGTGCGTCGGTCACCGCAGGGGGCCGGTCTCGGAGCGAGCCGACCGTGTTGATTAGCAGCGGTTCGTGATTCTCCATGCCGTCGCCGGTCTCGACGATTGCGGGGTCGAGAACCCAGTCGTACAGGTACTCGGTCGAGAGCCGCTCCGCATCCCGGTTGAGGTGAGCCGTCAGTTGGTGCCAGACCTCGGTTTTGATCTCCTCGCGGCTACACTCGCGGGCCGGCTTGTCGTACACCGATCCGGGGGTCTCCCAGTCCGAGATAATGGCGGAGAGGACCCCTCGAATCGAGCCGTCGGCACACGTCTCGATGTCGAACGGGCCGTCGTCCCAGAACTGGCGCTGCGAGATCGCGGTCAGCGCCCACGGGGAGTCTGTGTACGCTTGATGGCCGCGCGCGAGTGGCAGGTCCTCGGTGAGGTAGAACTGAATCCCGTTCATCCAAGCGGTGTCGAGTCGCCCGATGGTTCCGAGCGACGGGGCCGCCAGCCGGAGTTCCGGCGTCACCAACGACGCCATTACCTCGACCGGAAGCGCCGCCACGTAGTAGTCCGCGGTCACTCGTTCCCCGCCGGCGAGTTCGACGCCGGTGACGCGACGGCCGTCGGAGTCGATTTTCGTGACCGGCGATTCCGTGCGGACGGACACGCCCAACGATTCCAGATAGGACTCCCACGGCGTCATCCAGACCTCGCTCGTCGGGCCGTTGAGCACCGCCTCGGTCGGCCGGTTGGGGTCAATCTGATCGAGCATCAACTGCGCGTAGATCTGTCCGATGGTACGGGCGCTCCCGCGCTGGGGCTTCAGCGCGACGAGTGCCTGCGTGCTCTCGGCGAGGTGCTTGCGGTAGGCCGGTGACTGCGCCTCCGCGTCGACGAACTCCCACCACGACACGCGGTCGAGTTCCCGTTCGCGGCGCGCTCGACAACTCGTCAGCAGCACCAGCAGGCGTCGTAAGAAGTAGTTCGTCTCGGCGGGGCTGATTTCGCCGCCGCCGATTGTCGGTTTGAGCGCGGCGACCCACTCGGCAATCGTGTTCGGCGTCCGCGTCTCGGACCGCATCTCTTCGCCCGTCGTCGTCGCGATGAGCGTTTCGTCCGTCTCGACGAGGTTGTCCGCGACCGTGCCCCCGGCCGCCCGCGGAATTCGGCCGAGCGTGTCGCGGAGATTCCGATAAAACCCCGGGAAGAACCGAAACCCGTGTTCTGCCGGCAGCGAGTGACCGTCGTCACCGGAGGGGACCGAGAAGCTCCGAGCTTTCCCGCCCAGTCGCGATTTGGCCTCGTACACGGTCACGTCGAAGCCGCGTTCCCCGAGTTCGTGCGCCGCGCTCAGCCCGCCGACCCCTCCCCCGAGAACGGCGACTCGAAAACTGCCTGCTGACATACGCTACTCGTGGTGCGAGACGGAATAATTATTTGCAATATCGAAGCATCTGCCGTCTCAGCGGGCGAGAACCGCGGCACACCCGCCCCGTAGCAGAGAACGGGTCGACGGAGACGACGAGAGCGTCGCTACAACGTGGTTGCGTCTTCGGGAACTTCGGGAACTGACGTCCAACACCGGTTCCGAGAGTCGTCAGCGGAGACGAGCGGGGTATCAGAACAGAGGGGTGTGTGCGCGAGTCGATAGACGAACTCGCCGTGGCTCACGTAGTACCCCGATGGAATCGACGCTTCGTGCTCCGAGCGGTCGTAGTACGGAAGGTCCTCGAGTGCGGCCGCGACAGCCGCGTACTCGTCTCTGGCCAGACGAAAGTCCATCACGCTGTAGGGGTCTCGTTGGGTCACTCGGTCGAGCGCTCGCAGTATCAACTCCGCTCCGTCGAGTCGTTCGTCCGAGGCGGAAACGATCTCCGCGGCCTCCGGTGACGGGATGTGCATCACCGTGAGTACGCCCCCGTTGACTCCTTCGATGGTGAGACAGCCGCTCAGCGCGGCGACCGAACCGAGCCCGATGTTGCAAGTAGCGACCGCCGATTCACGACGCTGTAACTCCGACGGAGTCACATCACCGTTCCGGTGCCCGGCGCGTTCTGGCCGGGGCTCACGCGACTTCGGGAACGAGATTCGTCAGGGCGCGGTCGCCGAACAGGACGACGAGCGCCGCGCCAACGAGGTTAAAGACGAGGTCGAGGGCGGTGTCGGCCCGGCCGTAGGAGACGAGCACGGGTTCGATACCGAGCGCGTCGGCCCCGCGGTGGATGGCGTACTCGGCGAGTTCCCAGAGCACGCCGGCGCAGACCACGACCGCGAGGACGCGCGTCGAGGGGTCGCGGCCGCGGCGGCGCGAGAGGACGTAGACGACCCCGCCGAGAATCGTCGCCGAGTGGGCGTGGGTGAGGTGGTCCCACCACCACACGTCGTCGTAGGGGCCGAGCATCCCGACCGAGTGGGTCAGCATCGCCGATTCGACGTAGAGGCGCTGCCACGGACGGAACTCGACGCCGGCCAGTCGCTCGACTGCGACGGGGAGGAACGTGCCCGCGAGGGCGAACACGGCGTTCACCATCGCGGCCGGGTTGCGGCGGCGGAGCCCCGTCAGGAACACGGCGACGATGGCAGCCCTGATTCCGTCGTCTGGTCGCCGCCGTCCCGCTGAATCACTCGTCTCGGTCACGGTTGTTCTCACCGAGACTGTCGTCGGCTTCGGGTAAAAACGTTGACAGCCGGACGGCGGTCGGTTCCGGACGAACGGCCGCCCTCAGACGACGGTCGCGAGCGCGTCCATCACGCGGTCGACCTTCTCCACGTCGGCGTTGTAACCCATGTGGCCGACGCGGAGGATGTCGTCGGCGAGGTCGGCGAGGCCGGTCGCGAGGACGATGTCGTGTTCGGCTTCGAGTTCGTTCCGGACGCGTTTCGCCTCGTCGGGAAGGTAAAACGCCGTCACCGTCGGAGCGCTCCGCTCGGCGTCGGGGTAGAGGTCGAGTCCGAGGTCGGCCCCGCGCTCGCGGCAGTGCGCGGCGGCCTCCTCGTGGCGCTCGTAGACGGCGTCGAGGCCCGCTTCGAGGAGCATCGACAGCGACTCGTCGAGGGCGGCGACGTTCGCGCCGAGGTGGGTGTACGGGAAGCCCCCGCTCGTGTCGCGCCACGGCAGGAGGTTCGTGTAGAGGGAGTCGGGGTCGCGCTCCTCGATGACCTCCCACGCGCGGTCGCTGACGGCGACCGTGGTGAGGCCCGGGGGCGAGCTGAACGCCTTCTGGGACGCGCCGAGGTTGATGTCGATGTGCTCGCTCGGGACGGGGGTGCCGCCGAGCGAGGAGACGGCGTCGACGATGGTCAACACGCCGTGGTCGGACAGAAGTTCGAGGACCGGCGCGATGTCGTTGAGCGTCCCCGTCGGCGTCTCGCAGTGGACCATCGTGGCGACCTCGAACTCGCCCTCGTGGAGCGCGGCTTCGACGCCCGTCACGTCGAGCGGGTCGGTGTAGTCGGCACCGACGACGGTCGGTTCGCCGCCGTAGCTCTCGACGAAGTCGGCGAAGCCGTCGCCGTAGAGGCCGTTCGAGACGCAGAGCACGTCGTCGCCGGGGGCGACCGTGGAGGCGATGGCGGCTTCGAGACCGAGGATACCCTCACCGCCCATGACGACCACGTCGTCGTCGGTGTCGTAGACCCGCCGGAGCTTCTCGCAGACGCCGTCGTAGGTGTCGAAGAAGGACTGCTCGATATCGGGATTCGGCATCGGCTCGCTCAGTCGGTCGCGGACCCGCGGCGGCACGGCCGTGGGACCGGGTGTCATCAGCATGGATTCCCGTTACGAACAGAGCGTCTTAGCAGTACGGCATCCGCGGCGGGTGCCCGACCACGGCCTGCTCGGCGGGGGTGGTGGGCGGCGGACGCGGCCGGCGAGCGCGACCGCCAGCGCCGGCGGCGGACGGGAAGGCACAAAAGCGCCCTCGCCGTCACCCACGTGTATGGGCAAACTCTCACCTGCGGACCTCGACCGTTACGTCTTCTCGCGGACGGGGGCCCCCAACGACGACCTGCTCGTCGGGGCCGGCTACGGCGAGGACGCCGCCGCCGTCGCCACCGGCGAGGGGACGATGGTCGTCAGCACCGACCCCATCTCGCTCGCCGCCGAGCGCATCGGCACCCTCGGCGTCGCTATCGCCAGCAACGACGTGGCCGCCTGCGGGGGCGTGCCCGAGTGGCTCGTGAGCACCGTCCTCCTCCCCGAACCCGACGTGGACCTGCTCGACGACATCACCGCCCAACTCGACGCGGAGGCCAACAGACTCGGCATCAGTATCGTCGGCGGCCACACCGAGACGGTCGCCGGTCTCTCCCGGCCGCTCCTGTCGCTCACCTGTATGGGTCCGACCGACCGGTACGTCCCGACCGGCGGCGCGGAACCCGGCGACGCGGTGATTCTCACCAAGGGTGCCGGCGTCGAGGGCACCGCCGTCCTCGCCACCGACTTCCGCGCCGACCTCGATGCCGCCGGCGTCGACGCCGAGACGGTCGAGCGCGCCGCGGGCTTCTTCGACGACATCAGCGTCCTCCCCGAATCCGCCGTGCTCGCGTCCGACGCGACCGCGATGCACGACCCGACCGAGGGCGGCGTCCTCAACGGACTGGTCGAACTCGCCTGCGCTTCCGGCGTCCGAATCGAGGTCGACGGCGACGACGTGCCCGTCCGCCCCGAGACGCGGGCGCTCTGCGACGCGATGGGCGTCGACCCGATGCGGATTCTCGGCTCCGGCGCGCTCCTCGCGGCGGTCCCCGGCGACGAGGCCGACGAGGTGCTCGCCGCGCTCGACGACGAGCGAATCGAGGCGACAGTCGTCGGAACCGTCGAGGCGGCGGACGACGGCACGAGCGCGGCCGCGGACACTGTCGTTGATTCGGACGTGGGCGTCGTCTACGACGGGACCGACTACGCCGACGGCGTCGAAGACGACATGTACGACCTCTGGGACTGAGCAGAACGCGAGTCACCGACCGACGCCGCCCCCGGCGACCGACCCAACACAACTTTGACTACTGAAATTTCACTTGTTGATATGACTGCTGAACGTCCGTCTCGACTCGCGAGCGACCCGCCGGGAGCGCCGTCCGCGACCCGGGCCGCGGTGACCAGATGAGAGGCGTCGTCGTCGCCGGCACGGCCTCCGGCGTCGGGAAGACGGTCACGACGCTCGCGGTGTGCCGTGCGCTCGAACGCGAGGGCTACGCGGTCCAGCCGGCCAAGGCCGGCCCCGACTTCATCGACCCCTCACACCACGCCGCCGTCGTCGGCAAACCGTCGCGGACGCTCGACCCGTGGCTCGAAGGCGAAGACGGCATGCGCCGGACCTACGCCCGCGGCGAGGGCGACATCTGCGTCGTCGAAGGCATGATGGGCCTCTACGACGGCGACACCTCGACGGCTCGGGTCGCCGCCCTCCTCGACCTCCCCGTGGTCCTCGTCGCGGACGCGAGGGCCGGGATGCAGAGCGTCGCGGCGACGGCCTACGGCTTCCGGACCTACGCGGACCGCATGGGCATCGAGGCCGACGTGGCCGGCGTCATCGCCTCCCGCGCCCACGGCGGCCGACACGCCGAAGGCATCCGCGACGCCCTCCCCGAGGAACTGCCGTATCTCGGTCGAATCCCGCCGAGCGACGACCTCGAAATCCCCGAGCGCCACCTCGGACTCCACCTCGGCGACGAGGCCCCGCTGTCCGACGAGGCGCTCGACGCCGCGGCCGACGGGATTCGCGCCGACGCGCTCGCCGAGGTGGCGCGAAAACCCGAGTGGAACACCGAGGAGTTCGAAGCGGGCATTCGAGCCGAGTCGTCCCAAGCTACGGATTCCGACGGTCCGACGGTCGCCGTCGCCCGCGACGAGGCGTTCTGTTTCGTCTACCCGTCGACCCTCGACAGACTGGAATCGCTCGGAACCGCCTCGTACTTCTCGCCGGTCGCCGGCGACGACCTCCCCGACTGCGACGGCGTCTATCTGCCCGGCGGCTACCCCGAGCGGTTCGCCGCGGAACTCGCGTCGTCGACGACGCTCCCGGCGCTCGCCGACCGGGCCGCCGACGGCCTGCCGGTGTTCGGCGAGTGCGGCGGCCTGATGGCGCTCACCGAGTCGCTGACGACGACCGACGGCGACACCCACGAGATGGCCGGTATCCTCCCCGCCGACGTGACGATGCGGGAGCGCTATCAGGCGCTCGACCACGTGGAACTCCGCGCGACCGACGGGACGCTGACCGCCGACGCGGGCGAGACGCTCCGCGGCCACGAGTTCCACTACTCGTCGGCCGACCCCGCGACCGACGCCCGGTTCGCCTTCGACGTGGAGCGCGGCACCGGTATCGACGGCCGCGAGGGACTCACGGAGTACCGAACCCTCGGCACCTACGCCCACGTCCACCCCGAGAGCGGGGCCTTCGACCGCTTCGTCTCGCGGCTGGCGGACTGACCGCGGCGAGAGCGCGAGGGCGTGAGAGCGCGGGAGCGAGGGCGGCGAACCCCTATATACGAAGCCGCGACAAGCACCGACCGACGACCGACCCACGCGGGGCGGGACGGACCTGACCGATCCGCACCGATCCGACCCCGACGCGACACCGATTCACACTCAACGATGACCGACGCACCCGACGGAAATCCCGAGACAGACGACGAGACCACCCCCGACTCGGTTCGAGCGAACACCCCTGGCCGCGGCGTCCGCCCCGAAGCGGCCGCCATCGAACCCGCCGCGCCCGACGACTTCGGCCTCGTGCAGGTGTGGTGGGGCGACGGCAAGGGCAAGACCACGGCCGCGATGGGCATGGGCTTCCGCGCCGCCGGCCACGGCTACCGCGTCCACATGCTCCAGTTCCTGAAGGGCGGCGCGGACTCCGTCGAGGCCGTCCGTGGGGAGTACAACGCTATCGCGGCGATGCCCGGCTTCTCCTTCGAGAACCTCGGCCACTACGGCTGGGCCGGCATGGCCGACGGGAGCGACGACGCCGACCACGAGGCGCAGGTCGCCGCCGGTCTCGACCGGGCGCGCGAACTCGTCGACGCCGCGGCCGACGCCGACCTCACCGAACCGCTCGCCCTCGACGGCCCGCCGGAGGACGGCGTCCATCTCCTCATCATCGACGAACTCCTCTACGCCGTCGCGATGGGACTGCTCGACGAGGAAGACGTGCTCGACCTCGTGGAGCGAAAGCCCGAGCATCTCGAACTCGTGTTGACCGGGAGCCACGAGGAACCGACCTACGTCTCCGACGCCGCCGACCTCGTGACCAACGTTCGAAAGGAGAAACACCCCATCGACGCCGGCCAGCGCGCGAGAAAAGGAACTGAATACTGAGCGCGTCGGCCAGTCCGACGGAGCGCCGACGGCTCAGAGCCGTCGGGCGATGTCCAGCGCCTCGTCGGTCGGCACCGGCTCGTCGAGCGACCGGAGCGTCTCGACGAGCGCCGCGACCCGCGTTTCGTCGGGGTCGTCGCCGACCCGCTCCAAGAGCCGCCGGGCCGCGCCGGTCCCGCTCTGCGGGCCGAAGTAGAGCGTCCGCGACCCGCCGAACGCGGCCGGGTCGAACGGCTCGAACGTCGCCGGGTCGTCGAGCATCGCCGCGGTGTGGAGCCCGGATTCGTGGGAGAACACGTCCGACCCGAGCACCGATTTCTCCGCCGGCACCGACTCGCCGAGCGCCGTCAACACGTCGTTCGCCCGGGGGATGAGCGTCGAGGGGGCGAGCGCCGGGCGGTTCACGGCGCGGCTCGTCTCGGCCGCGACGACGAACTCCTCGACGGGGACGTTGCCGGCGCGCTCGCCGATACCGCCGACCGACACGTCCACTTTCTGCACGTCGTGGGCGACCGCGGTGAGCGCGTTGGCCGTGGCGACGCCGAGGTCGTCGTGGAAGTGGACGCCGAGGCGGGTCGGGTCGGTGTCGAGGTCGTGGAGGAACGACGAGACCTCGAACGGCGTCTTCGAGCCCACGGTGTCCGCGATAGTGAGGTACGTCGCGTCTATCGAGTCGAACAGGCCGTCGAGGAACGCGGGGTCGGTCCGGAAGCCGTCCATCGCGGTGAAGTGGACCTCCAGCCCGGTCTCGGTCGCGGAATCGACCGTCTCGCCGACGAGCGAGCGCAGTTCGTCCGCGTCCTTCCCGAGCAGTTCGGTCCGCTGTCGCTCGCTGGTCGGCGCGAACACGTCGATAACGTCGACGCCGGCGTCGACCGCGGCCTCGACGTCTTTCGAGACGGCTCGGGCGATGCCCGTCAGTTTCGTCTCGACGTCGACGGCGTCGCAGACCGCTCCGGTCTGTGCGCCCGCAATCGGGAAGCCGACCTGCACGTAGTCGACGCCGAGGTCGGACAGCGCGCGCACGGCCGCGACCTTCTGCTCCGTCGTGTAGGACGCGCCGGGTCGCTGTTCGCCCTCGCGGCAGGTCACGTCGAGGAGGACCGGCTCCGCGGCGGCCATTCAGACCCCTCCCGCGCGCCGGAGCGCGTCGATGTCGGCGTCGTCGTAGCCGAGCGACGAGAGAATCGCCTCGGTGTGCTCGCCGAGCTTCGGCGGGTCGGTCGATTCGGGACGGTCGAAGCCGCTGGCGACGACGGGGAACCGCGGGACGCTGACCGACCGCGACGTTCCCTCAGCGGTCTCGACCTCGGTGAAGAAGTCGGTCGCCCGCAGGTGCGGGTCCTCGGCGACCTCGTCCATCGAGTTCACCTTGGCGACGGGGACGCCGACCTCGCGCAGGCCGGCGACGAGGTCGGCCGCGTCGTGGGTCTCGCACTCGGCGCGGAGCAGGTCCATGAGTTCGTCGAGGTTCTCCCGGCGGCCCGGGAGCGTGTCGAACCGGTCGTCCTCGTGGAGGTCGAGGCCGAGCGCCTCGCAGAGCGCCGCCCACTGACGCTCACCCGAAGGACCGATGAACACCCACTCGTCGTCGGCCGTCTCGAACACGTCGTAGGGTGCCCAGTTGGGGTGCGACGCGCCCATCGGACCCGGCACGTCGTCGTAGGCCTCGGTGTACGCGAGCCAGTAGCCCATCATCGAGACGGTGGACTCGAACAGCGGTGCGGTCACCTTCGACCCCTCTCCGGTCCGGTCGCGGCGGTAGAGTGCCCCGAGGACCGCTATCGCGCCGTAGAACGACGCGGCCATGTCGGCGATGCTCGTGCCCGACCGGACCGGGGGCATCCCCTCGTGGCCGGTGACGCTCATCAGCCCCGACAGCGCCTCCGCGATGGGGTCGAGCGCGGGGTACGACTCGTAGGGGCCGGGATTGAACCCCTTGATGGAGCAGTAGACGAGGCCCGGATGCGTCTCTTTCAACTGCTCGTAGCCGATGCCGAGCCGTTCGGCGGTTCCCGGCGCGTAGTTCTCGACGACCACGTCGGTCTCGTCGAGCAGGTCGAAGAACGCGTCGAGTGCCGCGTCGGACTTGAGGTCGAGCGTGAGGCTCCGCTTGTCCCGGTTGACGTAGTTGAACGAGCTGTTTCCGACCGGCGACGACCCGCGGATGAGGTCGCCGCCCTTCGGGTGTTCGACCTTGATGACGTCCGCACCGAGGTCGGCGAGGAGCATCGAACAGAACGGCCCGGCGATGATATGGCCGAGTTCGAGCACGCGCACGCCGTCGAGCGGGAGTCCTCGCGTCGCCGACGCGGTCACAGAGTCGGTCGCGCCCGCGGCAGTCTCGGTACTCTCGGCGCGCTCGGCGCTGTCGCCGCTCATGGAGTGACGCCCCCCGCCCCCGCGGGCGACGACGAGCGCTCGCCGGCGCGTTCAGACCCGAAGAGTATCGTCTCGCCGTCCTCGCCGAAGACGAACGCGTCGGCGAGGTCGAACGACACGTCGAGGCGGTCGCCCGCGACCGCGTCGTCGACGGCGTCGCTGACCACGTCGAAGGGGGTGCCGTCTTCGAGGCGGCCGTGGACCACGGACTCGGTGCCGAGCGTCTCGACGACCTCCACGTCGACCGAGAGCCGACACGCCCCGGCGGAGCCGACATCGAGGTACTGCGGCCTGATACCGAGTCTGACGCGGCCGGCGGTCGGGGCGTCGACGCCGGCCGGGAGCGAAAGCTCGAACCCGGGACCGACGAGCACGGTCTCGCCGTCGCGGTGCTCGACCGCGCAGTCGACGACGTTGGTCGAGGGCATGCCGATGAACTGCGCGACGTACTCCGAGTTCGGGTAGTCGAACAGCTGTTTCGGCGGGTCGACCTGCGCGAGTTCGCCGTCGCGCAGGAGGACCACCTGGTCGCTCATCGTCATCGCCTCGGTCTGGTCGTGAGTGACGTAGACGACGGTCGTGTCGAGTTCCTGATGCAGTCGCTGAATCTCGACGCGGAGGTCGGATTTGAGCTTCGCGTCGAGGTCGGACATCGGCTCGTCCAACAGCAACACGTCGGGGTCCTGCACGAACGCGCCGCCGAGGGCGACGCGCTGTTGTTGGCCGCCGGAGAGCTCGGCGGGCATCTTCTCCAACTGCGCTTCGATTTGGAGGACCTCGGCGGCCTCGTCGATGCGCTCGTCGCGCTCGGCCTTCGGGACGCCGTGAATCTTCAGGCCGTAGCCGATGTTCTCGCGGACGGACATGTGCGGGTAGAGCGCGATGGACTGGAACACCATCGAGACGTTGCGCTCCTGCGGCGGGAGGTCGGTCACGTCCTCGTCACCGAACGAGACGGTGCCCGAGGTGGGCGTCTCCAGCCCGGCCAGCATGCGCAGGGTCGTCGTCTTCCCGCAGCCCGAAGGGCCGACGAAGGTCGTAAACGAGCCTTCGGGGATGTCGAGGCTGAGGTCGTCGACGGCGACGTGCGTGTTTCCGAGGGTGCGAAACTCCTTTCTGACGGTGTCGAGGTGGATGCTGGTTGCCATTATTCGAGGCCTCCAACGCTGAAGCCCTGGAGGAGGTATCGTTGCAGGAACAGTGCGATGAGGAACGGCGGAATCGAGATGAGAAGCGAGACGGCCATCGTCTCGCCCCAGCCGATGCTGACGCGGTCCAAGAACAGCGACGCGCCGACGGTGATGGTGTACATCTCGTCGCGGCTCATCACGACGCGCGCCATGGTGAAGTCGTTCCACGCGACGGCGAACGCGAAGATGGCCGCGGAGATGTAGCCGGGGCGGGCGACCGGCAGGACCACGTCTCTAACCGTGCGCCAGCGGCTCGCGCCGCGGACCCACGCGGACTCTTCGAGCGCGATGGGGACGGTCTGGAAGTACTGCCACATCAGCCAGATGCAGAACGGCGCGGAGATGGCCGTCAGCGCGAGGGTGAGCGCGAAGTGGCTGTTGAGCAGGCCGAGCGTCGAGAAGACGACGTACAGCGGGATGGCGAGGACGATGGGGCTGAACATGTACGAGAACAGCACCGCCCGCGCCGCCAGCGACTTCCCGGTGAAGTCGAAGCGCGTCAGGCCGTAGCCCGCCGCGACCGCGATAGTCGTCGAGAGGACGGTCGAACCGAGCGTGACCACGAGACTGTTGACGAAGTACCGGACCGTGTCGGTCGACCCGAGGAGGACGAGGAAGTTCCGGAGCGACGGCTGGGTGGGCAACAGGTTCACCCGCCCGCCGGCGAACGTCGTCGCCGGCGACTGGATGGCGATGACCACCATCACGTACACCGGGATGATGGTGAACACCGAGATGAGAAGCGCCGTCAGGTAGACGGCGATTCGCTGGAGGCGTTTCTGGGTGTCGTGGGAGACGAGGCTGCGACCGGTCGATGTCGCCATCTCACGCCACCTCCTTTTCGGGGGCGAACGCCCGGAAGTAGACCACCGCGACGCCGGCGAGGAGGAAGAACATGACGCCGGCGAGCGCCGTCGCCATGCCGAAGTTCACCTCGCTGAACGCGAGTTGGTAGACGCGAATCGGGAGCGTCGTCGTCTGCTGGAGCGGGCCGCCGCGGGTCGAGAGGTAGATGATGTCGAACTTGTTGAACATCCAGATACCCCTGACGAGGAGGATGATGAGGATCGCCCCGCGGAGGTGCGGGAAGGTGATGTCGCGGAACGCCTGCCACGTCGTCGCGCCCTCGACCCGCGCCCGCTCGTAGAGGTCGGGGTCGATTGCCTGCAGGCGCGCGAGCAGGATGAAGAAGGCGAAGCTGGCGAACTTCCAGACGCTCGTGACGACGACCGCCGGCATGGCGAACTCCAGGGTCGAAAAGAACGCTATCGGCTTGTCGATGAGCCCGGCGTCGACGAGGAACTGGTTCAGAATCCCGATGTTGGGGTCGAGGATGAACTTCCACATGAAGATGACAACGAGCGTCGGCAGGAGGTAGGGGAAAATCATCAGCGTCCGCAGGGCGTCGCCGCCGCGGATGCGCTGGTTGATGACGAGCGCGAGCCCCAGCCCGATGACGAGGCTCAGCCCCGTCGTCGCCACCGCGTAGACGACGCTGTTCCAGAGGAAGCCCCAGAACGCGCCGTTTCCGAGGAGTTCCGCGTAGTTGCCGAGGCCGACGAACTCGGGGTTCCGCACCGGCGACGCGAACAGGCTCATCCCGAGCGCGTAGACGATGGGGATGACCCAGACCACGACGAAGAACGCGAGCATCGGGACGAAACACGCCGCCAACAGGAGCGTCGTGCCGTCCACGTCACGCTCTCGGAGGGCCGACCCGGCGGCCGCCAACCGCGATTTGAGGGCCGTACTCATTGCAACCCGCGGAGCTCTTCGGCCAACCAGTCGACCGTTTCGTCGGGTGTGAGCCCGCCGACGAGAAGCTGGTCAGCCGCCTGTCCGAAGAGCTGTTCGCTGTAGGCGTCGGCCGCGACGATGTTCGGCGCGCCGTCGTCGCCCGTCGCGAGGACGCTCGTGAAGGCGTCCCAGTTGTCGCGGACGAGATTCATCACGTCGGGGTGCTGCTGGATGACCTCGTTTTCGGCCACCTCGGGCGCGTCGAGTTGCTCCCGCGTCGGCGGGAACTGGAACAGCGGCGCGGAGAGCACGAAGTCGAAGAAGCGCGACGAACTCGTGAAGAAGTCGACGAACGCCTGCGCGCCCTCGGTGTTCTGGCCGTCGTTGCGGACGAGGTGACCCTCCATGTACGCCCACCACCTGTCCTGTGCGGCCCCGCTCGGCACGGGGAAGGGCATCGGGCTGAGATTCTCGACGAGGTCGGGTCGGTTGGCCTGAATCGTGAGAATGGGGAGGCCGCCGACGCTGGCGATGGCCGCGGCGTTCTCCTGTTGGAGCGCGCCGATGGCGTCGCCCCACGCCCACCCCGAGCCGTTCGGCGAGTGTTCGGCCATCGACTGGACCCACTCGAACGTCTCGACGGCCGCCTGTCGGTTGTCGTCGTTGTCGAGTCTGACCTCGATGCCGTCGGAGGGGCCGCCGTAAATCTCCACGTCGTTCTGCCAGAGGTACTGCGTCATCTGGGTGTCGGCGTTGTTCGTCTGGCCCGACTGGATGACGTAGCCCTCCATCGACTCGTTGGCCGACACCTCGCCGGCCGCCTCGACCCACTCGCTCCACGACGCGGGCATCTCCGAGTACACGTCGTTTCGGTACCAGCCCATGAGTGGTTCGACCATCGCGGCCGCGAAGTACGACTCGCCGCCGACGCTGACCGGGTCGGGCAGGTCGTTGTCCTGAACCGCCCCCGTGACGGGCGCGAGGACGCCGTCGCGCTGGAGCCGATACGCGTCCGTCGAGGTGTCGAAAAGCAGGTCCGGCGGGTTGCCAGCGGCGACCATCTTCTGCATCTCGGCGTCCGAGGAGGTCCCCTTCGCCGTGTAAATCATCTCGACCGTGTGGTCTGTCTCCTCCTCGAACTCGGCGATGATTTCGTCCATCACGTCCTTCGAGTCGCCCCGGTCCGAGAGGTATCGAATCGGCTCGTTGGAGCCGCCGCCACCGCCGCCGCCCAGACAGCCCGCCGTCGTCACCGCCGCCGCGCTCCCGACCGCCGCGAGGAACGTCCGGCGCGACGACCCGCGCGTTTTCCGCCCGTCACCACCACGAGAGTGATTCCCATTCATCATGGTAATTGCAAACAATACGTACACCGCTAGAGGCCACGGGAGTAGTGCCTACACCTGTTGGCTCTTTATAGTGGTTTTCGAAGATATGGTGACGTGTTTCAGGTGTACTAGGTGCTCAAAATTCGGGGTGCAGCGTGCGCCGGAGGCAGTCGGACTCGGCTGAGGTCAGGTGCTGTCGGGGTTCGCGGGCGTCGTCGCATCGGCGAGCGCGTCGCTGAGAAGTTTCTTTTCCGCCCGCCGGAGGTGTTCCAACACGGTCGGTCGGCTCACCTCGAACGCCGCCGCGATTTCCTCGACCGTGACGCCCCGCGGCCAGTCGTAGTAGCCACGTTCGAGCGCGTAGCCGACGACCTCGGCCTGCCGCTTCGAGAGCCGCGTGGAAGGGCCGACGAAGGGCTTCAGCCGGCGGAGTTCGACGGTCCCGAGCGACCGGAGCCCCGAGATGATGGCCTTGAGGTCGGCCCGCCGGAACACGACCACGTCGAAGACGCGCGAGCGACCGTAGAACTGGCTCATCCGCTGGAGCATCCCGTGGTTCTCGCGGATGACGGGGAGCGCCCCGGACGACCGCTTCGTGATGAGCAGTTGGTCGTCGCCGACGAGTTCGAGGTCGCGGACGACCTCGCTGGCGGCGAGCCGTTCGGCCATCTCGTCGCGGTGCTCCCCGGCGTCGACGACGAATCGGATGTCCGTCTCGCCGAGCACCTCGCAGTTCGTCACGACGACCGGCCCGTCGACGAGGTCGCTCACGTGCGACAGCACGTAGTCCTCGTTCAGTTCGAGGAGGATGGTCGCGCGAAGCATCGCTACCGGGACCTCCGGCTGTCGGGGCTGGGCGGGCGTCCGGGACGGTCCTGTTCGACCACGGTTACTACGCCGATACGTCGCCCGCGGGTAATAGCTGTATCCCGAGCCGGGCGGCCTACCCGCTCGCGTTGGGCGGTCCGCCGCCTCCAATTCGTCCCGGCTACTCCTCGCCGGGCGACACCGTGATGACGGGGACGGGCGCGCTCCGAACCGTCTGCTCGGCGACGCTCCCGAGGAGGATTCGGTCCACGCCGCTCCGCCCGGTGGCCCCCATGACGACGGCGTGGATGTCGTTACCTTCGACGTACTCCCGAATCGCCTCGCTCGGCGAGCCGTGTTCGATGGTTTCGGCGAGCTTCGTGACGCCGCGTTCGTTCGCCTCCTCGACGACCTTCGAAATCGCCTCGTTTGCGCCGCGCTCGCTCTCTTCGCCGGAGAGCATCGACCGAACGTCGAAGCCGAGCGCGGAGTCGTCCACGACCGACAGGACGTGAACCGTCGCGTCGAGTTCGGCTGCGAGTGCGAGGCCATGGCTCGTCGCTCGTTTCGCGGAGCGGCTTCCGTCGGTCGGGATGAGGATGCGCTCGTAGGGGAACGTCAGCTCCTCGTCGGGCTTCATGCGGGCGGTGAGCACCGGCCGGTCCGACAGGCGGACGACCTTCTCCGTGACGCTCCCGCGGAGCTGTCGAGAGATGCCTTTGCGCCCGCGGGTCGGCATCACGACGAGGTCGTAGTCGTACTCCTCGGCGTACTCGACGATGGTGGGCGCGGGGTTGCCCTGCACCACGTCCGTCGAGTAATCGACGCCGAGGTTTTGGAGCGTCTCCGCCGCCTCGTCGACGACGCTCTCGCCCTCGCGTTCGAGCGCGTCGACCACGTCGTTCCCGACCACGGTGACGCTGTCGCGGGTCGTGTCGGCGACGAAGAGCAGTCGTATCTCCGCGTCGTCCCAGTGGGCGAGTTCGCTGGCGTGGTGGAGAACCGCGCTCGACGACGTGCTCTCGTCGACGGGCAGGAGGATGCGCTCGTACATAGCCTGTCATACACCCGGTCGCCGGTAAGTCCTTTCGCCGGACGGCGACCGCGGACCGGCCATCGTCGGGGGCGCTAGCTCCAACCGCACCACACAGTTATCACTCGACAGTCACAATCGGACGGTCATGGCACCGACAGACGAGTCTCCGCACGGCGGCGCGCGGACGCGACGCCACCGCCGACAGGGCGGCGACGACGACGAAACCGGCGTCGACGCGTGGCTCGACGCGACGATTTACTTCGGGCTCGGACAGCACCTACTCCTCGCGCTCCCGATGCTCTGGGTCGGCTTCATGACCGTTTCGACGCCCGTGGCGGTCACGACCGCGGCCGTCGTCTCGCTGGCGGTCGCCTGCCTCGCCATCGGCGCGCTCCGCATGAACGCCGTCTCCGTCGGCGCGCCGTGGCACCGCATCGAGGACAACGAAATCGGCCTCGGCCCCGACGCGGGGTACGGCTTTCTCGCCCGCCGGGCGGCCTATCTGAACGCGACGCTCGGCCTCGGGACGTTCCTCGGCGCGCGCGCCGACCTCGCCGGAGCGGGGCTCCCCGGTTCGGTCGTCGTCGCCGGCTGCGTCGCGCTCTGTGCGATGCTCGCGCTCCCTCGACTGCGCGCCGCGCCGGCCCGTACGTCGGCCGCGGTGGCCGGCGTCTACTACGCCGTTTCGCTCCTCGTCGTCGCCACGTTCCCCGGGATGGTCGACCTGTTCTCCCTGTCGCCGTCGGTCGCGCTGTGCGTGCTCGCGGTCGCGCTCGCCGCCGCGTTCGACGTGGCGACCGGCCGAGACCGGCGCTGACTCGGCTTCCTCGACCCACTGCCGTCCCGTCTTCCTCGGTCACCAAGTTTTCAACCCTCGCGCACCGACTCGTCGGGCATGACACCGATTCCGCGCACGGGCCGCCCTCCCGAGGTGCCGCGGCGTGACTGACGCCGCGCTCGCCGACGACCCCGTAGCGGCGCTCCGAACGGCGGCCGACACCCTCCGCGGCCGACGCGAGACGGTCGACGAAATCGGCCGCGAGGAGCTTTGGACGCTCTCGTCAGCCGTCAGCGACGTGACGGGGATTCTCGACCGGTTCGAAGAGCGGGCGACCGACGACCTCGAAGGCTACGTCGCGTTCCGCGAGACGCTGTCGAACCGGCTGGAGGAGGTTCCCGCCGACGTGCGCCACAGCGACGCCTTCATCGCCGCCAACGAGTCGCTCACCACCGGCATCACGTCGTCGCTGTCGGCGTCGGACTTCGAGCAGGCGAGACGCGAGTTGGGCCCCGCCCGCGAGGAGGCGGCGCTCCTCGACGAACTGGACGAGGCGAAAGACGACTACCGGAGCGCCCGTCGCCGAGTGCAGGAGCGCGCGGACGAACTCGACGCGCGAATCGAGCGCCTCGAACGCGTAGAGCGGCTCGGCGAGGTCGACATCGACGCGCCGGTGGACGAACTCCGCGACCCCATCGAGCGGTACGACGACGCCGTGGCCGAGGCGTTCGACCGGTTCCGCGCCGAGTCGCCCGCCCGCGAGGTGCTCGCGTGGCTGGCGGCCGCGGAGTCCTATCCGCTCGTCGAGACGCCCAGTCCTCCTGAGCGACTGCGCGAGTACCTCGAAACCGCCGCCATCGGCGACGAGCCGATTCCAACGCTCGTCGAGTACGCCGGCTACTCGCGGTCGAAACTCGACCACTACGTGGACGACCCCAAGCGGTTCTCCGCGGCCGTCGGGACGAACAAGCGGTTTCTGGAGACGCTCGACGCCGACCCGCTGACCGTGTCGTGGCCGCCGGAGCCCGCCTCGGAACTCCGCTGGCGGACGAAGGAACTCGTCGCCGTGGTGAGTCGGTTCGCCGGCGACGAGACGGTCGCGCGGGTCCGCGAGGTCCACGAACTGACGTACGAGGAGTCCTACGACCGCCTCCGCGACGCCGCGGTCGCCCGCGCCGAACTCACCGACGACCAGCGCGACCGCCTCCGGCGGGGCGTCGTGGCCGACGAGTTGGCTTCGGCCCGCGAGGAGCGCGAGCGGGTTCGGGACTGCCTCGACGCGCACTCGCGACTGGACGACTGAGCGTCGCCCGGCGACCGCGGCGATGGGACCGTGAGGCGAGCGAGACGGCGACAAAAAAACACTTACCGCGCTCGGCGGAACTTCCGACGATGCGTCTCCGGAAACTCGCCCTCATCCTCGCGGTGGTCGGCCTCGTCTGTCTCCCCGCGCCGGTGTACCTGCCCGCGCTCGCGGAGGCGACGTCGCCGCCGCCGCAAACCTCGCAGTCGTACCGAGCCGAGACCGTGTCGCTCGCGAACCAATCGGACGTCGAGACTATCGTGAGTCGCCACGGGCGGACGGTCTCGATTTCGGTGCACCAAGTCAGCCACCGGTACTCGGCCGGCGGGTACCGCGCGCCGAACGAGACCCGCGAGACGCTGGCGGCGGCGATGCGGAACGGCACCGCCCGGACCGCGGCGGCGGGCGCGAGAGCCGACCTCCAAGCCATAGCGCGGAACAACACGTACGTCCACGACGCCTACGGCGAGCGCCAGCAGTACTACCGGTTCAGCGTGGAAGAAAACGGCTCGGTCGTCACCGCGCGAAACGCCACACTCCAGCGCGTCGCAAACGCCACCGTCGAGCGAGGGGCGTATCGCTACGAGAACCTCTCGCCGGAGGCGAGAGAGACGGTCGATAGAATCCTTCGGAACTCCTCTGACGAGGACTTCGGCTACCGACCGCGGGTGAACGACGCCTTCGTGGACCGCCTCCCGGCGCTCGTCGAGAAGGATGGAACGCTCCACAGCATCACCGTCTACGGGCACGTCGACGACTTCGGCTTCGGGGCCGCGCTCGTCGTCGGACTCGGCGTTGCCGGCGTCGGCGCGGTCTTGATTCTCGTCGGCGGAGTGCTGTACGCCGTCGCATGGTGGCGCGAGTAGCGGGAGAAGAACGGTCGAACCGCGAGACCGCGGCTCAGTTCAGTTCAGTTCAGTTGGCGTCGACGATTTCGACGTCGAAGACGAGCGTCTCGCCGGCGAGCTCGTGGTTGAAGTCGATGCGGACCACGTCGTCGTCGGCGTGGACGATTTCGCCGAGGCCGCCCTGCTGGGTCTGGACGTACAGTCCCTCCTCGGGCTCGTCGCCGAGTACCTCGCGGAGCTGTTCGGTCTCGTGCTCGCGAATGAGGTCTTCGTCGTGCTCGCCGTAGGCCTTCTCCGGCGGAATCTCGATACTCTCTTCGTCGCCGACGGACATGCCGACGAGCGCCTCGTCGAGGCCCTCGATGACGGTTCCCGCGCCGACTTCGACCACGAGCGGCTCGTAGTCGCGGTCGCCCTGCGCCTCGGAGAGTCCTTCGGCGTCGGCCACGTCCTGACGCGACGTGTCGAAGACCGTGCCGTCGGGGAGCTTTCCAACGTATTCGAGCGAAACGGAGTCGCCGGTTTCTATCGTCATACCGCCTACTCTCTGCCGGAGACGGATAAGTGACCGTACTGCCGACGAGAGTATCATCTATCTGTTACATCGAGGCGCGCGCTCATGCTCTCCGCGCGCCACTAGATAGCATGGCGTTCGCTCGAACAAATGGCATCGACACCTACTACGAACGGCGGGGTGAGGGACCGCCGGTGGTCTTCGTTCACGGGGCGATTCTCGACCACAGCCAGTGGGACCGCCAGACTGAGGCGCTGTGCGACGACTACACTACGGTCTCGTACGACGTCCGGGGACACGGCCGGACCGGCGGCTCGGAGCCAGCGACGTACTCGATGGAACTGTTCGCCGACGACCTCGCGGCGCTCGTCTCGGAGTTGGGCCTCGACCGGCCCGTCGTCTGCGGACTCTCGACCGGCGGCTGTGTCGCGCAGGCATACGCGATGCGGTATCCCGACGGGCTCTCGGGGCTCGTTCTCGCGGACACGTTCTCCCCGGTCGTCTTCGACCGTCTCGAACGGTTCCAGCGACTCGTCGTCCCCCGGTTGACGATTCCGTTCGTTCGACTCGTCGGCTACGAGCGCGTCGAGAAGGTCATGGTCTGGTTCCAAGAGCGGCTGTCGGGAACGCCCGCGGGCGGCGACTACGGAAACGTCGAGCGTCTTCGGGAGCGCGGCCCGCCGATGGCGACCGACGAGTTCGCGAAGGTGATTCGGGCGGTCAGTCGGTTCACCGACTCGTCGGTCGTCCTCGGCGACATCGACGTCCCGACGTTGGTCCTGTACGGCGAGAACGAACTCCCGTTCGTGCGCAGGCACGCCGCGGCGTTCGGCGACGGGATTCCGACCGTCACGGTCCGCGCGGTTCCCGACGCGGGCCACGCGTCGAACCTCGACAACCCCGCGTTCTTCGGGGACGCCCTTCGGGAGTTCCTCGACGGCCTCAGAACAGTCGCCAGATGAGCGACCGAAGTTTGTAGCTCAGTGACCCGCGCTGGTAGCCGTTCCACCCGCTCATGCCGCCCGCGAGCGTCGCCGCGTCGTACCCCTCCTCGCGGAGGAGCTCCGTCGCCCGCTTCGCGACGATGCCCATCTTACAGACGACGACCACGTCTCGGTCCCGCGGAATCTCGTCCAGCCGACCTCGAAGCGAGGCGTCGTCGCCCGACCGGAGGTCGTCGTAGACGGGGACGTTGCGGCTCCTGTCCGGTCCGTTCGCTCCATTCACTTCCCCGACGTAGTCACGTTCGCTGACGCTCACGCGACTCCCGTCGATTGCGCCGCGCTGGTAGTTCGACTCCGGGCGGATGTCGAGGATGAAGGGGTCGTCGCCGTCGGCGAGGCGGGCGTCGAGTTCGTCGGGGCGAATCGTGGTCACGGCTCTCTCCACGTCGCTGACGCGGAAAGCGCTGGTGCTTCCGGCGTCCCGGCGCTCCGCCGGTGGTTCCGCGTGAGCGTTCGACGCCGTCCCGTCCGCCGGGAACGACGCCGTAGCTTGAACACGGCGGTCCGCGTAGCGCCCTCATGAAGTGGGACGAGCGCTACCGGACCGGAACGTACCCGACCGACCCCGAGCCGTCGCCGGTGTTACGGTCGTACCTCGACGAACTGCCCGAGGGTCGCGCCCTCGACGTGGCGGCCGGGAACGGCCGCAACACGCTCTTTCTCGCGGAAAACGGCTATCGCGTCGACGCGCTCGACCAGTCGGGCGAGGGGCTCAGTATCGTCGAAGAGCGCGCTCGGTCCCGCGGGTTCGCCGACCGCGTGGAGACGATTCAGGCGGACGCGACGACCTACGACTTCTCCGAGTCGACGTACGACCTCGTCACCATCAGCTACTTCCGGACGCTGGACCGCCTCGCGGACATCAAAGCGTCGCTGAAACCCGGCGGCGTCCTGTTCTACCAGCACCACCTGCGGGCCGACCCGCCGGCGACGGTCGGGCCGAGCACCGACAGATACCGCTTCGATTCGAACGAACTGCTCCGGGCCTGTCTCGACCTCACCGTGGTCTACTACGACGAATCGACCGAACTCCGCGACGACCGACGCTCCGCGACAGCGACAATTATCGCGCGGAACACGAGGGGTGGCGCGCAGTCGTATCCGCGGAGAGGAGTAAATGAAAGTATTCCAATAAATTTGTCTTAGAGAAGTTCGAAGAAGAACACGCTTGAAACGCGTCTAAATAAAAGAAATCACATATTAGTTCTGAAATGGCTAGTCTCAGATTTTGTCGGCAATTCGGTGATTCACGCTTATTACGCCCAATACAGAATTATTTAGTGAGTCCGTGTAGAAACAATTATCTGTTTAAAATATCTTTGATATGTGTTATTGATATCAAACTAAATTGTGAACCCGCCCACATTTCTAAAAGACATCATTTTCTGACCTCATTATGGTCCATTTTACTTTAGTGTTGGAATATTTCTGCTCGTATTTGAACTAATATTCTGTCGCGTGATTTGAATCAACACACGTAGCCACGCGTTTGCTGAGGTAGACTGCCACTTCGCAATTAAGACAATTCATTGATAATTTATCATGGGCATAAATTTTTACTATTTGTTAATAATTGGTTTGGTTGAAATGTGGAAAAAGATCATTTTGGTGGTTTTGATGTTAGCGACTTCGGGGTGTATTGCAAGTACGCCAACAGAACAGACTACAACCATGGCAGATACACAGACCGCAACTGTGCAAAGTTGTGATATTGCATATACACCCAACAACGAAGAATTATCCAAAAGTGAGGCAAAAGAATTCCCTCAGAAGCCGAACGAAATTTCCCGGGGTAGTGTTGGGCAACTTGCAGTAGATGTCGAAAGCGTTGTAGCATACAACAGCGAGTACGACGACGACCTGGATTCAGTAACGATTACTCCAAGAGATGTGTCCGTGGGTGAATCTGGAGACGGGTTTATGATTACAATACATCGCGTAGAAGTGACAACCCTTGAAGATAGAAGAGCTGGAAGTACAGCCTGGCGATCTTTTTATTTTATTAACGAAAGTATTGTGAAACGAGGGACTGGACCGGGTACAGAAGATAAAATACCACAACTACGAACGATTCATTGCTGGTGATTCGTTATCAAATATTTGTTTTTCCAATTTGACTCGTAGTATCGTTTGGTCCATATACCAGAATAGACAAAGTGTATCAATTTGGATCTGTTGAAGTAGTTCAACGTTGATATTGATAGTAGCCCCTCTTCACACAGTTTCCGTGGGTATTGCTGGAAACCTGCCTTAGTAAATCGCAGGCGAGAAAAATATTCAACGGAACTCCATTTTTATATATTAAAATTCACGTCTGTTTCATCGGTCTCAGCGAGACCACAGATGCGAGTGTCACATCCGACTTCAGCGACGAGTGCAACGCCGCTTCGAACCGAGACGACGACTGAGCGGCGAGCCTAACCGGATTGGCCGGTGACTGATTGGGCTGCGCGTCGAATCGCCTCCCGTGGCGGTACGCCAACGCCGCCGCGCCATCATTCGGTCGGATTCGTCCGTTCGATTTTTATCGCTCCGCGACGGTCATACACGAATGACCGTGTTGGATTGGCTCGACGAGCCGCGCATCATCGACACGCACGCCCACCAACCGACCGCGGAGTTCCTCGAAGACGCCGGCGGCGAGATGATGCGGGACGCGGCGAACAGGTTCGGCGCGGAGATGGAGACGTGGAGCTACGAGGA
The DNA here is from genome assembly GCF_003586325.1 of Haloferax sp. Atlit-10N. Classification (NCBI taxonomy): domain Archaea; kingdom Methanobacteriati; phylum Methanobacteriota; class Halobacteria; order Halobacteriales; family Haloferacaceae; genus Haloferax; species Haloferax sp. Atlit-10N. The sequence goes on from NZ_PSYX01000005.1 coordinate 37,840, forward strand.
GATGATAGCCGAGTACCGCGAGCACAACATCGGGCGGGCGGTACTCCTCGGGTGGGACGCCGAGACGAACACCGGGAACCCGCCGGTTCCGAACGACTACGTGGCCGAAGTGAGAGACGAGTACCCCGACTTCTTCGTCGGCTTCGGGAGCGTGGACCCACTGAAAGACGACTGCGTCGAGGAGGCGGTTCGGTGTGTCGAAGACCTCGGTCTCTCGGGGTTCAAGTTCCAGCAAATCGCGCAGGGGTTCGACCCGAGCGACGACGAACACAGAGCATTATTCGATACCATCGAGGACCTCGGCGTCCCGGTCGTCTTCCACGGCGGGAACTCCACCCTCGGCGCGTGCTCGCCCGGCGGTCGCGGCCTGAAAATCAAGTACGGCAACCCGATGCTCATCGACGACGTGGCCGCCGAACACCCGGACCTCCAGATTCTCATCGCCCACCCGGCGTACCCGTGGGAGAGAGAACAGCTCGCCATCTGTCAGCAGAAGGGCAACGTCTACATGGACCTCTCGGGCTGGCTCCCGAAGTACATCGACGAGCAGGTGCTCCACTACGCCAAGACCGTCCTGCAGGACAAGGTGATGTTCGGCACCGACTACCCGATGATTCGGCCGGGCCGGTGGTTCGAGTCGTTCGAGGAGCACTTCGACGCCTCCGAGGAGGTGAAGCGAAAGCTCCTCTGGGAGAACGCGGAGCAGTTCCTCGGCCTCGACTGAGGCAGGGCAGAACGGACGAGTGAGACGGGACGGGACAGAACGGAACGGGCGAGACAAGACGAAACAGGACGGGGCCGGCGTCCTCAGTCGAACTGCGGCCGCCGCTTTTCCAAGAACGCGGAAACGCCCTCCTCGTGGGCGTCGGTGTCGTAGGCGAGTGTCTGCGCGTGCGCCTCGCGTTCGAGACCGTCGGCCCACGACCGGCCGAGGTTCGCGTGTATCGCTTCCTTCGCCAGCGCGAGCGTCTCCGTCGGCTGTGCGGCGAGCGTCTCTACCGTCTCGTCTACGGTGGCGTCGAGGTCGGCGGCGGCGACCGCCTCGTTCACGAGGTCGAGTTCGGCGGCGCGCTCGGCCGAGATGAGTTTCCCGGTGAAGGCGAGTTCCTTCGCGGCCCGGAGGCCGACCAACCGGGGGAGCGTCACCGTCGCGCCCGCGTCGGGGACGAGACCGACGTTGACGAAGGACGCGCCGAAGCGAGCGTCGCGGGTGGCGTAGGCGAAGTCGCAGGCGGCGACGACGGAGGTCCCCGCGCCCACGGCGTCGCCGTTGACGCGGGCGACGACCGGCACCGGAGCGGTGAGAATCGCCTCGGCGACGCGGCCGAGGGTGCCGCGGACGCGCTCGTAGGCCTCGCGGGCGGTCTCGTCGCGCTCTGCCATCGCCTGAATGTCGCCGCCGGCGCTGAAGGCGTCGCCGTCGCCGGTTATCACCGCGGCGTCGAACGCCTCGGGCGTCAGTTCTTCGAGCGCCGCCGAGAGCTCTCGAGCCACGTCGGCGGTGAACGCGTTTTTCGCCTCGGGTCTGTCGAACGTCACGGTCCGGACGCCGTCGGCGTCGTCGACTCGCATACCCGCGCTACGGGGACGCGGGGTAAATAGCCTCGCCGGCGGACCGCCGGGCGAGTCGAGCGGGTCGACGACGCCCCCGGCTCACTCAAGCAGCGCTCCGAACGCCGACTGTTGCGCCCGGCGGAGCCGTTCGAGGAACGCCGACTTGCTGATTCCGAGTTCGTCCGCCACGTCCCGAGCCGTGATGCTCCGGGGGAGGTCGAAGTACCCCATCTCGACGGCCGTTCGGAGGGCGGCCTCCTGCGCGGGCGTGAGGTCCCACGCCCGACCGATGGGCGATTCCTCGTCCGCCCGGAGGGGGTAGACGCGCTGGAGTTGGATACCGACGGTGCCGCCGGCCTTCTCCATTACGCCGCGGAGCACGTCGTAGCCGACGACCGCCCCGCGCATCGTCGCGCCGCCGGCGTCGTACCGCATCGACTCGACGAGGAAGCCGGCGTCGACGAGTTCGTGAACGACGCAGGGGTGTTTCGAGAGACAGCGGAAGGTGTACGTGTCGTCGCCGCGGGTGACGTGGAGGTAGCGGATGGCGTCGTCGTCGTCGAGGGCCTCGGGGAGCCGGTCGTCCGCGGGGGCCGAAAAGTGAAGCAGGACGTTGCCGTCGGCGCGGAGTTGCGGCGCGTTCGCGTCGACCGCGACGGGGACCACGTCGGTCGCCCGCGCCAACGGGCAGTCGTCGCCGTCGATGCGAAACTCGGCCACGAGGCACTCCGCTATCATCGGCGTGTGCGTACGCGGCACGGGTATAAAAATGCAGGCCATGGACGGGTCAATTCGTAAGTAGTTATAGATGATAGTTCCTGATAGACCAATGGACCTCGAAACCGTCAAAGAACGAGCGGGCCCGCGGCAGTTCGCTCCGAAAGACGACATGCCCGAGGAGTACCGCAAGGCCGCGACGCGGATGATTCAGTTCCACGCGAACAGCGAGGTGATGGGCGGATACCTCGAAAAGCCGTTCATCCGGCAAGCGCCGAGTATCGACCGAAAGCTGGCGTTCTCAGCGAAGGTGCAGGACGAAATCGGCCACGCGCAACTGCTCTACCGCGCGGCCGAGTCCCTCGGCGTCAAGACGCGAGACGAGATGCTGGACGAGCTCGCCCGCGGCGACGGCAAGTTCCTCAACTGCTTCCACTACCCGATGGAGTCGTGGCACGAGGTGCCGATGATAGCGTTCTTCGTCGACGGCGCGGCCATGCACCGGCAGGCGACGCTCAAGAACACGTCGTGGACGCCGTACGCCCACGCGATGGACAAGGTGTGCTTCGAGGAGGGCTTCCACGTCAAACACGGCGAGTCCATCCTCTCCGAGTTGATGAACGGGTCGAAGGCGACCCAAGAGAAGACGCAGGCCGCCTTCGAGACGTGGTGGCCGCGTATCATCCAGTTCTTCGGCCCGACCAACGACAAGTCCGTCCACAACGACTTCGCGCAGGAAGTCGGCCTGAAGACGAAGTCCAACGACGAACTGCGCGACACGTTCCTCGACACGTACGTCCCGAAGGCCGAAAAGTACGGCCTCGTCGTCCCCGAGTACCCGCGCATCGAGTACGACGGGGAACTCGACACCTACCACGTCAACGAGGACGACCTGAACTGGGACGAGTTCTGGACTATCGCCAAGAACGCCTCCGAGGGGAGCCACGAGCAGATCAACTCCCGCGCACAGGCACAGGAGGCGGTCGAGTGGGTGCGCGAATCGATGCACGATTGGGAGGGCGCGTCGGGGGCCGGAACCCCGCAGGCGGCGGACTGAGAACCATGATTTGGGAAGTGTTCAGACAGGACAAACCGGGAGCGTACCACAAACACTGCGGCAACGTCCACGCGCCGGACCGCGAGCTGGCGCTCCAGTTCGCGGCCGTCCAGCACGGCCGGCGGATGAAGACCCACAGCCTGTGGGTCGTCCCGCACGACGAAATCGGCGAAATCGACGCCGACGAGACGAGCTTCGGCGGAACGACCGACAAGACCTACCGCTGGGCCACCTCGTACACGGACATCGAACCGGCCGCGCCGGAAGTCGCCGAAAGCGAGGCCGAGCAGGCCGACGTGGAGAAATCGCTCGAGGCGGACAGCTAACCATGACCGACGCACTCAACCCCGAAGACCTCGACGCCGAGCAGCGCGCCGCGCTCGAAGAGCTGCTGTTCCGCCTCGCGGACGACGAGTACGTCCACGGCGAGCGCCTCATCGAGTGGCAGATTTACGCGCCGACGCTGGAGTCCGACCTCGCGTTGGCGAACGTCGCACAGGACGAGTTCGGCCACGCTCGGCTGTGGTACGACCTGCTCGAAGAACTCGGTCACACCGAAGCGGAACTCATCTGGGAGCGCCCCGCCGGCGAGTTCAGGCACGCCACGCTGGTCGAACTCCCGTTCGCGGAGGGCGATTGGGCCGACGTCGTCCTGCGGAGCTACCTCTACGACGCCGCCGAGCGCCTGCGCCTCGACGCGCTCGTCGACACCAGCTACGCGCCGCTCGCCGACCGCGTCGGCAAGGTGCTGAGCGAGGAGCGCTACCACCTCGAAAACGCCCAGAGCTGGCTCGACCGCCTCGCCGAGGGCGACAGCCGCGACCGCGTGCAGGACGCGCTCGACCGGCTGTTCCCCCACGCGCTCTCGCTCTTCGCCGAGCCCGAACACGAGGAGGCCATCGTCGACAACGGCTTCCGGACGATGTCCACCGCCGACCTCCGCATCGAGTGGCTGGAGACGGTCATCCCGTACCTCGAATCGCTCGGACTCGACGTGCCCGAACCCGACGAGGTCGAGCGCCCGAGCGCCCGCGGCCGCGACGGCACCCACACCGACCACTGGGACGAACTGGCCGCGGAGTTCCGGCGGACCTACGAGGAGCTCGAAGCGCCCGAGCCGGCGAGAATCGGCAGGGAGCGTGTCTGACGTGAGCGCCGACGACGCGCCCGAGGCGACCGCCTGCGGCTACACAGAGTACGCCGGCGGCGAGGTTCCCGAGGGCTTCCCGAAGACGGGCGTCGGAGCCGCGGGCGTCGAAGCCGACATCTGGGACGCCCTCTACGAAATCGAGGACCCAGAGATGCCGGTGAGCATCGTCGACCTCGGCCTCATCTACGACGTTCGCGTCGTCGAGCGGGAGAGCGAAGACGGCGAGGCGAAGACGCTCGGCATCGTCGAGATGACGCTGACCTACACCGGCTGTCCGGCGCGCGACTACCTCGAAAACGACGTGCAGTGCGCGATTCTGGCGGCCGGCGTCGACGAGGCGTCCGTGCGACTCCGGTTCACGCCGGAGTGGACCGTCGACATGGTGACCGAGGCGGGCCGCGAGGCCCTCCGCGAGTTCGGACTGGGGGTGTGAGCGATGCGCCGCTTCGACCCCAGCACCGAGACGACGGGCGAAACGTCGGGCGCGGAGTGCCCGTACTGCGACGGCACGAACACCGTCCGCGAGCATCCGAAGGGGCCGGGACTGTGCCGGTCGATGCACTTCTGTAACGACTGTCAGGAGCCGTTCCAGCGGTTCGAATAGCGTCGGCGGAGAGACTGGAGAAGAACGATTTTTTCGGGACCGACCGCCACGGAGAGCCGAGGCGGTCGGTCCGGGGGCGGCAAGTTGAGGGCCGGAGCGTTCGGCAGATTACGGGCCGGATTCGGGGCCGAGTCAGCCGATGTTGAGGTTCACGTTCTTCGCCTGCGTGAACTCGCGGACGGCCTCCGCGCCCTGCTCGCGGCCGTGACCGCTCTGTTTCGTGCCGCCGAAGGGCGTCTGCGGGAACGTCACCGGGTACTCGTTGACGCTGACCATTCCGTAGTCGAGCGCGTCGGCGACGCGGTGGGCGCGAGAGAGCCCCTCGGTCCAGACGCCGGCGAGAAGCCCGTACGGCGAGTCGTTGGCGAGTTCGATCGCCTCCGTTTGGTCCGAGAACTCGGTGACGACGAGGACCGGGCCGAATATCTCCTCGCGGGCCACGGTCATGTCGTTCGTCACGTCGGTGAGGACCGTTGGCTCCACGAAGTAGCCGGTGTCCTTGTCCTCGGGGATGCCCCCACCGCAGGCGACGGTCGCGCCCTCCTCGACGCCGAGAGAGATGTACTCCAACACGTCCTCGCGGTGGGACTCGCTGACGACCGGCCCCATCCGGCCGTCGTCGTCGATGCCGGAACCGAGCGGGGTCGACTCGGCGCGCGCGACGATTCGCTCGACGAGGTCGTCGGCCACGCCCTCGTGGACGAGCAGGCGCGACCCGGCCCAGCACATCTGGCCGGCGTTCATGAAGATGCCGTAGTGGACGCCCTTGGCGGCGGCGTCGAGGTCGGCGTCGGGGAAGACGACGTTGGGGCCCTTCCCGCCGAGTTCGAGCGTGACGCCGGTCACGTTGGCCGCGGCGTCGGCCATGACGCCTTTACCGACTTCGGTGCTGCCGGTGAAGGTGACGTGCGCCACGTCGGGGTGCGAGGCGAGCGCCGACCCCGCCTCGGACCCGCTTCCGGGAACCACGTTCACCACGCCGTCGGGGAGGCCGGCTTCCTCGGCCGCGAGGCCGTAGTAGAGCGCCGAAAGTGGCGTCTGGCTGGAGGGCTTTACCACCGCCGTGTTGCCGCAGGCGAGCGCCGGCGCGAGACTCCGCCCAGCGAGTTGGAAGGGGTAGTTCCATGGGACGATGTGTCCGGTGACGCCGAGCGGTTCGCGGGTCGTGTAGTTGACGCGCCGGCCGGGGACGGGGTTGTACTCGCCGGTCACCTTGTCGGTCCACCCGGCGTAGTAGCGGAAGGTGTCGACGACCATCTGGACCTCCATGGCGGCCTCGAACGGCGTCTTGCCGTTGTCGTGGGACTCGACGAGCGTTATCTCGTCTTTCCGCTCCTCGATGGCGTCGGCCATCGCGCGCAGTTTCTCGCCGCGCTCGGCCGCGCTCGTGGTCTCCCACTCGCCGCCGCGAGCGCCCGCCGATTTCGCCGCCCGTACCGCGGCGTCGACGTCCGCCTCGCCCGCGCTGGCGACCTCGGCGTACGGCGCTTCGGTCGCCGGGTCGCGCGTCTCGATGGTCTCGTCCGATGCCGCGGCTACCCAGTCCCCGTCAATGTAGAGACTGGTGGGGCCACTGTATTCCATTACGAAATATCCTTCTCGCGCATAATATTAACTATTGTTGGTTACTAACTCCGCGGCGGGAGAACTCAGCCGGTCTTGTAGACCCCCCTCGCGGTCGCCACGTGATTTCCGTCCGTCGCGTACACGTCCACGTCCACGGTTCCCACGTCGCCGCCGAGCCGGACCACGTCGGCCTCGGCGCGGAGGTCCCCTGTCCCCGCGTTGAGATAGTCGATTCGCATGTCGATGGTCGGGACGGGCTGGTCGACCTCGCTGACGAGCGCCGCGCCGCCGACCGTGTCCGCGAGGGTGAACGTCACGCCGCCGTGGGCCATCACCCGGTCGGCGTTCCACGACAGTTCCTCGCGCATCTCGATGCGGCCCTCCGCGTGCCCGTCTGCGGCCTCGGTGACTTCGACGCCCAAGAGCCGCGCGAACGGCATGCTCTCGAAGAACTCCTCGATGTCCATGCCACCAGTTCGCACAGGTGCGTTAAGTTCGTTTCGTCGGTCAGACGAGTCGCGGGCGGACCTCGTCGCCGAGTCGGCGGACGCACTCGACCATCCGGTCGGTACCGATGCCGGGGTGGTAGGTTCGGAAGATGAAGTGGATGTCGTCGCCGAGGGCGTCGCGGTAGCGGGCGAGTTCCGCGACCACGTCGTCGGGCGTACCGAAGACGGCCTGTGCTTTGAGTTCCGCCCGGCGCTCGTCGGACAGTTCGTGGACCTCGTCGCCGGAGAATATCTCGGCGTACCGGAGCTGGAGGTAGAGGTAGCCGTCTCTCATCGCGTCCCACGCCTCGGCCTTCGAGTCGCCGACGAAGCCGTGTTGGAGGACGTATATCGTGAACTCCCCGTCGAGGCCCTCGGCTTCCCGAACGCTCCGGATGTCCTCGACGCGCTTGCGCAGGCCGCCGAGGGAGAGCGACGACGGCGCACACCACGCGTCCGCCGTCCGGGCCGCCCGGCGAACCGCGGGCTTGGCCGCGCCGCCGAGCATGAGGGGCACGTCGTGTGCCGGTTTGGGCGTCACGTCGACGCCGGTCGCACCCTCGTGAAACGGCGACTCGTGCGCTATCGGACCGTCTGACCACGCGTCGCGGAGGAGGGAGACCGTATCGGCGAGGCGGTCGACGCGCTCGTCTCGCGGAACGCCGAAGGCGTCGAACTCGCGGGGGTTAGAACCGATCGCGAGGCCGAGCGTCGTTCGGCCGCCCGAGATAAGGTCGACCGTCGCCGCGTCCTCCGCGAGCCGAATCGGGTCGTACAGCGGCGCGAGCGCGATACACGTGCCGAGTTCGACCGACTCGGTCGCCGCCGCGAGCGCCCCGAGCGCGGGCATCGTCCCCGAGAGGTAGCCGTCCGGCATGAAGTGGTGTTCGGACACCCACGCGCTGTCGAGGCCCGCGTCGTCTATCGCGCGCCCGAGCGTCAGCATCTCGTCGTACAGGTCGGCCATCGGCCGGTCGTCGTCCGGCCGCCGCTGGCAGGTGAACAGTCCCGTCCCGAGTTTCATGACTCGGAGTTCGCACCTTAGCTATTAATAGTTAGGAACACCGAGTTCGTCGGAGATGGTTCCCGACGACTCGGTACCCTCGGATTCGACAACCGCGACCGCGACGGGGCCGGCGCCGCCGGGCGAGCGCGTCGTGGGGCGCGCGGTGGAAGACGGCTGGACCGAGGCGTTCGTCTCGCCGCGAAACCCGACCGGCGCGCTCTCTCAGTTGATGGAGTACCACGACGACTACGGTGAGAAGGGAGCCGACGACGCGTTGTTCGTCCGCGGCGAGCGGTTGGATTCGTGAGTCGCCGGTCGGGGAGCCGCCTTACTCCTCGGCCGACTTCGTCTTGATGAGGAACTTCATGTCGCCTTCGAGGACGACGGTGCCGTCCTGCTTCGTCATCTCGATTTCGAGGACGACCAGTCCCGCGTCATCGCGGCTCCCGAGGTCCTTCCGCTCCGAGACGACCATCGTCTGCGAGAGCGTGTCGCCGATGAACACCGGGTTCGGCAGGTCCATGTAGTTCATCCCGAGGAAGGCGATGGCGGTGCGCTCGACGATACCCGAGCGATACACGAAGCCGGTCGACTGGACGAACGTCATCGGCCCGTGGGCGATTCGCTGGCCGAACTGGGTGTCTTCCGCGTACTCGCTGTTCGTGTGGAGTTCAGTCCAGTCGCCCGAGAGCGCGGAGTGCATCATGAAGTCCGCCTCGGTGACGGTGCGGCCGACGCTCTGGAACTCCTTGCCCTCCTCGAAGTCCTCGAAGTAGTGCGGTTCGTAGCTGTATGCCATACCTCACCGTCACCGCCATCAGATAAAGTAGTTTACATACCTATCTTTCCTGACAGTCGATGCCTACTTGGGGAGCGCAGGACGACGTGTGGTCGCATGTCGGAGCAAGACGACCACGCGGAGAGACGGGAGCGCGCCTCGAACGACCCCTACTGCGGGCGCGTCGGTATCGACCTCGCCGAGGTCGGCGACGGGTACGCGGAGACGACGCTGACCGTGGCCGAAGACCACCTGAACTTCCACGGGACGCCCCACGGGGGCGCGGTGTACAGCCTCGCCGACGCGGCCTTCGCGGCCGCCTCGAACAGCCACGGCGACGCCGCGTTCGCGCTGGAGACGAACATCTCGTACCTCGCGGCCGCCGAGGTGGGCGAGACGCTCCGCGCGGTCGCCGAGGAGACGCATCTCGGGGGGCGGACCGCCGAGTACGAGGTCGTCGTCTCCGACGGGGACGGCGAGCGAATCGCGACGTTTCGAGGGCGCGTCTACAAGCCCGGCGGTCGCTGACGGCGCGCGTTACTGGCCGCGGTGGTCGTAAACGCGCTGGACCTTTCCGACCTCGGTGCGCGCGATGTCGCCGTACTCGACGAGGTTCAGTTCGTCGGGCGTGAACGAGAGCACGTTCGAGAGCCGCTTTTGAATCCGACCTTCGAGGTCCGACAGCGACCCGCCGAACTCCTCGACCAGTTCGACCGTGATTTCGACCCGGTCGAGATTCCCCTCGCGGCGGAGGTCGATGCGGTAGTGCGGCGCGATTTCGTCGAACTCGAGGACGACCGATTCGACCTCGCTCGGGTAGAAGTTCACGCCGCGGACGATTATCAGGTCGTCCGACCGGCCCGTGATGTTGTCCATGCGGACGCAGGTTCGGCCGCACTCGCAAGTGCCGTAGTCCAGCGTGGTCAGGTCGCCCGTCCGATACCGGAGGACCGGCAGCGCGTCCTTCGCGAGGGTCGTCAACACGAGTTCGCCCTCCTCGCCCTCCTCGACGGGGTCGCCGGTGTTCGGGTCGACCACCTCGGGGTAGAAGTAATCCTCCCAGATGTGAAGGCCGTCCTGCGCCTCGCACTCGACGGAGACGCCGGGGCCGACGATTTCCGAGAGGCCGTAGATGTCGATGCCGGTCACGCCGAGTCGCGCTTCGATTTCGTTCCGCATCGGCTCGGTGCAGGGCTCCGCGCCGAAGATGACCGTCCGAAGCGGCAGGTCGCGGATGTCGACTCCCATGTCGTCTGCGACCTCGGCGAGATAGAGCGCGTACGACGGGGTACACGCGATGACGTCGCTTCCGAGGTCGGAGAGCAGTTCCACCTGTCGCTGGGTGTTGCCGCCGCCGATGGGGATGACCGTCGCGCCGAGCTCCTCGACGCCCTGGTGGAGGCCGAGACCGCCGGTGAACAGGCCGTAGCCGTAGGCGTTCTGGACTACGTCGTCAGGGCCGACGCCGGCCGCGACGAGACACCGCGCGACGGCCTTGTTCCACACGTCGAGGTCCTCGCGGGTGTAGCCGACGATTTTGGGCTTGCCGGTCGTGCCCGACGACGCGTGGACGCGAATCACGTCGTCCATGTCGACCGCGAACATCCCCGTCGGGTAGTGGTCTCGGAAGTCCTCTTTCGTCGTGAACGGCAGTTTCGACAGGTCTTCGACGCTTTCGATGTCCGCGGGCGAGAGTCCGGCCTCGTCGAACGTCTCGCGGTAGAACTCGACGTTCTCGTACGCGTTCCGAACCGTCTCCCGCAGGCGACCGTCCTGCACCTCGCGGAGTTCCTCCCGCGAGGCGGCCTCCGTGCTATCGAATACCATGTACGTTTGAAGTCGATGATAGAATATGACAAAAATGATGCGGTCGGCCGACCGCGCCGCGGGGCGAACCTATTTCGAGGGGGATGCGCAATCGACTACCATGCGAGACGCATACATCGTCGGAGCGGGCCAATCGAAGTACGGCGCGTTCCCGGACGAGAGCTATCGGTCGCTGTTCACGACCGCGTTCGAGGAGGCGCTGGGGAGCGCCGCCGGCGTCGAGGCGGCCGATATCGACGAGGCCGTCGTCGGGTCGCTCGGCGTCGGCGGGCGGCAACTCGGCTTATCGGGGCCGGCCGTGACGGAGCACGTCGGCCTCCACGGCGTCCCCTGTTCCCGAATCGAAAACGCCTGCGCAGCGAGCGGCTACGCGGTCAGACAGGCGGTACAGGCGGTCAAAAGCGGGATGGCGGACGTGGCCCTCGCGGGGGGCTACGAGGTCATGACCGACATGAGCGGCGACGTGGCGAAGTACTGGCTCGGCGTCAGCGGCGAGACGGAGTGGGAGCGGCTCACCGGGACGACGTTCGCGGGCGTCTACGCCCAGATGGCCTCGGCGTACCTCGACGCCTACGACGCCTCGCCGGACCACTTCTCGAAGGTCGCCGTGAAGAACCACGCGAACGGCGCGAAGAACCCGAAGGCGCACCTCGGCTTCGAGTGCTCGCTCGACGACGCGCGGAGCGCCCCCGTCGTGGCCGAGCCGCTGAACCTCTATCACTGCTGTCCGACCTCCGACGGCGCGGCCGCGGTCCTCGTCGCCAGCGAGGACGTTGCCAGCGCGTGCGACGACGCCGTCCGCGTCGCGGGCGTGGGTGCCGCCTCCGAGCGCGTCGGCCTCTTCCAGCGCGACAGCTACACCGCCGTCGAATCGTCCGAGCGGGCCGCCGCGGCCGCCTACGAGATGGCCGGTCTCGGTCCCGACGACGTGGACTTCGCGGAGGTCCACGACTGCTTCGCCATCGCCGAACTGCTGGCGTACGAGGACCTCGGCTTCTGCGAGCGCGGACACGCGCCCGAACTGGTCGATTCCGGCGCGACCGAACTCGGCGGCGACCTACCCGTCAACCCCTCCGGCGGCCTGAAATCGAAGGGACATCCCATCGGCGCGACGGGCGCTGGACAGGTCGTCGAAGCGTTCAAACAGCTTGCCGGCCGGGCGGGGGACCGACAGGTCTCCGGCGCGAACGTCGGCCTCACCCACAACGTCGGCGGGTCGGGCGGTGCCGCCGTCGTTCACGTCCTCGAAGGAGGGGCGCTATGAGCGCCGACGACTCGGCGCGAGCGACTCCCGGAATCGCCGGGGTCGGCGCGTACGTCCCCCGGTTGTACCTCCCCGCGTCGGCCTACCGCGAGGCGTGGGGCAAAGGCGGCGCGCCGGGCGTCGAGCGGGTCGCCGTCGCCGACGCGGACGAAGACACACTGACGATGGCGACCGAAGCGGGTCGGCGCGCGCTCGACGCGGCCGGCGTGGACGCGAGCGATATCGGACACCTCGCGTTCGCCACCACGACGCCGCCGAACGACGAGGATGAAAGCGCGGTCCGGCTGGTCTCTCTCCTCGGCGTCGACCCGTCGGTTCCGACCCGGCAGTTCGGCGGAAGCACCCGCGCCGGCGCGGTGGCGCTGGCGGCGACGGTCGAGGCGACCCGAGGCTCGGGCGCAGGCGCGGGAACGGGGAGCGGCGGTTCGGCACTCGTCGTCGTCGCCGACAGCCCGCGAGGAGCGCCCGAAAGCGACGAGGCGGCCGGTGCCGGGGCGGGTGCGGCCGCGCTCGTTCTCACCGGAGACGCTCCGCTCGCCGTCGATGCCGTCGGCGAGTTCGGCGACCCCGCGCCCGGCACGCGGTTCCGAGGATTCGGGAGCGCCGAGACGGAGTCCATCGGCGTCACGCAGTACGAGCGCGACGCCTACACGCGGGCGGTCGGCGGGGCGGTCGAGGCCCTCGGTATCGACGTCGCCGAACTGGACCCCGAGGCCGTGTCGCTCACCGCGCCGGACGAGAAACTCCCGTACCGCGCGGCCGACGCGCTCGGCGTCGAACCGGCGCGAATCGCGGCCGGGACCGTCGTCTCGCGAACCGGCGACACCGGGGCCGCCGGGCCGTTTCTCGGACTCGCGTCGGCACTCGACTCCGCGGTCGTCGCGGGAGGCGACGAGTCGAGCGGCCGGTCCCCCGCGAGCTCGGTGCTCCTCGTCGGCTACGGCGGCGGCGCGGGGGCGACCGCGCTCGCGCTCAGCGTGGGGGCAACAGACACCAACTCCGCCGCCAGTTCCGTCGTCCCGGTCGAGGCCGCCCTCGACGGCGACGTGGAGCTCACCTACGCGGAGGCGCTCCGGCGGCGTGGGACCATCACCGGCGGGGAGCCAGCCGGCGGGGGCGCGTACGTCAGCGTGCCGACGTGGAAGCGGACGATTCCGCAGCGCCACCGCCTCGTCGCCGGCGAGTGCGCCGACTGCGGTGCGCTCTCGTTCCCGCCGGAGGGCGCGTGTCCCGACTGCGGGTCGCTCGCGGGCTACGACGACGCGGCGCTCCCCGGGACGGGAACCGTCGAGGCCGCGACCGCCATCGGACAGGGGGGCGCGCCGCCGGAGTTCGTCGAGCAGCAGCAGCGCGCCGGGTCGTTCCCGGTCGCCGTCGTCGCCTTCGACGGGCCGGGCGGAGAGGCCGACACTCGAACCGTGAGCGCGCCCGCACAGGTCGTCCACTCCCCCGCGGGAACGCCCGCAATCGGCGACCGCGTCGAGGCCGTGCCGCGCCGCATCTACGAGCAGGAGGGCGTCGTGAGATACGGCTTCAAGGTCGTCCCGACCGAGGCGCGACGGTAGTTCGGGACGCCGTCGAAGTCGTGTGGCCTCTAACGAGGGCAAACGATTATGAGGGTTCCCGAACCCCTTCCGGTGATGCAAGTGAGTGTACTCGGCGCGGGAACCATGGGCCACGGCATCGCGCAGGTGGCCGCGATGGCCGGTCACGAGGTGACGATGCGCGACATCGAAGCGGCGTACGTCGAAGACGGACTGGACGCCATCGAGTCAAACCTCCGGGGCGGCGTCGACCGCGACAAGGTGACGCCCGACGAGATGGCGGCGACGCTCGACCGGCTCTCGGGGACGACCTCGCTGGAGGCGGCGGTCGCCGACGCCGACCTCGTCGTCGAGGCGGTTCCCGAGGACATGGAACTCAAGCGCGAGACGGTCGCGGAGGTCGAATCCCTCGTCGACGACGACGCCGTCATCGCGTCGAACACGTCGTCGCTCTCCGTGACCGAGATACTGAGCGCCCTCGAACGTCCCGAGCGCGGCCTCGGACTCCACTTCTTCAACCCGGTCCACATCATGGGTCTCGTGGAGGTCGTCGTCGCGGAACAGACCAGCGAGGCGACGCTGGCGTTCGCCACCGAGTTCGTCGAGGGCATCGACAAGACGGCCGTCGAGGTCGGCGACTCGCCCGGCTTCGCCTCCTCGCGGCTCGGCGTCGCTCTCGGCGTCGAGGCCATGCGCATGGTTCAGGAGGGCGTCGCGTCGCCCGCGGACATCGACACCGCGATGGAACTCGGCTACAACCACCCGATGGGGCCTCTCGAACTCGGCGATGTGGTCGGCCTCGACGTTCGACTCGACATCCTCGAGTACCTGCGCGAGGAACTCGGCGAGCGCTTCCGCCCGCCGCAGATTCTCAAGCGAAAGGTCCGCGCCGGCAAGCTCGGCAAGAAGACCGGCGAGGGGTTCTACGTCTGGGAGGACGGCGAAATCGTCGGCGCGAGCGAGGACGTGATGGACCGATGAGCGGTGACGGTCCAAGCGCCGACGGTCCGAGCGCCGACGACCGAGAGACTGGTGGCCCCCGAGCCGACGGCGGAACGCCGACCGTCGAGTCCGTCGCCGCCGAGTGTGAGACGGTCGACGCCGTCGTCGGCGACCGCGTCGACGCCGTCGTCACCGTGACGCTGAACCGCCCCGACGCGCGGAACGCGCTCAACGCGACGCTCCGGGCTGAACTCAAGCGCGTCCTCGACGCCATCGAAGAGAGCAGCGCGCGCGTCGTCGTCCTGACCGGCTCCGACGAGGCGAAGGCGTTCGTCGCCGGCGCGGACGTGAAGGAACTCCGCGAGCGCGACATGCTCGAACAGCGCGAGGCGAGCAAGCGCCCGCGGGTGTACGAGCGCGTCGACGACCTCAGACAGCCGGTCATCGCCCGGGTCAACGGCCACGCCCTCGGCGGCGGCTGCGAGCTGATGCAGGCCTGCGACGTGCGCATCGCCCACGAGCGGGCGAAACTCGGCCAACCCGAAATCAATCTCGGTATCATGCCCGGCGGGGGCGGCACCCAGCGACTCGCGCGCCTCGTCGGCGAGGGCCACGCCATGCGACTCATCCTGACGGGCGAGCTCATCTCCGCCGAGGAGGCCGCGGACATCGGCCTCGTCGAGGAGGTCCACGGCGACGACACCTTCGACGACCGGGTGTACGAACTCGCCGAGATGATGGCGACGAAGAGCCCCGTGGCCCTGGAGTTCGCCAAGAAGGCCGTCAAGGCCGCCTCGCGGACGGACCTCGAACAGGGCATCGAGTACGAGGCGGAGCTGTTCGCCCAACTGTTCGGCTCGCCCGACAAGGACGAGGGTATCGACGCGTTCTTCGAGGACCGCGAGCCCGAGTGGCACGAGCGCGAACGATAGACCCCCACTCGCGCCGTTCGAACTGCTCGAACGACTTCGAAACCGCCGCGACCGCCCGCCGAGAACTCACAGCGCAGGCGCGAGCGCTAGTTTCACGACGTGAACACGTCTTCGGGAGCGACCGGCCCGCGAGCGAGGCCGAATCGGGGGCGCGCCGGTGGAGGACCGGGCGTTCCGTCCTTTCGAACGCGAGTCCGTACTCGAGCGACGCCGCCGTATCGGCAGTCGCTATCGAGACCGTCTCGCGCGCGAACCGAACACCGAGTCTCGAATGACGGGGATACGGCGGTTTCGGGGCGAACGAGACCCAGCAACGATGCGGCCGGCCCACAGGACGGCAGCCGGACGGTTCGTCTCCCACGCCACAGTCCGTGACAGGTGTAATTTTGTAATTGCTCGCGTTCCCACCGCGTCAATCTACGATGGTATAATAAGTATATAACCACAATATGTTCGAGGAGTTCGAACAGCGATTGTCGAAATCGAGTCGTCGTCTCGACCTCTCGAAAGCGGAAATATCGGACTTCGCGCGAGAGAATGTTCGTTGAGGTAGTTCGAACCATTCGAACGAACGTGCCGCATACTCGGTTCGCCGGCGGGGCGAGTGGCCGGGTCAGGAGAAGTTGAGGTTGATTTCGACCTCGTTGGCCGCGCCGAGGAGGAGGTCGGCGAGGTCGCCGGTCAGTCGGTCG
The DNA here is from genome assembly GCF_003586325.1 of Haloferax sp. Atlit-10N. Lineage (NCBI taxonomy): Archaea > Methanobacteriati > Methanobacteriota > Halobacteria > Halobacteriales > Haloferacaceae > Haloferax > Haloferax sp. Atlit-10N. Next base: position 53,961 of record NZ_PSYX01000005.1, read on the forward strand.
CCCCGAAGCCGGTTCGAGGGGCCCGAGATGCTTATCGCCCCGACGGGGTGACCCTCGTTGTCGGTGACGGCGACCCCGACGGCGTGGAGTTTCGGGACGATTTCCTCGCGGTTGAGCGCGAACCCGCGCTCGCGAATCGTCGCCAGTTCCTCGAAGAGCGCGTCGGGGGCGGTTATCGTCTTCGGCGTCTTCGCCGGGAGGCCGTGTCGGTCGACGATGTCGCGGACGCGTTCGTCCGGGAACGCCGACAGGATGGCCTTGCCGGCGGCGAGTTGGTGGAGGTACGAGCGCGTCCCCTCCCGGGCTGGCGTCCGAACCGAGTGCGCGCCGGCCGCGCCGTAGAGGTGGAACCCGCGGCCCTGCTCTTCCGTGACGCACCACACCTTCTCGCCGGTCTGCTCGGCGAGTTCGTCCAGTTTCGGCTTCGCCACCTCGTAGAGCTGGTGCTGGTCGCGCGCGTAGATGCCGAAGTCGAGGAGCCGAAGGCCGACCCGGTAGCCGTCGTCGTCGGGGACGACGAAGCCCTCGCGTTCGAGCGTCTTCAGGTGCCGGTGGACCGTGCTCTTGGCCAACCCGAGCTCCGAGGCGAGCCCCGTCGGCCCCATCGAGCCCCCCGATTTGAGCCGTTCGAGGATGCCGAGCGACGTGGCGGCCGTCGTCACCGGTCGGCGCTGTTCATCGTCTGTCATCACCTATCTTCGGTGTTCGTTCGTGATAAATCTTGTTCGAACAGTTCGAACGAGGGTTCCACCTGCTCGAACGACCGCGGCGGACGCTCGAACCGCGAGTCGGCGATAGAGCAAAGTAGCGTCCGATTGGATAGCAGACGTGCATGATTAAATTGGTGAATATTCTCGTCCGGGACGACGGCCACACGCACGAGGAGTTCGTCGAGCGGTGGCGGGGGAGCCACGCGGAACTCGCTGCGGAGCTACCGGGGCTGGTGAAGTACGCGACGAGCGTCCCGACCGACCCCGAGCGGTCCGAGTACGACGGCATCGTCGAACTCTACTTCGAGGACATGGCCGCACTGAAGGCGGCGTTCGACTCCGAGGTCGGCCAGCGCGTGAACGCCGACGCGGCCGAGTTCATCGACATGGAGCAGGGGCCGACGCTCTACGTCGAGGAGACGGTCCACCTCGACAGGTCCTGAATCCATGAACACGAGCGAACGACTCGTCGAGAGCCTCGAACGGCTCGGCGTCGAGCGAATCTTCGGCTACCCCGGCGGCCGCGTCATCGAGCTGTTCGACCTGCTACCCGAGTCGGACATCGACCTCGTGCGCCCCCGCGACGAGCGCGAGGCGAGCGTCATGGCCGAGATGTACGGCCGGTTGACGGGCGAACCGGGCGTTCTCGCCGGACAGGGGCCGTGGATAGGAAGCCTCGGCCTCATCGGACAGATGGAGGCGCGCCTCGCCTCGTCACCGATGGTCGCCATCACCGAGGCCTCCGAGCGCGGGAACTACTCGACGCTCGCGCCCTACCAGCAGTCCCGCGGCGACTACGGCGGCCTCGAACTCCCGAAGCTTCTCGACGCCGTGACGAAGGAACACTGGTTCCCGCGGACCCCGACCGAGACGGTTCGGAGCCTCCAACTCGCGTTCAAACACGCCGTCGCCGGGCGTCCCGGTCCGACCGCGGTCGTCCTCGACGGCGACGCCGTCACTGAGGAGTTCCCCGCCGAGTCCGTGCCGCCGGTCTGGAACGACGAGACGCAGACCAGAACGTGGACCGCCGCGCCGACGGCCCGCGACGTCGCGGCCGCCGCCGAGGCGCTCGAAGCGGCCGAGCGACCGGTCATCATCTCGGGCAACGGCGTCCACGCGTCGGGCGCGTACGAGGAGCTGGCCGCGGTCGCCGAGGCCTACGAGGCGGCCGTCGTCACCTCCTACCTCGGGAAATCGACGGTCCCCGAGACGCACCACCTCGCCGGAGGCGTCATCGGCTCGTTCGGTCACGAGGGTGCGAACCAACTCGTCAGCGAGGCCGATACGCTCCTCGTCGTCGGCTGTCGCATGAACCCGATGGACACCAACTGGCAGGCCCCCGACTTCATCCGCCCCGACGAGCAGACGATTATCCACGCCGATATCGACCCGCGGAACGCCGGGTGGGTCTACCCCGCCGACGTGGGACTCATCGGCGACGCGTCCGAATCGCTGCGCGAACTCGCGGCCGCCGGCGGCACCAAAAACGACTGGGCCGAGGACCGGGCCCGGAAGGCCCGCGAGTCGTTCCACGCGCCCGAGTGCGAGTCGGACGCCGCCCCCATCCTCCCCCAGCGGGCCGTCAAGGAAATCGAGCGCGTCGTCGACGAGGACACCATCGTCACCGCCGACTCCGGCAACAACCGCTTTTGGCTGCTCAACTACCTCCAGACGCCGGCGGTTCGGACCTACTTCGGCTCCGGCGGCGTCGGCGGCATGGGCTGGGCGACGCCCGCCGCGGTGTCGGCCGCGCTGGCGACAGACAAGCGCGTCGTCGGCGTCGCGGGCGACGGCGGCTTCGCCATGACGATGACGAGCGTCGAGACGGCGGTCGAACACGGCGTCGCGCCGACGGTCGTCGTCCTCAACGACACCAGCCTCGGGATGGTCAGACAGATGCAGCACGCTCCCGACGACATCGCGGGCGTCGAGTTCCACGACACGGACTTCGCGCGGGTCGCGGAGGCGTTCGGCGCGACGGGCGTCCGCGTCGAGACGCCGGGCGAACTCGGCGACGCGCTCGCCGACGCGAAGACGCACAGCCTCCCGACGGTCATCGACGCCCGTATCGACCGCAGTCAGGACATGGCCGCGACGCTCCAGTCGTCGTTCTACGCGTCGGTCGGCGGACTCCACGAGTAGCGCGCGGTGACGAGTCGGCCGTCGCCGACCCTCTCGGCGGTCCGCTCCCCGGGAAACACTTTTCTCGCGCGCAGGTAGAACTACGATAGCATGTCAGCATCGACCGTGATGGTTACGGGCGGGACCGGGTTCATCGGCTCGTACGTCGCGTCGGACCTCGTCGCGGCCGGCCACGACGTAGTCGCCTACGACCGCTCGACCGACCCGCGCATCCTCGACAGACTCGGCGTCGCCGACGACGTGACGATACGCCGCGGCGACGTGACCGACCCGACCGACGTGTTCCGGGGGGTGCGAGAGACCGGCACGACGCACATCGTCCACCTCGCGGCGCTCCTGACGACGACGGCGCGGGAAAACCCGCGGACCGCGCTCGACGTGAACGTCCAGGGGACGAACAACGTCTTCGAGGCGGCGCGCGCCCTCCCCGAACAGGTCGAACGCGTCGCGTGGGCGTCGTCGGCGGCGGTGTACGCCCCGCCCGCGAACTACGGCGGCGACTTCGTGACCGAGTCCGACCTCGTCTACCCCGACACGCTCTACGGAGCGACCAAGGAGTACAACGAGCACCAGGCCCGGGTCTATTACGAGGACTTCGGCGTCTCGCACGTCGCGCTCCGGCCGACGGTCGCCTACGGCCCGTACCGCGAGACCGGCGGGTCCGCGTTCCTCGCCAACATCGTCGAAAAGCCGGCGCTCGGCGAGCCCTTCAGCGTCGACTACGGCGACCAAGTTATCGACTGGCAACACGTCCGCGACATCGCGCAGGCGTTCCGCAAGGCAACGTTCGCCCCCGAAGACGACCTCACCCAACGCGTCTACAACGTTCGCGGGGAGTTGGCGACGATTCGCGAGGCCGCGGAGACGGTACGGCGACTCCTCCCCGACGCCGACCTCACGGTCTCCGACGAGGGCGAACTCCCGTGGACCCAGGAACTCGACATGACGAAGGCGCAAGCCGACCTCGGCTACGACCCCGAGTACGACCTCGAAACCGGGTTCCGCGACTACCTCAACGTGCTTCGGAAGGAACACGGATTGGAGCCGGTCTGAGCCGAGAGCCGACGGGCCGAAACGCCGCCGTGGAGTCGGTCACGGCCGCCGAGCGTCGTCGGCGCCCTCGGTCTCGGGACCGTCCAGCAGGTCGCGGATATCGTCGGGCGACAGCAGGTCGACGAGGCTCTCGCCCGAGTCGTAGCGCTCGCGCTCGTCGGGCGTGAGATAGTCCGCGAGGTCGCGTTCTGTGAGCAGTTCCTCGAGTCTGTCGTCGAGGTCGTCCGGGTCGTAACCGGGGATGACCATATCACCGGATTGTCGCGAGCACCCTTATAACACGGCACTCGTCGCGTTTCCGACGAATGCCGAGCGCGAGCCGCCCGCTCACTCCACGACGACGCCGTCGTCCTTCGCGTTCGGCGCGCCGACGACGAACACCTCGCCGTCCTCGACGCAGCGCAGTTGCCGAACCTCGTCGGACGAGACGACCACGAAGTCGCCCGGTTCGAGGTCGAGCACGTCGGTCTCCTCGCCGTCGTCGCCGGCGAAGGCGAGTTCGAACGCGCCGGAGAGAACGTGATACAGTTCCTCTTGTTCGCGCTGGTAGTGCATCGGTCCCGACCCGCCCGCGTCGAACGACCAGACCGACGGGCGCATCTTCCGCGGGCGAAGCTCGTAGCCGACGGCCTTGACTCGGGCGTCGGCGTTCTCCACGTCGTGCGGTTCGAGGTCAGCGAGGTTGACGCGCTCGTACATCGGCGCGAGCTACGAAGCGCGGGGTAATAGGTATGCTGACGAGTGTCGCGGCGGTTCGCGTCGGACTACTGGGTCTGGGAGTACCGCTCGACCCACTCCTGTAGGCTGATTCCCATCGCGGCCTGCGTGATGGCGTTCGAGGACGCCGAGTTCGCGCTCTTGACGAGTTCGGCTTCGAGCGTCCGGGTCGGAATCTCGCCGATGAAGTGGGGGATGGCGCGCTGGACCGCGAGCGGGCAGCCGACCTCGTGGGCGAGGGCGTAGCCCGAAAGCGAGTGCGGAATCTCCCCGCTGGCGTACTCCGGGTCGGGGTCGTCGAGCACGTCGTCGTCGACGAAATCGACGTACTCGTAGCACTTGCCCACGTCGTGGAGGAGGCAGGCCGCGCGGACCACGTCGAACTCCGGGTCCGCGCCGTGGAAATCCCGCTGTTCCTCGGCGGCGCGGACGGCGATTCGCGTCACGCCGCGGACGTGCTCGACGTTCGTCACCTCGTGGATGTTCCACGCGTAGGGGATGTCGTCGATGTCGCGCCAGCCGCCGCGGGCGAGACCGAGACACCACGCCTCGACGACTCGCTCGCGGAGGTCGGCGTCCTCGATGTCGGCGAGTTCAGGGAAGGCGGCCTCGACCTGCGCGCGGTAGTCGTGCGACATCGCTCAGCGGCCCCCAGTCACGTCTTTCTGGACCGTCTCGCGGCCGACGAACCGCGGGCGGTCGCCGATGGAGAGGAAGTTGTCAACATCTTCGCGGGGCGCTTTCGCCTTCGGGTGGTCGGGGTCGTAGTCGCGCGAGGACTCGTGGCCGAGGCCCGCCCGAAGCGCGTCGAGGCTCTCGAAGTAGAGTTCGGCGACGCCGTCGAACTCGGCGCGTTCGGGGTCGGTCGGGACGACGCGGGCGTACCGGACCACGCCGGGAATCTCGCGGGCGAGGGGGACGTGGGTGTTCGCCCAGTGGTCGAGGAACTCGTCGTGGCTCATCCCGTCTTTGCGGACGAGAAACGCCGAGTGCTTGTAGAGTCCCGTCGTGTCGCCGCCGGTCTCGTCTTTCTCGACGACCTCCTCGCCGATGATTCGGGGGCGTCGCTCGACGTCGAGAAAGTTGTCCACGTCGTCTCTCGCCGCTTTCGCCGTCCCCTTCGCGGGGTCGTAGTCGCGCGAGCCCTCGCTGCCGAGCGCGTCGTGGAGCGCGCCGAGGTCGTCGAAGTACAACTCCGCGAGACCGTCGAACTCGGAGACCTCGGGGTCGACCGGAACCACCGTCTGGTAGCGGACGACGCCCTCGATGTCGCGGGCGATGGGCGTGTGATTGTCCTGCCAGTAGGTGACGAACTCGTCGTGACTCATCCCCGCCTTGCGGACAAGCAGGGCTACGTGCTTGTACATGCGTACACCTGCCGATTCACGTATAAGACAATAAATCATGAGGTACACTCGCACTGCCCATCTACAACAAATTAATGTGATAGTCACGAGTGGTGGGCGTATGCCTTTCCACGAGCGGGGGTTCATGAGCGGGACCCGCGGGACGATGGCCGTCGACTGGGAACAGCGCATCGACGTGAAGCGGATGCGCGAGGAGCGGAAGGACCGCGCTCTCTCGTGGATGCGCGAGGCGGGCCTCGGGAGCATGCTCCTCATCGACGACCCGAACATCCGGTACGTGACCGGGTTGGCGATGACCGGCGGGTCGGGTGCGGACCACTACTCGCTGCTTCTGGAAGACGGTACGGTCGTCCACTGGGACACCGCCGACCACGCGAGCAACCAGCGATACAACTGCCCGTGGCTGACCGACGTTCGCTACGCCTGTCCCGGACTGGGGAACGTCCCGCGGGCCTCCGGCCGCGACTCGGCCCGGTCGTTCCTCCTCGACAAGATGGCCCAGACCGTCGTCGACGCCCTCGACGAGTACGGCCTCGCCGACGAGGCGATGGGCATCGACACCGGCCACGCGGGGCTGCTCGACGCCTTCGAATCGAAGAATATCGACACCCGACCCGCCGAGTGCGCGGCGGTGATGGAGGACGCCCGAAAGACGAAGACCGAAGACGAAATCGAGTGTCTGCGGCAGGTCGCGGCCGTCTGCGAGGCGGGCTTTCAGGCCATCGCCGAGAACGCGAAGCCGGGCGCGCGGGAGTCGGAGGTGTGGGGCGACGCCGTCCGCGAACTCTGGCGGCACGGCGCGATGGCGCAGGGCGGCTACCTCACGTCGGGGCCGAACACGTGGCCGAAGCACCAGGCGAACACCACGGACCGACTGATTCGCCCCGGCGACCTCGTCTACGCCGACTTCTACAACGTCGGCTACCTCGGCTACCGCTCGTGTTACTACCGGACCTTCTCGATGGGCGAACCGACCGACGAACAGCGCGACGCCTACGAGACGGCCCGCGACAACCTCTACGCCGTCCTCGACGAAATCGAGCCGGGGAAGACCACCGACGAAATCGCGGCGGCGTTTCCGGACATGGCGGGCGAACACGCCGACTGGTACGGCGCGGACGACCACTGGCAGTTGACGACCAATCACTGGGCCCACGGCCTCGGCCTTCAACTGTACGAAGTACCGCTCATCTGGCGCGGCCTCTCGCCGGACCATCCCATCGAAATCGAGGCGGGGATGACGATGGCCGTCGAGACCCAAGAGCCGGCGGGGAGACAGGGCGTCCGCGTCGAGGAGATGGTCGTCGTCCGCGACGACGGCGTCGAGCTCCTCAGTCAGTGGCCCGTCGAGGAGATAACGGTTATCGAACACTGATTCCTGACACGATAAGCGGACCACTCACAAATTTTAAAAATTGTAGAATTTGTTGCTCGAGCCCATCTAAGCACGCGTCCATCGGGCCACAGCTCGTCAGGAGAGAGTACAACCCGAATATCGAACCGTTTAGTCAGCAGTGTGTGATTTCTATGGCGACTGATTACGCCGGCGCGGGGACTCCCCGTGTCCCCTCGCCAGAGCCCAACTGACCGGCCGACGCTAGTCCGCTTTTCCGTCCTCGCGGTCCCGGCGGCGTGCGTCGGCGTCGCGGTCGTCGGGGTCGCCGTAACCGCCGCCGCCCGGCGTCCGAACCGTGACGGTCGTGCCGGCGGCCACGTCGCGGGTCGTCTTCGACGGAACCGCCTCGCCGTCGACGAGGTTCGCTCCCGTCGTCCCGTCCTCGCCGCCCGCGATGCCGCGGGGGGCGACCCGCCGGCGCTCGGTGAGAAGCGAGACGGTCGCGTCGGCTTCGACCGTGACCGACCGGACGATACCGAGACCGCCGCGGAACTCACCGCGGCCGCCGCTTCCCTCGCGGAGGCCGTACGCCTCGACGAAAAGCGGGTACTCGGCTTCCAGCGCCTCGACCGGCGTGTTGAGCGTGTTCGTCATCCCGACCTGCACGCCGTCCATGCCGTCGCCGCCCGCGCGGCCGCCGAAGCCGCCGCCGATAGTCTCGTAGTAGGTGAAGCCGTCCGAACCGCCGGCGCGACTGCCGATGGTCAGGTTGTTCATCGTCCCCTGTCCCTGCGCGGGGACGCGCTCGGGGGCCGCGTCGGCGAGCGCCGCGAAGACCACGTCGGTCACGCGCTGGCTGGTCTCGACGTTGCCGCCGACGACCGCCGCCGGGGCGTCGGGGTTGAGGAGCGAGCCGTCGGGGACCTCGACCGAGATGGGGTCGTAACAGCCCTGGTTCGGCGGAATTTCGGGGTCGGTGACGCAGCGAACGACGAAGTACACCGCGCTTTTCGCGACCGCGAGCGGGGCGTTGACGTTGCCGGCGACCTGGTCGGCCGTCCCCGCGAAGTCGAATTCGACGGTGTCGCCGTCGACCGTCGCGGTCACCTCGATGGGGATGTCGTCGTCGGTCACGCCGTCGCCTTCGAGCACGTCGCGGGCGCGGTACTCGCCGTCGGGCAGGTCGCGCAGTTCCGCGGTGACGCGGTTCCGGGAGTAGTCCATCACGGCGTCGAACGCCGCGAGGACGCGGGACCGGCCGTGTTCCGCCACGAGGTCGGCCAGTCGCTCCTCGGCGCGCTCGTTCGCCGCGATTTGGGCGCGGATGTCGGCGCGACGCTCGCCGGGGTTGCGGACGTTGGCGAGGAGCAGCGACAGCACGTCGTCGTTGGTCTCGCCGCCGGCGACGAGTCTGACCGGCGGGAGTCGAAGCCCCTCCTGATAGATTTCGCGCGCGCCGGCGGGCATGCTGCCGGGCGTCATCCCGCCCACGTCGGCGTGGTGCGCCCGCGAGACGGCGAAGCCGAGCACCTCGCTGTCGACCGAAAGCGGCGACACCATCGTCACGTCGGGGAGGTGCGTCCCGCCCTCGAAGGGGTCGTTGAGGACGAACACGTCGCCCGGTTCCGGGCCGTAGTCGAGGACCGTGTCGACGGCCTCGGGCATCGCGCCGAGGTGGACCGGGATGTGTTCGGCCTGCGCGACGAGGCGGCCGTCGGCGTCGAACAGCGCCGTCGAGCAGTCGCGGCGCTCCTTGATGTTCGGCGAGTACGACGAGGTGATGAGCACCTGTCCCATCTCCTCGGCGACGCTCTCGAACTGGTTGCGCATGATTTCGAGCGTCACGGGGTCGACCTCGCGGTCGCTCATTCGCCGTCACCCCCGCTTGTCAGGACGAGCGTCCCGTCGGCTCCGACCGTCCCGCCCCACGCCGGAGGCACGACGACGGTGCTCTCGTGCTGTTCGAGGATGGCCGGCCCCTCGACGGTCGTCCTCGCGCCGAGGCCGTCGCGGTCGTAGACGGGCGTCTCGCGGAACTCGCCGTCGAAGAAGGCCTCGCGGGTGTCCTTGCGGGCGTCGCCGCCGCCGCGGTAGGTCACGTCGAGCGGGTCGCGCTCGACCACGGCGGTCGCCCGGACGTTGACGAGTTCGACCGGGTCGTCGAGGCGGTAGCCGTAGGCGCCCTCGTGGGCCCCGTGGAACCGCGCTTCGACCGCCTCGGCGTCGAACGTCTCGCCGACGGGGACGGTCAGTTCGAAGCTCTGACCGACGTACCGGAGGTCGGCGGCGCGCCGGACCGCCGCGTCGTCGGGGTCGGCCACGTCTTCGAGCGTGTCGGCTTCGAGGTCGGCGTAGGCGGCGTCGACCGCCCCGGCATCGAGGCCGGAGAGGGGTCGGCGGAGCGTCCGCACCGAGTCGTGTTTCTGGTCGGCCGCGAGCAGGCCGTACGCCGAGAGGACGCCGCAGGCCCGCGGGACCACCACGGTCTCGATGTCGAGGCTCTCGGCGAGGGCGGCGGCGTGCATCGGCCCGGCACCGCCGAAGGCGACGAGGCCGAACTGCCGCGGGTCGCGGCCGCGCTCGACCGTCACGGCCCGAATCGCCCGCGTCATGTTGGCGTTGGCGACGCGGTAGACGCCGCGGGCGGCCGCGAGCGCGTCGTCCAGACCGGCCTCGTCAGCGAGCCCGGAGAGCGCGTCGCGGGCGGCGTCCACGTCGAGGGAGAGTTCGCCGCCGAGGGCGGAACTGCCGCCGATGTAGCCGAGGACGACGTTCGCGTCGGTCACGGTCGGTTCGGTCCCGCCGCGGCCGTAGCAGGCCGGGCCGGGGTTCGCGCCCGACGAGCGCGGCCCGACGCGGAGCGCGTTGCCCGAGTCGACCCACGCGACGGACCCGCCGCCCGCGCCGACGGTGTTCACGTCCACCATCGGCGTCTTGATGGGCCGGCCGTTGATTTCGGCGTCAGTGGTCCGCTCGACCTCGCCGTCGCGGACGAGGCTCACGTCGCTGGAGGTGCCGCCCATGTCGAAGGTGACGAGCCCCGCGAGGTCGTCGGCGGAGTCGGTCGCAGTCTCCGCCGCGCCGACGACGCCCGCGGCCGGGCCGGACATCGTGGTCGTCACGGCGTGCTCGCGCACGGTCGAGGCCGGGGCGATGCCGCCGTTGGCCTGCATGATTTTGGGAACCGGGACGCCAAGGTCCGCGGCCCGCGATTCGAGGCGGCCGAGATAGCTGTCGATAGCGGGCGTCACGTAGGCGTCGACCGCGGTGGTCGAGGTACGCTCGAACTCGCGGAACTCGGCGAGCACCTCGTGGGAGGCGGAGACCGGCGCGTCGAGTTCCTCGCGGAGCACGTCGGCGACGACGCGCTCGTTTTCGGGGTGCTGGTAGGCGTGTAAGAGCGAGACGGCGACGCTCTCAGCGCCGCAGTCGCGGATGTCGTCGGCCAGCGCGCGGACCTCGCGCTCGTCGACTTCGGTCTGAATGCCTTCGACCGTCGCGCGCTCCGTCACCTCGAACCGACGGCGTCGCGGGACGAGTGGGTCGGGCTTGTCCGCGGTCACGTCGTAGAGGTCGGGGCGGGCCTGTCGGCCGATTTCGAGCACGTCGCGGAAGCCCTCGGTGGTGACGAGCGCGGTCTTCGCGCCGTCGTCTTCGAGGAGCGCGTTCACGGAGACGGTCATCGCGTGGGTGAACGCGTCGACCTCGGCCGGGTCGACGCCGGCGTCGTCGCAGGCCTTCTCGATGCCGCGGACGACGCCGACGCTCTGGTCGTCCGTGCTCGGGACCTTCGCGGTGACGAGGCGGCCCTCTGGGGTCAAAAGCGCCACGTCGGTGAAGGTGCCGCCGACGTCGACGCCGATTCGTGTCTCGGAGTCCATCAGAACACCCCCATATCGGCGGCGACCGTATAGAGCGTTCGGAGGCCGAGCCAGACGACGACGAGCGTCACGAGTTCGCGTTGTACCTTGTCGGTCCGACCGGTAAGGCCGTCGAGCGCCGACTGGGCGTCCTCGTCGAGCGACACCGTGATGCGATTCGTGACCATGGGTGTCTAACTCTCGGAGGGGTTCTTAAGGATGTGCGGACGGCCGTCGCGAGCCGCGAACGAGTGACGAACCGGGACCAGTCGTCTAAAAAGTGTGAAAATTTTAGAAATTGTAATCGGCGGCGCGGGTGTCAGCCGTCACCCCGCTATCGCTGGGCGGGCGGTCTCGCGGCCGTCGCCGACTCGATGAAGACGAACCGCGCGCCCCCGGTCGAACCGTACTCCGCGGCGGGCGTCCAGTCGTGGGCGGCCGCGATTTGCTTGACGATGGCGAGGCCGAGACCGCCGCTGCGGCGTTCGCTCACGCCGGCTTCGAAGCACTCGTGGGGGGGCGTGCCGTCGGGGAAGCCCTCGCCGTCGTCCTCGACGAAGAACCCGCTTCGGGTCCGGCCGGCCGTCACGACCACGTCCTCGCCGCCGTGGACGACGGCGTTCTCGAACAGGTTTTCGAGGAGCTGTCGGAGTCTGCTCTCGTCGGCCGCTATCGTCCGCGACGCGCCGCCGTCGGGACGGCCGAACCGCAGTTCGGCGTCGGCGGTCGGGACCGTCTCCCACGCGCGTTCGGCCACGCGCCGGAAGTCGAGGGGCTCCGGCTCGGCGACCGCATCACCCTGCGAGGCGAGCGCAGTCAGGTCCGAGAGCAACTCCTCGACCCGGTCGAGGCTCTGTCCGAGCTTTCGAAGGTCCTCGGCGTCCGCGTCGCCGGGCGACTCGGCGACGATGTCGAAGTAGCCCCGCGCGGTCGCCAGCGGGGTCCGGAGGTCGTGAGAGACGACGCGCGTGAACTCGCTGAAGCGCTCGTTCTGGCGTTCGAGCAGGCGCTGGCGGGCGTTGTGCTCTGTCACCTCGCGCTGGAAGCCGATGTAGTTCGTGACGCTCCCGTCGTCGCCGTGGACCGGCGTTATCTCGGACTGGTTCCAAAACGGCGTCCCGTCGCGGCGGTAGTTGAGGAGTTCGACGCTGCACGGCTCTTCGTCGGCGATGGCCTCGCGGAACCGCTCGCAGTCCTCTTCGGCGGTGTCCGGTCCCTGCAGGACGCGGTGGTTCTCGCCGAGAACCTCCTCGGCGTCGTAGCCGGTGAGGTCCTCGAAGGCGTCGTTGGCGTAGACGATGGGACAGTCGTCCTCGCTCGGGCCCGTGATGGTGATGCCGACCGAGGCCTCGTCGATGGCGCGGCGCATCAGCGACAGTTCGGCCTCTTGCGCCAGTCGCTCGGAGATGTCCCGGAGGATGCCCGTCGTGCCGACGACCTCGCAGCCGTCGTCGTGTAAGAGCGTGAGGTGACACTCCATGGGCACGCGGTCGCGGCCGTCGCCGTCAGCCGCGAGGAGTTGCGTCTCGAAGGTGAGCCGGTCGGTCTCCGCGCCGTCGCCGAGCGACGCCCGGAGCGACTCGTAGGTCTCGTAGTCCGCGTCGGGGAGGTACGACGAGAGGTGCGAGCCGAGGACGCGTTCGCGGTCGTGGCCGACGAGGTCGACGAACGCGTCGTTGACGTACTCGAAGCGGTCGTCGGAGTCGAGCGAGTAAACCGGGTCGCCCGCGGCGCGGATGATGTGCTCGTCGCGGGCGAGCTCGTCCCGGCGCGCCCGCTCGCCGGAGATATCTCGGAGGATACCGACCGAGCCCCGGAACGCCTCGCCCTCGTAGGGGAGATAACCCATGTGGTCGCGGCACGGGACTACCTCGCCGTCGGCCGTCCGTATCTCGATTTCGAACTGGGTCGTGTCGGGGCCGCGCGACGAGAGAGTCTCCCCGAGTTCGTCGGCGGCCTTCTGCACGTCTTCGTCGCCTTTCACGAGCTCCGGGCCGCGCCCGAGAATCTCGTCGACGGCGTAGCCCGAGAGGTCCGCGAAGGCGTCGTTGACGTAGGTGAAGCGGCCGCGCTCGTCGACGACGTAGACGGGGTACCCGAGGGCCTCGAGGACGGTCTCGTAGCGCTCCGCGCGACGGGTCGCCCGGTGTTCCGAGACGCTGTTTTCGATGCGGTTGACGAGCAGTTCGTACTGCTCGGAGGAGGGCTGTTTCTGCAGGTAGTCGGTGACGCCCGCGGAGATGGCGTCGCTCGCGACCTCCTCGCTCCCCTTGCCGGTAAAGAGGATAAAGGGGAGCGAGTCGTGTTCCTCGCGGACCGTTTCGAGGAGTTCGACGCCGGTCATCGCCGGCATGTCGTAGTCGCTGACCACGCAGTCGATATCAGAATCACGAACGATATCGAGCGCGGCCTCGGGGTCAGCACAGGTCGTCACCTCGAACGAAGAGAGCTTTCGGAGGTGCGTCTCGCCGAGGTCCAAGAGCGCCGAATTGTCGTCAACATAGACGATGTGCGGAGATTTCGAGATCGTCATCGGTAGTTATCAAATGGTAACTCCCGAGGCGACACATAGGTTCGACCTCTATAGTTAGGGAGCGGTGTGATTTCGGATGTGATAACGATTCGCCAATGGCACGAGGAAAAACAGCTGGTCAAACCCCGACTTCGGGAAGGACCACCGTGGGATTTTTAACAACAGATTGAACTTTCTAGGGTATGTCCTCCGTTACGAACTCCCTCCCTCGCGTCTCGACGGACGGCGTCGAACGGTCCCTCGCGGCCCTCCTCGCCGGGCTCCGCGGAACGTACGCCCTCGGAGCGGCTACTAGTGGCATCGTCCTCATCGGACTCGTCGCGAGGCGGTGACGACCCGACACAGTCCGCACACCCATGCGTACCTCCCACGTCGCCGCCCTCGCCGTCACCGCGTTCGCGCTCGTCACCCTCGGCCTCGCCGCGGGGTCGTTCGACGCCGCGAGACCGGATGGACCGGCCGTCTCGGAGTCAGCCGACGGGTCGGTAGCGCTCCGCGAGCAGTCGGGGTCGAGCAGGCAATCTGACCGCCCGGACCGACCCTCAGTCGGTCGACTGGTACTCCCGGACGACGGCGTACTCGGCAGTCTCGGGGAGCAGTCGTCACCGGCCGGCGGACTGCGCTCGCGCCTCGTCGTCGGGGGCGCACTCGTCGTCGGTGCGGTGGTGCTCGTCTTCCGCCGACTCACCGACGACGACGCGCGGGCGTCCGAGACGACGAAGGAGCGGGGAGGCACGGACCACAAACCGTCGGAACGGAACGCGCCGGCGCCGTCCGACTGGGGCGGCCCGCCGGCGAACGGCGTCTCCCGCGCGTGGTTCGCGATGGTATCCGCGCTCGGCGCGGCGGCCACCCCGCGACAGACGCCAGCCGAACTCGCCCGCACGGCCGCCGACGCCGGCTTGCCCGCGGGCACGGTCGGGTCACTCACCGAGCTGTTCCGCGCAGTTCGGTACGGCGGGAAGCGGCCGACCGACGAGCGCGAGCGACGGGCCGAAGACGCGCTCGACGCGCTGCGGCGAGACGAGAACTGGCCGGGCGGGCGCGAACCGTGAGCCGCGCTCGCCGCGGGCTGTTGGTCGTCGGCCTCGCGTCGGGCCTCGTCGGCGTACTGCTCGTCGCCTCCCCGGGCGTCGCCCGCGGCGTCTCACTCACGGGGGCCGCCCGAACGGTGCCCGTCGCCGTCGTCGGCGTCGCCGCCGCCGCCCTCGCCGCCCGCTCGCTGTTGGACGCTCGCAGAGGAAACGCCACGGGCGACGGCGAGAGAAAGGCGACCACCTCAGGCGCGTTCCCCTCGCCGGAGCGTCGTCCGCGCTACGACCCGCCGGGGACGGAGTTTGCCCGTCGAGTGGACGCAATCGGGTGGACCGACCGGCGCGACGCGGAGCCGGCGAACCGCCGGGAGCTCCGCGACGACCTCCGGAACGCGGCGACGAGCGCGCTCTCGGGGGGTTCCGGGCCGAGCCCGAGAGAGGTCGAAAGGCGGCTCCGCGACGGGAGTTGGACGGACGACCCGCTCGCGTCGGCGTTCTTCGCCGGCGACCTCGTCCCGTCGCTGTCGCTCTCGGGGTACGTCCGCGCGCTGGTCCGCGGCGAGCCGCCGTTCGCTCGTCGGGCGGGTCGCGCCGCCGCCGCGCTGTCGAAGCGGGCCGGGGCGGGCGACATGACACCGGCCCCGTCGGCAGACGTTCGGGTGGCGTTCGGGGACGAACCCGCCGTGCGGACGAGCCGATATCTCCCGGACGGCGAGGAGAGCCGCGAACGCGAGTCGGCGACTGACCGGGTCCGCGGCGTGACCGCCGCAGCGCTCGCAGTCGGCGGGCTCGGAATCGTCACGCTGCGACCGGGGCTGCTCCTCCTCGCGCTGTTCGGAATCACCGTCTCGGGGTACGCCCGCGCGGTCCCGGCCCCGTCGCGGGCGGTGGCGGTCGAAAGAGCGGTCAGCGACGCCGAACCCGCGGTCGGCGACGAGGTCGAGGTGACCCTTTCGGTTCGGAACGTCGGCGACGCGACGCTCGCGGACCTCCGACTCGTCGACGGGGTTCCGCCGGGGCTCGCCGTCGTCGACGGGTCGCCAAAGTTCGCGACCGCGCTCCGATCGGGGAAGCGTGCGAGCGTCACGTACACGGTCGAGGCCGCCCGCGGCGACCACGCGTTCGACCCGGCGCTCGTCGTCACGCGCGACGCCCTCGGGGTACGCAAGCGGGAAACGCTCGTCGACACCGAGACGACGGTTTCGTGTCGCCCGCCGGCGCAATCACTTCCGGGTGGCGCTCCCGCGAGAACGACGACGCGAGCGGGGCGGTCGCGGTCGGACGCCCCGGGGCCGGGCGTCGAGTTCCACTCCGTCAGAGAGTATCGACCGGGTGACCCCCCATCCCGAATCGACTGGAGACGGAAGGCCAAGACGGGGGAGTTCTCGACGGTGGCGTTTCACGAACACCGACGCCAGCGAGTGCTGGTCGTCGTCGACGCGCGGGCCGAGGCCTACGTCGCATGGGATGGCGGGGGCGATGGCGACGGCAACGGCAACGGTGAGCCGGTCGTCCAGCGGGGCGTCGCCGCCGCCGCCGCCCTCGTCTCTCGCTTCCGCTCCGCGGGTGTCCCGGTCGGTCTCGCGGCGCTCTCACCGCGGTCCTGTCGGTTCCCGCCCGGCCGCGGAGGCGACCACCATCGCCGGCTTCAGGAAGCGCTGGTGGCCAGCCCCGCGTTCGGATGGGAGCCTCCGGACGGCGAGGTGGACGCGTCCGCGGCGGTTCGCGAGATTCACCGGCGAGTGCGGGCGGACACGCGGGTCGTCTTCGTCTCGCCGCTCTCCGACGACCCGAGCGTGACCGCCGCGCGGCGGTTCGACGCACACGGGCACCCCGTTTCGGTTCTCAGCCCGGACCCAGCGGCTCGGACGCGCGCTCGTGGCTACGAGTCCGGATACGCGTCGCTCGCAAGGGAGCGACGGCTGCGGCGGCTTCGAGCGGCCGGTATCCCCGCGAGCGATTGGGACCCGACCGAACCGCTACGGGAGGTGACGCGCAGTGGTCAAAGCCGTGCCACGACGTCCAGATAGCGCCCCGCCGCTCCGAAGTAGCGGCGGTGCGCTCGCGGCCGCGATCGGTGCGGCCGTCATTACCGCGGTCTCGGTCCCCGCGCTCGCGATGGGCGCGCTGGGAGTGCTCTCGCTCGCCGGTGCACTCACGTTCGGCGTCGAGTCGGCCTACGCGCCGGGCATCGCGCTCCTCGCGGGGTCAGTCGTGCTCGCGGGCGTCTTGGGTCTGAAACCGCCGTTCCTGCTCGCGGCCGCGTTCCTCGTACTCCTCGCGTGGGACGTGGGGAAACACGGGTTCGGCATCGCGCGGGAGGTCGGGCGGGAGCCCTCGACGTTCCGAATCGAGGCCGTCCACGGGCTGAGCAGCGCCCTCGTGTATGCGGCCGGTGCGACGCTCGGCTACGGGATATACGCCGGCGTCACCGGCGGACGGTCGGTCGTCGCGCTCCTCGCGCTTCTCGTCGGTTCCGTGGCGCTCCTGTTCGCGTTGCGGACGTGAGGGGTCGTCGAGAGCGAGGGCGGAGCCCAGTCACTCCGGCCGACCGACGGACGCGCGTAACACGGACCGGTCGACGGACCCGGGAAGCTCCCGCAGGGCGTCGAGCGCGTCATCCCGCCGCCGCGCTGCCCGTTCCCGGAGAAGCGACTCGTCGCACTCGGGCGGGGAAATCGCGGTTGCGGCGGGGTCGGACTCGCAGATACGACGGAGTTGACGCGCAACGCTGGTCTCGCGACCGACGCGGCCGAGCAGTCGGCGCTGGGGCTCGTCCGCGTCGGCGAGCATCGAGCCGAGAGCGGACGCGGTCTCGCCGAGCCGACCGGCCGTGTCCTCGCAGTACGAGACCACCTCCGCCTCGGTCCGAACCGGGGCCCGCTCTGCGGAGCGGAACGTACCGACGAGTCCCCGGGCCGCCTCGTTGAGCCGTTCGACGCACGAACCGAGGTGCGACGAAGAGACCGAGCTAATCGAGGAGTAGGCGGCCGCGTGGAGGTAGTCGCCGGCGAGGAGCGCCGTCGTCGAGTCCATCGTGAGCGAGTGGGCGCGAGCGTCCGAGAGCTGGACGAGCAGTCGGCCCCGAACACGGTAGTACCCCCACAGGAGCTCGACCGCTGACCCCGCGGCGCGCACGGAGCTAGCGTCGACGGCGTCGTCGGTCTCGGAGACGGTGTCGACCGTGTCGGCGAGGAGGTTGGCGTACCACGGCGTCTTGGACTCTTCGACGACCTCGCGAGCGGTCGCCGCCGCCGACCCGTCCAAGCCGTCGAAGAGCGACCGGAAACGGGATTCGACGGTCGAATCGGCGTCAGACGAGCGACCCGCCGCGTCGGTCGCGTCAGTCACGTTCGAGCCCCCCTTCGGCGGCGTCAGCCTCGGCCTCGGAACCGGGTACCGAATCGAGTTCGGTCGCACACCACTCACAGAACTCGAGCGACGGGTCGGCGATGCGTCGACAGTTCGGACAGACCCGGCCGTCGCGGCTCCCGGACCGCCTCGACGCGCGGTTCTGGGCGCGGGCGACCACGTACGCGTCGATAGTGGCGAGGAGAGTAACGACGAACAGCGGCGCGGCGCTCCAGAAGTCACCCGCGCCCCGCAGGTACGTCGTGACCACATCGGGACCGCTCAGAGAGCCGACGCCGAGGAGGACGACGGCCCACGCGAACGCGCGCTTCCAACGGCGGAGGGACAACTGTCCGAGCCCCGCAACGAACGACGAGAGCAGCGCGGCGAGAAACGGGTGCTTGACTGTCCGTTGATTCATATATTGAATTTTTGTTCAGCCACGTATAGCGATTCTGGTCGCCGAACCGCGGTACCGCTACCGATAGCTTAAATATTGAATTGATATTCAACAGCGCCGTGGACACACCATGAACGACACAACAACGCGGAGGTATCTCGCGATTGGCGGACTGAGCGCGGTGCTCTCGCTTTTCGTCCTCCCTATCGCGGGGGTCGTCTCGGTCTACAGCGGCTACAAGGTACACGGGCACACGAAGAACATCTACAGCTATCTGCTGGCCGGGGCGGGGTCGCTCTCGGTGCTGTTCTGGGTGGCCTACCTGATTCGGGTCTGAGCGCGGTCGTCGGCGAGTCATCCCGCCGCCGCCCGCGACGACCCGAAAGCGACACTTCCGTCGAACGCGAACCGCCGGGATATGACGCAGGACGGTCGCGCCGAGGAGTTGGAGCCGGCGAAGCGGCGTATCATGGAAGCGACAGACAGGGCGCTCCGGAAGCACGGCTACGGAAATCTGACGATTCAGCACATCGCCGACGAGTTCGAAAACAGCAAGACGCTCCTGTACTACCACTACGACGGGAAAGACGAGCTGCTCGTCGACTTCCTCGACTACGTCCTCGCGCGGTTCTTGGACGGCCTCCCGCAGGGGGACCGCACGCCCAGAGAGGAACTGGAAACGCTCGTCGACGCGCTCCTGCCCGAGACGCTCTCGGAGGAGGCCTACCGGCTCCAACTGTCGATGTTCGAACTTCGGGTGAACGCGCCGCACGACGAGAAC
The DNA here is from genome assembly GCF_003586325.1 of Haloferax sp. Atlit-10N. Lineage (NCBI taxonomy): Archaea > Methanobacteriati > Methanobacteriota > Halobacteria > Halobacteriales > Haloferacaceae > Haloferax > Haloferax sp. Atlit-10N. The sequence continues at coordinate 73,245 of NZ_PSYX01000005.1, forward strand.
TGCCGCGAGGAGTACCGCCACGTCGACGCCGAACTCACGGAGCTGCTGCGGGACATCCTCGTCCGCGGCGTCGAGGCGGGCGAGTTCGAGGTCGCCGACCCCGAGGCCGAGGCCGAGCTGTTTCTCTCGATTCTAACCGGGACGCGCGCACGCCGGCTGACGGTGTTCGAACCCGACGAGTCCATCGAGTCGCTCCGGGCGGCTATCGAGTCGCACATCGACCGCATCTCGGCGTAGCCCGCGCCGAGGCGTGCGGCCGGGTCGCGGTCGCACCGGTTCAGGCCAGTTTACCGCCGTCGACGGGAAGCGCGTGGCCGTTGACGAACGACGCGTCCTCGGAGGCCAACCACGCGACGACGCTCGCAATCTCCTCCGGTTCCGCCATCCGTCCGAGGGGCTGTTCCGCGGTGATGGCCTCGACCGCGCCGGGGTTCGCTTCGAGCGACCGCTCGACCATCGGGGTCCTGACGACGCCCGGACACACCGCGTTGACGCGGACGCCCTCCTCGGCGTACCGCACGGCCGCTGACTTCGTCAATCCGACCACGCCGTGCTTGCTCGCGACGTAAGGTTCGCTCCCGTCGGCGGCGAGTCCGGCGATGGACGAGGTGTTGATAACCGAGCCGCCGCCGCCTTCCATCAGCGCCGGGAGCTCGTGTTTCATGGCCAGCCAGACGCCGGTGAGGTTGATTCCGAGCACTCGGTCCCAGTTCTCCCGCGACTGCTCCGGAAGCGGGTCGTTGTCGCCCTCGATTCCCGCGTTGTTGTGCGCGATATCGAGGCCGCCGTACGTCTCCCGGGCCGTCTCGACCATCGACCGCACGTCGTCGGCGTCGGTGACGTCGACCGCGACGAACGTCGCGTCGCCGCCGTCCGCCTCGATTTCGGAGACGACCTCGCGCCCGCGCTCGGCGTCGATATCGCCGAGCACCACGTTCGCACCCTCGTCGGCGAGCCGCTTGGCGCTCGCGCGCCCGATTCCGCTACTCGCACCAGTCACGACCGCAGTCTTGCCGTCTAATCGGTCTGCCATACCTTGCTGAATATTTTGTCAATATATAAATATCGAGGTGAGGAAGCGACATTCGAAAATCGCTCGTCACCGTCCATCCCGCCGGGACGTGAACCCTTATTCGCCCGGCGTCCGTCGGTTCCGACCATGACACCGCGACCGTCGACCTTCTCGATCGTCGCCCGCGACCCCGAACAGGGCGCCGTCGGCGTGGCCGTCCAGTCGAAGTTCGTGAGCGTCGGTTCCGTCGTCCCGTTCGTCAGCGCGGACGCCGGCGCAGTCGCCACCCAGAGCTTCGCGAACGTCGCTTACGGCCCCGACGGATTGGACCTCCTGCGCGAGGGGCATTCGGCCGAGGAAGTCGTCGCCGAACTGACCGACGCCGACGACGAGGCCCCGAGCAGGCAGGTCGGCGTCGTAGGGGCGGACGGGAGCATCGCGGCTTTTACCGGCGACGAGTGTTTCGACGTGGCCGGCGACATCCAAGGAGAGCACTACACCGTCCAGGGGAACATCCTCGAAAACGAGGCGACGCTCGAAGCGATGGCCGAGGCGTTCGAGACGACCGACGGCGGCCTCCCCGAGCGCCTGCTCGCGGCGCTCCACGCCGGCAACGACGCCGGCGGCGACAAGCGCGGCGAGCAGTCGGCGTCGATGTACATCGCCAAGCCCGAGGGCGGCTACGACGGCGGCAACGACCGCTGGGTCGACGTGCGCGTCGACGACCACGACCACCCGATAGACGAGCTCGAACGCGTGTTCAAGCTGTACGACATCACGCTCTTGGAGCGCGAAGCGCCCGAGGAGACCCGGTCGCTATCGGGTGAGACGGCCGAATCGGTGCTCGAAACGCTGTCGGACCTCGGCTTCTACGACGGAACGCCGAGCGGCGAGTTCGGCGACGAGGCCGTCGCGGCGCTCGAATCGTTCCGGGGCATGAACAACTTCGAGAACCACTCGCTTTCCGTCCTCGAAGACGCCATCGCTCGCGGCTGGGACGACGTTGATGGCGGGGAGACAGCGAGCGAGGGCGAGGCGGCGGACGAAGACGATTCGACGGGCGAAATCGACGGAGAAGCGCGGCTCATCGAGGCGGTTTGGCAGGGCCTCAGCAGGCTCGATAGGAAGTAGTCGATTCCGAGACACGGGTGGAAACCGACGCCTACCGGTCCGTCGCGATACGGAGCGAGTAGGCGATACAGCCCAATCCGGCGAGTTGCGTCAGTCTGACGAGCAACCGGAAGACCCCCTGGAAGTGGATGGGAACGAGGCGGAACGCGACGAGGCCCTGCCCCGCGACGGCGAGCGTGTAGGTGACGCCGAACAGGAGAATCATGCCGACCGAGAGCCACCGCATCGACCGCTCGTCGTTCCGCCGGAGGCCGCGGTAGGCCTGATAGCCGATGTAGAGGCCGACGAGTGCGGAGAGCGTTGCCGCGCCGCCGGCGAGGAGCCCGATGGGAGTGCCGAAGCCGGGAAGCGCCATCAGAACTTCCCCCACATCCGCGTCAGTTGGTCGGCCACGTCGTCGCTCCGGCGGTCGAGTTCCCACGAGAGGTCGCCGTCGCGGACCGTCACCTCGAACCGGTCCAGTTGGGAGACGTACGCCGTTTCGTGGTGACCGTCGGCCCGGGGTCGCGTCCGCTCGGCGACGAGGTCCGCGTCGACGAGCCGGTCGAGACGGCGGTAGATAGACGAGGTCGAAAGCCCGCACCGCTCGCTGAGTTCCTTCGCCGACCGCGGCGACTCGCTCGTCGCCGCCAGAATCGACCGCACGTGCTCGTCGTCGAGGAGTTCGACGACGGTCGCCAGGTCGACGTCTGCCATCTCGTCTCTACGGGTCATCCGACTCGTCCATAGGTGCTGTGTCTCATCGTCGGTGTGGAAATCGAAGCTAGTCGTGCCGCCGCTCGGAGAAAACGGCGGGCGCGGCGGGAGGTGAGGCCGGTGAGGGGGGACGGAAGACTGGCACGGGGGAGAGCATAGGTGTCGAAAGCGGCCGACACGGGCGCACGAGACATCCTCACACATCGGTCTCACCGCCGAGTTCGCGGCCGAAGAGGACGGCGAAGTGCGTGCCTCCTATCGAGTACACGACGCTCGCACGGTCGACACCGGGAGAGTCACCGAGGTCGATGGTTGCCTCCGCGCCGGGCGCGACCGTCTCAGCTCCCGGCCAGAGCGGTTTTTTCTCGACGCGCCCGGGAGCTTCGGGAAGAGAGAGGTCGTAGAAGAGTCGGTCAGCGGGGACGGTCTCGCCTGCCTCATGGCGCACCGTAACGCGGTTGGCCGCCTCGTCGTAGGCCAGCCCCCACGTCACCTGCGGAAGCCGGTACCGCGGGTCGATTTCGCCGTCGGGCCGGAGCGGGACGCGCGCCTCGACCGTGGCGAGCCGGCTGTCGACGTACACGTCGAACGTGTCGGCGGCGTCGGCGAAGCGATAGTGATCGTCCCTGAGCGCCGATTCGAGCGCCTCTTTCGTGGGAACGCGGTCGGTCGTGTACTGGTAGTGGACGATTTGATAGGCGTTGTCGCGGTCGAACCGGAAACCGTCGGCGAGCATCGCCGGGTGGTCCGTGGGGTCGTGGAGGCTCGTGTTGATGCCGGCGTGGGACGGCTCGCCAGCCGCCGCGGTCAACTGCTCGAAGTCGGAATTGACCTCGTGGTACCGGGGTCGCTCGCCTGCGCCAGTATCGACGAGCGCCTCCAGATTCGGTTCGTCGTGGAGGTTCGCGCTCGTGAACACGATGACGTCGTCGCCGACCGCTACCCGGCGGGGGCCGTCGTCGCGGGCGAACATGTCGTAGCCGCGGTACGTGCCGGCCCGCTCGTACCCGCTTTTGGTGAGCGTCCGACCGACAGACGAACGCTCGAAAGACGCCTCGATTACGCTCCCGAAAACCGAGTCAACGAGGCGGTCGTAGCGGTCGAAACCGATGCCGAAGTAGTCTAGCGCCGCCTTGTCGTACGCCTGCCGAGCGACGAACAGCCGCGGAGCGTCGGGCCGAATCCTCGGCTTCCGAGACGAACTGAAGTAGTACCGGTCTGGCGGTCGCTCGACGCTCGACGGTGCGGGGAGCCAGCGCCGATACGCCGGGGCGGGCGTTGGGGGGACGTCGAGGCGGCCGTAGCGCTGGGCACCGCCGAGCGGGGGGAGGTCCGAAAGACAGCCGGCGGTCAGCGCGGAGAGCGACGCGGCCGCTGCGGCGGTTCCGGTCGCGAGGAACTGTCGTCGCGTCGAGCCTGTGGAGGGCCGAGAGTCGTCAGGGGACATGCGGCAACGTGGCGGTCACCCGACAGGATCATATAACCGAACTATCGAGTGCAGACGGGCGCAGCTCGGCGACAGGTATAAGTAGCAGTCAGAGCGGTCGTTCCGGCAAACGCCGTCAGCTCAGGGAAGAACAGTCGAAACGCCGCGAAAATCAGTCTCGTCTCTCAGTTCCCGTCTCGCCGAAGCGCGCCGGATGCGATGGCGTTGGTGGGTCACCGCGGCGCACCGACACGGCCGCGAGGGGGAAAGGAAGTCCCGCTCAGCCGAGGAGGTACTTGAGCGCGGGGCGCTGGCGGACGAACTCCATCTTCTCGATGATGGCGTCGAGGCCGAGGATACGGCCCGCTGCGAGCGTCCCGACGATGGCGAACATCATCAGCCCGAACAGGTCACCGTTGACCACGCCGTGGGCCCAGTCGGCATTCCCAAGGTAGAAGAACACCATCAGGACGCCGCCGAAGAAGGCGGCGAGCCGGACGAGTGCACCCACGATGAGCCCGAGACCGATGAGCGTCTCACCGACGGGAATCATGAAGTTCGTGAACTCGAGGAGCCACGGGGTCGCGGCGGCCCACGCGAAGAAGCCCTGCAGCGGCGAGGCGGCGGGGGCGTTCGCGAGGTAGCCCGCGGCGCTGAAGCCGCCGAGCTTCGTCACACCGGCGTGGAAGAACCAGTAACCGGTGATGAGGCGGGTCAGCACGAGCACGTAGCCCGTGACGCCCTGCGAGTAGTCGAAGTCCATCCTGTTCCCCAGCATCTCGATTTGTGAGTTAGCGGCCATTGTCTTTCACCTAACAAGTGGACGGACGACCCCCCATAGCATATAAAGAGAGCGTGATTTCCGAATCTAAGGAATCGAGAACGACCGAAATCGAAAGTGTGAGCCACGATACCGTCCGGTTCGGTCGTCGTTCGAACTCTAAACTCAGCTGTCGGTCGAGTCGAGCACGGTGTGGCTCGGGACCGCCGCCACGGAGTCCGCGCCCTCGGCGACCGTCGTATCTCTGTACGCCACGATTCGCTCGGCGATGGCGCCCTCCATGTCGCGCATGAAGTCGTCGACGGTGTTGCCCATCAGGACGACCGGGTCGCCCTCGGCGAGCATCTCGTCGAGGACCACGCCGGCGTCGTCGTCGGGGGTGTGTTGCGTTGTGGGCACGTCAACGGCGCGGGCGAACGCGCCGGTCTCTGCGCCGCCGACCCTGACGCGGTCGATGCAGTCGCGCTCGGCGAGGAGGTTCACGTACTCGGCGAACGAAGCCGTCCGCCCCCGGCGGTCGATACGAAGGTAGACGAACGGGAGGATTTGCTCGTCGTCCTCAGTGAGCGCGCGGCGGACGAGTTCGGTGCTCTCGACGTCGTTGACCTCGGCGGCGTTGTAGACGCGGCCGCCGGGGACGCGCGACCATTCGGGTTGCATCGCGTCGAGGTAGGCGTCGAGTTCGCCCGCCGGGAGCGGGTCTTCGCCGAGCCACTCCAACACGGCGTCGATGGCGTGGACGGTCTCCGCGCCGATGAGGTCCGCGTGGCGCGGCGGGACCTCGACCTGCTCGATGGTCGCGCCGCGATGTTCCAGTTCCTCGCGCATGTAGTCGTGAATGGCCGGGTGTTGCTCGCCGCTGATGACGTGGGTGTCCGCCGGGACCGCCCGGGCGAGCGACCGAGCGATGTCCTGTCGTCGCCGACCGAGCGTGTCGTTGTGGTCGTTTCGGACGTTGGTCAACACGAGCACGTCGGGGTCGACGAACGTCCGGTTGACGAGCCCCGTCGTGTACTCGGTAATCGCCTGATTCTCAAAGATGCCGATGTCGTCTGGGGCGTAAGCGTCGAGTTCGGGGGCGAACTCGCCGATGACGTTGATGTTCTCGTAGAGCGTCGTCCGCGGACCGAGCCGCGAAATGGGGTAGACTTCGCCGTTGTGGATGATGACGGGGTAGTTGCCCGTTATCTTGGTGAACGTGTCGTAGCCCCGGCGGTTGAACACGTCGTCGAGACGGCGGGTCGTCGAGGACTTCCCGCGCGACCCGGAGACGACGATTCGGGTGTCGAAGCGGTCGAGTGCTTCGCGGTGGCGGCGGCCGCGGGAGAGTTCCGAGAGCAGTTCGCGTATCGACGGCAGGCCGACCCGAACCGGGTCGGGGTCGGCCTGCCAGTCGTGCTCCGCGCCGACCATGAACACCGGGAGTGCGCCCTTCGCGACCGCGACGAACCGCGTAATCGACTCGCGGGCGGCGTCCTCGGAGGGATACTGCTGGGCGCTGTGTGCGAGCGTCTCGTCGTCAGTCTCCAGTCGCCAAACCCAGTCGTGTCCGTCGGCGGCGTACTCGCCGGCGGCGTCGGGGTAGCGCTCGGTCACAAACGCGGCCGATCGAACTGCCGGTCCCGCGAAAGTCGCCGCAGTGTCACTCTCACCGACGGCGCTTCTGACGCGGTCGACGGCCATCCGGGCGTCTTTCGAGCGGTCGTAGTGGCTCCCGCAGTGGGCGACCGGTTCGCTCCCGTCACGGAGCCGCCAACACCAACCGAAGCCGCGGCCGTAGACCTCGAAGGCGGTGTCGCTCACGAGCCGTCACCTCCCGAGAGCACCGACGCCGAGAGCACGGCGTCGTCGTCCGGTTGCCGCACGGTCTGGACATACGCGGAGGCGAACGCGCCGAGCGTGACGACGACCCCGGCGGTGACCACCGGCACCGACAGCGTCTGCGGGAAGCCGTTGGGTCCGGGGGCTGCGAGCGCGCGGACGAGAAGCAGCATCGGGACGAACACGGCGAGTTGGAGCGGGGCGACGAGTCGCCGCTCTTTCGGCGCGGTCGCGTGAGCGTTGTACGCCATGACGCCCGCGACGACGCCGACGAAGAACGCCGCGAGCCCGCGCGAGATGGGGAGCAAGACGGTGAACCCGAGAGTAACGACGACGGCGAACGCCGACCCCGTACCGAGGAGCACCCGTCCGTACCGGAGCGTCCGGCGGTGGACGGTCGTAATGCAGAGATACGACAGCGCGACGACGACGACGTAGAGAACGAACAACCAGCGGCTCTCGACCGTGAACACGGCCACGAGTGCGGCGGCGATGACGCCGGTCCGCACGTCGAACTGTGAGCGAAGCCACTCGGCGGCGAGCATCCCGACGACGAGCACGAACACGAGACTCTGGCGAGGCATGAGCGACGACTCGGGCGAGCCGGGCACGACCGCACCGCGGAGGACCGCGATTTCGGAAGTCTCGCTGAACAGCACCGCGGGCGTGAGCCCACCGACGGCCCGCGCGATTCCCGGCGAAACGAGCGCCGCGCCGACGGCCACGAGGCCGGCGAAGACGACGAGCGTCGCGAGCGCGTCGTTCCGGCGGTGGCCCGGTTTCATCTGGTGGTAGTTGTACGCAGCCAGCCCCGGAAGGATGCTGCCGACGAAGGCAATGTTTCGAACGTCCCCCGAGAACTGAGAGAGCGTCGCCAACAGCGTCACCGGAATGAGCGTCCCGACGAGAATCGCCGCGAGGAGTTCGCTGCGGCCGTAAATGAGTGTCCGGCGCTTCAAGAAGTCGAGCCCGACGTACGCGAGCAGGGTGCTCAGGAGGAACACCGGGAACATCGCGAAGTTCTTGAGTGTGTAGACGGCGAGCACGCCAAGCGTAATCGTGCCGCCGAGTCGGTAGCCGCGCAGTTGGGTTACGCCGGCGACGACGAGGAAGCCGAACGCAGCGACGAGAGTGGCGATTAGCATGACGAGACACCGTGGTTACGAGCGTGTAGTCGGCTCATGAGAGGATTCGTTCGACGCGGGCGCGCAGTTCGAACGGTCTGAAGGGCTTGGTCACGAAGTCGGTAGCATCGAGGTCGAGCGCCCGGAGCACGTCGGCCTCGCGCCCGCGGGAGGTGAGAACGACGACAGGGAGCGACGCGAGGTCGTCGTCGTCCGCCCCGCGAAGTCGTTCGAGCGTCCCGAACCCGTCGAGTTCGGGCATCATCACGTCGAAGATGGCGAGGGCGGGGTCCGGCGCGTCGTCGTCGGTCAGATACGCCCACGCGGCCTCGCCGTCCTCGACGGGCACCACGTCGTACGCCGAGAGCGTCTCGACTATCATCTGTCGCATCGGTTCGTCGTCTTCGGCAATGAGTATCGTGTGTGTCATTCGTCTGGTTCCTCGGAATCAGTCGCCGTCGACCGCCCCGACGGCGTCACGAACTCGAACCGCGCACCACCCTCGACCGACTCGGCGAGCGAGACGGACCAGCCGTGTGCGTCGGCGATGTCGCGGACGATGGCGAGGCCGTAGCCGGTGCCCCGCGGCGTCGTGGTGTAGCCGTGGTCGAAAACGCGTTCGCGGATTTCTTCGGGGATTCCGCCGCCGTTGTCCTCGACGTAGAACCCGATTCGGTCGTCGAGCGCGCCGACGCGGACGGCAAGCGGGTCGTCCGGCGGTTCGGCGTGTTCGACGGCGTCGTCGGATGGAATCCGACTGCCTGTAGAACCATGTTCGACAGCGTCGCCGGGAGAATCCCGGCGGTCTGTCGAGCCGTGCTCGACAGCATTCCGAAAGAGGTTCTCGAAGAGCCTGAGCAGGCGGCCGTCGTCGCCCTCGACGACGAACAGTTCCCCGCGGACGAGCGTCGCGTCGCCGGTGTCGACGAAGCGCCACGCGTGGTCGACGACGCGGGCGAGGTCGACGGATTTGGCGTCGACCACGGGCGTCCGCTGGCGAGCGAGGTCGAGCACCTCCTCGACCAGTTCGGACATCCGCTCGACCGCGTTGGCGGCGCGTTCGAGGTGCGCCCGCTCGCCCGACTCAATCCCGAGGTCGAGGTAGCCGGTGGCGACCGCGAGCGGGTTTCGGAGGTCGTGGGCGACGATAGAGACGAAATCGTCGAGTCGCTCGTTGGCCGCGGCGAGGTCCGCCTCGCGGTTGCGGAGTTCCTGTTCGCGGACCGTTCCCGAGAGCGCGGTGGCGACCGTCGAGCCGAAGAGTTCGAACAGGTCCACGTCCACGTCGAGGAACGCGTCGGCGTCGGTCGAGACGACGAGGAGACCGTGGCTCCCGAGCGGGACGCGGAGGGCAGACGCCGCGTCCGACTCGGGGGGAAGGAGTCGGTCATCGACGGCCGCGGAGTCGACTCGGGTGACCGCGTCCGACTCGGAGCCGCCCGGGACGGTCTCGGTTCGAACCGCCGACTCGAACCCGTCGCCTGTCGAAGCGGCCGGCGACAGTCCCTCGCCGTCGTCGGCGAGCCAGATGGCTGCCTCGGCGTCGGGGACGAGTTCGGGGACGGCCTCGACCGCCAGCGCCGCGACCTCCTCGACGCTCTCGGTGAGAATGAGGTCCCTCGTGACCGCCTGTAGCAACCGGAGACCGTCCTCCAACCGCGCGCGGTTGGTGACGTCGATGGCGACGCCGAGGAGCTTCGACACCTCGCCGTCGTCGTCGAAGACGGGGCGGTACCACACGTCGTAGACCGCGCCGTGGTACTCTATTCGCGTGTCGACCGCCTCGCCCGACAGCCCGCGGGCGATGGCGTCGGTGGCCGCGGGCGTGTCGTCGTACAGTTCGAAGGCGGACCGGCCGACCACCTCGCCGGGGTCGCGGCCGAGCGACTCCAGACCGGCCCCTTCGGACATGGTGAACACGCCCTCGGAGTCGAACGCCGAGAGGATGACCGGCAGGTTCTGCAACAGCGTCTCGAGGCGCTGGTTGGTCGATTCGAGGGCATGGAGGTAGCGCTTCCGCGTCGTCACGTCGCGGAAGTAGACCGACAGTCCCGACGGCGAGGGGTACGCCCGGACCTCGAACCAGCTGTCGTGCTGCTCGGCGTAGGTCTCGAACGTCACCGGCTCTTGGGTCCGCATCGCCTCGTGGTAGTTGTCGTACAGTTCGGTGTCGACGACCGACGGATACATGTCCCAGATGCGCTCGCCGAGTTCGGGCTCGCGAATCTCGCTGAAGATGGTCTTCGCGCGGTCGTTGAAGTAGACGAAGCGCCAGTCGGTGTCGAGGGCGAAGAAGGCGTCCGTCATGCGTTCGAGCAGTTCGCCCCGCTGGGTGGTGGCGACCTCGCGGTCGGTCACGTCTCGCGGGATGCCGACGACGCCGGTCACCTTCTCGCCGTCGGCGGCGGGGGAGAGCTGGAGTTCGAACAGCCGCGGGTCGCCCTCGGCGTCGACGAACCGAACGTCGAGGCGTTCGGTGGTGCCCTCCGAGAGAACCCGCGAGACGGCGTCGCGGTACCGCTCGTACTCGCCCGCGGGAAACAGGCCGGCGTCGACGAGCGATTCGAACTGCTCGCCGCGGAGCGTCTCGGAGGCTCGCCCCGTTATCTCCTCGATTATGGGGTTCACGTACTCGACGCGACTTCGGTCGTCGAGGACGAACGCGCCGTCTTCCATCGCCTCGACGATGACGCGGTGGCTCCGAGTGCCGGGGCGGGAGTCGCCGGTGTCCGGATCCACGAGCGACCGAACCGACGCGACGAGTTCCGCGTGGGAGTCGTCGACGTCGTCGCGGATCAGGTAGTCGTCGACGCCGAGCGAGACGGCGCGAGCGGCGAACACTTCGTCGCCCGCGGCGGCGTAGACGACGACCGGAAACTCGGCGTGAGAGCCGTCGCGGGAGACGAGCGCATCCAGTTCGAGTCCGTCGGGGAGGTCGGCGGCGGCGACGAGACAGAAGACGGGGCGGTCGTCGAGCGCCGACCGCACGGCGTCGACGCTCTCGGCGCGCGTGACCGGGCGCTCGAAGGCGTCCCGGAGCGCCGAGACGACCGCACCGGAGGCAGCGCCGTCAGCCGTGACGTAGAGAATCGCGCCGGCGGAGGTGCCTCCCGAACTCGGAGAAGACATGTTAGATACGAGATACTCGGTGAGCCAATAATATCTTGCGGGCGAAGCGGCCGACTCACCGGGAGACGAGAGTCGAAGCGGGTCGCGCGGGCCGCCGAGTCAGGGGTCGCCGGGGCGTCGGGTCGCCGCCTACCCCTGTCCGACCATCCGCTCTTCGTCGTCCCACTCGCGCTTGCGGAGTTCGTACTTCTGAATCTTGCCGGTCGCCGTCTTGGGAATCTCCTCGACGAACTCGAACTCGCGGATGGCTTTGTAGCCGGCGAGGCGGTCGCGGGTGTACTCGGCCAACTCCTCGGCGGTGATGCCGGGGTTCTCCACGTCGCCGTTCGCGGGGACGACGAACGCCTTCGGCGTCTCGCCCCACTTCTCGGACGGCGCGGGGATGACCGCCACGTCGCCGACGGCGTCGTGGTCGAACAGCGTGTCCTCCAGTTCGACCGAGGAGATGTTCTCGCCGCCGGAGATGATGATGTCCTTCTTACGGTCCTGAATCGCTATCATGCCGTCTTCGTTGACGACCGCGAGGTCGCCGGTGTGATACCAGCCTTCGAGGCGGTCGTTGAAGGCGTCGTGGGTCTCGTCGGGCTTGTTCCAGTACTTCTCCATCACCTGATTGCCGCGGACGACCACCTCGCCGATGGTAGCGTCGTCGCGCGGGACCTGTTCGCCGTCCTCGTCGACGACGCGCAGGTCGGTCCCGAGCGGGGCGACGCCCTGCCGCTGTTTGAGCGAGAAGCGCAGGCCGCCCTCGTCGGGGATGAGGCGGTTCGCGTCCGAGGTGGCGATGAGCGGGCCGGTCTCGGTCGCGCCGTAGAGTTGGGTGAACTCCCAGTCGAACTCGGATTCGGTGTGGCGAATCGTCGCGCTCGGCGCGGCGCTGCCGGCGGCGGTCACGCGGACCGGGTTGTCGCCGGCGTACGCGGGGTCGTGTTCCTCGGCGTACTCCCGCAGAATCGACAGCACCGTCGGCGCGCAGCAGAAAAAGGACACGTCCTCGTCGCGGATGGCGTCGAACACCTGCTCGGCGTCGACCCCGCGGGTGCAGACGTGTTTCGCGCCGCGGCCGGTGACGGCGTAGATGTGGCCCCAGCCGTTGACGTGGAACATCGGGAGCGTCCAGAGGTAGACGTCGTCGTCTGAGATGTGGTGGTGAATCGTCACCAGTTGGGCGTGGAGCGACTCGGTGCGGTGGGTGCGGCAGACGCCCTTCGGGTCGCCGGTCGTGCCCGAGGTGTAGTTGATGGTGATGAGTTCGTCCTCGGACATCTCGGGGCGCTCGTAGTCGTCGGCGTCGGCCTCGTCGAGGAACGCCTCGAAGTCGAGCCAGTCGCCGTCGACGGCGGCGGGGTCGTTCGTCACGAACACCTCGGCGGGCACGTCGTCGCGGACGGCCTCTATTTTCCCCGCGTACTGGTAGTCGGCGTAGACCACGCTCGCGCCGGAGTCCGAAAGCAGGTACTCGTAGTCCTCGGTCGTGAGCCGGTAGTTCAACGGGACGTGGAGCGCGCCGCACTGCATCGCGCCGAAGGCCGCCTCGAGGTGGCAGTGCGTGTTGGGGTCGAGCACCGCGATTCGGTCGCCCTTCTCGACGCCGCGGGATTGGAGCGCCGCCGAAAACCTGTCCACCCGCTCGCCGAACTCCGCGTAGGTGAAGCGCTCCCCGTCGACGCCGACGACAGCCTCGTAATCGCCGTAGTACGTCCGGGCCCGGTCGAGGAAGTCCGTCACGAGTAACTGTTTCTTCATTCATGATAGACCGAGCGGGCGAGGGAACTAAACGCACCACTTCCGGCAACATTTCACAGAATCGACGTGACCACCACAGTATGGCGGGGGACGTCGTCGGCGAGCGGTTTTGACCCTTCACTGGAGGAGGTTCGAACTTCCCTTCGCGCCGCCGAAACGAACACCTTTGAACCGCGCGGCCCTGACTCCCGGCAGATGACGACGCCGACCCTCCTCGTCGCGGGGACCGCGAGCCACGTGGGCAAGAGCACCGTCGCGGCCGGGCTCTGTCGCCTGTTCGCCGACCGCGGCCTCTCGGTCGCGCCGTTCAAGGCGCAGAACATGAGCAACAACGCCCGCGCGGTCGCGACCGCCGACGGCGACGACTTCGGCGAAATCGGCGTCTCGCAGTACGTGCAGGCCCGCGCCGCGCGGGTCGCGCCGACGACCGACCACAACCCGGTCCTGCTCAAGCCCCACGGTGACGGCACGTCGCAACTGGTGGTCCACGGCCGGGCAGTCGGCCTCAACGCCGCGGGCGACTACTACGCGACCCACTGGGAGGACGCCCGCAAGGCGGCGGTCGAATCGCATCGTCGGCTGGCGACCGAGGCGGACGTGGTCGTCGCCGAGGGGGCCGGCTCCATCGCCGAGATAAACCTCCACGACCGCGACTTGGCGAACATCGAGACCGCCCGCTTCGCCGACGCCGACATCCTCATCGCGGCCGACATCGAGCGCGGTGGGGTCTTCGCCAGCCTGCTGGGAACGCTCGAACTGCTCCCCGAGGACGTGCGCGAGCGGGTCGTCGGCGCGGTCATCACGAAGTTCCGCGGCGACCCGAGCCTCCTCGAACCGGGGCTCGACGAAATCGAGGAGCGGACCGGCGTGCCCGTCCTCGGTGTGCTTCCCTACGACGACCCCGGTCTCCCGGAGGAAGACAGCCTCGCGCTCCCCGCGGAAGGCGAGCGCGCCACCGTCGGCGACGACGACGGCGTCGCGGCCGAGCGCGCCGTCACAATCGGCGTGCCGCGACTCCCGCGCATCTCGAACGCCACGGACTTCGGCCCGCTGGCCGAGACGCCCGGCGTCCGGGTCGCCTACCTCCCGCTCGACGCGACGCTCGACGGCATCGACGGGGTGGTCCTCCCCGGCAGCAAGAACACGGTCGACGACCTGCTCGCGCTCCGCGACGCCGGCTTCGGCGACGAACTCGCCGCCTTCGACGGCCCGGTCGTCGGCATCTGCGGCGGCTACCAACTGCTCGGCGAGACCATCGAGAATGCCGACATCGAGGGCACGGGGGACGACGAGACGGTCGACGGGTTCGGCCTCCTGCCGATAGTCACACGCTTTTCCCGCGACAAGCGGGTCGAACCCGTCTCCGTCGAGTTCGACGGCGCGGGACCCTTGGCCGGCGCGGTGGGGACTATCGACGGCTACGAGATACACATGGGCGACAGCCGCATCGTCGGCGACGCGGCCCCGGTTTCGGGCGACGGCGCGGCGCTCGGACGGGTCGCGGGGACGTACATTCACGACCTATTCGCCAACGACTCGCCGCGAAACGCGTTCGTGGACGCCGTGTACGAGTCGGCCGGGCGCGACCGTCCGGCGACGAGCGCGGCGGGCGCGACAGGGGGAAAACGAGCGGAGACAGCGGGAACGCCCGAGGCCGACGCGGACGCCGGCGCGTCGGGCGACCCCTACGACCGCGCCGCCGCGCTCGTCGCCGACAACCTCGACGTGGCGGCGCTCTGCGACGCGCTCGGACTGGAGTAGCGGAGTGACCGAAACCACGACCCGTCAGCGGGGGCGGTAACACGCCTGTAACCACCTTACACCGCCGTCAGCGAGCGTTTAACATCCGTTAGGCGCTACACTCGGGCGTCGGAGCATCCACCGACTCCACTACCACACTCACACATGTCTCAGCAGAAATCTGACTACGCAGACGACGCCGATATCGACGCCGAACTCGACCAACTCCCCGACGACGAGGTCGTCGAAGCGACCGTCGAGAACCTCGAAGCGAACGGGTTCGACGTCGTCGTCGTCGATACGGCCGACGAAGCGCTCGAAACCCTGCAGTCGCACATCCCCGCGGGCGTCTCCGTGATGAACGGCCACTCGACGACCCTCGAAGAAGTCGGGTTCGACGACTACCTGAGCGAGGGCGACCACGAGTGGGAGAGCCTGCCGGACCAGATTTGGAGCATCGACGACGACGCGGAGCGACAGGCCGCCCGCCGCGAGTCCCAGACGGCCGACTACTTCCTCGGCGGCATCAACGCCATCGCGCAGACGGGCGAACTCGTCGCCGCGGACCTCTCGGGCAGTCGCATCGGCGCGTACCCCTTCGCCGCCAGCAACGTCGTCATCGTCAGCGGCGTCAACAAAATCGTGCCGACGCTCGACGACGCGCTCGACCGCCTCGAATCCGTCGCGTACCCCCTCGAGAACGAGCGCGCGAAGGAGGCCTACGGCGTCGAGTCGATGATTGCGAAGCAACTCATCTTCCGGCAGGAAGTCGAAGAGGGCCGCACCACCGTCGTCCTCATCCGCGAGCAACTGGGCTACTAAGTCCGACTCGCCTCCCCCTCGACACGTTCCCACGCTCCTCCGGGGAGCTTCCTGCGCCCGGACAATCCATCACCATCACCACCACCACCTCACCGGGCATCCCACCACCGTTCCTCCGGAACCCACGTTTTGCGGTCCCACGTCGTGAGCCGCGCCCCGTCGCCGACGAAACGACGGTTCGAACCGAACAGTTCTCGGGAGTGTCACGGACCGCGATATATCGAACCGGAGAAATGTTCTTACGACTGGAGCCGAATCGTCGGATATGCCCGAATCCGCGTACCTGCTCGATTCGTTCGACGAAGAGGACTGCACCTACTGCGACGGCGACCTCGTGACGGGGAGCTACAAAGACAACGACGCCATCGTCTGCGACGACTGCGGGACGCCGGCCGTCCAGCTCTGGTAAGCGCCTGAGCGAGCCGAGCGGGTCGAACGAGTCACCCGCCAGCGCCGGGTGGCGAGAGAAGCGGCCGGTGAAAGCCGGTCGGCTCAGTTCTCAGTTCCCGTTGATGATGTCGGCGACGCGCTCGCGGTCGAACAGTTGTTCGTCTTCGGGAATCTCGGGATACGCACCACCGGTGTACTCCGGCCACGCGCCGAAGCGGTCGGGGGAGAGCTGCTTGGCGGTCATCTCGGTCTGGAACAGGTTCATAATCGGCCCCTGTACCGGCGTGCCCGAGGGGAAGACGCGGTCGTTCTGGACCGCGCTGAGTTCGCTCCCGACGGGGTGGTCTTCGAGGGTCTCGCGAGTCGACGCCACGTCGTAGTACGAGTCGATACCGTAGCTGTGGAGCAACACGTCGGGGTCGATTTCCAGCATCGTCTCGAAGTCGTAGGAGGTCTCGAACGTCACGTCGCCGGCGGCGAAGGCGTCGGTGACGCCGAGCGGACGGACGTGCGAGGTCGCGAAGCCGGGAACGTTGATTTTCGAGGGGTAGAATGTCTCGTCCATGTAGATGACGACGCCGACGGACGGGCGCTCCGACTCGGGCGGGAGGTCCGATTGAATCGTGTCGAGGAGGTCGCTGTGGACCGACTCGAGCGCCGCGTAGCGGTCTTCCTCTTGGAACACCTGCCCGACGTTCTCCACGATTTCCCAGAGCGTGTAGTACTGGTAGTCGGCGGCGTACGGCTCGGGCGGTTGGGCGTGCGTGCGGCTGTAGGCGTTGCCGAACCACGGGCCGACCTGCTTCCGAATCTCCTCGACGTCCGACTGGTCCCAGCCGTCGAAGCTGGTCACGAGCGCCGGGTCGACGAGGTGGAGGTCGGAGTCCAGTTCGTAGACGAGTTCCTTGTCGATGTTGACGCTCCCGGACCCGGAGTTGAGTTGCGCGAGCTCGCTCCGGTCGAACGAGACGCCGTCGAGGCGCTCGTAGTAGGCGTCGAGCGTCCGGCCGCCGGCGTCGCTGTCGAAGCCGAGAGAGTTCACCGCGTCGCCGTGGCCGAAGGCGACCGCCGCGTCGGCGTAAACGAGGTTGTACACCATCACGTCCGCCGGAACCGACTCGAACGTCACGTCGCCGGCGGGCGACATCGACACCGTGTACCCGGCCTGTTCGGCCTCGGTCTCTGCCTCGGTAGACGCTTCGGTCGTGGGTTCCGTCGCTGCGGCCGTCTCGGTCGCGTCCGTCGCTGATTCCGCGTCGTTCTGCCCGGCACAGCCGGCCAGCAAGCCGCCAGCGAGAAGCGCGCCGCCGCCCTTGAGGTACGCTCGGCGCGTGCGCGCCGCCCGGTCGACGAGGTCTTGGTCCATGGCTTTAGCCAATTCCAAACGGATAAATCCGTTTCGGAATTTCGGTCGGCCTAAATCGGTACGCCTATATGTATTAGGCGGGCCTAAAAATACGATGGCAGACAGCGACGGACCAACGCGCAGGAAGTTCTTGACCTACGGCGGTTCGGTCGCCGCCGGCGGACTGCTCGCCGGCTGTACCGGTTCGTCCGAGTCGGACGCGACCACGACCGGCGCGACCGCGACGGAGACCGCCGCGGCCGAATCGACGCCGACGGCCGAGTCGACCGCGGAATCGACGGACGAGGCCGACTCGTACACGGTGTCGATGGCCCCGATGGGCGAGGTGACGTTCGAGCGCGTTCCCGAGAGCATCTTCACGCGGCTGACCCACCACGCGGGGATGGCGTTCGCCCTCGGCCACGGCGACGCCGTCAACTCGATGCACGCTCCGGACTACTACGACGCGCTGTGGAACCAGTTCACGCCGCGGCTCCCCGGCGTCGAACTCGACTGGACCGGCCTGTACTCGTCGTGGGAGCCGTCGAAAGAGCGGCTCTACGAACTCGACAGCGACGTACACCTCGCAGACCCCGCCAGCGTCTCGGCGCTCGGCAGTTGGAGCCAGGACGACCTCGACGAAATCGAGGAGAACGTCAGTCCGTGGTTCGGCAACAGCTTCAGCGCGCGGCATCAAGCGCCGCCGACCGAGTGGACCGACGCCTACGAGTACTACGGCCTCTGGGAGATATTCGCCAAGGTCGCGCAGGTGCTACAGGAGGAAGCGAAGTACGAGGCGCTCACTACGGTCCGCGAGGAACTGCTCGCGGCGATTGCGGCGGACCTCCCGGCGGAAGAGGACCGCCCGACCGCCGTGCTCCTCGGCCCGAGCGACCTGGAGTCCATCTACGCCTACAACCTGAGCACGCCGGGCTTCCTGACCGCCCACACCCGCCCGCTGAAGCCGGTCAGCGCGTTCGGCGACGACGTCGAGTCCGGCTCGACCGTCGACTTCGAGACGCTCCTCGAAGCCGACCCCGACGTGATTCTCACGCTCGGCGGGATGCACCCGAACACGAGCATGCCCGACATCCGGACGGGATTCCAGGACGACCCCGTCGGAGCCGAGATTTCGGCCGTGAAGAACGACCGCATCTACGCGCAGGGCGGCCGCTACCAGGGACCGATACTCAATCTGTTCCAGTTGGAGATGACCGCGAAACAGCTCTCCCCCGACCGCTTCGGCGCGTGGCCCCAGTACAGCGAGGGGCCGTACCCCGAGATTCCCGAGGAGGAACAGCTGTTCGACCGGCAGCGCGTCGCCGACATCATCAACGGGAACCTCTGAGCCGGCGACCGGCGGTACTGGCGCGCCCGCTCAGCCGGAGAGCCCGGCGTCCGCGATGGCCGCGCGAATCGCGCCGAACCGAACGAGGTCGACCGCAGTCTCCAGTTCGCCGTCGAGCCGGCGGTCCTCGTCCAGCGGCGGAACCACGGACCGAATCGCGTCGCGGACGGCCCCAGTGCCGGTCCCGAGTTCGAGGCCCTCGTCGAGGAACTCGGCGGCTTGCGACCCACAGAGGAGTTCGACGCCGACGATGGTCGCGACGTTCTCGGCGACCGTGCGGGCGTTGAGGGCGCTCTGGCCGCTCATGCTCACGTGGTCTTCCTGCCCGCCGCTGACGGGCGTCGAATCGATAGAGGGGCGACCGAGCGACCGACACTCGTTGAGGAGCGCCGCGGCGGTGTACTGCGCAATCATGTAGCCGGAGCGGAGCCCGCTGCGTTCGGTCAGGAACGGCGGGAGATACGACTCCTGTACGTCGGGGTTGAGCATCCGGTCGGTCCGGCGCTCGGAGATGGCCGCGAGTTCGGTCAGCGCGCCAGCGGCGTAGTCGAGGCGGAGCGCCAGCGGTTCGCCGTGGAAGTTGCCGGCGGAGACGACGGCGGCCACGTCGGTACCGGGCGCGCGCTCGTCCACCGCGCCCGCCGGGAAGACGAGCGGGTTGTCGGTGACGCTGTTGAGTTCGACTTCGACGGCCTCGCGGAGGTGTGAGACGGCGTCTCTGACCGCGCCGTGGACCTGCGGGAGACAGCGAATCGAGTAGGCGTCCTGCACGCGCTCGCAGTCCTTGTGCGATTCGAGGACGGTCGAGTCGGCGGTGAGGCGGCGAATCGCCGCCGCGCTCTCTTTCTGGCCGGGGTGGGGGCGAACCTCGTGGATGGCGGGGTCGCAGTTCGCCGTCGTCCCCATCGTCACCTCGGTCGCGAGCGCGCCCGCGGCGTCGGCGGCCTCGACGGTCCGCTCGGCGTCGACCACGAACAGCGCGGCGAGGCCGACCGTCAGTTGCGTCCCGTTGATGAGCGCGAGGCCCTCCTTGGAGGCGAGCGTCGCCGGCTCCAAGCCGACTGCTTGGAGGGCTTCGTCGCCCGGGCGTCGCTCGCCGTCGACGCGGGCTTCGCCCTCCCCGATGAGGACGAGCGCCATGTGCGCGAGGGGTGCGAGGTCGCCGCTCGCGCCGAGGCTCCCGCGGGAGCGGACGACCGGCTGGACGCCCTCGTTGAGCATCGAGACGAGCAGGTCGACCACCGAGGGTCGGATGCCCGAAAAGCCCTTGGCGAGCGTGTTGGCCCGACTGACCATCATCGACCTGACCTCCTCGCGGGTGAGTTCGCGTCCCGCGCCGGCGGCGTGGCTGCGGACGAGGTTCGTCTGGAGGCGCTCGATGTCCTCGCGGTCGATGTGTGTCTCCACGAGGTGACCGAAGCCGGTGTTGACGCCGTAGACCGGCTCGCCGGAGTCGAGGACGGACTCGACGCGCTCGCGCGACTCGCGCATCCGCTCTCGCGACTCGGCGGCGAGTTCGACGGGTGCGTCGTGGCGTGAAACGGCGGCCACGTCCTCCGGCGTCAGCGACTCGCCGTCGAGGACGACCGAGTCGGGGAGGCCTGCGCGGTCACTCATGGGCGACCACCCCCGATTTCAGCACGGTCGAAACGGGGTTCGTGTC
Organism: Haloferax sp. Atlit-10N; assembly: GCF_003586325.1. Lineage (NCBI taxonomy): Archaea > Methanobacteriati > Methanobacteriota > Halobacteria > Halobacteriales > Haloferacaceae > Haloferax > Haloferax sp. Atlit-10N. The sequence continues at coordinate 93,419 of NZ_PSYX01000005.1, forward strand.
GAACCGGTACGAGAGGTGTGACGCGGTCGGCACGTCGAGCACGACGGCGTCGGCGGGAGCCCCGGTGCGGAGCGTGCCCGTGCCGTCGTCGCGGTCGAGCGCACCCGCGGCGGCGCTCGTGACGCCGCGGATGGCCTCGTGTGGAGTCATTCGCATTCCGACGCTGGCGAGCGTGGCGACGAATCCCATGCTTCGGGAGAAGCAGTTCGGATTGAAATCGGTGGCGAGCGCGACCTCGTGGCCCGCGTCGAGGAAGGCGCGGGCGTCGGCGTAGTCGGCACCGAGGCCGAACGCCGTGCCCGGGAGCATCACGGGCGCGACGCCGGCGTCGACCAGGGTCTCGCGGCCCCCGTCGTCGGTGTGGAGCAGGTGGTCCGCGCTGGCCGCGCCGACCGCGGCCGCCACGTCGGTGCCGCCGATGGCGGCGAACTCGTCGGCGTGAATCTTCGGCGCGAGGCCGTGGTCGCGGCCCGCCTCCAGAATCCGACGGGACTGCTCGGCGGTGAACACGCCGCGCTCGCAGAACACGTCGCAGAACTCGGCGATGCCCTGTTCGGCGACCGCGGGGAGTTGGTCGGCGACGACCGACTCGGTGTACCCCTCGGCGTCCACGCCGCGCGGGACGGCGTGCGCGCCCATGAACGTCGGAATCACGTCCACCGGGTGGTCCGAACCGGCCGCGTCGATGGCCGAGAGCATCCGCAGTTCGGTCTCGGTGTCGAGGCCGTAGCCGCTCTTCACCTCGACCGTCGTCGTCCCGTGGGCGAGCATCGCGTCGAGGTGTTCCGTGAGGTTCACCACCAACTCGTCGTCGGAGGCCTCGCGGACCGCGTCGACGGTGCGGAGGATGCCGCCGCCGTCGGCGAGAATCTCCTCGTAGGTCGCGCCGCGGAGTTTCGCCACGAACTCGTCGGAGCGGTCGCCCGCGAACAGCGCGTGGGTGTGCGGGTCGACGAAGCCCGGCAGGACCGTCTTGCCGGTCGCGTCGATGGCCGTCTCGGCGTCGTCGACCGGGTAGTCCGCGAGCACCTCGTCCGCGGGACCGACGGCGACGACCTCGCCGTCGAGCGCGGCGAACGCGGCGTCTTCGAGGACGACGACGCCTGTTCCCTCGTCGGGGCCGACGACCAGTTCGGCCGCATCGTGGACGACTGTGAGGTCGGCCGTGGAAGCCGCGTCAGTCACGCGACATCACCCCCGCGAGGAAGTGGGCGACCGCACGGGCGGCCGCGCTGACGGTTCGGCCGTCCTCGTCGTCCAGCGGCGGCGCGCACTCCACGACCTCGAAGCCGACGACGCGGGGGTCGGCCGCGACGCGGCGGAGCATCGAGAACAGTTCGCGGGTGGTGACGCCGCCGGGGGTCGGCGCGCTCGCGCCCGGCGCGGCCGTCTGGTCCAGCACGTCCACGTCGAGGCTGACGAAGACGCGGTCGCAGGCGGCCAGCGCATCGAGGGCGAAGTCGGCCGTCTCGACGGGGCCGCGGCCGACCTCGTCGGCGGTGAGGATGGTGCCACCCGAGTCGCGCAGAAAGTCGGCGTAGGCCGTCGAGGTCTCGAAGTGTCGCGCCCCGACCACGGCGAGGCGGTCGAGTCCGGCGTCGAACAGTTGGCGGTAGGGCGTCCCGCTCGTCGGGCCGTCGGCGGGGTCGCGGCAGTCGAGGTGGGCGTCGAAGCTCACGACCCCGACCGAGTCGTCGCCGCCGAGAAGCGGCGTGACGTTCCCGACGGTCAGGGAGTTGTCGCCGCCGAGGAAGACCGGGAGCGCGCCGCGCTCGTAGACGGCCGCGGCCTCGTCGGCGACGATGGCCTGCACGTCCGCGACGTGGTTCTCGGGGTCGTCCGCGTCGTTGTACGCCTCGACCGGGAGGTCGCCGAGGTCGGCGACGCCGGCGACCGGCCCCTCGTCGAAGTGGTGGGTCTTGACGCCGGCGAGAGCGCGCCGAATCGCGGCGGGGCCCTCGCGGGCACCGCGCCGGCCGATGACGGCCCCGTCGTAGGGTTCGCCCACGAGGGCGGCGCGGAAGTCGCCCGCGTCCTCGATTTCGGTCGGACGAACGACGTGGCCGAACTGCTCGTCGTTCGGGTCCGACGACGTTCCCTCCCACGCGGGCGGGTCGGTGCGGCTCATTCGTCACCTCGGGCGGCGGATTCGCCGGTCTCGGTCGCGTGGCCGCCGTCTTCGGCCGCGCGGTCGGCGCGGTCGGCCGCGTCGTGGTCCCGCATCGGAATTCTGACGTTCGACCGAGTCGCCTCGTCCAGCGCGTCCTCGTAACCGGCGTCGGCGTGGCGGATGACGCCCATGCCGGGGTCGGTCGTGAAGACGGCGCGGGCCTTCTTCGCCGCGAGGTCCGAGCCGTCGAGAACGACGTGGTTGTTCGTGTGCAGCGAGTTGCCGATGCCGACGCCGCCGCCGTCGTGGACGCTCACGATGTCCGCGCCCGCGGCGGTGTTGAGAAGCGCGTTCAGGATGGGCCAGTCGGCGACCGCGTCGGTGCCGTCGCGCATCGCCTCGGTCTCGCGGTACGGGCTGGCGACCGACCCGGCGTCGAGGTGGTCGCGGGTGACGACGACCGGCGCGGAGACCTCGCCCGAGGCGACGAGATCGTTGATTTTCAGCGCGAAACGAGCGCGCTCGGTGAGCCCCTCGTCGTCGGTGGTGTAGCCGAGCCAGCACACCCGCGAGGGGAGCCCCTGAAACGACACCTGCTCCTGTGCGAGGTCTATCCAGCGCATGAGCGACTCGTGTTCGGGGAAGAGCTCTCGAATCGCCTCGTCGGTGCGGTGGATGTCGGCGGGGTCGCCGGAGAGCGCGGCCCATCGGAACGGCCCGCGCCCGCGGCAGAACATCGGGCGGATGTACGCCGGGACGAAGCCGGGGAAGTCGAACGCGTGTTCCATCCCGCGGTGGTCCTGGACCTGCCCGCGGATGTTGTTGCCGTACTCGAAGGCGATTGCGCCCGCGTCCTGTAAATCGAGGATTGCCTGCACGTGGCGCTCCATCGTGTCGAGGCTCTCTTCGACGTACTTCTCGGGGTCGTCCTCGCGGAGTCGGTCGGCCTCCGCCGCGGTGTAGCCGCTCGGGTAGTAGCCTTCGAGTTCGTCGTGGGCGCTCGTCTGGTCCGTGACCACGTCCGGAATCTCGTCGCGCGCGAGCAGCTCTTCGAGCATGTCGGCCGCGTTCATCTCGACGCCCACACTGTAGGGCTCGCCCGCCTCAATCGCGTCCTTGGCGTTTTCGAGCGCCTCGTCCAGCGAGTCGGCTGACTCCATCAGGTAGTCCGTCTCGACCCGGCGCTCGATGCGGTCGGCCTGCACCTCGGCGGCGATACAGACCCCGTGGTTCATCGTCACCGCGAGGGGCTGTGCGCCGCTCATGCCGCCGAGACCGCCGGTGACGACGAGTTTGCCCCGCAGGTCGTCGTCGTAGCGCTGTCGGGCGAGTTCGGCCAGCGTCTCGTAGGTGCCCTGAATGATGCCCTGCGTGCCGATGTACGCCCACGACCCGGCGGTCATCTGGCCGTACATGATTTTCCCCTCGGCCTCCAGTTCGTGGAAGTGCTCCCAGTCGTCCCAGCGGCCGACGAGGTTGGAGTTGGCGATGAGGACGCGCGGGGCGCGCTCGTGGGTCGGGAACTTCCCCACCGGCTTGCCCGACTGGACGAGGAGCGTCTCGTCGTCGTCGAGGTCGCGGAGTTCGGCGAGGATGGCGTCGTAGGCGTCCCACGAGCGGGCGGCGCGCCCGGTCCCGCCGTAGACGACGAGGTCCTCGGGGCGCTCCGCCACTTCGGGGTCGAGGTTGTTGTTGAGCATCCGGAGCGCCGCCTCCTGTCGCCACCCCTTGCACTCGATGTCCGTCCCGGTGGGCGCGCCCTGGTACGCGCGCCACTCGTCGCTCGGGTCGCCGAGTCGGTCCCGCCGTGCCGACGATTGCTGGTCGTGCATACACCGAACTTCGGGCGCGAGACGGGTAGCAATTCCCCCACCATGCGGTGCGTGATTTATATATTCGTGCCGAGCCTTGGTCCGCGCATGTACGAGGCGAACCTCCGAATCAGGGACGACAGCGCCTACGCGGCGGCGACGGCGGGCAACGCCGCGAGCGTCGAACTGTGGTGCAACGAACACTGCGACATGCTCCACGTGAGCGGCGGGGTCGGAAGCGACGTGCTCGACCGCGTCGACGACACCGTCGGCGTGGCGGCGTCGGTCGAGCGCGGCGACGAACTCGTCGTCGTCACCGCCGACTGCCTCCGGGACCACGAGATAGACCACATCGAGGGCTACGTGCGGAAACACGGGCTACTGCTCGTCCCGCCGCTTCGCTACCGCGGCGGCGCGAAGGTCTGTCGCCTGCTCGCCGTCTCGGCCGACGACCTGACGGCGTGCTTCCGCGACCTCGTGGACAGCGGCTTCGACGTGAGCGTCGAGTCCAAGCGCGCGGTGTCGTTCGCCAGCGGGAGCGGCCCGCTTTTGGCCCCCGCCGACGCGATGCCCGAGCTCACCGGCCGCCAGCGCGAGGCGCTGCGACTGGCCCACGCCGGCGGCTACTACGACCTGCCGCGCGGCATCGAGACCGCGACCATCGCCGACGAGATGGGCGTTTCGCGGCGGACCGCCGAGGAACACCTGCGCCGGGCGGAGCGAAAAGTGATGGACTCGGTCGCGCAGTACGTACTGTAGTGCGGGAGAGGAGACTCAGTCGTCGTCAGGCGCGGCTTTCAGTTCCAGCGTGTAGCCGAAGGGATCGGTGACGTACATCGCGGGCGCGACGCCCGTCGCCCCGAGGGGTTCGAGTTGGCGGTCGATTTCGACGCCCGCAGCGTCGAGGTGCCCGCGGAGTTCGTCGATGTCGTGGGCGAACTCGATGGCGACGTGGTCGAAGGCGGTCTCCGTCGGCGGTTCGAAGTTCTCGGCCGGTCGGAGGTGGATGACGCTCGCCGGGGTGAGTCGCACGGAGAAGAAGGGCTTTTCGCCCGACTCGTACAGGTCGCGGTTCTCGATTTCGAAGCCGAGCGCGTCGCGGTAGAACTCGACCGCGGCGTCGAGGCCGTCGGCGGGGATGCGGAGATTCACGTGGTCGATTGCCGTCGCGTCCATGCCCGGACCGTCGCGGCCGCGGGTGGTAAAAATTTGTGCGGCGGCCATCGGGGACGGGGGCGCTGAACCGAGAGAATATAAACTGTATAAAGTTTAAAACTGTACAATTTCTAAAAATTGCAAAATTTGTAAAAATTATGTTGTTTGGACGGCTATTATAGCGTTTTTATTTCCGTTTATCTCCCTCAGACCATTCAGTATAAACTAATATTTGTTTACGAGTTACTCAGCGCCACGGGAAACCGCGACGCCGACAACCGGAACCGGCGTTCCGCAATCGTAACCCATTGGTAGCAGGTCGGTGTACGGAGGGTGTGAACCAACAGCCGACATCCGACGAGCGCTTGCTTGCGGGCTACCCGGGTCGGATGTTAGTCACCGTGTCGCTAGCGTGGGCGGTCCTCCAGACGGGTCGGTTTCTCTTGTCGCCGCTGCTGCCGACTATCATCGAGGAGCTACAGATAACGGAGGCGACCGCCGGTATCGCGCTGGCGCTGTTTCAGGGCGTCTACGCCATCACCCAGTACCCCGGCGGCGAGTACTCCGACCGATGGACCCGGACGACGCTCATCGTCCCCGGACTCGGTATCCTCGTCCTCGGGTTCGCCACGTTCGGCCTCGCGGGCGGTCTCGCGGGCTTCGTCGCCGCCGCGGTCATCACGGGACTCGGGAAGGGGCTGTTCGCCATCCCCTCGCGGGCGCTCCTGTCGGACCTGTTCGTCGAACGCCGCGGCCGGGCCCTCGGCCTCTACGCCGCCGGGACCGACCTCGGCGGCCTCGTTTCGTCGGGGCTCGCCATCCTCGCGCTGACCTACGCCACGTGGCGGACGCCGTTCCTCCCGGTCGCCGTCGCCCTCGCGGGGCTCACCCTCCTCTACGCGCTCTGGTCGAGAGACGGCTACGCCGTGGGGTCGCCCGAACTCCACGTCTCGGGCACGCTCCGACGCCTCTTCGCCAGCGCCGAACAGCGCCGGACGCTCCTCGCGTTCGGGCTGTTTTACTTCATGGTCGGCGGCTTCATCAACTTCTTTCCGACCTACCTCATCGAGGCGAAAGGTTTCGACCAGCAGTTGGCGAGCGCGACGTTCGCCATCGTCTTCGCCGTCGGCATCACCATCAAACCCGTCGCCGGCGGCCTGAGCGACCGGTTCCGCCGCGAGTCAATCGCTGTCGTCGGGATGCTCGTCGCCGCGGGGGCGCTCGCCGTCCTCTCGGCCGTGGAGGCGCGCCCGCTCATCTACGTCTCCGTCGTCGCGCTCGCGGCCGGCTACAAGACGGAGTTCCCCCTCGCGGACGCCATCATCATGGACAACGCGCCCGACGCCGACCGCGGAGCCGACCTTGGGGCCGCGCGGGCGCTGTTCCTCGGTGCGAACGCGATTGGACCGGCGTACGTCGGCATCGTCGCCACCTACGCGAGCTACGTCGCCGCGTTCGCGGGGCTCGCGGTCTGTCTCGTCGTCTCAGCCGGCCTCCTCTACTGGGACGCGCGGAAGCGGTGAAAAGCAGAAAGCGAAAACCGCATCGGAACGGCGTTCTCGGGTGTCTCTGTGCGGTCGTCGGTCGGTGCGGCGGAAGCGATGACGTGAGCCGAGTGCTCGCTCAGCGGTCGAGTTTCGCCTTCGTGTAGGCTTTCAATCCCCCCTGTTCGACGAGCGACTGGAGGAACTCGGGGAGCGCCTCCGCCTCGTAGGTTTCGTCTCGCGTGTGGTTCGTCACGACGCCCGCGTCGAGGTCGACGTGAATCTCGTCGCCGTCCTCGATGACGTCCGCGCCGGGGCAGATGAGCACCGGCAGGCCGAGGTTGATGGCGTTGCGGAAGAAGATGCGCGCGAACGACTGCGCGACGACCGCCGAGACGCCCGCGCCGACGAGCGACAGCGGCGAGTGCTCCCGCGACGACCCGCTGCCGAAGTTCTCGCCGGCGACGACGAAGTCACCGGGCTCGACCGACTCGGAGAACTCGGGTCTGAGGTCCTCGAAGGCGTGGGTGGCGAGTTCGTCGGGGTCCGACGAGACGATGAATCGCGACGGCGTTATCTGGTCGGTGTCGATGTTGTCGCCGAAGACCCACGCGCGACCGGGTTCGGCGGGGTCCGGGCGGCCGCCGTCGCCGGCGAACGCGTCCGTCATGGCAGCACCTCCGCGAAGACCGTGTCGTCGTAGCGTTTCGTCTCGACCTCGCGGGGGTCCGTGATTTCGCCGTACAGCGCGCTCGCGCCGACGGTCGCCGGACTCGACAGGTAGACCGACGACTCCATCGACCCCTCGCGGCCGGGGAAGTTCCGGTTCGCCGTGGCGAGACAGACGTCGCCGTCGCCGAGGACGCCCTGATGGTAGCCCGCACAGGGGCCACAGCCGGCGCTCTGGATGACCGCGCCGGCGTCGGTGAGCGTCTGGAAGACGCCCGTCTGGAGCATATGCTGGTAGACGGACTTCGAGGCGGGGACGACGACCATCCGGACGTTCGGGGCGATGGTCTCGCCCGCGAGGATGTCCGCGACGATTTTGATGTCTTCGTACCGGCCGTTCGTGCAGGTGCCGACGAACAGCTGGTCGATTTCGGTGCCCGCGACCTCGGTCACGTCGACCGCGTTCTCGGGGTTCGACGGCTTCGAGACCTGCGGGGCGAGGGCGGCCGCGTCGTAGCTGTGGACCGCCTCGTAGTCGGCGTCGTCGTCGGAGACGAACGCGTCGTCGAGGTCGATTTCGGTGCCGGTCTGGCGTTCGAGGTACGCCTCGGTCCGCTCGTCGGGCGCGACGAGGCCCGTCTTGCCGCCCATCTCGATTGCCATGTTCGACAGGACGAGGCGCTCGTGAATCGGGAGCGACTCGATGGTACTCCCGGCGTACTCGGCGGCCATGTAGGTACAGCCGTCGAAGCCCACGTCGCCGATGAAACGCAGGATGAGGTCCTTCGCGTAGACGCCGTCCTGGAGGTCGCCGTCGACCTCGAAGCGCAGCGTCTTCGGGACGCGGAACCAGAGTTCGCCCGTCGCGAGCGCGGTCCCGAGGTCGGTCGAGCCGACGCCGGTCCCGAACGCGCCGATACCGCCGTAGGTCGTCGAGTGAGAGTCCGCACCGATGACGAGGTCGCCGGGACCGACGAACCCCTCCTCGACGAGGACGGCGTGGCAGATGCCGTCGCCCACGTCGAACTGGTGCGCGCCGTGTTTCGCCGCGAACTCGCGGACTGCGTTGTGGTTGTTCGCGGCCTGCACCCCGTCCGCGGGGGCGTGGTGGTCGATGGTGAAGACGGTCCGGTCGGGCGCGAACAGTTCGCCGTCGTCGCCCGTCACCTCGTCGAACGTCTGGAACGCGAGCGGCCCGGTGATGTCGTGGGCCATCGCCACGTCCACGTCGGCTTCGACGTAGTCGCCGGCGCGGGCGTCGGTGCCGGACTTCGCCGAAAGCAGTTTCTCCGCGAGAGTTTTTCCGGACATCTCAGTCCTCCTCCCCGTCGGCCGCGACGGTGTCGAGGACGCCCTCGACCGTGCCGCCGGCGAGGACGTGACTCGTCAGACCGAGGCCCAGTCGGTCGGACACGTCGTGGGCGGCCGCCTCGATGCGGCCGAAATCGACCCCGTGACCGACGCCCATGCGTTCGAGCATCTGGACGAGGTCCTCGGTCGGCGTGTTGCCGACGCCGGACATGTCGCCGGGGAGGACGACGCCGCCGCCGAGGCCGCAGACCGAGGCGTCGAAGCGGTCGACGCCGACGGCCATCGCGGCCAGCGTGTTGGCGAGGCTCATCCCGTTCGTGTCGTGGAGGTGCAGGCCCATGTCGAGGCCGGGGTGGGCCTCGAACGCGGCGGTGAAGCGCTCCGTGATTTCGACCGGGTTGGCGAGGCCCATCGTCGTCGCCAGCGTCACCTCGTCGACGCCGGAGTCGACGACGCTGTCGACGACCGCGAGCGTCTCCGTCGGGTCGATTGCGCCTTCGTAGGGGCAGTAGAAGCTCGTTCCCATCCCGGCTTCGACCTCGATACCGTGGTCGTGGGCGAGTTCGACGATGTCGTCCATCTCCGCGAGCACCTCCTCGCGGGTGCGGTTCTGGTTTTTCCTCGTGTAGGTCTCGCTCACCGTGACGAGCGCGTTCACCTTGTCCACCTCGGCCTCGACGGCGCGCTCCATGCCCCGGAGGTTGGGGACGAGCGCCCGGTAGGTCACGCCGTCGCGGCGGGTGATGCGCTTCGCCACCTCGTCGGCGTCCCGCAGGGTCGGGACGGCCTTCGGGTGGGTGAACGAGGAAATCTCGATTTCGTCCACGCCGGTGTCCGAGAGGGCGTCGATTATCTCGACTTTCTCGTCGGTCGGGACGAACTCGTCGAGGCGCTGGAACCCGTCGCGGGGCAGCATCTCGACGACGTGGACGCGCTCCGGAAGCGAGTCGAGGAGGCTCATATCACGTCCTCCGCCTCGAGGTCCGAAAGCACCGACTCGTCGTAGCCGAGTCGGTCGCGGTAGACCGCGTCGTTGTGTTCGCCGAGCGACGGGCCGAGGTGGTCGACCCGACCCGGCGTCTCCGAGAACTTCGGGAAGGCGTTCTGCACGACCGCCTCGCCGAGGTCCGGGTCGTCGACCGTCAGGAACGCCTCGCGCGCCGCGTAGTGCTCGTCGTTGAGGATGTCCTCGACGTTGTACACCGGCGCGAGCGTCGCGTCGGCCTCCTCGAACGCCGCGAGCACCTCCTCGCGGCTGTGGTCGTCCATCCAGCCTTGGATGATGGCGTCGAGTTCGTCGACGTGCTCCAGTCGGTCCTCGTTGGTCTCGAAGCGCGGGTCGTCCTTCAGGTCGGGCCGGTCGATGGCGTCGAAGGTCCGTTCCGCGAGTGGTTGCGCGCTCGCGGAGATGGCGACCCAGCGGTCGTCGCCCGTCCGGTAGACGTTCCGCGGGGCCGACGAGGTCGAGCGGTTACCCGACCGCGACTCGATTTCGCCGAGTTGGTCGTAGCGGAGCGGTTGCGGGCCGAGCAGGCCGAAGATGGGTTCGATGAGGCTCGTGTCGATGTACTGACCGCCGCCGCCGTGGACGTCGCGGTGGTAGAGCGCGAACATCACCGCGAACGTCGAAAACAGCGCCGCGATGTTGTCGGCGAGGCCGGTCGGCGGGAGCAGCGGGGGTGAGTCAGGGAAGCCGTTGAGGTAGGCAAAGCCGGACATCGCCTCCGCGAGCGTCCCGAAGCCGGGGCGCTCGGAATACGGGCCGGTTTGGCCGAAGCCGGACATCCGGAGCATCACGAGGTCGTCGTTGACATCTGAGAGTCGCTCCCAGCCGACGCCCCAGCGTTCGAGCGTGCCGGGTCGGAAGTTCTCGATGAGGAGGTCGGCCTCGCTCACGAGGTCCTCGAACACCGCCGCGCCCTCCTCGGTGGAGATGTTCAGGGTGATAGACTGCTTGTTCCGCGAGAGGTACTTGTGCCAGAGGCCGACGCCGTCTTTCTGTGGGCCGAAGCGGCGGATGTGGTCGCCGAACGCCGGGTGTTCGATTTTGATGACCGTCGCCCCGAAGTCGGCCATGAAGCGGCCGACGGTCGGGCCGGATATCATCGACCCGGCTTCGAGGACGACGAGGCCGTCGAGTGGTCCGTTCGTGTCGTTCGTCATGTCGTGTGTGTCTTCTCGTTCTGTGTCGCGTGTGGTGGTCGTCAGGTGGTGCGTGTGCGTGTCCGCGTGCCCGGTCGTCTGTGCGGCAGGTCGGGCCGCGCGCCCCGGGCTCCCGCGTGGCCGGTCAGTCAGCGTCGTCGACTCCCTTTTCGGTCGCCGCGGCCGGTTCACACCGGCCGGTCGATGTGAGTGCCGTGGCCCTTCGTGCCGACTATCTCGCCGTCGTCGTAGGCGAGTTCGCCCTTCACGACGGTCTGGGTCGGCCAGCCGGTGACGTCTCGACCCTCGTAGGGGGAATAGCCGCTGACGCTGTGTAACAGTTCCGGCGTGACCGTCTTCGTCTCGTCGAGGTCGACGACGACGAGGTCGGCGTCGCTCCCGACTCTGACCGTGCCTTTCTTCGGGTAGCAGTTGAACGCCTTCGCCGCGTTGGTGCTCGTCACCTCGACGGCGCGTTCGAGCGAGATGCGGCCTTCGTTGACACCTTCCGAGAGGATGAGCGGGAGCATCACCGGCGTCGAGGGGAACCCGAGCAGGCTGTCGCGGATGCCCTCGCCGAACTTGTTCTCCGCGAGGTTGGCGCAGTGGTCGGTGCCGATAGTCGAGATAGTGCCGTCGGCGAGGCGCTCCCAGAGCGTCTCTTGGTCGGCTTTCGACCGGACCGGCGGGTTGACTTTCATGCGCTCGTCGCACTCCTCGGTGGTGAGCGCGAGGTAGTGGATGCACGTCTCGCCCCACGCCCGGTAGCCCGCGTCGTGGAGCGCGGCGAGTTCGTCGGCGGTCCCCCCGGCAGAGATGTGGACCGCGTAAAAACGGTCGTCGTAGCCGTGGACCTTGGCGAGCGCGGCCCCGGCGACCATGCTCTGGGTCTCGGCGTAGCCGGGGAACTCCTCGACCATCACCTCGTAGCCCTCGTCGGCGTCGGCGTCGGTGTCGTCGGACTCGGAGGTGACGTAGACGTTGCCGCCGGCGAGCGCGTTCGTGATTTCGACGTTCTCGGAGTGGTAGCCGAGCGTGGTCGGCACGTCCTGTTCGGCGAGTTTCCGGATGAAGGCGTCGCCGAAGTCGTCGTGCATGTCGCAGTCGACGCCGAACTTCTCGCGGGCGGCGTCCTTGTAGTTCATGTACCACTTGAACGTCGTGATGCCGAACTCCTCGATGATGGCGGGTATCTCCTCGACGTGCTCCATCGAGAGCAGGCCGAGCGAGAAGAAGTAATCGTGGTAGTAGTTCGGCTCCGCCTCGTCGAAGTAGCCCGGCATGATTTCCTCGTAGGCCCCGGCCCGGCGGAAGTAGTTCCCGATGGTGGTCACGCCGCCGACGAGGTCGGACTTGGACTCGGACTCGGCGTCCGCCTCCAGCCCGCGGTAGATGCCGTGGTGGGTGTGCGGGTCGATTGCGCCCGGAAGCACGTGCTTGCCCGTCGCGTCGATTTCCGTCTCGCCCGAGAGCGTCCCGGGCGCGGCGATGGCGGAGATGGTCTCGCCGTCGGCCGCGACGTCGGCTTCGAAGGTGCCGTGTTCGGGGGTGACGACGGTGCCGTTCGAGATGACGAGGTCGTGGGTCATAGCGTCTCGACCCACTCTTCGACCGCCTCGGTCTCGAGCACCTCGGCGTACTTCATCCACAGGTCGAGGAGGCCGATTTTGTGCGACGCCTCGATGCGGTCGAAGATGCACTCCTGCGGCAGGACGACGCTGAAGCCGTTCTGCTTGGCGTCGACCGCGGTGGCCCGGACGCACCCGCTCGTGGAGTTGCCGACGATGATGACCGAGTCGTGGCCGCCGCGGACGAGCCGCGAGAGCAGGTCGGTCCCGTAGAACGCCGACGCGTAGGACTTGTCGACGACGGTGTCGCCCTCCTCGGGCGCGACCGGGTCGACGATGTCGAGGTCGGGGTGGTCGGGGTCGTCGTAGCTCGACGGGACGACCCGCGTGTACGTCACCGGAAGCCCCTGTTCCCGCGCGAAATCGAGGAACGGGTCGATGTGCTCGATGGCGTCCCACGCGATGTCGCCCATCGCGGTGCGGTACTCCTCGATAGCCTCGAGGATGGGGACGTTCTCGCCGACGATGAGCCGCTGCATGTCGATGACGAGAACCATCGGGTTCTCGCCCATGCCGCGGGACTCCCACGACGAGGCGCCCTCCTTGTCGTAACCAGCCTTCGTGATGACCTGTTTATCCTGTTCAGATAGCAGGTCCTCCCAGATACGGTCTGTCATGACTCGCTTCGCCTGAGATGCGGTGGCATCCAGCATAAAAGTACGGCACGGTTCGCCGGGGTCATGTTACGGGGCGAACACCTCCAGCGTCCGCGCCACCCACTCGCGGTCGACGCCGGCGGGCGCGCGGACGACCGGCAGGTCGACGCCCATCTCGCGGAGTTCGGCGAGTCGCCCCCGCACGTCGTCGGGCGTGCCGACGAGCGCCACGAGGTCGAGGAAGTCGGCCGAGAGTTCGCGCGCCCCCGCCTCGGTCGTCGGCGCGGCGCGGACCGCCTCGACCTCGTCGCCGAAGCCGGCCTGCTCGGCCGCGCGGTCGTAGTAGCCCGGCACGTCCCGCAGGTAGTAGGCGACGTGTTCGGCCGCCGCCCGGCGCGCCTCGTCGGGGTCGTCGTGGACGGCGGTGAGGACGTACATCGCCACGTCCACGTCGCTCCGGTCGCGCCCGGCGCGGGCGGCCCCGGTGTCGAGCCACTCCAGCGCCTCCTCGAACTGCGGGCGGGGGTAGAGGTTCGGGAGCCAGCCGTCGGCGACCTGCCCGGTGAGTCGGACGTTCGCCGGCCCGAGCGCGCCGTTGTAGATGGGTATCTCCTCGCGGACGGGTTCGAACGCGTCCCAGAAACTCGTGCGCTCGGGCGAGAAGAACTCCCCGTCGAAGGAGTCGGCGTCGCCGCGGAGGTAGCGCCGCACGAGTTCGACGTACTCGTGGAGGCGCGACAGCGGGCGGTCGAAGGGGACGCCGTGGAACGTCTCGACGACGCCGGGGTGGGCGACGCCGAGGCCGAGAATCGTGCGGCCGTCCGAGTGGTCGTCGAGGGTCGCCGCGGCCGCCGCGAGCGCCGCCGGCGTCCGCGAGAACACGTTGACGATGCCCGTCGCGAGGCCGATTTCGTCGGTGTGGACGGCCCAGCGTTCGAGCTTTCCGAAGGCGGTTTTTCCCTGCCCCTCGGCGGCCCACGCCGACTCGTAGCCGAGTTCCTCGGCTCGGACGACGAGCGAGGGGTCGTCGCGGAGCGCGAACAGAACCGCGGTTCGGTCGCTCATTCCTCCGCCGGGACTGCGGCCGCGTCCTCGACCGGGACGACGCCGTCGACGGCGAGGTCGTTCCAGATGTCGAGACGCTCGATGAGGCCCCGGCGGACGACGTAGATATCGACGTAGCGAACGTCCGAGAACTCCTCACCGTCGTTGTCGACGCCGTAGAGCGACCCCGTGCTCACGACGGTGTCGCCCGCCTCTATCCAGCGGTCGAACTCCTTGGCCGCCCACTCGTACCGCGGTTCGAGGTGCGCGAGGAAGTCGTAGGCCGCGGTCGGTCCCTCGAAGGTCGCACCCGGCAGGGAGATGACGGCGTCCTCGGCGAACAGGTCTCCGACGGTGTCTCTGCGGTCGTCTTCCATCCGGTCGAAGAACTCCTCGACGATGTCTCGTGGCGAGTCCATGCGCTATGCGTGTTCTCAACCCACATAATTTTTCACTCCGATATTCCTGACTATCTGTTATTCCTGAACGTCCGAGACGGAGCGACAGCGGACGACGCAACGGCGAACGATATGCAACAGCAAGCGATGATGCAACAGCGAGCGATTCTACTCACGCACGCACCGCTGAGACCGGCGGAATCGGGAGGTTCGTTGGGACCGCCACCGCCGGAGGCGGTAGTTTTACGATAGAGTCTACCTAGCAGAGTGCATGGACGAACTAGCCCGGCGGACGCCGAGCGACGGCGTCGCCGAAGTCGTCTCGGCCGACGACATCGAGTGGGATATCGACACGGACGTGCTCGTCGCGGGCGGCGGGGGGACCGGCCTCGTCGCCGCGCTCGCGGCCAGCGAGAACCCCGACGTTCGTGTGACGGTGCTGGAGAAAGCGCCCGAGTGCGGCGGGAACACCTCGCTTTCGACGGGGATGATTCCCGCAGCGGGGACGCGACTCCAGCGCGAGGCGGGTATCGAGGAGACGCCCGCCGACATGGCCCGCGACATCTTGGAGAAAAACGATTACGAGGCCGACGAGGAGCGCGTGCGGTACCTCTGCGAGGAGAGCACGAACCTCATCCACTGGCTCGTCGACGACTGGGACGTCACGCTCCACGTCGTGGACGACTTCAAGTACCCCAAGCACTCCGAGTACCGGATGCACGCACCGGAGGGTCGAAACGGCGAGAACCTCGTCGCCGAACTGGTCGAGCGCGTCGAGTCGACGCCGAACATCGAACTCCTGACGAACGCACCCGTGAAGCAGCTCGTCGCCGACGACGGCGCGGTCCGGGGCGTCGTCGCCGGCCTCGGCCACGACGAGGCCATCGAAGCCGAGAAGGTCATCCTCGCCACCGACGGCTTCGCCGGCAACCGCGAGATGGTCACCGACTACTGCGAGGAGGACATCGAGCGGGCGCTGTACTTCGGCGCTGACGGCAACACCGGCGACGGCGTCCGCTTCGGCGCGGAACTCGGCGGCGAACTCGCCTGCATGGACGCCTATCAGGGCCACGCGACGGTGGCGAGCCAGACGGGGATGCTCTCGACCTACGCGGTCACGATGAACGGGGGCATCCTCGTGAATCGGGACGGCGAGCGGTTCGGCGACGAGTCCGCGGGGTACAGCGAGTTCGCCATCTCGGTGCTCAAACAGCCCGGCGGGCAGGCGATTCAACTGTTCGACGAGCGCATCTTCGAGCGACTCCGCGGGCAGTTCGAGGACTTCGACGAGGCCATCGAGCAGGGGACCTACCACAGCGACGACTCGGTCGCCGACCTCGCCGCGCGACTCGGTGCCGACGGCGAGCGCGCCGCGGAGACGGTCGCCGACTACAACGGGGCCGCCGCGGCGGGCGAACCGGACGAGGTGGGCCGCGTCGACGGCGCGAACCCGCTGGAAGCGCCCTTCTACGGGACCAAAGTCACCGGCGCGCTCTTTCACACGCAGGGCGGGCTCGTCGTCGACGAAGACGGGCGCGTCCTCCGAACCGACGGGAGTACGGTCGAGAACCTCTACGCCGGTGGTGGCACGGCCTGCGGTATCAGCGGCCACGGCGCGGGCGGCTACCTCTCCGGCAACGGGCTGACGACCGCGCTCGGCTACGGCCGCCTCGCCGGCATCCACGCCCGCGAGTCGCTCGACTGACGCGCCGACTCAGCCGACTCGGCCGACTCGACCGGCTCGATGCGGGAATATCTTCGGAACGTGACAACACGAGTACGATAGCATTTATTACAATTGGCACCAACCTCGTGATTGATTGCCATGGGTAAGACTCTCAAGTCTTCGACGAGCAACAGGCGGCGCTTCCTCAAAGCAACGGGTGCGAGCGTCGCGGCATTGACATTAGCCGGCTGTGCGAGCGACGACGCCGGAAACGGCGGCGGCGATTCGGGCGGCGACTCCGGCGGTGACTCGGGCGGGTCCGGCGGCGACACGGGCACCACGACGGGGACGCCCGAGCAGTCCGTCGACGAGGTCATCATCGGTTCGAACCACCCGCTTTCGGGCAGTCTCGCCGCGACGGGCGTCGGGATGAGCAACGCCATCAAACTCGCCGCGATGCGGAAAAACGAGGAGGGCGGCATCGAGTCGCTCGACGGCGCGGAAGTGACCGTCATCGAGGGCGACAACCAGGGCGCACAGGAACTCGGCGGACAGGTCAGCGAGGAACTGCTCAGCGAGGGCGCGCACGTCCTCACCGGCTGTTACTCCTCGCCGGTGACGACGGCGGCGACGCAGGTCGCAGAACGGCAGGGCGTCCCGTTCGTCATCTCCATCGCGGCGGCGGACAACATCCTGCAGGGCCGCGACTTCAACTACGTCTACCGGCCCCAGCCCCCGGCCCGCCGGCTGGCGAGCGACTACGCGGACCTCGTGCCGTCGGTCATCCGCGACGGCGGCGGCACCATCGACACGGCGGGGCTGTTCTACATCAACAACAGCTACGGGCAGGCGATTCGCGACAGCCTCCGCGAGTTCCTCCCCGAGCAGAACGTCGAAATCGTCGAGGAGACGGCCATCGAGTTCGGCGCGTCGAACGCCAACACGCAGGTGTCGCGGCTCCGGAGCGCCGACCCCGACACCATCATCGCCACGACGTACGTCGCCGGCGGCGTCCTGCTCGCGCAGGCGCTGCAGGACCAAGACTACCGGCCGCCGTATCTGACCGCGTCCGCGTCCGCGACGTTCACCGACGACGACGCCGTCAGCGACATCGGCGAGTTCGCAAACGGCGTGCTGGACAACAACTACGCGCTGAACCCGACGGTCGACAAGACCGCCGAGGTCCGCTCGCAGTTCCTCGACAACTACGACCAAGAATTCTCGGCGTCGGTCGGGATGGCCTACACCGCGGCCGAGGTCATCATCCAGGCGGTCGAAGAGGCCGGCAGCGTCGAGCGCGACGACATCAACGAGGCGCTCAAGAGCCTCAGCTACGAGGACCACATCTCCGCGATGGGCGCTATCGAGTTCGACGACCAAGGCGAGAACGTCAACGCGCTCGGCCCGGTGAACCAGGTTCAGGACCTCTCGGTCAAGGTCGTCTACCCCGAAGAGTACGCGGAGGCCGACCCACAGGTCTGACCGCGACCCTCGCGCCCGTCACGTCAACGAACCGTCCCGAAAGATAGCCACCTTTTATGGGGGTTGCCAACAATTCCCGAGCGTAGAAACCGCATGGGACACCTAGTCACATCGGTCGCGCCGCTGCCGCTGCAGGGCGGTGGCCTCGGCCGATTCATCGACCCGTTCGTACAGTTCCTGACTGACATCACCAACCTGGAGCCCGTCCTCCTGCAGTTGCTCGCGTTCGGCCTCCTGCTCGGGGGCGTCTACGCGCTGACGGCGCTCGGACTGACCATGATATTCGGCGTGATGGACGTCATCAACTTCGCCCACGGCGTCTTCCTCGTCGTCGGGATGTACTCGGTGTGGTTGGTCTCCGAGATGGCGGGTATCAGCCCGTTCCTCGGCATCCCCATCGCCGCCGCCGTGCTGTTCGTCCTCGGGGTGGTCGTCCACGTACTCACGGTCGAACCCATCATCGAGGCCCCCCAGCAGAACCAGCTCATCGCCACGCTGGGCGTCCTCTTTATCATCCAGTCGGCCATCGAAATCGTGTTCACGCCCGACCCCCAGCAGGTCGAACTCTCGCTCGGGTCGATACAGGTCGGCGGCGTCTTCATCCCGCTCGGACAGTTCTACGCGCTCGTCATCGCGCTCGGGACGATGCTCGCCGTGCGGGCGTTCCTGAACCGGACCGACCTCGGCCGGAAGATTCGCGGCACGGCCGACAACCGCGACGGCGCGCGCTACGTCGGCATCAACGTCCGCCGAATCAACTACCTCACCTTCGGTATCGGCGCGGCGCTGGCCGGCGTGGCCGGCGGCTCCATCGCGCTGTTCCAGCGGTTCGACCCCTTCACGGGCGAGACGTACCTCATCAACGCCTTCGTCATCGTCATCCTCGGCGGCCTCGGGTCGTTCCCCGGCGCGTTCGTCGGCGGCCTCATCGTCGGGATGATTCAGGTGTTCGGGGGCTACTACCTCCCCGGGACCACCGCGCAGGTGCTCATCTTCCTGCTTTTCATCGGGACGCTCCTCGTCAAGCCCGAGGGCCTCTTCGGAGGTGCTGAGGCGTGAGCGCCATCGAGACTGTCCGCGACCGCTACCGGACGTTCGACGACCAGCGGTACGCCCCGCTGGTGAAGGGCGTCGGGCTGTTCGGCCTGCTCGCGGCGCTCCCGACGATTATCGAAATCGACGTCGCCGGGATGGAACTCGCGGCGCTGTTGAGCCTGAAAGTGCTCATCCTCACGGTCATCTACGCCTACACGGCCCAGGCGTGGAACATCATGTCCGGCTACACCGGGCAGTTCTCCTTCGGGCACGCGGCGTTTTTCGGCATCGGCGCGTACGCCACGCAGGCGCTCGTCGTCGACGCCGCGGTGAACCCGTGGATCGGAATGCTCGTCGGCGGCGTGCTGGCCGGGGCCTACGGGCTCATCATCGGCGCGCTCTCGTTCCGCTTCAAACTGCAGGGCCACTACTTCGCGCTGGCGACGCTCGCGTTCGCGGAACTGCTCCGCTTCGTCGTCACCAACATGTCGGAGCTCCGCGGGGCCAACGGCTACTTCAAGGCGTTCCCGCGGGACTACGGCGCGGAGTACGGCCTCGTCGCCTTCCAGTTCCAGAACGACCTGCCGTACTACTACCTCATCGTCGGCTTCCTGCTCGTCGTGACGCTCGTCTCGTGGCTCATCAAGAACTCGTGGGTCGGGCTGTACTTCTTCGCCATCCGCGAGGACGAGCGGGCCGCCGCCAGCGTCGGCGTACCGAGCTTCCGATACAAGCTCATCGGCGTCGCTGTCAGCGCCTTCTTCACCGCCCTCGGCGGTGCCTACTGGTCGATGTACTTCAACACCATCCGCCCCGACACCGTGTTCGCGCTGTTCAAGAACGTCGAACTGCTCCTCCCCGCCGTCGTCGGCGGGCCGGGGACGCTTCTGGGCCCCATCGTCGGCTCGTTCATCGTCACGCCGGTCAGCGAAATCGCGCGGACGACGTTCTCCGACATCAACGGCCTCGACCGCATCATCTACGGCGCGTTCCTCGTGGCCATCGTCATCTACTCGCCGCGCGGCGTCGTCAGTTGGCCGAGCCAGGCGCGCGCGCTCTGGGAGCGCGTCCGCGGTGACGAGGAGGTGAGCGAGTGATGTCGGCAGACGAGACGAACGCGCAGAGCGTCGACGACGCGGACGCCGACATCGACCGCGACGGCGAGCAGATTCTGTCGGTCGAGGGCGTCGGCAAGCGCTTCTCCGGCCTGCAGGCGCTCGACGACGTGGACATGACCGTCAACCGCGGCGAGATTATCGGCCTCATCGGGCCGAACGGCGCGGGCAAGACCACGCTGTTCAACTGCATCAGCGGGGCGTTCCCGCCGACGAGCGGGACCGTCAGACTCGACGGCGAGGTCATCTCCGGCCTCCCGGCGCACAAAATCGCGCGGGCGGGGCTGGCGCGGACGTTCCAAATCACGCGCCCGCTGGAGGAACTGACCGTCGTCGAGAACGCGATGGTCGGCGCGCACATCCACACCCGCCGCCGGGGCGAGGCGCGCGAAATCGCCATGGAGACCCTCGAATTCGTCGGGCTCGCGGACAAGGCCGAAGAGGAGGCGGGCGAACTCACCGTGGGCGCACAGAAGCGCCTCGAACTCGCCCGCGCCGTCTCGACGCGGCCGGAAATCCTGCTCCTCGACGAGATTATGGCGGGGCTCACCCCGTCGGAGTCGAACCAGATGCTCGACCTGTTCCGCCAACTCCGCGAGCGCGGGACGAGCCTCCTCATCATCGAACACGACATGAAAGCCATCATGAACATCTCGGACTACGTGAAAGTGCTGGACCAAGGGAAGGGCATCGCCTTCGGCGCGCCCGAGACGGTGGTCGAAGACGACCGCGTCATCGAGGCCTACATCGGGGGGTTCGACGTCGATGCTTGAACTGAGCGGCGTCCGCGCGGGCTACGACGACATCGAGGTGCTCCACGGCGTCGACATGCACGTCGACGAGGGCGAAATCGTCGCGCTCATCGGCTCGAACGGCGCGGGCAAGACGACGACGATGCGCACCATCTGCGGCATCCTCTCGCCGAGCCGCGGCGAGATAACCTACCGCGGCGAGGAGATTCACTCGAAGGCGTCCCACGAAATCGTCGAGCGCGGCATCGTGCAGGTCCCCGAGAACCGCGACCTGTTCACCAACATGACCGTCATCGACAACCTGCTACTCGGCGCGCAGACCGAGGAGGCGAAGGCGGACCGCAAGGAGAACCTCGACGAGATGCTGGAGCTGTTCCCCCGGCTCGCGGAGCGCAAGAACCAGCGCGCCGGCACCATGTCCGGCGGGGAACAGCAGATGCTGACCCTCGCCCGCGCGCTCATGGGCGAGCCCGACCTGCTCATCCTCGACGAGCCCTCCATCGGCCTCGCGCCGCACCTCGTTCAGGAGGTGTTCGACGTCATCGAGGACATCCACGCGCAGGGCATGACGGTCCTCATGGTCGAACAGAACGTCCAGCAGACGCTCAAGCTGGCCGACCGGGGCTACGTCATGGAAAACGGCCGCATCAGCATGACCGCCGACGGCGACGAACTCCTCGAAGACGAGGGCGTCGTCGAGGCGTACCTCGGGGTGTGAGATGACCGACGAAGCGCTCGCGTCGTTCGTGTCTGACCTCGACCGGGGCGACCTCCCCGCGTCGGTCGCCGACCGCGCGTCCCTCGTCGTCGCCGACACCATCGGCGCGGTGCTGGGCGGCGCGTCGGACCCCGCGGTCGCCGCGCTGGCGCGCCGGTGGGCCGACGAGAACGGCGGCGAATCGACCATCATGGGGACCGCGGGCGAGCGGACCTCGGCGTACCGCGCCGCGTTCGTCAACGCGGCCGCCGGGAGCGTCCTCGAACTCGACGAGGGCCACCGCTTCGCGGCCGGCCACCCCGCCATTCACGTCCTCCCCGCGCTCCTCGCGGACGGCGAGTCGGCCTACCGCAGCGGCGACGAGTTCCTGACGGCGTTCGTCGCCGGCTACGAGGCGGCGGTCCGCGCCGCCGAGGCGGTTGTCCCGCTCGCCGACGGCCTCCACCCCCACGGCGTCTGGGGCGGCGTCGGGACCGCCGCGGCCGTCTCCCGGCTCCGCGGCCTCGACGCCGAGACGACGCTCGACGCGATGCGCATGGCGGCGAACTACGCCCAGCACACCCGGTTCGAGGCGGCCACCGAGGGCGCGACCGTCAGGAACGGCTACGTCGGGATGAGCAACCTCTCGGGGCTCCTCGCGGTCGACCAAGCCGAATCGGGGTTCACCGGCCTCGACGACGGCGTGGTCCGACACCTCGAACCCGTGGCCGCGGACGGCCCCGACCGGAGCGCCCTCGCCGACGAACTCGGCGAGCGCTGGGAAATCGAGCGCGGCTACTTCAAGGTCCACGCGGCCTGCCGCTACACCCACGCCGCCCTCGACGCCGTGGCGCTTCTCGTCGACGAGGCGGGCGTCGACGCGGCCGACATCGAATCGGTCACCGTCGAGACGTACCCCGCCGCGGCGGCGCTGTCGGACCCTGCACCCGAGAACGCCCTGCAGGCGAAGTTCTCCCTCCCCTTCGCCGTCGCCTCAGCGCTGACGGCCGGCGAGACCGGCAAGGAGGCGTTCACCGACGAGGCGCTGACGAAGGCCACGCTCGGGTTCGCCCGACGCGTCGACGTGGTCGCCACCGAGGAGTTCGCGGCCCGCGCCCCCGACGAGCGCGGCGCGCGCGTCACCGTCGGGACGGGCGACGGCGAGCAGTACGCCCGCGAGGTGCGCGCCGCCCGCGGCGGCGAACGCGACCCCTTCACCGAATCGGAACTCCAAGCAAAGTTCGACCGACTCGTCGCGCCCGTCATCGGCGACGGCGGCGTCGACGGCCTCTGGACCGCGGCGACCGAACCCGCCGCCCCCCGCGTGCTCTGCGCCCTCACTCGGGCCTGAGCACCCGTTCGACCACGCATTCAGACCATGATTTCACAGGAACCAGTCCGAGACTGGGAACGACAGGTGCACCGCTTTCTGACCGACGAGATACCCGAGGACGTGCGCGCCGACGGGGCGCGAATCGTCGCGGACGTGCTCGCGGCGACCGTCGCGGGGGCGGCCGCGCCACAGCACGCGGGCGTCTTCCGCGACGCGGCGCTGGCCGACGGCCCGGCGTCCGTCCTCGGGACCGACCGACGCGTCGACCCGTCGCAGGCGGCGCTGTTGAACGCGACGGCGGCGATAACACAGGAGATAGAGGAGGGCCACAACCGGGGCGGCCACGTGGGCGCGAGCATCGTCGCGGGCGCGGTGGGCGTCGCCGAGGCCCACGACGTTGGCGGCGAGACGTTCGTGGACGCCTGCGTCCGCTCCTACGAGCTGTGCGCGCGCTTCGAGTACGCCATCTTCGCGATGAAGGCCCGGATGAACGAGGCGATTCCGTGGCTCGTCCGCGACCCGCACTCGACGTGGACGACGCTCGGACCGGCGCTGACCGCCGCCGTCTGCGCGGGGCAGTCGCCCGACGAAGTGCGCGAGACGGTCCGGACCGCGCTGAACCTCGCGGTCGTCTCCATGCACGACCCCTTCGCCGAGGGCGCGCCGTCGCGGAACGTCACCGCCGGCTTCTCCGCGCAGGCCGGCGTGAGCGCCGCGGCGCTGGCCGCCGCCGGACTCCGGGGGTCGCCCGCCGCGATGGAGGCCGTCTACGACCCGTTCGAGACGCTCCTCGGTGACGGCGAGTTCGCCGCCCTCTTCGACTCGCTCGGCGACGACTGGTGGATTACCGAGGCCTACCAGAAGCCGTACCCGTCGTGTCGCTACACTCACGCCCCGCTCGACGCCCTGCGGGACGCCGGCGCGGACGACCTCACGCCCGCCGACGTGGACCGAATCGACGTGTACACCTACCGCAACGGCGTCGATATGAGCCACGCGCGCCCCGAGACGCTCACCGCAGCGAAGTTCTCGACGCCGTACGTCCTCGCCCGCTGGGTCGCGGACGGACGGGTCGAACTCGACCACTTCCTCGACGACGCGCTCGGCGACGAGACCGTACAGGCGCTCTCGGAGCGCGTCCACCTGCACGCGGACGAGGCGTTCGAGCGGGCGTTCCCCGACGACTGGGGCGCGCGCGTCGAAGTGACCGCCCGCGACGGAAGTCGCTATGTCGGCGAGCGCGAGTACCCCCGCGGCGACTACCGCGACCCGCTCTCGGGGTCCGACCTCGCCTCACGCAACCGCGACCTGCTCGCGTTCGGTCTCGGCGACGACGCCGCAGACGAGGCGCTCGGCGCGCTCTCGGCGGTGGATTCGAGTCCGGTCCGCGAGACCGTCGCCGCGCTGACACGGGGCTAGCCCGAACGCTCGTTCGGGTTCTCCGAACGAAACGCCAACAATTATTACCGCACTCAGTCATTGATAACTATGAACACGGACGGGCGCGAGACGGCCGGGACAATCGGCGCTACGAAAACGTCGTTCGGTGTCGTCGAACACATCAGAGACCACGACGCGAGCGGGGTGTCGGAGATAGCGAACGACCTCGGCATCTCGAAGAGTACGGCCCACAACCACCTCAAGACGCTCGCGGAGCTCGGCTACGTCGTCAGGCAGGGCGACGAGTACGCGCTGGGCCTGAAGTTCCTCGACCTCGGCGACCACGCACGGACGCGACACGCGCTGTACCACGCTTCCATCGGCGAGATGGACGACCTCGTCGAGGCCGTCGGCGAGCGCGGACAGGTGATGGTCGAGGAGAACGGCCGCGGCGTCTACATCTATCAGGTAAAATCCGAGCAGGGCCTCCAGACCGACTCGCACATCGGCACGACCGTCGACCTCCACACCACGTCGGTCGGCAAGTCCTACCTGGCCTTCTGCGACGAGGAGCGTCGAAACGAGATTCTCGACGGCGAACTGACGCGGCTGACGACGAAGACGATAGACGACCGCGACGCCCTCGAAGCCGAGTTGGCGACGATTCGCGAGCGCGGCTACGCCTTCAACGACGAAGAGCGCATCACCGGCATGCGGGCGGTCGGTGCGCCGATTCTCTCCGACGACGGGACCATTCTCGGCTCTATCAGCGTCTCCGGTCCCACCACGCGGATGAAAGGCGAGTGGTACCACACGGAAGTGCCGGAGATGGTGACGCAGGCCGCCCGCGTCATCGGCATCCGCGCGACGTACTCGTAATCGTCTCGCAGTGGCGAACGTCCGTTCGGCTGTGCTGTATTTCGTGCGATATTTGACGGTTGACGTGCTCGACATCCGGTGTCCGGAGACCGAGTCGACCGAGCGCGGAATCAAATTACACACATACGCTTGTAACGCCTCTCCGAGAGAGTCGGCTCCGACATTCGTAACACGGGGCGACTATCTCGCGAGGCGGTGGCTTCGAGGCGAGTCACTTCCGGCAGACATATAAGAAAAACGAGTACAGCAGAAACTTTGATAATTCTTCTCACCGCGGGCATCAAAAACGCGAGAAGAGCGGGCCAGTCAACCGTAGCAACACGACTGAGACCGACGGAAGAATCATGTTCGTCAACCTGAGATAATCGCCTCAGACGACCTTCAAACGGCGTTATTGTGGCATTGAGTCCACGACAGCATCACTGGTTCATCCCCGTATATTAGACGCTGAACGTCCGTTCGATTCGCTTCGTCGCGCGGCCAGTCATGGGTAGACGGGTGAATAAATAAATCAACATATATGTAGATATGTCGGGCAAAGTCGTTGTGTCCGGTTCGGCTCCGGCGACTGCCGAGAGGGGACGCCGCGGGGTCGAGAGCGCCGCCGCTCGAAGCGGTCGGCTGGGCGGGGACCGCGCGTGTCCCGGTCGCCGGCCGCGGAGCGAGTCAGTCGGCCATCGGGGCCTGCAACTCGCGTTCGACCTCGTCGTCGACCTCGACGGGGCCCTCGGCGAAGACGACGCCGTGGGCACCCTCTCGCTCCTTCGCACTCGCCGCGACGCGGACGAACGACGCCTTCTCGCGGGCGTCCGGGATAGTGTGACCGCCGCAGTAGCTCACACCCGAGCGAACCCCGCCGAGGAACTCCTCGACGAGCGGTTCGACCGGCCCCTTGTGGGGCGTGAGCGCCTCGACGCCCTCGCCCGCGTCCACGTCGCTCTGTTTGTCGTCGCGGTCGTCGGCCGCCTCCGTCGAGGCCATCCCGCGGGAGCGCTTGTACGTCTCGCCGTCGACCTCGACCACGTGGCCCGGTGCCTCGTCGGTGCCGGCGAAGAAGCTGCCCATCATGACGGTGTCCGCACCGGCCATGAGGGCCTTCGCGGCGTCGCCGGAGGTCCGAATCCCCCCGTCGGCCATGACGTGGATGCCGAGGTCGTGCGCCCGCTCGGCGCACTCCGAGACGGCCGTGAGCTGCGGATAGCCCGCGCCCGCGACCTCGCGGGTCGTGCAGTGCGAACCCGGTCCGACGCCGACTTTCACACAGCCCGCGCCGGCCTCCCAGAGGTCTTCGACGGCCGCCGGCGTGACGACGTTACCCGCGACGATTTCGGGGTCGAACTCGTCGCGAATCCGTTCGACAGCGTCCAGACACCGCTCCATGTGACCGTGAGCGATATCCATGACAATGGCGTCGGCGCCGGCGTCGAGGAGCGCCTCGGTCCGGTCGAGGTAGTCCTCGTTGATGCCGACCGCGCCCGAGACGGTCCCGCCCGCCTCGGCGACGCGGCGGACCTGTTCGGCCTGCTCGTCCACGTCGAGGAAGCGGTGGACGACGCCGAGGCCGCCGAGGCCGGAGAGCGCCGCCGCGAGGTCTGTTTCGGTGACGGTGTCCATAGCCGCGCTGACGAGCGGCGTGTCGAGGCGCAAGCCCGGCGTCACGTTGGTCGAGAGGTCCACGTCGCTCCGGCTGTCGACCGGGGAGCGCTGTGGAACCAGCAATACGTCTCCGTAAGAGAGTCCTGTGCGAATCTCCATCGTAACCCTCCACAGCCGAAGGGTGGGACGGTAATAACGCCCACGAACGCGGTTCACGTCGCCGCGGAACGAAACTATTACGCGCTGGCGCTCGTCTGTTCACTAACACACGGCGCCGCGTCTCGTGCGAATCTCCAACCCATCGTAACCCCAAGACGTTCGCCGTTCGCGGGCCGTGTGGTTCGAACCGTCCGCGAGCGACAGCGTCGCGCGGGAGCGAAGTATCGAACTCGAATCCGGGACAGGGTTCGAAAGCGTTTTGTCAGACTGATATTGACAGATAGCTGCCGTACCGACCGCACCACCTCGAGTCGGTCACGGTAGGTGGACCAGAGGCAACCCACAGCGTCGCGATTGGTCCCTGTCTCGTACTTCGCGGACCGAAGGAATTTCTTCCGGGGAGTTCCTTACGCAGGTATGCAGACTGTCATTCTCGCCGCCGGCCGCGGCACCCGGATGCGTCCGCTCACGGACCGCCGACCCAAGCCGATGCTCCCCGTGGCCGACCGGCCGCTCGTCGCGCACACCGCCGACGCCGCCGTCGAGGCGGGCGCGACGGACATCACGCTCGTCGTCGGTTACGAGGCCGATGACGTGCGCGACTACTTCGGCGACGAGCGCGCCGGCGTCCCGGTCGAGTTCGCCGTGCAGTCGGAACAGCGCGGGACGGCCGACGCGGTCCGCGCCGCGGCCCCCCATCTCGACCCCGACGAACCGTTCGTCGTCCTCAACGGCGACGCACTGTACGACGTGCCGTCGCTCTCGACGCTCTACGAGGGGACGCCCGCGGTCGGGTCGTTCCGCGTCGACGACCCGAGTTCCTACGGCGTCCTCGACACCGACGACGAGGGCTTCGTCACCGGGGTCGTCGAAAAACCCGAACACCCGCCGTCTGACCTCGTCAACGCCGGCGCGTACGTCTTCCCGGCCGAGGCCCACGGCTGGCTCGACGTGGACGAGAGCGACCGCGGGGAACTGGAACTGACCGACGTGCTCGCGGCGACCTGCGAGGCTTACGACGTGCGCGGCGTCGCCTTCGACCGCTGGCTCGACGTGGGGCGACCGTGGGAGCTTCTCGAAGCCAACGAGTGGAAACTCGGCGAACTCGAGCCGCGAACCGACGGCGACGTGTCCGAGCGCGCCGAACTCGACGGGCCGGTCGTCGTCGAGGAGGGCGCGACGGTTCGCTCCGGCGTGGTCATCGAGGGCCCGGTGCTCGTCCGCAGCGGGGCCACCGTCGGACCGAACGCCTACGTCCGCGGGCACACGCTCGTCGGCGAGAACGCCAAGGTCGGCCACGCGGTCGAGGTGAAAAACAGCGTCCTGATGGAGGGCGCGACGGTCGGCCACCTCTCGTACGTCGGCGACAGCCTCCTCGGCCGCGACGTGAACTTCGGCGCGGGGACCAAGGTCGCGAACCTCCGCCACGACGGCGAACCAGTCCGACAGATGCTCAAGGGGGAACTCGTCTCCTCGGGTCGCCGGAAGTACGGCGTCGTCCTCGGCGACGAGGTGAAAACCGGCATCAACGCCTCGCTGAACGCAGGCGTCAGAATCCCGACCGGCGGCACGGTCAAGCCCGGTGAGTCCGTGCTCTACGACCGCATCGACGAGCGCGGCACGGCGGACAAGACGGACGAGGCGGACGAGGACGCGATGGACTGAGACTCAGCGGCCGGCGAAGACTGACCGAGACGCGACGAAAACCGCCCCGGCCGGCCGGTTCCTGATATCTGAAAGACACTTAATCTGCCAAACAGTTATCAGACACAACAGCGAAGACTCACGACAGTACATGGACGGGACCGAGGGGGAGTCACCGACGATACGCGTGCTCTACGTCGACGACGACGAGGGGCTGTTGGCGCTGACGAAGCGGTTTCTCGAATCGACCGACGACGGTATCGAGGTCGAGACGACCGACTCGCCGCAGCGGGCGCTGGCGCTCCTCGAAAGGGAGTCGTTCGACGCGGTCGTCTCCGACTACCAGATGCCCGAGATGTCGGGTCTCGAACTCCTGTCGGTGCTCCGTGACGAGCGCGCCTCCGACATTCCCTTCGTCATCTTCACCGGGCGGAGCCGCGAGGAGGTCGCCATCGAGGCGCTGAATCTCGGCGCGGACAGCTACCTCCAGAAGGGTGGCGACCCGACGGCGCAGTACGGTGTCCTCCGGCAGACGCTCGTCAGAATCACGGAACACAGGCGCGCGGAGCAGCGCCTCCGGGAGCGCGAGGCGCATCTCCGCGTCACCCTCGACTCCATCGCCGAGGGCGTCGTCGCCACCGACGCCAGCGGGACGGTCACCCAGCTGAACCGAACGGCCGAGGACATAACCGGCTACGACGCCGACGCCGCAGTCGGCAAGCCGCTTTCTGACGTGTTCCACCTCGTCAACGCGGAGACCGGCGAACGCATCGACCCGCTACAGCGCGTCGCCGAGGCGGGCGGGCCGGTCGAACTCGGCGCGGGAACGAAACTCGTCACGAGCGACGGCGACGAACGGTACATCGAAGACAGCATGTCGCCCATCAGGACCGACGACGGGGAAGTCGAAGGGGTCGTCGTCGTGTTCCGCGACGTGACCGAGGCGTACCGCGAGCGGGAACGGCGAGAGCGCCAACGACGGGCGCTCATCGACCTCGCGACCGACGAGACGGTCATCGCGGGGTCGTTCGAAGACGCCCTCCCGCGCATCACCGAGACGATGGCGACGGTGCTGAGCGTCGAGCGGGCGAGCGTCTGGCTGTTCGACGACGCCGAGACGCTCCGCTGTGTCGACCAGTACGACCAGGTGTCGGGCGGGCACACGGCCGGGGCGACGCTAACTGCGTCAAACTACCCGTCGTACTTCGAGGCGCTGGAGGCGAATCGGTCGCTCGGCGTCGACGACGTTCAGACCGACCCCGCGACCGCCGAGCTACGGAACGGCTACCTCGAACCGAAGGGCATCACGTCGATGCTCGACGCGACGGTCAGGTCGGGCGGCGAAGTCGTCGGCGTCGTCTGTCACGAACACGTCGGCGAGCCGCGGCAGTGGCGGACCGACGAGCTGCGATTCGCCGCGGAGGTCGCCGACAACGTGGTCATCGCGCTCATGCGGGCGACCGACGTCGACGCGCTCCCGGCGAACGACGAGGGGGACGGGACGGGAGAGGCGAACGCAGACGAGAGCGCTGACGAACACGGGGAGTGAACCGACCGCCGCACGGGTCGACCCGCCCGAGTCGGCCGACTCCGGGTCTACTTTTCGTCCGTTCGGAATCCCATCCGGTCAGTTCTCGTGACCGAATTCGAATATCGAACCCCCGATTCGGGCCGGGGGTTGAAAAACGTCGATTCCGCTGAGAATCCGGCGAAATCGGCGCATCACCGTGAAATCTAAAATGCCCGTAGCTCCAAAGAACGTGTATGTCGAACAGCAGCCGATTCGTCGTCGCGACGCACGTGCTGACTAACTTGGCGGTGCGGAGCGACGAGCGGCTGTCTTCCGACCGTCTCGCGTGGAGCGTCAACACGAACCCGGTGGTCATCCGTCAGCTTCTGTGTTCGCTCCGGGAGGCGGACCTCGTCGATTCCAAGCGCGGCCCGACCGGCGGTTTCACGCTGGCCCGCGAGCCGGACACCATCACGCTTCGCGACATCTACGAGGCGGTGGAGGACGCCGAGCCGTTCTGTTTCCACACGAACGAACCGAACGACGAGTGCACCGTCGGCGAACACATCCAGCCGGTCCTCGGCGAACTGCTCGAGCCGGCGATTCAGGCGATGCTCGACGAACTCGACTCGGTCACCATCGCGGAGGTCCACGAGGCGATTTTCGAGACGGCGGACGGCGACCCGCTCGAAGTGTAGTGTAGCGCCGCTCAGACCGTCGACTGGACCGTCTCGGCTTCGGCCGACTCTTCGTGCTCGGCGTCGAGCCACTCGGTGGCCCACTCCTGTATCTCGTCGAACACCGGACACAGCGAGACGCCCTTGTCGGTCAGCGAGTAGTACGTCGCGACCGGCGCGTCCTCTTCCATCCGGCGGTCGACGAAGCCGTGTTCCTGCAGGTCGTCGAGGACGCGAGAGAGCGTCCGCGAACTCGCGCCGGTCGAGCGCTTCAGTTCGTTGAACCGCTTTTCACCGTCTTGGAGGTCGTGGAGGACGATGAGACGCCACTGCGACCCGATTTGCTTCAGCGAGTCGATGATGGGGCAGGGGGCGTCGTCGAGGTTCATATCCGTGGCCATACACTCACCTCGGTTCCGACCCTCTTTAGCGGTTCGGTTAGTTTACCTGCTTTCGAAACGTTACCTGATTCGCCTCCAGGACGGTTGACCAGTTGACCGGCCGACCGGCCCGCTCAGGCGAGCAGCCGCGAGAGGAGGAGAAACACGCGCTTGAGGTTCTTCGAGAGACTCGACTGGTTCTCCGAGTAGAGCATCACGTCGTCGTCCAGTCCGTGAATCTGCAGGCACCGCCCCCGGTCGGACAGGTCTTTCAGTTCGATTCCCCGGACCGTGTCGAGGGGGATAACGAGATAGCGGTACTCTTCGTCTTGGATGTCGGCGTTACAGTGGTCGCCGTAGACGTGGATGCTCCGCTCCGTGACCGCGAGTTCGTAGCCGATATAGCTCATCCCGGCGATTTCGGCCCCGGCGCGGCCGCCTTTGACCTTGCCTTTCAGGTTCGAGGCGTCGAGGAGGATTCCGTCAACCATACCGTCCGGTTCCGGGCGGGCGTTCGTAAGTATTCGCGCCCAGTTCTCCGAATTGATTCTGTGGACGGGCGCAAAGAATCGAACCCGAGTCAACAGCTTGACTTCGGTCGAACGGTTATCTGACGACGGACGCGCCGTCGCCGGAGCCATCGGATTCGATAATCGAGTACGACGAGACGAGGTGGTTGATGATGTAATCCACCGTCGAGGAGTCGTAGGTCCAGAAGCCGGTGAAGCCGAACCCCGGTTCGGTCTCCTCGGCGACGAGCGCGCACTTGTAGTCGCCGACGCCGTTGCCGTCGTAGGCGACGAACCAGGAGCGCCGAATCTCGTCGGAGCGCGCGAGGTGGAGTTGGAACTGGTCGGCCTGCGGGACCTCGCCGTTCGGGTAGATGTACGCGTGGACCGAGAGGTCGTCGCGGTCGCCGAGACGGCGGTACGTTTCGAGTTGCGGCCGGAGGTTCCCGCCGGACTGGAAGCCGGAGTGGAGTTCGCCCGCGCCGACGCGCCACGCGCGGTCCTCGATTTCGCGGGTGGCGTTGAGCATCTTCCGGCGGTCGTAGGAGGTAAACAGCGTCTCGTCGAGGTGGTCGAGAACCGGCGCGTACGAGTCGCGTTCGAACCCCGGTTCGACGTCCTCGGGGCGCGCGAGCAGGTCGTCGACCGAGACCGCCGTGTGGAACTTGTCGCCGGTACCCAGCACCGCGTAGTTCGAAGGGCCCTCGTCGGAACTCGCAGACTCCACCGAGACGTTTCGATCCGCAAAGTGCTCGGCGAGTCGCTCGACGACGCCGGGGGTCGGATTGAACACCGTCAGTGTTCGCTCCGAGGCGGCGACGCCGGAGATGAGTTCGCTGAGAGACATTACCGGGGAAACGCTACACCAGGGTATTATTCTTTGCAATAATGTGGTATGTGAATCGGAGCGGTGCCAGGACCCGAACGCCACCGGTCCCCCGGTGAGTAAGGAGTCGCTACCGGGGGCCCGCGGATTCCTAACTAACCAGTTTCGGGGTGTATATTCGGTATGATTTCCGACGCCCCTCACACCCGCCCGTCCGCGGAAGTCGACGACGAAACCGGGACGGACGCCAGTTCGTGGTTCACCGCCGAGGTGCCCGATATCGTCGCCGGGCTCGAATCCTCGCAGTCCATCGGACCACTCACCGCCGCGGCCGCCCACGAACTCATCGCGGTCGGACGCGCGAGAGACGCGCTCGCGCTCGTCCTCGGCGAAGTCGACGGGTCGTGGCGGCGGTAAGACGGCGAGAGCCCGCGAGAAGGCGACGCAGCGAGCGAACCGGAATCGGCGGTCGGCGGACTACTCCTCACGCGAATTCGTGTCTCTGACGTACAGTTCCACCAGCGAATCGAGCAGGTGCGGCGCCAGTCGGAACCGAACGTCCACGCTGTTTTGCTCGCGGTCGTACGCGAGCTGTTGGACGTCTATCGCGGCCAGAAGCGTGCGCATCGCGTCGACGACGTAGTTGCTCGACCCCGCCTCGACGCGGAGGCTGTCGCCGAGGTGAATCGAGAGGCCGTCGACGACCGTCTCGTAGCACGTCTTGCTCGGCGCGTTGACTCGCTGGGTGCGTTCGACCAGACCGAGACTCGAAAGCGTCTCGAGCCGACGGTAGATGGTCGATTCGGAGACCTCGCAGTTCTCCGCGAGTTCTTCCGCGGTCATCGGCGCGTGGTTGCACGCTAACAGCACGTCCCGCGAGACGTCGTCCCCGAGCGCGTCGAGGAGGTCGTCGTCGGACGACTCGGGGGGAGTGTCGGTCTCGTCCGCCGCCGCGGAGGCGTCGCTCTCGTCGGTCAGCGGGCCCGGTGGCTCGTCTGCGGCCGAAAGAACGTCGTCCACGAGGTCGTGTCGGGTCATCGCGTACTACCTGACGTGGGCAGGTAATATGTAATCGGTGCCTACAGTCGAGATAATATTCACTTATCGCCGAACGTTCGCGAACACCTGAAAATAGCGGATCGGACGCCGAAATCGAGCGTCGACGGCGGATTAATGAGATCGAAACTCGGAAAGTTGGCGGCGCTACCCGCCGCGGCCGCACGACTTGCTCACTCGACGGTGACGCACTTGGCGAGGTTACGCGGCTTGTCGATGGGCCGTTCGAGCAGGTCAGCCGCGTGGTACGCGACGAGTTGGAGTTGGACGTTGGCGAGGACGCCGGCGATGTCGGGGTGCGTGTCCGGAATCCGGAGCACGTGGTCGGCGAACTCGGTCACCTCGCCCGACCGGTCGCTCGTGATGGCGATGACGGGCGCGCCGCGGGCCTGGACCTCCTTGACGTTGCTCAGCGTCGCCTCGTCGTCGTGGCCGGTGAAGATGGCGAACACCGGCGACAGCGGCGTGACGAGCGCCAGCGGCCCGTGTTTGAGTTCCGAGGCGGCGAATCCCTCGGCGTGTTCGTAGGATATCTCCTTGAACTTCAGCGCGCCTTCGAGGGCGACGGGGTGGGCGACCCCGCGGCCGATGAAGAAGTACGCGTCGCTGCCCTCGTACTCGATGGCAATCTCGCGGGCCATCGAGGTGTCGAGCACCTCCTGAACGTCTCCCGGGAGCCGCGACAGCGCCTCCATCAGGTCGCGCGCGGCCGGCGACTTCGCACCGGTCACGTCCTCGACGATGCGCTCCGTGAGGAGCGTCAGCGCCGTCACCTGCGACGAGAACGTCTTGGTGGCCGCGACGCCGATTTCGGGACCCGCGCGGATGAGCAGTTCGTCGTCGCACTCGCGGGTTATCGACGAGCCGACGACGTTCGTGACCGCGAGGGTCCGCGCGCCGGCGGCGCGGGCGCGGCGCACGGCGTCGAGGGTATCGGCGGTCTCACCGGACTGGCTGACCGCGACGACGAGCGTGTCGGGCGTCACCGGCGGCTTGATGACCGAGTACTCGCCCGCCATGAACGCGTACGCGGGGATGCCGCGGGAGTTGAGGAGCGACGCCGCGTACATTCCGGCGTGGTGCGAGGTGCCCATCGCGAGGAGGTGGACCTGCTTCACGTCGGCGAACGACTCCGGCGGGAACTCCTCGAGTTCGACGCCGCCGGCGTGGGTGTTCAGGCGGCCCTGTGTGGTCCGCCGGAGCGCGCCGGGCTGCTCGTGAATCTCCTTGTACATGTAGTGCTCGTAACCGCCCTTCGTCGCCGTCTCGGGGTCCCACTCGACGTGTTCGACGGGGCGGTCGACCGCGCGGCCGGCCGAGTCCGTGATTTCGTAGCCGTCCGCGCGGGTGACGACGAAGTCGCCGTCGTGGAGGTAGACGACGCGCGCCGTGTGCTGGATGAACGCGGGCACGTCGCTGGCGAGGTAGTACTCGCCGTCGCCGACGCCGAGGACCAGCGGCGACCCGGAGCGGGTCGCGAAGATGGCCTCCTCGTCGCCGATGATGGCCGCGATGGCGTAGCTACCCGAGAGGCTGCCGACCGCGGCGCGGAACGCCTCCTCGGGAGTCGCGCCGTCGCGGAGGTTCTCCTCGATGAGGTGCGGGATGACCTCGGTGTCGGTCTCGCTGCTGAAGACGTGGCCGCGGGACTCGAGGTCGCTACGGAGCGACTGGAAGTTCGAGATGATACCGTTGTGGACGACGGCGATGCGGCCCGACTCGTCCGTGTGCGGGTGAGCGTTGCCGTCGGTGACGCCACCGTGGGTCGCCCAGCGGGTGTGGCCGATGCCGTAGTCGCCGGCGATTGGGTTCTGCTCGACGGCCGCGACGAGCTCGGAGACCTCGCCGACGCGTTTCGTCAGCGAGATGCCCGAGCCGTTTTTCACGGCGATGCCGGCCGAGTCGTAGCCGCGGTACTCCAGCCGCTGGAGCCCGTCGACGAGCGAGTCCACGGAGTTGTCCGCGCCGATGCAGGCGGTGATTCCGCACATCAGTGAGTCACCTCCACGCGCTCGCGAACGTCGCCGTGTAAGACCGTTCCGGGGCCGACGACGGCCTCCGCGCCGACGCGACTGCCCGCCGTGAGCGTCACGTTCGCGCCGACCTCGGCGCGGTCGCCGATGATGCTGCCGAGACGGCGGTCGGTGTAGAGCCGGCCTTCGAGGATGACGTCCGCCCGGCCGCCGGGCGAGACGACGCCGTCGCCGACGGTCGCCCCGGTGCCGACGACGGAGTCGCGGAGGACGACGCCCGCGCCGACCCGCGCGTCGGTCGAGAGGATGGAGCGCTCGATGACGCTGTTCGCGCCGACCGACACGTTGTCTTGGAGGCACGAGCCGGCGCTGATGACCGCGCCCGGCCCCACGTCGCAGTCCTCGCCGATGACGACGTGGTCGCCGAGGAGCGCGCGCTCGTGGACCCGCGCCGACCCGGCGACGGCGGAGTCGTGTCTGCGCGCGAGGAGCGTCTCCGTCACGGAGAGGAGCCCCCACGGGTGCGAGGGGTCGAGCCAGCCGCCGTTGACGAGGACGGACGTGACGTGCCCGTCGAGGTAGTGAATCACGTCGGGGAGTCGCGTCTCGCCGTCGTGCGGCGGGATGCGCCGGAGCGCCTCGAAGACGGTGTCGTCGAAGACGTAAACGCCCGCGTTGACGAGGTAGCCCTCGCTGTCGACGGCGTGTTCGTCGATGTCGGCGATAC
Source organism: Haloferax sp. Atlit-10N (assembly GCF_003586325.1). Lineage (NCBI taxonomy): Archaea > Methanobacteriati > Methanobacteriota > Halobacteria > Halobacteriales > Haloferacaceae > Haloferax > Haloferax sp. Atlit-10N. The sequence goes on from NZ_PSYX01000005.1 coordinate 129,163, forward strand.
GGCCGTTGTCCTCGACGACGACGCCGTACTCCTCGGGCGTGTCGGACTCGGCGACCGCGACCGTCGCCACCGAGTCGGTCGTCGAGAAGCGTTCGAGCACCGACGAGATGATGTCGGCGTCGATGACGTTGTCGCCGTTGCAGACGACGAAGGGACCCGAGACGAGTCCCTCGGCGAGGAGGAGCGCGTGGCCGCTGCCGAGACGCGAGTCCTGGTGGACGAACTCGATGTCCGCGTCGGAGTAGGTCGCAGAGAGGTGCGACTGGATGCGGTCGGCGCGGTGGCCGACGACGACGACGACGCGCTCGATACCCGATTCGAACAGCGCGTCGAGGACGTACTCGACGACCGGCCGGTTGGCGACCGGGAGCATCGGCTTCGGTTGGAAGGTGGTGAGCGGGCGGAGCCGTCGCCCCTCGCCGGCCGCGAGGACGACCGCCTCGGTGATGCGGTCGTTCATTCGCGCCCTCCCGCGAGCGACGGACGTTCGGAACGTGACCGTGACGGTGAGTGAGTCATAGAGGGAACAGGGACGGCGACGGGGATTGTTATACAGAGGGTTCCCCGAACCGGTCGCGCGTTAGGGTCGCGTGTGAGACTGTTGCAAACGGCGAAAGCCGGCCTAAATCGGGAGGCAGGCGGGTTCGGTCGCTCCTAATCGGTGGAGCTTCATCCGATGGTGTCGCCGCGCGGTCGAAGTCGCCACGTCGGTTGCACGGTCTGCGAATCACACCCGCGAGTCGAGAACGGGAGCGAGAGAGTCAGAAGCGGACTGGGAGCGAGAGAGTCTGACAAAACAGACATCGACGTGCGAGCGGCGAGCAAGGCCGCCGCTGTCCGAAGCAGACCGAAGTAAAATCCAAGTTGTTCGTTGTATCGTTCGCGACGCGGGCGCGCGAGACCGGCTCAGAGGTTGAGGCGGCCCTTGTACGACTCCATCGCGGTGATAGCCATGAGCGTCGCGGTGCTCAGCACGGCCCAGCCGGCGGCCGGAATCTGTTCGAGACCGGGGACGCCGAGCAGGCCGCCGGAGACGGTCGCCGCCACGCCGGCAGCGATGGCGAGGTTCCGTTTCGGCGACGCGGCGAGCGGCGCCGACTGCTCGTCGTCGGTCTCGGTGCTGACGACGTCGCCGTCGAGGTACTGGTCGAGCTGCTTCGCGGTGTCGAGAAGCGTGATGTCACCGCGGTTCTTCTCGAAGTCGACGATTCCCGCCGAGTCCATCTTCGGGAGGTGACACTGGTACAGACCGATGTACACCCGCTTTCGCTGACTCGACGACAGCGCCTTTATCTCGATGCCGTTTTCCTTCGCGGCGATGAACTCGGCCATGTCGCCGAGCTTCGCTTCTCCGTCGTTCTCCTTGAGGAACCGGAGCGCGTCGCGCCGGCGCTGGTTCTTCAGAATCTCGAAGACGACGTCCTTCGAGAGCGCTTCGATTTCGGGTTGTTGTTGCTGTTCGGAAACCGCGTGAGACCCACCAGTCGTCTCCGCGAGTTGTTCGTTCGTCGTCTGATCAACAACGTCGGTGTCAGCTTGTAATGAATCGGTAACCATTGTTCCTTCCTCCCCCACTGTGTAGTCGGGTGCTACCGAGTGACGTGGTCAGTCGAGAGGGGAGACCACGTGACGTTTAGCACAGACCACAACCTTTGGATGCGCCCCACCAAGCGCGCCCCAGATTCAGAGGGTCAATCAACTAATAGGTTAAACGAGGATATATACTTGTCTGAGAATCCCACACTCTGATTTGTCCGACTGTTAGGGGTGCAAAATCTGCGAGTAAACTGGTTGTAACAATCTATACTAACTCAGACTTTCAATGTATCCGATAGTAACATAGTCCTACCGCGAAGTAGCAGAGTACCACGGTTTTCCGTCTAAGGAAACCGTTATCGAGAGGGACATCAAATTCGACTGGTAGTTAAACTCACGGATACACCGATTCGGCAGTAGCATCGACTGAGAATACGCGAGCGCTCCGGAGCGGGTGCCCACGGCGGTCGCGAGATGACGGTTTATCCGGCGGTTATTCCACGAGCGCTTCGAAGGCGTCGGCCGAGGTGCCCTCGCGTCGCTCGGAGAGGTACTGCGCGAACACCAGCGCGAGGAGCGCCGCGGAGACGAACACCGCGATTGCGCTCCACGAGACGAGCGCGAATCCCGGGAGCCCTCCCCACACCCCGAGGATGAGCACCCAACTGAGCGCGCCGAGAAGCGCGTAGTACCGACTCCACGATTCGCGCGCGTCGGGTTGCATCCAGAAGAACCCCCGCTTGGCGACGTTCGGGACGAGTTCGACGGAGCGCTCCTCGTCGTCGTAATCGACCAGTCCGGCGCTCTCGAGTTTCGGGAGGTGCGTCTGGTACAGCGAGATATACACGCGCTGTCGCTCTTCGTCGGTCACGTCCTCGACCGCCGTGCCGTTCTCTCGAGCCGCGACCATCGCCGCGAGTTGCTTCAACGAGATTGCTTCGCCCGCGCGGTGGAGGAAGTAGAGAATCTGCCTCCGGCGCGAGTTACTGAGGATGCGAAAGAGCTCGTCTTTTGATAGGGTTGTCATCGTCGTGTTCGGGGGCGGTCCTCGCACGCGATGCGAAAGAGGGAGCCGACCCGGTTGAGTCGTAGTACACCACAACCGACCTTTGTTATCGTGACGTTTCCGGGAGGCACCGGACCGGTTTCTAACGGAGATTAAGCTCATCTTCACGCGATATTTACTCGGAGACGGACCGTCAGCGGGAGGGAGTTATCTCGGTCTCAGAGATGATTACGTATCTCGTCGGTTTCGAGAAAAGTCCTCGCGCCGGAATGGGAGCAAACTCGCGACAGCGGCGGTAAGGAACCCAATTGTCCAGTATAGAGGTGGCTAACAATACCCGATGGCGGCGATACTTAGATTCGAGACTACAATGTTCGAATTGACTGGCTTCCAGCGCGACCTGCTGTACGTGATTGCCGGCGCAGAGCGCCCGTCCGGGCAGGAGATTAAAGAGATGATCAGCAAGGACGTCGGGGAGGTGAACCACGGTCGGCTCTACCCGAACCTCGACGCCCTCGTCGAACAGGGGTACGTGAACAAGGGACAGCACGACCGCCGAACGAACTTCTACGAGATGTCCGAGAAAGGCCACGAGTCCATCGTCGAGCGCCGAGACTGGGAAGACCGCCACGTCGGGTTCCTCGGATAGCACGCCGCCGTCCCCACAGCGGAGCGACGAACCGTCCGTTCGAACACCCGAGGGCGCGAGTGGGACGCCCGCCCCGGAAGAAACGAAGACGAGAACAGCTCGTCGCTGGTGGCCGCATCGGTCCCCGCGGTCTCGTCCGGTCCTCTCCCCTTTTCGACGCCGATTCGAGTCGAGCGACCGCAGCGGCGCTGAGCCGACCGCGTTCGACGAGGCTCGACGCCCGCCGTCGCCCCGACTCCCGACTCGCCGACGCGGTTTCGAGGTTCATAGAGGCTCGGACGGCGAGGGAGCGGCCGCAGCGCACGCCACAGAGATATTTATCAGAAGTTAGTATATTCGGTCGCCGTCAAAAATATCACAAAAAGGACATTCAAATCGACACCGCAAATCAACCATTAATGCAGCCATAAGAAACGGATTAATTCGAGAATAAGTGGCCACTGTCGGTCGTTTTTTCGGGCGAAACGAATCGTCGAAATTCGTCGGCGATTCGAACAGTAACGGTCTCAATAGTATCGTCTGTAGATATTCATGTATTCCTACTAATGTAATTATCGCAACATTTATGGGTGTAATCCGCAACCCCTGAGACATGGTAAGTGAACGGTCCACCGGGCAGGACCCAGAAACGACGACGACTGACGACGACGTCGGTAGACGCAAGTATCTCGCGCTGTGCGGGTCGGTATCGGCCGCCGGTGCACTCGCGGGATTCTCTGGGCTCGGCTCGGCGACGGAACAGGCCGACGAACCGGTCGGCGACGACGGGCACACGCTCGTCGTCGCGGGCACCGGTCCCGTCTCTTCGTTCGAAGTGACGGTCAGCGGCTCTATCTCACCGCTCCAATCGAACGGCGCGCTCAGCACGACCGGGACGGTCGGTCCCGCCGCCGAGGGAACCGTCGACGACGACTCGCGACGCTACCAGTTCGCGGGCGACATCACCAACTTCCAGTCGACCGACGCGGTGTCGGTCTACGTCGACGGCGTCCGCATCCCCAACGACTCGTTCTGAGGCCGTCGGAAACTCCGTTGTTTTCGAAGCGACCGACAGCGGCGGCGCTACGAGCGCATGTAGCCGCTGAGCCACTCGGGCGTCACGTCGTCGAACGATACGGTTTCCCCGCCGTGTTCGGCGACGAACCCGTCGGCGTCGGAATCCGACGAAAAGGGAATCAGGTCTTTACCCATGCCTCCGAGCACGTCGCTTTCGACGACGTACGTCATCTCGGTGGCGTCGCCGAAGGTCTCAGCGCCGGTGTGGGTCGAGATGAACGTGTCGCCGCCCTCTGTCGAGAGCTCGTAGTCGACCGTCGAGTAGTCCGTGACGTACACCGCCGTCGCCTCCCAACCCTGCTCTCGGTGTTCGAAGTAGTACGGGAACAGCCCCATGCTGAGGGTGTGGAACCACGCCGGGTTGTCGTGGCCCTCGGGCGCGTTCTCGCGGTAGAAGATCTGTCCGTTCGGGCCGGCGTGGAGGCCGATGACCATCCCGCCTTGGTCGTCTTCCTTCCCGCCCGAGAGGTCGACGGGGTCGGGCCGCTGTTCCGGGGTCGAACCGCCGCCGAGACAGCCCGCGAGGGCCGCGAGCGCGCCGAGTGAAACGGCTTTCGTCGCAGCTCGGCGCGTGATCGGACCGTTCGAGCGGTCGCGCGGCGGAGAGTCGTCGTGCATCGTCGCTCTGTGCGGAGGTCGGGCGCCATGGTACATAAACCGTGAGAACGGTCGCTCGCGTGCGCGAACTGAACTACCCCCGCGGAGGAGGCGGACGGGTCACAAAAGCGAGTGCTTCAGGCGACGACGCGCGCGCCCTCGACGAGCGAACGAACGTCCTCGAACAGGCGGTCGGCGTCGGCCTCGTCGCGGGCCTCGGCGGTGATGCGGACCAGCGGTTCGGTCCCGCTGGCGCGGACGAGGAACCAGCCGTCGTCGGTGTCGACGCGGATGCCGTCGATGGTGTCGACCTCGTCGTACGTCGCGTGGATGTTCCGGGCGATTCGGTCCATCGCCTGGTGTTTGTCGTCGAACGAGAGGCTCGCGCGGCGGGTGGCGTACGCCGCCCCGCCGAGGCCGGCGACCTGTTCGGACAGCGGGCCATCGCGGGCCACGAGGTCGGTGAGTTTGAGCGCCGCGTAGTGGCCGTCGGGCGCGAGCGTCTCGTCGGGCCAAATCCACGCGCCGGAGGGCTCGCCACCGAAGACGTAGCCGGGTTCGGCGACCGTCTCGGCGACGTGGACGTCGCCGACCGGCGTGTAGGTGACGCGCCCGCCGGCGGATTCGACCACGTCCTGTACGAGGAGGCTCGTGTCGACGGGGACGGCGACGGCGTCGCCCGGGGAGACGGCGTCCCGCGCGAACAGCGCGAGGAGCGCGTCGCCGGCGACGTACGCGCCGGTCTCGTCGACCGCGACGAGTCGGTCCGCGTCGCCGTCGTGGGCGAGTCCCACGTCCACGTCGAGCGCGGGGACGGTCCGCCGAAGCGCCGTGAGCGTCTCCGCATTCGGCTCGCTCTTTCGGGCGGGGAACCGGCCGTCCTGCTGGCCGTCGATGGTGTTGACCGTCGCGCCGAGTTCGTAGAGCGCGTCGACGGAGACGCGACCCGTGCCGTTGCCGAGGTCGAACGCGACGGACACGTCGTCGAGGTCGTCGAACGACGAGACGAGGTGGTTCACGTGGCGGGCCGCGGCGTCGGGCCACTCGCGCTCCTCGCCGAGTTCGTCCCACGGAGCGAGCGACACCTCGTCGCGGTTGAGTCGGTGGACGATATCGCGCGTCTGGGCCTTGTCGAAGGCGCGGCCGCTCGGCGTCCAGAGCTTCAGCCCGTTGTCCGACGCGGGGTTGTGAGACGCCGTGATACCGATACCGGCGTCCGCGCCGGCCCAGCCGACTGCGCGGGCGACCGTGGGGGTCGAGGCGACGCCGAGTCGGACCACGTTCGCGCCGCACTCGCGGACGCCTGCGCTCACGGCGTCGGCAAGGACGTCCCCGCTGAGGCGGGCGTCCTGTCCGACGACGACGGTACAGGCGTCGCAGCCGACCGCGCGGCCGATTCGAAGGGCGAGTTCGGCGGTCACGGTTCGGCCAACCGGACCTCTGATTCCACTCGTTCCGAACATACCGTGGGAGACGATGACAGGACGTTTTGGTATGTTTCGCCTACTGTCACGAACGGGCGGTCAGGCGGTACCTACTGGAAGGCGGCGAACCGCGAGGCCGGCGTAACGAATCGCGGGACCGTGTCGCCACTCGCCGGAGGAGATGAGCGGTAAGTGGTCGGCGATTAGGCGGTGAGTCGCCTCACTGGAGGGGCTGGGCGTCGCCGATGGGGACCACTTCGATAGAACCGAGCGCGTCGAGCGTCACGCGGTAGCCCGCGTAGGAAAACGAGAGGAGCGCGTCCTCAGAACGGCCGAAGACCGTTTCGAGGGCGTCGGGGTCGATAGTCTGTGCGAGCGGCGGGAGCTGCGTCGGTCGGACGCCCTCGATTGCCGCAATACTCAATACAACGTTCGTACTTAGCAGCTCGGAAGAATCGCGGTCGACGCGGTACGACCCGGTCGCCTCGTCGTACGTCACGCGCGAGTCCTTCCAGTCGTTCGTCTGTGCCATCATGGGTGCCTTAACAGGCGTCTGTGTGCGATGGTGGCCCTTAAATCCATGCTATTTGTGAACAGTTGTAATTCGTGAACGTCACGGAAACGGACGGGTACGGCCGTGGTACTCCGCGAGCGCAATCTGGTGCCCACCATACACAATCAAAAATAGTGATAGTTTCGCGGGTGCGACGGTCAGCCCTGCCGAGCACGAAGCGTTCGGACGGTTTCACGCGCCTCTTCGACCGTGATTTCTCGCTTGTAGAGCGCTGAACCGGGTTCCAGTAGTTCGCCGCCCGGGACGAGCTCGCCGACGTCGACCGGGCCGAAGCCGATGTCGCGGACGAGGTCGGCGACGTGCGCCTTGGCGTCCGAGTCGTCGCCGGCGAGGAAGACCGCGAGGCGTTCCGATTCGGGGAGGTCGGGATGCCCGAGGTCGCGGAGCGTCTCCCAGTGGATGGTGTTGAACGACTTGACTAGTTTCGCGTCCGGGAGCTGAGCCGCGACGAGTTCCGAGGAGGTGTCGTCGCCGAGGTCGATGACGTGGAAGTTCTCGGTGTAGGGGTTCATCGCGTCGACGACTATCTTCTCCGCGAAGTGGTCCGCGTCGGGCAGCGACTCGCGCTCTCGGAACGGAACGGCGAGGAAGACCACGTCGCCGAACCGAATCGCCCGCGTCGGTTCCACCGCGCGAAGTTGCGGGCCGAGCGTCTCGGAGAGGTCCGCGAGCGACTCGACCCCGCTTTCGTTGGCTATCGCAACCTCGTGGTCCGACTCCACGAGGAGTTGGGCCAACGTCCCGCCGAGTCGGCCAGCGCCGAGTATCCCAATATCCATGAACAAAGATGTATGTTAACAAAGTTGAATCTTTGTGTGGTCAGCGGGACCGCGAGCGGCCCCGCTAACTCGGATTATCTACATCGTAATGTACCACATAACCGCATCAGACCTTCTCTATCCCGGAATCTTCAGCTATTCAGTACAATCATAATTTAGTATATATGTGTCGTTGGAAGCGACATGAACAGACGAACATTCCTCGGCGGCGTCGGAGCGGGCGTGGTGCTCCTCTCCGGCTGCCTCGGTGCGGAGGGTAACGCGCTCGACCCGGCGGCCGACCAGAACGACGACCCCGCGGGCGACGAACAGCCCGCGAAACCGGCGACCGACTCGCCCGAGTCGACTCCCGAACCGACGACCGAACAGCCCGCCGAACCGACACCCGAACCCACGCCGGAGCCGACGACCGACGCACCCGAAGACCGCATCGACTTCGAGCGCGAGGACGACGACCCGGACGTCGTGGGCACGCTCCTGACGAAGGGACCCGTGCCGGGCGTCGTCGTCTCCTCGGACCTCCCGTACGCGAAGGCGTGGCAGAACTACGCCGAGACCGACGAGGAGGCGGGAACCTACCGCGTCGGTCTCTCCGTGAACACCTCCTCGCGCATCGGGCGACTGAGCGTCGTCGGTCGAGTGTACGACGCCGAGGGTGACCTCGTGGCCGAGGACACCGACGTGAGCAACAACGTCCCGGCGGACAAGAACGCGCTCATCCACCTCGTCTTCGAGGGCGACCTCGAGGCGATGTACTACTTCGAGGTCGACCTCGTCGTCCCGAACTGAGCGTCAGGCCCCGCCGGCGTACGCCTCGAACTCTTTTCCGCGCAGTGCGAAGTAAACCACGCCGACCACGCCGACGAGCGACGCGACCGAGAAGGCGAGCGTGGGGTCGCTCGCGTAGAGCCAGCCGCCGAGCGCCGCACTCGGGATGACGATGGTGTTCCGCACGAGGTAGTACGCGCCCGTCACCCGTCCGCCGGCGTTTCGCTCCGCCGGGCCGACGATGAGCGCCTTGTGCGCAGGGAGGCCGGCGAACCGAAGCCCCGAGAAGGCGAACAGGGCGACGACGACCCACTGGTCCGCCGGCGCGAAGATGAGGAGGACCGGAAAGACGGCGTACACCGCGAACCCGAGTCCGACGACCGGCTTGAGCCCGGTCCGCTCGGCGAGTTTCGAGACGGGGAGCTTCGTCAGGAGCGCGACGACCATCTCGACGCCGAGGAGGACGCCAAAGAAGGCGGCCGGTCGAAGCGAGACGCCGAACCCGGTGAAGCCGACTTCGAGGAACTCCGTGACGACGATGACGAAAAAGACGTACACCATCCCGTTGGCGAACCGGATGAGCGTGTCCGCGACGAGGAGCGGGCGGAGCGTCTCCGGGAGCGACCGGAGGTCGTCGCGGAGCTGTGCGAGCCCCTCGAACGACTTGCCCAGCGAGTCTTCGCCCGCGTCGTAGAGGACGTGCTGGGCGACGGTGGCGACGACGCCGAAGGCCGCGGCGACGACGAGGACGTACCGGAAGCCCTCGACGAACGTCGCCGTCGCCGCCAACAGCGCGGCCGCGATGAGCGGTCCGAGGAGGAAGCCGACGCGGCGGAAAATCTCGGTGCTGGCGAAGCCCATCGCCAGTCGCTCCGGTGGGACGCTCTGTTTGACGATGGCGAACGTCGCGCCGAGGCCGAACGACTTCCACGCCTGCGTGAGAAAGAGCCCGACGAAAATCCAGAGCCACGGTTCGAGCGAGACGCCCGCGAGCGTCACCTCGGGGACCTGCGGGGCGACGAACCAGAAGAGAAAGCCCGCCGACGAGACGGTCCCGAACAGCGTGAGCGAGAGGCGCGACCCGAGGCGGTCGGAGAGCGCGCCGCCCGGATACGGGTACAGTGCCCCGATGAGGTTGCCGACGCTCCCGTAGAGGCCGACGACGGTCGCGCCGGCCCCGAGCACCCGGAGGTACTCCGGGACGTACCGGCCGGTCATCTGAAACGAGAGACTGAACGCGAACATCGCCACCGAGAGGACGAACACGTCGCGTTCGAGCCCGATGAACTGCCGGAAGGAATCGAAGCTATCGACGGCGTCCCGACGTGTTTTCATCGTCCGAGTGGTTCGCGGGAGCGCTCAAGAAAGTACGGTGCGGTCGGCCTATTCGTCGACCGGCGGGTCGACCCAGACGACGAGGCCGTCGTCGCCCCTGACGACGCCGCGGGTCAGGTCGTCGCCGAACGGCGCGTCGTCGACGGTCTCGGGGTCGACCGTCGTCACGCGGTCGACCTCGTCGACCAGCCAGCCGAACACGGTCGCGTCCTCGTCGGCGGCGTCGAAGACGACGACGCGGGAGGCGTCGGGGTTCGAACCCACGCCGAGGAGGGAGGCCGTGTCGACGAGCATCGTCGTCGCGCCCCGGTAGTCCATCGCGCCGACGACGTGCGGCGGCGAGTCCGGAAGCGAGCGGGCCGGCTTGCGGTCGATAATCTCGGTGACGACGTCGAGGGCCACGCAGTAGCGCTCCGCGCCGATTTCGAATTCGAGAACCTGCGTCGGCTCGTCGAGCGCCGCGTCGGGCGCGTCCGTGAGCGACATCTACGCGCTCCGGGCGGAGAGCCCGTCTTCGGCCGCGTCGAGTTCGTCTTCGAGGTCGTCCACCTCGTCGTCGATGTGGCCGGCGAGGAGCGCGACCTCGGAAATATTCGCCGTCTGCTCTTCGGTGGCCGCGGCGACCTGGTCTATCTCGCCGGCGACCTCTTCTGCGCCCCGAGCGGTCTGGTCGACGAGGCTCGCCACCTCCTCGGTGCTCGCGGCCTGCTGGTCGGTCGCGCGGGCGACCTCCTCCGCGCCGGCGGCGGCCTCGCCGACCGCGGCGTCGATGTTCCGGAGCGCGGAGACGGCCGCGTCGACCTCCGAGATGCCGTCGTTGACCTCCTCGTTCGCCTCCTCGATGTTGCCGACGGTCGTCTCGGTCGTCTCCTGGATGTCGCCGACAACCGCCTCGATTTCGGAGACGCTGTCGCGGGACTGCTCCGCGAGGCTCTTGACCTCGTCGGCGACGACGGCGAAGCCGGCCCCCGCCTCGCCGGCCCGCGCGGCCTCGATGGAGGCGTTGAGCGCGAGCAGGTTCGTCTGGTCGGCGATGTCGTTGATGACTTCGACGACGCTGTCTATCTGGTCGACTTTCGCGCGGAGGTCGGTGATTTCGTCGTACACGTCGGTGGTCACGTCGTCGACGGTTTCCATCGCGTCCGCGGCGTTGTCCGCAGAGCTTCGGCCCTCGGCGGCGAGGTCGCGCGCCTGGTCACTCATCGCCTTCGTCTGGTCGGCACTGGAGGCTATCTGCTCGACGCTAGCGCTCAGGTTCGACACCTCGCCGGCGACCTCACGCATGTTGGTCGACTGGTCGCCCGCGAGGTCGCTTATCTCCTGTGCGCTGACGGCCACGCTCTCGGAGGCGCGGGAGAGTTCGGCGACGGCCGTGCCGATTTCGTCGGTCGCGTCGTCCACGTCGTCCACGTCGTCGAGAACCTCGTCGGTCGCCGCGCCGGCGGCACCGGGACCGGAATACGCGTCGTGCTGTCGGGAGGGAGCCCCGTCTCCGGCGGCCGGTTCCCGTTCGTTTCGCTCGATTGCCATACGAACGAGTGTGGGAGTAAACTGATAAGTATTCGCGAACAGTATCAATAGAGATAATCGAGGATTGCCGCTAATCGCCTCAAAACGGCCAAAAATAACGGATTCGGAGTTGATATTGCAGGATGGATACCACACTACCGACGCTGACAGAACCAGGAATCGTCTGTCGGTTTAAAATCACTTGTCCGGTCAAGGCCGGACTCGGCGGGGGCTCTCCAGAGTCGCTCCGGAGTCGCCCGTGACCGCGATTCGGTGGGAGGGCCGAAACGGGGGGTGTTCAGGCCAGTCGGTGCCCGGCGGCGACGGCGACGAAGCCCGCGAGCGCGACGAGGACGATGGAGCCGCCGGCGGCGAGCCCGTAGAGGTACGCGACCGTGACGCCGGCGACGCCCGCGAGTTCGCCCGCGAGAACGCCGTACAGGAGCGACTGCTTGAAGCTCCGCCCGAGCCGCGAGGCGGTGACGACGGGGATGACGAGCAGCGCCGCGACGAGGATGACGCCCATGATTCGCATCGCGCTGACGACGACGAACGCGGTGAGAATCGACAGAAGCGTGTTGACGGCGCGGACGTGGAGCCGCGACGCGCGGGCGGCGGTCTCGTCAAACGTGACGTACACGAGCGGCCGGTAGGCGACCGCGACCGAGCCGACGACGACGAGTCCCATCGAGACGAGAAGTCCCACGTCGGCCCGCGAGACGGTCGCCAGCGAGCCGAACAGGTACTGGTTGATACCGACCGAGATGCCGCCGCCGGTGAGCGAGATGAGCACGCTCCCGAGGGCGAAGCCGCCGGTCAGGACCATCGCCAGCGCGGCGTCGCTCCGGGCGTCGGTGTACTCGATGAGCGCCTGCACGACGAGCGCCGCGACGACCGCGACGACGAGCGCGCCGAGGAGCGGCGGGACCGCGAGTCCGAGCGTCGCCTCGAGGAAGAGCGCGAGCGCGACCCCGGCGAAGGCGGTGTGGGCGAGCGTGTCCCCGACCATCGAGAGGTCGCGGTAGACGAGGAACGACCCGACGAGCGGGCCGACGACACCGATACACAGCACCGAGAGGTACGCCCGCTGCATGTAGGGATAGCCGAGGAAGTCGAGACCGGTGACGCCGGCGAGCCACGAGAACACCCCGCCGACGACCGCCGTCAAGAACCAGTCGAAGAGTCCCGCGAACGCGTCGGCCACGAGGAGCGGCGCGAGTGAACCGGCCGCGGAGAACTCAACCGCGAGGAGGTCGGTCGCCGCGAGCGCGACGGGGCCGGTCACGACTCGTCCTCCGGTTCGTCGCGGGCGTCACCGTGAGAGTGGTCGTGCGGGTAGTCGTGAGAGTTGCCGTGGTGATGGCTGTGGTCGTGGTCGAGCACGCGCTGGTTCGCGCCGTAGGCCGCGGCGAGCGCGTCGCTGTCGGCGAAGTCGTCGGGGTCGCCGTGGAAGTACAGCCGCTTGTTGAGACAGGCGATTCGGGACGCGCGGGCCGTGACGACGCCGATGTCGTGTTCGACGAGGACGACCGTCATCCCCTGTTCGTTCAGTTCGCCGAGGAGGTCGTAGAACGCCTCGCGGGACTCGGCGTCGAGCGCGACGGTCGGTTCGTCGAGCGCGAGCAGGTCGGCCTCCGCGGCGAGCGCGCGGGCGACGAAGACCCGCTGGCGCTGGCCGCCCGAGAGCGACCCGACCCGGCGGTCGGCGAGGTCCGCGATGTCCACGCGGTCGAGCGCCGAGGCGACCGCCTCGCGGTCGTCAGCAGAGAAGCGACCGAACAGGTTCCGCGGGTAGCGACCCATCCGGACGACCTCGCGGACGGTGACGGGCATATCGCGGGCCGCGTCCGTCACGTCCTGTGCAACGTAGGCGACGCGCTCGCCGTCCGAGAAGTCGTGGGCGGGCCGGTCGAACAGTCGCACCTCACCGCGGGTCGGTCGCTGGAGGCCGAGCATCAGCGTCAGGAGCGTGCTCTTTCCCGACCCGTTCGGGCCGACGAGTCCGAGGAACTCACCTTCGGGCACGTCGAGCGAAACCCCGTCGACGACGGGTACATCGCCGTACGAGAAGGCCACGTCGCTGAGCGAGACGGCTGTCATTGCGCGCCGAGCGCCGTCCGGAGCGACGGGAGGTTCACCTCGCGCATGATGTCCACGTACCCCCAGTCGTTTTCCTCCCACTCAGTCATTACGCCGGGAAGCGGCGTGAGCGGGAGCATGTCCTCGGCGTCCGTCTCGGAGACGAGTTGCTGTGCGGCGCGGTCGGACTCCAGCGGGTCCGCGAGGACGTGTCGGATGCCGTGTTTCTCGATGGTCGCCTGCGCCCGCTCGATGTCCCGCGGCGACGGCTCCTCGTCCGGCGAGATACCGGTGAGCGCGACGATTTCGAGGTCGTAGCGGTCGGAGAGGTAGCCGTAGGCGTCGTGGCCGGCGACGAGAATCACGTCGCGGTCGCGGGCGGCGAGGCCGTCCTCGAACGCCGCGTCGAGTTCCGAGAGCGTCTCGCGGTAGGACTCGGCGTTCGCGGCGTAGGCGTCGGCGTTCTCGGAATCGACCGACTGGAAGGCGTCGCGGAGCGTCTCGGTCGCGGTGGCGACCCGCGTCGGGTCCAGCCAGAAGTGCGGGTCGAGCTCGCCGTGGTCGTAGCTCTCCGACTCCTCGGCGTGCTCGTCGTCGTGGTGTTCGGTCTCGTCGTGGTGTTCGGTCTCGTCGTGGTGTTCGGTCTCTTCGCTGTGTGTCTCGTTCGCGTGCGCCTCTTCGTCGTGCTGTTCCGCCTCGTCGTGGGACTCGTCGTCGTGGACGTGGCCGTCGGGTCCGATTTCGTGGAGTTCCGCGTCCGCGGAGGCGTCCACCGCGGCGACGTCCGACCCGTCGGCTTCGAGCGACGACCGAATGTCGTCTGCCCACGGCTGAAATCCGGGCATTCCGTGGACAAACAGGTCGGATTCGAGTACCCGGCCCTGCACGTCCGGGCCGGGCTCCCAGCCGTGGCCGTGCTGACCGATGGGGACGAGCGTGTCGACGGACGCGGCGTCGCCAGCGACGTGTCGGGCCACGTCGCCGAAGACGAAGAACGAGGCCGTGGCCGTCGTCTCCGATTCGGCTGACGAGTCGGTCGAATCGGACGAGCCGTCACCGCCGAGACAGCCCGCGAGGCCGACGGCGGCGCTTCCGGCGACTGTCGCGAGGAACCTGCGTCGGGTCTTCGTTCGCATGTTATTAGAAAGCTGCTTTGAGATAATAAGTGCTGTTATTCTATCGTCCATTGTTGTTATTCAATGTCAGCCCAGAATTCGTCGAGCGCCGTCACACTTCGCGGCGAGAGGCCGTCGGGATAGCGGTCGGAAGGTGGAGAGAAGAGCGGTCGCCCGCGGTTCGCAGTCAGTCGGCGGTCGAGGCGGCCGCGCCGGGCGACCCGCGTTTGTACTTCCGGATGGCCACAAAGATGAGCGGCGTGCCGACGACGGTGGGCCAGAGCCACGCGGCGACGGTCGGGAGGAAGTCGAAGTTGACAGACGAGAAGGCGGTCACGGTGGCGATGTAGCCGCCGCCCATGCGGCCGATGTGTTCGAAGAACCACTCGCGTGACTCCGCGCGCTCCCGGCGGAAGGCGGCGATGTCGCGGACGCCGAAGCCGGCACCGGCCGCGCCGAAGACGAGCATCACGGTGGCGAAACTGTCGCCGGCGAGGAATCGGAGCGCGCCCATGGCGAGGAGACCGACCCCGGCGGTGGTGAGCAGACCGACCGCGACCCAGTCGACGAGTTCCGGCCTGTCGGTCGGGCGCTTCCGCGAGAGGACGCGGTCGCCCGAGAAGACGAAGTAGTAGCTGAACACCGCGACGAGCGCGAGGAACGTCCGCCCGCGGGTCGGCGCGAGGGCGAACAGCACGAGCGACGTGACCGCGACGACGGTCATCCCCGCGACGTAGACCCGGCCCGCCCGACGGTGGCGACGGCCGCCTTTCTTCGTGACTATCGCGCCGAAGCCGGCGAACAGTGCCGCGAATCCGGCGAGGATGTGGACGCCGAGCGTCGCGTCCTCGACGAGTGTCATCGCGAAACCTCGATGGAGGCGGTTGACGGGTGCGGACGCTCGGTGCGATTTGGCGGGGCGTGGAGGCTGTGTAGGCTCGGCATAGAACCGAGTCGTTCGAGGAGCGATATAAATCTACTGAGTGAGTACTTACTCAGAGGCGGGGAGCGAACCACGGCCGAGACAGTCGGCTCCGTCGAGAGCCTCGGCTCGCCGTGTAATCGTCTGAAAAGTCGAGGTGTCGTCTGCCGCTACAAACAGCAGTCGCGTCTCGGTGTTACTGCCGAACGACGTTCGCCGCGCGGGGGCCCTTGGGCGAGGACTCGATGTCGAACTCGACTTCGGTACCTTCCGTGAGGTCTTCGCCGCCGACGTCTTCCATGTGGAAGAACACGTCTTCGTCGTCGTCGAGGTCGCCGTCGTCAGTAGAGATGAAACCGTAGCCGCCAGTGTCGTTGAAGAAATCAACTTTGCCGTGTGCCATTACGAACAAATCGAAGGTCGGGCGACGGATAACCCTTCCGAGGGTCAAGGTACCACGACCCTTCGAAAGACATTCGTCCACCCACTCACGGCCGTTTCGGTAGATAAGTGCCAGACTGAGCGGGGACGACAGAAACAGACGGGCGGGTCTCACTCGACCAACAACGAGTCGATGTACGCCGACAGCGAGTCCCGGAGATCGTCGCCGACGCCCTCCATCCCGAGCGCGAGGGCAAAGCCGGTGTAGCCGTCGGTCGCCGAGAGGACGAACGCGGCCGTTCCCTCGGGGTCGACCTCGCGGAAGACGCCCTGTTCGACGCCGTCGCGGACGATGTCGGCGATGACGTCGAGGGTGTGGCGCTCCATCCGGAGCAGCGGTTCGCGGAGCGTCTCGTTGTGCGGCGCGTGCGAGAGGAGTTCCATGACGGCGATGTTGACGCCGGCGGCGGCCGGGTCGTCCTCGTCGACGAGGAGGATGTCGCAGACCGCTCGAAGGCGCTCTTCGGGCCCCTCCGCGTCGATTTCGTCGAGGGTCCGCGCGAGGTAGTCCTCCGACGTTTCGAGGAACGCGACGATCATCTCGTCTTTCGAGTCGTAGTAGTAGTACAGCCCCGCCTCGCTCTTTTCGCTCTCCGCGGCCACCTTCTTCGTCGTCAGTCGAGCGTAGCCGTGCGTGGCGAGCGCCGCGCGGACCGCGTTCGCAATCTGTGCTTTCTGCTCGGGCGGCACGGAGTCGGCGGGCATGGTGAGTGAGTGTTCGCTCGCTCGCCTACTTGTGTCCGTTGTTCCGCGGGCGAAGCGCGGGACGCGACGACCGTCACTCCGCAGACCGACCGCGCGCTCCCCCGACCAACTCGCCGAGCGCCCGGCGCTTGATGAGCGCGAAGCCGACGAAGATGGAGAGGAACCCGAGCGCGGTCACGGAGTCGATGAGTTGACCGAGAAAGGCCCAACTGAGGAGCGTCGCGGAGACGGGTTCGACGTAGCCGATGAGGTTTATCTGCGTCGGGCCGAACCGGCCGAGCAGTTCGAAGTAGATGAGGAACGCGCCCGCGCCGCTGACGACGGCGAGATAAAGCAGCGATCCGACGGCGACGCCGGACCACTCGATAGCCGCGAGCGACTCGCCGGTGGCGACGCCCGCGACGGACAGGAGCGCGGCCCCGAACAGCATCGCCCACGCCTGGAGCGTTCGCGCCGGGATGTCCGACGAGAAGGGGCGCGTCAGGACGGCACCGAGGGCGAAGCACGCCGAGGCGACGAAGACGATGGCGACGCCGACCACGTCGCTGGAGAGGAGCGCGTTCGGGTCCGGTTGGGCGACGAGGCCGACGCCCAGAAAGCCGAAGCCGAATCCGAGGACGCCGAGCGGCGAGATGCGGTCGCCGAGGATGCCCGTCGCGAACAGCGCGGTCAGGACCGGTCCGAGGCTGATGACGATGGCCGCCACCGCGCCGGGGACGTGCTCCTGTCCGAGGTAGAGAAACGCGTGGTGCGCGCCGATGAGGAGGCCGCCGGAGACGCCGACGAGCGTCCAGTCGGTCCGGCTGTGCGGCCGCCAGTAGTCGGTCGAGACGGCGGCGTAGCCGAGGACGATGACCCCCGCGAGGAAGAACCGAAGCGCCGCGAAGTGCAGCGGCGGGAAGTACGCGAGACCGACTTCGATAGCGACGAACGAACTCCCCCAGAGGAGTCCCAGAAGGACGAACAGTCCGGTGGCGACCCGGCCGTTCACCGACACCACGCCCCGCTCGGCGGTCGGCGATGCGACTCCGCCGGACTCGTCGGCCGCGTCGGTTTCGTTTCGACACTCCCGCGCTCTGTTGGAGGTATATCCAGCATGTGAGCGTATCGTTACCACACAATCGATAATAGTCGTTTTGTTCGGTTCGAATCTCGAACCGCTCGCGGCTTACAGCGAGCCGCGGAGGACCTTCGCCGCGGTCAAAATCGGGTCCCAGACGGGGCTGAACGGCGGCGCGTAGCCGAGGTCGAGACGCTCCACTTCGGCGACGGTCAACTCGGAGGCGAGCGCGGTCGCCACGGTGTCGATTCTGACGGCGGCGCGGTCGGCTCCGACGATGGTGCCGCCGAGCAGTCGCCCTGTGTCGCGGTCGGCGACGAGCGTGACGGTCGTCTCGACTGACCCGGGGTAGTAGCCAGACCGCGAGCCAGCGGTGATGGTCTCCGAGACGGGGTCGAAGCCCGCGTCGCGCGCCTCGTCGAGGTCCGTCACGCCGGCGCGACCGCACTCGAGGTCGAACGCCTTCACGACCGAGGTGTTCGCGACGGTCCCGATGGGTTCGGGGTCGCCGGCGACGGTCTGGCCGATGGCGCGCCCGGCGCGGTTCGCGGGCAGGCCGAGCGTGTTCCACGTCGGCTCGCCGGTGACGACGTGGTCGATTTCGGCGCAGTCGCCCGCGGCGTAGACGCGCTCCGCGCTCGTCCGCCCGTAGTCGTCGACCGCGATAGCGCCCGTTTCGCCGAGGTCGACCGCGTCGGCGACGAGGTCCGAGTTGGGGCGGAGACCGATACCGACCATCGCCGCGTCGACCGCGAGTTCGTCGCCCTCGCAGACGACGGCCTCGACCCGGTCCGCGTCGTCGCCGCGGAGTCGCTCCACCGACGCGCCGAGGTGAAGCGTGACGCCATTGTCTTCGAGGTGGTCTTCGACCCGCTCGCCGACGGCGTCGCCGAAGGAGCTGAGGACGTGTCCGGAGCGCTGGAACAGATGGACGTCGAGATCGTGGGCGGTGAAGGCCTCAGCCATCTCGACCCCGACGAACCCGCCGCCGACGATGGCGACCGACTCGGGCGGTTCCATCGCGCCGAAACGGGCCGCTCGCGCCTCGTCGACGAACCCGCCGCCGCCGAGGTCGGCGACCGAGGCCTCGTTCGGGTCGGTGAGGAACGACCGAATCGCCGCCGCGTCGTCCAGCCCGTGGAGCGTGAACGCGCCGTCGAGGTCGATGCCGTCTATCGGTTCGCGGAGCGCCCGCGCGCCGGTGGCGACGAGGAGGTCGCCGTAGGGCTGTTCGAACGTCCCGTCGGGGCCGTCGACCGTGACGACCCGCTCGTCGGTGTCGACGGCGACGACCTCGTGTTCGCGCCGGAGGTCGATACCGCGGTCGGCGGCCGCCTCGGGCGACAGCGAGAGCATGTCGGTGAGCTTGTCGACCTCGCCTTTGACGAAGTAGGGCGTGCCGCAGTGGGCGTAGGAGACCCAGCGGCCCTTCTCGAAGACGACGACCTCGCGGTCGGCGTTGGCGCGGGCGAGCTTGCTCGCGGCGGAGAGTCCGGCGGCGTCGCCGCCGACGACGACGAATGGTTCGTCAGACATTGTGAGAGAGTGGTACGCCCGCCGACACCTAACTTCCTTGGCCAACGACGAGTGCTTACGCGAGTTCGAAGAGGACGCCAACCCTTTCGAGTCAAAACGAGTCCGAGTCACTGACTTCGGCACTCATCACGTCGACCGGGACGAGGGTGTATTCGACGGAGACTGACTCGCCCGCCCCCCGGACAGTCGCAATGAACCGCAAGACATCGTCGTAAGCGGCTTCGACGACGAACGTCTCAACGCAGCCCGCGTTGTCGCCGAGGCAGTTGTGCGAGTTCGACCGAATCGACGCTTCGAACTTGTGGCGGAGTTCCATCATTCGGCCCTCTATCTTCGGTTTATCGTACCCAAAGACGACGGTTACCGTCGCTAAGACCTGTTGACCCTCGTAGTCAGTCTGTTCGTACTCCGCAAGGAGCGACTGGCACGCTTCACGAATAACCGCGCTTCGGCCGCTGTAGCCGTGTTCTTCCGCGAACGCATCGAGGTCGTCACGGAGCCACTCGGCCATCGAGGTGCTTACAATCGTCATGTGTTAAATTTCTATTCTAGAATAATAGAGATAGTGGATAATAGAACAATGTATTAATATCGCGTTCGTTTCAGGTGTTGTCATAGAGGACCTGCGGACGACACCGCTCCCTCGCGGAATCCGGGAGCGTCAAGGACTCGACGCTTTGGTCGGCTTGGGAGTTCCTCACGCACTGTACCTGCGGGTCTAACGGCTGACCCACTGCGAGAGTAATGGCAAAAAACATACATCACGAGGTGTGGATGGTTCTGTCATGAGCCCTCCCCTCTCGCGTCGACGGGTTCTCACACTCGGCGGTTCAACCGGAACAGCCGTCCTCGCCGGGTGCCTTGATGCCGTTACGGGAAGCGAACAGCAGGTCTGTACGTCGGGGTATCGTGACGTCGGAGACGCGTTCGCGAAGCGGTCGATAGTGAACTATCTTCGGTATGCGTCGTTGACCGTGCCGCAGTCGATCCCGACTGGCGGGAAACTGGTGGCGAAACTCACAAACGAGTCCGGCGACCCGCTCACCACGCTGGGCAAACCGCGATACATGATTCAGCGATTAGGGTCTGACGGCACGTGGCGGAACTCCATCGGCGTGCCTGAAGGACACGAGTGGTCGCCGTCTCAGCGGGTACTGGACCCCGGCGAAGAACTCCGGTGGGAAATGCGACTCCGCGCGAACGAATTTTCAGGCCCGTTCGAACGGTGTACGACACACACTCCAGCCACGTACCGATTCGTCTACTGGGGGTTCTCCGAACACGGCGCGGGCATCGCACTCGCCGCGCCGTTCGAGCTCGTCGAATAGCGACGGGAGGAACGCACGCATCGACAGCATGCGACGGGACGCTCACCGGCGTTGTAACGACGCAGCAGCAACCACCGAGCTATTCGTGGCTGCTGTCTACCGGACTGCCGAGTTCGTCTCTGATTCTCGCGACGTACTCGACAAACTCGTGGGCTGTTCGTTGACGCGGGCGTTCTAAATCGATAGAGATGCTCGAACGGACGGTCCCCGGGTCGGCGTCCACCACGACGACGCGGTCGGCCAGCGTCACCGCCTCGTCGATGTCGTGGGTGACGAACACGACGGTCTGTTCGGTCTGCGCCCAAATCTCGAGCAGTTCAGCGTGGAGGCGGTCTCGCGTCCGCGCGTCGACGCTCCCGAACGGTTCATCCATAAGTAGAATCTCCGGGTCGACAGCGAGGGCACGAGCGATGCCGACGAGACCAGCAACTGCGGTGGCAATTCCCCCGCCTGCAGGCGGGCGAAGATGCCAGCCGGAGAATATCCGAACCGTGAAAATCGAAATTAGCTCATATCCGCGAGCGGACCGAAGTCGTCGACCGGAAGCACCGAATAATCGATCGTAAGCGTGTCTTTCGTCGCTCTGATTTTTCCGACGAACGTCGAGATGTCTTCGAGCGACCCCTCGAGAACGAACAGTTCCATACAGTGGTGCCCCCCGACGTGGCTGTGGAAGTTCGACGCAACGATGTCCTCGTACTCGTGGCGGAGTCGCATCATCTTCTCTTCGACGCTCGTCGTCTCGTAATCGAAGACGACGGTTACGACGCCCATCAGTTCGCGGTCTTCGAGTTTCTTGTCCTCGAACTCACCGAGGAGGTTCCGACTCGCCTCTCGGAGTATTTCGCTCCGACCAGTATATCCGTGGTCCTCGGAAAACTGGTCGATTCGCTCGAGTAGTTCCTCCGGCATCGAGACGCTAACGACGGCCATATAACAATCAAACCGCCATCAAATATTAAGCCTTATTATCGGATTGGGTAGCATTGCGACGGAGGACACCCAACCGTTGCCAATCTCCCGCGTTTCACCGAGGGGAGGAGGTGCTATCTAAGTAGCACCTCACCCGGAGTTCGTCCATCGAGCGCTCGATTCGGTCGAGTGCGATAGTAGTGCGCGGGTTGCATGAACCAGTTGTGAGCGCCCCCATGACTCGCCATCCACGAGTTATCGAAGCGGTCGTCTCGAGAGTTTCCGAGAGTCGATGCAGAGACGCGGCAGTCGGACCGTAGCATACCGTCCAACAGTTCGCGGGGACGCGCCCAAAACGAAGAAGACGGCCCGTCAGCGGTGGACGCCGCCGCGCTCGGCCGCGAGCGTTCCGAGCACCCACGCGCTCACATCAGGCGTCTCGCGCGCGGCGAACTCGGTGGTCGCGTACTGCGCGAGCGCGTTTCGCGCCGCTCGGGGGTCGTCGTCCGAATAGTAGTCGTCGCGGAAGTAGTCGTCGCCGCGGCCGACCATGTGGGCGACATCGACCAACGCGCGCCGCGTCAGGTGCGGGTTCGACCCGTCCGACCGAGCGGCTTCGAGGGCTTCGAGCGCACCGAGTTTCGCGTCTCTGACCGCGGCCGCGGACTCGACCGACTCGTACCGGCCTCGCTTGACCGCCGTGACGGCGTCCTCGAACGCCCGGCGGTGCGTCTCGGCGGTGTGTGCACCCACGAGCGCGGTGGCGAATCGCCCGCTTCGGAGGGCTTCGGGGACGGTGTGGACGTTCGAACCGAAATCGATGAAGGTCTCCATCAGCAGGTCTTTGGCCGGCGTGGATTCGAGTTCCTCGGGGTCGAACCCTTCGGCCTCGACGACGGCCTCGAGCTCTCCCTCCTCGGGATACTCGGCCAAGCGGTCCGCGACGACCTCGACGAGCGAGGACGCGGTCGACTCGAACGCGTCGGTGAAGTCCAGCGGGTCGGCAATCGTCGCGAGATAGCGGTCGCGGACGTGGCGCGCGCCGCCGAGCGACGCCCGCGCGGACTCGACCGCGTCGAGCAGTTCGCCGACCTGCGGGGCGCTGTCGGTGTAGCGGCCGTACTCGTCGGCGTTGTCGAGATACCGGACCGCGGCCGCGACGAGGTTCTCGACGGCCTCGTACACCACGAGCGCCCGGTCCGGTTCGTCGCCGAGATACCGCGTACCGAGCCTGAACGACTCGATGTCGGCGCGGACCGCCTCAGCCTCGTCACGCACGTCCGATTCGGTGAGGTCGCCGACGGCGGCGTCGTAGGTCCCCTTCGCCATCGCCGCTGCCCCGCGAGCGTAGCGCAGTCCCCGAAGCGCCTCGAAGGGCGATTCGTCGGCGTCTGCGGGGGCGAGGTCCTCGGCGGCGTCCGCGTACGCCTCGGCGTAGATGTCCCGGACCGCCTCGTTCGGGACCTCTTCCGGGGACATCGTCTCGGGACAGGAATCGAGGAGTTCGCGGGCGCGAGCGCGGCCCTGTTCGAGGAACGAATCGGCAATCGGGGCCGGAACGCGGGCCGGGAACGCCGGCGACCCGAGTTGCCTGACCTGCCGGAGCCCCGCAGCGTCGAGGGCCGGGTCGTCCGATTCGGATTCGCCCGCGTCGAGCGCGGTACACCCCGCGAGCCCGGCGACGCCGACCCCGGCGAGCGAGGCGAGCACGTCGCGTCGCGTCCGGGGCATCTCAGGCGTCCTCCGTCTCGGTTCGGAGCGACGGCGGGAGGCGACAACTGCTTCCGCCGCCGTGTCCCCAACTCGACTCGTCCGTCGAGTACGGAAGTCGAATCAGCGAGGCGACGATGTGGCGGTCGTCCACGGAGCACTCGACCGAGGCGGCGCGGAGCGGGTGACAGAAGTCGAGGTGGACGACGCTGTCCGGCGGGTTCGTGACGTACAGCAGTTTCACCCGGTGGCAGGCGTCCGTCCGGTGCTGGGTGATGACGAGCGTCTGCTCGTCGAGGTCCGTCTCGTCGATGAACGCGCGGGCCTCGTCGATGCCGTCGGGTTCGGCTGCGACCGCGACGTTCTCGCGCTCCTCGTCGGTGGTGACGAGGAAATCGTCGAGATACGACGACCCCGTGTCCTCGTCTTCCCGGGCGGCGTCCCGGAAGATGGCGGTCTCGGCGTCGTTGCGAACTGTCAGGGCGTCGTAGTCGGTGACGAGCGCGTCCGGGGAGGGGCCGTGTGGCTCGTCTAAACTGGAACTGGACCCCTCGCCGGAACACCCGGCGAGCGCGGCGACAAGGGACGCGCCGCCAGCCTGGAGGACCTGTCTGCGGGTCGGCAGGGACATGTGTCGGTTTCCCAACCGAACGCCAGCGGTATGTGCCTTCTGATGCGCCGGGTCGCCGCCGGCCGAACCGCGGGACATTTCCCCGACGGCCGCCTCGTCTCGACCGATAGATGCGCGAGGACGAGTTGGCGACGCGGGTGGTCGAGCACTTCCGGGCGGCCTTCGACGACGTGGAGATTCACCTCGAAGAGCCGTACGACCACTACGGGAACCGCGGCGTCGCCGACGTGTACGTCAGGGTGCGGACGCCCGAACCGGTCGATTACCTCATCGAACTCAAGGCCGACGCCGCCGTCCGCCACGCCACCGGCGCGAACGAGGTGCTCCGCCAGTACCGCCGCATGGAGCGCTACTTCTACAAGGACGACGAGCACGCCATCCGGACGAAACTCGGCCGCGAGGGGCCGGGCGTCCACGCGCTGTTGCTGTTCGCGCCGACGAAACGCTGCGTCGAGCACGTCCGGGAACACGCCGCCCTGTACGAGTCGGTCGACCCCGACGCGACCGTCGAGGGCGTCGAGGCGGTCCGAAAGGTGGCCTTCCTGACCAACCTCGACCGCGCGCCCGAGGGCGAACTCGGCTTTCTCTCGCTCAACGGGCCGCTCGCGTTCGACTCGGTCCCCTTCCGCGAGGCCGTCCCGTCGGGGTCCCGCCTCGCGGACGCCCTCTGGGGCGACGACTAGCGGACACGCTCATACACCCCCCGTTCGTAGGGGCGGGCATGGGAACGATTCGAGAGTCGGTTCGAATCCCGTTGGGGGACCTCCGTCAGCAGGTCGCTGACACCTTCGGCGTCGCGGCGTCGCTCGTCGAGATACACGGCATCCGGCTCGAAGACGGGGCGCTCGAAGTCGACGCGAGCTACCCCGACGGGGAGGACGTGCCGGTCGTCGAACTGTTCGTCACCGACCCGACCGGGAACACCGAGTCCTACGTCACCGAGTTGGACGGCGCGAAGAACCTCCTCATCGCCGGCGAGGACGTGCTCGTCGAACTCGTCGACTACGACCCCGAGCGCGGCGAGGTGTTCGTCTCGGTGAAACACCGACAGGACGGCGAGATGGTGACCGTCCTCGGCTGCGGCGAGAAGTGGGTGATCCCGGTCGAGCGCGACGGGGTCGAAGAGTCCATCCGCTGTCGGATTCAGAGCGCCGTCGGGCCGACGGGTGACGACTCCTGACCGCGACTGCGGTTCGGAGCGTTACCCCTCGTATTCGACGTAGGAGACGCAGTACCCCTCGGGAGCGACTTCGCCCGCGACGATGGCGCACGCGCCCACGCCGTCCCCGTTTTTGTCCTCGATGTAGTACCGGCAGGTCGAACACTGCTTGCCGTCTTTCGGCTCGTCTTGGTACGAGACGGCCTCCTGCGACGAGAGGCTGTCGGGGTTGCGCTGGGTGCCGTCGAGGGACGTGGCGGTCGCGTACGCCTCGGGAACGCCCCCGGTCGACCCCGACGACTGCGTCGTGGTCGCTGTCGCCGTCGTCGTCTCGGTCGCGCCGCCACCGCCGCCGGAACAGCCGGCCAATCCGGCCATCGCGGCGGTCCCGGTGAGCCAGATGAACCGTCTCCGTGTGCGGCCGGTGTCGCGGGTATCCCGACTCCGCGTCGGTCGGTCGGTCGCGTCTCGGCGTGGCGTCCGCTCGTCGTCTTCCATGCCAGTCTCTGACGCGCGGCGTCGGTAAAACCGAGCCAGCCGGTTCTCATGCGGCAAGAATTGCGGACGCGTTGATGATGTCACGCTGCTAAGTAACACGGATACGCGAATCGGGCCGCGAGAGAGCGAAGATCGGGAAGTGAGGGGCGACGAGTCCCGTGAACCTCAGTCGTCCGGTCGAATCCGGGCGAGTCGCATCGCGTTGCCCGTCACGCCCATGGTCATCCCGGCGTCGCCCGCGAGGACCGCGAGCGCGACCGAGACGTAGCCGAAGGGCACGCCGACCGCGAGGACGGCCTTGATGGCGAGCGACGCCCAGATGTTCTGCCGGATGACGCCGTTCGCGCGGTGGGAGAGTTCGTAGAGGTACGGGAGCTTGGAGAGGTCGTCGGCCATGAGGGCGATGTCGGCCGTTTCGAGGGCGGTGTCGGTGCCGGCCGCGCCCATGGCGACGCCGACGGTGGCCGTGGCGAGCGCCGGGGCGTCGTTGATGCCGTCGCCGACCATGGCGACCGAGCCGTACTCGTCGAGGAGGCCCTCGACGGCGGCGACCTTGTCCTCCGGGAGGAGACCCGCGCGGAAGTCGTCGACGCCGACCTGCTCGGCGATGGCGCGGGCGGTCCCCTCGTTGTCGCCGGTGAGCATGACGACCGAGAGGCCGGCCTCGCGGAGTTTCGCGACCGTCTCGCGGGCGTCCGGGCGGACCTCGTCGGCGACGGCGACGACGCCTTCGAGGTCGTCTTCGGTCCCGACGAGGACGACCGTCTTGCCCTCGGACTGGAGTCGCGGAATCGTGTCCTCGACGAGGTTGAGACAGCCGTGGCGGTCACAGAGCTGTCGGACCTCCGCCGAAAGCTCCTCGCCGGGGCCGGTGACGTGGACGTGTTCGAGGTCGAAGCCGAGCTCCTCGAAGAAGCCGGGCTTACCGGCGAAGTGCGGGACGCCGTCGAGGTCGGCGCGGACGCCCTTGCCGGTGACGCTCTCGAAGTCGTCGACCTCGCGGGCGGCGACGCCCGTGCCCTCGGCGTGGGAGACGATGGCCTCGCCGATAGGGTGTTCGCTCCGGGATTCGAGGCCGCGCGCGCACCGAAGCACGTCCTCTTCGGAGTTCCCGTTGAGCGGGACCACGTCGGTGACGGTGAGTTCGCCCTTCGTGAGCGTGCCCGTCTTGTCCACGGCGATGGCCTCGATCGAACCCATCGCTTCGAGGTGCGTGCCGCCCTTGATGAGCACGCCGTTTTTCGCGGCCGACGTGATGCCCGAGACGACCGAGACGGGCGTCGAGATGACGAACGCGCAGGGGCAGGCGAGCACGAGCATCGTGATGCCGTAGACGAACCACGTCACCCAGTCGAGGCCGAACGCGAGGGGCGGTATCGCCGCGACCGCGACCGCGACGACGACCATGACGGGAGTGTAGTACGACGAGAAGCGCTCCACGAACTGCTCGCGTTCGGTCTTGTTGGCCTGTGCGTCCTCGACCATCGAGACGATGCGCGAGAGGGTGTCGTCGCCCGCGGCGGACTCGACGCGGACTTCGAGGTAGCCCGCCTCGTTGACGGTGCCCGCGAACACCTCGTCGCCCTCGGCCTTGTCGACCGGGACGGACTCGCCGGTGATGGGGGCCTGGTTGACCGCGCTGTCGCCCGCGACGACCGTCCCGTCGACGGGAATCTTTTCGCCGGGCTTGACGGCGACCACGTCGCCGATGTCGAGTTCTTCGACGGGAACGACCGTCTCCACGCCGTCGCGGAGGACCGTCGCCTCGTCGGGCGAGAGGTCCATCAGCTCTCGGAGGGAGTCGCGCGTGCGGTCCATCGAGTAGCGTTCGAGCAGTTCGGAGACGCTGAAGAGGAACGCGAGCGTCGCGGCCTCGAAGTAGAGGCTCGTCGGCCCGGAGATGAGACTCGCGGTCACGGCGCTGAGAATCGCCGCCGACATCAGGAAGTCGATGTCGAGACTGCGGTTCTTCGCCGAGTAGTAGCCGTTGCGGAGAATGGCCTGTCCACCGAGCGCCGCCCCGAGAATGTAGAGCAGTTCGACGACCGTGAACGAGACGCCGAGGACGCTCGCGACGACGAGTTCTAGCCCGAGTAGGTACTCCGCGGCGATGCCCGCCGCGAGGAAGCCGCCGCTTATCCACGTTTTCACCGCGCGCGTGCTGCGCCAGACGCTCTCGCGGTCCCCGCCGGCGTCAGCGTCGGCGTCGGTGTCCGCCTCGTCGGCGTCGGTTCCGGTGACCTCGTAGCCGGCGGCTTCGATGGCCGAGACGACCGAATCGAGGTCCGCGTCGGCCGCGAGCGTGACGACAGCGGTTCCGGTCGTCGGGCGCGTCTCGTACGACAGCACGCCCGGCGCACCGTTGAGCGCGTTTTCGACCTTTCCGGCGCAGGAGGCGCAGTCCATGTCCGGAACGGTGAACGAGACCTCGCGGGTCGAGGGGCCGTCTTCGACGGCGTAGCCCGCGCCCTCGATGTTGCCCCGGATGTCGTCGGGCGTGGTCCGGTCGGCGTCGTACTCGACGACGAGTCGGCCGGTCGTCGCCCGCGGGTCGATGTCGCCGACGCCGTCGAGTTTCCGGACGCTGGACTCGACCTTGTTCGCACAGGAGGCGCAGTCCATATCCGGCACGGAGAACTCCGCGCGGGTCGAATCGGCGGGCCCACCGGCGGAGTCGTCGCCCCCGGTCTCGCCGGCCGCCCTCGACTCCGACGCACCCTCGACCCCGCAGGCGTCGTCGCACCCGCATCCGTCGCCATCTGGCGGGTTAGTGGACGCGTCCGCCTCGTCGTCGGGGGCGGGCTTGCGTCCGTCGTGTTCGCTCATACTCGGCAGTAGTCAGGGACAGGTTAATAATTCACCTGTTAGTAACCGGGGTGTTACTGTTGCAATTTCACAACTCAATCGAACTGGGTTAATAATTAGAGGAACGGCGGGCTCGCCGTCGGCAGCGAGATGAGCCACAGGCTGAGAACCGTGTAGAGAATCATCACGGCGACGAAGGGGAACTGGCTCCGGACGGCCTGCAGTCGGCTGGGAAACGTCCGGTAGGCCTGCGAGTGCGCCACCCACACCGCGAGCAGGTGGCCGACGAGGACGAACGCGACGTTCAACCCGCCGAACCACGCGGGGAGCGTGAGGACGACCGGGTTCGCCGGCGACGACAGCGGCGACGACAACGCCCCCACCAGCATCGGCGACAGCGAGACGAAGAAGCCGACGTAGTGCGCGAGGTGATAGCCGGCGGCGATCGCGAGCAGCGAGGGCGCGAATTTGACCGCGAGGTCGAGCGGCGTCTCGAAGGTGTCGATGCGGCGGGCGGTCACCCGCGCCGCGAGGACGTACAGGCCGAGGAAGACCGCGAAGCCGCCGAGGTAGAGCAGTCCGTAGACGAGAAGCGGCGGAAGCCCGACGCCCGCGAGCGACCGGATGGCCGCCGCGCCCTGCTCGGTCGTGACGAAGCCGCTGAAGGTGAGTTCCCAGACGAGGACGACCGCGACGGCCACGTCGCCGAGGTCCGTCAGGTCGTCGTCGGTGACGAGTCGCATCCCCGGGAGGCGGAACGAGAGGCCGTCGTCGTCGAGCCGAACCGGTGCGACGCGGCCGTAGAAGTGCAGGAAGGCGGAGACGGGGTCGACCTTGTCGAACCACGTGTCCGCGCCGACGGCGACCGCACCGGCGAGCGTGACGACCGAGTAGGCGACGAGCGCGGTCGCGAGAACCGACGGCCGGGTCGTGACGTCGGTCGCGGTCTCGACCCAGACGAGCGCGAGAATCCCAGCCACCGCCGGCCAGCGACCGAGTCGCTCGGGATACGAGACGAAACCGTTCGGAACCGCCGAGACGACGGTTCGCCACGGGTTCAGCGCGCGCCACGTGTCGGCGACGAGGTACGAGAACATCGTGTATCCGGCGCGGAGTCCCGCGAAGACGACGATAACGGCGAAGCTGACGGTCGGGACCTGCGGGCCGGTATAGCCGAGATAGACCACGAGTGCGAGGAGCGCGAGGCCGAGGACGCCACCCGTGACCCGCAGGGCGCGCAGGACGCTGTCTGAGATACCCGCTTCGGACCCGGTCTGCCACAGGTGGACGCGCTCGATGAACCGGCGGTCGGTGACGAAACTGGCGAGGAGTGCGGAGGCCCCGACGGTCGCGCCGCCGGTGGCGAGATAGAGCCACTGCGGGACCGCGAGGTTGTCCTCCGACGCGCCCGCGAGGCCGACCGCGGCGTTGCTCGCGGCCGCCGGGTCGGCGAGAAGCGACAGGAGGCTCGCCAGTAGGAGACCGAGACCGAATCGTCTGAGGGAGAGGGGTCGGAGTCGGGTCATGATGCGAAGACGATAAACAGCATGAGGAAGCCGAAGTACAGCAGGACGAGGACGCCGAGCGCGCGGATGCGGAACGACTTGAGTTCGTCTTCCTCCTCGTAGTACGCCTCGCGGTACGCCTCGACCTCCCCGGCGTCGAGGTCGTCGGGGTGTCTCGCGCCCCGGTGGAGGACCAGCAGTCGCTCGGTCGGATACGCCTCGCCGCACGCTGTGCAGGTGTGGCGGTCGCGCGTCGCGTCGGTGTCCGTGGTCATCCGATAGTCACTCGAAGTTCGGGGAGGGTGGCTTCTGAACGTTTCTATCGCGGGTGTTCGCGCCGTTGACATCGAACGGGCCGGGGCCGGCGGCGGGCCGCGAGTGCGAGCAGCGAGACGCGCGACAGCGGCGGGGCGACGCCTCAGACGTCGAACCGCATCGATTCGAACTCCATGAACGCCGTCTCGTAGCCGTCGTGGCGCGCAACCTGTGGTGGCACGTCCACCGAGAGCGTCAGCGAGTCGCCGGATTCGACGCCGTCGACCCCCACGCCGTAGTGATAACTGAGGTCGGGGTCGAGCGTCCGGTCGAGTCGCGCCCCATCGAGCACCGCGGTTCCGCCGCGTTCGAGCGTGGCTCTGACGCCCATCATCGGCAGGACGAACTCGTTGTACGGGGTCCGCGCCGAGACGTAGAGGTACGAGCCGTCGACGCCGAACCGGGAACCGTCGTCGACGACGAGGGCGTCGAACAGGGCGTCGGCGCTCGTCCGTCGGCCGAGGTGGCGACCGGGGAGGTCGTCGACGGCGGGCGCTTTCCCGGTCGGGACACCCATCATCTCCATCGCGGAGACCGCGCCGCGCGACCCGGCATCGTCGCCGAGCCGACGCAGTTCCACGTCGTAGAGGTCGTCCGTCTCGAAGGCGAACTCGAACGTCGCCGTCTCGGCCGCGTCGAACCGCCCGACGAACGAGCCGGTTCGGGAAAGCGAGGTGCCGCCGATGTGCACGCGGGCCTCGTAGTCGCCCTCGCCGTCGAGAACGTAGTTCGAGCCGTAGTGCATCCCCATCTGCTGGGAGAGCATCGGGTAGGCGACCTCCTCGCTCACGAGGTCGCCGTCGCGGAGAATTTCGATGGAGACGCCGGCGTCCAGCGGGAGGACGGTCCCCGTCTCAGCGTCCCACAGCGACGCCATGAGGTGAATCGAGTCGTCGGCCTCGACGACGGTCTTCCCGAGTTCCGAACCGGCGGCGGTCCAGAAGCGGTGGGGGTACGAGTAGGTGAGCGCGACGCCGTAGGGACCGGCCGTCGTCTTCCCGTACATCTTCATCCCCTCGGTGATGGCGGGCAGGTAGACCGCGGCCGGACGGTCCTCGACGAGCGGCGGGTCGCGCCACGCCGACTGCCGTTCGAACCCGCCGAGACACCCCGCGGTGGCGGCGATAGCACCGATTCCGAGCGTCTTGATGGCGTCGCGTCGTTTCATGGTGTCTCGATAGCGTCTCGTCGGCTCATGGTGAGAGACCGCCGCGCGTCTCCGCGAAGCGGTCGAGTTACCGCAGCTAGCGGCCCGGTGCCAATGTCGGTTGCGCTTCCGCGTCGGGTTTCGAGGGGTGGTGCCGTCGTTATCAACTGCCGGTTTCCCGCACCACGTTTATATCTCCGCTCGCGCTCCGTTCGGACGATGAACGACTCGCCGTTCGACGGTCTCGACGCCCGCACGATGGCGCTGGCGTACCTCGGCTTCGGGACCGCAGGCATCCTCGGCGGCGAGTTACTCCTGTCGGCCACGCTGGGTGCGCCCCCGGCCCCCGAAGCCGAACTCGTCAAGGGGTTGGTTTTCGTCGCCGTCTCAACCGCGTTCGTCTGGGCGCTCGCCTCCCGGAAAGACCGGCGAATCGAGCGCCAACAGGCGTCGATTCGTTCGTCGCTGGACCAGCTTCGAACCGTGGTCGCCGCGTCCCCGGTTCCGATTATCGCGGTCACGCCCGAGGGGCGCGTAACGAGGTGGAACGACGCCGCCACGGAGGCGTTCGGCTGGGAGCGCGACGAGGTGCTCGGCGAGCCGCTCCCCTACAGCGCGGGCGAGAACAGCGAAAACAGCGAGGAGATTATCCGGCGGACCATCGACGAAGACGGCCTGTCGGACGTTTCGGTCGAGCGACGGCGCTCGAACGGCGACCTCCGGGGGTTTCGGCTCTCGACGGCGGTCGTCCGCGACGCCGACGACGAGCCCGTCGAAATCGTCGGCGTCTTCGTCGACGTGACCGACCAACGGCGACGGGAGCGTCGCCTCCGCGAGTTCGAGCAGGCCGTCGAACGGGCGGGGCACGCGATTTACCTCACTACGCCCGACGGGGAGATTACGTACGTCAACCCGGCGTTCGAGGAGACGACCGGCTACGACGCCGCGGAGGCGGTCGGCGAGCCCGCGTCGATTCTCAGTTCGGGCGAGATGCCGGACGCGTACTACGACCGGCTGTGGCGGACCATCCAGTCCGGCGAGACGTGGCGGGAGCGGATTATCGACCGTCGGAAGAGCGGTGAGCTCTACACCGCGATACAGACTATCGCACCCATCGCGAGCGACGACGACATCCACGGCTACGTCGCCATCCAGTCGGACATCACCGAGTCGGAGCTGACCAGACAACGGCTCGGCGTCCTCAACCGGATGTTCCGGCACAACCTCCGAAACCGGATGAACGTCATCGAGGGCTACGCGGAGCTGATTCGCCGGAACGCGGCCGGCGTCACCGACGAGGACCTCACCGACGCCGCCGAGACCATCGTCGAAGCGGCGAGCGAACTCGTGGCGCTCTCGGAGAAGGCCCAGACCGTCTCGGACGCCCTCGAATCCGAGGCGACGCCGCGGCGCGTCTCGGCGCTCGTCGAGTCCGCCGTGTCGCGAGCCGAATCGACGTATCCCGAGGCGACGATACGAACGGACATCGAAACGGGGCTCTTCGCACGGGTCGACAGCCGCGTCGGCGCGGCGCTCGACGAGTTGATCGCGAACGCGCTCAAACACGGCGGCGAGACGGTCCACATCGACGTGTACCAAACGGAAGACGACGACTCGAAGCTCGTCGTCCGGGTCGCCGACGACGGGCCCGGCATCCCCGACGAGGAGTGGCGAGTCATCAAGCGCGGCGAGGAGACGCCGCTCGAACACGGGACCGGGATGGGGCTGTGGCTGGTCCACTGGGTCGTCAAGAAGGCGGGCGGAAGCATGGAGTTAGAACCGTCTCCCCTCGGGGGGACGGCCGTGACGCTGAAACTGCCGGTCGGAGCGGAGCGACCGCGAACGTGGTTCCCGAGCGAGGAGTGACCGCGCACCCCGCGATTGATCAGATACCACAAGCCCGACTAGCCGAGAGGTGACGCCCGTCGGGTCGAGCGTCCGATTCAGGTTTCGAGAAGTTCGACGAGGTTTCCCTCGGGGTCGCGGACGAACGCGATTCGCGTGCCGCTTTCGGTCGTCTGCGGTTCACTGAGCGTCTCGGCGTCGGACGGGAGTTCCGCCACCGCGGCGTCGACGTCGTCCACCGAGAGGCCGAGGTGGGTCGCCCCGGGGCGGTTGAGCGTCGGTTCGTCGGTGTCGGCTCCGACCGGGTCGTACTCGACGAGTTCGATGCGTACGTCGCCGCCGTCGAGGTGGGCGAACCGCGCCGATGCGCCGTCGACGGAGACGGCGGTGGCGAACTCCTCGCCGCCGACTTCGAAGCGGGAGACGACCGGGAGGTCGAGCGCATCGCGATAGAATTCGAGCGTCGAATCGAGGTCACGAACGGTGATACCGACGTGGTGCGCGTTGGTGTTCACGGTTCGTCTGCGCGCGCAGAGCGTCAAAGGCGCTTCGTTCGAACCACGGTCGGCAGACGGCGACCGGCCGACACCGACCCGGGTTTGCCGCGCCGCCGTCTCGGTCCACTGGGTAGTGCTTCTCGTGCGCGCTCGCGAGGCGCGACGCGGGTCGGGGCCCCGTCGCCCAGCAGAGACCGTATCGCATATACCCGCTGGGCCGCCCAGATAGGGTACGATGGAACCGACAGGCACGCGATGCGAGGTGGTGCGGCCGTGAGCGAACCGTTCGTCGAATCGCTCCCCGGACGGGCCGTCCCCAAGTCGTTCGTCGCCGAACTCGAGACGAAAGAGGCGATTCAGCAGGCCGTCGCCGTCCGCGGTTACAACCTCGAACGCGACGGCGAGACGGTTCAGCACGCCTACCAACTGGTCGTGAACGTCCGCGGGAAGTACATCCTCGGGCTTCATCTCACGAACGGGACGTGGCGCGTCGTCTTCGACACCCGCGACCACCCGAAACTCGCACAGGAGGGCCCGCGCGCGGCCTACGAGGCCGTCCACGACGCGCTCTACGAGCGCGCGCCTTCCGACGCTGAGATAGACTTCGAGTCGACGCCGCGATTCTGGAACGCCACGCAGTAGGTCGTTCAGCGAGTTTTTTCTGCGTTTCAGCGTTCTCACGACCGTCACCGGTGCGTGCGAACGCGCGCGCCGCGGCGACGACCGGCCGAACCCACACCACCGTGTCCGCAGAAACTCGGGTGTGACACGGTTCGGACGGACGCGCCGTGCGGGTCGCGGAGCGAATCCGAGGGGGAGAGCGTCAGAGCAGCGGTTCACCACCGGAGGTACCCGCCGATGGTATGCAGGTGGGATTGAACGGCTTAAATCCAGAATTCAGCCGTTAGGAGCGTCCTAACCGCTCGAATAGACCGGTAAGTCGCTGCGAAATTAAATATATCCGGAACATACGAAAGGCCAACAGGAGCCGGAACATGTGGCCGCTCGAAGTCCCGTGTGGTGGGCACGAGGTGGGTCTGAGGCCGGTCCTGGGTAGAACAATGGATATCAAGAAATTCCTTAGCGAATCACGCGCAGTCTCGCCGGTCATCGGCGTCATCCTCATGGTCGCGATTACAGTCATCCTCGCGGCCGTCATCGGGACGTTCGTCCTCGGTCTCGGCGACCAGGTCGGCGACACCGCCCCGCAGGCGAGCTTCAGCTTCGACTACAACGAAACGAGCGGCGATCTCATCGTCACCCACGAAAGTGGTGATGCCATCGATGGAGATCTGCTGACCATCGCTGGGTCTGGCCTTACTGTGGACGACCCCGATGCGTTCGCGGGTACGGATGTGAAGGCAGGAAGCAGCGCTACCGTCACTCTCACGGACGTTGACAACGGCGACGAAGTGCGCCTCGTCTGGACCTCCGAATCGGGCTCCAACTCTGCGACCCTGCAGAAGTACACCTACAACGCCTGAACGGTCCGCAGCGTCACAGCCAACGAACCTCAATTTTTTTCGGATGTTACCCCGAGAGCGACATCTATCTCCGATTCTGGTACGGATCACGCATGATACGTGAAACGTCTTCTCAATACTAGTTTATATCCTCAGAGAACGTCAGGGAATCTGTTAGGTTAGCAGGCAAGCGTTCGAGGACTGACTCACATTTTTCTCAACGGTCGCCTCTCGTCCGGCACACCTAGGA
This sequence comes from Haloferax sp. Atlit-10N, assembly GCF_003586325.1. NCBI lineage: Archaea > Methanobacteriati > Methanobacteriota > Halobacteria > Halobacteriales > Haloferacaceae > Haloferax > Haloferax sp. Atlit-10N. The sequence continues at coordinate 164,319 of NZ_PSYX01000005.1, forward strand.
GAAACAACTATGCAAATCAAGACAATGTTTACTGAGTCCCGTGCAGTCTCGCCGGTCATCGGCGTCATCCTCATGGTCGCGATTACCGTCATCCTCGCGGCCGTCATCGGGACCTTCGTCCTCGGCCTGGGCGACCAAGTCGGCGACACCGCCCCGCAGGCGAGTTTCAGTTTCAACTACGATTCAACTAGTGGGTCCGAAGAGTTGACAATCACTCATGAAAGCGGAACTGCAATTGACGAAGCGCGTATCGTCGTAACTGACGGAACGACGGATACGAGCTGGGACGAAACTGACGACAAGATCCAAGCGGGTGATGACTTAGTCATTGACCTTTCGTCCTCTCCCCTCTCCGGTGGTGAGACCTACCGCGTCGTCTGGACCTCTGAATCCGGCTCTAACTCTGCGACCCTGCAGAAGTGGACCTACAACGCCTGATGGTAGAATCGGCGACGAGCCCCACCGCCTCTGATTCGGAACAACGATTTCTTTCGGAACCATCCCACGGAGAGACATCCACCTCGCACCGATAGTATTGTATTTATAGCACAAATTTACCCGTCCGCGGAGCGTACGCTCGGGCAGAGACCCCATGCCCAACGACCCGCCCGCCGTCGTCTACCTCCGCGAGCACCGCGAGGACATCGTCGACCTCGCGGCGACGCTCGTCGGCCACGACACGCAAAATCCGCCGGGAGACACGCGGGAACTCGCGTCGTGGGTCGAATCGTTCTTTTCCGAACTCGGTATCGAGACCGAGCGCGTCGCCTCGGACCCGACGAAGCCGAACGTCGTGGCGACGCTCCCGGGAGCGACAGACCGGACGCTCGTCCTGTTGGGGCACCTCGATACGGTCCCGTTCGAGGCTGACGAGTGGACGCGCGACCCGCTCGGCGAGCGGGAGGGAAACCGGCTCTACGGGCGCGGCGCGACCGACATGAAAGGCGCAGTCGCCGCGATGCTCGCGGTGGCGAGAGCGTACGTCGAAACCGAGGTGGTGCCGGCGACGAACCTCGTGTTCGCGTTCGTCAGCGACGAGGAAGTCGCCGGCGAGGCGGGGTTGCCGACGCTGCTGGACCGGCGCGGGCTTTCGGCCGACGCCTGCGTCATCGGCGAGACGACCTGCGAAGGAGACCGACACTCGGTGACCGTCGCCGACCGCGGGAGCATCTGGCTGGAGCTCGAAGCGACGGGGACCGCCGCCCACGGCTCCCGACCGATGCTCGGTGAGAACGCGATTCACCGCCTCTACCGCGCAGTAAGCGACATCGAATCCGTACTCGGGGACAGGCGGTTCGAGTTCGACCCCGCGGTCCGGGCGCTCGTCGAGGAGTCCGCGGAGTACTACGCGTCGCGGTTCGGCGCGGACGCGGCGCGGGAACTGTTCGAACGACCGTCGGTCAATCTGGGCGTCCTGTCGGGCGGCGACCGAGTGAACGTCGTCCCCGCCGCGGCGCGGGCGAAACTCGACATTCGCGTGACTGCGGGCGTCGACACGGAAACGGTACTCGACGGCGTTCGGGAGATCGTCGCCAGTCACGACGGTGTCGAGATTGTCGACGCGGACTGGTCGGTCGGGACGTTCGAGGACCCCGACGGCCCGCTGGCGAACGCCGTGGGCTCGGTCGCCGAGGGCGTCACCGGCGGGCGCGTGTACCGCCGGAGCGCGACCGGCGGCGGCGACGCGAAACGGATGCGGAACGCGGGCATCCCGACCATCGAGTTCGGTCTGGGAACCGAGACGGCTCACGCGGCCGACGAGTTCACCACGGTCGGGGCGCTCGCCGGCAACGCCGAGGTGTACGCCCGACTCCCCGACGAGCTGTTGCGGCAATTCGATAGTGGTACCAGAACGTTTGATTCGACGGGCGTGTCACCAGCAGGCACGACTCCTTCGCGACGCGGACGACGAGAGAATACCTCGCGATGACACCCGATAACGCACTATGACACCCGACGAACTCCGAACGACGATTCCGGCCCTCGACGACGTCACGTATCTCAACACCGGCGCGCACGGCCCGAGCCCGCGCCCCATCGTGGAGCGGGCAACCGAGTTCCTCGAATACCACGAGTACGACTCGCCGGGCGACGACGGCCCCTACCCGACCGCGTTCGACGCCTACGAGGCCGTCCGCGAGGACGTGGCCGCGTTTATCGGTGCCGAGACCGAGGAGGTGGCGCTGACCCAGAGCACTACCGACGGTATCAACCGAATCGCCACCGCACTCGACTGGGAACCGGGCGACGTCGTCGTCCGTACCGACCTCGAACACCCGGCGGGCATCCTCCCGTGGCGGCGGCTCGAACGCGAGGGCGTGGAGGTCCGCGTCGTCGAGAGCGACGCGGGGCGGCTCGATATGGATCAGTACGTCGACGCCGTCCGCGACGCCAAACTCGTCTGTTTCAGCGCCCTGACGTGGAACTACGGGACGCGGCTCCGCGTGCGCGAACTCGCCGACATCGCCCGTGACGCCGACGCGCTGTCGGTCGTCGACGCGGTCCAGTCGTTCGGCCAGTATCCCGTCGACGTGGAAGACTGGGGAGCAGATATCGTCGCCGGCGCGGGCCACAAGTGGCTGCTCGGGCCGTGGGGCGCGGGGTTCCTCTACGTCCGGCGCGAAATCGCGGAGGAAATCGAGCCACACGCCGTCGGCTACCGCGGCGTCACGGAGCCGAACGCCGACGGGCTCGACTTCGCGGCGGGAGCCAAGCGCTTCGAGGTCGGAACCACCAACCCCGCCCCGCACGTCGCGCTCCGAGAGGCTATCGGCATCGCCGAGCGCATCGGTCTCGACCGGACCGAAGCGCACATTCGCAATCTCGCGAGCCGATTCATCGAGGACGTCCCAGAAGGACGGCTGTTGAGCCCTCACGACCCGGAATCGGGACTCGTCTCGTTCGAAGTCTCCGACCCGGAGGGGACGGTCGAGCGTCTCAAGTCGGCGGGCGTGGTCGTCCGGACGCTCCCCGAGCCGAACGCGGTCCGCGCGTCGTTCCACAACTTCAACGACGAGTCGGACGTGGCGGCGCTTCGCGACGGACTCGACGGGGAGTGGTAGCTCCGTAGCTCGCGGGGGTGTCGAGAACGCGATTCGCGTGCGGTCGTTGACTCCCTCGCAGAATCTGCCTCGTCAGCGAACGTTCATATCCGGCGAGGGGGTACCCCTGAGTATGCATCCCACGGCACGCAATTTCGCCGACCAAGTACACGATTCTCACGGGTTCGAAGTGACTATCGAGGAGTTTCCGGAGGGAACCAAGACGGCCGACGACGCGGCCGCGGCCGTCGGCTGCGACGTCGCCCAAATCGTCAAGAGCATCGTGATGCGCGTCGGCGACGAGACGGTTGTCGTCCTCACGAGCGGCGCGAACCGCGTCGACGAAGCCACGCTCGCCTCCGAGTTCGGCGTCGAACAAGGCTCGGTTCGAAGCGCCAACCCCGGCGAGGTGAAGGAGGCGACCGGCTGGAGCATCGGCGGCGTGCCGCCGACCTGCCACGCAACCGACTGTCCCGTCCTCGCGGACCCGACGTTCGAGTCGTTCGACCGGATTTGGGCCGCCGCGGGAACGCCCGAGGCGGTGTTCCGACTCACGCCGGAGGACCTTCAGACACTTTCGGCGCCGCGATTCGTCGACGTGTTCGAGTGAGGCGGGGGCGAAACGAGCGGACCTCCGGCAGGCGGTTCGCGCTCGCGCCTTCGTTCTATTTTGCCGGGCGCGACGAGAGCAACACCACTATGTCCGCTGTTCTGTTCCATCGGTACTAACGGAGAATCGCTGGAGAGAAAACGTGGGGCTATCGGAGAGCCACGGCTGGTTCGTCAGGCGAGATAAACTCTCCTTTCGGAGAAAATGATTACTGGATGTGACCTTCGCGCCGGAGCTGGTCCGCGTCCTCGCCGGTGTATCGCCATTCGATGTTGGCTTTCTCGTCCTGCCAGTCCCACGGTTCAACGAGCACGACGTCGCCCTCGTTGATCCACGTGCGGTACTTCATGCGGCCGGGGATGCGGCCCATGCGGTTCTTTCCGTCTTCACAGCGGACTCGGACGTGATTGCCACCGTTGTGCTCTGTGACGACTGCGAACAGCTCGTTGTCGTTGGGCATTCGAAGGTTTCGACGCCCTTGATTTTCACTCACGTTTTTGCTCGGACCCGGAGACGGATAACTTATCGGATACTCGTGATACCAAATGTCATGACGTTGAAATCGCGGTGGCGGCGGTTTCGAACACCACGTTGTCCGCTGTTTTCCGACAGATTGGCCGCCGGTAGAGGTTGGTTCGCGGTCACACACCATGTGGTTTCGCTCGAGGCCTCATTTTGGGATACCGGTCGCGGTCGGTCATCGCCGAGTCGTCGCTGAAGCGTTCGGACGCGTCGCGGGGGTTCGAGGATTCCCCAGTAACACCACTATGTCCGCAGTTGTTCGTCGTCTCGGCCCCTGCAAAGACGCTTTCTCCGAGTCGCGAGGTTCCACCGAGCCACGGAGGACAGATATCGTCGGTAGACGAGGTATCGGTAGACTGAGTCACCGCCACAGTATCACCGCTATCACCGCCGCGGTTGTCCACGTCCTTCTCGGTCACGTGTTCTCTCTCAGAGCGTTCATAGGAGTCAAGCGGAGCGAGGAACGAGAGTCGAGAGAACGGGTGTTCGGGTGAGCAGGCGAGCGAAGCAGTCGGGTCGACCCCGTCGTGTGAGAACTAACGACGCGTTTGTGTGGTAATCGCTTCAGTACGCGTTCCGTGGGTATTACCTGAGAGTGGTTGATTGGAATTGGATTGCCGTTCGTCGGTTAGTGGTTGACACGGACACCACTTTGTCCGCTGTTCTCGGTGCGTGTGAACGTAGGGACGAGGCGGTGCGAAAACGGGGAACACTCACACCACTTTGTCCGCTGTTCTCGGTGTGAGACGGTACCCCCCGTCGCCGTGAGCCGGTCCCCTACTGTCGGGTCCCTATCAACCAAGTTAGTTCAGGAACGTTAGAATACGAATGAAAGTGGCCGTCCTCACACAGCTCCCATACAACTATAATTATTGTCTGTATTACGGAGTTAGTTTAATCTATTGTATATTAAATCTTTCTCTATATCAGAACACGCGGCTCCGTCCAGTTGTTCCACCTGTTACCTTCGTTTCCCAGAACAGCGGACAAAGTGGAGGGGGTGTGTCCCCGCCCGAGTATATAAAACACGAGAACAGCGGACACTCCGGACGCGGTGGTTTTATCAACGAAGTGGTCGAACCGTGATAGTATGCCCCTATTCGAGCGGGACACCGAGATCTATCGGGACCGGGACGCCCTCCGCGAGGATTACCAACCCGAGGAACTCGTGGGGCGCGACGAGGAACTCCGTACCTTCCAGGCTGCGCTGCAACCGGTTATCAACGGCGAGCAGCCCAACAATATCTTCCTCTACGGGAAGACCGGCGTCGGCAAGACCGCCGCGTCGCGGTACTTACTCGGGCACCTCCGCGAGGACGCGAGTCACTACGACGACATCGACCTCAGGGTCGTCTTCCTGAACTGCGACGGACTCACGAGTTCGTATCAGATCGCGACCCGACTCGTCAACGAGTTCCGGTCGGAGTCGAACCAGATTAGCACGACGGGTTACCCGCTCGGATCCGTCTACGAGATGCTCTGGCAGGAGCTCGACGACTGCGGCGGGACGATAATCATCGTTCTCGACGAGATCGACCACGTCAACGACGACAGCATCCTCTATCAACTCCCGCGAGCGCGGGCCAACGGGAACCTCGACGCGGCCAAAGTCGGTCTCATCGGCATCTCCAACGACTTCTCGTTCCGCGACGACCTCTCGCCGAAGGTCAAAAGCTCCCTGTGCGAACAGGAGATTCACTTCCCCGCGTACAACGCGAAGAACCTCCGCGCCATCCTCGAGCAGCGCGCCAAGGTTGCGTTCCGCGAGGGCGTCCTCGCCGACGAGGTGATTCCGCTCTGTGCCGCCTACGGCGCGAAAGACGCCGGCGACGCCCGCCAGTCGATCGACCTGTTGATGAAAGCCGGCGATTTGGCCCGCGACGACGACACCGACCGCATCGAGGAAGAACACGTGAAACGCGGTCGGCGCGCCCTCGAGCGCGGCCGCATCAAAGAGGGAATCAACGGGCTGACCGAACACGGTCACCTCGTCCTCTACTCGCTTCTGACGCTCGAACTGGAAGACGAAACGCCGATTCGCTCCCGCGACGTCCGCCCCCGCTACACCCGCTTTACCGAACTCGCCAACCGCGACCCGCTCGTCCCGCGACGGATGCGCGACCACCTCAGCGAGCTCGCGATGCTCGGAATCGTCTCCGTCACCGAGCGAAACGAGGGTCGACGCGGCGGGACGTACCGCGAATACGCCCTCGATATGGACGTCGGGCTCATCGTCTCGGCCATGCGCGACACTATCGAACTCGTGGGCGTCCACGAGACGGTCGAACCCTTCCTCGACGGCGAGAAGACGAGCACGCTCGACGATTTCATCCAGCAGTAGGTGACCCGACTGAAGTTACTGCGGACATGATGGTGTTTGTCTCGAACCCACCTCCGCCGGAACGGCTCTCTGCCGTGTTTTGGAGGCGGTTGCTACTTCGACTCGTTCCTCAAAAGCATGCGTTCGTTCGGATTCGCCGGCCGTTTTCGTTACCGGTTTCCGACTGCTCGGAACACCACGATGTCCGCAGTAAATCGGCTATTTTCGCCGCTTATTCGAACAGCGGACAGTGTGGTGTTCCCAACTTACGCGACCGGCTGTTCACCAGGTAGCGGCCATCTCCGCGGCTCGCCGGCGGTACAACAGCGGACATACCGGTGTTCGGTGTCGCGCCTTTCCACGTTCGAACGCGACGTTCACTCCGCGTCTACGACAACAGCGGACGCCGCGGTGCGCAGCCGTCGTTTTCTCCGCTCCGCTGTCGATTGTCATCGGGCGTTTCGATAACCGGGCGGCAGGCTGTCGGTCTCGAACACCACACTGTCCGCTGTTCTCCGGACGTTCGAGCCGGTTTTGTTCGACTCTTCGGCTTCTCACTCCTCGCGAGTTTCGAGGACGGCGTCGGCGATTTTCTCGGGGTACTCGGCGGCGACGCGGACGAGAGCGTCGTGGAACTCGCGGCCGGTCAGGTCGCGCACGTCGTATTCTCGGCGGAGGTACGATTCGACTTCGAACTCGGCGTCGTCCAGTCGATCGAGCGTCGCAGTCCGGACGTAGATGCTCTTCGCGGTCGTCGCCTCGAACTCGAACGCCGGACCACCCGCTGTCTCCGTCGCCTGCTCCGTCTCGCCGGCGCTTTCCACGCCGTCTTTTTCCGCGGTCGACTCGACCGGCTCTCCGGGTTCGTCGCGTTCGCTGCTCTCGGGGTCCTCGCTGCTTTCGCTCGCGTCGTCGCTCTCGCTCGCTTCATCTGACTCCGAGTCGGTTTCGGGGTTCGAGTCGGGCGCAGAGTCGCCCTCGGACTCGGCTTCGACCGCTGGTTCGGGGGCTGACTTCTCGGACCCGTCGGGGGCGTCTTCGTCCGGGGTCTGCTCGTCGTCGAGTTCTGTGTCTGGTTCCGATTCCGATTCCGATTCCATCGCCTCGCCGAGGCCGGCGAACCGGTTTTCCTTAGGCATCGTCGGTCCCTCCGCGCTCGACGATTTCCGCGAGTTGGTCGAGTCGGTCGAGCATGTCGTTCGACGGGTCGTACTCCCGGAGGGTTTTCCCGTCGCGCCAGGCGCGACTGAACGCGATTCGGTGTCTGATTCCCGGCCCCTTGGAGTCGGGGTCGTCGAACAGGTCCGAGCGGGCGAACGGCGGGATGAACTGCTCGAAGGGGGAGTCTTCGAGGTCGCGGATGATGCGCTTTTCTTCGTTGTTTCCGGTGAGGTCGTTGGGGACGATAGCGAGGATGTCGAGGTCGACCTCGCGGCGAATCGGCCCGATTTGCTGTTCGAACATCCGCTCGAAGCCGCTCACGCTCGGCTCGCTCATGAGGAGCGGAACGACGACGTTCCCGGTTCCGATGAGCGCCGCGTCGGACAGCGGGCCGAGGCTCGGCGGCGAGTCGATGACGATGTAGTCGTAGTCGTCGTCCAACAGCGGGTCGACGATTCGGCGGCGGACCCAGAGCACGCCGAACGTCGAGTTCCGGACTCGGTCTTCGATGTCGTCGAGGTCGACGTGGGCGGGAAGCACGTCGAAGGCCTCGCGGTCGCGTATCACTTCGCGCACGTCCACGGGCTCGTCGTCGGTCAGCACGTCGCCGACGTTCGGCTCCGACGACTCGTAGGCGTCTTTCATCCCGACGCCCTCGGTTGCGTTCCCCTGCTGGTCGAGGTCGACTAAGAGCACGTCGCTCCCCCGCGCGGCGAGCGCGTCGGCGAGGTTGATGGCAATCGTCGTCTTTCCGACGCCGCCTTTCTGGAGAGAGACGCTCACGGCTCGCGACATCTATCGAGCCTCCTGCGGGGCGCGATGTTCACAAATTGTACACAGTCTACGCTGTGTCTGCTGTTTGAGCGGTGCAAACTCCGTCTGAACTGTGGACTGTGCGGACATTTGAGGGACTTGAACGGACCTTCCGCGGCGTACCACATAATTTTATCCACGACTTTTGAACCGTTGGGACTGTTTCTACATTCTATAATTTCTACAATGTCTACAAATTTTAAAAATTGTAAACTGTCGCCTGCCGGTATCCGGTGATTCGCCCGCGCTCTCGGTTTGTGGACCGTTTCAGCTTCGTCCGAGGCGTTCGGTTTCCGAACGCCGTTCGCGTTCTGCGAAGCTTTCACACTGTGCGAATCGTTCGCGGTGTAGACTACCTCAACACTCTACAACCTCTACAATTCATACAAATTTCACAATTTGTACAAATTGTACACAGCTCGAGACCCGCAAGCGGTGCAAACTTCCCAGACGGCTTCAGATTCGCCCGCCGTTCGAACCGTTTGGACTGCTTCGCCAGTTCGCACTCTCTTCGCTGTCTCCACTGCGCTCGAAGTTCACGCTCTCCTCGCAGTCTGCACTGTCACCGCGGTTTACACCTTCCTCGCAGTCCGCCCGGTGTCGACTGTGCGAACTTCGTTCCGACCGTCGCGCGATTCAAACTGAACCGAAGAAAGCGATATTCAGCGTCTCTCGCCCGCAGATACTGCGGACACAGTGGTGTTGTCCGCCGTCTCGGCTCAGTTGGCGAGTTTGTCGGCGAACTTCTCGCGGACCTTCTCGATTTTCGGGCTCGCGTGGAACTGGCAGTACGCGTCGTCGGGGTTCTTTTCGAAGTAGTCCTGATGGTACTCCTCGGCCTCGTAGAACGTCTCTAACGGGGCCAACTCCGTGACGACCTTGTCGTCGTACTCCTCGTCGAGGGCTTCGACGTAGGCCGACGCCTGTCGCTCCTGTTCGTCGTCGTGATAGAGGACGATAGAGCGGTATTGCGTTCCCACGTCGGGGCCCTGTCGGTTGAGCTGTGTCGGGTCGTGGACCGCAAAGAACACCTCGAGCAGTTCGTCGTAGCCGACGGCCACGGGGTCGTACTCCACCTGCACGACCTCGGCGTGGCCGGTGTTCCCCGAACAGACCTGCTCGTAGCTCGGATTCTCCGTCTTCCCGCCGGCGTAACCCGACGTGACTTCGCTGATTCCGTCGAGTTCCTTGAACGCGGCTTCGACGCACCAGAAACAGCCGCCGCCGAACGTCGCAGTCTGTGTGCTTCCCATAGGCCCGGTTACGTCGCCGAGGAATTAAGCCCCGCGGCGGGGGCAGTCGCGGCCGAGGTCTGGTGCTCGCCGACGACCGCCGACCCACGCCGGCGCTCCGACGAGCGAGCCCCGGACGCGTCCGTGGGTTTTCCCGACCGGAGTGTACCCGAAGCCAACATTTAACCGGCCTGTCTGTCAGCAATTACTATGGAAGATGTATTCGTCGCGAGGCTCATGTCCACGACCCTCCACACGGTCACCCCAGACACGCTCGTCGAAGACGCGGCGCAGTTGATACTGGACAACAACATCAGCTCGGTCATCGTCGTCGACGAGGACAACCGGCTCGAAGGTATCCTGACGACGACCGACTTCGTCGACATCGTCGCGAAGAGCCAGCCGAAAGCGCAGACGACCGTCGAGCGCTACATGACCACCGACGTGATTACCGCGGGAGCGCAGGACTCCATCGTCACCGTCGCGGAGTCGATGACCGAACACGGCTTTCACCACATGCCCGTCGTCGACGACGAGGAGGGCGTCATCGGGATGATTACCACCTCGGACCTCGCGGCCTACCTCTCGCAGACCGGACAGCTGGCGCGGTCGTAACGCGGTCTTCCCCCTGCCGGTAACTCCGCGTTACTCTACCTGTTCGGAGAGGCTCTCGACGACACTCGCCAGCCGCGGGTCCGTCGCGTGGCCGTGGTGGACCGCCAGGGGCGAGACGCTCACCTCGCCGTCGACCATCGCGCGGCGGTCGCTCCCGACCGGATAGCGGTCGCGGTGTTCGTCGCCGAGCGGGAATGGGTTCTCGAAGCCGACGGCGTCGGGCCACGAAACGTCTTGGAGCCGGACGTAGACCTCGTCGTCGTCGAGGCCGCCTTCGCGGTCGCCGTCCGGGAGCGCGCCGGCGTCGGCGTGGTGGTCGACCTGCTGGTCGTAGTCCGCGAAGGGGCGGGTCACGCGCATCCGGGGACTCGGCACGTCGGCGGGGGCGTTGACGTTCAGGAGGTCGACCTCGTCGAACACGTCGGTCCCGAAGACGCGCTCGGTCAGCGCACGGGCGACCCGGGCGGGGCGGGAGAAGTCGTACTCCTCGGGCGGGTGGCAGAAGAAATCCCGCGCGTGGTAGCTGGAGACGGCGATGGCGGGCGTCCCGAGGAACGCGGCCTCGACGCCCGCGCCGACGGTCCCCGACCGGCCGACGACGTAGTTGCCCGCATTCGGACCGTCGTTGATACCGGAGACGACGATATCGAAGTCGGCGTCGAGGCCGCGGAGCCCGTAGGCGACGCAGTCGGCGGGGGTCCCTTCGAGGGCGTACCCCCACGGGTGGTCGCGGCGGACCGCGTGTTCGTTGCGGGCGCGGCCGACGCCGCTTTGATTCTCGGCGGGCGCGACGACGGTCACGTCGCCGACGGCGGTGAGTTCCTCGCGCATGGCGGCGATGCCGGGCGCGTCGATGCCGTCGTCGTTGGTGAGGAGGATTCGAAGCGGAGACGAGGAGTCGGTCATCTAGTCGTGGATTTCTGTCGGTCGTCGTAGCTATTCCGGATTCGGACTCAGAGAGGTATTCGACCGCCGCGTCGCCGTCGGCAGCGGGCCGTACTCCGCGTCGTCGATGGTCGCCCGCCAGTACGGCAGGTCGCCCGGTGGGAGGTTCCACGCCACCTCGGCCGCCGTGGGCACGCGCATCCCGTCCACTTCGCGGTAGTCGCTGAAGTATCCCGTCCACGGGCACCGCTCGTACTCGCCGTCCCCCGTGTCGCGCCACCGGTCCGCGGTGACGCGCACTACCTCGTCGTTCTCGTCGAAGTGGAACACGACGGTCGCGGTCGACCCGCGATACTCGAGCGTCGCGCGGGCCGAGCGGTCGTCTCTCGGTTCCCACCTGACGCCGTGGCCGGGGAGGAACGCGGTCGGGAACCAGACCATCTCGGCGAGGTAGCGGGCGAGTTCACCCTCGTCCAACTCCGGCGACGGCGGGGCGTCCGCGACGGTGACCACCGAAAGTAGCTTCGCCTCCAGCGACCCCGCACCGCCGACGAAGGCGTCCACGACTCGAATCGGAAGGAACGGCGCGAGGTCGATTCGGGCGTCCCAGACGAACCCCGGCGGGTCGACCGTGTAGTGTTGGGTCGCGGTCATCGGCTTCCACGGCGAGTCCGCGTCGCCGAGTCTGAACGCCCCCGTCTGGCGGAGCCGGACCGACTGAACCCGGCGGGGCTCGCCCGGAAGCACGCGTTCGAGATACCGGCGAACTGGGGCGGGCAGGCCGCTGAGGTCGGCCTCGTCGAGCGTCTCTCCGTTCTCAGTGTCGTCCGTGGTCGTTTCGGCGTGTTCTCGCTGGAGTACGTCGAGCAGTCGCGCGGCCGTACCGTCGGTTCGCGCCCGAACCGCGGCGAGGAGAGCGCCGACAGCAAGAACACCGACGACAATCGCGATGCCGAGTCGTCCGGGGGTTCGCGTCCGTGACATACCGGACGATACGCGAGAGACGAATATGAGTCTCGTCGTGACTCTCGCGGACTGACACTGGCCGCCTTCGGGCCGCGGGCGAACCGTCGCTAACGACGCCTCCCCGGATTTCTGTCAACGGTTCGTCCACAAAATCGAGATACTCACGAACGCGTGAATATAATTCAAACGATGACTTTATGTAATTAAGTTCGTACTAACGAACGAATGCGCACCGAACCGATGCGGCCGGCATGCCGGGCACCCGCCGCCATCGCGGTTAATCTCCCGTTAATTCGTCTGTTTTCGGCAGATTCGACTCCGTCGTGGTCGACGGCTTCTCGGTCTTCGACCGCCACGACGGCCGCGAGCGATGCGGGTCGTCGCCTCCCCCGGTCCGCCTTCTCTACTCGCCGTCGTACTTCCTCGAGAGCGCGCCCCGACTGTCACGCCGACCGACCTGTCTCCCCAAGCGAGGTGGGCGTTGCGTGAGCCACGTCGGTGAGACCGACGACGTGCCGTGGGACGACGTGGGCTTCGTCATCAGCTCTCGCTACCGGGTCTCGGTCCTCGATAGGCTCTCCGAGGGGCCGGCGACGCCGACGCAAATCGCCACCGACTCCGAGAGCGCGGTCGCTCACGTCTCGCGGGCGCTGCAGGAACTCAGAGACCGCTCGCTCGTGGAACTCCTCGTTCCGGAACAGCGTCGAAAAGGGCGGGTGTACGGCATCACCGACGACGCCGAGAACATCTGGGACGTCATCCAGACACAGCAGATGACGTGACTGCGGCCGTCTCGCAGTTTTCTCACGGACGGTGCGGCGCGTCGTGCGACCCGGTGATTCACTTCGTCGCGATTCGCTCCGTCCCCTTGTTCAGGAGCTGGTAGGTCCGCTTGGCGAGGTTCATCCCGACGCCGGTCGACTCGACGACGTAGTACGGGACGAGTTCGCCGCCGAACTTCGACTTGTAGTTGCAGAGCCGCTCCGTGTTCGCGCCGACGAGGTCGTACTTCGTGACCGACGCGAGCGCCTCGTCCTCGACGATGTCCTCGATGATGGTCCAGTGGAGCAGGCTGTTGATGCTGACCCCGTCGTACTCGCCGCGCGCGCCGCCGAGCCAGAAGTAGCCCACCTCGTCCGAGAAGGGGACGATCATCCCGCTGAGGTACTTGCCGTCTGGGTCGCGGGCGACGTACACGCGACACCGGTCGCCGAGGTTCTCGACCAGCGACTCGACGAACTCCCACGGCATCCCGAACGGTTCGTCCTGTTCGTCGTACCGTGAGACCACGTCGTCGTAGACGACGCGAGCGCCGTCGAGCCCTTCGTCCGCGATGGTGATGTCGAGTTCGCGCGCCTGTCGAATCTCGCGGCGGAGGCTGCTGCTGAACTGGGCCTGTATCTCGTCGAGCGAGCGCCCGCCGAGGTCGAGCCGGTAGGTGAAAGCGGGCTTGACCGCGAAGCCGGTCCATTCGAACGGGCGAGGGTCGAGGTACGCCGGCGAACACAGCAGGCGGACGAACGTCCGGTTCGAGCGGATGCCGAGTTCCTCGACCACGAGGTCGGCGAACTCGCGGTTCACCGACTCGTAGGCGCTCTGTTTCGGGCTGTTCGGCATCATCACCGGGCCGATGTACGGAATCGCCATCGCCGGCGGCGGTGAGACGACGACCCGTCCGAGCGGGTTTCGGCGGACGAACGTCGGGAACAGCGCGACCGGTTCTTGGCCCTTGAAGACGCCGAACAGGTGCATTTCGCCGTCGAAGTGCTCGTCGATAGCGGCGAGCACCGCGGGGGTGTGGAAGACTTCGGTGCCAGACGAGGGGAGCGCGGCTCCCCACTCGTCGAGGCTCAGGGGTTCGATACGGAGTTGTGACATGTGTCGTAGTCGTGTGATTGGATGGTCGTCGGGCGGTACGTCGGGCGGGTCGTCACCGGTGGAGGAACCCCGAGACGAGTCGCGACGGGAGGCTCGTCCCGTTTCCCCGGGACAACATCTCGATGCCGGGTCCGAGACGGCTCTTGTACAGGTGCGCGATGGTTCTGACCGGGAGCGCGCCGTGCTCGATTTGGTAGAACGTGACGAGTTCGGGGTTGTACTTGCTCTTGTAGCGGTTGAGCCGGCGGTTGTTCGCGCCGACGAGGTCGTAGCGGCGCATCCCGGCGGCCATGCCGTCGCGCATGATGCGCCAGTCCAGCAGGTCGTTCACGTCGATGCCGAAGTCCCGCTGGGGCCGGACGCCGCCGAGCCAGCGGTAGAGCGTGTCCCCGTACTGGAGGACGAGAATCCCGCTCACGAACGTCCCGTCGTACCGGAAGACGTAGGGCCGGACCTGCCCTGCCGGGAGCGAGTCGTACAGGTCCATGACGAACTGCGGCGGCACGTCGAACGACAGGTCCTGTTCCTCGTAGCGGTCTTTGACCAGCGTGATAATCGAACAGATGTCGTCGCGGTCGCCCTCCTCGATACCCGAGACGAGCTTTCGACCGTCGCGGATGTTCCGTCGGGCGCTCCGGCTGAACGACATGAGGAGGTCCTCTTCGCCCCGGGTCAGGTCGACGTTGTAGGTGTACTTCGGCGACACGTCGCAGCCGCTCCACAGGAACGTCCGCATGTCGGTGTAGTAGTCGCCGACGCGGACGTGCGTGTAGTTCGGGCCGATGTGTTCGTCCAGCCACTCGGTACAGCCGTCGATGAACTGGTTGCGGCGGCGCTCGAACTTCCGGCTCTTGATGTTGCCGGCGTCGAGCATCACGGGCCCGAGATAGGGGACGCCGATGTGCGGCGGCGGCGAGAACGCCGTCTTGACCAGTCCCTTCCGAATCTCGAAGACGGGGAACAGGCCGACCGGCTCTTCGGTCTTGAAGCCGACGAGCAGGTGGAGCTTCGAGTTCGAGTACTTCGCCTGGAGCCGCAGCGCCTCGTACTGGTGAAAGAGGCTCGCCTGACTCGACCGCTCGACGTACGTGTCCCATTCGTCGCGGTCGCGGTGGTCGAACTCGGTAATCTCGATGGTCATGGGTTGAGGGGTGAAGGGAGTTCGTACTGCATCCGTTGCCACCGACAACGCCGGCTGTGGTCGACGCGTCCGGTCCGGCCGGCCCGACCGTACCGACCGAAATCAGCCGACTCACCCGCCGACTCTGCGGCCCCGTAAATCGACCCGCGATTCGGTCGGGCCGCGTCAGCGTGTATCATTCGAAAAGACATTCTCGAACTACTGTGACGGGAGGATGGGGATTTGTTATGAAGCGACTAGCCGGCGTTCGCGCCGGCCTGCCTCCCGTCAGGGGCGCTCTGCCGCCGCTCGTAGGCGCTCGATACCGTCGGCGTCGATGCCGTAGCCGTGCGTCGGTTCGCCGGAGATTCTGGTGGCGACGTACTCGGCGATGGCGTAGGCCATCCACGCCTGACACCACCGCATGAGCGTCATGCGCTTGGTGTAAAAGCGGTGTTTGCGGAAGTAGAACCGACCTTCCGTCGGGACGTACATGTTCGCGAGCGCCCAGTCGATGGCGCGTTCGGCGCGGTCGTACTGCCCGGCGTAGGTGAACACGAGGATGCCCTGCGCCGTCGCGTGGATGTCGCGCGGGTAGGGGTGCTCCTCGTCGAAGTTGGGCGCGCCGTCCTCGTCGAACAGCTCGCGGGCGTAGAAGTCGAGGCCGCGTTCGAGCGTCTCGTCGTACCGCCCGCTGCCGACGAGCTGCTCGTAGCGCTGGAAGCACTCGATGATGAAGCCGTTGTGGTGGTTGTCCATCGAGAGGTGCGAGGCGCTCGCGGGCTCGCGGTAGTACCATCCACCGCGGTCGGTCTGCTTCGACGCGACGAAGTCGTACACCTTCTCGGCGCGTTCGAGCAGTTCCTCGTCGCCGAAGTGGTCGTACAGCTCGACGAACAGTCGCGCCCCGATGGCAAGCGCGTTGAGGGTGTAGCTGTCCTTCGGGTGCGAGAGGTAGTAGTCCATGACCGCGCCGTCGTCCTTCGGCCGATAGTTGAGGTCGTTGAGCATCACGTCGACGGCGGTCTTGGCGATGTCCGGGTAGTCCGGGTCGAACTCCCGGCCCGCGAGGAGCGCCTTGACGCCGTAGGACGTGGAGACGATGTTCGGCGAGTGGGGAATCCCCGACCGCGGGCCGTTGCGACCGGAGATGTGCTGGATGACGTGACGGTGGCTGCCGGCGAAACCGCTGTAGCCCTTGGCCTGGTTTTCGACGAGCCACTCGGTCAACGATTCCGCGTCGTCGCGGTACGTCTCCGCCGGGCGGTCGCCGTCGAACCACTCGGCCAACTGGGCGCGGGTCCGGTTCGCCATGGCAAACAGCGTGATGCCCTTGAAGTTCCGGCGCTGTTCGACGAGGAACAGCGGGCGGACGTTGACGGGCGAGCGCTTGATGAACTCCTGGACCGCGAGGTTGAACCAGCGGTTGTCGATGGGGACCGACAGCAGGAGCCTGCTGCTCATGCCGTCGCCGTAGTCCCAGCCCTTGTAGTCGCGTTCGCGAGCGTAGTCGAGCACGTCGTCGAGCACGTCGACGTACCGCTGGAGTCGCTCCGTGTCGGCGTCGGTGTCGCCGTCGCGGCGATACTGTGTCTTCGATGGTGGATTCATGATATAGAATAGCCTCTCTGAGGGGTATTGGCTGTCCGAGAGGTAGCCCGCTGGCGGCTTTGTTATGGGGCCGATACCGGCTGACGCCGCCGTATTCTACCGGGAGAGCGAGTGATTCGCCCCGGCGGCGGTCGCGCCGTCGGTGGTCGCGCTGTCGGTCGTCCTCCCGTCCGAGTCGTCGCCGGAATCGCGCTCGGCGAGGAACTCGCGATAGTAGTCGCCGAGGGGGCCGACCCACGCGCCGCGGTCGAGCGCCCGTTCGATAATGCGGCGGTAGAGCCGGCGGTAGCCGGGGAACTCGTCCTCGTTGAAGTACCGCGGGTGCCACAGTACCGTCATCACGGCGTCGTTCGCCTCGGCCTCGTCGAGGAGGCGCTCGCACTCGGCCCACGCCTCGTCGAACGCCGACCCGGGGTCGGGAAGCGACACCTCCATCAGCGTCAGCGGGAAGACGACGAAGCCGTCGTCGAAGGGGTGGAACGGCTGGTAGCCGTGCTGGAAGCCGTTTTCCGAACTCGAACCGGGACTGGCGTCGTACTTTAAGCCGAGTTCGCGGTGGTAGCGCCACGTGTTCGGCCCGAGTTTGAGGTGGTGCTGGCGGCCGCCGACGATTTCGTGGCCGAGGACCGCTTCGAGTTCGCGCTTTTCGGTCCGGAGGCGGTCGAAGTCGTCGCACGACCGGAACGAGCCGTGGATGCCGACCTCCCAGCCGCCGTCGTCGAGGGCGCGGACGGCGGCGGCGACCGACTCCGAGTCGAGGTCGTACCGGCCGAGGTGTTCGACCCAGTTCTTCGGTTCGAGCCAGTCCGAAAGCGACCCCGTCTCGAGGAGGCTTGGCTCGTTGAGGAAGTAGAACGACGAGCGGACGCCGAGGTCGCGTTCGAGCGCCATGACCTCCTCGAACTGCCAGTAGGGGTTCTCCCGCCGGAGGAGCGTCCGGAGGTGGTAGCCGGGGTTCGACTTCGCCGCGTAGTACAGCCCCTGATACGTCTTGTACGGGCGGTCCACGTCGTGGGTCAGACAGACGGCGAACCCCGGTTCGCTCGGTTCCGTGGCGGTCACGCGGTGGTCATCTCGCGCATCCGCATCTCCCTTCCTCTCACGCATACTCGTACTCCGAGAGCGCGGCGACGATTCGCTCGGCGGCGCTCCCGTCGCCGTACAGCGAGGGCTTTTCGGGAAGCGGGTCGTCGTCGGCCAGCGCCGCCCGAATCGCCGTGGCGTCCGCGCCGACGAGGGTGTTCCAGCCGGCGTCGACGGTTTCCGTCCACTCGGTCTCGTCGCGGAGCGTGAGACACCGGGTGTCGAGGTAGAACGCCTCCTTCTGGACGCCGCCGGAGTCGGTGGCGACGCGCTCCGCGCCGTCGAGCAGGCGGACGAAGTCGAGGTAGCCGACCGGTTCCACGAGGACGACGTTCTCGGCGTCGGCGAGCCGCGACCAGAGGCCGCTGGCTTCGAGCGCCCCCTCGGTCCGCGGGTGGACCGGGAAGACGACCGGGAGTTCCGACGACGCGAGTCCCTCCACGATGCCTTCGAGGCGGTCGTAGTCGTCGGTGTTGGCGGCGCGGTGGACCGTCGCGAGGACGTACTCGCCGTCTCGGAGGTCGAGGTCGGCGAGTATCGACGACCGCTCGCGGGCGGCCTCGCGGACCCGGAGGACCGCGTCGTACTGCACGTCGCCGGTCACGGAGACGCCGTCGCGGATGCCCTCGGCCGCCAGCGTCTCGGCGGCCGACTCGGAGGGCGCGAACAGCAGGTCAGAGCAGTGGTCGGTGAGCACGCGGTTGACCTCCTCGGGCATCTCCCAGTTGTGGCTCCGCAGGCCGGCTTCGACGTGCGCCAGCGCGGGCTCGCGCTTCGAAGCCACGAGCGCCGCCGCGAGCGTCGAGTTGGTGTCGCCGTAGACGAGCACCACGTCGGGCTCCTCGTCGGCGACGACGGCGTCCAGACGGGTCATCATCTCGGCGGTCTGGGCGGCGTGGCCGCCCGAGCCGACCCCGAGGTTGTAGTCGGGTTCCGGGATGTCGAGTTCGTCGAAGAACACGCCCGACATCGACTCGTCGTAGTGCTGGCCGGTGTGGACGAGCACCTCGTCGTGGTCGCGTCTGAGCGCGTCGGAGACGGGGAACGCCTTGATGAACTGCGGGCGCGCGCCGACGACCGAGAGCACCTTGAGACGGCTCATCGGCCCGAACCTCCGTGCGGTGCGTCGGCCGCAATCTCGGGGTCGGTGTCGGCGTCGGCCTTGGACGACTCGCCCCGCGGCCCACCGCCGATTTCGTACACGCGGTGGCCGATGTCGCCGAGGGTGCCTCGGCCATCGACGACGACGAGGTCGTCGAAGGCGGCCCAGTCGATTTCGTCGAACTCCTCGTGCGGCGTGACGACCACGGCCGCGTCGATAGCGCGGGCCGGCAGGTCGGCGAGCGAGACGGGGGTCGCGCCGAAGGACGCGACGACCTCGTCAGAGAGCATCGGGTCGACCGCGAGGACGGTCGCGCCGAGTTCGTTCAGGCGGTCGATGACGCCCGCGGCGGGCGTCGCGCGGGTTTCGGCGACGCCGGGGCGGTAGGTGACGCCGAGGACGGCGACGGTCGCGCCTTCGACGCCGCGTCCAGTCGCGGCCAACTCGTCGCGGAGTTTGTCGGCGGTGAACGCCGGCATGCTGTCGTTGACCTCGCGGGCGGTCAGGAGCAGCGGCGTCTCGGCCTCCACTCGGCTCGTGATGAAGTACGGGTACCACGGGATGCAGTGGCCGCCGACGCCCGGGCCGGGCGCGTGGATGTCGCAGTACGGCTGGGTGTTGGCCGCGTCGATGGCCTCGGTCACGTCGATGCCGAGGTCGTCGCGGAGCCGCGCGAGTTCGTTCGCGAGCGCGATGTTCACGTCGCGGTAGACGCCCTCGAACAGCTTCACGGCCTCCGCGGTCGTCGCGTCGCGCACGGGAATCACCTCGTTCGAGGTCAGTTCGCCGTAGACGAGTGCCGCGACGCGGGTGCTCTCGGCGTCGACGCCGCCGACGATTTTCGGGTGCGACTCGGTGATGTCGCGGAGCGCCCGGCCCGACGAGGTCCGCTCGGGGCAGAACGCCACGCCGAACTCGCCGGCCGAGAGGCCGCTTCGCTCCGCGAGGTACGGGACGACGAGGTCTTTGCTCGTCCCCGGCGGGACGGTGCACTCGACGACGACGAGGTCGCCGGGCGCGAGGCCCCGTGCGATGCTGTCGAGGACGGCCTCGAACGCCGCGAGGTCGGGTTCGCGGTCGTCGGTCAGCGGGGTCGGGACGATGATGACGTGAATCGCGGCTCCCTCGGCCGCGGCGACGCCGTCGGCGGTCGCCCGGAGCGCGCCGCGTTCGGCCTGCTCGGCGACTAATTCGGGCAGTCCAGGCTCTTTCGCCACGTGGCATTCGCCGTCGTTGACGCCGCGGACCACGTCCTCGCTGATGTCGACGCCGGTGACGTTGCCCGTCGCGCGGGCGTAGACCGCCGCCAGCGGGAGGCCCATCTTCCCGAGGCCGTACACCGCGACGGGGACCTCGCCGGCGCGCAGAGCCCGCTTCTGTTCTTCGGGCGAGCGGTCGGAGCCGTACAGTCCGGGCCGTTCGCGGCTCATTGCCGACCCTCCGGAGTTTCCGTGGTCTCCGTGGTTTCGACGCTCCGAATCGTCGCTTCGGCGTCGGCCTCGATGCGCCGGGCGAGTTCGATGGCGCGCAGGCCGTCAGCCGGCGAGACGAGGACCGGACCGCCGTCGGTCGCGGCGTCCACGAACGCCTGTAGCTCGCGTTTCAGCGGCTCGCCAGTGTTAATCATCGGCTGTTCCATGACCACCTCGTGGCGGTAGCGGACGCCCCCGTTGTCCCGGAGATAGTCCGGCCGCGACTGGCGGAAAATCTGGACCGACTGGTTCAGGTAATCGACCCGGATGAGCCGGTCGCGCGCGGTGATGTCGAGGGTCCGCGTCTTCTGCTGGGTGAGCCGACTCGCGGTGAGCGAGGCGATGACGCCGTTCTCGAAGGTCACCTGTGCCGTCGCGTACTGCTCGTCGGGCGTGGCGGTCGCGGCCACGCGGTCGACCCCGGCATCGACAAGCGAGAGCACCACGTCGATGTCGTGAATCATGAGATCCATGACGACGCCGTCGCCCATCTCGCGGTTCAGCGGCGGGCCGAGCCGGTTCGCGGTGATGGCGATGGGTTCGACGCCGTCGAGGAGGTCGGGAAGGGCGCGGACGGCCGGGTTGAACCGCTCGATGTGGCCGACCTGCAGCACGACGCCGCGTTCCTCGGCGAGCGCGGCTAACTCCGCGCCCGCGTCGAGGTCGTCGACGAAGGGCTTCTCGACGAGCGCGTGGACGCCGGCGCCGATGCACTGCCGGGCGACCGATTCGTGGTAGGGCGTCGGCACCGCGACCGTCACCACGTCGACGCGGTCGAGGAGTTCCTCGATTCCGTACGCGTCGGTGCCGAAGTCGGCGGCGACCTCGGCGGCGCGCTCTGTGTCCGCGTCGGCGACGCCGACCAGTTCGACGCCGCGAAGCTCCGCGTAGACCCGCGCGTGGTTGGTTCCCATCGACCCGACGCCGACGACGCCCGCGCGGACCGGGCGCTCTCGGCCGCCGTCTGTTCGCAATCCGGTGGTTTCTCGGCTCACCTCGCCACCTCCACGTAGTTGGCGACCGCAGTCCCGACGCGCTCTACGTCGGCCTCGCTGAGTCCGGGGTGGACCGGCAGCGAGAGCACCCGTGCCGCGGCCTCCTCCGCGACGGGGGCCGACACCGCGAGGTGTTCGTACGCGGGCTGCTTGTGGACGGGCTTTGGGTAGTAGACGCCCGTGGCGATTCCCTTCGCGTCGAGGTACGACTTGAGGGCGTCGCGCTCGACGCCGTCGCAGGCGACGGTGTACTGGTGGAAGACGTGGGTCCGGTCCGACGGCGTGTGGGGCGTCGTGACCGGCGAGTCTTCGAGGTACTCCGTGAGCGCGGCGGCGTTGGCCTGTCGCGCGCGGGTGAACTCGGGGAGCCGTTCGAGCTGGACCCGGCCGATGGCCGCGGCGATGCTCGTCATGCGGAAGTTGTGGCCGACCTCGGCGTGCTCGTAGCCGGAGACGCGGCCGTGGTCCACGAACCGGGCGGCGCGCTCGGCGACGTCCGCGTGGTTGGTCGTAATCATCCCACCCTCGCTCGTGGTCATGTTCTTCGTCGGGTAGAACGAGAAGCACGCGGCGTCGCCGAAGGAGCCGACGCGCCGTCCCTCGACTTCCGCGCCGTGGGCCTGCGCGGCGTCCTCGACGAGCAGGAAGTCGTACTCCTCGGCGAGTTCCGTGAGCCGCGTCATGTCCGCCGGGAGACCGTAGAGGTGGACCGCGATGACCGCGTCCACCTGTTCGCCGGCCCTGAGCCGCGCTTCGAGCGCGTCGGGGTCGATGTTGTACGTCCGCGGGTCGATGTCGACGAAGCCCACCTCGGCCCCCGTGAACGCGACGGCGTTGGCCGTCGCGATGAACGTGAAGGGCGTCGTCAGGACGCGGTCGCCGGGGCCGACGCCGAGCGCGTGGAGCGCGGCGTGGAGCGCCGTCGTTCCGTTCGAGGTGGCGACGCCGTGGTCGGCGCCGCAGTAGTCGGCGAACTCCCGCTCGAAGCCCCGAACCTCGGGGCCGTCGGCTATCATGCCGCTGTCGAGGACGGCCGCGATTCGGTCTCGTTCCGCCGCCCCGAGCTGGGGCGCGGCGATGGCAATGTGGTCTGAACTCATCGTCGTATCCTGTTTGCTCCCCGCAGTTGCTCCGGCAGTTCGCGGTGGACGGCGGGGACGCCCACGGCGAGGGTTCGCGGCGGCACGTCGTTCACGACGAGCGCGCCGGCGGCGACGAACGCGCCCTCGCCGACGGTCACGCCGGGGAGGAGCGTCGCGTTCGCGCCGATAGAGGCGTGGTTCTCGATTGTCGGGCCGACCAGTTCCGCGTCGGTGCGGACCGGATAGGGGTCGTTCGTCATCACCACGCCCGGGCCGACGAACACGTCGTCGCCGATGCGGGTGTTGGTGGGGATGTAGACGTTCGTCTGGATGCTCACGCGCGACCCGATGGTCGTGGTGCCGTCGACGACCGTCTCGGTCCCGAGGAGCACCTGGTCGCCGATGGTCGTGTGCTCGCGGACGAGGACGTTGTGGCCGGTGACGAAATCGTCGCCGATAGTCACGTCGTGGTAGACGATGGTGCCGGCGCGGATTCGCGCCCGGTCGCCGATGACCGGGTCGTCGCCGTCGCCGTAGCCGATGGTGACGCCGTCGTCGACGTGGGATTCGACGCCCATCTCGGCGCTCATCGTCGTCCACCTCGCGTCGGTCGCGCTCCATCGACTGTCTGTGTCGACTCGGCGAACGGCCGAATCGACTGGAAAATCTGGAATTTCATATCATGTCGGCGGGGAGTCTGCCTGCCTTAGCGAAATTCAGTCTCGGTGAGGGCTTTGTTATGGAGTGATTGCCGCCCGAAATCCGCTCGCAGTCACTTCGTAACGCCGCGTCGGATTCCGGTCACAGAGCGCTTGAGAAGTTCTACGCCGGGCGCTCCGTCGTCGAGCCAGAGCCAGACGGCGCTGCCGAGCAACGCGAGTTCGAACGCGACCAGCACCCACGCTTCGGGTCGGCCGAGGAAGACGACGAAGCGGCGCAGGTAGAACCACGTCTGGGCGAAGAAGCCGCCAATCGACGACTCGCTGCCGTGGGACAGCGGCCAGAGGAACGCCCGAATCACGTCGTAGTTCCCGAAGAAAAAGCCGTTGTACAGCAGGTCCGCGGGGATGTGCGAGAGGTAGCCGAGGGCGAAGGCGACGCCGACCGTGGCCGCCCCGTAGCGCCGCGCGACGGCCACGACGAGTATCGAGACCGGCACCGAGACGAGAATCGAGTGCGCCACCGAGATACCGCTCGGGAGGATGCCGAACGACCACGCCAGCGGTTTGTCGACGAGGTCGGGGAACTGCGTCCCGACGAGCACCGCCAGCGCGGCCCAGCCGTCGAGCTTTCGGCCGGTCGCTCGAGCCCACAGCGAGACGAGGATGTAGCCGACAGCGGCGTGCTCCCACGGGAACATCAGCGGTCGCTCCCGGTCGGTTGGCCCGTGGTCTCGGTCGGTTGCGTCCGCATCGTCGGTTCTCTGTCGGCGGTTCGTCGTCGCGGGGTGGTAGTGGGGATACGTGTCTGAAACATCTGGTGTGTGTCGGGCGCGTCGGGTCGGCTGTGGAGGACGTGGTTTCCGCCCGCGTCGGACGCGGAGTTGGGCGAAACGGCGCGCGAGCGCCCGGTCAGGGAACTCGTGTGCTCGTCCGGGTTTTGTTATGGCGACTGTAACTGCCTCGGGGCGATTTTCGCGGCCGGAAGCCGGCGTCGATTCGAGCGGCGGCGGCGGGTAGACGCCGTATAACTACTCCCGCGGGGCGCGTGGCATCTCCAGAGAGTATGCGATACCTGTTCTTCACCAACACGCCCGCGCACGTCCACCTCTACAAATACGCCGTCAGAGAGCTTCAGGCGATGGGTCACGACGTGCTCGTCCTCGGCCGCGACTACGGCTGTACCAAGGACTTGCTCGAGTACTACGACCTCCCGCACGAGATTTACGGCTCCTGCGGGACGACGAAGTACTCGCTTTTCAAATCGCTCCCGTTCCACTACGTCAACATCTTCCGCGCCGTGCGGCGGTTCAAGCCGGACCTCATCTTCGGGATGGGCGGCTACGCGGCCCACGCCGGGGCCGTCTCGCGGACGCCCGTGATCCTCCTTCTCGACTCCGAACCGACCTCGTTGGACCACGTCGTCTCCCGGCCGTTCGCCAAGGCGATTCTGACGCCCCACACCTTCGGGAAGGACCTCGCGGACAACCACTACCAGTTCCGCGGGTTCAAAGAGACGGCCTACCTCCACCCCGACGTGTACGAGCCCTCGGTCGACATCCGGGCCGAACTCGGCCTCGACCCCGACGAGAAGTTCGTCGTCGTCCGGTTCAACGCGTTCGGCTCGCACCACGACGTGGGCCACGGCGGGTTCACCCCCGAGCGCCGCCGCGAACTCATCGAGATGCTGGGCGAGCGCGCGACCGTCTTCGTCCTCGACGAGAGCGAGGAGCGCCGCGACGGCGACCTCGACACCCGGCCGTTCGACTTCCACCCCGCGCTCGTCCACGACGTGCTCGCCGAGGCGAACCTGCTCGTCGCCGACACCCAGACCATGGTCACCGAGGCGGCGCTGCTCGGGACGCCAGCAATCCGGTCGAACTCCTTCGTCGGCGACGACGACATGGGCAACTTCGTCGAACTCGAACGACAGGGGCTCATCTCCAACCTCAAGTCGTTCGACGACGTGATGGCCCGCGCCGAAGAACTCCTCGACGACGACGGCGCGAAGGCCCGCTGGGCCGAAAAGCGCGACGCGTTCCTCGCGGACAAGGTCAACCTCACCGACGTCATCGTCCAAGTGGCGCTGAACTACGGCTCCGTCGAGACGGTCGACTCGCTGACGCGACACACCGTCCCGGCGTAGCCGGTGCTCCGCCGTCGTCGAAACTAACCGCGGGGCCGCTGTTCGCCCTCGGAGGCGGTCAATCGACCCATAACTAACCGCCGAACCGCCCAATTTTCGCGCATCGACCGGCGCGCGCCCGCGCCCGCCTCGACGCGTCTCGTGACTCGGATTCGGGATTCCCCGACCACGACCCGAAGAACCAACCAGAACTAACCCATGAAGCCCAAGCAAACACTCCTCATCGTCGGCCCGAAAGGAACCGGTGGCATCGACCGATACATCACCGAACAGCGTCGCTACCTCGAAGACCGGATGGACGTTCGCGTCTACACGCGCTACACCGCGCCGAAGGGCGAGGGGCTCGAACTCGCGGCACGGATGCTCCTCTCGTCGCTCATTGCCGTCGTTCTCTTTCCCTTCCAGCGACGCCCGGACATCGTCCACGTCCACTCGTCGCACACCTACTCGTTCTACCGCGCGGCGTTCTTCACGCTGTTTTCGAAGTACGTCTGGCGGGTTCCCGTCGTCCTCCACATCCACGGCTCGTCGTTCGACGACTTCCTCGCAACGGACTCGCGGGTCGTCCGCCGACTCCAATCGCTCGTCTTCGACGCCGTCGACGACGTGGTCGTCCTC
The DNA here is from genome assembly GCF_003586325.1 of Haloferax sp. Atlit-10N. Classification (NCBI taxonomy): domain Archaea; kingdom Methanobacteriati; phylum Methanobacteriota; class Halobacteria; order Halobacteriales; family Haloferacaceae; genus Haloferax; species Haloferax sp. Atlit-10N. Next base: position 190,250 of record NZ_PSYX01000005.1, read on the forward strand.
TCGGAGTACTGGCGCGGCCTCGTCTCCCGGCTCGCCGGCGAGGAGAAAGTCCACGTCATGGCAAACGCCGTCGAACCCGCGGAGTACGACCCGACGTACCCGACCGATCCGGTCCACCTCGTCTTCGTCTCGAACCTCATCGAGCGCAAGGGTATCCGCGAGTTCCTCGACGCCATCGAGATACTCGAATCGACGCCCGGCCTCGATTTCGAGGTGAGCATCGGCGGCCGCGGCCCCCACGCGGACCGCGCCGAGGCGGTCGCCGCCGCCCACGACAACGTCTCGTACCTCGGTTTCCTCTCCGAGGAAGACAAGCGCAACCTCATCAGCCGCGGGACGGTGTTCGTCCTCCCGACCTACGCGGAGGGGCTTCCCATCGCCATGCTCGAAGGGATGGCCGGCGGCAACGCCATCGTGACCACGCCCGTCGGGAGCATCCCCGAAGTCATCACCGACGACCGCGGGATTCTCGTCGCGCCGGGCGACGCCGAGGAGTTGGCCCGGGCGCTCGCGCGACTCGTCTCCAACCCCGAGGAAGCCGTCCGCATGGGGCAGACGAACCGGGTGGCCATCGAAGAACGCTACTCGTGGCAGTCGAACGCGGACGAGCTGGTTGCGATGTACGCCGAAGCGGCGTAGCGTCGGGGCCAGTCTCTCTTTCCTCCGAAATCCCTGCGGAGACGGCGCTCTTCTCGATATGCGCTTCGGAGGTCGTCAACGGGTCAGCTTTTTAATGTTAACTCATCTACAATTACTGGATGGACGATACTGCACTCGAATCGCTGGTGCGGGACGACATCGGTGGTCGGGCGCTCGCGAGCGTCCTCGCGCACGCGGAGCGCGGCGATGGAACTCTCACGTACGACGCTGTGAGCGATGCTGTCGACGCTGAGACGTGGGGTCGGCTGCTCAGGACCGGCGTGCTCGTGGCCGCTGACGGCGTGTTCGTCGTCGACGACCCACCGGCCGTTCGGGACGCACTCGCCGACGCGGGTATCGAGGTCGGTGCTGCGACCGCTCAGCCCGCTCCGACGACTGACGAATCGGCGTGGAGACCGGTCGACAAACTCGCCGGAGCGGGCGCAATCACCCTCGTGGCCGGCTATCAGGTGCCAGCCATCAAAGCGGCGATTGTCGGTCCGATGGACCTCGTCCTCGGGCCGCTCGCCGGGGTGCTCCCGTTCCCGCTGCTCGTCGTCGTTCTCGCGACGGCGGTTGCGCTCGTCTCGACGGGCTTCCGTCGCCGGTTCCTCGACGAGGACGGAATGGACGCACAGAGAGAGCAGATGCAACGGGTTCGAGAGAAACTCAGCACCGCGAAGCAGCGCGGGGACGATGCCGCCGTGGAACGTCTCACCGAGCGTCAGCAGGAGCTGATGCGAGACCAACTCGGGACGATGAAAAACAACCTCCGGCCGATCGCGTGGTCGATGCTCATCACGGTGCCCGTCTTCCTCTGGCTGTCGTGGTTCGTGATGAACCCCGCAGGCGCCATCGTCACGGCCGCGCCGGTGATTCCGATAGCCGACCGCATCATCTGGAGCGCGCGGTTAGTCGGACCGATGCAAGTTTGGATGGTGTGGTACTTCGTGAGTTCACTCGTCTCCAACCTGTTCGTCAAGCGAACAGCTAGCCGGCTGTTCGACCAGAACCCCGCCCAGAACCCCGCGTGAGGAGCGCAGTCGGTGGTCTCCAGCACGCGCCGTTGTCACCGCCGGCTGTGGCTCCTGTGGCTGTACTCTCTGCTTCGGTAGCTACTCGTTGCTTCGGTAGCCGCTGCCGCCGCGCCGTCCGCCTCCTGTAGTTCTGACGCGCTCCACGCGACCGACGGTCCGACCGAAAAAAGCGTGCTGAGTGTCTCTTCCGGCCTCAGTCGGCCGGTTGCGGCGTGTCTTCGGCTTTCGTCGTACCGGCGGCACCCTGCTCGGTCGCACGGTCCTCGCGGTCGATGTACTTGCGAACCCAGAGTTCGCCGGTGATGATGCCGGAGATGGCGCTCATGTGTTCGGCCTCGCCCGTGAGTTCCTCGCGCTGGAGGCGTCGAATCTCGTCGGCGTCGAAGTACGGGCGCTCGCAGGCGGAGTTGAGCAGGTCGTCGATGCGCTCGCGGAGCGCGCGGTTCGTCCGGTACCAGTCGCCGATGGTCGAGCGACCGCCGTAGGTGTGCACGTCGCCGATGAGGCGCTCGCGGATGCGGTCCACCGAGGTGCCGACGACGAAGCCGGCGGCGTGTTGCCACATCGGGCGCGCCGGCGGGACTTTCGTCCGCTCGTAGGGGATGTCCGCGAGTCGGCTGTCGAGGCGGCGGACCAGTTCGACCTTCGGGTAGGCCGTCCCGGCGGGTATCTTCCCGTTGGTGAGGGGAATCGAGCCGACGCGGTGCGACAGCGGCATCCGCGTCACGGCTTCGAGGAACTCGGTGTCGCTGAAGGGGACCCGGGTTCCGGCTTGGCTCTCGGCGATGGGGTTGCTGGCGAAGTCGCACCGCGGGAAGTAGTTGCGGTAGTAGCAGTCCATCGCGGTGCTGTAGAGGTCCGGCTGGTCGCTCTTGCGCACCTCCTCGCGGTAGGTCGTCATCGGGTCGAACTCGGTCCGCAGGAGCCGGCGGGCGTCGTCCACGTCGATTCGGTGTTTCGCGCGGTAGAGCGCCGCCTCGGGGGATTTGCTTCCCTCTACGGCGGCCCGGCCGATGCCGTCGCCCATCATCCCGCCCTGTCCGCAGCCCTCGATGAGCACGTCGGGCATGTCTTGGATGTTGAACACGTTCGCGAGGTTGACGAACGTCGAGAGGCCGACCATCCCGCTCGTCAGTTGGACCGATTTGTCGAGCGAGTCGACGAGCGCGTTCGACTCGACGGGCACACGCCTGTTTTCGAGGCCGAGCACCTCGGAGACCTTCGCGGCGAGTTCGAGGTTGCTCCCGTTCGCGGGGTTCGAGTCGTAGGTGTAGGTCGTGAGGTCGTGGTAGCGGCTGAGTTCTCCGGCCATCGAGCGACTGTCGAGGCCGCCGGAGAGCCACAGGCCGATGTCGCCGTCTATCGTGTCGGCCATGTCGGCGATGACCTCCTGATAGGCCGCGGTGAGGTCGTCGAGGTAGGAGTCGTCGGGGCTCTGTTCGAACGTGTGGTGCCAGTACGACTCGATTTCGGGGCCCGTATCGGCCCGGTAGTCGAGGACGGACCCCGAGGGGAGGAACTTCACGCCCTGCACGAGCGTCTTGTCGCCCCAGACGTGCCCGATCATGAGGAGGTCGCTGATGGCGCGCTCGTCGACCTGCGGGTCGTCCAAGAGGGTCGTCAGCGCGCCGACTTCCGTCCCGAAGGCGAACGGCTCGCCCGCGACGTAGAAGCACTGTCGCGTCCCGAGTTTGTCGCTGGCGAGTACGACGCGCTCTGCGTCGCCGTCGACGCCGACGACGAGGAACGAGCCGTCGAGTTCGGGGAGGAGCGCGTGCGGGTCCTCGAACAGTCGGTCGAACAGCCCGTCGGCGTCGAGGGCGAGTTCGTCGAGGTTCGTCACCGCGCCGTATATGGCTCCCACGCGCGAGCCGTCCTCCCAGACGGTGCAACCCTTGGGGTCTCTCGCGCCGTGGTGGAGGACCGAGACGCCGAAGCGGCCGGTCGACCGCGTCGCCGACTCGTACCAGTCTTCGTGGTGGAGTTCGGCCGCGCAGGCGTCGAGCGTCGCCGAGTCGAGCGCGCCGCCGACGAAGCCGGTCATCGAAGACCCTCGCGTCCGGTTCGCTCGGCGGTCTGTGGCGTGACTACTGTGAGTGACATCGTTGCCCGATATCCGCGTGCGTCGGGTTTTGTTATCACGCGCCTATACGACCGCGCGGCGGCGTCGAGCGCCGTCGAACCGACCGGAACCGAGGCTCGAACGGGTCTCTGTGCCGGGGAGACCCCTCGGCGCTCGGCTCTTCGACGGCTGGCAGTCCGAAACGGGGAGAAGAACGACCGTACCGCCCGGAGATACCGATTACATTCTCAATAACAAACTACGCTACTCGCCTTCTCTCACGGGATGAAGCAACGTGATTCGCGGCTCACGAGAACACTCCTCCTCGTCGGATTTCTCGCGATAGCCGTCGGTATCCTCGTCGCTCGCGCGTCGCCAGCGCGCGCGTACGAGGTCTCGATTTACCAGTCGACCCCGGTGGTCTTCTGGGTCGGCGTGGCGGTGGCGGTGCTGACCGCGTTGGTCGTGGTCGTTCGCGCCCCGAACAGTCGGTTCGCGGCCGGTGGGGTGGGGCTGGCGGCCCTCGCGATAGCCGCGGTCTCAGCGCTTCCGCTCGTCCGGGAGTACTACTTCTACGGGTTCAACGACTCGTTGACGCACCTCGGCTGGGCGAAGTCGCTCGTCTCGGAGACGCTGACGCCGCTCGAAATCGTCTACCCGAGCGGCCACGTCTCCGCTGGGATGTTCAGCGCCGCCCTCGGCGTCGAAATCACTACCGCGATGATGCTCGTGGTGTTTTTCGTCTCGGTCGTCTACCTCGTGTTCGTCCCGCTCATCGTCTCGCTCGTCGTCCCCGACCGCCGGGCGGTCCTCATCGCGATGTTCTCGGCGCTGTTGTTCCTGCCGGTGAACCTCAACGGGTTCAAGCTCATGTTCTTCCCCTACTCGCTGGCGTCGTTCCTCGGACTGGTGCTTCTGTACCTCTTCTTCAAACACCAGTTCTCCGGCACCGACGCCGCCGAGAGCCGGTGGCGCGGCCACGTCACGCCCGTCTCCGTCCTGTTCGCCATCGGGACGGTCGCGCTGGTGTCGTACCACCTGCAGGTCGCCGTCAACTACCTCGTGTTGTTCGCCGTCGCCGCGGCCATCCAACTCGTCCAGCGCTGGCGGACCCCGGACGCCGTGGCCGAGCAGCGACCGGTCTACGGCCTGACGCTCGTCTTCGCCGCGGCGTTCGTCTACTGGCTGACGCAGTACACCGTCGGCTTCTCGACGGGCGGCCTGTTCGTCGAGGGCGTGCTCGGGATTCTCTCGGGAAGCTCCGAGGCCGGAACGGCAATCTCCCAGCGCACCGGTTCCGTGACCGCCGTCGGCGGCGGCATCTTCGACGTGTTCGTGAAGCTGTTCCTCGTGAACGCGGTGTACGCCCTGATTACATTCGGCGTCTTCCTCGGCGTCCTGTTCGGGCGGCTCCCGAAGCTGTCGGGTCAGGGCCGGTCGGTCCTGCGGACGCTGACGTTCAGTCTCGTCGTGTTGGTGCCGTACTTCTTCGCGCACCTCCTCGGCGTCATTTCGGAGACGAATTTCTTCTTCCGCCACGTCGGCTTCGCGATGATTCTCGCGACCATCGTCGGGAGCGTCGGGCTGTTCTACGCGTTCGAGTGGCTCGCACGGACGAGCTACTGGTCGAAGTACGGGTCGGCGGTCAAGGCGGGTACGCCCGTCGTGACGGCGCTCGTCATCGGGCTCACGCTCATGGTGATGTTCCCGTCGCCGTACATCTACCTCCCCTCGAACCACGTCCCCGCCCAGCAGATGAGCGCGTACGACACCGCCTTCGAGATGTCCGACGAAGACATCCGCTACGTGGGCATCCGCGGGAATCCCGACCGCTTCGCCGAGGCGCTGCCCGAGCGAACCACGCCGGCGCTCGGTTTCACGACGCCCGACGAGGCGCTTTCCGACCTGCCGAGCTACTACGACGGCCCGCGGTATCTGATGGTCTCGAAGACCGACTACGACCGCGAGGTGGTCGCGTACCGCGAACTCCGCTACTCCGGGGCGAACCTCACGGCCGTCCAGAACCAACCGAACGTGAACCGCGTCATGTCGAACGGCGCGGCCGACCTCTACTACGTGTCCGGGTAGCGACACGGAGTCTGATTTTTCGTTTCACGACGACACCGGTGGCGGGACCGTCGGTTTGCCGGTGCTGCCGCTGTTTCTCTCCCTTGCTTCCTCGTCCACTTCGAACCGGAGACGCATCTCTCGGATTCGAGTGCGTCGCGGCCGCGTCGCGGCCACTTCCGAGCCGCGGGTCAGAAAAACGGTGAGGGAAGTCGACGGCCCACCGGCTCAGAACGGCGGGCTGTAGTCCTCGTACTCTTCCATCTGTTCCATCTCGTCCGTCTTCGACGGCATTACGGCGGCCCGCGGGCCGCCCGCCCGCCGCACGGTCACCGAGGACACGTCGTCGACTTCGTCGGCGATGCGTCTCTTGATGGCCTTCATCGTCATCGGCGCGATGCCGCATCCGGAGCACGCGCCGCCGATGGCGATGGTGACCTCGCCGGTCTCGTCGTTCACGTCCTCGATTTCGAAGTGCCCGCCGTGTTCCTGAATCTGCGGGACGTTGTTGCTCAGGTAGTTCCGGGTCTGCCGTTCGAGTGATTGCGCGCTCATAGGCGTTCGTCGATACGGCCTCATTTATAATAAATCTGGGTTATTAGGGGTGCCTAAATACGAGCGATTCAGGGCTCGTGTGGCTATTTTAGGTCATACGAACTTTCTGAACTCGGTTTATTATCACTTTTCGATCACCCTAAAACACCGCGATTTTCAACTTCCGAGCCGGCACGGATATTCCTCGCGCTCATCGGTGCGTGCTGAATGTCACCGCACGGCTTCGGGCCGCCGACTCGGTCTCGCCGCTCGTCGCCTCCCACCGCCCGACCGTTCTCGTTTCATCCCCGGTCAAACAGCGCCTAATTCTCGCGGCCGCGGGACCCGCGACCCCGCCGGAATCCAGTAGCGAGTCAATAATTAATCGGCTCCTGAGCCGATGTGTAGCCGAGTGTTACCGTTCGTGAATACGCCGGGTCCTCGCCGAAGCGGCGACCCGCGAGGTGCGTTCGATGAGAGATAAGATTCGCTCGGTCGTCCGGACGATTCGCCGCCGGTTCGTTCCCGGCGACGACGACAGCGACCTCACGGAGCGGACGGTGAAAAGCGGGATGTGGGTCTCGGCGATGAACGTCCTCGACCGGGTGCTGAAGGTCGTCATGTTCATCGTCCTCGCGCGGTTGCTCGGCCCCGAGGCAATCGGGCTGATGGGGATCGCGCTCCTCACCATCTCGGCGCTTCTGAGCCTGACGAACCTCGGCATCGACGCCGCGCTCATCCAGCGCGTCGACGACGACGTGGACGAGTACCTGAACACGACGTTCACGCTCGAACTCCTCCGCGGCCTGCTGATGAGTTCGATTCTCTACCTCGCCGCCCCGTCGCTCGCCTCGCTGTTCGGCGAACCCGCCGCGCGGGACCTCATCCGTACCATCGCGTTGGTCCCGATTTTCCTCGCGCTGCGGAACCCCGCGATGGTCTACTTCAAGAAGGACCTCGCGTTCCACAAGGAGTTCGCCTACCGGGTCAGCGGCACGACGGCCTACGTCGTTGTCGCGCTCGGCTACGCCGCGGTCAGCCCGACGGTCTGGGCGCTCATCTTCGGCTACCTCGCCGACGCCAGCGTCCGGTCGGTCGTGACCTACTTCCTGCACCCGTATCGCCCCCGCCCCGCGCTAAACCGCGCGTACGCCGCCGAACTCATCGGCTACGGGAAGTGGGTCACGGGGTCGTCCATCGTCGAGTTCCTCTACGGACAGGGCGACGACGCGGTCGTCGGCTGGCTCCTGACGGCGACCTCGCTCGGCTACTACCAGCTCGCCTACCGCATCTCCAACGCGCCGGCGACCGAAATCGCCGTCGTCGTCTCCAGCGTGATGTTCTCGACCTACTCGAAGCTTCAGGAGGACCAACGCGCCCTCCGCGAGGCGTTCTTCAGCACCTTCCGGCTCACCGCCTTCGTCGCGCTGCCGATGTCGGTCGGCATCTACCTCGTCGCGCCCGCCTTCGTCGGGGCGTTCCTCGGCGAGGACTGGCTTCCGATGGTGCTCGCCATGCAGATTCTCGTCGCCTACGGGCTCTTTCGGACGCTCTTCGCGACGTTCAACCCCGTCTGGCGCGCCGTCGGCCGTCCCGACGTCCAGACCAAACTCGGCTTCCTCAGGGTTGCCCTGCTCGCGATAGCCATCGTCCCCGCGACGAGCGCCTACGGCATCGAAGGGACCGCCCTCGCGGTCACGGGCATCCTCGCGTTCCCGATGGTCCCGCTCTACGCGCGCGAGATGAAACGAACGCTCGGCACGACTTACCGCCGGTTCCTCCGGGAGCTCTCGTACCCCGTCGCTGCCAGCGGCGCGATGGCGCTGGCGGTCCTCGCGGCGCAGAACCGCGTCGGGTCGCCCCTCGTCGAGTTCGCGCTCCTCGTCGCCATCGGCGTCGTCGCCTACGCCGTCAGCGCGGCGTCGCTCATGACGCTCTTCGACTGGCGGGTCAAACAGAACCTCCGCGAACTCGTCTCGGTGATGTCGAAGTGAGGTGGGCGTTCGGCCGCCCCACCGGAACCCGGCGAGTGGTCGATTCGACTGACTCTCATTGCTAGCTGAACCTCGGCCGTGAATCAAACCTATCAGAACTCCGTCAGAATATGTGGGTACGGTGAAACGAACGCCCTCGCAAGATTCGGTGGGAGCGTAATTACCAGTTCATAGATTGATTATCTGACGAGGAGAGACGTTTCACGGACCGATTCTAATTCGACACCGGATGTCGATTTGACCCGTATAGTACCGATTAAGTGGTCGTTTTTGACTGCCAATTTGGTCGTATATACCTCTATAATTGATATCTTTTTGAGAGAATATAAGGTGTGTCTCTGGAATGCAACTGGTAACTAACTGGCCTCCATCCGAATCAATTCCGCAAGTAATCGTAGCTAACCCGATTATACCTCGCAATAATGATTATCACCTTAACGAGGGCTTTCCTCGGGTATGGTACGACTAACCGATGGAGATGACGACGAATCTGCGGCGGATTCAGACTCCATCCTCGAATCGCAACTCAACAGGCGGAACTACCTCAAACTCGGTGCGGCGGCCGCATCGACTGCCCTCTCTGCCGGCGTCGCGTCGGCTGCGTCTGGACCAGAGGAGCGCTTCGGTATCCAATGGGACCGCGTCGTCAACGCGGTGGACGACCTTGGAATGGACCCCAACGGAAACGAACCGATAGACGACCAACTCGACGCCGCGTACGGGAGCGGGACGCTCATCGAATTCCCTCCGGGTGAGTATCTCGCCACCGAGACGCAGTACTGGAACGACGACGTCTCCCGCTTCGGGATGGTCGGCACCGGCAGTTCCCACAAGGACGTGCAGTTCGTCTTCCCGTCGGGCAACAACGGCGAGAAGTACCGGTTCCTCGAAATCACGAGCGGGGACCACCACGTCCTGAAGAACTTCTCCATCCAGCAGACCGACGACGACACCACCACGGCGGACATCTGGATGATAAACGACGACGGCGGCCTCATCGAGGACGTCGAGTGGCTCGGCCGCACCCCCACCGACAACAACGCCCGCCGCCAGCTCCTCGCGTACGACTGTTCCTCCGTCGACGGCGTCAACGTCGCCCGCCGCGTCTACATGCGCGAGGGTGCCGAACTTCCCGGCTACCCCGACGGCGTCGCGGGTATCCGCGTGCAGGGCGGTTCCGTCGGCGAGATTCGCCTCGTCGACTGTCACATCGAACAGCGCGGGTCGTCGTCGTTCCGCGCGACCCACACCCGCGGGGTCCTCCGCGTCGAGGGCGGGTTGTTCAAGAACAACGACAACACCAACATGCGCATCTCCGCGGGCGACCACCCCGACAAGACCTCGTGGATCAAGGGTGCGACCGTCATCATGGACGCGGACAACCTCAACGAGCACGCCCGCGACGGCGACAGCCTCGACAGTCCCGAGGGCCTCCGCATCGACTCCACCGGCAACGGCTACGCCGGCGTCCTCATCGAGGACTGTGACTTCATCTTCAAGTCCTGTCCCACCTCGCGCGGCATCGTCTCGTCGCCGACGTGGGCCGGCCACGGCGGCTTCACCCTGCGTAACTGCCGCATCCAGAACGACACGTCGGTCCAGACGATTCACGCCGACTCCGTCGACACCGACACCGCGGACAAGCCGTGGGGCGTGAACCTCGAGAACGTCTCCATCACGGGGAGTACGCGGTCCCAGCCCGCCGGCGCGGCGGTCTGCATCGACAACGACCGCAACGGCTCGACCGTCCAGAACAGCTGTATCCACTTCCCGAACGGCGACGTGGACGGCGTCCTCGTCAACGACGCCACGAGCTGCGAGATTCTGGACTCGAACATCAACGTCTCCGGGCAGGCGACGGTGTTCAGCGGGGCCGACGTGGACACGAGCAACATCACGAGCAGCGACTCCTGTCCGCTCCCGAGCGCCGACGGGAGCACCGGCGGCGACTCGTCGACCACGGACGACTCGACCGATTCGACGACCGACGATTCGACGACTGACTCGACGGACGACTCGACGACCGAACCCCTCCCGAACGAGATTCGCCTCGTCGGCACGGGCACGACGACCCAGTACGAGTTCACCGTGACGGACTCGCTGCAGGCGTCGGGCGACACCATCGAGGAGTGGGACGACATCTCCAGCGGCACCGCGACCGGCTGGATTACGACCGAGGGCGTCGAGGACACCTACACGTTCTCCGGCGACGTCGACTCGTTCTCGTTCCTCGAAGGCGAGTGTGAGATTTACGTCAACGGCGAGCAGGTGACCGAGAGTACCGTCACGGACGCCACGACGGACTCGACGACCGATTCGAGCACGGACGACTCGACGGACGGTTCCACGACGGACTCGACGACCGACCTCTCGCACGAACTGCGCCTCGTCGGCACGGGTACCCAGACCCAGTACGAGTTCACCGTCAGCGACGCGCTCGAAGCCTCGGGCGACACCGTCGAGACGTGGGACACCATCGACGGCACCTCCGCCAGCGGCTGGATTACGACCGAGGGCGTCGAGGACACGTTCAACTTCGCGGGGAGCGTCACCTCCTTCGGCTTCGTCGAAGGCGAGGCCGAGATTTACGTCGACGGTGAGCAGGTGACCGAGAGCACGGTCACCGACGCCACGACCGATTCCTCGACCGGTTCGAGCACGGACGGCTCGACGGATTCGACGGACGACTCCACCGACAGCCAGAACGAACTGCGCCTCGTCGGCACTGGCGTCGAGACGCAGTACGAAGTCAGTGTCAGCGGCACGCTCGAGGCCTCGGGCGACACCGTCGAAGAGTGGGACGACGTGTCCGAAAGCTCCGCGACGGGGTGGGTGACCACCGAGGGCGTCGACGACACGTTCACCTTCACGGGCACGATTACGTCGCTGTCGTTCCTCCAGGGCGAGGCCGAGGTCTACGTCAACGGCACGCGGGTCGACCCCAGCGTGTTCTCGCTGCCGAACACCCTCGTGGTCGAGGGCGACGGCACGGAGACGACGTACGACTTCATGGTCTCCGGCGACATCCTGAACGACCCGCTCGTCGGGCCGACCGAGAGCGACGACAGCGTCACCAACGGCAAGGTGACGGGCTCCGTCACGGACAACGTCGACGCCTTCCGGTTCTCGGGTGACATCAAGAAGATGAACCTGACCGGCGACGCGGCGCTGACCTTCGAAGACAACGACGGCTGAGACGACAGCACGGCAGAATAGCGGACCAGTAGACGGCGCGTCGCTCGCACGGTGACGCCGCAGGCAGCAGAGGCACCCAGTTTTCGCGTTTCGACGCGGTTTTCTCCGTTTTCCCCGCGCGTCCGAGCGACCGCCGCGTCCGGCGACGCAGTACGCCGAGAACTGAGTTCGGACGTCAGTACGACGCGGTTACGCCGCGTCGTCGCTGGCGGCCGTGTCTTCAGTCGGTTCCTCGGTCACGGTCAGCCAGACGTACGCCGAGCGGTACGCCGTGTCGGTACTCGGCTCCGCCGGCGCGTCGCCCTCGTACAGGAAGTAGGTGAGCCGGAGATCCTCGCCGGTCAGCTCCGGGGCGAAGATATGGCGGGCCTGCCACGTCTCGCCGTCTCCGACGGTCTCCGTCCGCGACCCGAGGACCTGCCGCTCGACGACCGTCGTCTCGCCGTTCACCCGCTCGACGCGCTGGAGTTCGGCCACGAGCGTGTAGCTCGTCGCCTCCCCCTCGGCGTTCTCGACGGAGACGAACAGTTCGGTCTGCTCGCCCACCGTTAGTTCCTCGGGGTAGTCGGCGGCGACGAACTCGCCGCCGGCGTCCCGCGTGAGAAGCGACAGGCTCGAATACGACTCGCCCGTCCCCGGTGCGACGAGCGCGTAACTCAGGCTCGCGACGGCAAGGAGGACGGCGAACGCGAGCGCGACGTTCAGGAGCGAGTCGACCCGAGAGGACTGGTCGAACGACCGGACCACGTCGGCGTACCAGCGCCGAATCGGGACGTGAAAGCGCTCTCCCTCGGGGAGTCGCCGCCGCCGTACCTCGCCGATGGCGAGGCCGCCGACGATGATTGCCGACAGCGCGAGCAGGACGGGCGCGGCGTTCAGTCCGACGCCAGCCCAGAGGAGCGCCAGGCCGACCACCGGCAAGAGTGCGACGCTCATCCCGAAAGCGAGCGCAAATCGCTCCGTGAGGCCGAGGTCCGGCTGCCACTCGAACCGGCCGAACGACGGTCCCTCGCCCGGATTGCCCGACGACCCGGCGGGAAACAGCGCGAGCAACAGCGCGTAACCGGGAAGAAATAGCAGCACGGGGAGTCCGACGAGGGCTTGGACGGTCGGCACGACGTCGAGAACCGCAACGAGGCTACTCGAGACGACGACGAGGAGCGCAGTGGGCACGTCCAACGAGAGTTCGTCGAGTGCCTGGTTCAACCGTCCTTTTCTGTGTGATGTAGACCCCATTACCGGTTATATGACGCGACTAGGCTGTTGTTATTGAGCACCTCACACCCCTGATTTCGGCGGTACGAGGTGACTAACTCCCGACTATCTCGCGACCGTCTGGTTCCTTCTCAGCTCTCTCGTCGCTCTCGTCGGCACCGCCGACGCGGGACGACGGCTGTGCCCCGTTCGACGCGCCCCGCTCGAACGACGCGGACGGCTCCGCCGCGACTCGCAACCGTTCGTTCTCGCGGCTGTCGAGGACCATCGCGCCGCCGAGTGACCCGAGGCCGACGAGGAGTCCGGTGAGGGACTGCCGACCCGGTCGGTCCTTCGACGCGACCCCGCCGACCAGTCGGAGCGCGCCGGCGAGGACGCTCACGACGCCGAGCGCGTAGAGGACGGCCACCGGGTGAACGCCGCCGTCGAGGTATCGAACGCGGAGTCGCCAGACGAAGTCCCTGAGCAGGAGGAACGACAGCCCGGGGACGAACGTCGAGTACCTGATACCGCTTTCTTCGTCGCCGTAGCGCGCGCGCATCGGCACGGTGGCGACGCGCTTTTCGGCGACGTTCAGGTTCACGAGCAGGTCGTTCAGGAAGCCGTACTGGTCGTACAGCCGGTCGAAATCCAGCTCCGAGAGCGCCTCCGCCGAGATAGCCGTGTAGCCGTTCTGCGGGTCGCGGATGTGCCAGTAGCCGCTGGCGATGCGCGTCAGCCCGGACAACAGGAGGTTGCCGAACAGCCGCCACGGCGGCATCCCCCGGCGGGTGTCCCGCGCGGCGAGTCGGTCGCCGACGGCGTAGTCGGCGTCTCCGTCGACGACGGGGTCGATGATGGCGGGCATGATATCCGGGTCCATCTGTCCGTCGCCGTCCATCACGACGACGATGTCCATCCCGTCGGCGAGGGCGCGTTCGTAGCCGGTCTTGACGGCCGCGCCGCGCCCGCGGTTGACCGGGTGTCGAATCGGGACGACGCGCCCGTCGAGCGACGCACCGCCGTCGGCCGCGGCGACGACCGGTTCGGCCGCTCGCTCGTTCGCGCGCGCCGCGTGCCGCCGAATCTCCTCCCACGTCCCGTCGGTCGAGCGGTCGTCGACGACGTACGCGCGGTCGACGAACGCGGGGAGCGTGTCGACGACGCCGCCGACGAACCGCGCCTCGTTGTACGCGGGCACGACGACGCCGACGGCGTTACCGCGGTACATCGCCCCTCGCGTGCGACCCCTGTGTTGAACGCGGCGTGTCGACCGGTCCGCCGCCGTCGGGCGTGTCGTCCCGCGGCCGCGAATCGAGTTGGAGAGTGCGTAGGAACATCGATACTTCGACCCGGTGATTGGGCCGTTCGGGTCTTTGTTAGTCGTCAGCAACACGTATGCAAAGCCGAATTTCAGGCGTTTAGGACGGTTAGAACGGTTGTCTAACGTTCACGAAACCGCGACTAATCGAATCCGTATCACGTCCGTCGAGACTGTCTTGAAAAGCAGCATGTCGCCGTACTCGGGCCGGCGTGCCGGGCGAACCGCCGCGTCAGATGGTGTTTCGGATCGAGTCCCAGTAGCTCGACGCGGTGACCACGTCTAGCCCGAGTTCGTCGATGTAGTCTATCGTCTCGGCGAACGCCGCCGGGCTGACGGAGCGTCCCTCTCCGGTCACGTCGTGGTACATGAGCACCGCGAGCTGGTTGTACTGGGCGGCGAAGTCGAGCGCCTCCTTCGCCTTCTGTACGTCGTCGCCGTCGGTCCGGCCGACGATTTGCGGGTCGGATATCGCGCCGGTCGGTCCCCCGACGGTCACGAACCCGAGGTAGTGGTAGTCGCTCGCGACGTCGAGCGCTGACTCGTTGTACCGGCCGTACGGCCAGATGATGAAGTCGGCCCCGCGTTCGAACCCGTTTTCGACGAGCCACGCCTTCGACTCCCTGATGCTCGCGCGCTGGTCGGCCGGCGAGAGGACGCGGAACGAGTCCGACTGCTGGGGGTGGCTCACCATGTCCCACCCCGATTCGACCATCTCGTCCATCCCCGACCGCGGGATGCGGTGGCTCGACCCGACGGTCCACGGGATGACGCCGACGACGCCGGGGAAGCCGTGGGACTCCAGTATCGGATACGCCGTGTCGTACTGGCTCCGGGTGTTGTCGTCGAACGTTATCATCACCGCGCCCGCGCCGGCCCGCGGTTTGGCCCGGAGCGAGTCGACGTAGAACCGCGCCGCGGTACCGCCGCCGGTGTACATCTGGATGCTTATCTCGGTGACGTTCGTCAGGTCCGGCGACCCGGTGACGCGCTGTGGCCCGAGGTCGAGGCGCTGCCAGCCTGCCTTCCAGATGTGCCGACCGAGAAGCAGCGTGTTGTCGTAGTCGGGCGCGGCGAGGCGAACCGTGATGCCCTCGGTGTCGGGCGTTTCGAGGTTGACGGCCAGCGAGAGGTCGGCCTCCGAGAGGTCGATACCGTCCTCGAACGTCCGGTAAATCCACACCCGCTCGTCGTCCGGCGTCGCTTCGAGCCGGAGCGACTGCGCCCCGCAGTAGACGACGTCCTCTTCGACGGCGTACCGCCCCGCGAACGTCCCCCAGAGCCGTTCGTCCTCGAAGTCGTCGACGAGCCATCCAACGTCTCTGAACCGCTCTCGGCTGTTGAACGCGACCGCCAACGGGTCGCCCGCCGCGTCGACGCTCGGGTCGTCGTAGCTGAACCGCGGCGTCGGTACCGGCGGCTCGCTCGTCGCGGTCGCTTCGGGAGTACCGGCTGATTCACCGCCCCTCGCGACGCAGCCGCTGAGCACGGCGGCGCTCAGTCCGAGATACGAACGCCGTGATAGTTTCATACGGACAACTGTCGTCACGAGTCGATAGTAATGCCACTCGTAATTTCCGTAGCCACGGACTGACGGCGTCGGAAACCGCGAATGTCGCCGATTTTGACCTGTTTTTCGCACAGTCTCTCGCCCGTTTCGTCGCCGCAGACCCGTCCGGATTCAGGGGCTTTCGCCCCGCCACCCCCGGTTACACACCGTTTACCAATCACCTCCCCGGTCCAACTGACGGGAAACATGTGTAACCGACGTCGGTCCCTCTCTCTCCAACTCTCGTCTCGCCCTTCGAGGCGACCCGCCCCCGACGCTCGACGGACGCCCGACAGTCACCGGGAACGCTCCGAGCACGCGGGTGGTTGCCAGTGAATCGCAGAACCTACCTGAAGACGCTCGGCGCGGTCGGTATCGGTGCCGCGCTCGCCGGCTGTAACACGCCGGACGAGGAGACGCCGACCGAGACGCCGACGACCGAGGAGACGCCGACGCCCGAACCGGACCTCACCGTCTTCCACGCGGTCGACGACCTCGGGATGGACCCGACGGGCCAAGAGCCGGTCGACGACATCCTCGACGGGGTGTACGGCGACGACACGGCCGTCGAGTTCCCGCCGGGTGACTACCTCATCACCCGCGAGCACGACTGGGACCGCGGCGTCTCGAACTTCCAACTCGTCGGCCTCGGCGACTCCCACAAGGACGTGCAGTTCGTCTTCCCGCCGGCAGACCCCGGCGAGCGGTTCCGGATGCTCCGAATCACGAGCGGGGACCACCACGTCCTGAAGAACTTCTCCGTCCAGCAGACCGACGACGACACCACGAGCGCCGATATCTGGCTCGCCAACGACGACGGCGCGCTCGTCGAGGACGTCGAGTGGCTCGGCCGCACCCCCACGGACAGCCACGCGCGCGACCAACTGCTCCTCTTCGACTGCACTTCGGTGGAGGGCGTCAACGTCGCCCGTCGCGTCTACATGCGCGAGGGCGCGGCGCTCCCCGGCTACCCGAACGGCGTCGCCGGGATTCGCATCACCGAGCGGTCGGTCGGCGAAGTGAGGATGATAGACTGCCACATCGAACAGCGCGGGTCGTCGTCGTTCCGCGCGACCCACACCCGCGGCGTCCTCCGCGTCGAGGGCGGGTTGTTCAAGAACAACGACAACACCAACATGCGCATCTCCGCGGGCGACCATCCGACCAAGACCTCGTGGATCAAGGGCGCGACCGTCGTCGTCGACGCGGACAACCTCAACGAACACGCGCGGGAGGGCGACAGACTCGACAGTCCCGAGGGCCTCCGCATCGACTCGACGGGCCACGGCTACACGGGGGTTCTCATCGAGGACTGCGACTTCATCTTCCGGTCGAGTCCGTCCTCGCCGGGCATCATCACCGTTCCGACCTACGGGAGCCACGGCGGCTTCACGATGCGCAACTGCCGCATCGTCAACGACACCGGCGTCCAGACCATCTACGCGGGTCCCGTGGACACCGCCATCGCGCGGGAGCCATGGGGGATGGTCCTGGAGAACGTCACCATCTCGGGGGCGTGCGAGAGTCAGCCCTACGGTTCGGCGGTCGTCGTCGACGAGAATCGAAACGGCTCCCGCATCGTCGATAGCTGTATCCACCTGCCGAACGGCCGGGTCGGCGGCGTGCTCGTCAACCGCGCGTCGGACTGCGCTATCGAGAACTCCAGCATCAACGTCAGCGGTCCGCCGACCCGGACCCGCGGCGTCGAACTCCTGCTCGATAACGTGTCCTACACCGCGACCTGCGCGTTCCGCGACGAGTGAACGGGCGTCGGCCAAGGCGCTATCGGAACCCCCAGTCGTCGGCAATCGCCGTGACCGCGCTGAATATCGCACCCAGTCCGGTCAGCGTTACGCCAGTCAAGATAGTAGCAAACCTTACCCAGTAGTATGTTCTACCGCCGAACATGGCCACGTCGGTGAAGATGGACGACGACACGAAATCACGCCTCGAACGGTTACAGGCCGAGATTCGGCTGAAGACCGGGACGCGAGTGACGCAGCAGGAAGTCTTGGCGCGGCTCGTCGAGAACGCCGTCGAGTCCAAGGCGGACCTCATCGACTCGTTCCGCGAGAAACGTGTCCCGCTTTCGGAGTCCGAGCGCGAGCAGTTCCACGACGGGATGGTTTCGTCCGGCGTCACGACGACCGAAGAAGACATCGACGACGTGCTGTACGGATGAGCGTCCTCGTCGATACCGGCGTGTTCTTCGCGCACCACGATACGGATGCCGACAGGCACGACCAAGCCGTCAGCGCGTTCGACGAACTGTTCGACGGGGAGTTCGGACAGCCGTACACGAACGACTACGTTCTCGACGAGACGGTAACGCTCACGCGCGCTCGAACGGGTTCGTTCGAGGCTGCGGATACCGTTGCCAGTCGCATTCTCGGCGAGGAACCGTTTCCGAACGTGTTCGAGACGATTCACGTCGAACCGGACGACGTCCGGGCGTCGCTGGAGACGCTCCGCCGATACGAGGACCACGACCTCAGCTTCACCGATGCGACCATCGTCTCGCTGTGCGAGTCGCGTGGCATCGACGCCGTGTTGAGTTTCGACACGGATTTCGATGGACTCGTCGACCGCATCGAACCGGGGCTCCGGTAGGTTTAACAGCGCCACGGGAGCGCCGACAGAGAAACGAGCGGTCCGCTCAGTGACCCCTGAAGTTGAGTCCCGGCGTCAGCGTGATACCAGTCCCTCGGTCCCGCTGCAAACCGACAAATGTATTCGTAATAACATTTATCGGGACGTGCGCCGCAGTTCGACCTATGGTTCGGCTCTGTCGTCGGTACGGTCCCGGACGGCTCCCGTACGCCGAGCGAAACGACGTCGGCGGCGGGATAGCGATGGCTGCAACCGGGTTGTTGGCAATCACCCTCTGGTTCGGTGCTGCGGGGCTGCTGACTCTCGTCGGCGCGATGAACGGGACACTCGGGTTCGTCTTCGGTCTCGGACTGGTGGCCGTTCCGATAGCGATACCGACCTCGTTTATCGTGGGCACGCTGCTCTGGCGACGGCTGCGACCCGACGACGACCGCCAACGATACGGTACGCTTTTCGGCGGGCTGACTGCACTCGGAAGTCTTGTCACGGGCGGATTCGGGCCCGCTTTCCTCGTCGGCGTCTCGAACTTCACCCGCGGTGAGATGGTTCTACTGGAGGCGGTCGTCTTCACCGCGCTACTGCTGCCAGTGAGCGTGGTTTTCGCCGTTATCGCTGCCGGTTGGTTGGTCGTTCCGCTCGGCGCGTTCGGCGGATGGTATCACGAGCGCGCGAAGGCGCGCTCCTGACGAGGACCGACTGCTAACCGCGCTCCGCGGCGTTCCACAACGCCACGGTGAGCGGCGGTGCACGGACACCCAGTCTGCTCAGCGACCTCTGAAGTTGAGTCCCGGCGTCAGCGTGATGCCGGTTCCTCGCTCTTTCACGTCGTCTCCGTCACCGTCGCGGCCGGCGGTCGATTCCTCGTCGTCCTCGTCGTCTCCACGGTTGAACAGCGCGTGGTGCACGTAGCGGGCGAAGGGAACCGGGTCGTCGAGGCGCGCGAGGTCGAATCTCGGCTCGTGGTAGATAGAAGAGGCGACCTCCCAGACGGTCTTGACGAACGACGGGCGCTCGACGAGCGGCGAGTCGTCGCGGCGGACGCTCATCACGTAGCCGAGTTCGCCCCAGAGGTAGTGAGTGCCGACGCCGAGTTCGTACCCCGGTTCGATGCGGTGTTTCTGCCCGGTCGCCTGCAGCCAGTAGTAGTACGGGAAGTCGGCGCCCGCGCGGACAGTCGAGGGGAGTGACTGCCACATCCGGGGGTTGATTTCGATGAGTTTGAACTCGCCCGTCTCGGCGTCCTTGAGGTACTCGATGCACGCGAGGCCGTGCCAGTTGATGTGACCGAGGAGCTTCCGCGCGACGGATTCGAGTTCGGGGTCGTACACCGAAGTCCGGTAGACGCCGCCGCCGCCGGTGTAGGAGTTTCCGCGAATCTGGAGGTGCTGGAACGTCGCGAGGGGCTCGCCGTGGTCGTACAGCGCCGCGAACATGTACTTGTCCTCGGTCGGAACGTAGTCCTGCACGATGGGGTCGTGTTTCATCTCGGCGTATATCTCGTCGGGGTCCGGACGGTCGCCGGGGCGGACGTGGCGGACGCTCTTGACGATGTCGTACTCGTGGGGGTCGTAGCTGTCGACGTACTCGCCGGCGACGACGTTGTACCGCGGCTTGATAATCGAGGGCTCGTGGAACGCTTCGACCTCGCTGAACAGGCGGGTCCGCGGCATGGGGACGCCGGCCTCGACGGCGGCCTCGTAGAGGAGCTTTCGGTCGTGGACCCGGCGGAGCGTCTCGAAGTCGGGGACGACGAGGTCGACGTACTGCTCGAACTCGTCGAGGTACTTCGAGAAGATGTAGCCGTCTTCGGGCCGCGTCGGGATGATTGTCTTCACGTCTGGTCGGGCGGCGATGCCGACGAGGGCGTCCTTGTAGGCAACGAGGTCGTCTTTCGGGGCGGGAATGCGGACGAGTTCGTCGCAGAATCGGGACGAGGCCGCCGGCGTGTCGTCGTGTTCGGAGGCCATCACCGTGTGGATTCCCCGCTCGCCGAGCGACCGGATGCAAGTGTAGTTGCCCGATGGAACGAGCACCGAGTTCCGGGCGTGCGCGCGTTTGGACATGCCTGAACCGTCGCGCGGTGACGGAATTAGTATGGGTCCGCTAACGGGTTCGAGGTCGGTGCCGGGAGTCGGTTCCTCCCGACCTGACTCGGCGGTCGGTGTGCGGTCTGCCGTCCGCGACAGGGCCGGTGCGCGCCGTCGCGCGAGCGTCGCGTCGGCGACCGAACTGCGGATTCGAACGCGTCGGACCGGATTCGATTCGTGAGAGTCGAGAAAACCGACGGTTTCGGCTCGGTTATCCACAGCATACCGGGGCGAGAGAGACGGTCTCCACGGTCAGCGGGTCTGCCGAGTCGGCGAAACGAGCGCTCTCGACGAGAAATAGTTCGGCGCGGTGCCAAGATGTCGACGGTTCTGGCGGAGCGTCGCCGCCTCAGAGCACGTCGTCGTCGAGGCCGCCGGGGTCGCCCGCGGTGTCGAAGAGGTTGTTCTGGGCGCTCTGGACGAAGTCGGACTGGACGCCGTCCTCGTCGTCGACGGGGGCACCGTAGGCGTCCATTCCCATCGAGAGGAGCTCCTCGACGGCCTGTTCTTCGCTGATGAACTCTTCGTCGACAAGCTGTTCGAACTCGACGAGCAGTTCGTCCGGGAGATTGACTTCTACGACGGGCATAGAGACGCGTTCGTGCTCGATGTACTTGAGCGGCCGGGTGTGAGTAGTTCGTGCCGAGCGTGGTACTCGGTCGCTCCGCGTGACAGTCCGCGTCGCCCGACAGTCGTAACCGCGTGTCTTATCAGCGCCCGGTCAGTCCGTCCACGCGACGAACGGCGTCGATTTCCGACGCCCCTGAGCGAGGGACCGACGTGACACGCGACACAGACCCGGCGACCGAGGACGCCGCCCCCGCCGAGAGCGACGAGCTCGGCTGGCTTCCGGAGCGCGTCGAACTGCCGAGCGACGAGTGGGTCATCTACCCGCCCGGCGAGCCGCGGCCGGCGAACTTCGCGCTCCGCTTCGAGAAGGCCGTCCCCGCGGTGCTCGTCGGTATCGACCCCGGCGACTCGCTGGGCGTCCACGTCCTCCCGCATCCGGGTGGCCTCTCCGTCTCGGCGCGGTTCGGCGGCGTCGTCGACGACTCGGTCCGCGAGTTCGAGCCGCCGGCGTCGGACGAGGACCGCGAGGCGGTCGCCGCGTGGGTTCGGACGTGGGTCGACCGCGTGGACGACCGGGCCGAACGGGCGCGCATTCGGGCGGCTTGCGCGCCGGTTCCCAACGCCGGCGACCGCGCCTCGCGGGCGCTCTTCGAGCACTTCGGGAGCGCGGACGCCGTCGCGGCCGCGGTGCTCGAACGGAACACCGCCGCACTCAGGCGCGCGTCGGGGGTCGCCGAGCAGACCGCGACCGACTTGGTCGTCCACTACGGCACCGACGCGGAGTGGGAGTACTACCGCAGCCACCGCGACGCCGCCCCGTGACTCAAATCGTGATTTGACTCTCGCGTAGGGTTATTCCCGTCCGCGACGATTAACGGGTATGTCCCTGACACGACGCACCTTCCTCGGTTCGACCGCCCTCCTCTCGTTCGGTCTCCTCGCCGGTTGCGTCGGCGACGGCGGGTCGGACGACGGCGCGACGACTGACGACGAGACGACCGACGGGCCGACGGACACGACGGACGACCTCCCGGATGGAAACGGCACTGACGACGGAACCGGCGGCACCCGCCCGTCCGGCGGTCCCGGCATCTCGCTCGTCGGCGTCGACGACGCTCCCGACGTGCCCGTCGAACACGAAGTCGAGATAACGGAGGACCTCGCGAACGACGACCACCCGCCGCAGGTCCGCATCACGCTGACGAACACCGGCGACGAGGTCGTCGAGGTCGGCGAGGGGAGAACCGTCTTCTTCCAGTACGTCTCGGACACGACGAACGACCTCATCTTCCTCCCCGCGGACGGCGAGTATCCCGCCGAGGCGGGCTGTTGGCGGCTCGAAGACCACATCGCCGTGACCGAGGAGTACCGGATTCTCTCGCTCGAACCCGGCGAGTCGCGGTCGGAGCTGCTGAACCTCTACGGCGTCGCCCAGTCCGAGAAGGAAGAAGCGAGCTGTCTCCCGGTCGGCGAGTTCCGCTTCGAGGCGGACTTCGCCGTCGGCGGGCTCTCGGGGTCCTCTGACGACGACAGACGGGAGGCGACGTGGGGCTTCTCGCTCACGCTGGAGTAGTTCTCGGCCGGGCGGTCCCGATTTTCGCCATGGAGGCGAAGTAGCAATCGGGTACGCCGACGGCGGCTTCACGTCGGCTGCAAGCGCCGACGTCGATCCGAGACGTCCGACTCCGCCCCGCCCTCCCATGGTCGGTTGGATATATACCACACGGGAGTGTAACCGTCTCGTATGTCGAACGCTAGCGCACCGAATTCCGAACTCACGGGCCCGACCAGACTCACGCTCAAGGTCTGGCACCCGGACTGCTGGACGCTGGAAGTGACGGAGAACGTCGACGCCGGGGTCACCGCTCACACCGTGTACAACACGCCCGAGGACACGGTCAAGGGACACTTCACGGTCTACGCCGACCGGGTCGAGGACATCGACGACTTCGTCCGCGCGACCGAGCGGTCGCGGCTTACCGACTCCGTCTCCGAGTTGAGCCCCCGCCACGAGTTCGACAACGGCGCGTCGAACGTCGGCAACACGACGCGGGAGATGATGGTCGAGTACGACCCCGAAAACAGCATGACCGACTCGCTTCTGTCGCACGGCTTCGTCCACGACGCGCCCGTCCGCGTCGACGACGGATGGGAGTACTGGCCGGTCATCGACACCGACGACCGGGCCGACCTCCGCGAACGCCTCGACTCGCTGGAGGCGGCGAATCAGGCCGAAATCATCGTCACCAAGGTCACTTCCGTCGCCGGCGCGAAAAACCACGTCTCACACCAACTGGACAAGCTCTCGAACCGCCAGCGAGAGGTGTTCGAACTGGCCTGCCGGCGCGACTACTACACGTGGCCGCGGGAGACGACGACGCGGGAACTGGCCGACGAACTCGACATCTCGAAGACCACGCTGCTCGAACATCTCCGGAAGGCCGAGGCGAAACTCCTCAACCAGTACGCGGAGTCAACTCCGTAACGCCGTCGACGCCGCTCGTTATTCGATTCGATAACTTTCTCTCCGGTTTACTCCGGACACGGTGGTGTCAGTTCGACGGGTCGCGCCCGCGGTACCGACAGCGTCTTTCCGTTCAGTCGGCCCCCTGTGGCGCGCGCCACGTACAGTCCGTACAGCGTTCGATTCCGTGTCGCGTCTGCGTCTCCGAACCGCACTCCGGGCACCGTTGGGCCGACAGTCGCCCCGTGACTGAGTTCGTCATGGCTGAGTCCTCGGCGGAGGGCGAGTTATACTAGTGTCTGTCCATGGGAGGGTGGCCCTCGTGAGAGGCCGGTCGACCACCGACTCCGTCGCCGTCGGGGTGGCCGAGTCGCTGTCGGTTCTGGGCTAGACAGGCGAAAAAACGCGGTCGAGGACTGCCTACTCGTCGCGCGGCGCGACGCGCCGGCTCCCGCCGTCGTCGGTCGGGCGAGCGTACACGCCGCAACTCCGGCTTCGGAGTTCGCCCGCGCGCTGAAGTCGGCTACAGGCGTGTTCTATCTCGATAGGATGTCCGTCCACTCCGGCGAGTATCTCGTCTATCGGCGTCGGTCCACGGCGGTCGAGAAGCGCGAGCACCGCCCGCTCGACCTCGTCCGCCCGCTCGTCTCTCACGCACACCGACGCGCTTCCGAGTCGCGTTTCGTCCGGCGTTCGTCTCGCGGCGTCCGGTCGTCTTCGGCTCGCTCGTCGCTGGTCGTGACCATACCGGTGGTGTTCGCTTCGCGATTATATACCCATCCCCGACTATGATACGGTCCGACCGGCTGTCCCGGCCGAAACCTTCCCACTTGTTGATACTTGTGGAAGAGCTATTAATCGCGGTTTATAACGTCTGTAGCACTCGAATCCGAGGTATATACCGATAACTACCGAATCGTCTCAACAGCGTTTCTATACATCTTTCGTTGACAACCCCGACCATAGTAGCACATCCGTATAACTACCTTCTGTTCAAGGGTTTGGGTAGCAGTATCATGTCAGACTCAGAGGCGAGAACGGCGCGAGAAGAGTGGGGAAGCCGGTTCGGTTTCCTCATGGCGATGCTCGGCGCGATGGTGGGCGCGGGCAACATCTGGCGCATGCCGTTTACGACGGGCGAAAACGGCGGCGGTGCCTTCCTCGTGGCCTACATTCTCTTGTTGTATCTCATCGCGGTCCCCGGGCTGATGGCCGAGACGATGATCGGCCGGTACACGAACCACGGAGTCATCGGAGCGTTCAGAACGGTCCTCGGGAGCAAGCGGGCGCAGGGTCTCGGCCTCGTGGTCCTCATCGTCAACGTGGCGCTGATGTCGTACTACGCGCCCATCATCGGCTGGGCGCTCTACTACGCCGGCCACTCGGTGCTCATGACGTTCACCCAGCCGGGGTTCCAGCCGCAAGCATTCTGGGAGGGCTTCATCAACAATCCGACGCTCGTCGTCGGGATGCACACGGTGACGATGGCCGGCTTGGCCGGCGTCCTCGTGTTCGGTATCCGCCGCGGCATCGAGCGCGTCGTGAAGTGGATGATTCCGCTGCTCGTCGTCGCCCTCGTGGCGGTCTCGATTCGCGGCATCACCCTCCCCGGCGGCATGGAGGGCGTCGCATTCGTCTTCACGCCCGATTGGGGGTACCTCACCCGCGGCAGTACGTGGGTCGCGGCGCTCAGTCAGGCGCTGTTCTCGACGGGCCTCGGGTGGGGCATCGCGCTGACCTACGGGAGCTACCTCAGCCGGTACGACGACGTGCCGCTCGGCGGCGGCCTGTTCACCGCCATCGGGAACACGAGCATCGGTCTGCTCGCGGTGTTCGCCACGTTCCCCGTCGTCTTCGCGTTCGGACTCGAACCGAGCGCCGGGTCGAACCTGCTTTTCATCTCGATGGCGCAGGTGTTCCCCGAACTCCCCGGCGGGAGTCTGTGGGCTATCGTGTTCTTCGTCTCCTTCTTCTTCGCGACGTTCACCTCCGGCCTCGGTATCACCGAGGTCGCCGTCACCACCGTCTCGGAGGAGACGCGGCTCTCTCGGACGGGTGCCGTGCTCGCGTCCTGCGGCGCCATTTGGGTGTTCGGCCTCCCGAGCGCCTACTCGTCGGCGTTCCTCGGGCAGATGGACTTCATGTTCGGGAGCTTCGGCCTCCCGCTCGCGACGCTTTCCATCATCGCGCTCGTCGCGTGGAAGTTCGGCCCCGAACGCGCCCGCGTCCTCGACCTCAACCGTAACGCTGGCATCTACGTCGGCGCGTGGTGGAATTCGGTCGTGAAGTACGTCATCCCCGTCGTGATGGTGTTCATCCTCGGCTACGGCGTCTACTCCAGCATCGGAACCGCGAACCAGCGGTTGATGTTGCTCGGCGTCGCGTTCATGGCCGGACTCGTCGTCGTGAGCACGCTCGTGATGAGCGTCGTCGGCGACGAGCCGCCGTCCGGTTCCGCGGCCGTCCCGGGAGGTGACGACTGAGATGGCGCTGTCGACGCTCACGTGGGTCTCGATGCTCGTCTCGCTCCTCCTGTTGCCCGGCGTCGCGGCCGCGGTCCTCGTCCGGTCGCTCCGCACCGAGGAGCGCAAACTCGCGCTCTTACGGGAACAGGACGACATCGATAGCTACTCGCCCCGGGCGCTTTCCGACCTCCGCGGGTGGATTCGCGCGAACCCCGACGACCCCTACGCGCCGATTGCCCGCCGCCGCTACAACGAGTGCGTGCGGTCGCTCCGAGCGATTGACGAGCCGCATTACGACTGGTCCGACGAGCAAATCGCCCGGCTCGAACTGGTGGACGAATGAACGGAAACGACGCCGACGAACTCGCGGACGAGAGTGAGTTCGAGTTCGAGTTCGACGACCTCGCCACGGACGCGTCGTTCACGACCATCGACACGCACACCGAGGGCGAGCCGACCCGCATCGTCGTCGACGGTATCGACCGCGCCGCGCTCGCGGGCGACTCCGTCCGGGAGCGCCGCGACTCGTTCGCCGAAACCCACGACTGGGTGCGCGACCTGCTGATGCGGGAGCCCCGCGGCCACGACGACATGTTCGGAGCGGTCGTCGTCGCCTCCACCCGTCCCGACGCGGACGTGGGCGTCTTCTTCATGGACAGTCGGGGCTATCTCGACATGTGCGGCCACGGGACCATCGGCGTCGTCTCCGCGCTCCTCGAACTGGGGCGACTCGACCGATGCGAGACCGTCCGCGTCGAGACGCCGGCCGGACTCGTCGAGGCGACGCCCGAATACGCGTCCGACGGCGGCGTCGAGCGCGTCACGATAGAGAACGTCCGGTCGTTCGTCTACGACGAGGCGACCGTCCCGGTCTCGTTTCTCGACTCGCCGCTCCGCGTCGACGTCGTCTACGCGGGCAACTTCTTCGCGCTGGTCGACAGCGACCAACTCGACCTACCCGTCGAACCGCGGCACGCATCGACCTTCGTCGATTGGGGCCTCGAAATCCGCGACGCCGTCAACGAACGCCTCGATATCGTCCACCCGCTCACCGGCGAGGCGGGCTCGGTCTCGATCACCGAGATATACGGCACGCCCGACGAGGTGGATCGAAGTATCGTCGTCTTCGGCGAGGGGCAGGTCGACCGCTCGCCGTGCGGGACCGGGACGTGCGCGAAGATGGCACTCCTCCACGAGGCCGGCGCGCTCGACATCGGCGAGTCGTACCTCCACGAGAGCATCGTCGGCACGCGCTTCGAAGGTAGACTCGTCGCGGCCGACGAACGCGGCGGCGTGACGCTGACGACGCCGCTCATCACCGGGTCGGCCCGAATCACGGGGAAACACACGTTCGTCAAAGACGCGAAGGACTCGCTTTCCGGGTTCAGCATCTCGGCGAAGTAGCGGGTTCGGACCGCCTCTTTTTCCGAATCAGTCCATCCCGCTCGATAGCTCCACGTCGTCGGTCTCCAACTCGCCGCCGGCCGGTGTCCCGCGCACGTCGCCCTCGCGCCACGTCCCCCGGCGGAACCAGAGCCACGCGATGAACGCGCCCGCGACGTTCGAGACGAAGAACGCGATCCAGATGCCCCGAACGTCGGTGCTTCCGAGGAACCAGAAGTCCGTCGGCAGGAGTCCCTGCGACGCGACGAAGGCGACCGGAAGGCGGATGCCGGCGAGCGTGACGACCGATATCACCGCGGCGATGAGCGTCTTGCCCGCACCACGGAAGCCGCCGGTGAACGCCCGCATGATACCGATGAAGCCGAACGACAGCGAGACGTACCGCAGGAACTGCGCGCCCACGTCGAGGACCGCCGCGTCGGTGGTGAACACCGAGACGATGGGCTCAGGAACGAGGAAGATGGCCAGTCCGAGCAGGCCGAGGACGAAGAACAATCCCTTGGCCGCGACGTAGTTCGCCTGCTCCGCTCGGTCGTACTTCCCCGCGCCGATGTTCTGACCGGACATCGTCTCGACGCCGCGGGCGACGGCGATAGCCGGGAGGAAGATGACCGAGAACACGCGGGTGCCGATACCGAACGCCGCGACGACGGAGGTCGAAAACAGGCCGACGACGATGAGAAGCGCGTTGATGGAGAGCGCGCGACCCGTCCCCTCGATGCTGGCGGGGATGCCGATGCGGAGAATCTTCCGCAGGTACCGGAAGTCCGGTCGCATGTCCGTGAGGTGAATCTGGATGCCTCTGGTGCCCGACACCATGATGGCGATGCCGACGACCATCGCGAGGACCCGCGAGATGACGGTGGCGATGGCCGCGCCCTGAATCCCGAGTTCGGGGAACTGAACCGGCCCCAGCGCCCACCCGTTGATGAAAAACGGGTCGAGGACGACGTTGAGGACGACAGTCCCGAACATCACGAGCATCGGCGTGATGGTGTCGCCCGCCCCGCGCATCAGCGAGATGAATACGAAGAAGCCGAACATGAACGGCAGACCGAGCGCGATGACCTGCATGTAGGCCGTCGCGCCCGGCAGCACGTCCGGCGAGGCCCCGAGGAAATCGAGGAACGGGCGGACGAGCGGGTAGCCGAGCGCGCCGAGCATCGCGGACCCGAGGAACGCGAACGTGACGGTCTGGGAGGCCGCGTACTCGGCTTTGTCCGTCTCCTCGGCCCCGGTGTGCTGGGCGACGAGGACGCTCCCGGCGACGGACAGCCCCATCCCGAGCGAGATGAGGAGGAACACCATCGGGAAGGCGAACGAGATGGCCGCGAGCGCCTCCGTCGAGTACTGGCCGAGCCAGAACGTGTCCGCGAGGTTGTACGCCGTCTGGAGCAGGTTCGTGACGACGATGGGGAGCGACAGGTAGAGAAGCGGCTTGACGATGCCGCCCTCGGTGAGGTTGAGTTCCTCTTGTCCCTTGAACAGACTCATCGCTCCACCTCCGCACCCGGCGTCCAGCCGAGGTGGAGTTCGAGGGCGTCTTCGACGACCCGCCGGGTCTCAGCGGGGTGTTCGTCGAGCGCGACGGCGCGGGCGTGCGCGCCGTTGCTCATGGTCGTGACGAGCCGCGCGATTTCCGCCGGGTCGGCCTCGTCGAACGCTCCTGTTTCGACGCCGTCGCGGACGATGTCGGCGACGGTTCCGCGCATCACGTCGTCGAGGTCGAGGAAGCGCTCGCGGAACAGCTCGTGGTAGGGCGCTTGCGCCTTCAGTTCCATGAGCGCCACGGGGAAGCCGTCGACGTCGGGGTCCTCGGGGTTGAACACCGCGTCGAGAACCGCGTCGAGCCGCTTCCGCGGGTCGGACGCGCCGCACGACAACTTCGACTCGAATCGCTCGATTCGGTCGTCGAGGAAGGCGTTGAGGAGCTCCTCTTTCGTGTCGAAGTGGTAGTGAATCGCGGCGCTCGTCACCGACGACTCCTCCGCGATTCGCTGCACCGTCAGGCCGGCGTACCCGTGTTCGCAGAGCGCCCGGTTGGTCGCTTCGAGTATCTCGGCCCTGGTCTCTGCGTCCATCTTCTGTCCCGGCTTACTGACCGGTCAGTTAAGAGACTTTGGACCGCCAAATCCTTCGTTAGGGCGACTCACGGCCGGCCGTCTGCCAGAGTTTCTAAGTGGCCGACCCGGGTACTCGAGTGTAGTGCCTCTCTCGCTGTCACCGTACGTGGGTGCGCTTCTCCTCGCGACCGTGATGTCCGTCGGGGTCGCGAGCTACGGCTGGCAGTACCGCGACGAACCGACCGGACGGTGGTTCATCGCCCTCTCTCTGAGCGCCGGCGGCTGGTCGCTGTTCGAGGCGTTCTACCTCCTCGCCGACGCGGCGTCCGTCCGCCTCCTGTGGTACGTCCTCGTCTTGGTCCCCGCGGAGGCGACGGTGTTTTTCACCCTGCTTTTCGCCCTCGAAATCGCGGGCTACGAGCAGTGGGTCTCCCGCCGTACCGCCGCGCTGTTCGCCGTGTGGCCCACGCTCGTCATCGCGGGGGCGGCGACGAACGCCCTCGGGGTCCACACGCTCCTGTGGGAGTCGCTGTCGTTTTCGACCACCGGTGGAATCACGACGGCCGATGTCGTCTACGGACCGCTGTTCTGGGTGGATATTGTCTACAGCTACGTCGCGGTCGGGGCCGCGCTCGTCGCCCTCGGCATCCACTGCCTGCGGAGCCGACAGATATACCGAAAACAAGCGCTCCTCTTGTTCGTCGCGGTTCTCGTTCCCCCCATCGTCGGGGCGGTGTATCTCTGGACGCCGTTTTCGCCCGCGAACCCCATCGCCATCTCGTTCGCCGCCACGTCGTCGCTGCTCGCCATCGGGCTCTCGCGGTACCGAATCCTCGACATCAGCCCCATCGCGCGGGACCTCGTCATCGAGCGGATGGCCGACCCCGTCATCGTCGTCGACCGAAAGGGCCGGCTGGCCGACACCAACCCGTCGGCGAGGGCGCTTTTCGACGTGGAGCCCTCGTCGCTGGGGGCCCCCGTGGCCGACGTGTTCGACGCGGTGGCCGCCGAGGCTCTCGAAACCGGCGGGGAGCTCCGGGTCGTCGACGACAACGACGAGGCGCGCTACTTCGAGGTCGACAGGTCGGCCGTGACCGACGGCCGGGACGCGGTTCGCGGCCATCTGCACATCCTCCACGACATCACCGAGCGCCGCGTCCGCGAGCGGTGGTTCCGCGCGCTCACGGAGAACGCCTCCGACCTCATCTTCGTCCTCGACGCCGACGGCACGGTCAGCTATCTGAGCGACTCGGCCGCCCAGACGCTCGGCACCGACGAGGACCCGAGTGAGGTTCGGTCGCTGGCCCGGTTCCTCCACCCCGACGACGAGGATGCCGCCATCGAGACGTTCCGGGAGGCGCTGGCGCGCCCCGACGAGGACGCCACCGCCGAACTCCGGTTCCGTAGTTCGACCCGCGGGTGGCGCGTCTTCAGCGTCCGGTGTCGGAACCTCCTCGACGATCCCGTTGTCAGCGGCGTCGTCGTCAACGCCCACGACGTAACTGACCGGCGCAAGCACGAACAGCAGCTCGAAACGTTCGCGAACGTCGTCTCGCACGACCTGCGAAATCCGCTGAATGTGGCGGAGGGCTACCTCGAACTGGTGAAGGAGGCGGAGCGTCCCGACCCGGACCACGTCGAGCGAATCGAGGCGGCCCACGAGCGCATGGGCGAGATTATCACCGACGTGCTCGCGCTCGCCCGCGGCGGCACGGTCGACGAGCGCGAGACGGTCTCGCTCGACGCCGTCGCGACCGAGGCGTGGGCGAACGTCGACACTAAATCGGCCGCGCTCGAGGTGGCCGAAAGCGCATCGTTCGCGGCGGACCGGACTCGGCTCCTCCAGCTTTTCGAGAACCTGTTTCGAAATTCCGTCGAGCACGCCGGCGACGGCGTGACCGTCACCGTCGGCGCGACTCGGGACGGCTTCTACGTCGAAGACGACGGCCCCGGCGTCCCGCCGGAGGACCGCCCGAAGCTCTTCGAGTCGGGGTTCACGACCGCAGTCGACGGCACCGGCTTCGGCCTCGCAATCGTCCGAACCATCGCCGACGCCCACGACTGGTCGGTCGGATACGAGGACGCCGCGGACGCCGGCGCGCGGTTCGTGATTCGGGGCGTCGAACGCGCGGAGGACTCGGTTCTGGAGTCGAGTTCGGCGTCGTCTGACGACGTCTAACCGCTGCCCTGCGGACCGCGAGCCGGGACGACCGGATTACCAGAAGCGGTTCTCGTCGAGCCGTCGCAGCGCCTCCTCGATGGTCGCCTCGTTGCGGGAGAAGGTAAACCGGACCCAGTCAGCGGACCCCTCGGTGTAGAAACTGCTCCCGGGGACGACCGCGACGCCGGCCTCGCGGACGAGTCGGTGCGCGAACTCGGTGTCGTCGGCGTCGCCCGGGTAGCGCGTCAGCATGTAGTACGCGCCGTCCGGTTTCACGGGGTCGAGGCCGACCTCCCGGAGGCCGTCGTACAGCAGTTCGCCGCGGCGTTCGTACGAGTCCGAGAGGTCGTCGTAGTAGTCCGCCGGGAGCGACAGCGCCTCCACCCCCGCCCGCTGGAACGGCGTCGGCGCGCAGATGCTCGTGTAGTCGTGGACCTTCCGGAGTTCGGCCGACAGCGGCTCGGGCGCGAGCGCGAACCCGACGCGCCAGCCCGTCACGGAGTACGTCTTCGACAGGCCCGTGCAGACGACGGTCCGGCCCGCGAGCCCGTCGATTTCGACGGGGCTGACGTAGTCGTCGGCGTAGACGATGTGCTCGTATATCTCGTCGGTGACGACGACGAGGTCCTCCGCCTCGGCGACCTCCGCGACGAGTTCGAGCTCGGCGGGCGAAAAGACGTTCCCCGTCGGATTGTGCGGGTGGTTGAGAATCAGCATAGACGCGTTCTCGGCGGCGTCCCACAGCGCGTCGGCGTCGAGTTCGAGGCCGTCGGTGATGTCGAGCGGCATCGGCTCTCCCTCGGCGAACTGGACGGCCGGGATGTAGCTCTCGTAGGTCGGCTCGAAGTAGATGACGCCGTCGCCGGGGTCGCAGAGCGCGAGAAGCGTCGAGACCACCGCCTCGCTCGTCCCGGTGGTGATTGTGACCTCCGTCTCCGGGTCGTAGCGGACGCCCTTCCAGTCGGCGTAGCGCTCCGAGACCGCCTCGCGGAGTTCCGGGAGCCCCCACGTGATGGTGTACTGGCTCGACGTGTCGATCGCGTCTTTGGCGGCCTCCTTCACCCTCGCCGGCGTCTCGTCCTCGTCGGGAATGCCCTGTGAGAGGTTGATGGCGTCGTGTTCGTGCGCCTCGCGGGTCATCTCCCGGATGACGGACTCGCGGGTTCCCGCGACGCGCTCGCTCCCGATGGGCCGGGAGAACGCGGTCGGATGTGGCATACGTGGGCTGGGACTGGCTGACACAAGAAGCTTGGCGGACGCCATCGGTCGCCCGAGTCGCACACCCCGACGAACGTTTTAATGCGATGAGGCCGACGTACCTCCTGTATGTCGAACCGTCGTGGGCCGGACTTCGAAACGAGGATGGCCGAAGACGAGGAGATACCGCCTCCGGCGTCGTTCGCCGAACAGGCCACCGTTACCGACGACTCCGTCTACGACGAGTTCGAGGAGAACTGGCCCGACTGCTGGGAGCGAGCGGCGGCGACGATCGACTGGTTCGACCCCTACGAGTCGGTCCTTCCGGCCGACGAACCCCCGTTCGAGTGGTTCGCCGGGGGGACGTTGAACGCCTGCTACAACTGTCTCGACCGGCACGTCGAAGCCGGGGCCAAGAACCGCGTCGCCATCAAGTGGGAGAGCCACCTCGGCGAGACGCGAACGTACACGTATCAGGACCTCTACCGCGAAGTCAACGAGTTCGCGGCGGCGCTCCGCGCGCAAGGCGTCGAGGAGGACGACGTGGTCACGCTGTACATGCCGATGATTCCCGAACTGCCCATCGCCATGCTAGCCTGTGCCCGCATCGGCGCACCCCACAACGTCGTCTTCGCGGGACTGTCGGCGGACGCGTTGGCGACGCGACTGGAGAGCGCGGACTCGGCGTTCCTCGTCACCTGCGACGGCTACTACCGGAGAGGGAGCGCCATCTTCCTGAAGAGCAAGGCCGACGACGCCCGTCTCAAGGCCGCCCACGACCTCGAGGAGATGGTCGTCGTCGAGCACCTCGGCGAGACCGCACACCTCGGAGCGGGACAGCACACCTACGACGAACTGGTCGACGCCCACGCCGGCGCGGAGGTCGACCCGGTCCAGCGGGCGGCCGACGACGTGCTGTTTCTCATCCACACGTCGGGGACCACAGGCGAACCGAAACGAGTCGAACACGTCACCGGCGGCTACCTCGCCCACGTCGCGTGGACGTCGCAGGCGGTGTTGGACCTCAAGCCGGAGGACACGTATCTCTGTACGGCGAACATCGGCTGGATTAGCGGCCACTCGTACGTCGTCTACGGGCCGCTGGCGCTCGGGACGACGACGGTCATGTACGAGGGAACGCCGAACTACCCGGAGAAGGACCGCATCTGGGACCTCATCGAAGAGAACGCCGTCGACGTGTTCTACACGGCTCCGACGGCGATTCGGTCGTTCATGAAGTGGGATACGTCGCTCCCCCAGTCGCGGGACCTGTCGAGTTTGCGCCTGCTCGGAACCGTCGGCGAACCCATCAACCCGCGGGCGTGGAAGTGGTACTACGAACACATCGGCAACGAGAACTGCCCCATCGTCGACACGTGGTGGCAGACCGAGACCGGCGGCATGATGATAACGACCCTCCCGGGCGTCAAGAACATGAAGCCCGGCACCGCCGGGCCGCCGCTCCCGGGCGTCGGCGCTCGGGTCGTCGACGGCCGCGGCGAGGAAGTCCCTGCGAACGAGGCCGGGTATCTCGTTCTCACACGCCCGTGGCCCGGCATGCCGCTCGCGCTGCGACACGGCCAGCGGTGGGGTGAGGAGGCGGCGATGTTCGACGTGGACGGGTGGCACTACTTCACCGGGGACGGCGCGAAAGTGGACGACGACGGCTACGTCACCGTGCTCGGGCGCGTGGACGACGTTATCAACGTCTCGGGTCACCGCCTCGGGACGATGGAAATCGAGTCGGCCATCGTCGACGTCGAGGGCGTCGTCGAGGCCGCGGTCGTCAGCGTCGACGACGCCGACACGGGCGGTATCCACGCGTACGTCACGCTGGAGACGGGCGTCTCCGGGGGCGACGACCTCCGCGAGCGAATCGGCTCCCACGTCCGCGAGCGCATCGGTCCGATTGCCACTCCGGACGCCGTCGTCTTCACGCCCGACCTCCCGAAGACGCGGTCCGGGAAGATCATGCGCCGGTTTCTCGAGAATATCACCAACGGCGAGGAGTTCGGCGACACGTCCGCGCTTCAGAACCCGGAAATCGTCGGCGAGCTCGAATCCATCGTCCGAGACAGCTGACGACGTTTCGGATAATATTGTCTCCGCGAAATTTTGTTTCTGCCCTGATGAGCGGTGGTCTTTCTTGCTCCCTGACTTCTCTGCGTAGCTGTCTTCCTTTCACCGGAAGATTTAGTTCGCTCTTCGATATTATTCCGAAACGAATGCCGGGCGGAGACCCCGAGCCGACGCCGTTGTCCGCGGGTGGGTACGAGCAACTGCGACGGTCGACCGAGACGTACCGCGAGGACCTCGTGCTTCGACTCGGCGCGGAAGTCGGGCTCACACCGGCCGAGATGAGTCAGTTCGAACCCGCACACGTGACCCAGCGGCGACACCGGGGAACGGAGCACTACTTCCTCGTCGTTCCGACCGACGGTCGGGAGGCGTACCTGCCGAACGAGGTCGAACACGACGTCCGCAAGTACGTCACGACGACAGACATCGGCGAGACTGAACGGGTGCTTCCGGTCACGCCGCGGCGTCTGCAGATGCTCGTGGCGTCGGTCGGAACGCGGGCCGCCGAACGAACCGGCCGCGATGGGTTGGCGGACGTTTCGACTCGCGACCTGCGTCGGCACTTCGCCCGAACGATGCTCGGTGACGGCGTCCCGCCGAGCGTCGTCATGCGAATCGGCGGGTGGGACCGAATCGAGAGTCTCGCGCCGCTCCTCGACGAACCGAGCGAAGACGAGGTGCTCGATGCGCTCTCGCCGGACGCCGTCGACAGCGGCGGGCGTCCCGCGGGCGGCGACTCCGACCGAGTGCGTCAGGTCGTCGAGACCGTCCGAAGCGTCGGGTCGGCACTCTCGGGGGTGAACACGCGAGGCGAGGTCGAACAGGCCGTCTGTGACGGACTCGCGGATTCGAGCCACTACCGTTTCGCTTGGATAGCGTCGGACGAAACCGATGCGCGAGCGGAACTCACCGTCGCCGGATTCGACGAGGAATCGCTCGAAGCGGTCCGGCGGTCACTCGCCAGTCGAGACGCGGACTTCGCTCGACGCGCGTGCGATACCGGTGCCGTGCAGACCGTGCGCATCGACCTGCCGCCGAACTCCGAGAGCGGCCACCTCGCTGTCGTTCCGCTGGTACACGGCGAAACCGCCTACGGCGCGCTCTACGTCGCGCTCGCTGAGGAAGCGGCCTCCGACGCCGAGACGGACGTACTGGTGACGCTGGGCCGCCACATCGGGCAGGCTATCGCCGCCGCGGAGCGTCGGAAGCTACTCCTCGCCGACACGGTCGTTCAACTGGAGTTCGAATCATCGGACGAACAGGACGTGCTCGTCGGACTCTCCGCGGACCTCGGTTGTTCGGTTCGGCTCCGCGGCGTCGTTCCTATCGAGGAGCGGTCGCTGCTGTGCTTTCTCACCGTTCGGGGGGTGACGACGGACGCGGTGTTCGACGAGTTGCAAGCCACGGACGCCGTCGAACACATCCGCCTGATCCGCGACCGGGGAACGGAGTCGCTCCTCGAAGTCGCGCTCTCCGCGGGGTCGACGATTACGACGCTCACGTCCTACGACGGAACCGTCTCGCGGTTCGTCGCGGAGGACGGCGTGGCCCGTCTGGTCGGCGAATTTTCGAACGAAGCGCCGCTCCGAGACGTGATGTCCGACCTGACCGACGCGTATCCCACCACCGAACTCGTCTCGAAACAGGAGGTCGAACGGCCCACGCGAAACACCGCCGACTTTCGGGAGTCGCTCGTGGCGCGACTCACAGACAAGCAACAGTCCGTCCTGCGAGCGGCCTATCTCGCCGGGTACTTCGAGTGGCCCCGCGGTAGTACCGCCGAAGACCTCGCCGATTCGATAGACATCTCGTCGCCGACGCTCCACCAGCACCTCCGAACCGCACAGCAGAAACTCATGACTGCGTTCTTCGACGACGACAGCGACGAACACGCTTCGACCCTAAACCCTTAGGCGTGCGACCAGTTGGCACACGAACGTTCATTATTGATTGATGAATTATTAATATATTTTGATAGTAGTTCATCCCGTCTGTATTCCTTTTCGAGGCCTATTGTACCGAATTTAGACTGTTATCCATAATCGTGATGTTAATTTTCGATAATTAGTTACCCTACTTATGCCCCTTGTGGAGACTCGTTAACACGACATATGGCACAGGGTGACACCGAACTGGAGGCACGGCTGGAAGAACAAGACGAGTTCGAACCCTCCGAGGAGTTCGTCGCGCAAGCGAACGTCTCGGACGCCGGCATCTACGACGAGTTCGAGGAGAACTGGCCCGAGTGCTGGGAGCGGGCCGCCGAGATGCTCGATTGGGACGAAGCGTACGACGAGGTGTTGGACGATTCGAACCCGCCGTTCTACGAGTGGTTCACCGGCGGCGAACTGAACGCCTGTCACAACTGCGTGGACCGCCACGTCGAAAACGGGGCCAAGAACCGCGTCGCCATCAAATGGGAGGGTGAACACGGCGAGACGCGGACCTACACCTATCAGGACCTCTATCGCGAGGTGAACGAGTTCGCGGCGGCGCTGCGCGACCTCGGCGTCGAGGAGGACGACGTGGTCACGCTGTACATGCCGATGGTTCCCGAACTGCCCATCGCAATGCTCGCGTGCGCCCGCATCGGCGCACCACACAACGTCGTCTTCGCCGGCTT
This sequence comes from Haloferax sp. Atlit-10N, assembly GCF_003586325.1. Classification (NCBI taxonomy): domain Archaea; kingdom Methanobacteriati; phylum Methanobacteriota; class Halobacteria; order Halobacteriales; family Haloferacaceae; genus Haloferax; species Haloferax sp. Atlit-10N. The sequence continues at coordinate 227,565 of NZ_PSYX01000005.1, forward strand.
CTCCGCCGAGGCGCTGGCGACGCGGATGAACGCCGCGGACTCCCGGTTTCTCGTCACCTGCGACGGCTACTACCGCCGCGGCGACCCGCTCGACCACCTCGACAAAACCAACGAAGGACTCGACAGCGTCGACCACGGTGTCGACGCCACGGTCGTCGTCGACCGCCTCGGCGACGACGGCTTCGGCCACGACCTGAAGGGTAATCAGCACGACTGGGACGACCTCCTCGACGAACAGGGCGGCGAGCGCGTCGAGCCCGTCGAACGCGACGCCGAGGACATGCTGTTCCTGATGTACACTTCGGGGACGACGGGACAGCCGAAGGGTGTCAAACACACCACCGGCGGGTATCTCTCCTACGCGGCGTGGACCTCCCACGCCGTGCTCGACATCGAGAAGGAGGACACGTACTGGTGTTCGGCCGACATCGGCTGGATTACGGGTCACTCCTACATCGTCTACGGGCCGCTCGCGCTCGGTTCGACGACGGTGATGTACGAGGGGACGCCCGACTTCCCCAACCGCGACCGGATGTGGGACATCGTCGAGAAGTACGCCGTCGACATCTTCTACACCGCGCCGACGGCGATTCGCGCGTTCATGAAGTGGGGCAGCAAGTACCCAGCGTCGCGGGACCTGTCGAGTCTCCGCTTGCTCGGCACCGTCGGCGAACCCATCAACCCGCGGGCGTGGAAGTGGTACTACGAACACATCGGCAACGAGAACTGCCCGGTCGTCGACACGTGGTGGCAGACCGAGACCGGCGGCATGATGATAACGACCCTGCCGGGCGTCAAAAACATGAAACCCGGGTCCGCCGGGCCGCCACTCCCGGGCATCGACGCCCAAATCGTCGACACCAACGGCGACGAAGTGAAACCCGGACGGGCGGGCTATCTCACGGTGAACAAGCCGTGGCCGGGGATGCTCCGGACGCTCTACAAGAACGACGAGCGCTACATCTCCGAATACTGGGAGGAGTACTCCGACACCGACAGCGACGACCCCGACGACTGGGTCTACTTCCCCGAAGACGGCGCGAAAGTGGACGACGACGGCTACATCACCGTACTCGGGCGCGTTGACGACGTCATCAACGTCTCGGGCCACCGCCTCGGGACGATGGAAATCGAGTCGGCCATCGTCGGCGTCGAAGGTGTCGCCGAGGCCGCGGTCGTCGGCGGCAACCACGAGGTGAAAGGCGAGGCCGTCTACGCCTACGTCATCACCGAAGACGGGTACGAGGAGGGGGAAGACCTCCGCGCGCGCATCATCGAGGGCGTCGAGGACGCCATCGGACCCATCGCCAGACCCGAACAGGTCGTGTTCACGCCCGAACTGCCGAAGACGCGCTCGGGCAAAATCATGCGCCGCCTCCTCGAAGACGTGGCAAACGGCGCGGAACTGGGTAACACCTCGACGCTCCGGAACCCCGAAATCGTCGGGGAGATAGAAGCGAAAGTCCGCGCACAGAGCGACTGAGCGGCCGCCTTCGGCCGCCCGTATCGAGCGTAACTACGAGACGACCAACCGATCTATGTCACGCGAATCAACCGAGTCAGAAATTGACTCACACACCACGAGCACCGACCGGAGCACAGCTCCCGAACACGACGAGGTAGACTACCTGTCGAGGGAGGTGAACCTGCTGAAACCGAGCACCCCGTTCATGCGAGACCACCTGAAAATAATCTGGGCCGGATTCATCGCGTGGGCGCTCCTCACGTTCGGACCGCCGGTGCTCACCTACTTCGCACCGGCGACGATGACCGCGGAGCTTCCGGTCATCGGCTTCCCGGCGCACTACTTCCTCGTCGCCGTGTTGTCGCCGACCAGCTCGCTCGTCCTCGCGTTCGTCTATTCCCGCAAGCGCGACCAACTCGACAGGCGGTACGGCATCGACCACGCGGCCTCGAAGTCGCGCTCGAAGAGTGAGAGCGAGGCCGCCGTCACCGACGGAGGGAGCGTCGAATGACTGCGAGCGTGTTCCTCCAGTCGGGCGACCTGCTCCCCGAGGCGCTCAACATCTCGTTCAAACTCGTGCCGGCCATCATGGTCGTCGGGATGTTGGCCCTGTTTCTCGCCATCGGCTACGTGTTCAAGGTCGCCGACACGGAGGGCATGTGGGTCGCCGGCCGGTCCATCGGAAACGTCGAAAACGGGATGGCAATCGGCGCGAACTGGATGTCGGCGGCGTCGTACCTCGGATTAGCGGGATTGGTCGCCCTCGCGGGCTTCTACGGGCTCGCGTTCATCATCGGCTGGACGGCCGGGTACTTCGTCCTCCTCATCTTCCTGGCCGCGCAGATGCGTCGGTTCGGGAAGTACACGGCGCCCGACTTCGTCGGCGACCGATTCAACTCCGATACGGCGCGGGCGATCGGCGCGCTGACGACCATCCTCATCGGGTTCGTCTACTCGGTCGGACAGGCCCGCGGGATGGGCCTCGTCGGACTGTACGTCTTCGGGACCGACTACGTCACGATGGTCGTCGTCATGATGGCGATTACGGTCGGCTACCTGACTATCTCCGGCATGATGGGTGCGACCAAGAACATGGCCGTCCAGTACGTCATCCTCATCGTCGCGTTCCTGACGGCCGTCTACGTCGTCGGGTTCACCGGCGGCTACTCGACCGTCCTCCCGCAAATCGAATACGGCCAGCTCATCGGCGAGTTGTCGGCCGAGTTCTCCGAACCGTTCGCTAACGCGGGGTTCTACCTCTGGATCGCCACGGCGTTCTCGCTCATCTTCGGGACCTGCGGGCTCCCGCACGTGCTGGTGCGGTTCTACACCGTCGAAAACGAGAAGACGGCGCGTCAGTCGACCGTTTGGGGGCTGTTTTTCATCCTGCTTTTGTACTGGAGCGCCCCGGCGCTGGCGGCCTTCGGTGTCGACCTCTACGACGCCTCCCAGTACGGCCCGACGTTCGCGGCCAACGGCGGCATGAGCGGCGGTGAGGGCGACCTCATCGTGGTGCTCGCGGCGCAGCTTTCGAACCTGCCGACGTGGTTCGTCGGCCTCGTGGCGGCCGGGGGTATCGCCGCCGCCATCGCGACGACGGCGGGGCTGTTCATCACCGCCTCGTCCGCCGTCTCCCACGACATCTACACGAACATCATCAACCCCGACGCGACCCAGCGCCAGCAGGTGTTCGTCGGTCGCGCGACCATCGTCGCGCTCGGTATCATCGTGACGATAACCGCGTTCGACCCGCCCGCGCTCGTCGGCGAACTGGTCGCGCTCGCGTTCTCGCTCGCGGCCATCGTGCTGTTCCCGATGTTCTTCCTCGGCCTCTGGTGGGAGAACACCAACCGTCAGGGCGCCCTCGCCGGTATGAGCGTCGGCCTCGCGCTCTGGGTCGCCGCGGTGGTCAACGACCTCATCTTCCACTTCAGCGACGCCTTCGCCGAGTTCGTGCCGGCCATCGGCGCGGCGCTCGTCGGCACGCCGCTGGTGTTCGTCATCACCATCGCCGTCTCGATGGCGACGGACGAACCGCCGGAGCGAATCAAGAAGATGGTTCGGCAGTGTCACAGCCCCGAACCGATGGGTCAGCAACAGTCCGCAGAAGACGTGGTCATGAGCGCAGACGGAGGGCAGTCCCCCGCGGACGACTAACCAATGTACGAACATATCCTCATTCCGACTGACGGAAGCGACGCGGCGGAGTACGCCGTCGAACAGGCGGTCGACATCGCGTCGAAGTACGGGGCGACAGTCCACGCGCTGTACGTCGTCGACGTGGACGCCACCAGCTATTCGCTGGGAACGGAGCAGGTCGACCGCATCCGACAGGGCCGCCTCGACGACATGCCCGAAGTGAAGGAGGCGGCCGACAAGGCGACGGGGTACGTCGCCGACGCCGCAACCGAGCACGGACTGGCCATCCGCGAACACGTCGTTGCGGGCGAACCGGCGCGAGCCATCAGGAAGTTCGTCGAGGACAACGACATCGACCTCGTCGTGATGGGCTCTCACGGCCGCTCCGGGCTCTCCCGGGTCGTCCTCGGAAGCGTGACCGAACGCGTCCTGCGGCGGACCCGACTTCCGGTGCTCGTCGTCGACGTCCACGAAAAGGAAGCGGAAGCAGAAGCGGAAACGGAAGCGTAACCGATGTACGACACCACCCACGCGAGGACGACCACGCCACTCGGGGCTCCCGACGGGGTGACCCGCCGATGAGCCTCGCGGAGACGATTCGCACCCACGTGCGCGAACACCGCTCGGGAATGCTGACCGACCTGCTGTTCGCCCTCGTGTGGGTGACGGTCGTTTCGGTCCTGTTCGACGTGCTCGACGGCCCACAGTGGGCGTTCTACCTCTGTATGGGTGCGGGCGTCGTCGCGTACTTCGGCTTTTTCGCCTCGGTCGAAGCCGTCCGCGGGCAGCGCTGACGCCGGATTCACTCCCGGACTATCTTCTCGTACGGATTCGGGGCGGTTACGGATTCGCGCTCGCCGGCGCGGTCACTCGTTCGTCGCCGTCGGTGACGGCGGGTCGGACGTCGTCAGCGCCGCGCCGACCCTCGCGCCCGCTGCGCCGAGGAGCGCGGACAGGCCGAACCCGAGCAGGCCGACGGCGACGACCCCGCCGAGCACCATCAACCAGCCGGCGACGACGAACCACGTCGGACCGGACAGTCCGGTCGCGAACGCAAGCACGTCGAACAGTACCCAGAGGATGGGAAGGCCACCGACGAGTCCCGTCCGAACACCGACGCCGGTCGCCGTCCCGTGCCGCCGCTTCGCCAGCGCGCCGACGACGAGCCCGGCGAAGAACACCGCGGTGAGGGACATCGCCGACCGTCCGTCGAGATAGCTCCACGAGACGAACGCCGCCGCGACGAGGCCGCCGGCGAGGGTGTACCGCCGTCGCCACGACAGTTCGCCTGGAGGGCTATGGTTTTCCATACGCCCAATAATGTATACTATCTAATAACTCTGTGGACGACCCGCCGAAAAGAGTGGACCGCTCCGCGGCTACTCGTCGCGCGCCCGCCGCCGGTAGGCGACGCCCAGTCCGGCGGCCAACAGGACGGCGACGACGACGGCAATCGTCCACCTGGCGCTGTCGCCGTCTCCGGACCTATCGTCGGCGTCGGCGTCCGCCCCGTCGACCGACGCCGCCGTCTGAGCCGCTTGCGGCTCTTCGACGGTGATGCTGCCGACGACCTGTTCGCCGACCGCGAGTTCGTACGTCCCGGGCTCGTCGAAGGCGTAGCTGAGCGTGGCCGTCCCGTTCTGGAACGCGCCGAGTTCGACGGTCCCGCCGGCGACGCGCTCGCCGTCGGCCAGTAAATCGAGCGCGTGGACTCCGCCCGCGCCGCCGATGTTCGACACGTCGACCGCGATTTCGACCGCTTGACCGACCGACACGCTCGTCTCGGTGACTTCGGCGGCGGTCGTCTCGAAGACGGGGACGGTCGAGCCGATGGTAAACAGCGACAGGCCCGGCGAGGTCGCCTCGAAGACGTAGTGCGTCTCGGACTCCTCGACGAGGCTTGCGTCGAGCTTGCGCCACTGCGTGTGCTCGTCGCGGTAGAGCGCGACCGAATCCGGGCTGATACCCGTCGTCTCGAAGTAGCGCTTTCGCACGCTGAAGGTGAACGTCACGTCCTCGATGTCGTCATCGTGTATCGAGTGGTTGACCACGACGTAGCCCGCCGAGGTCGCGCCCGTCTCGCGCTGGAAGCGCTCGCCCGTGGCCTCGTCGTCGGCCGCCTCGTACGTCGTGACGTTCAGCGTGAAGTCCTCGCCGCTGTTCACGTTCATCGAGAGCTGTGCGACCGAGATGTTTTCGGCGGCGGGCGAGGCCGACCCGTCCGCTGCTTCGGCGGAGTCGTTGGTTGCGTCGGTCCCGGTCGTTCCGTTCTCGACCGCCCCGGTCTCGGTGTCGTTCGCGACCGGTTCCAGCGCGATGACGACGGCGCGGCTCGTGTCGACGTTTCTGACCGACACGTTCGACCGCTTACTCGTGCCTTCGCCCTTCGTGTCGACGACGACCTCTGAGTCACCGCCAGTCGCCTCGGAGGACTCCGATGTCGACGACGAGGACGAAGACGAGGACGACGATGATGACGAGGACGACGATTCGGCGTTCACGGTCACGGTCGCCGTGTCCGACCCGACGTTGCCGGCGGCGTCGGTCACGGTCAGCGTGACGGTGTAGGTCCCGGTCGAGTCGTAGCTGTGCGTCTCGGAGGCGTTCGTCGAGTTCGACCCGTCGCCGAAGTCCCACTCGTAGGCGTCGATTGCTCCCTTGTCGGTGGAGCCGCTGGCGTCGAACTCGACCGCGTCGCCCCGCGTGACCGACTTGTTGCCGCCGGCGTCGGCGGCGGGTGCGGTCGTGTCGTTGACGGTGACGACCAGCGAATCGGAATCGGCGTTGTCGCCGCCGTCGGTCACAGTCAGCACCACGGCGTACGTTCCGGGGTCGGCGAACGTGTGGTTCGGAGTCGCCCCCGTCGCGTTCGCGGAGCCGTCGCCGAAGTCCCACTCGTAGGTGGCGATTGCCCCGTTATCCGCCGAGGCCGAGCCGTCGAAACTGACGGCGGTGTCCTCGTCGGCCGTCTGGTTCGTTCCGACGGAGGCCGTCGGCGAGGTCGTGTCGTCGACCGTCACGGTGAGCGTGTCGAACGCGGTGTTCCCGACGGTGTCGGTCACGTTCAGGACGACGGTGTAGGTCCCGGGGTCGGCGAAGGTGTGGGTCGCGTTCTCGCCCGTGGCGTTCGCGGAGCCGTCGCCGAAGTCCCACTCGTACGAGTCGATTGCCGAAGCGTCGACCGACCCGCTCGCGTTGAACTCGACGGCGGTGTCCTCGTCGACCGTCTGGTTCACCCCGGCGTCGGCGGCGGGTGCGGTCGTGTCGTCGACCGTGACGACGAGCGAGTCGGAATCGGCGTTGTCGCCGCCGTCGGTCACGGTCAGGCTGACGGTGTACGTTCCGGGGTCGGCGAACGCGTGGGTCACGTCCTCGCCCGTGACGTTCGCGGAGCCATCGCCGAAGTCCCACTCGTAGGCGTCGATTGCTCCGTTGTCGGTGGAGGCCGAGCCGTCGAAACTGACGGCGGTGTCCTCGTCGACCGTCTGATTCACCCCGGCGTCGGCGGCGGGTGCGGTCGTGTCGTTGACGGTGACGACCAGCGAGTCGGTCTCCTCGTTCCCCGCGGCGTCGGCGGCGGTGAACGTCGCCGTGTACGTTCCGGGGTCGGCGAAGGTGTGAGTCGCGTTCTCGCCCGTCTCGTTCGCGGAGCCGTCGCCGAAGTCCCACGACGTGCTCGTGACGCCGACGGCGTCGGTCGCCGTCGCGTTGAAATCGAGCGCGACGTCCTCGTCGACGGTCGCGTCCTCGCCCGCGTCGACGGCGGGCGCGACCGTATCGATAGTGACGCTGTCGGACTCGTTTCCGGCCCCGTCTTGCTCGTCAGCGTTCTCGGCGGTGCGGACCGTGGCGGTGTACGTGCCGTCGGTTCCGGTCTCGTACGGCGACGCGAGCGCGTACGTGTACGGGTCGGTTCCCGACTCCGAGAAGTCGCCCTCGGTGAACGTCGTCGAACTCGGTCCCGAGACAGAGACGGAGATGTTCGTCAGGCGCTGCGACGAGTCGAACGACACCGAGAGGTTCTGTCCCGAAGGGTTCGTCGCGGCGACCGCCGAGACGGCCGGTGCCGGTTCCGCGAGCGCGTGGAACTGGCTGCTGCTGCCGTAGTAGAGGTAGCCGTTCCACGCGAGCGGCGTCGGATAGAGGGTGCTCACCGGCGAGTCGTACGACCAGCGCTCGGTGCCGTCGGTCGCGTTGAACGCGTGGACGGTGTCGTTACCGAAATCCGAGATGTAGAGCACGTCGCCCGCGACGACCGGCGCGCCGCGGAAACCGCTCCCCGACGCGTTCCAGAGTCTGCTTCCGTCGTCGGCGTCGAGCGCGACGAGCTCGCCGCCGCGGCTCCCGGCGTAGACGACGCCGTCGGCGTACACCTGACTCGAATCCACGTCCCCCGGCATTGAGTAGTTCCAGCGCTCGGTGCCGTCGGTCGCGTTTATCGCGTACACTCTTCCGGTTTCGCCGGTTGGGCCCGCCGTGCTATCGCTCCCAACGAACACCGTGTCGTTCGCGACCGTCGGGTCCGACTGGCTCTCGTCGAGGAGCGTGTAGTTCCAGATTTTCGCCCCGGTGGTGGCGTTCAGCGCGGTCAAGTTATCGTCGTTACCCGACACGTAGACGGTGCCGTCGACGACCGCGGGGTTCGACTCCACCAGCACCGGTTGGTACATCGTGTAGTACCAGAGTTCTTCGCCGGTCTCGGCGTCCACCGCGGTCAGGTTCCCGTCGTTGCTTCCGAAGTAGACGACGCCGTCGACGACCGCGGGGGCCGACCGGACGTTCGTCTGCGTCTCGTAGCTCCAGATTTCGGTGCCGTCAGTTGCGTTTATCGCGTGTAGCTTGTAGTCGTTGCTTCCGAGGTAGAGCACGCCGTTTGCGTACGCGGGCGTGGTCCACGTCGACCCCGAAGCGCCGCCGGGCGTCGCGTTCCACTTCTCCTCGCCCGTTTCGGGGTCTAACGCGTAAAGACTGCCGCCGTCGTGAAAGGCGGTGTAAAGCGTGTCGCCCACGATGGTCGGCTGCATCACCTGCGGAGTCATGTCGGTGATGTTCCACGCCTCCACGGGTTCCGTGAGCGGCCCCGTCTGATTCGGGTAGTAGCCGAGGTTGCCCGGTCCGCCGTGGAACTTCGCGTTGGCCTCCTCGACGGTCACGGTCTGCGCGGCGAGTCCCCCGGCGGCGACGTCGTAGGTCCCCGCCCTCCAGAGCGTCTTCGTGAACGTGACCTGTTCGGTCGCGCCCGCCCTGAGGGTCCCGGTTTGGTACGCCGCGACGTCGCCGTCGACGGTGAGCGTCGTGTTGTACGACTGTTGTGTCCCGCCGCCGTTCTCGACGGTGACGTTCACGGTGACGGCGCTTCCCTCGTAGAGCGTCGTCGGCGTCACCGAGAGGTTCGTATACGAGATATCCGCGCCATTCGCGACCGCCGATGCGCCGACCGGAACCCACGCGACGAGCGAAATCACCGTCACGAGCGTCAGAAGGAGCGTGTTGGCCTGCTGTCGCGTTATCCGTGGTCTCTGCGTCACCTGCTGTTCGCCTCCCTGTCCGCCGCAACCTTCCCTGTGGTTCCCTTCGATGTCATTTCCCTGCCGAATTCGGTTTCACCACCGATAATCAGGCGATTCAGACTGTCTGGGTACGGATATAATAATATCGTATAAAACCGGAGTGTACCGTGTAAATATTATCGCAGACGGACGAGAGACATTGTAGCTAATGCTACTTGGAAACACTATCATCTGTAGTGAAGACCGGGCTTTGCTCTACTATGCCAATACAGCACTCCAAACTTGTATTTTCGAAATACAAAATACCATATTTAATATAGTAGTTTGAACAATCAACACTACTGGCGAAACTAAAATTATCAAATTGAAGATTTTAGCTAGCCGGATATACTATCTATGGTCCCTCCGTCTGAAGTCGGGCCGTTCGGACGTCTCGAAGTCAAACAGGCCCAGAGCCTCGTCGGCGTGAAGTTCACCGATATCGGTATCGACGACGCGTTCATCAAAGAGGTCGCGAACACGGTCGACCCCGGTGACTCCGCGTTGTTCCTCCTGTCCCGCGCACAGATGGAGCGAATCAGAGCGGGATTGTCCGACGACAAGTTCGAGAGTATCGAGACGAACCTCTCCCCGAGGACGAAGACCGACTCCGTGAGGCGTTCGCCGTTGAACAGTTTGGCCGTTCTGGACCCTCATCGGGCCGTTCTTGTACAGAAATACGTTGCTCCTCTCTGGCTTATCGCACGATAGTTGTGTATCGCGACATGTGATTTATACAGTTGTTCACTCCAAATCGTCGCCGGTCGCAGAGCACGCGCCGCGGCGCAACCGACAGCTACTGCGCTATCTGTTCTTCGACGGACACAGACTCGTCCGCCGATTCGAACACCTCGGCCAGCGTCTCGCGCATCGCCTGCCGGCGGAACGACCGCCGGCGCTCCTCGGAGAGGTAGTTCGACATGACGACGTCGGCGCTCTTCGACCCCTGGTCGGCGGCGACGCCCTCTAACTGCGCGAGCATCTCGTCGACCGCCGCCTGATAGGCCGTGTACCAGAAGCGCCGACAGAGCTTCGCCGTCGGGACCTCGCCATCGACGGTCACGCCGGCCTCGTCGGCGAGGCGCTTGAACCGGCGGTTGACCGTCTCGCGGGCGATGTGGCCCGCGGCGGCCCGCGAGGAGGGAAACAGTGCGCCGTTCCAGTCGTCGTCCTCGGCGAGCGCGTCGATGCGGGCGGCGACGGCGTCGACGCCGTAGAGGAGCGCGACGGTTCCCGGCCCGTTCTTCCGCTCTTCGAACGCGATGTGGGGGTCGTCGCCGGAGAGGACGAGTTGCGACGCGCGGAGCGACGCGAGCTCGTTCGGGCGGAGCCCCCAGCCGGCGAGTCCGAGGACGAGCAGGCGGTCTTCGAGGTCGTCGGCGACGGCGTACACCTCACTCACTTGGTCCGCGGTCATCGTGCGGTTGTCGGGCTGGCCCTGTTCCCAGCGGAACTGTTTGGCGGCGTTCCCGACGGGGTTGTACCGCGCGCGCCGGAAGTCGACGAGGTACTCGTAGAACGACCGGACCGTCTGGAGGTACTTGAGCTTCGTCCCGTCGGTGGCGAGTTCGGCGTCGAACTCGTCGAGGACCGCGAGACAGCGGTCTATCTCGTCTGGCTCGGCGTCTCGGTCGTCCAGTCGTGAGAGCAGGTCGGCCGAACCGTGTCGGTCGCGGTAGACCCGGGCGAACCGCGCGAGGTGGGTCCGGCGGGTCGGTAGCGTCGAGTCCGCGAGGCCGCGCCGCGATTCGAGCATGTCGAGGTACGTCTCGAACGCCTCGACGGTGCGGTCGTCGTCGATACCCCAATCGTAGCCTTCGTCGGTCGCCTCGTCGCCGAGGCCGACGACGCCGACGAAGAACTCCCGCGGCGTGAGGTCGTGTTTCTCGCGGAGCGCGTAGGCGATGCCCGACCAGCCGCGTTCGGTCAGCCACGAGTAGGTCGGAACGTCTCGCGTCGGGTCCATCCCGTCGCGATCCATCGCGGGCGCTATCGTCTCCCAGTAGAACGCTTCGAGTTCGTCGAGCGACTTCCGCGACCAGTTCACCGCGGCTCACCCCGCGCGAACCGGCCGCCGCGTCGCGTTCCGTGCGCCATCGTTCTGCATGCAGGGCGTGCCGCGGACGGATTAACACTTTCTCTCGCTGGGACCGACGGCGGTCGGCGAGTCGTGCCCGCCGGCCGACCCGTCGACCCTCAATATGACGGGTAATAGATATATTGGGGAGACGCGATAACAGGAAATCACAATGTCCGATGGAAACGACGGCGGTTCGGTGCTCGGGGCGGACCCGCCCGGCGACGGGGTACGGGTCGGCGACGCGGACCCGGCGGTCGACGTTGGTGCCGCGGCCGACGAGGTGACGGTCCTCGAAAGCGGGACCGAGTTGGAGCGGACGATCGGCCTCCGCGGCGGGTTGGCAATCGGTATCGGGACGATGGTCGGCGCGGGTATCTTCGTCTTTCCCGGCCTCGCCGCGGGGCAGGCGGGTCCCGCGGCCGCGCTCTCGTTCGCGCTCGGGGCGGTCATCGCGCTGTTGGTCGCGCTCCCGACCTCGGAGTTGGCCACGGCGATGCCGAAAAGCGGCGGCGCGTACTACTTCATCTCCCGCGCCATGGGCTCTGCGTTCGGCGCGGTCGTCGGCATCGGGCTCTGGCTAGGGCTCGTCTTCGCTTCGGCGTTCTACCTCGTCGGCTTCGCGCAGTACGCCATCGCCGTGCTGGCGGAGTTGGGGGCGGCGTCGATGGTCTCGGACCTGCCGCTCGTGGCGCTCCTCGGGGTCGGCTTCGGGGTCGTCTTGACGGCTCTCAGCATGTTCGGGACCGAGAACGCGACGAAGCTCCAGAACAGTATCGTGAGTCTGCTCCTCGGCATCCTCCTCGTGTTTCTCGTCTACGGCTCGCTCGACACGCTCGGGCTGTTCGGCCGTCAGACCGTCCCCGAGGAGTTCATGCCCTACGGGACGCTCAGCATCTTCACCACGGCGGCGCTCGTGTTCACCTCGTACCTCGGATTCGCGCAGGTGGCGACGGTCGCGGGCGAGATAACGAAACCCGGGCGGAACCTCCCGCTGGCGATGGTCGGCTCCGTCGTCGTCGTCGGGGTGCTGTACGTCGTGACCATCCTCGTCTCGACCGGCGCGTTCGGGAGCGCCCAACTCGCCGCCTTCGGCGAGACGGCCATCGTCGAGGTCGCGCGCTCGTACCTCGGCTTCCCCGGCGCGGTCGCCATCCTCATCGCCGGGCTCTTGGCGACGGTGTCGAGCGCGAACGCCTCGATTCTCAGTTCGTCGCGCGCCCTCTACGCGCTCAGCCGCGACGCGCTGGTCCCGCCGCAACTCGCGCGAATCAACCTCCGGTACGGGACGCCCCACATCGCGCTCGCGCTGGTCGGCGGACCGACGGTCGTCCTCGTCGCCGTCGGCCGGACGGAGGTACTCGCCGAGGTCGCGTCGTTCCTGCACCTCGTCACCTACGGGCTCATCTGCGTGGCGCTCATCGGGCTCCGTCGCTCGAACCCCGCGTGGTACAACCCGTCGTTCCGCGTCCCCGGCTACCCCGTCGTCCCGGTCCTCGGGGCGCTTGCGAGTTTCAGCCTCGTCGCGTTCATGCAACCGCTCTCGCAGGCGGTGGGCGTCGCCGTCGCGCTCGCCGCGTTGGTCTGGTACTTCGCCTACGCCCGAGACGTGCGCCTGAAGGGGGTGAGCGCCGATGCGTGACTCTCCTGACGTTCGCGTGCTCGTCCCCGTCGCGGTGCTGGAGGGGCAAGTGATTCCCGACCAACTGATTCACCTCCTCTCGGAGACGACGGTCGTCCTGCTCGCGTACCACGAGATACCCGAGCAGACGGCCCCCGAACAGGCCAGAGAGCAGTTCGAACCGAAGGCCCGCGAAGAACTCGACGAACTCGTCTCGGTGTTCGAATCCGCCGGTGCGACCGTCGAGACGCGACTCGTGTTCACTCACGATGTGGACCAGACGACGGAGCGCATCGCCACGGAGGCAGAGTGCGACGCGGTACTACTCTCGAACCCCGCACCGACCATCGACCGCGTCATCGTTCCGATAAAGGAGGCAATCAACCTCGAGACGATTACCAGGGTCGCCGCGGCGGTCGGAAAGCGCGGAGACGTCGAACTCACGCTGTTCCACGCAGTCGAAGACGACGGGGCGGTCTCGGACGGCGAAGCCCTCCTCGACGAGGTCGCGAATGACCTGGCGGTCCTCGGCGTCAACCGCGAGCACGTCTCGCGCGTCGTCGTCGTCGCGCAGAATCCGCTCCAGGCGCTCATCGAGGGCGCGGACGACCACGACCTGGTCGTGATGGGCGAGGAGAAGCCCACGCTCCGCGGCCGACTGTTCGGCGAGACCTCCGACCGAGTCGCCGAGCAGACCGTCGGTCCGGTGCTCGTGGTCCGGCGACCGCTCGACCCCGAACCTGACGACGCCGACGGTACCGGCGACTCGGAGTGAGGGCGGTTCGCCCTCGACCGTCTCCGGCTCGCCACTGAATACTATTGTACTATTATTTCAATTATCACGATACGGATCGACTGTTTTGATAGATGCAACAAAATCCAGGTAAGAGAATAATTTCTACAATTTTTACAAATTTTAGACTATTTGAGGGAATGAAGCGTTAGAGATGCGATATGAGAATACGAGCCTGTCGAACGTTGATTCACACGTGAATCCAGATTATAATCGACAGTCGATTCGGACTTGATTATCATTGCAAAATAACTGAATTACTATCTCGGTCAGACGCCCGTCTTCGACGCGTCTCGCCCGCCTCGACTCACTCGGTCGGCGCGGAGCGTCTCCCATCGGCGACTCGCCCGGCCAGCTCAGTCGTCCGCGAACGACATCCGACTGCTGTGGACGTGCGCACTTCCATTACACCAGTAATTATGTAATGCAGTGTGGGTCGTTTGACGGGCGTTAGTCACTGCCCGTTCCTCCGGCGAGACGTATCGGTAGCAACGAGATCTATGGGGAACTAGCTGTAATCTAGCGTATCGTTGTATCTTCTCTAACAGATGTCGCGACTGTGTTCATATATAGTCAATACATCGCGATACTCGTTGTCGTGTGTCGTCTCTCAGATATTCCGTTCTCGAAACTTTTCGGGGCGCGTTGACCGTCCGACGTTCGAAACCGTCAATCTCGGCCGACGAGTCGTATCGAGGGGCCGAGCGCGGCTTCGACAGCATGACGCCGAGATTCGGGGGACTGGAGACTCGTTCGGCCCGTCGATCGTACCGAGAGCGGTCTCCGACTCGCCCGCGACTCGGACGAGACCGTTGGTTCTCCGTTTGTGAACCGTATCGACGCGCGGTCGGCGCGAAAGCGATACCGTCGTAGAAGCGTTGAGGACGACGCGGACCGCTAACTGAACGTCGGGAAGTCGTCGTCGGACTCCTCCATGTTGACGTTGACTTCGATGACGTTGGCGGTGTTGACGACGCTCTCGATGAGTTGTTCGTGGTAGTCGGGCTGTTTCATCCGGCGGACCGGACCGGAGACGCTGATGGAGCCGAGGACGCGTCCGTGACGGTTCGTCACCGGCGCGCCGATGGCCTGCAGGCCCTTGATCTCCTCCTCGTCGTTGAGCGAGTAGCCCCGGTCGCGAATCGTCTCCAACTCCTCGAAGAGCTCCTCGCGGGTCGTGATGGTCGCCTCCGTCTTGCCCGGCAGGCCGTACTGGTCGATAATCCACTCGACGCGCTCTTTCGGGAGGTGCGCGAGAATCGCTTTCCCCGTCGCCGAGAAGTGGAGGTAGTCGGCGCGCTGGAGCTTGTTCACCTGGTAGTCGCTCCCGACGGCCTTCTCGCCGCTCACCTTGTAGAGATTGATACCCAGCCCGTGCTGTTCAGTCGCCAGGTGCGCGTACTCGCCGGTCTTCTCCGCGAGCTCCTCGATTTCGGGCTTTCCGATGCGGTAGAGGATGTTCTGGTACCGGACGTACTCGCCCACGAGGAGGAACTGCAGCGACAGCCGGTAGGTGTCTTCTTCCTTCACGACGAACTTCTCGGCTCGAAGCGTGCTCAGGTAGTTGTAGACGACGCTCTTCGAGAGGTCGAGGTGATTCGCCAACTCCGTCACCCGCGCGCCGTCTAGCTCCTCGAGCGCCCGAACGACATCGAACGCACGAGACACCGTCTTCAGGGTCCGCGGCGAACCGGTCGTGTGTTCGTCTGCCATAGTCAAGTTCGAAGCCGCGAAGTCATATGTGTTTGTATTTGACGAACGGTCACTTCTGAAATCGCCGGAAAGTCGCACCGCTTGCCGCAAAATAGCGTGATCAGCGTGATTTTAATTTCGAATATCGTCTGTAACGTGTCCGAAACGAGCGAATTCGACTACTTAGCCACTGTGTTCTCATTGTACAAACACCGCGGTGTTCTAACCGATTCGAGACTCACCGTACAGCGAGAAAACACGTGTATCAGGGACTCTGGGTGGAGAATAGTGCATCGTGGTGGCGGGCGTTTCGACTACGCGGTCGTCGCGAGCGGCGGGCGGCGGTCGATTCGAACGCACCGATAGGGCGGGTCCGCGGAGAAGGGAACCGAGAACAGCAGTCGTCAGTCGGGCGGTTTCGTCACTCGGTCGCGAGGTCGGCGAGCGCGCCGGCGAGCACGCGAGTCGCGTCGGCGCAGTCCTCCCAGTCGGTCCACTCGCGGGGGTTGTGCGAGATGCCGTCGCGGGAGGGGGCAAAGAGCAGTGCGGCGTCCGTGACGGCCGCGACGTGCATGGTGTCGTGGCCCGCCCCGGAGTGGAGGTCGAGGGTTTCGAGGTCGGCGTCGGTCCCGGCGTCGTGGAGCGCGGCGCGGCAGCGCTCGCTCATCTCGACGGGCTTGCGGTCCCACGGGTGCGAGAGCGCGGCCTCGACCGGGCGCTCGGCCTCGATGCGGTCGAGGCTCGCCGCCGCCTCGTCGATGACGTACTCGATGGAGTCGTACGCCACGTCGCGGATGTCGACGGTCAGGTCGACTTTCCCGGCGATGACGTTGGGCGCGTTCGGCGAGACCTCCAGTTTGCCGACGGTCCCGACCGCGGTCTCCGAGACCTCGTTTCGCTCGGTCGTCGCGCGCTCCACGTCGAGGACGAACTCGCTGGCGGCGGCGAGCGCGTCCGACCGGTCGTCCATGAGTGTCGACCCGGCGTGGTCGGCCTCGCCCGTGATTTCGACGGCACACCGGGAGAGACCGACGATGCTCGTGACGACGCCGGCGGGGACGTTCGCGTCTTCGAGGCGCTCGGACTGCTCGATGTGAAGCTCTATCCACGCGTCCCAGTCGGCGGCGTCGACGCGCCCGTCGCCCCGGTAGCCGATGTCCGCGAGGGCGTCGCCGAGCGGAATCCCGTCGGCGTCCTCGATGTCGAGGGCCTCTTCGACGCTCAACTCGCCGACGGCGACCGCCGACCCGATGAGGCCGCCGCCGAACCGCTGGCCCTCCTCCTCGGTGAAGTTGACGACCTCAACGGGTCGGACGGGTTCGATTCCGGCGTCCTGCATCGCGCGGACGCTCTCCAGCCCCGCGTAGACGCCGAGCGGACCGTCGAAGATGCCGCCTTCGGGGACCGAATCGAGGTGACTTCCCGTGGCGACGGGGGCCGCGTCGGGGTCCGCGCTCTCGGGTACCCACCGACCGACGATGTTGCCGACCTCGTCGATGGTGATGGAGAGACCGGCGTCCCGAAGGCGCTCGCAGAAGAACTCTCTCGCCCGCCGGTCCGCCTCGCTGCCGCTCAGGACCGTCCGCCCCCGACCCTCGTCCGTCGGGACGGCCCCGAACTCCGCGTTCGACTCGATGTCGCTGCGGAGTCGCTGCTGATTGACTCGCATGGTTCCCGGATTCGTGACTAACCCTATTTTACTGTTTGGAATTCGGTCACATGCGTGACAGTACTGAGTGGCCGCGAACTCCCCGAAATCAGCAGGCACGGCGCGCTGGATGTGGGTTCTGGGACTCTGCCCACCACCCGTGTCGTTCGAGGGCGCACATCGGCGACGTTCGAGGACGCGCGTCGGCGACGGTTCGGTCGCCGCGAGTGACCTGCGGGACGCCGATGCGGGCCGTCGTTTGCGACGAGAGGGTTGACATTCGTGGAGTAATCCCGGACACGGACGAGATAGAATTGGTCATTCTACAGTTCACTCGCGTTCGGCGCTCGGAACAGTATCTGATATTACATCTTCTCCGTCTCGATATGGGGGTTGTACTCACACAACCACAATTTTTATCACACAGTAACGGATTTGAGCGACTGTATGCAAGAGAATGGCAAGGGGAGCGACTCCTCCGACAGCACCGGCGACGGCACGCGTCGCAGTCGTTTCGACCGCCGTACCTTCCTCGGGGCGGCGGCGACGACCGGCGCGGCGGCGCTCGCCGGGTGTACGGGCGGCGGTTCGGACGACAGCACGACCGAAGATTCGGGGTCCTCGGGTGGAAGCGACGACACGGAGAGCACCGACACGACCGCCGCGAGCGGCGGGAAGCAGGGCGGCACGCTCCAGTGGGGCGGCGCAGTGCCGGTGCAGGGGCTCGACCCGCACATCGACACTTCGGCGGCCTCGAAGCGCGTCCTGGAGAATATCTACGAGGAAGTCGTCGCGCTACAGGACGACTACTCCATCCAGCCGCACCTCGCGGAGTCGATGGAGCAGTCCGACGACAACACGCTCCTGACGTTCAACCTCCGGGAGGGCGTCACCTTCCACAACGGCAAGGAGATGACCTCCGAGGACGTGCTGGCGAGCTACGAGCGCGTCCAGAACGGCGACTACCTCGCCACCGGCTTCTTCGACTACGTCGAGGAGCTTCGCGCCCCCGACGACTACACCTTCGAGGTCCAACTCACCGAACCCTTCGCGCCGTTCCTCGCGAAGATGGCGACGGCGGAACTGTCGGTCATGCCCGCCGAGAACGCCGAGAAGGACATGGTCGAAGAACCCATCGGGACCGGCCCGTACGTGTTCGAGAGCCGCGAAATCGAGACCTCGTTCACGATGTCGCGCAACGAGGACTACTGGGGCGCGTCCGACGAGGACGGCCCGTTCATCGACACCATCGTCAAGAGCGAGGTGCCGGACCCGAGCGTCCGCCTCCAGTCGTTCCTCGCCGGCGAGTACGACTTCATCAACGGCATCGCGCCGAAGGACGTCTCCCGCGTCGAGCAGGCCCCCGACGTTCGGTTCGAAAAGCAGTTCCCGAAATCGCTCGTCTACCTCGGCCTGAACTGCGACGTGGCTCCGTTCGACAACAAGGACGCCCGCCTCGCGCTCGACTACACCATCGACAAGGAGAAGGTCGCCGAGGCGGCCCTCTACGGCACCGGTCAGACCACCGCGTCCCCGGCGACGCCCGGTAGTCCGTGGGTCAACCCGGACATCGAACCCCGCCCACGTGACCTCGAGAAGGCCCAAGAGCACCTCGACGCCGCCGGCATGTCCGACGGCTTCACGGCGACGTTCAAGATTCCGCAGTCCTACCCGACGCAGGTGCAGGCCGCGGAGGTCATCGCCGCCGATGCCGCCGAGGTCGGCATCAACCTCGAAATCCAGCAGATTACGTGGAGCACGTGGCTCTCGGACGTCTACTCCAACCGCGACTTCCAGGCGACGACGAGCTCCTACCTCGCGCTCTGGTACCCCGACGTGTCGTTCTACAAATTCCTGCACCCCAACGGGGCGTTCTTCTTCACCAACTGGGTGAACGAGGACTACAACGCGCTCGTCGAGGAGGCGCGCACTATCTACGACGAACAGGAGCGGGCCGACCTCTACCACCAGGCGACGGAGATTCTCCACGAGGACCGCGCCGGCCACCTCTTCCTGTGGTGGCAGCCGAGCCTCTACGGGGCCGCCTCGCAGTACAAAGGTGACATCGGCGCGCCCGACGGGTCGACGCTGCAGTTCGGCGACAACTGGCTCGACCGCTAACACAGATTCCACACAATGTCGATGTACAACTACGTCTTTCGGCGCGTCGGGTTCATGGCGGTGACGCTGTTCTTCGTCACGCTCATCGCCTTCGCCGTCACCAACATCCTGCCCGGTGACGTGGCCCTGCTCATCTTGGGCCCCAACGCGACCGAACAATCGCTCGAAGCGCTCCAAACCCAACTGGGACTCAACCGCCCGCTGTACGTGCAGTACATCGACTGGGTCGTCGGGCTCCTCCAGGGGAACATGGGCGAATCGCTCCGGTTCGGCGAACCCGTGTCGCAACTCATCGCCGAGCGTCTGCCCCGGTCGATGATGCTCGCCGTCGCCGCGACGCTCGTCGCCGTCGTGCTGTCGGTCCCGCTCGGCGTCTACGCCGCCGTCAACCAGAACGAAGCGCCCGACGTGAGCGCCTCGATGTTCGCCTTCGTCGGCATCTCGATGCCGATATTCCTGTGGGGGCTGGTGTTCATCCTGGTGTTCGCCGTCTGGCTGAACCTCTTTCCGACCGGGGGGTACGTCTCCCCGAGCGAGGACCTCGTCGGGTCGCTCACGCGACTCGTCCTCCCCGCGGGAGCGATGGGCTTCGCGCTCACCGCTTACATCATGCGGATGACCCGGTCGTCGATGCTTGAGGTTCTCAGCGAGGAGTACATCAATCTCGCGCGTGCGAAGGGGATGAGCCAACGGGTCATCGTCCTCAGACACGCGCTCAAGAACGCAATCATCCCCGTCATCACGGTCATCGCGTTCCAGTTCAGCTACGCGTTCGGCGGGGTCGTCGTGCTCGAAGAGGTGTTCTTCTGGCCCGGCATCGGTCGGCTGACGCTGACCGCGATTCAGAGCCGCGATATCCCCTTGATTCAGGGGTGCATCCTCGTGGTCGCACTTATCTACATGTTCTCGAACTTCGCCGCAGACCTGCTGTACGCGTACTTCGACCCGCGCATCCGCTACGGAGGTGACGACTGATGGCGACCGAACAGGAGACCGACCGCGGTCGCTTCACCATCACGCAGTCACAGCGCGACCGCATCGCCCGGTTCGTCCGGAAGTTCCGCAGCAACACGAAGGCGATGCTCGGCTTCACCATCGTGGTGCTGCTCGTGCTCGTCGCCATCTTCGCGCCGATTATCGCGCCGTACCCCATCGACGCGACGAACATCGAAGACCGTTCGCAGGCCCCGTCGGTCGAACACCCGTTCGGCACCGACGACCTCGGCCGCGACATCTTCAGCCGCGTCGTCATGGGAAGCCGCATCTCGCTGTACGTCGGCTTCGGAGCTATCTCCGGCGCGCTCGCCGTCGGGGCCGTCGTCGGTGTCGTCGCCGGCTACGCCGGCGGGTTAACCGACGAGATACTGATGCGCGTCATGGACGCCGCGATGGCGTTCCCACCGGTGTTGCTCGCGCTCACGCTCCTGGTCGTTCTCGGCCCGGAGTTGAGTAACGTCGTCATCGCGCTCGCGTTCGTCTACACGCCGTACATCGCCCGCGTCTCGCGGAGCGCGGCGTTAGCCGAGCGCAACGAGGCGTACGTCGAGGCCGCCATCGCCCGCGGCGAGAGCGACTCGCGCATCGTCTTCAGCGAGGTGTTCCCGAACTGTATGGCGCCCATGCTGGTTCAGGGGTCGCTGAACGTCTCGTTCGCCATCCTCGCGGAGGCGAGCCTGTCGTTCCTCGGCCTCGGCGCGCAACCGCCGCGGCCGTCGTGGGGGCTGATGATTAACACCGGTCGCGGCTTCATGGAGACCGCGCCGTGGATGTTGCTGTTCCCAGCGCTGGCTATCGGTATCGCCGTCGTCGGGTTCAACATGCTCGGCGACGGACTGCGTGACGTGCTCGACCCCAAAGTGGAGGCGATAGAATGAGCGCACCCACCACCGCGACCGACCGCGAGGCCGACGACGGTCCGCTGCTCGACGTGCGCGGACTCAGAACCGAGTTCCGCACCGACAGCGGCCCCATCGTCGCCTCCAACGAGGTGTCGTTCTCGCTCGACCGCGGCGAGACCATGGGTCTCGTCGGCGAGTCGGGCGCGGGCAAGTCCGTGACGGCGCGGTCGCTCATGCGCCTCATCGACTCGCCCGGCGAAATCACCGGCGGGCAGGTCGTCTTCAACGGGGAAGACCTCCTGCAGAAGACGGAAGCCGAGATGCGCGACATCCGCGGCAACCGAATCGCGATGATTCCGCAGGACCCGATGTCGTCGCTCAACCCGGTGATGACCGTCGGCGAGCAGATCACGGAGACGATTCGCCGCCATCAGGACGTCTCCAAGTCAGAGGCACGCCAGCTCGCCATCGAATCGATGGACGACGTCGGCATCCCCGACGCGGAAGAACGCATCGACGACTACCCCCACGAGTTCTCCGGCGGGATGCGCCAGCGCGTCCTCGTCGCCATCGGCTTCTCCTGCGAGCCGGACCTCATCATCGCCGACGAGCCGACCACCGCGCTCGACGTGACGACGCAGGCGAAGATTCTTGACCTGCTCAACGAGATGCAGGAGCGCGAAGGAACGGCCGTGCTGATGATCACCCACAACCTCGGCGTCGTCGCCCAGACGTGCGACCACGTCGGCGTGATGTACGCGGGGAACCTCGTGGAGACGGCCGAACTCGGCGACCTGTTCGACCGCCCGCGACACCCCTACACCCGCGCGCTCATCGACTCCATCCCGGAGGTCGACACCGACTACGACGAACTGCCGACGCTCGACGGCGCGATGCCCGACCTCGGGAACCTCCCGAGCGGCTGTAACTTCGCGCCGCGGTGTCCGCACGCCACCGAGGCGTGCCGGACCGGCGGCGACCCGTCGCTCGACTCCGTCGGCGACGACTCGTCGCGCGCGGCGTGTCTCCACGCCGCCGACCTCGACCTCTCGGAGAGCACGGTCCCCGAAGCCGGGGCCGGCCGCCGCGACGTCGACCGCAGCGGCGAACCGCTGTTCGAGGTGCGGAACCTGAAGAAGTACTTCAACGCCGGCGAGGGCGTCTTCGGCAACGTCCACCTCTCGTGGGAGGGCGGCGGCCTGCCGACCGTCGAACGGCGGCACGTCAAGGCCGTCGACGACGTGAGCTTCGACGTCTATCCCGGCGAGACCGTCGGGCTCGTCGGCGAGTCCGGCTGCGGGAAGTCCACGGTCGCTCGCACCGCGCTCCGGCTCCTCGACCCGACCGACGGCGAGGTGTACTTCGAGGGACAGCCGCTCCACGAGCTCGGCACCTCGGAGATTCGGAGTCTGCGCCGCGAGATGCAGATGATATTCCAGGACCCCCAGAGCTCGCTCAACCCGCGGAAGACCGTCGGCCAAATCGTCGGGCGCGCGATGGAGAAACACGGCATCGCCACCGGCGAGGAAAAGCGCGAACGAGTGGGCGACCTGCTCGAACGCGTCGGCCTGTCGCGGGCCGCCGCGAGCAAGTACCCCCACGAGTTCTCCGGGGGGCAACAACAGCGCGTCGCCATCGCGCACGCGCTCGCGGTCGAACCGAAGCTCATCGTCTGCGACGAGCCCGTCTCGGCGCTCGACGTGAGCGTGCAGGCGCAGATTCTCAACCTCCTGAACGAGATTCAGGAAGACGAGAACATCTCGTTCCTGTTTATCTCGCACAACATCGGCGTCATCCGGCACATCTGCGACCGCGTGGCCGTGATGTACCTCGGCAAGATAGCGGAGTTCGGGAGCATCGAGCAGGTGTTCTCGCCGCCGTTCCACCCCTACACGGAGAGCCTCCTGTCGGCGGTCCCCCACGCGAACCCGGACCGCGAGACGGACCGAATCTTGCTTGAGGGGAGCGTTCCGAGTCCCATCAACCCACCGTCGGGCTGTCCGTTCCAGACGCGCTGTCCGAAGAAAATCGGCGACGTCTGCGAGCAGGAGCTCCCGGAACTCGAAGCGGTCGGGGGCGCGGACCACTACATCTCCTGTCACCTCTCGGAGGAGGAGATGAGCCAGCGTGACTCGTTCATCACGCCGTCGAAGCGCGCGGAGACCAGTCCGGCCGACTCGGACTGAATCCGCCCGCGCGGTCTCTTCTCAGTATTTAGCGCCGAAGCCGGTTCAGTACTTGACGCCGAAGTCGAGAATCTCGTCGGGGTAGTCGCCGAACTGCGCGTCCGTCTCGCGCCGAATCTGGTCTTTCGCGCGCCGCGCCTCCGCGAGCAGGTCGCGGAGGTCGGACACCGGTTCGTCGGAGAGGTCGACCCGGAGGTTGTGGTAGAACTCCGGCGTCGGCGCGTGGACGAGCACCGCGGCGCTCATCTCGCCGCGGTCGTCGCCGCCGGCCGCCTCGCCGGCTTCGAGCGCCGAGACGAGTCGGTCGGCCATGTCGCCGTCGGCGGACTCGTACGCTTCGGCGGTCGCCTCGACGACCGCCTCGCCGGCGAGCATGTTGCCCGCGACGGTGTAGTCGTCGCCGACGCGGTGGCCGGCCCACGAGACGCACTCGCCGCCGGTGAAGGCGAACTCGCCGGCCGCGCCGACGCCGTGGACCTGCCGGTAGGCGGCGTGGTCGTCGGCGTCGAGGAGGGTTTCGAAGGCGTCGTCGATGCGCTCGCCGGCTTCCGCGCGGGCGACCGCGTCGCGGCCGTGTTCGGTCTTCGTGTACGACTGCGTGACCGCCGCGCCGCCGGCGCTCACGTAGGGGCAGGTCGCGCCGACAGCGACCGTGCCGGTCGTTACCGCCGCGCCGAAAACGTTCGCGTCCGGGTCGCGCGCCGCTATCGAGAAGGTTCCTGGGACGTGTCGCATAGTACGGTACTGCGTTTCGGTCACGCTCGCACGGTAAATACTCTCCCTCTCGCGGAGCGGAACGGAGACGCGGGTAGTGTCCGAGCGCGACGTAACAGTTCGGACTCTGTGGAGTCCCGCACCGGATTCAGCGTCCTCCCCGTTCGCAACTACCGAGATAGTATTGTAAATGAGAGACATCATTGATGAGCACTATTTCTTATTTATCGGACTTTCCTATCCGGATGTTTTTGAATCAGTCGTGAATGATTGCATTATCACCCCAGCTTCTGATTGAGCGAAAAAGCTAATTCGGGAGACGCTCTACTGCGGTGCAGTATTTGTCTCGGAGAGCAATACCGACCGTCTCGCGGGCCGGCAGTCGAATCCAAGGCTTATGTTGTCGCGGTGGCAAGACGAACGTATGAGACTCGGCATCGGTCGAACCGGCGTGGTGATTCTCCTCGGACTGTTCGTCATCCTCGGTGCGGAGGACGTGTACGTCTGGGCCGTCGCCGGAACCGTTCCCGGCGTCGAGTTCTTCCTGGCGCTCGTGTTCGTCCTCGTCGTCGCGTTCGTGGCGATTCGGGAGGCGCGGGCGCACCCGCCGAGTCGGTAGTCGTTCGCCGCTCGGAACGTGGTTTTCGCCCGCTATTCTTCGCGCTCTCTGCAGTCGAGCGGCGCTTCGCAGCACGCCGAACGATAAGCCGACGACTCGCGGACCAGTTTGCACTCGCGGTAGCGGTAGGCGACGTCCGCGCCGCAGGCTTCGCAGGTGAGGGTGTACTTCGGCTCCGCGAACCGGCGGACGCGGACCGGCGCGTCGACCGCCTCGGCGCGGCGCTTGAACGCCGGACCGTGGTCGGTCGTGCCGAACGCCTGAAACTGCTCGACGTGGACGAGTTCGTGCCGGAGCGTCGCCGTCCACTCCCCGCGGTCGAACGACTCGAACGCCCGCCACGACAGCGACATGGTACACGTGGGCGCGGCGTCGAGTTCGGCCGATTGCGACGACGTTCCGGTCCACCGTCTCGGCTCACCGACCGTCGCGTCGTCGACGTTCGGGGTCTTCACGGCCGCCGCCCGCCGCTTCGCGCGGGTGGACACTTCCCACCGGACGCGGTGTAAGTCCACGGCGAAGTCGTATTGACCCGCCGCGTGGCGGCAGTACGTCCGCGACCAGCTCACCAGCTCGTCGCCGGTCTCGATAGCGTCGTACCCGCCGAGGCTCCCGTCTTCGTGTCCCACGATTTCGAGCCGTGGTTCGGAGCGCGCCGATATGTGTGTTGTGCCACCCGCGCGGTCGCCGTCGAGCGGTGTGGGTATGGGTGTTGGTGCGGGTGTGGATGCGGTCAGGCTGTGAGCGTCGCTTTCTCGTCGGACACGAGCTCCCGAACCGCGTCGAACAGCCGCTTCGCGCTGTTCCGGGACGTCCCTTCGACAGTCACGCGAAGGACGCGCTCGGTTCGGCTCGCCCTGACGACGAACCACGCGTCGCCGCGCTCGACGAAGATGCCGTCGTCGGTCCGAACGTCGTCGAAGCGCGCCTGACACTCAGTCGCGAGCCGCGTCATCTCGCGGGCGCAGTTGTCGACCGCGAACGAGTCGAAAAACAGCGGGTACGCCGCCACTTCACCCGCCTGTTCGGAGAGCGCCGCCCCCTCGTCGACGAGCCGCGCGAGGCGAATCGCCGAGAGCGCCGCGTCCGGGCAGGGAGACTCGGCCGGCCACTGGTAGACGCCGCTCGGCTCGCCGCCGAAGACGACGTCCGCGTTCGCCGCCGGTCCGGACCCCGGAATCCCGTCCATCTCGACCCGGACGATGCTTCCCCCCGCGTCGGAGACGACCTCTCCGATGCGACGACTCGCCTCCAGCGGCACGGCGACGCAGGCGTCCCCGTCCGCATCGCGAACCGTCTCTCGCGCGAACAGCGCGAGGAGCGCGTCTCCGCCGACGACCTCACCGGTCTCGTCGACGGCCACGAGGCGGTCCGCGTCGGCGTCGTGAGCCAGACCGATATCGGCGTCCGAGGCTGCGACTGCTCGGCGGAGCGTCCCGCACGCGTCGTCGCCCGCGGCGACCCGACGGCGCGGAAACGAGTCGTCCGTGGTTCCGTCGAGGCGCTCGACGTCACAGCCGAGTCGGTCGAGCGCGTCGGCCATGATGTCGTCGTCCCGCTCGCCGACGGCGACCACGACGCGCGTGTCGGAAACCGAAGTTCGCCCCTCGCAGAGGTGGTCGAGGTGATGTGCCGTGGCGTCGTCCCAGCGACGCTCCTCGCCGATTTCGTCCCACGGGGCGACCTCGGCCGACGAGCCGTTGACGCGGCGGACGACCCTGCTCTGTCGCTCCCACGAGAGGCGCGAGCCGTCGTCGTCGAACAGTTTCAGCCCGGTGTCCTCGGCGGGGTCGCTGACGGTCGTCACCGCCACGCCGGCGTCGCCGCCGAGTCGCCGCACGCCGTGAGAGACGGTCGGACTCGCCACCGGCCCGAGTCGGTGGACGGTGCCGCCGCACTCGCAGACCCCGGTCGCGACCGCGTCAGTGAGGAGACGAGCGCTGTCGCTCGGGTCGTGGCCCACGACGATTTCGTCGCCCGTTCCGGCGAGGGCGCGACCGGCTTTGAGGGCGAGTTTCGCGGTCACCTGCGTCCCGTACGAACCGCGGATTCGTGATGGTGCGAACATACCCCACTGTCCGCCCGAGGTGTGTTTACTATCGGCCGGATAATCCCGGTCGGCGTCGCTTAGCGTCCGACAAAACGGCGGGTTCGGTCGCCGAGGCGTTGGTATCGTCCGACACGACCTCGTACACCACGACCCCGTCGTTTCCGTAGACTCGTCGATACCGGGGACTGTCCGCGAGCGAGGCGCGAAGCCGTTCGGTCCCGTCTTCTTCGAGCCCCCGGACGGTGTACGTCCCGCGGGGGACGTACAGGTAGTCGGGCGAGGCGTCGACGGAGGCCATCGATTCGGTGACGCAGGTCGCGTTCTCGCAGGTACTCGCCGTTTTGAACGCCGAAATCTGGTCGTAGTACCTGTCGGGGCTCTTCCATTCGACGCCCCACGGCCCCACGAGCATCGTCCGCTTCGCGTAGTGCGGGAACCACTCGGCCGCGTCTGACAGTACGACGAACGACGCGTTCGTGTCGGTGTCGTTTCTCGCCCATTTCATGGCCCCTCGGTCGTCGTCGTCCATGAACGAGGGGAGACTCGGGCTGCCGTGGTGCGCCGCGCCGAGGCCGCTCGCGGCGTAGAACCCGCCGAGACTCGTCCCGACGACGAGAACCACGACCAACGACGAGGCCATCAGCTGCCGGTTGTCGAGCGACCCGCGAGCCCTGTCGGTCAGCCGCGGCACGACGACGCCGAAAAGCACCGTCGAAATCATCATCGCGCCGGCGACGAACTGGAAGCGCTCCTTTCCGATGACGTACGCGCAGACGAAGAGCCACAGCGGCAGCGTGAATTTCCTCCGAGAGACGAGCACGCCCGCGGCGGCGAAATTCGCGAGGAAGAACACCGTGACGACGGTCGGGTCCAGCGGGTAGACGAACTGGTCGAGGAGCCGCCCGACGCCGCCGGCGATACCGCTGTGACTGCCCGCCGCACCCACGAAGGCCCCGACGCCGTGAGTGGTGACGACGTTGGCCCACCACGGCGCGGCGAGGACGAGTCCCCCGAGAGCCACCGCGGCACCGCTGACGAGCCCGGGCAGCGTTCGGTCGAGCATCGCGTAGAGGACGAGCCAACTGACCCCGAAAAACACGGTGTACGTCGGATGGGAGAGGACCGTCAGCCCGAAGCAGATGACGCCGGAGCCGACCCACAGCGGCCGCCGAGTGCCGCGGCGGAACAGTCTCGCTCCGACGTAGACTCCGCAGAGAGACAGGAAGAACGCGGACGCGCGGACGATGCCGCCGGCCGAGAGGTGCCACTGCAGGACCGGTGGAGCGACCGCGAGAATCGCCGTCGCGACTCCCGCCTGCCGCGGCGTCGGGAGGAGTTCGAGCGCGATTCCGTAGTACGGCACGAGGTAGAGCACCGTGACGACGGCCGGGAGGACGAGGCTGAGCGTCGTCCCCGAGACGCCGAGGTCGGTCAGGAACGCGACCACGTAGAACTGGAGCGGCGGGTACGCGAACGGAATCCCGCCGTCGTAGTACGGAATCGAAGCCGGGAGCGCGTAGCCGCCGGTCCGAATCTGCTCGGCGATTTCGAGGTACAGCCCGGACCCGTAGGCCGGGTAGTCGTGGGTCGCCACGTACGTCACCGAGACGACGAGTCCGGCGACGAGGGCGAGTGCGAACCACGCGTGGCTCTCGCGGCCGAGGCCGGGAACGCCGTCGGTGAACGCGTTCGCGCGGCCCGGTGCCGCGGGGTCGAGGCCGTTCGCCGTTTCGTCGGTCGTTGAATTCATGGAGTAACTCTCACTTGCGCTTTCGAAGCGAGACGGGGTTCGTGAGCGAGACGCGGTACGGGAGCCACCGCAGCTCGGCGATGGCCCACAGGACTCCGACAGCGAGCCCGAGACAGGACACCAACAGTTCGGCGACGCCCATCCACCGTGGGAGGACGTAGTAGACGGCGTTCACGACCGGTCCGGGGAGTACCGACGACTGAGACGGGCCGCCGTCTCCGACCGTCGAGCCGCCGGCCGCCTGATTCCGGAGACCGAGTTCGTGCGCGGGTGGTCCACCCGCGCTCTCGTCGCCGGTCCCGAGCCGTTCGGCCTCGTAGGGGAACGCGATAGGCACGCTCCAGACGACCTCGCCGGTCTCGTCCAGTTCGAAGACGCGGTTTCCGTTCGAGTCCGTCACGAGCGTATGGCCGTTCGGAAGCCTGTCGGCGTCTCGCGGCCACTGTAACTGCGCGTCCCGCCAGTGCCACGAGCGAACCCACCGACCGTCGTCGTCGCGGTATTCGACGAGGCGGTTGTTCTCAGAGTCGGCGACGAGGACGGCGTCGTCGCCGGTGGGATTCTCGATGTAATCGGGGTTGTGTTGCTCGTAGAGGACGCCGTGAGACCCGTTTCCGAGCGTTCGGTTCTCGATGAGGCCGGTCTCGCGGTCGAGATACACCACTCTGTCGTGGTTGCGGAGACTGACCTGAATGTGCCCGCTTTCGAGCACCTCCACGTCGTTGAGGTGGGTCCAATCGGAGGGATACGGCCCGCCGGTCGTCGCGGGGTCGAACGCCGCCTGCGCGTCCCACGACCACTCGACGATGCCCGTCGTCGTGTTCACGACGAACACGCGGTCCGCGGCGATGTCGGCGACGACGTACGTCGAATCGCTCAGCCGGTCGCCGTCGTGCCACCGCGTCGAGTGCTTCCCGGCGGTCACGCGGCTGTAAATCCCCTCGACGCTCCCGGTGGTGAGGTTCACGCGCTCGATGCCGTTTCGCGTGCACGCGCCCTCGCCGCCGCACTCTTCGGGTGTCAGATGGTCCGCGTAGAGGTACTCGACCGTCGCGTTCGTCCCCTCGACGGGGTCGACGTCCCAGTAGCGGGTGTGGGAATCGTCGTAGTATCGCCGCTCTCCATCGGCACCGAACGCGACGAGTTCGGCGTTCGCTCGTGGGCCGTCGCTCTCTCGTCCGAGCCACGTGTTCGAGTCGGTCGCGATGACCGTCGTCCCGTTCGCGGGCGCGACCCGTGCACTCTCGCCGGTCGCGTCCGTCACCGCCGAGGTCGGTCGGCTCAGGTACGCGGCCCCGACGATACCCGCGCAGACGAGGAGGGCGACTGCCGCGGCGACTCGCAGATGCGTCCGCTTGACCATTTCGTAGTCGTCGATCGGTAGACGGTCTTACTATCCGGATGCTAAACTGCGGGTGCGTCCGTGCCCATCGACGTGGAACGTGCTCGACCGGACCTTACGCACGGAATAATTAGGGTCCCGAGGGCGGGTAGACGACACAATGGCGTCTCGTCTCGGGGCGGCCGAGAGCCTCGTCGTCCTCGGTCTCGTTCTCCTCTTGGTGGCGACAGCGGTGCCGACCGCGAGCGTCGTCGATTTCGGCGCGAACGGGGGCGCTTCGACGGCCGCGACGGTCGAGTCGGCACCGAACGGTCCGAAATCTGCCGACGACGTTCGGCTGGTCCCGGTCGGCGACCGGGGGGACAGGCTCTGGCCGTTCACCAGCCGAGACCGGTCGTTTGAAACGCTGACACTGCCGGTGAACGTCGTCGTCGAGGGGAACCCCGCGCGGGTCCGCTCGCTGCTCCTGTACTCGCGCGACGCGACGTGGGACGAGACGAACGAGTCGTGGCAACAGGCGTCCACCGAACAGCCCCCCGCCGCCGAGGCGGGCTCCCCGTGGGGGTCGGCCACGGGCGCGGACCGGTTTACCTTCGTCGACACCGCGGACTCGAGCGGGCTGTGGATTGCGGAGTCGATGCAGCTCCACGACGGGACGTACTTCGGGAGCCGTACTCACCTCCGACTGTACGGCGGCGGGACCCCGGACGACTCGTGGACGGCGATTCAGGCCCACCGAGACTACTGGGACTGGTTCCGGCTTCGACACACGGTGACGAGCCTTGCCGGCCCGCAACACGTCGTCGAACGCGACCTGATGCGCCGCCCGACCGTCGTCGACGTTCGTCGCGAGCGGTTCGCCAACGGCGGCATCATCGACGCGGACGGCTGGGTGTCGGTCGTCGAACTCGGGCCGCCGCAACTCTCGACGCTCCCGAGAGACGACGTGTCTCGCCCGACCACCGCCGGGTCGGCGACAACCAGGGACGAGGCCGCAGAGCGCGCCGGCTCCGAACGCGACGACACCTCTTCGGCACTCGATACGCCGACGACGGGGCCGGAGAGCGTCGGAACCGTCCTGTCCGTGCTCGCCGTCGGCTTCGTCGGTGTCGGTGGACTCGCCGCGCTCGCCACTCGCCGAGACGAACTCGGCGCGCTCGTCGAGCGCCTCCGCTGGTCGCGCCTCGCCGACGACCGGTTCCAGCGCGTCGTCGCGCTCGCGGTCGCACTCGTCGTGCTCCCGGTTTTGGTCCGCTCGGCCGCCCTCGGGCTCGAACGCGTCGTTCCGAACCACCCGAAGGTCGTCGCCGGACTGCTCTTTCCGGTGTTCGCGTTCGCGCCGGCCGTTCTGGCCGCTCGCCTGCCGCGGGGGTACTCCTCGGAACTGTGGTTCGGTACCGCGTTCGTCGGCTACGGAGTGGGTCTCGTCGCCGACTTCGCGATGATAGGTGTCGCCGTCGTCCCGGTCGAAGTCGTCCTCCACCGGTTCGCCGTGCTCGTCGCGCTCGGCGTGCTCGCCGTCGCCGGCCACCGTCGCTTCGACTCGTCTGAGCCCCGGCGAGCGGCGCTTTCGGCGGCCGTCTGCCTGTGGCTGTTCCTGTTCGCGTGGCCGCTTTTCTTGGGTATCTAGGCGCTTAGCCCCCAGATAATAACGACACCGCGCTCCAAGACAGTTACCTGCCCTCCCGTACATGTCATCAACACGACTCTCTAGACGGTCGGTTTTGGCGCTCGCAGGCGCGGGCCTGACCAGCGGGTGCGTCCGGCAGCTCGAATCGACGGTCTCGCGCGACGAGCGGACGCCGTTTTCGCTCTCTATCAAGACCGTTCCCGCGGACACCGACGCGACGGCGACGAGGCTCGCCCGCTACCTCGCCACCCGCCTCCAGACGGTCGGCGTCGCGGCCACCGTGGTCCCGATGAGCCGGGAGGAGCTCCTCCGCGACGTGCTCTCGAACCACGACTTCGATATCTACGTCTCCCGGCTGCTGCTCCGGCGCGACCCGGACTTCCTCCGTCCCCTGCTCCACTCTCGCTACGGCCCGGGACGCGGCTGGCAAAACCCGTTCGGATACGGCGACCTGTCGTTGGACTCGCTTCTGGAGCGACAGCGGACCGAGACGGGTTCCGTCCGCGCCGCGACGCTCGCGGAGATTCAACGGCGCGTCGTGGAGGCCCAACCGTTCACGCCCGTCGCGGCCCCGCGCCCGGCTCAGGCGACTCGGCCGGTGCGGGTCGACTGGCCGGACGGCGTTGGAATCCACAGCCTCACGGGATATCTCGGTGCCAGGGCTGTCACCACCACGGCGACCGCCTCGCGAACCGAGTCGGCGGTCACGTCGTCGTCGACGCCCGCACCGACCTCGACGTCCGCGACGACCTCGACGCCCGCGACGACGACCGACGAACCGGCCCCGGAAAACGAACTCCGCATGACGATCGGCGACTCGCGTCCGACGGAGAACCTCAACCCGCTTTCGACGCCGTTTCGGTCGGACGGGACGCTCCTCGACCTCGTCTACGACTCGTTGGGTCGTCCGGTCTACGACCGGATGCGGCCGTGGATGGCCGCGTCGTGGGAGTGGGCCGACGGGGACGAGACGACGCTTTCGGTCCGGCTCCGCGACGACCTCGCGTGGCACGACGGCGAGCCGATAACGGCGGCGGACGTGGCGTTCACCTTCCGGTTCATCTCCGACACGGCGCTCGGCTCGCTCGACCAGCCGGTCCCGTCGCCGCGATACCGCGGTCGCGCCTCGCTCGTCGAGTCGGTCGACGCCGCGTCCGACCGCGAGGTGACGATTCGATTCGGCGACGTGAGCGAACCGGCCGCGGCGCGGGCGCTGACGATTCCGGTGCTCCCTGCGCACGTCTGGGAACCGTTCGCCCGCCCGACGAGCGTCTCGTGGCTCGACGGGGGCACCGTCACCGAGGCGCTCGTCCGGAACAACCTCGAACCGGTCGGAAGCGGACCGCTCCGCGTGACGGGAACGACGGCCAGAGAGTCGGTTTCGATGGAACCGTTCGAGGACCACTTCCTCGCCGACGACGCGCTCGACGGCCGACTGTCCCGGTTCGACGGCGGCTTCTCGTTCGACTCGCTTCGGTTCGACGTCGTTCCCTCCGACGGCGCCGCCGTCGAACTGCTCGCGACCGACGCCGTCGACGCGACGGCGAACTCGCTGTCGGCCGATTCGAGGGCGGCCGCGGCGGACGAACCCGGAATCTCCGTTCGCACCAGCCGGCCCGAGTGGTGCTATCACGTCGGCTACAACCACCGACGGCCGCCGTTCATGAACCCCCGGTTCCGACGGGCGGTCGCCCGGCTCGTCGACCGCGAGTTCCTCGTGGATTCGGTGTTCGACGGCGAGACCGAACCGGCGTCGTCACCGCTGGTCGCGACGACGTACGTCCCAGCGGGTGATGCGTGGGACGAGGCCGTGTCCGAACTCGAGTTCGTCGGCGACTCGGGGACCGGCACGCTCGACGCGGAGCGAGCGCGCTCGGTGTTCGAAGACGCGGGATACGCCTACTCGGGCGACGGCGACCTCCTCATTCAAGAATGATTTCCGCTCAATCCTCGATAGGCTTCTCACCGCTCGTCGCGGTTCTCGCTCGCGTGCTCGGCGGTGCAGCTGTCGCGTTGGCGCTCGCAACGCTCGCTATCGTCGGACCGTCGCGTCTCGCGGCGGCGTACGGGTCGGGGAGCGACCGCTTGCGCGAGGCCGCGCCGTACCTCGGCCTGCTGGCGGTCGTTCTCCTCGTGAACAAGGTCGCCCGCGGCGTCGGCCCGGAAGTGTCGTGGGCGTTGGGCTGGAACGCCACCGGCGTCATCTATGCTATCGAGGGGAACTTCGTCCAGCACGTTCAGTCGCTCGCGACGCCGGCGCTCACCGCCGTCCTCTCGACCGTGTACCTCTCGGGATACGTCTTCCTTCTCACGTTCCCGTTCGTCGCGTACTTCGTGGCGGCCGACGAGCGACCGCTGAAACTCACCGCGGTCACGTACGCGGCGAACTACGCCATCGGACTGACATGCTACGTCCTGTTTATCTCCTACGGTCCCCGTAACCTCCTGCCGGGACAGGTCGAGTCGCTTCTGTACAGCACCTACCCGCAGACGCAGATACTCACCGGCGAGGTGAACGTGAACACGAACGTGTTCCCGTCGCTTCACACGTCGCTTTCGGTCTCGGCGGCGGCGATTGCGATTCGGACGCGGGAGACGTACCCCGCGTGGGCCGTCGTCGCGTCGGTGCTCGCCGCCGCGGTCGCGTTCTCGACGATGTACCTCGGGATTCACTGGGGGACCGACGTCGTCGCCGGCGTCGTCCTCGGAGTCGGAAGCGTCGCGTTCGGCGATTGGCTCGTCGGCCGCCAGTCCGCCGACGCGTAACCCTTACCGCCCGGATAATAAGGTCCGGCCGGTTCCTGTGGTCGGTCGTGAGCGCCATCATTACACTTCGAATCCCGGCGTCAGCGTTCGTTCTCGATGATGTCCTCTCACGCAGTTCCATCACCGAGGCGCGTCTGGTTCGCTCCGTGCAACTCGATGGGCCCACGCTCTCGCCGCTGCTGTGGGTCCGGAGTGACGACCCAGCGCAGATTGCGTCGTCGCTTCGAGACGACCCGAGCGTCGGGTCGGTCGCACCGTTCGCCCCGTCGTCCCACGGCGGCGTCTACCGTCTGAGCCTCAGGCCGCTCGCAGACGAGTTCATGCAACTGTTCGTCGACGGCGGCCTCAGCGTTCTCGACGCCCACGGCCGAGACGGTGAGTGGGTGGTCCGCGTCTTCGCCCACGACCGCGATTCGATCGGGTCGCTTGGCGACGGATGGCGACGCACCGGAACGGAGTTCGACGTCGAACGGCTTCGGTCGCCCGAGAACCTCGAGGACCCGACGCGGTTCGGGCTGACCGACCGGCAGTACCGCACCCTCGTCACCGCGTTCCGACAGGGGTACTACAGCGTCCCCCGCGATTCGGGTATAAGGGAGCTCTCGAACGCGTTCGGTGTCACCCATCAGGCGACCTCGCAGCGACTCCGACGCGGTCACGAACGGTTGATTCGGAGGGCGCTCGTCGAGCGGCCGCCACCGAGCCTCCCTTATTAGGCGCTTGCACTTGCAACCGATAAGACGAGGGGTCTAGTCGAGATAGCAACTGTTGGAACGAGTACTCGGTGCGAACGACAGAGCCGGACGCTGTGACCCCTCGCTGCGCAGTCGGTCTCTCGGTCCGACCGCGCCGCTGTTCTGTCGGTTCCGGGACCCTGCACGTCCCATCGGTTGCGTCCCCCGTCCCGGCGCTTCCACCGCCGTCGAACGCTCGGTACGACGGATACTCGTTCCCGCCCTCGACATCGACGAGCCGCCGGCTATCCGGCGACCGAACCATCCGGGTACCGTTACCGCAATCTATGACACAGAACGCATCCCTAACCACGTTGGTAACACGTACAAAAAGATGAGGCACAGATAGTGAGCTATGGCGGACCGCAGTAACGATGACACCTACTTGGCCGGGACCGCGGCGGGCACCGCCGGAGCGGGAGGTGGTGCGCTCGGGTATCGACGAGCCATCGCCTCGCGTTTCGCGGCCTGCTGGCACGCGTTCGTCCGTCTCGTTGTGTCCCTCTCGAACCGCTCCGGCCGCAGAAACGGTGGGCAACCGACCACTGATTCGGTGGACGCGTCCCCGTATTCAGAGAGACACGCGTCGTCCGACTCCGAGGCGAATCACGGGCTTCTCGGCGTCGACCCCGAACTGCTCAACTCCGAGCGCCGAATCCTTCAACTGCTCATCGTCGCGGGCGGGCGATTGCCGCAGTCGCAGCTGGTCGAGCGGACGCGGTGGTCCGACTCGACTATCAGCCGAACGCTGTGTCGGATGGAGACGCAGGGGCGAATCGAGCGCTTCCAACTCGGGTCGGGGAAGTGCGTCGTCCTCCCGCAGGACGACGAGTAGCCGATTCGACCGCTCGGTCGACTCGCCGTGGAGCGTGCCGTGAGGGCACGTCCCCGCGCACAGACGCGACGAGGACGCCGACGTGAGACTCGATGGCGGACCGGGCGAAGTCCCACCGTCGCGATTCACAGCGCGAGCGTGACCGTCCCGAACAGCATGAACAGGAACACGAGCTGGCGCGCTCGGGCGTACGACGGTCCGACGCGGTTCACGTGCCCCAGACCCGACGTGACGACCGCGAGGCCGACGAACAGTGCGCTCACCGCGGCGAACTCTCCCGTGAGCATCGGCTACCGGACCTCCTCTGGGGTCGCGGTTGGCGTCTCTGTCCCACTTGTTACGTGTCCACGAGGCATGGTCGTGAGTTGTGGGCATCGACATATCCTTATTCAGGCTGTAACTGACACGGAAAAGACCGCGAACTCATAATATTTTGTTGTCATTTACTCGGGTTTTCTGCGGTCGACTCGGCGTCGGCCGGCGTTACAGCCCCGGTAAACCGAGCGAAATAGTGCCGCGAGACGAACCGTTCGACTTCCCAAGGATTCGCTGGCGTCACTCTTCGGTGAGGGTGCGGTAGCCGAAGAAGAGGACGACGAACACGGCGGGGACGAGGGCGAAAGACGTGTCTAGTGGGCTCACGCTCGATGCGGTGACGGCGACGCCGGCGACGCCAACCAAGATGACACCGAAGTTCACTAACCGTTTTCGCGAGACCGTCACTCGGTCGCCAGTCGACTCGGGCGCGACCGAACCTCGGTCCGTGCCTCCTGCGTTATCGAGAGTCGAACCCGGGTCTATCCCGGTCGATGTGCGAATCGCGTGGGCCGCCTCGTGGGTCGGCGCGAAGACGCGCCCGGTCTCGCGGTGGAAGACGAGACGACCGTCGGCGTCGAGTCGCGGCAGGTCGAAGTCGAAGAGCACGCTGTGTATCTCCTCGTCCGTCGGGACCATCCCGTCCGTCTCGTCTTGGAACCACTCCGAGAGCGCGACGGTCAGCTCGCCGACGGTGTACGGCGTCTCGGAACGCTCGTTCACGAGCGAAACGATGGTGTCCCGTCGTCGAGATTCGGTGACACCGCCGAGACCGGGTCTGTCGTCGAGTGATGGTCCAGGTTGCTCTCCGGTGTCGTCGGGGCCGCCCGGTGCCCACGATGGTGCCATTGACGTGCTCGACTATGTAATCTATAAAAATAAAACTACGGTGTCCCGCCCCACTGAATCGCTGGAATCGACGCTTCAGTGGCGCTGTGGGCTTATCTAAACCATAATAATGGGTTCCTGGTGTCTGGCACTCGACAGCGGTCGCAGGACCGCAGGACATGCTATGAGACGCACACACCCAAGCGACTATCGACGCGACTGTTCGGCGCTTCACGGCGCGGCTGCTCCGACGCGCGGAGGACGACGCCGATGACTGGAGACATCAGTATCGCCTCCCCGGTTCTCGGTGACGAAGAACTCGACCGCATCGAGTCCGTCGTCGAGTCGGGGATGATCGCGGACGGTCCCGAGGTACGGACGTTCGAGTCCGAGTTCGCGAACTACTGCGACGCCGACCACGGCGTGGCCACGTCGAACGGGACTACCGCGCTCCACACGGCGCTCGAAGCGGTCGGCGTCGGCCCCGGCGACCGCGTCCTGACGACGCCCTTTTCGTTCGTCGCGACGGCGAACGCGATTCGATTCGCCGGTGCCGAGCCGGTGTTCGCAGACATCGACCCCGAGACGTTCAACCTCGACCCCGAGCGGGTCGAAGCGACCCTCGAATCGCTCGACTCGGACGTGCAGGCGATGGTCGTCGTCCACCTCTACGGCCTCCCAGCGCCGATGGACGAACTCCGTGACATCGCGGACGACTACGACGTGGCTCTCGTCGAAGACGCGGCGCAGGCCCACGGTGCCGAGTACTTCGGCACGCCGGTCGGGTCGCTCGGCGACGCCGCGAGCTTCTCGTTTTATCCGACGAAGAACATGACCACCGGCGAAGGTGGGATGGTCGTCACCGACGACGAGACCGTCGCACAGAACGCCGCGAGCTTCGTCAATCACGGCCGGGAGACCGACGGGTACCGTCACGTCTCGCTCGGTCACAACTTCCGGATGACGAGCGTCGCGGCCGCGATGGGTCGCGCCCAACTCGAACGCCTCCCCGGTTTCATCGAGAACCGTCGCTCGAACGCGGCGCGACTCGACGAGCTGTTGGCCGACACGGACGCGGCGACGCCGACGGTCCCCGACGGGTTCGACCACTCGTACCACCAGTACACGATTCGGGTCGGCAACCGCGACTCGGTCGTCGAACAGCTGGACGAACGCGGCATCGGGTGCGGGATTTACTACCCGCGGTGCATCCACGACCAGCCCGCCTACGACTTCCTCGACGTGCGTGCGCCCGTCGCCGAGCGGGTCGCAGAGCAGGCCCTCTCCATCCCGGTACACCCAAGCCTCACCGAAGCGGAGGTCAAGCGAGTTGGGACCGTCCTCCGAGACGAGGTCACCATCGTCCCTCCGGCCGGCGCTCGCGCGTCCGCCGTGGAGGCGTCCGATGACTGACGACACCGTCGCGGCCGGCGTCATCGGCGTCGGGAGCATGGGACAGAACCACGCCCGGGTGTACGACGAACTGGGCGACACGGCGCTCGTCGGCGTCTTCGACGTCGACGGCGACCGGGCCGAGTCCGTCGCGAACGACTACGGGACGACCGCGCGGTCGATGGACGACCTCCTCGACGCGGCGGACATCGTCTCCGTCGTCGTGCCGACGCAGTTCCACTACGAGAACGCGAAGCGCGCCCTCGAATCGGACGTTCACGTCCTCGTCGAGAAACCGTTCGTCGAAGACCCCGAGAACGGACAGGAACTCGTCGACATCGCCGACGAGCGGGACCTCGTGTTGCAGGTCGGTCACATCGAGCGGTTCAACCCGGCGGTTCGCGCCCTCCGCGACCTCGTCGACGACCTCGACATCCACGCGGTCTCGACCGAGCGACTCGGGCCGCCCGTCGACCGCGCCATCGACGACACGGTCGTGATGGACCTGATGATTCACGACCTCGACATCGTCCTCGACATCGTCGACGGCGCGGTCGACTCGTACGACGCCGTGGGAACGCCGGACTGCAGCCACGCGAACGCGAACCTCGCGTTCGACTCCGGAGTGACGGCGTCGCTCACGACGAGCCGCGTCACCCAAGAGAAAGTCCGCGGCCTCACCATCTCGGCGGCCGACTGCCGCGTGAAGATCGACTACATCGAACAGAACATCGAGATTCACCGCTCGTCGGTCCCCTC
The DNA here is from genome assembly GCF_003586325.1 of Haloferax sp. Atlit-10N. Lineage (NCBI taxonomy): Archaea > Methanobacteriati > Methanobacteriota > Halobacteria > Halobacteriales > Haloferacaceae > Haloferax > Haloferax sp. Atlit-10N. The sequence continues at coordinate 266,428 of NZ_PSYX01000005.1, forward strand.
GTACATCGACGACGAGTCGCTCGTCCGCCACCGCCACGAGAACTTCGTGGAGACGCTCGCGGTCGAACAGGTCGAGCCCCTACAGAGCGAACTGCGGTCGTTCGCGAACGCCGCCTCGACCGGTACGGAGCCCGTCGTGGACGGCGAGCAGGGGCTTCGGGTGTTGAAGCTGACGAAGGAACTCGACGAGGCTGCACGAGAAACCCTCGACGGCGGGGCCCGACTGACCTCCACGGTCGACTGAAACACGAGCTTTATCGGGCTTATCACGTGCCTTTGCTGGATCAACAATCGGGTTTTCGCTGAATTGCTATCGGGCGCTTCTCGACTGTTGTCAAATAGGCAACAAAGCCGCTGTCTTGCGATTATACGCCGGTGAAACGGTCTGAAACAGTCACTAAACTGCTGCAATATGCCTTGATTCCGGTCGGGTTTTCACAACAGTTCGGAAAATCCGGGACGGTGTTGACGCTTTATTTGGGGCCACAGTAACGGTTGGAGCGAGCATGACCACTCAAGTGAACGGTACCGAAAGCGCGCTCATCGACCAGCATACGAATGCGGCCGAGCAGAACACGGAACTTGGGAAAGACGAGATATACCACCTGCTCCAGAACGAGCGCCGTCGGAAGGTTCTCGAATACCTGCGCGACCGCGAAGGACCGGTTCAGATGCGGGACATCGCGGAGCAGGTCGCCGCGTGGGAGCACGATACGACCGTTCAGGCGTTGATGTCCGATCAGCGCCAGCGCGTCTATATCGCCCTCTACCAAGCGCACCTCCCGAAACTCGACGAAGAGGGCGTCATCGACTACAATCAGAGCAGGGGTATCGTCGAGAAGACGCCCCTCGCAAACGAGCTCGCGGCGCACCTCGAACTCCCCGACGATGACGACGACGAGACGGACGTCGAGTCCGAGCGACCGTGGGGGGCGTACTATCTCTCCGTCTCGGGGCTGAGTACGCTCTTTATCGGCGCATCCGGACTCGGACTCTTCGGGTTCGGTTCCATCCCTCACCTCCTCGTCGCGCTCGCGGTCATGAGCGTCTACACGGCGCTCACGTTCTGGCAGGTTCTCGACAATTTTGAGACGGGCGACGAGGAATAACGCTCTTCGAGTTCTATCGCGCAACGTACGCCGTTCGTCTGGTTCCGACCTAAGTACCCGCTATATCGAGGGTGATTTATCCGTCTCTCGACTCGAACTATCCAGATAGGTAGCTACTGCCCGGCTGTCATAACAGGCCGTGAGATTCATATTGTTGAACTAGAATCATCGATACAGCGCAAAATTGGCCCCAATGATTTCAGACGTGCGCCCTCTTCGTTCGCGAGCACTCGGTGGAGTCTCTCAATGGTCTCCCGCGAGCCGAGCGAACGTCACGTCGCCCCCGAGCCGACGCGCCCGAATCGAGGTGACTCTCCGATAACCATGTCGTATGCCCGCGTGGTGTTCGTTTTGGTCGCGCTCGTTCTCACGGGCGCGGTCCTTCCCGCACCGGTGATGGCGATGGACGAAGAGACGACCGCACCGGTGATGGCAATGGACGAAGAGACGACCAACGAAACGTCCATCGAAGGGGCGTTCACGAACACGGTTCCGGTCGACCGGTCGCGGGAGTCGACGTTCCTCTGGGCGTCCGAAAGCAACACGCTATCGGTCGAGTTCGACGCCCCGAACGAGTCGAACATCTACGAGGTGTGTGTGAGAAACGAGAGCGGCTACCGGGTCGACTGCACCGATAAGGGCATCTCGTCCGGCACGCAGACCGTCGAGTTCTCGTACGAATCCCTCTCGGAGTTCGAGGGCTCGAGCAACGTCTCCGTCGTCCTCTGGAACAGTTTCCCGGGGCAGTCAGAGCAGATTGCCAGCGACACGGTCAATATCACGATACTCCAGAAAGATGGCGACGTCGACGGCGACAAACTCAGCAACGCGAACGAACTGTCCAACAACACCTCGATGTTCCTTATGGACACGGATAAGGACAGCCTCCAAGACGGGGCCGAGGTGAAAAATTACGGGACGTCCCCGACGGACCCGGACACGGACGGCGACGGACTGAACGACGCGGCCGAACTGTCGAACTCGCTGGACCCGACGGACCCCGACACGGACGGTGATGGCATCCCCGACGGCGTCGAGATGCGACTCGGGACGCCGCCGAACGACAGCACCGCCGACACGGACGGCGACGGACTGGACGACGGGTACGAGTACGAACACGGGACCGACCCCGTCGACCCCGACACGGACGGCGACGGGCTGAACGACGGGCTAGAGCGGAAGCTCGGAACGGAGCCCACCGACGGCAGCACGACTCCGATGCTCGTGTTCACCGGCGGGACGCTGCTCGGAGTCGTCGCCGTCGGCGGCCGCTGGTTCCTCGCCTCGTCGAAGTACCAGCTCGAAGCACCGGTGTCCGCGCCGCAACTGTTCGAGCCGGCCGGGGCCGAAACGGACGACGGAGACGACGAATCGGACTCGCCATCGACGCCGCCGGAGTTCGACCGAGACGAACTCCAGCAGTCGTCACAGCCCGTCTTGACCGACGAGGACAAAGTCATTCAACTGCTCCGCGACAACGGCGGCTGGGTCTACCAGAGTAAAATCGTCGAGCAGACGGGCTGGTCGAAATCGAAGGTCAGCCGACTGCTTTCGAGCATGGACGAGTTCGGAACGGTGGAGAAGATCTCTGTCGGCCGACAGAACATCGTCGCCGAAGAGGGGTCGATGCCCGAGGGTGCGGGGTCGCCGTTCGACGAGTGACCCCTCGCGGTCGTCTCGTCGTTTCGACTCGGTTTTCCCCGGCTTCCACCCCGCGTTACGCGCTCACTCTGTTCTGAACGCCTCTGACGACGCTGTAGACGAGACCGGGGAGCTGCGCCGGCCCGGGTGTCGAGCCCGCGCGCAGGTACGCCAGTCCCGCGTCGAACCGTCCCTCGCGGAGGTACTGCGCGGCGAGCGCGTACTGGTGGGTGCCGGTGACGTCGTAGCCGCGGGTCTCTAACTCGACGACCTCCTCGGCGAACGTCTTGAGGAAGTGCGCGTTGGCCCGCCGGACGGCGTCCGCGCTCGGTCCGCCGGAGGGGTACCGCCGCAACAGGGGTTCGTCGACGTAGGCGAGTTTTCCCTCCTTCAGGACGCGGATGAGGAACTCCGTGTCCTGGTAGCGGTCGAACGACTCGTCGAACCCGCCGATTCGCTCGACCACCTCGGACTCGACGACGAGCGTCGAGCCCGCGCTGGTGTGGAGGTTCTCCATGAGAATCTCCTTGATGAGTTCCTCGCCGCCTTCCGCCCCTTCTCGGGAGTCGTGTGTTCCGAGGACGGACTTGACGCGCTCCACGAGCGGGTTGGCGTCCGCGTCGTCGAGAATCACCGTCCCGCAGTAGGCGGCGACCCACTCGTCGGACCGTCGTTCGAGCGTCTCGACCTGCCGTTCGAGCTTCGTCTGCGCCCACTCGTCGTCGGAGTCGAGGAGCGCGACGTAGTCGCCGGTCGCGACCTCGATTCCGGTGTTCCGGGCGGCGCTTCCCCCCTGATTCGTCTCGTGGACGAGGTAGTTCACTCTCGGGTCGTCGTAGGCGGTGACGACCGACGCTGTGTCGTCCGTGGAGGCGTCGTCGACGACGATGACCTCAACGTCCGACAGCGTCTGGTCGAGCGCGCTGTCGATGGCGCGCGGGATATCGTCCGCGCGGTTGTACGTGGGAATGATGACGCTCACTGTCGGCATCGGGTATCGCCTCTTACTCTCCGTCGGGGGCGCATTATTATCGAGCAGGTAACGCGCGGGTCGGTGGCGCGCTTACCTATCGCATAATAATGCCCGGCTGGGCTGACTCCGGAATATGGACGTCCGCGAACTCCACGACCACAGCACGCGTGTTCTCGACGAGATAGCTCGGTCAGTCGTCGTGGACCGAGCCGTCCTCCGGCGCATCCTCACCGGAGCGCTCTCGCAGGGACACGTTCTGCTCGAAGACGTTCCCGGCACGGGAAAGACGCTGACCGCGCAGAGCTTCGCCACGGCGCTCGGCCTCTCGTTTAGCCGAATCCAGTTCACGCCGGACCTCCTCCCCGCCGACGTGACCGGGACGTACGTGTTCGACGAGCGAGACCGGTCGTTCGAGTTCAGCGAGGGCCCGCTGTTCGCGAACGTCGTCCTCGCCGACGAGATTAACCGCGCCTCGCCGAAGACGCAGGCCGCGCTCCTCGAAGCGATGGCCGAGGGGCAGGTGACCGTCGACGGCGAGACGCACCCGCTCCCGGACCCGTTTTTCGTCATCGCCACGCAGAACCCGGTCGAACAGGGAGAGGGAACGTTCCCCCTGCCCGAAGCGCAGAAAGACCGGTTTCTCGTCAAAGACAGCCTCGGCTACCCGGACGAGGAGGGCGAACTGGAACTGCTCGACCGCCGCGACGCGCGCGACGAGCCCACGCCGACGGTCTCTTCGGTCCTCTCGACGGACCGCGTCCGCGAGATGCAGCGCGTTCCGGAGACGGTCCGCGTCGACGGCGAAATAAAACAGTACATCGTCGACATCGTTCGCGCGACCCGGGAGAACCCCCGCGTCGCGGTCGGCGTCTCGCCGCGCGGCTGTCAGCGGCTGTTCGAGGTCGTCCGCGCGACGGCCGCGGTCCACGGCCGGAGCTTCGTCATTCCGGACGACGTGAAAGCCGTCGTCCACGCGACGGTCGCCCACCGAATCGTTCCGACCGCCGAGGCGACGGTCGACAACGTCGAGCGGAGCCAACTCGTCGACGACGTGCTCGCCGAAGTCTCCGTCCCGACGGTCAGTCGTGCAGAGCGAGCGTGAGGAAGACCAAGGCGACGAGCATGAACGCGATCGCGTGAAGCGGCAGACCGGGTGTCCCGAGGTCGCGGACCACGAGCCCGGTACCGACCGCGACGCCCCCGACGAGCGCCGTCCCGCCGAAGTGCGCCATCTCGACGGTCCACGTCTTCGCCTCCCGTCCGAGTTGCTCGCCCACCGTTATCGAGTTCTCCGCGGCGTCCCACGAGACGACGAGCGCCGCACATGCGACGAGCAGGGCCACGGCGTCGGCCGTCTGGAACAGCCCGCCGGCGACGACAGCCAAGAGGACCGACGCGCAGCCGAGTTTACTCAGTCCGCGCGACCCGGCTCCGCGAAGGGGAAGCACGCCGAGACCGAGACAGAGCAGGCCGAAGAGTCCGAGCCCGGACTCGATGAGCTGTGACTGACCGGTGGCGCTCGATACGGCGAGGCCCGCACCGCCCGTCGCGACGAGGACGCCGACGAGTAGCCCGGCAGCCCCGAGCAGTCGCTGTCCCGTTCGGAACCGGTGTGCGCCCTCGATAGCGAGGACGAGGCCGACCACGGCGACGAACGTCCCGGTCGACGCGCCGGTGTTCACGAGCGAGACGGACAGCGCGACGGCGAACAACGACAGCGCCGCGCTGAACCGCGCCGGCCGTCTGGTTATCTCTCCGTTCACGTCCGAACCCCCCGCTGTGCGTCGATTGCGAGCGCGAGCGGGTCGTCGAGCGACCAATCGATGACGGGGATACCGACCTGCCGGAGCGCCCGCAACCGATTCCGGCGCTCTGCGGCCGCCAAGCGCTCGCCGGGCGTCTCGTTCGCCGTCGCGTCCGGGGAGACGACCGTGACCGCGTGGCCGTGCCCGTCGAACCGGCGCGCAACTTCGACGGCGGCGTCGTCGCAGAGCGGCGAGACGAAGAGAAGCTGCGTCTGTTCGCCGAGCCGACCGAGGTACGATTCGACCTGTTCGTCGACGGGGTCGTCCGTGTCCGTCGGACTCGCGGTGAACGCCGAGTGCCTCGAAAGCAGTTTCCGCAACCGGAGCCGGTGTTCCCGCCCCGCACCCGGCGCTCGGAAGCAGTCTTCGGCCGAGAGCGCGGCGAGGCCGACGTGGTTCCGGCCGTTCAGCAGGGCAGTCGTCAACTGGGTCGCGGCGGACGCCCCGGCGTCGACGGCGTGCGTCTCCCCGGGCGGGCCCCTGTAGGCGACCGCCCGCGCGTCGACGAGGACGAGGATTGACGCCGCTTGCTCTTCCCTGAAGTCGACGGTCGTCAACTCACCCGAAGCGGCGTACCGTTTCCAGTCGATTTGGCTGACCGGGTCGCCGCGGCGGTACGACCGCGTCTGTTGGAACTCGATGCCCGACCCCGTCCCGTTCGCGGCGACGCTGCCGACGGTGTCGAGCGTCTGTGACCGACGCGGCGGCTTCGTAATCTCGGTCGTGCAGTCGAGTTCCGTCTCGTCCGCGGCGCGCACGTCGAGTTCGACCTCCCTGTCGCCGCTGGGGTCGCGGACGATGGCGGTCGCGTCGTCGAACGCGTGCCGCCCGCGCTCGGCTTCGACGGCGTACGAGAACGTCCGCGTCTCACCGGGTCGAAGCACTATCCCGCGCCTCGCCGGGCCGTCCGTGACGGAGAGCGCCGGGGGGACGCCGTCGACGACCCGGCAGTCGTACAGCGTCTCGTCGCCCTCGTTCGTCACCGCGACTTCGATTTCGACCTCGTCGCCGCTCGCCGGTGAGGCGGTGTCGACCCGGCGGTCGAGGGACAGATTCGGCGTCGGCATCGGGACGGTCCGGTGGTACGCCGCGAAGACGACGCCGACCGTCGAGAGCAAGAGGAGTTCCTGTCGCTTCGCCAGTAGCCCGGCGGCCGCGACGACGAGCGCGACGGCGACGACGCCGCGCCAGCGGTTCGTCTGTTGTGGCGTCGTCACCGTCCCGTCCCCCCATCGACCGCGTAGACGGCCTCGGCGGTCCGCCGGGCGCGGAACTCAGCGGGCGTCTGTCGTCGCCGAAGCGCGGCGACCGCGGTGGCGAGCGTCGACCGTTTCGGACTCCCGAGGAACGACGCCGCCTCGGCGTCGTCGGTCCACTCGCCGCGTCGAACGAGCTGACGCGCGCGGCTTCGACCGCAGTTCCGCTCGCGCATCACCGCCTCGACGGCCGCCGTCCGGAGTCGCGTTTTCACTCGCTGTCGGGCGCTGTCGCCGAGAACGGGCGTCCGATAGTCCCATCCCCGAACCGTCTCGTCGAACTCGCGCCCCGCGGGCGGGACCCGAGCGGGGACCTCCGGGTCCGGCGTGTCGGCCTGCTGCAGTTCGCTCTCCCGGCCGGAGGCGATGACCGGCAGCGACGCGAGCAGCGCGACTCCCGAGAGCGCGGCCACGAGGACGTAGTCGCCGCCCGCCTCGGAGACGAGTGCCGTCACCGGGAGGGCCGTCCCGCGTGCGACCGTTCCGACGGCGAGACAGCCGAGTCCGAGGAGGCCGAACAGTATCTTTCGGCGGTTCACGACTGGTCTCGCCCCCCGGATGGTCCGAGCCGTTCGAGACACTCCCTCGCGCGCCGGCGTCGGTCTTCGGTCACGGGCGCGCCGCCGTACCTGACTTCTTCGAACAGCTCCGTGAGCGACCACACCGAGTTCGCGTCGGCCCCGTTCTCGCGGGCGATTGCCGCCCGCTCTCGCGGCGTGAGCAACTGACGGTCGTCGAGCCGGAGGCGCTCGACCATCTCGTACCACGATTCGGTGACCTCGTTCTGCGGTTCGGGCGGCGCGTCGAACCCGCCTTCGGCGCGTTCTTCCGCCGGAGACTCGCCCCCGCGGAAGCGGGCGACCATCGGCGACAGTCGCGCCGCGATGCGGTCTCGATACCGAGCGACGAGCGCGAGGGCGACCACCGCGACGACTCCGACGACCAGTTCGACGAGGCGCGAGAGGAGCGCGAGCAGGGCGTCGATGAGCGCCTCTAGCCTGTCTCGCTCGCCTGGCGTCTCTTTCGACCCCTCAGATTGGTCGTGCTGGGCGTCCGAACTGTCTGTCGAACTGTCGGACGTGGAGTCGTCGTTCCCGTCGTCCGGACCGCTCGCGCTAGACTGTCCCGACTGTGACGACTGTTCGCCGCCGTGTTCCTGCTGGCTCGGGTTGTCCGTCAGCGTCTGGTATTCGCGCTTGATGTCGTTGGCGTCGCCCTTGTCGAGCGGCAGCGAGGAGTAGTCGAGGTCAATCGCCTCGCTCGGCGAAGAGTCGACCGCCGATTCGAGGGACCCGGCCGCCGACCCGACGGCGAACAGACACACGAGAGCCAGTCCGAGCGTGACGAGCGCGTCACTGTCCATCCGACCGACCTCCGCGGGTGTCGAGGCGTATCACGATGGGTGTAGACCCGCCCCCGCTCATACTAATTATCCGCCCGATAAGCCGCCGCTACGTAGTCGATAATAACGGTGGGTGGCTGTGATGTCTCGTTCGAGTTCGAGATGGAAATCCCATCCAATACACTGAAACGTGCGAGTATCGCCCTCCTCGTCGCGCTCTTGATGACGACAGCGGGTTGTTCGTCATTCGCGGGCGGCGACGCGGGAGACACGACCGCGGCGAACGAAACCGCCGAAACGACGGAGACGACGGCGTCCGACGTCGAGGGCACCGCGAACGACACGGCGTCTTCGAACGACGCGACGGCCGCGGAGACGACGGCCGCGGACGCGACGAACGAGTCGTCGGATTCCGACTCCGACAACCACTCACACAGCCACGACTCGGCGGCGAACACCAGTAACGAGTCGTCGGTCGACGCGGCGTACACCGGGCAGATGGCCGTCATGGTCGCCGGCGAGCGCGTGAGCCTCACGGAGGACCTCGACGAGGACGCGCCGGTTCACATGACCGACGTCGATTCGTGGCACACCAACGAGAGCACAACGCTCGCGGAGGCGCTCGAGGCGGCCGACGTCAACGCCACCGAGTCGTCGCTGACCTACGACGGCGAGACCTACGAGGAGTCGAACAACGGCACGAAACTCATCTACCGCGTCGACAGCCACGAGGTCGACCCCGAATCGTACACGCTCGAATCGGACGATAAGGTGTGGGTGCTGGTCGTGAGCGACGACTCGAACGTCACCACTCCCGGCGAGTACATCCCGCCGGAACAGCTCCACGTCCACGGGACCATCGACTTCACCGTCGACGGTGAACGGCTCGACTTCAGCCGCGACAAGTACCAGCAGGCGGGTCACAACGACCACTTCCACTTCGAGGGCGGTCACGCGAACCCGTGGCACGCGCACTCGGCGCACGTCACGCTCGCCTACGGCATGTCCACGCTCGACGGCATCAACATGACCGACGAGGGCGTCACCTACAACGGAACGACCTACGCGTACGACGGTGACGGTGACAACGCGACTGCGAACGTCACCGTCAACGGCGAGTCCGTCGACCCGACCGACTACTACCTCAAGAACGGCGACTCGGTCTCTATCGAGATAGCGTCTTCCGACTAATCTCCCGCGTTCGTTTATTTATGTACACGAATCACCGAACAGCAGGCGGTCTACGACCGATACGCCGTTGGTCCCCGCGCGTCGCGCTGGCGAGGAAGCCCGGCGAGAGCGACGCCGACGGGTGGTGTGAATGAAGCGGAACATGGTCACCGCGTTCCTCTCTATCTTCGGGGGGCGCATCTTCATCGTGCTGTCCTCGGTGGTGCTCACGCCGCTTCTCATCACGACGCTCGGGTTCGAACTGTACGGTCGCTACGGCACGCTCACCGCGGTCTTCGGCATCTCGACTATCTTGATGAGTTCCGGCATCAACAGCGGTGCCCGGAAGTTCCTCGCCGAAGACCGCTCGATTTCGGACTGGCAGACCCACGTCTTCGGCTACTACTTCCGCCTCGGGACGGTCCTCGCGGTGCTGACCGCGCTCGCCTTCGCCGCCGCCGCGCGGTTCGGTATCGTCACCCGGTTCCTCGGCCCCGAGTACGTCGTCGGCTTCTACGGCCTCGCCGGACTCACCATCGCGACGCAGTTCCGCGAGTACGCCCGCCGGTCCCTGATGGGGCTCAAACAGGAGCACCTCTCGGAGCCGCTTCGGGTGTTCAACAAGGTCGGAACCCGGCTCGCGCTCATCGGCATCGCCTACCTCGGGTACGAAATCGGGGGGCTGATGGTCGGCCTCATCGTCGTCAACAGCCTCGTCGCGCTCCTCGCGTTGTGGTGGGTCCGCAAGAACGTCTCGCTTCGCGGCATCTTCAGCACGACGCCGCGCGGCTTTCCGACGAAGGAGCTGTTCAGTTTCAACCACCTCTCGGTGGTCTACATGCTGTTTCTCACGTCGATGTACCACGTCGACGTGCTGATGCTGGCGTCCCACGTCACGGAGACGCGCGTCGGTTACTACAAGTCCGCGCTGGTCATCAGCCAGTTCCTCTGGGTCATCCCCCGCTCGATTCAGTCGATGCTCGTGCAGTCCGTCTCGGACCTGTGGGCGGACGAACGAATCGACCAGATAAACGAAATCGCCTCCCGCGTCACCCGATACGGGATGCTCGTCATCGTCCTCCTGTCGCTCGGGCTGGCGGCGCTCGCGAAGGACTTCGTCCCGCTGTACCTCGGTTCGGGGTCGATGCCCGTCGTCACGCCGCTTCTCATCCTGCTCCCGGGGACTATCGGCTTCGCGGTCGTTCGGCCCATCCTCGCAATCAGCCACGCGAAGGCTGATATGAAGCCGCTCATCGCGGCGACCGGTGCCGCGGCGGTTCTGAACATCGTCTTGAACGTGATTCTCATCCCGCGTCACGGCATTCTCGGGGCCGCCGTGGCGACGACCATCGGGTACTCCTCGCTTCCGGTGTTCAATCTCGCCAGCGCGCGCTACCTCGGGTTCAAGCCGTTTTCCGACGCCCGACTCGTGCGAGTGCTCGCGACGGGGTTCATCTCCGGGGTGCCCATCTTCTTGCTCTCGATGACCATCGAGAGCAGTCTCCTCGCGCTGGTCGTCGTCCCGATTATCGGCCTCCTCGTCTTCGTGACGGTGGCGTTCGTGGTCGGAGCCGTGGACGCCGACGAGGCGCTGGACCTGCTGAGTTCGCTCCCCGACCCGGTCGGTTCCCGCGCCACCGCGATACGCGCCCGTCGCGGCGGTAGCAGCGGCAACGCCGGGAGTCCCGCGTGGGGCGACGAGTCCTGGACCGACCGACACAAAAACACGCTGCAACGCGTTCTTCTCGTCGCCGGTATCCTGCTTTCGCTCTCCGGCGTCGCGCTCGCCGTCGGCGTCCCGAGCGTCGGCATCGCTCCCTCGGTCGACGGCGACTCGCCGGTGCCGCAGGTGAACAACACCACGCCGGTCACCGACACGCCGATGCCGACGACCGACACGCCGGTGACGACGACGGCGACCGAGACGGCCACGCAGACGACCGAGACGGCGACGACGACGAACACGACCAGTCCGCCGTCGAACACGACGACGACCGAGTCGGACGACGGCGGCGGCTGGCTCTGGGGCGGTGACGACGACGCTGACGACGACGGCGATGATAGCGACGACCAGACGACGACCGCGTCGCCGACAGCGACGGAGACGCCGACGAACAACACGACGACAGCGACAGAGACACCGTCGAACAACACGACGACCACCTCGACGGCACCCACCACTTCGACGACCACCTCATCGCCGACGACTACCTCGACATCGACAGCGACGGAGACGCCGTCGGACAACACGACGACGACGACGGCGACGACTACCTCGTCACCGACGACGACGGACACGACGACCACGACAACGTCTGAGACGACAACCACGACCGATACGGTCACGACAACGACCACAGACACGACGACGACGGCGGCGAACACAACCACGACCGAGACAACGAGCACGGATACGACGACCACAACGACGAATACGACCACGACCACAGACACCGCGACAACCTCCACGGACACGACCACGACGGACACGTCCACGACCACGACGGACACGACCACGACCGAGACGACGACATCGAATACGACTGACAGCGGGTCGACGCTTCTGATGGCGCAACCGCTTTCGGCGGTCGAGTGGCTCGATTTGCAGTCGCCTCCGCTCGGCGGGTCGCCGTGGTTCCACTCGGTTCTGTTCGTCGGAATCGTGGCGCTCGCCGGTCGAAGCGCGCGCTAACGGGCTGTCTCGTCTCCCGGTCGATGACTTCTGTTGGCGGCCGCAGTCGCCGGCCACTTTTCGAGAACCGTGCCGAACTCGGCGCGTCCCCCGGCCGGCGCGATTCGGGAATCGGAATGATAATATACTAACAGGTTGGTTCCCTTAGCGTGAACCGACGGTCATTACTCGCGACGCTGGGTCTCGGTTCCATCTCTGCGTTAAGTGGCTGTCTCAATCTCGAAGGCGTCGATGGCGGCGTCCTCACGGTGATGCACGTGTCGTCGTCCGAGTTCCCAGACGTCGTTCCGTCCTCCGACGAGCGACTCTCCGACGAACCGTTGCTCCAGCGAGCGCTCGACCGCGTGACGCAAGACGAGGCTCGCGGCGTGATGGACTTCCGATTGGATAGAAGCGAGTACTGGTCCGTCGCAGACGCGCTGGAGACGCTCCCGTACTACGACCGAACGGAGGGTGAGCTATCGATTCCGTCCGGTTTCTACGTTCGTCACGACGGCTTCGTCTACCGCCTCGCGTACAGACCGATGTGTTCGGAGACGCCGCTCGTCTCGTCCGAAAACCCCCGACACCGATGCTGGACGTCGGTCCCCGAAGGGACGACCACGCTGTAGGAACGTTCGACTCCGCGGATTCGACAGCGCGCGTCGCCGAATCGAGACAGCGTACTGCGTTCGTTACTGTGTTAGTCGCCGGCGGCCGAGACCAAAGAAAGGAATGACTGGCCGTTCTCCGCCGTTTCTCCGGTGCTTACCGCGCGGCTGCGACGGTCTGTGTTTCGTTTTCGTCGAGGACCTCGACGTAGAGGTCGGCGATGTCCTCGCAGACGTTCTCCCACGTGCACTCGTTCGCGTACGCCTGAATGGCGTCCGCGTCCCACGGCCCGCGGAGGGCATCGACGACGGCGTCGGCGAGTTCGTCGTGCGACTCCGGTCCCTCGACGAGGGTGCCGTAGTCGTCGCTCGTGACGACTTCTTCGCTCCCGCCGTTTTTCGTGGCGACGACGGGCGTCCCGCAGGCCATCGCCTCCAGTTGGACGACGCCGAAGCTCTCGCTGTAGCTCGGGAGGACGAACACGTCGGCCGCGTTCATCCAGTCGTTGAGCGTCTCCGAGTCGACGTAGCCGAGCAGGTCGGTCCGGTCGTCGATACCGAGTTCGCCCGCGAGGGATTCGAGTTCGTCGCGCATGCCGCCCTGCCCGCCGATGACGAGCCGCGCCTCCGGTTCGGACGCGTGAACCCGCGTCATCGCTCGCATCAGGTGTTGGAAGCCCTTCCGTGGTTTCAGCGTCCCGAGCGCGAACACGACGGGCGTGTCGTCGTCGACGCCGAGTCGCTCGCGGGCCGCGGCGGCGGAGACGCGCTCGAACGCGTCGGTGTCGTAGCCGTTCGGAATGTGGACCACGTCGTCGTTGTAGGCGTCCAGTTTCGAGCGGTCGCGTCGGTTGACGCGAACGAGCCGGTCGGCATCGGTCCACGCCCGCTTCAGCCGGGCGTTGTCGGAGGTGAGCTGCGTTTCGAACCAGTCTCTGTTGGCGTGGACGGTGAGGACGTACGGGATACCGAGTTCCTCCTTCAGGCGCGCGCCCACGTACCCCGAGGTCCACGTCATGTGGCAGTGAATCAGGTCGAACGAGACGGGGTGGTCCGCCAGTTTCTTGCGGACTTTCCGGGCGTGTTGCTGTCCGAGGAGGTGCTCGCGCTGCGCGTCGACCGGGAGGTACAAAAGCGGGGTCTCGATGACGTGCACGTTGTCCGGCACGTTCGTCGTGGCGATTTTGGCGTCTTTTCCGAACCCTTCACCGCCGCTCACGGGGAGGCGAGACGCTACGTCGGCGAACCAGTTGTACCTGACGCAGACGGTGACGGAGTCGAAGTACTCCGCGAGCACGTCGACCTGCGACTTGACGAAGTGTTTGTAGCCGTGTGAGACGACGAGGAGGTCCTTGTCGGCCAGTCGGTCGTGGTCCATGCGTTACCCGCAGTTGCGTACCGACCCCCATGATTATCGGGTCGGTAAGGTCCGCTCGTCTCAGACGGGTGGCAGTTCGGTGTTGTCGACGACGAACCCCTCCGCGCCGCCGTCGATGTAGCCGCCGTAGAGCACCGAGTCCATGACGACCACGTCGGTCCCCTGCGAGTACAGCTTCATGGCTTGCCGTCCGCCGAGGGACCGCGCGGTGATGCCGTCGAAGCGCGTCCGGTTGCCCTTGTTGATGAAGGGGTGGTGCGTCGCCTCGTAGGTCCCGCCGACGAACAGGGCGTCGTCCGCGAGAATCTCGGCGCAGCGACGGTAGCTCTCGCCGGGTTGGTGGACGGTCAGGTTCTCGAACCGGGCGTTCGCGCGCTCGACGCGAATCGCCTCACGCTGGCCGTCGCCGGGTGCCGAGCCGGTGATGGTGACGTTCTTGACGAGCACCATCGGGTCCTCCGGGGCGTTTTCGCCCTGGAGGTAGATGGCGAAGTTCGACCCGTGGATGTCGATGGTCGTGTCGAGGACTTCGAGGCGACCCGCGCCAGGGGTCACCTGAATGCCGCGCGCACAGCCCTCGTCGTCGTTGAGGACGATGCTGCAGTTCTCGATGACCGAGGTCTGTGCGTCGTCGAGGACGCGAATGGCGTTCTCCGCGGAGCCCGTGACCTCGATGGTGGTGTCTTCGATGCGGAGGTCGGCCCCGTCGTCGAGGCGGATACCGCGCTGGCTGATGCCGGGGACGAGTTCGTCGATGACGACCGTCGCGCCGCGGATACTGCTGCCGTACCCTTTGAGTCGAATCGACGAGACGGTGCTGTTCTTGTACGTCCCGCCCTCCACGTGGACGACGCCTTTCGACCCCGAGACGTACAGCCCGTTGTCCGGGAACCGACCGAGTTCGCAGTCGACGAAGCGGAGCGTCCCCGCGCTGTTCGGGTCGATGAGTATCCCGGTTGGGCCGAGGTTGATGTCGCCGATGGTGTCTTCGGTGAACGCCGCGCCGTCGGGCGCGCTGAACCGCTCGACGGTCCCGGTCCCGTTGGCGGTGGTCACGCTGAACAGCGCCGGACCGAGGGTCCCGGTGTCGTGTTCGCCCGCGATAGTGATGTCGCGGACTTCGAGCCCGTCCGTGACGTAGGCCTCGACGGCCCGAATCCCGGTCTGCGGGGCGGTGAAATCGAACGTGAACCCCTCGAAGAGGAGGTCCTTGCCGGGGGCGTAGATGACGCCGAGCCGGAAGAATCGGGCCGCACCGGTAAACTCGCCTTCGGTGACGACGTTGCTGTCGATGGCGTCGATTCGGCCGTGCGTGAGCGTCGCGTTCGGCCCGTAGAACCCGAGGTTCTCGAACCCGGTCTTTCGGAGTTGCCTGTGCATCAGGTATCGCCCCTCCGGGAAGACAAGGAGCGTGTCGTCCGCGACGTGCCGCGAGAGCACGTCGTCGATGGGTTCGACGCCCTTCGGGTCGGCCCCCGCATCGACGACGTTGACGACGTTCGAGAACCGGTCGAGGTACGCCTGCGGAACGTCGACGCTCATCGCGTTCGCCTCGACGCTGTTGACGGGGTGCGACAGGTAGCTTCCGACCGCGAGGGTGCCGACGGCTCCGAGGAGATACGAGCGCCGCGTGAGCTTCGGGTCGCGGGAGTCATTGGCGTCGGTGTCGTCAGATTGCGTGAATCTCATACAACCGAGAACGTCGTATACTCACGAACGTTCCCGGCTTCACATGTTCAGTCTTTAAGTATGCCTGCGAGTTTCGGCGGCCTACGGCCCCCGATTCGACTCGGGTTACTCGCTTGGAACCTCGGTCTCGTAGGTGTCGTCGTCGACCCGAATCTCGAGCGCTTCGTTGTCGTCGTGGTCGAGGACCGTGCCGAAAAGCAGGAACGTGATACCGAAGAGGAGACCGATCGCCCAACTGCCGAGGCCGCGTGAGTCGTCGTCGCCGTCACCGCCACCCGTCAGTCCCGAGCCGATGAGGCCGATGGCCGCGACGCCCGCGATGACGGTTCCGAGGTAGTAGAACGCCGCGAGCGGGTGGAAGTCCCGGAGCATGTACTTGTTTTTCAGCCGCCAGAAGTAGTTCCGGAGCAGCATGCCCGAGACGCGGGGGACGTACTCGCTGTAGTTGATGTGGCTCTTCCAGTCGTCGTCGTACAGGTACTCCGCGGAGCAGGCGATGTCCGCGACGCGGAGGTTCTCGGCGTTGAGTTTGACGAGCAGGTCGTTGCAGTAGCCGTAGTACTCGTACATGTTCTCGATGTCGGCCTGCCGAAGCGCCTCGTGGGAAATCGCGGTGTAGCCGTTCTGCGGGTCCATCGTCTTCCAGTAGCCGCTGGCGAACTTCGTCAGGTACGAGAGGATGGAGTTGCCGACGAGTCGATACCCCGGCATGGCGTCGAGGTCCGACTGCTCCATGAACCGGTTGCCCTTCGCGTAGTCGGCGTCGCCCTCCGCGATGGGGTCGAGGTACTTCGCCAACTCGTTGGGGTTCATCTGCCCGTCGCCGCCGAGGACGGCCGTGATGTCGACTTCGTCTTCCAGCGCGTGGAGGTAGCCCGTCTTGAGCGCGCCGCCGACCCCGCGGTTCTCCTCGTGTTGAATCGGGACGACCACGTCGTCGTACGCCGTCGCTTCGGGGGTGTGATCCTCGTTGAACGCGTCGGCGTGCGTCACGATTTCGTCCCACGTCCCGTCTGTCGACCCGTCGTCGACGACGTAGGCTAGGTCGACGAACGAGGGGAGGGTGTCGATGACTTCCCCGACGTAGCCCGCTTCGTTGTAGGCCGGCACGACGACGGCGATTGAGTTGTCTTTGTACATTGTAGTCGGAGTCCTACCGAACTGTGGACGTTTCGGTGTCGTTATTATGGGCATCGTAGTTGCTCACAACCCGCCGACAGGTACGGGAGCGAACCCGCGGAGACGCGGTCACAGACGCTTATCATCCGCATAATAACCCGCACCGATTATCGAACAACAGGCGATGCACGAGGACCGAAGGGGCGACGACGCTCGACCGATATACTTGGAGATAACGCTCGAGGACCCGAGGCTGATTCTCTCGTCGTTCGTCACGGGACACCGGGGGCCGGTCGAACTCGAATTCCAACCGACCGAGGGCTTCGGCTGGGACTGCGCGTTCGTCGTCGTCGAACGGGGGCCCGTCGATTCGGTCGCGGCGTCGCTCGTCGTCGACCCGACCGTGATAGAGGCGGACTTCCTCGGTTCCGTCGGCTCCGACCACCGGTTTCGCGTCCTCTTCGGGAGCGGCGTTCGCCTGATTCCCCCGTCCTCGACGGAGATGGGCGTTCGGGTCATCTCCGTTCGACACGAGGACGACAGGTGGTCCATCCAGATGCACCTCCCCGCTCACTCGACGCTGCACCGCGTCCAAGAACACTACCACGACAATGACATCTCCTTCCGGGTAAAGCGCCTCCACGTCGCCCGCGACACCGACGTGGGCTCCGAGACGGCGCTCCTCCCGGGACAGCGCGAGGCGCTTCTCGTCGCCCACGAACACGGCTATTTCGAGGTTCCGCGGCGGTCCTCGCAGGGCGAACTCGCAGCCATCCTCGGCATCTCCAAGTCGGGGGTCTCACAGCGGATTCGTCGGGCCATCTCGCGACTCATCGAGGCGACGCTGTCGCCGTGACTCCAACCGAGTGCGGTGAGCGGGCTGCGTCTCGGGGGCGACGCGGGGCCGACCCGTCGTGGCTCAGAACCAGTTTCCGTCGTACGCGACGTCGACGTCCCCGTACTCCCAGACGCCGTTGTGAATCACCGACTCGACGACGTCGACGCCGCTCGACCCGTCGATGACCTTCATCCCTTCGTAGTCGTCGTGCGATTCGGAGGTGATGCCGCGGAACGTCGTCCCGTCGGCGTCGTTGACCAGCGGGATGTGGCCCGTGTCGTAGTCACCCCAGATGAACGTGCTACCGTCGCCGAGTACCTTGACCGCGCGCCGATAGTCGCCGCCGGTCTGCTCGACGTCGAAGCGGTCGAGCGTGCAGTTCCCCCGTTCGAGCCGGACCGCGTGCCGACCGCTCGACCCGTCGCCGGAGCCGCCGACGCTCGACTTGAGAACGTAGACCGGGTCCGCGTCGGCGCTGCTCGGTCCCCCCACGACGAGCGCCTGGCCGCTGGTGTTGAACTCGATGTCGGTGTTGATGATATCGATTCTCCCGGCCCCCGGCGAGACGGTGACCGCTTTCGTCGGCACGTCTCCGTTGACGATGACGCTCGAGTTCTGAATCCGCGCCCACTCGACGTCGTTCTGGACGCTGATGGCGCGCCCGTTCGGCTCGTCGATTCGAACGACGGTGTCGTCTATCCAGTTGTACGCGCCGCCGTCGAGTCGGATGCCCCGCTGGTTCGTGTCGTCGGTGCGGCGGTCGTCCACGATGACGGTCGCGCCGTGAATCGAGCTGTAATCGCCCGAGAGCCGGATGTTGGCGATGTTGCTGTTCTTGAACACGCCCCCGTCGACGACGACGCGACCGCCCTCGGTCGAACAGTAGAGGCCGTTGTCGGGCCAGGCGCCGACCTCGCAGTCGCGCACCCAGAGCTTACCGTCGTGGTACGGCGACACGATGATGCCCGTGGGCCCCACGTCGATGTCGCCCGGCGTGTTGTCCGAGAACTCGCCGCCGTCGGGAATCCTGATATTCTGGACGGTGCCGATACCCGACGCGTCGGTGACGTCGAACGCGAACGGGCCGTACTTCCCGCTGTCGTGCTGGCCGACGACGGAGAGGTCCCGCGCGAGGAGGTCGTCTCTGACCTGCGCTTGGACGACGCGAAGCCCCGTGTCGTCGGCGGTGAAGTCGAACTCGAAGCCCTCGACGACGAGGTCCTCTCCCGGTTGCTCGAACGTCCCCAACTTGAACAGCCACCTGCCGTCGTAGTCGGCGGCCGGGACGATAGTCGCGTTATCCCCCCGAAGTTCGAACCCCCGAAAATCGACGTGACGGAACGCGTCGTCCATGAGATACTCGCCGTCCGGGAAATACAGAACCGTGCCGTCGTCGCACTGAATGTCGTCTAAGACCGGGTTGATGGACTCCCCGCCGGTCGGGTCGGCCCCCTCGTCGACGACGTTGTACCAGTCGTCGTCGCCGTCGGCTGATGCCGTCCCGGCGAACGAAACGGCAGCGGCCGCCCCACCGATGCCCTTCAGTACCTGTCTCCGAGAGACTGTCCTCCTGCGCTCTTCTGCGCGTTGATTCCGCATCGAGAGAACGTCTCTGCCTCTGTGTAATGAGTATTTTTAGCGTTTATCGTATTATTCAAACAGAATGTCCATTTCCGGCGTTGATTAGGGATGCAACTGTCTCTCAGGGTTGCTTTTGTCAAATTATATTCCCGTCAGCCGTTACAAGACGGGCCGCGAATCAGCGGCGCAGGTCGGCGGCGCGGCGGGCCCACCGAAGCCCCGGCGTTCCGTCGAGCACCCACAGCAGGACGACCGCCCCGAAGACGGCCGCGTAACCGACGACGAGCCCCGTGTTCTCGGGGCGCAGCAGCTGATAGAGGAACGTCTGGAAGTACTCCGCGAACCGCTGGACGAAGCCGAGGTCGTTCGAGTACGGCTCCCGCGGCGCGAGCGGCCAGAGCACCCGCCCGACGTTCGGCCCGTTCGCCCGGAGCGCGAGCACGTCGCCGACGAGGTGCGACCCGTACCCGGCGACCGCGGCGACCGCGAGCTTCGCCCTGTTCCGCGTCCAGAGCGCCCCCGCGAGGAGTCCGACGAGCGGTGCGCCGACGAGGAGCGAGTGCGCCGGGCCGTACCCCGTCGCGACCACGCCGAGCGTCCACGAGAGCGGCTTGTCCACGAGGTCGGGAACCTGCGTCATCAGCGCGAGGGTGACGCCGGCCGCGTCACCGATAGGCGGGCCCCACGCGGCGCGGTTCGCGAGGGAGTACAGCACGTAGCCGAAGACGAGATGCTCCCACGGCCACATCAGGCCGCGGCCCCCCTAATCGAATCCGGCCGACCGAGTTGCGCGGCGTCGCCGCCGCCGTCGCCGACCGAAACGACCAGTTGGACGGTCCGATACGAGTTCTCGCGGTTCGCATCCTCGGGAGCGTCACCTTTGTAGACGTGATAGACGAGTCGGAGCGACTCGCCGGACATCGTCGGTCGAACGTCCTGTTGGACGTAGGCGGTCTCGTTGTCCCCGACCGACGCTCGCGTTCGGTCGAGTTCGCGTTCTTCGACCACTCGCGTCCCGTTCGGCGTCCTGTCGAGCCGCTGCAGCTCCGTGACGACCGTGTACGTCGTCGACTCGTGTTCGTGGTTCTCCAGCGCCAGCGTCACCGGGACCGGCTCCCCCCGACTGAGCTGCTGGGGGTAGCCGCTGGCCTCGTAGTCCGACCCGTTTTGGGTCACGAGGTACGCTTCGGTGAAGTCCGACTCGGGAGCCTGCGTCTCGACCATCGCGAACCCGACGCTGCTGAGGAACGCGACGACGCTCACGACCACGAGGAGGTTGACGGCGAGCGAGACGGGCGAACTCCGCGATTCGGAGGACAGCGGGGACGTGACCGCTCCGGCGGTCGACGCCACGCTCCCGAGGACGGTACTGAGCGGCGGGGCTCCGGCCCGCGCGTCCGGGGGCAGCAGCATGCGCCGGGCGACGGCGACCGCGGTGAACAATATCGTCACGCCGAACACGCCGAGCGCGACGATGCTCGCGTCGAACCCCTGTCCGACGAGGTTGGTGACGAGCGCGACCCCGGCGACGAGCGCGAGGCTCAACGCCGCCGAGAGGACCAGTCGAACGGAGTAGAGCAGTCCGGCGGTGTGACGCGTCGGTCGCGTCAGCGCCGACTCGTCGCTCATGGTGTCGGACTCGACGTCCGACCGCCGTTCCGGGAACACCGCGGCGAGGAGCGCGTATCCCGGGTACAGGACGATGAGCGGCACGACGAACAGGCTCCGGACGACGGACCCGGAGAGACCGAGCATGACCACCGCGAGCGCGGCGATAGACCCCGCGACGACGAGGAGTACGTCGAGTGTCCAGCGACGGGTAGACGACTTCATCACTCGCGCCTTGACAGTCCGTGTTGAAAAATGGCTGCGACCGTTCACGCTCGAAATCGGGAGAAAGAGCGTCTTAGCGGTCTGATAAGGGGGAATGGTTGACTGCGTCGACGGCGGCGCTCCGGGGGTAACGCTCCGAAAAATCGAGGAATTCCGACGCCGGTTGGTGAGCGTTCGCACGGCCGGAACGACTCGTTTCCCGCCGTCTCGGGGCGTCTGCGGGCTTATCGTCCCGATAATAATGGCCGCTTCGCGTGACCTCCGTTTCGAATCGCGGGCCACGACGGTCCGCGGCGTGACCAACACATGCGCACCAAAACCAAACTCCTCGCGGCGCTCGTCGCACTGTTCGTGCTCGCAACCACCCTCCGGTCGGACGGCGACGGGTCGCCTTCCGGCGATGACGAGACGACCGCCGATTCGGCTCAGACATGAACCTGTACGTCACGGGTTCCAACTGCGAGATAGACGACGACGTCACCCTCGGGTACCCGGCCGGCGACGACTCACAGCAGACGATCGTCGGCGACGACGCCCGAATCCGCTCGGGAACCATCGTCTACAGCGACGTGACCATCGGCGACGGCTTCGTCACCGGTCACGACGCGCTCGTCCGCGAAGACACCCGAATCGGTGACAACGTCGTCGTCGGGACCAACACCGTCATCGACGGCACCACGACCATCGGGTCGAACGTGAGCCTCCAGACCCGCGTCTACGTTCCGACCCACACGCACATCGGCGACGACGTGTTCGTCGGGCCGGGCGCGGTGCTCACGAACGACCCGTATCCGGTCCGGCAGGACGTCGAGATGACCGGCCCCACGCTCGAAGACGGCGTCTCGGTCGGCGGGAACGCGACCATCCTCCCCGACGTGACCGTCGGCGAGAACGCGTTCGTCGCCGCCGGCGCGACCGTCACCGAGGACGTTCCGCCGGAGACGCTCGCGGTCGGAACGCCCGCCGAACACCGCCCACTCCCGGCGAAGCTCCAGGGAGCGAACACCATATGAGCACGCAATCTTCAGCCACGACCATCTACGGCTCCGAACGCTCCGAAGACGAACAGATAGCCGCGCTCACGTCCGGCGACGTGCCGGTCGGCGTCTACGGCCTCGGCAAGATGGGGCTGCCGCTCGCTTCCGTCTACGCCGAGACCACCGGCAACGTCACCGGCGCGGACATCGACACCGACGTCGTCCGCGAGATAAACGCCGGACGAAACCACATCGTCGGCGAACCCGGACTCGACGAACTCGTCGAGGAACTCGTCGAAGACGGCGCGCTCGTCGCCAACACGGAACCGCGCGAGGTCGCCGACGAGGCGAGTATCCACGTGGTCATCGTTCCGACGCTCGTCGACGAGGCGGGCCGGCCGGACCTCTCGGTCATCGAGGCGGTCGCCAGAGACATCGGGAAGGGCCTCGACGAGGGCGACCTCGTCGTCTTCGAATCGACGCTCCCGCCGCGCTCCTGTCGCGACGCGCTCCTCCCGCTTCTCGAATCCGAGAGCGGTCTCTCGCTCGGCGAGTTCGGCCTCGCGTTCTGCCCCGAGCGGACCTCTTCCGGGCGCGCGCTGAAGGACATCCGCGGGGCGTACCCGAAAGTCGTCGGCGGCGCCGACGACGAGAGCGCCCGCGCCGCGTCGCTCGTCTACGACCAGATATCCTCGAACGAGGTCATCACCGTCTCGGACACGACGACCGCGGAGGCGGTCAAGGTGTTCGAGGGCGTCTACCGCGACGTAAACATCGCGCTCGCGAACGAACTCGCGACCCACGCCGACGAGTTCGAAATCGACGTGACCGAGGCCATCGACGTGGCTAACACCCAACCGTTCTGCGAGATTCACACGCCCGGCGCGGGCGTCGGCGGCCACTGTATCCCGTACTACCCGCAGTTCCTCATCACGCAGTTTGAGACGGGGTCGCCGCTCATGGAGACCGCTCGCGCCGTCAACGACGAGATGCCGCACGTCACCGCGCAGACGGCGCTCGACCGACTGGCGGCGCAGGACGTCGCCCCCGAGGACGCGACCGTTCTCGTCCTCGGTCTCACCTACCGCGCGGGCGTCGAGGAGATTCGCAAGACGCCGGCGCTCCCGGTCGTCGAACACCTCGACGAAGCGGGCGCGGACGTGGTCGCCACCGACCCCATCCTCGACGACACCGCCGTCTTCGAGGACGCCGGCGCGACGGTCATGCGCGGCGTGACGGGCGACGACCTGTCCCCGGACGCCGTCGTCCTCGTGACGGCCCACGAGTCGTTCGACCACCTCGACGTTCCCGCCTTCGCCGACGACGACCGCCCGGTCGTCTTCGTCGACGGCCGGCAAGCCGCGACGGAGTACCGCGACCACGAACGAGTCGACTACGAGGGAATCGGTCTCCATGACTGACACTGTCTGCGTCGTCGGCCTCGGCTACGTCGGCCTGCCGCTGGCCATCGAGTTCGACCGCGCCGGGAAGTCGGTCATCGGCTACGACGTCGACCCCGACAAGGTGTCGACGCTCTCGGCGGGGACGGACCCCACCGGAGACGTGACCGACGGGGGCGTCGCGGCCTCCGACGTGCTGTTCACGACGGACGCGACGCACATCTCGGACGCGGACTTCGTCATCGTGACGGTCCCGACCCCGGTCGACAGCATGGAGAATCCCGACCTCCAGTTCGTCGAGTCCGCGGCCGAGACCATCGGCCAGCACGTCTCGCCGGGGACGACCGTCGTCCTCGAGTCCACCGTTTACCCCGGCGCGACCGAGTCCGTGCTCGTGCCCGCGCTCGAATCCGAGTCCGGATTCGTCGTGGGTGAGGACGTGTTCGTCGGCTACTCGCCGGAGCGCGCGTCGCCCGGCGACACCGGGCGGAGCGTCAAGGACGTGGTCAAAGTGGTCGGTGCCAACTCCGAGGCGGTCCGCGAGCGCCTCGCCGACCTCTACGGGAGCATCGTCGACGCCGGCATCCACCGCGCGCCCGACATCGAGACGGCGGAGGCGTCGAAGGTCATCGAGAACGTCCAGCGCGACATGAACATCGCGCTCGTCAACGAACTGGCCGTCGCGTGCGACCACATGGGTCTGACGACCAAGGACGTACTGGAGGCCGCGGGGACGAAGTGGAACTTCCACGACGGCTACTCCCCCGGCTTCGTCGGCGGCCACTGCATCCCCGTCGACCCGTTCTACCTCACCTACCGCTCCAAGCGAGAGGGCTTCTCGCCGAAGCTCGTGTTACAGGCGCGCGAAATCAACGAGTACGTCCCGGTTCACGCCGCCCGCAAGGCGGTCAAGACCATCAACGAGTCGGGGCGCGTCCTCCAAGACACGCGGCTGCTCGTCCTCGGACTCGCCTACAAGCCGGGGGTCGGCGACATCCGGAGTTCGGACGTGAGCACGATGATAGAGAAACTCGACGAGTTCCACGTCGACTGCGTCGGCTACGACCCCCATGCCGACCCCGACGAGTCGCGGGAGGTCTTCGACATCGACGTGGTCGAGTCGGTCGACTTCGAGGCGTACGACGGCGTCGTCGTGGCGACCGGCCACGAGGAGTTCGCCGACTACGACCTCGACCAGATGGCCGCCGCGCTCGGGTCCGACCCGGTCATGATAGACGTGGCCGACGTGTTCGACGCCGACGAGGCCGACGAGCGCGGCTTCCACTACGCGCAGCTCTGAGACACCGCCGATGGACATCCTCATCACGATTCAGCACCCCGCGCACGTTCACTTCTTCAAACACGCCATCGACGAGTTCGAGGCCCTCGGCCACGAGGTCCACGTTCGCGCCCTCGACAAGGACGTCGCCTTAGACCTCCTCGACGAGTACGAAATCGACTACGAGGTCGTCGGCTCCCGCGGCGATTCGCTGGCCGGCGTCGCACTCTCGACGCTCGGTATCGAGTACCGACTCTTCCGCGCCGCGCGGGATATCGACCCGGACGTCGTCGCTTCCATCGGCGGGTTCGAGGCCGCCCACGTCGCGAAACTCGTCGGGGCCGCGTGCGTCGTCTTCACCGACACGGAGCACGCGACGCTCTCGAACGCGCTGACGTTCCCCTTCGCCGACGAGGTCGCCACCCCGAAGTGCTACCGCGACGACGCCGGGGGGAATCACTTCCGATACCCGAGTTACCACGAACTCGCGTACCTCCACCCCGACCGGTTCGACCCCGACCCGTCGGCGCTCGACGGCCTGCCGGTCGACGCCGACGACACGTACGCAGTCGTCCGGTTGGTCGGTTGGGGCGCGGCGCACGACATCGGCGACGAGGGTCTCGACGGCCTCACCGACCTCGTCGGTCGCCTCGAAGACGCGGGCGCGACGGTACTCATCTCTGCAGAGGACGACGCGCTCCCGCCCGAACTCGAAGGGTACGGCATCAGTATCGACCCGCACCTCATCCACCACGTGCTCGCGTACGCCGACCTCTTCGTCGGCGAGAGCGGGACGATGGCCTCCGAGAGCGCCGTGCTCGGGACGCCGACCGTCTACGTCCACAGCGCGAACCCCGGGCTCATGCGCGACCTCGCCTCGTTCGACCTGCTGTTCGGATACCACGGTGAGCACCGGAACGAACGCGCCACGGACCGGGCGGTCGACATCCTGCGGTCGACCGACGCCGACTGGAAGGCGCGTCGGCAGCGGCTCCTCGAAGAGAACGTGGACGCGACGGACGTCATCGTCGAACGGGTTCTCGCGGCTGCCGAGTAGCGGCCGTCGACTAGCCTCTCGAACGCGCGTTTCGCCGCTCGTTCTCGGACCGTGAATGACGCCCCGAAACAGCCGATTTTCGACGGTTCACGTCTTTTATCTGCTATATAATAAGGGGCTGTTGGTGTCTGTCTCGTCTCGATGACACTGCTGGATACAGTCCGACCGTCGAGCCGGGACGGCGATGTGACCGTGCTGGTGACCGGTGCCGGTACCTTCGGCGCTTCGGGTATCATCAAGGCGATTCGCCGGGCCGACGCGTTCGACGCCCACATCGTCGGCGTCGATACGGACCCGGACGCCTACGGCTTCAGCCTCGTCGACACGGCGGAGACGGTCCCCGCCGGCGACGCCGACGCGTTCGTCTCCGAGCTGCTTTCGGTCGCGCGCCGCGAGAACGCCGACGTGATTTTCCCCCTCAACGCGGCGGAAGTCGAGGCCCTCTCCGAGGCGAAGCGCGCCTTCGAGCGCGAGGGTATCGAAGTGATGGCCACCTCGTCCCAGTCGCTCTCGATTGCCAGAGATAAAGGGCGGCTGTACGACGAACTCGTCAAGCAGGCCCACCCGATGGCACCCGAGTTCTACCGCGTCTCCTCGTTCGACGAGTTTCTCGACGCGGTCCACGCGCTCGGCTATCCCGACCGCCGCGTCTGCTTCAAGCCCCCCGTCAGCAACGACAGGCGCTGCTTTCGCGTCCTCGACCCGGATATGGACCGGTTCAACGCGCTGTTGAACCAGAAACCGAACAGCACCGTCACGACGCTCGACGACGTGCTCCCCGTCCTCCGGGAGACGGCCCAGTTCCCCGAACTCATCGTGATGGAGTACCTCCCCGGAGAGGAGTGCACCGTGGACGCCCTCGTCCGCGACGACGAGATGCCGGTTCTCGTCTCACGGTCGCACGCTGCGACCTGCGACGACACCTCGTTCGTTGGCACCGTCGAAAAGAACCCGGAGCTCCTCCGGGACACGCACGAGCTCTGCTCGCTCTTCGGGTTGGAGTACAACGCCACGTTCCGGTTCAAATACACCGCCGACGGGACGCCGAAACTCGTCGACGTCCACCCGCGAATCTCTCGGTCGGTCACCGCTTCGGTCGGTGCGGGAGCCAACATCCCCGCGCTCAGCGTGCAGTACGCGATGGACCGTGAGCTTCCCGAACTCGACATCGAGTGGGGAACCCACGTGACCCGCGACTGGCAGGACGTGTTTTACGGCCCCGATACGGACCCGACCACAATCTGACGGACCCCCTTCGAACCACAACTCTCAGCTCATACATGACGATCCTCTCATCGATATCCGACCGATTGCGACGAGCCGAACTCGACGTCCTCGCGGCGGGCCTCGGGGTCGTGCTCGCGCTCGCGTTGTTCCCGCTGCGGTTCCTCTCGTCGCAGATTTTCATCGTGACGCTCCCGATACTCCTCGGCGTCGGCAGTCTCCTCTATCTCGCGGCCGCCCGCGGGAGGGGGACCACGGACGGTCTCCCGACGCTCGCGCCGTCGCTCGTGCGACTCATCTCGGCCGGCGTCTTCTTCGGCCTCGCCGTCATGGTCGTTCTCGCGGCCGTTCAGGGCGAACGAAGCATCCTGTTCATGGACGTCGGCGGCGTCGTCGGCGCGCTCCTCCTCGGGCAGATACTGCTCGCCCCCGACGACGAACTGCGGCCGAGCGTCTTCCTCGCGGAGATTCTCGTGTACTCGTTCGTCGTCCGATTCGCCGCGCTCTACACCGCGCCGGGTTACATCGGAATCGACATCTGGTCGCACACGACGTTCGTCCAGATGATTCTCCAGGCGGACTCGCTATCCGCCATCAACGACATCAAGTACTACGCGTCGCCGCTGTTCCACCTTCTCACGGCGGCGTCGACGCACCTCCTCGACCTGTCGCTTCGGAACGCGCTGTACCTCTCGCTCGGCGTTGCGATGCCGCTCGTCCCGATTTTAGTCTACGGGACGGCGCGACTGCTCGTCCCGCTCCGGTGGGCGCTCGCCGCCGGCGCGCTGTACGCGATGGGCGACCAGGTCGTCCGCTGGGGCATCCACCTCATCCCGACGAGCCTCGGACTGCTGTTTTTCCTCGCGTGTCTGTACTGCCTCGTGCGGATAACCCACGCCAGCGAGCGGTGGCGCGACTTCGGCCTGCTCGTCCTGTTCAGCACCGCGGTCATCCTCACCCACCAGGTGTCGTCGTTCATCATGTTGGTGCTCCTCTTCGCGGGGTTCGTCGCGCAGGTGTTGCTCCGGTTCGACTTCTTCACCGAGGACCCGGACCCGCTTTCGTTCTCGGGCGGCGGCTCCACTCCGGTGAACCTCGCGGGACTCGTCGGGTTCAACCTCGGACTCATCGTTTTCACGTGGTCGCTGACGCCGTATCAGGGCGACACCTTCCTCGAAACGGTCATCAACTACCTCGTGTTGAACCTGTTCAACGCCGGGTTCCTCCAGGGCGTGGGCGGTAGCGGCGGGTCTGCCGGCGCGTCCGGTGCGGCCGGTTCGGCCGGTCAGACGTTCCTCTCGCAGCTCTCGACGTACGTCACCGAAGCCGGGTTCCTCATGCTCGTCTTCGCGGGTCTCCTCGGGTGTCTCACGGTGCTCAACCGATCGCGGGCGACGCAGACGACGTACACGTTCGTCGGCGCTATCGTGGCGATGCTGTTCGTCGTGCTCGGACTGCCGCTCGTCGGTATCGAGAGCTTCGTCCCCGGTCGCTGGTTCGCGTACCTCTACGCCCTCCTCGCCATCATCGGCGTCCTCGGGTTCCGTCACCTCGCGAACCGAACCTCGCTCAAGGTGGTCGGCGTCATCCTGCTCCTGTTCGTCCTCGTCTACCCGAACGTGATGATCATGTCGAACGACGGCGCGATGGACAGCCCCGCGTTCCCGGACCAGCACGAACGGCTCTCGTACACCGAACAGGAACTCGCCGCCATCGACACGTACGAGTCGGCCCGCTCGTCGCAGCGGGGCGGCGAACTCTACACCGACCTGCCGTACGGGACGGTCTGGGAGCGGACGAACGCGTATCCGGCCGAACCGTTACCGGCCGAAGATGGCAGGCCGGTCCCGCAGGGGATAACGGCCTATCGGGAGTACCAATCGCAGAGCGCCTCGTACTTCCCGAACGAACAGGACGTGGCCACGAACCTCGACCCGTCGAAGACCGAGGTCTGTCCGCCGACGACCAACTACGTCTACGCGAACGGTGAGGTAACCATCTGTTCGCTCCCCGGCGCTAACTGATTTTTCGGCTCGCAGTCGTTCTTTTTTGTCGTGGTGCTCTCGTCGGGTGTTCTCGTTGTGACGCGGGTGGTGAAGCGGTACGTCTCGGGCTTTCGTGAAGAGCTGTTTTAGAGGCCTTGAAAAGGCTGCATAGGTCAGTTGAACTCCTTCAGTGGATGTTCTTGTCCTGTGTCGTCACGCGATTCGAGAGCACACAAAGCATACGGCGGAACGAGTAACATACCTATCAGAATGCGATGATTGTCCCCCCAGACGCTCGTGGTCGTGTGCCTCGTCGTCTTTGCCGGGTGTGCAACGACTGGGCAGACAACGACTACTGCATCACCAACAGCTACGACACAGGCAGCGACAGCGACAACCACGGCAACCACGACAGCTCCGGCTACCACACAACCGACAACTGTCCCGCGAGCCGAACGCGTGCCATTCGTCCTTGAGAACGAAGCTCATTCGAGCAAGAGCGTCCACCTCGTAATCAGCAACGAGTCGACCGTAGTCTACAACGACACGGTCGCTCTCGATGCGGGGGCAAAGCGCCACGTGGCTACGCTGACCGGTCAGGAGAACACCTACGACGTCACGGCCGCGATGAACGGGAATTCCTTCGAGAGACACGTTACTCTCAACGCCGGACTCCTCCAGAGCGGAATCACAATCAACGAATCCGAGGAGTTCGAATACAGTTACGTAATCAACTGATTCTCGCGGAAATCACTGGTGGTGGGCGTGCATCTCCGTCAACGAGCTATCTGCATCTCACAGCGACCGGTCGTCTCTGATGCAGTCACACGAAAAATCAGACCGCGGCAGCGCCGCGAAGACCTAGAACGCGTCGTCGTCCGACTCGGTCGTCTCGTTGGTTTCGAACGTCGTCGAACTGTTGTTCGCCGTTCCAGTCTCGTTTCCGCCGGACGACGACCCGAAGGCGGTGTCGTTTTCGGTCGAATTCCCGCCGAACGTGGAGTTGCTCTCGGTCGTCGTTCCGCCGAACGTCGACCCGCCGTTTGCGACCCGTTCGAGTTGTTCCCTCGTCGCTTCGGGGTCGACCGTCGGTGCCGTCACCTCGTCGTTGGAGGCGATTCGGGGGACGGTCGTGATGTCGAGTTCGGCCGCGCTGTCGGCGGACAGTTGAACGCTCTGGGCGTACGCGCGCGACCGAACCGCCCGCCGAATCTGGTCGATGCCGTCCGCGTCCGCTTCCTCGGCGAATCGGACGAGGTTCTCGGTCGTCGCCCAGTCGCGACGCTCCTGCGGCTGGTTCGCGAAGACGTAGGAGAAGTACGTCCAGAACGACTCGGGGTCGATGTTCCAGACCGCGAGCCCGGCTTCGCTCGCCCGGGGCGCGTCCGGCCCGAGATACGGCTCGCCGTCCATGTACGCCACGTTCCGGAACTCGATGGAGAGGTCTCCGGTCGCGACGAAGTCCTCGACCAACCCGCCGAACTGCCGTCGCACGAACTCCTGGGTGTACGGGCACTTCCAGCTCCCGTAAACGGTCACCGTCGTGTCGGCCGTGCCGATGGTCGGATACCGAGCGTCGGTCTGCAGCGCCTGGAGGGAACCCGTCTGGAGTTCGAACGACGGGTCGGAGACCGTCTTCGGACGCATCTCGACGGACGCGTTCGCGTCGGTCTCGTTGCCCGCGGCCGTCCGCGTCTCGGGCTGCGCGGTCGTCGTCTGCTGTTCCGGCTGCCCCGTCGGCGTGTCCGCTCCGCCGGTGTTCGCCTGCTTGGCGAAGCTCGCACAGCCGCTCAGCGATGCGATGGCCGCGACGCCGGATAGTTTGAGAATACTCCGTCTGTCTGTCTCTCGGTCAACCATACTCCACACCTGGGCGTGAGCGGCATTATTATCGGCCGTGTAAGGCGTTCCAGCGCGCGCTTTGCGGCCTGTTCGGTGCCTAATTCGCCGTTCGCCCCGTCGATGCCACGTTTCCGAAAAACCGCACGACAGCGACGCGTTTGTATCGGTTGTGGAGTCGGAACCGTCCCTTAGCGCGTCTATAGTAATGGCCGCTTCCCCGTATCGTGGTTTCACGGACAGCTCACCCGCTGACCCCACAAACCATGACACATCAGAAACAACTCCTGGGGGAGTCGAACATCTCCGCCCCGTCCGCTCTGAACCGCCCGCAGCCAACGACGACCGGTGCCGTGCGCGTCTCTCGACCCTCGGAGGGACGCTAACATGTGCGGCATCATCGCTCACGTCGGTGAGAAGCGGGCTCTCAGCCCGCTCGTGACCGGACTCGAGAAACTGGAGTATCGCGGCTACGACTCCGCCGGTATCGCGGTGAAAAACGGCTCGGGACTCGACGTATGGAAGTGCTCGGGTCAGGTTTCCGACCTCAAAGACACCATCGACGGGGTCGAATCGAGCGCGACACTCGGTATCGGACACACCCGCTGGAGCACCCACGGGCCGCCGACCGACGAGAACGCGCACCCGCATACGAACCAGACGAATCAGGTCGCCGCGGTCCACAACGGCATCATCGAGAACTACACGACGCTCAAAGAGTCCCTCGAAGCGGAGGGGTACGAGTTCACGAGCGACACCGACACCGAGGTCATTCCGAACCTCGTCAGCCACTACCTCGACCGCGGAAACGAGCCGCTGGCGGCGTTCCAACACGCGGTCGACGCGCTCGAAGGGAGCTACGCCATCGCGGTCGTCGTCGACGGCAACGACTCCATCTACGCCGCCAGACAGGGGTCACCGCTCGTCCTCGGCGTCGACGAGAACAGCTACTACCTCGCCAGCGACGTGCCCGCCTTCCTCGACCACACGCGAAACGTCGTCTACCTCGAAGACGGCGACACCGTCGAGGTCCGCGCCGACGGCGTCGACATCACCGACGAGAACGACGAGACGGTGCGGCGCGACGTCGAGACGGTCGACTGGAACCCCGACGAGACCGGAAAGGGGCAGTTCGACCACTTCATGCTCAAGGAGATTCACACGCAACCGACTTCGCTCCAGAAGACGCTCGAAGGGCGTCTCGACCAGGAGGCTGGCGACATCGACCTCGACATCGAGACCGACCTCTCGGACATCGACTCCGTCCAACTCGTCGGGTGTGGCACTTCGTACCACGCAGCGCTGTTCGGGGCGAGCCTCCTGAACCGCTGTGACGTTCCGGCGCGCGCGATTCGCGCGAGCGAGTACGACCTGACGACGGGGTCGCTGACGGACAACACGCTGTTCATCGCGGTCACCCAGAGCGGAGAGACAGCGGACACGCTCAGCGCACTTCGGCAGGTCAACGACGAGGGCGTCGAGACGCTCGCGGTGACGAACGTCGTGCAGTCGACCGCCGCCCGCGAGGCCGACGAACCGATTTACATCCGCGCCGGCCCCGAAATCGGCGTGGCCGCCACGAAGACGTTCTCGTCGCAGGCGGCGGTGCTCACACTCCTCAGCCAGTACCTCTCCGACATCGTCGAATCCGGCGTCCCCGCCGACAACCTCGACCGACTCGTCTCCGATATGGCCGAACTCCCCGACGCCGTCGAACGGGTGCTCCAGACGAGCGACGCCAAGCGACTCGCCCGCGAGTACCTCGACATGAACGCGTACTTCTTCATCGGCCGCGGACTCGGCTGTTCGGTGGCCAAGGAGGGCGCGCTCAAGTTCAAGGAGATCACCTACGAGCACGCGGAAGGGTTCGCCTCCGGCGAGCTCAAGCACGGCCCGCTGGCGCTCGTCACCGACCGGACCCCCGTCTTCGCGGTCTGTACCGACGGCAGCGACAAGACGGTGACCAACGCCGAGGAGGCGAAGACCCGCGGCGCACCCATCGTCGCCCTCGGGCCGTCGGACCACCAGATAATGGACTCCGCGGACGAACACCTCTACGTCCCCGACAGACACCCCGTCTGTGCGAACCTCCTCGCGAACGTCCAGCTGCAGCTCCTGTCGTACTACTGCGCGACCGAGTTGGACCGCGAGATAGACAAGCCACGAAACCTCGCCAAGAGTGTCACGGTCGAATAACCTCACGGAGACCAGTCACCCACAATGAACAAAGAACTGTTTGGCGTCCTCGACGACGACGGAGTCTTCGACGACCTCGCGTCTCGTTCGAGCTTCGACTGGGTCGCCGACGGCGAGCGCGCGACCGTCGCTATCCGCGACCCCGCGCTCGGGTTCCCGGGGCGCTCGTCGACGTATCGAGACGAGGGAGGGAGCTGTATCGTCTGGGGCGAGGCGTTCTCCCCCGACGGCGTTTCGACCCCGACCGCGGAGTACGCCTTCGAGCGGTACGCCGCGGTCGGAGTCGACGCGTTCGGTGAGCTCAACGGGTCGTTTCTCGTGTTCGTCGAACTCGACGGCGACGCGGTAGTCGCCTCGGACCCCGCCCGCACGTGGCAGTGTTTCTACACCGACACGCCCGACGGGCGGGTGTTCGGCACGAACCCACAGCGCGTCCTCTCGGCGGCAACCGGGCTGGAAGTCGACACCCGCGGCCTCCTCGAGTACATCCACATGGGGGTCGTCGTCGACGAGCGGACGGTCTACAGCCGACTCAGCTGTATCCCGTTCGACGGCTACTTCACCGCCGACGAGTCGGGGACGCTCTCCCGCTTCGTCTACGACCCCGCCGACCCCGACGAGTTCGACTACGTCGACGAGCTCGCGGCGCGCCTCGAACGGGCGATAGCCCGCCGGGCGAATTTCCCCGGGAAACAGGGCGTGCTCCTGAGCGGCGGCTACGACTCGCGGGCAATCATCGCCCAGCACCCCGGCATCGACGTCTGCTACACGCTCGGCACGCCCGACCATCCCGAGGTCGAAGTCGCCCGGAACATCGCGAATCAGTACGGTGCCGACCACGAGACGCTCGTCCCCGACGACGACTACATCAACGTCGAGGAGGACGTCATCGAGTACTCGCTCGGCACGCGCGAGTCGGTCCACGTCCACCACGCGGGCTGTGACGAACAGATGGACGCCGACACCGTCTTTCACGGACTGCTCTTCGATACGTTCCTCCGCGGACATTTCCTCCCCCAGAACGTCGTCGAAGTGTTCGGTAATCGGTTCCCGTT
The DNA here is from genome assembly GCF_003586325.1 of Haloferax sp. Atlit-10N. Classification (NCBI taxonomy): domain Archaea; kingdom Methanobacteriati; phylum Methanobacteriota; class Halobacteria; order Halobacteriales; family Haloferacaceae; genus Haloferax; species Haloferax sp. Atlit-10N. Next base: position 300,456 of record NZ_PSYX01000005.1, read on the forward strand.
GCAGGGTCTGGACCCTGACCCGGACCCTGCCGAGGTGCTGTCGTCGAAGTTCGGCTACCACCCGGCGTGCGACCACGTCTTCCCCGAGTGTTACGACGAGTTCGACACGAGCATGGAGTTCATCGACGACGTCGTCGACGAGCAACTCGACAAGTGGTCGGACCGATACGACAACGTCTACGACAGTATCGAACTCATCGGAATCCAAAACCAGCCGTCGGTCCCGTTCCACTTCGAGCTATCGGACAACTACATCGAGTCGTTCGTCGCCGCCGACGCCGAACTCATCGACTGGCACCTGAAGACCCCGCCGGAAAAGCGCAACACGAACACGATGATGGCGGCGATGCGGAAACTCAACCCGGATATCTTCCGCCACCGGCCGCCGGACAGACCGCACGACTCGTTCAGGAAGAACCAAATCGAGAAGTTCGTCCGCCGGAAAGTCCCCGGCATCGAGCCGTTCAGTTCGCCGTGGCCCGACATGGAGGCGCAGTACGACCGGAACGAACTCGACCGCAAACTGTTCCCCGGCTACCCGAGCATCCACGAGCTTCCGGTCAGGGTCAAGCTCCGAATCAACGACATCACCACGTGGATGAACGCCGCAGACGACGACAGCGTCCTCACCCCCAACGACGTGCTGTGTCCGCCGGTGCGGATGCTCACCGACTCCTGAACTCCGCAGCTCTTCTTCCCGTCTGTCTCGACGACGCACTCGCCGGCTCCTCGGTCGCCCCATCCAGACATCGACACCTGCGGGTGTCGGTGTCGGTGTCGGCATCGACAGCGCTTGACGAACGGGAGTGAAGGAGGGGAAAAAGAGCGACCCGTCGCGTTATCGGTCGGTCGCCACGGTCTCGCCGGGCATGGTACGAGCGCCTTCGGAGAGCTTCACCCCGGCGTTGAGCGCCGTGTTGATGCCGGTCTTCGCGTCGTCGCCGACGACCGCGCCGAACTTTCGGCGGCCGGTCGAGACGCGGTCGCCTTTGACCGTCACGGAGACGGCCTCGCCGTCGTGGCGGAGGTTGGCGACGTTCGTCCCCGCGCCGAGGTTGACGCGGCGGCCGACGACGCTATCGCCGACGTACGAGAGGTGGCCGACGCTCGTCTCCGCGAGGAGGACGCTGTTTTTAATTTCGACGGCGTGGCCGACGTGGACGTCGGGTCCGACGAACGTGCACCCGCGAACGTACGCGTTCGGTCCGACCGTCGCGCCCGCCGAGATGTAGGCGGGCCCCTCGACGACGGAGCCGTCTTTGACGGTCGCTCCTTCCTCGACGACCACGTCGCCTTGGACCGTGGCGTCGTCGCTCACGTCGCCGTCGACGCGGCGGTCGAACGTTCCGAGCTTCCACTCGTTGGCTTCGAGGAGTTCCCACGGGCGTCCAACGTCCATCCAGCGGTCGAGCGTCACCGGAGAGACGTTGAACCGGTCGATGACCCGGTCGAGAACGTCGGTGAGTTCGCGCTCGCCGCGCTCGCTCAGCGGCACGTCGAGCATGTCGCGGGCCTCTGCGGGAAACACGTACGCGCCGGCGTTGACGAGGTCGTTCTGCGGCGCGTCGGGTTTCTCGACGATTTCCGCCACCGCACCGTCGCTGACGTTCAACACGCCGTAGTTGGAGGGGTTCGGGACGCGGACCGACGCGATGCTCGGTGCCGCGTCGAACAGGGCGTCGATTCCGGCGGGGTCGTAGAGGTTGTCGCCGTAGAGGACGGCGAACGCGCCGTCGATGTGCTCCTTGGCGGCGCGAACCGCGTCTGCGGTCCCCTGCTGTTCGTCCTGTTCGACGTACGAGACCGGGACGCCGCGGTAGGACGAGCCGAAGTGCTCGCGCACCGTCTCTTGGCCGTAACCGACGACCATGACGAGTTCGTCGGCACCGGCTTCGACCGCCGCCGCGGCGGTGTGGCCGACGATTGGCCGCCCGGCCACGGTCAGCATCGGTTTCGGAACCTCGTTCGACAGCGGGCGCATTCGCGTGCCGCGTCCGGCCGCCAGTAGAATCGCTTGCATACCCCGCCGTAGTCGAACGACGGGCGTTATTATACGCGAGATAAGTGTTCGTTGTCGGCGGTTTTCGGTGAGTTCGCGGCGTTAGGTGCGTCGTAGTGGTTCAGCCGTGGTAGACGCCGTGTTGCCAGAGCAGGTCGCGAGCGACGGCGACTGCCCACGTCACGGCGTCTTCGAGGGTCGTCCCCTTGCGGGTCGTCTCGACGATATAGCCGGGGAGGTGCAGGTCGCCGTACACCTTGTGGATGAAGAGCGGACGAGAGCCGTCGAGGGAGTTCCCGCAGTCGAAGTCGTAGTACGACGGGTACTCCGAGGGGTCGATGTACTGCTCGTTGACGTAGTCGCACGCGCTTGCAGCGTTCATCGGGGTCGCGCGAGTCGGGAAGACCGCCTGGCCGACTTTTCCGTCGTGCTTGTAGATGCCGCTGGAGCTGTGAAGGTCGACGACGACGTCGGGGTCGTGCGAGACGAGTTCGTCCCAGAGCGCCCGCGCGAGTCGAGAGGTGGGTTCCGCCCCGGTGGGGAACTGTCGGTTCAGGTCGCCGTCTTCGGTGTACCGCGCCCCGATACTGATTGCGGGCGCGTTCGCGTAGGGGACGACGACGAGCTTGCCGCCGGTCGGGCGGAGATGCCTGAGTTGGTCCGCCGCGCGGTAGCCCTGCGGCTCCTCGCCGTGGACGCCGCCGACGACGAACGCCGTTGAGCCGGGCTTTCCGGAGTCGATGACGTAGACGGGCGTCTCGTAGTTCGTTCCCGGAAGGAGCGAGTGGGTGCGTACCGACCCCGCGTTGACCCGGTCGAGACGGGTCCGAACCCAGCCGAGGATGTCGCCGTAGTTGCCGTCCTTGTGGTCTCGAAGCAGGCGAACTCGCGGCACGCCCGAGATGCCGTAGCGGACGGCCTCGTCGGTCGCCGAGCGGACGAGGCTGTCGTAGCGGTCCTCGTAGGCGCGGTTGGCGATTTTGGTGATGTTGCGGACGCCCGCGAGGTCCATGTAGGACTCCAACCGAGCGTGGGTGTACGTCTTGGTCGTGAAGTTCCAGTACATGAACTCGAAGAACCGCCAGAAGTTCTCCGGTTCGACGTCCCAGACGCCGTGAGCGGCGCGGGCGGCGCGGGCTTCGCCCTCGTCGTCGCCGACGAGGTAGGTGTCGATGGCGTCGGGCTTGTACGAGAGGAATCGGACTTCGAGGTTGAGGTCGCCCGTCAGGACGTACTCGCGGACGATGTCTTCGAGGTTGTGCTGAACGAAGTACTGCGAGGAGCCCGACAGGAAGTTCACGTAGACGACGAGCGTCGGGTTCGAACTGTCGGTGCCCATCGTCGGGTAGAGTCGGTCACTGAGGTACGGTGCGGTCCCGACGACGCCCGGCGAAAACCCCGCGGTGGCGTTCCGAGTTCCGACAGTTCCGAGCAGCGCGAGTCCGCCGGCGGCGGTGAGGAAGGTGCGACGAGTAAATTCCGAGTTCATTTGTATCCGATTTACTGAACGTCATAAAACGGAGAAACATCGTGCCTTCACATATCCAGTCTTTTTATATCTGTGCGTACAGTTAACGCACTAAACCCCGACTATTTGTGGGTGTGTCACACTCTCTGTCAGTCCAATTTAGATATTCGCCGATTCCACGCGGGGGCGAGTTCCTTTCCGGCCGTGTCGGTGGTGAACCTCGCGGAACGCTCGAATCTCCGCTGCTTCACGAGGGTTGTCCTCGATTCAGGTTCGGACGGGGCCGGTGCGAGACTCGACGAGCGCCAGCGCCTCGTCGAACAGTCGGTCGGTCGCCGCTTCCGTCCGACCCTCGGCGGTGACCCGCACGAGCGGTTGCGTTCCGCTCGCCCGGACGAGGAACCACCCGTCGTCGGTCTCGACGCGGAGTCCGTCGCGGTCGTCGATGTCGTCGTACTCCTCGCGCACCGTCGCTTCGACGCGTTCGAGGACGCCCGCTTTGTCGCTCGTCTCGACGCTTTCGCGGCGAAGCGGGTAGGCGTCGATATCGTCCACGAGGTCGGCTAACGGGCCGCGCCGCGAGACGAACTCGACGAGTTTGCACGCCGCGAGCGGGCCGTCGGGACAGGGCGTCTCGTCGGGCCAAATCCACGCCCCGGAGGGCTCGCCGCCGAAGACGACGCCCGGCTCGGCGCACCTCTCGGCGACGAACACGTCGCCCACGCGCGTCCGGACCACGTCCGCGCCGACGGTCGCGACCGCGTCGTCGACGGCGAGGCTCGTGTTCACGGGAACGGCGATTCGGTCGCCCTCGGACGCGGCCTCGCGCCCGAACAGGGCGAGGAGCGCGTCGCCGTCGACGAAGTTCCCGTCGCCGTCGACGGCCATCATCCGGTCTGCGTCCCCGTCGTGGGCGATGCCGAGGTCCGCGCCGGTCGCGGCGACGTGAGCTTGGAGCCCTCGAAGCGTCTCGTCGGTCGGTTCGCTCGGGCGGGCGGGGAACCGACCGTCGCGCTGGCCGTTGAGTGTCGACACCGTACAGCCGAGGTCCGAGAGCGCGTCCGCCGTGAGCCGCCCCGTTCCGTTGCCGATGTCGACGACGACCGAACAGGGGTCTTCGAAGTCGACGCTCGATTTGAGCGCGTCGCGGTGGCGGCTTTCGATGCTTCGGTGTCGCTCGGTTCCGACGCCGTCCCACGCGGCGAGTTCGTAGTCCTCGTCTTCGATACGGCGCTCGATGGCGGCGCGCTGGGCCGAATCGAACGCCCGGCCGGACGCGGTCCAGAGCTTCACGCCGTTGTCGGTCGGCGGGTTGTGCGAGGCGGTGATGACGGCACCGGCGTCGGCGTCGAACCACTCGACGGCACGGGCGATAGACGGCGTCGGCCGGGTCCCGAGTCGGAGTACGTCGATTCCGCACTCCAGAAGCCCGGCGACGAGTGCGTGTTCGAGCATCGTTCCGCTTTCGCGCGCGTCGCGACCGACGACGACGCGCCCGGAGACCTCGCTACCGAGCGCCCTTCCGATACAGAGCGCTACTTCCGCCGTCACGTCTTCGCCGACGGCACCGCGAACGCCGCTCGTTCCAAACATACTCCGCACGTGGGCGGCGGGGTTCCTTACTATGGGATGAGTAAGGAACCGCTGGGTCGGGGCGTTCGCTCCCGAGAGGGCGCAGTTGCCGGGCCGGCCATCGCCCGGCGTCCGCTGGTCGGCAGTCGCGGAACGATGGCGCGTTCGTCCGGGTCTGCGTGGGTCCGTGCGTTCGAGCGGTCGGAGCGACCCCGATTTATGATGTGTCTATTCGCTCAGTCACTGTCGGTTATGAGAGCGAACTCCGAGAAACGACCGTTTCACCCGTTCTAGGGGTTCTTTAGAACCACAACTATCTCCGAAGTTCATGTATGGTGCGCCCGTGGCATCCCCTATGTGCGTACACGAATTAACCGCGATTCAACGCGATTTGCTGTTCGTTGTGCGAGGAATGAGCGACTCCTCGGGACAGACGATTAAGACCGAACTCGAAAAGACGCAGGGGCGCGACCTGCTCACGGGCCGCGTGTACACGAACCTGAACGAACTCGTCGACAAAGACCTCGTCCACAAAGGGAGCAAGAACGGACGGACCAACGAGTACTCGCTGACCGACGAGGGTTGCGAAGCGGTCGAGACGCGCCGCCGCTGGGAGAAGCGGTATCTCAAGCAGACCGCGTGAACGGCGGTTTAGCGGCACGATACGCCCGTCACTCGTAGCCCGCCTTTCCACGCGAGTAAGGGTGCACAGAGCTTACTCTGTATATAATAAACCACCACTGGTCAGTACGGATGGGTGATGACAGAACGACAGTCGAGCCGCAGACGGTTCCTTCAGTTGACCGGTGCAGCGACGATTGCCGGGCTCGCGGGCTGTTCGAGCGGGTCCCCCGAATCGACGCCGTCCACGTCGACCCAGACGACCACCGCGAACGCGACGCAGACGACGACGCAAACGACGACGGCCGCGCCCGAAAACCGGATGCGAGGGCCCCGCGAGGGCGACGACCTACCGGAAGACCCCAAACCTTCGGACGGCTACCCGCCAGAGTTCGACGCCGTACCGGAAGAGCGGTCTATCGACACGAGTTCCTACGATACGCTCACGCGAGAGGTGCACGACGTGACCGTCGAAGTTCCGCTCGTTCCCATCGAGGACGCGTACTACTGGTACGCGCGCGGCGAGGCGCGCTTCGTCGACGCCCGCAGCGAGACCGGATACGAGGTCTCCCACGTCTTCGGGTCCGTGCTCAGCCCCGCACCTGACGGGCGGACGCTCGACCCCACAGACGACTGGAACGAGGCGGACCGCGTGGTGACCTACTGCCACTGCCCGCACCACCTGTCGTCGCTCCGGGCGGCGATGCTGCTCGCGACCGGCTTCGAGAACGTGTACGCCATCGACGAGGGATACCAGGCATGGCTCGACCGCAACTACCCGCTTGCGGGGTCCGACACGAGCCGGGATTACACGGTTCGGACTATCGAAGGCGAGACGAGCCGCCTCGACGCCGGTGAGACGGCGTGGGCGTTCCACCCGCAGACCGACCAGGTCGAAGCGACCGAAATCGAATCCGACGGCTCGTACGCGCTCGAACTGAAGTTCGTACAGGTCGACGCCCAAAGCACGATTCAGGTCGAGACGCCGAGCTACGCTATCCAGGCCCCGCTGGACGAACTGACGAGCGGAACTGTCACGGCAGACACGGGTACGCCGGCCGAGCAGACGAAGGCCACTTCGAACTCCACGAACGGGACGACCAACGGTACTGCCGCGAACGATACCGCGACGAACGACTCGTTCTCGCTGAACTGGCGAATCTGACCGGTCAGCTACCGGGAGAAGACCGAACACCGATCCCTCGCTGATTCTGTGAGCTCAGATTTCGAGTGAGAGACGAGATATATCTGAAAATTGTCTATATTTGTTGCGTCGTTGTCGGTCGCAGACAACGAGGATTAGCAATTTATCGGTCATTCTCTGAGATTAGAGAATAAACCATATCTCGCGATACAAAATTTACTATCCCCGGCTCGCCTCGGTCGCGTATTGACTCTCGTTCTCGGTGAGCCGCTGAATGCGCGAAAACAGCCTAACTCCGACACATCGCCGTCGTCGGCGCGACCCTCGTACACGAATAGAGGGGGTCTCTGACGAGTCGGATCACCCCCGATCTCGGTGTCCCCCCGCGTGTATTTCACCAACTGATGAACTACGATTGTCTGTTGTCGGCTCCCCCAGCAGACTACGCGACGTGTTCCCCTGCGGCCCGAAGGGCGGCACGCGGCGAGCGGGATGCCAGAGCGCACACCCAAGACTATCCCTCTCGTGGTGGAAAGAACCACTCATGCAACCGTATCCATCGACGCCTCAGCTCGGAAATGCCGCCGACGAGTTGCTGTCGAGCGGTCACTTGTGGCTCCGTGAGTACGTCGCTGGTCCCCGGTTGCGGTTTCAGATGAAACCGTCGGGGCGTCTACTGTTCGGCGGCCGAGACCGGGTCTTCGACGACGTGCCTCCGCCGTACGAATACGCCGTTCGACACGTTCGAGAGCGGTTCGACCGCGACGCGTTCCACGACGCGGTCGACGAGCCAGAAGCGTACGTCTTCTTCGGCGTGGCACCGTGCAATGTCGGTATCGACTACGACTGGGAGCGAATCCCGGCATTTCTCGGCTGGACCATCTGGAACGGGACCAAAGAGCGACTGTTCCCCATCGACAAAGCCGAGCAGGTGTTCGAGCGCTTGGGTCTGACGCCGCTGAACACCTTCCAGAAGGAACTGAACGTCCGGGATTTCCACCCGGAACGGCTCGACATCCCCGAATCCGCGTGGTACGCCGGACCCGCCGCAGGTGTCGTCATCGAGAATCGACGCGGTGGACGCGCACTCGTCCGAGAGAGCGCCGTCGACGAGATAAGCGACCACGAGCCGATACGAGGTGAGCCAGCGGAACTCGCCGACGAACTCGTCACCGACGCGCGAGTCGGCCGCGCCGTCGAAGCCATCGAAACGTCCCAAAAACCGCCCACGACCGCCGAGGTTCACGCACGCGTGTTCGAGAGTATCGTCCGTGAGGAGTACGTTCGACTCGACAAAGGCCGCGTCGATTGGGAGACGTTGCGGTCCGCAGTCGGGTCGGTCGTCGCCGAGAAACGCGGTAAGTTGGCCGACAACTGAGTCGCCAGTTTCCTCGTTCCGAACCAGTCTTCTCTCGATGGTCGGGGAAAGCGGGCCTCACTCGCAACGTGAAGCGTTGCTCACTGGTTCAACTCTACTGAGCTATGAGGCTGACCTCGTGGGTCGCGCCGAGCCGAGACTCGGCGCTCAGGAGTTGAGGTCAGCAAAACAATAGCGGGAGGTAGATTTGAACTACCGATCTCCGGGTTATGAGCCCGGCGGAATCTCCTGGCTATCCCATCCCGCTACTACATCGAACTCGGTTGCTAGTGGTAAGGCTTCTGTTTCGGACGCAGAGTATCAATATATTATCATTTAGGGGCCGGTACCTGCGGGAGGCCTCGGTACTCGCATTCTTTTTCTCTTTGCGCCCGGACCAGAGGCGCGGCGGTCGCACCGCAACTCGTTGAAAGAGAGCTATATATCGGCCGATTTTGAAGTACACTAACGGTGACACATCCAGACGAGAACGAGTCCGTCGCAGCGTGGACCGCGGGGATGGCTGGCCTTCGAGAACTCCCGTGGCGTGTCGCGTTCAACGGCGTCGATTTCGGTCGCGTGTCGTGGTGGGGCGTGTTCGCCGTCGCCCCCGCTGCCCTGCTGACTTTCGGCGCGCTCGCCGGTGACCGCGCCCCGTTCGTGTACAGTATGTACTGCGCGGTGATACTGACGGCAGTCCTCCAGAGCTCGGAACGGTTCATCGGTATGAGCGTCGCGCTCGACGATGACGCCGGCGAGCTCGAAAGCACCTACCACATGGGTGACCCCTCGCTGTTTCGGAGCGACGAGGACGTGACGACCTCACTCGCGGACGTTGAAACTGCCCGGTTCGTGACCATCGGGGACCGGACTGTAGTCCGATTGTACTACGAACAGTCGTTCGTCAACAAGCCCTCGATGTTTCTCGTTCCGGACGAGTTCGAACCTCGGTTCCGGGAGACGCTCCGTCAGTACAACGTGTCGATTCGAGTGGACTCGACGCTGAAGTCGGCCGACCGGGTGTGGGGGCGGTTCGCCGTGACCGCTCTCTTTCTGGGTGCGATTCCGCTCGGCACCGTCTTCGTCTGGCCCGCCGGTTCGGTGCCGTTTCTGCTCGCCGTGTTCGGACACGCCGCGTTCGTACTGCGGCAGGGTTGGTGACGCCGTGGGTCGCTCACAGTCGGTCGACCCGGGGACGAACTCACGGCAGAAGCGACAGCGCGTCAAGGAGCGCCTGTTTCACTCGCTCGTTCGACACCGCGTGGCCGACCGCGAACATGAGACTGACCACGACTCCGACCGCGACCGACGCGATGACGCTCGAGTCGGAGGGGCCGAACACGGAGACCACTCCCGCCGCGACGATACCACTCAGCACGACGAACAGCCAGTTTCGCCGCGGCGTCCACCGACTCGTCTCCATTCGCCCGCTCTGTCGGTTGTCAGGAACAAAACGTTTGTCATCGGAGCGGTCGTCCGCTCCCGGTGACACCGACGTCACCTGCTTTCGGTCACGTCGCCGAGAAGGTATATAGATTCGATGCGTAGGTGCGTGCGTAATGAAAGTCGGCTCCGAGACGAAGCTCTACAAGGCGGAGCGAACCGACGTCTCCCAGAACCAGGGGAAGTTCCGGACCCACTTCAACTTCCCCGGTCGCGCCCTCCCGGACCACGCGGACCACGGCTACGGCCCGCTCGCGACCATCGTCGAGTCGTTCATGGACCCCGACACCCACATCGCGATGCACCCCCACCGCGACGAGGAAATCATCTCGTGGGTGCCCGCCGGCGTGATGCGTCACGGCGACCAAGACGGCAACGACCTCGTCACCGACGCCGACCACCTGATGGTGATGAACGCGGGCGAGACGTTCTGGCACGAGGAGTTCACCCGCGCGGACGACCCGCCGCTGCGGATGCTTCAGATGTTCGTCCGGCCCCACAGCCTCGGACTGGGGCCGAACATCCAACACGAACCCATCGACGCCCCCGTCGAGGGCGAGTGGCGGCACCTGTTCGGGCCCGAGGGCTCCCACGCGCCGCTTTTCGTCCGCAACGAGGTCGACCTCTTCGACCTCCGTCTCGACGCCGGGTCGAGCGCTGACCTCCCCGCTATCGAGGGACGAGACGCGTACTTCTACGTGTTCGACGGCGCGGTCGAGGCCGCGGACACGCGCTTCGGGAAAACCGAAAGCGGCCTGCTCGTCGATGACGCCCGTCTGACGCTCACCGCCGACGAGGACGCCACCGTCGTCGCGTTCCTGATCGACCCCGACGCTCCCGTCACCCGACAGGGAACCATCGGTCGCTGACGCGGTATCGCCGCCGACACGTCTCCGCCGCCGCACCGTCGCCGCCACACTACCACTCTCCAACACACCCCGCCCAACTCGATGCTCACAGACACCGCCGGAATCCACCACGTCACAGGAATCGTCCGCGACGCGCAGGCGAACGTCGACTTCTACGCGACGACGCTCGGTCTGCGCCTCGTCAAGCAGACGGTGAACTTCAACGAGAAGTTCACGCGCCACCTGTTCTACGGTGACGAGACCGGCTCGCCCGGAACGGCCTTGACTTTCTTCCCGTACCCGGCGGAGGAGCCGGGACGCCCCGGCACGCCCCAGATTCGAACCGCGTCGCTGGTGATCCCCCCCGACGCCGTCGACTACTGGATCGACCGCCTCGCCGACCGCGGCGTCGAAGTCGACGGCCCGTTCGAGCGGTTCGACGAGACTGCCCTCCGGTTTTCGGACCCCGACGGGACCGACCTCGAACTCGTCACCGGCGAGTCGTCGGTCGAACCGTGGTTCGGCGGTCCGGTCCCCGCCGAGCGCGCGATTCGCGGCATCCACGGCGTCACGCTCCACTCGACGAACCCCTTCGTGACCGCCAGCGTGCTCGATACGCTCGGGTTCGACCTCGTCGAACAAGAGGGCGATCGCGTTCGCTACCGAGCGCCGGGCGACCGGGCGACCGTCGTGGACCTCCTCGATAGGGACGGCGAGTTCGGCCGCGAGGGCGCGGGGAGCATCCACCACGTCGCGGTCCGCGTCGAGGACGAAGCCCAACTGTACGAGTGGCACGACCTGTTCCGCGAGCGCGGCTACGACGTGTCGCGGGTGAAAGACAGACACGTGTTCCACTCGCTGTACGTCCGCGAACCGGGCGGTATCCTGTTCGAACTCGCGACCGACGGCCCCGGCCTCACGTTCGACGCCGACCAGGAGACGCTCGGTCAGTCGCTGTACCTCCCGCCGTGGCTGGAGGAGGACCGCGAGATGATAGAAAGCCAACTGCGCCCGCTCGACCTTCCGGTTGGCGTCGGACCTAGCAGCGACGACGGACTGAACTGATGGCCCGCCGCCCAACAGCGCCCCGGTCCGCGACCGACCCCCACGAGGGGCAGGAGATTGCGACGGGCGGAGCGCCCCCGCAGGTCGCCGACGCGGCAGTCGTCATGCTCCACGGCCGCGGCTCGAAGGCGCGGCACGTCCTCACCCTCGTCGACGAGTTCCTCCACCGGGGCGTGATGTACCTCGCGCCGCAGGCCGCCGGGAGCTCGTGGTATCCGGCACCGGCCACCAGTTCCATCGAGCGAAACGAACCGTGGCTCTCCTCGGCGCTCAGTCGGGTGTCGGCCGCGCTCGACATCGCCGGCGACGCCGGGATTCCGCCCGGGCGAGTCGTCCTCTTCGGGTTCTCACAGGGCGCGTGTCTCGCCGCCGAGTTCGCGGTTCGAAACCCACGTCGGTACGGCGGTCTCGTCGCGCTCTCGGGGAGTCTCCTCGGACCCGACCTCGGGAGTCGGACCCACGACGGCGACCACGATGGGCACGTCAGCGACGACAACCTCGACGGCACGCCGGTCTTCTTCGGGAGCGGCCGCGACGACTCTCGCGTCGACCTCGAGCGAGTCGAGGCGTCGGCCCGAGTCTTCGCGGCACTCGGGGCCGACGCGACGAGTCGGTTGTACGAGGGATTGGGACACGCCATCAATGACGACGAGATTCGGGTTATCAACTCGTTCATCGAGCGACTCGGCTAACGAGACAGGCGAGTCTCCGGAGTCTCGGCGAAGGAAAAAACGAGAACGCGACGTCGGAGTCGGAAGGTACGACCGCGGGGTTGCGGCTAGACTTCGTCGATGAGGGAGCCGTAGACGGACTCGGCGTCGGCGGGCACGTCGAAGTCGTGGTAGTGTTCGCCCTTCTCTTTCGAGAGGATGTTGAGGGCGGCGGCCGCGCCGTCGCCGGCGGAGATGACGGCCTGCCACTCCTCGGCGCGGACCATCGCGCCCGTGGCGTAGGCGTCCTCGACGCTCGTCTCCATCGTCACGTCCACGTCGACGATTTCGTCGTCGAACGCGCAGCCGAGCGACTCCGCGAGGTCGCGGTTCGCGCCCGTGGCGAGCACGACGTAGTCGGCCTCGTACTCGTCGTCGCCGGTCGTGACCACGAAGCCGTCGTCGCTCTCGCTCACGTCGGTGACTTCCTCGCCCTGGTGGCGCTCCGCGTCGAAGTGGTCGACCTGCGTGCGGAGCGTCTCCATGTAGTCCGAGCCGTCGATGGAGCCGATTCCGGGGTAGTTGAACAGATGCGCCTTATGCATCCACGTCTTGTCGGTGTCGAAGACCGTCGTGGAGAGCCCGTTCTTCGCGGCGAAGAGGGAGGTTGTCAGACCAGCGGGACCGCCGCCGATGACGATTACGTCTGCCATGTTCCATGCACTAGCGTACTCGATAAAGAACCCCAGCAAAGCGGATATTTTGTAGTACGCTCGATTACGCGCTATCGCGGTTCATTCGTCGAACTGCGACTCGGCGAACGAGACGGCGAACTGGTCGCGCATCTCGCGGCGGAGCATCTCGCTCATCACCTCGTAGACGACCGGTTGCGGGTATTTCTCCAGCAACGTGGCGAGTTCGACGGCGCAGTCGGACTTCAGGGCGGCAAATTCGGCAGTCCACGGTGGATTACTATTACTCATTAACCGCACATTCTTCCACGCGTAGTTATGAATTTTGCTTGAAACAAACGAGAACGGTCGACGACGGTCGCACCGCTCGCCGGAACACGTGCGGACGGTCGGTAGAAGGGTGCCGGTCTGGCGGGACGAACTCGCCCCGCCGGATGCCCTGTGTTGGGCACCCTTTCACGGTAACCCGTGGTGGTCGCGCGGGAAACGGTGGGTTCGTTCTGTTACGCGACGTTACTCGAAGAGTTCGACGGCTTGGTCGTAGCGGGCGGCGGGTTCGTCCCAGTCGACGACCTCGAAGAACGCGGAGACGAAGTCGCCGCGGGCCGGGCCGTAGTCGTGGTAGTAGGAGTGTTCCCAGACGTCGAGCGCGAGGATGGGGTGGGAGCCCCAGAGCGCGCCCTGGTCGTGCTTGTCGACGACGACGTTCCGAAGCTGGTTCGAGAACGAGTCGTAGACGAGAAGTGCCCAGCCGCCGGCTGCGCCGGCCGCCGCTTCGAATTCACCCTTCCAGGCTTCGTAGGAGCCGAAGTCCTCGGCGATGCGCTCTGCGAGCGCGCCTTCGGGCTCGTCGCCGCCTTCCGGCGACATGTTCTGCCAGAACAGGTCGTGCAGAATGTGTGCTGAGCCGTTGTGGGTGACGTGACGAAGTGCGCCTGC